>DASYXM010000048.1:0-152678 GCA_035934795.1 Bryobacteraceae bacterium | reverse complement strand
GCGCTGTCCGTCTTAACCCGCAGCGGCTTGGGGCCGGTTAAAGCACCGGCAAACTCTCATCGCACGCAGGCCCTCGCAGTTTATCTAGAAAACCGTTCTTGGCCGGTTCAGCCCTCCGATAAGAGAGCGCATCGAACTCCTTCGGCTAAAACATAACAGACGCATTGCGCGAAACCGGGAAGCGAAAGCACTAAATGATTGAGGAGGCGGAGAATAGAGGCGATCATCATGTTGTGACCGCACGCACCGCCTAGAGCAGCCTGCTGAAAAACGCTGGGACAGCCCGCTCTGCCCACGCGCCGCCGACCGCAACCGATTGATCCACCGCCGAGGCCGGCTTGGGGCAGAGTAGGCAGTCCCGGTTTTTCAGCGGCTGGAGCGACTGGCCGCGGGTGCGCGGTGGGAAGCGAGAAAACCGGCCACGCCCCGGCGGCGCTGTTCGGCGCGTTGAGTGATGCGGGAGGCGACGTCGACGACGATCTGGGCCACCATGGCGGGGTTGCCCGCGTCATAGCGGGCGCGCGGCATGACCAGAATGAGCGCCGCCGGAGGGACGCCCGCTTCGTGAAACACCGGGGCGGCGATACCGGCGTTCGTGGAATCCAGCTCGCCTAAGGACGACGCGTAGCCGGCGCGGCGGATCCTGCGAAGTTCCGTGCGGAACTCCTCCCAGCTGCGGCCCAGTTTGGACGCCTCGACTTCCTCCGGATATTTCAGGAAGAGGCGTTTCTGCCGGGCCACCGGAAGGTTCGCGAGAATGATTTTACACCCGGCCCCGCTGAACAGCGGCATGGGGCGTCCGCGGCCAAAACCGACGAATTCCGTGACGTCGCTGCGTTCGTGATGAATGGCGACGACGCGGTCGCCGAAGATGTTGGCGAGCAACACATCGCATCCCAGGCGGTCGCGAAGCTCGCGGATCAGCGGCTCGCTCGCCGCCAGCAGCGGATCCGCCGAACGGATGACGAAGTCGAGCTCGATAATTCTGGGCCCCAGGGAGTAGGCTCCCGAGAAGCGCGTCAGCAGGCCCGCCGTGCACAGCTCGTGGATATAGCGATAGCCTTGCGGGCGGCTGGAACCCAACCGGGCAATGATCTCCTCCGCCGAGAGCACGGCCGTGTCGGGACAGAAAAAATCCAGGATACTCAGAAGTTTCGTAAGGCTCGACATGTTTCACCCGTCGCGGAACCGTGCGTGTCCGTTCACCCGTAGGACGTTCATCCCCGCAATTGGACAAGATTGTATCAGAGACGATCCCTCTCCGGGGGGTCGCCACACAGCTCGCCACAAAGGGAAGGAAATAGCGGGATCGCGGGCGACGGCGGCCCGCATCAATAGCGGGCGGAGCAGCCACTTCCAAAACTTTCGAGCAGTTTCGGGGATTTCATGAGGTCCGGCGTGGGGCAGCTTTCAAAGCTGCCGCCGGTTTTCAACGGCGCTAGAGGCGGGTTAGAAACCCGCCGCAGGATACAATCCTGCCCCACATGGCCGCACAGAAATTCTGAAAATGCTCTAGCGAATGCGGATCCCCCCGACTGATGTCACGCGTAGTTACAGCATCGGAGTTAGAGCATTAAGGATTCGCGGCAATCGCACAACGCATTTCAGAGAGCAGCACGTTAGCGCTTCACCAGGATCACATCCGATTCGCGGACCTTGGCGGGCGCGCCGTCCAGCGTGTAATTCACTTCCAGCAGATTAAACGCATTGCCGGGAATCAGTTCGACGGTGCCCTTGGCGCCGTCGGCGGTCTGCAAGGGAAACGCCTGGTAGCGCACGGCTTTCAAGGGACCGGAAAAATCGAAGCGCACGGCCGGGTCGGCTTTCCCGCCGACGATGAAGCGCGCGTTCACGGTGCCGAAGATCTGCCCGCCTTCTTCCCGCACGAAGACATCGAAAGTGACCGGGGGCAGCCCATGATAGGTGGACACTCCCGCCAGGAAACTCCACGAGCCGGTGTAACGTGAAATCGGAATCGCCGGAAGCGGGCGTCCCGGCGCTCCGGCGGCAGAAGGCGGTGCGGAGGACGTTGTGGAGGGCGCGGAAAGGGACGGCCGGATCGCCGGAGCGGGCGTGGGTTCGGCGCCTCCCAGACCGCGCGCGCCGGTGGCCAGCGCCCGGTAATAGGAGGTCCAGGCTTGGGCGAGCTGCGTAGCGTCCTGGCTGGACTGCTCGAAACTCGCCGCGATCGCTTTGATCCGGTCGGTTGCGGCGTTTCTCGCCCGGCCGGCCGATTCGTTGGTGCGCCTGGCCGCGTCGGCCGCGGTTTCGCGGGCCGCGATGGCGCTGCGCAAGGCCACCAGCGCCGCGCGTTCCTTTTCGAGCGCCTGGCTCAACTGCTGGATGCCGCGGTCCGCATTGCTCGCAAATACCTGAATGCTCGCGCTCACGGATGCTTCCTGGGCGGAAAGGAAGCTCCCGGCCGCTTTGGCGGCTTCGGTTTCGGCTGGCAGCTCGAACGGCTCCAGGACCTTCATAGATTCGGCGAGCGCTGCGCGTTGCGTGTCGTAGAACGCCTTGCGCGCGGAGACGTAGCTGGCGGCGCCGGCCGCGGCCTTTTCCGTGCGGGGAGTCAGAGCGTCGCCGGCCGTTCCGGCGTCGCGTTCCAGGTTGGGATCGCTTTGCCGCCAATCACTATAGGCCCGCTCATATCCGTCCCGGGCCTGCCCGCCCAGCAGGGCGGCCGCAGCCAAACCGCACAGGATCGCGCGGCGAAGCGTGCCATTGAGAAGCGTGTCATTGAAAAGACGAAGCGCCGGATCGCGAAGCCAGGCGCGTTTCATTGGCCCGTCTTTCATTTACCTTTCCTTGCCGGCGGGCGCGGGGCGGGCGCGGGATCCGCGGCGGCTCCCGTGATGGAACATTCCAGTTGCGCGCGCGTGATGCGCGCCGCATAGTAGGCCGTCCAGCGGGTGTTCTCCGTGGTCAGCGCCTTCAACTCGTTTTCGATGGCCGTCTGGCGCGACTCCACGGCGGTGATCAGCTCCTTCAAATTCGTGTCGAGGTTCGCGGATGCATCCTCGCGAGTGGCCGCCTGCCTGGTAGCCGCGGCGGCGTTTTGCGAGACGCCGGTAAGCGCGCGGGCCGCGTTCGCCAGCGCCGTCTGCTGACGGGCGCTGTCCCGCAAATCCGACGTTTCCGCGACCAGCCGCGTCTGTTCCTGCTCGGAATCCACGCGGTCCGCTTTCCAGTCGGCAATGCGCGCTCCGTTTTCTACAATCAGCTTGCGAGCCGCATCCGCCTGGCTCCGGGACAACTTTGCGGCTTCCTGCCAGAAGGCGTTCAGCGCGGCGAAGCGCGCTTCGGAGGCTCGCGAAACCTCTTCGATCGCCGTGCGGACGCGCGCGTCGCAGGGCAGCAGCCGCGCGACCCTCTGCTCCAGGTTGGACGCCAGGACGCTCCACTCGGCGGCCCTTTTTTCGGCGATCTGGGCGGCCTCAGATGGGGCGCCGGCGGGCTTATCCTGAGCGGCGGCGAACGACGCTGCGCCGAGCAGCGCGGCCATTCCGGCAAAACGAATAAGGGAAACCACTGAAGAAAAGCTTAAGGAAGCCAGGTGGGCGGTGTCAAACGGGCGCGAAACGAAAGCGTTCGCTAAAATAGAAGTTCGCACCCATTGCAGGAGGCAGCATGGCAGCTAAACCGCGGCGCCCGTCGGCCGTCGTTGAAATTGGAAGCGTCCGCGTGGGCGGGAACCATCCCATCGTGGTCCAGTCCATGACCAATACCGATACGGCGGACGCACCCGCGACGGTCAACCAGGCGATGGCGCTGGCCAACGCCGGCTCTGAGCTGGTGCGCGTCACCGTCAACACCGAAGAAGCCGCGCGCGCGGTGCCCCGGATCGTCGAGGCGCTCGATAAGTTCGGTGTCCGCGTTCCGATCATCGGCGATTTCCACTACAACGGCCACCTGCTGCTCAAGAAATATCCCGACATGGCGCGCGCGCTCGCGAAATACCGCATCAATCCGGGGAACGTCAACATCGGCAAGAAGCACGACGATAATTTCCGCGTGATGATCGAAGCGGCCATCGAGTATGACCGCCCGGTGCGCATCGGCGTCAACTGGGGATCGCTCGACCAGGCGCTGCTGACGCGCATGATGGACGAAAACAGCCGTCTTCCCGAGCCTTTGGATTCGAAGCAAGTGACACTGCGAGCCATCGTGGTCAGCGCTATCGAATCGGCCAAGGCCGCCGAGCATTACGGCCTGGGTCACGACCGCATCATTCTCAGCGCCAAGGTGAGCGGCGTGCAGGACCTTATCGCCGTCTACCGCATGCTGGCCGCTGAATGCGATTATCCGCTGCACCTGGGGCTCACTGAAGCGGGCCTGGGATCGAAGGGCATCGTCTCCACCACGGCCGCCATCGGGGTGCTGCTGCAGGAAGGCATCGGCGATACCATCCGCGCGTCGCTGACGCCCATGCCCAATGGAGACCGCACCGAGGAAGTGGTCGTCTGCCAGCAGGTTTTGCAGGCCCTCGAACTCCGCAGCTTCACGCCGCAGGTGACCGCCTGCCCCGGCTGCGGCCGCACCACGAGCACGTTCTTCCAGGATATGGCCGATCAGATTCAGACCTATCTGCGGACGCAGATGCCGGTGTGGAAGACGCGCTACACGGGTGTCGAGGAGATGAAAGTCGCCGTGATGGGATGCGTCGTGAACGGCCCCGGCGAATCGAAGCATTCCAACATCGGCATCTCGCTGCCGGGAACCTTCGAGGAGCCCGTCGCGCCGGTTTACGTCGACGGAAAACTGAAATGCACGCTCCGCGGCGATCGCATTGTGAAGGAATTCATCGAAATCCTGGACCAGTACGTAGATCGCACGTATGCTCCCAGGACGCTCGAAACGGTGAACGCCTGATCGGCGCACTCCGCTAGAACGTGAGTCCCAGCAGAAAACTCGCTTCATTCTGATTAAAATTGGGCAGTGCCGGGGAATTATAGATCACCGGAGAGGCGCCGAGCGATATGGTGCCTCCGAACGTCGCGCCATACAATGGAAATGCGGACGCTGGAATAAACCAATGGCTATAGCGGAATTCCGGTCTCAGGTGCAGTTGGCGCCACGCGAGATCCACGCCGGCGCCGGTGGTAAAGCCAGCGATCGTTGTGGGTTGCCCCGGCCCGGTCGATACAGTCGAGGACGTCGAGGGAGAGCTGATTGACGTTGTTCTGATTTCCGTGTTGGCAATGCGGGAGATGGACGGCCCCGCCTCCACAAACAGCTTGGCTTTCGAGACTGCGAAGCCGTATTGAACCAGCAGCGGAAACTGCCAACGGTTGGCCGTGGTCTGCTGAAAAGTTTGATTGAAGGAGCCAGGAGATGAGGAAATAGTCATCTGATCGTAATTGACACGCTGGTACAAAGCATCGATTTCGAGCCCCAGGCCGCGCACCAAATCCACCCGGAACGCCGGGCCGATCAATAGCCGTTTGGTTTTGGAATTGAAACGGTCAAACGAGCTACTTACGGGGGAGTCGACCTTAAGGAAGGCGGAGGAGAACGAATTTGACATCAGGGTGTCCGTAAGCGGGACGCCTGCCTCGATACCAAAATGAGGATGGATTTGTGCGACTGCGTTGGGAATTACCAGGCATCCGAGCAGTATTAAGCGGCGAAAATAGTGGGGGTTCACTGCCTGAGTATATCAGCAAATATCAGCAAACGATTGCTAATGTTCTCGCGCGTGGGTAATCAGAAGTTTTTACCGAATCGGCGCGACGCTCATTCAGCCAGAAACCTCTTCGTTTCCCGCAGAAAAACGTCCAGCCGGTCGTGGTGCACCCAATGACCCGCATCGTCCACTTTCACGATACGCCGATGCTGGATCTCCGTCGCCAGCGGGTCCGTCTCGGGATCTTTGGCGAAGCTCTGGCGGCCCCAGAACAGCAGGGCGGGGCAGGCGACGCGACGCAGAATTTCAGCCGCGTCCTCGGGAGTCGTGACGAATGTCGGCATCAGACGCACGAAATTGTCGAACTTCCACACCATGGACCCGTCGGCGTTCCAGTTGGTGCCGTGCAGCGTCAGATGCTCGGCGACGGGGTTGGAGAGAAAGCGGTTGGCTTCCTTCATGCGTGCCACCGCGCTCGCGAGATCGGGGTAACTATGCGGGGCGCGGTTTTCCGCTCCACGCACCCTTTCGATCCACTTTCGCAGGCGATCCGGCGGAGCCTCCTTGCGCTCCTGAATGGGCAGCCCGACTCCTTCGATCGCCACCAGTTTCTTCACGCGTTCCGGAAACACGCCCGCATAGAGCAGCGCGGTCACGGCGCCGAGCGAATGGCCGATCACGTAGATGGGCGATTTTTCGATGATGTCGGCCAGCGTCGCAAGATCGAGGGTGTGCTCGATGACGCTGTACAGCGCCCCCGGCGCCCACGCGCTATTGCCGTGGCCGCGCAGATCGAGCGCGTACACATGGAAATCGTCGCGCAGCGCCCGCGCCACCCAATCCCAACTGCGCGCGTGATCGAGGCCCCCGTGGACCAGCAGCATCGCGGGCTTGCCCGGCGTGCCCCAATCCCAGAACTGGAGCTTCAGGCGATGCGAATAGAAGAAGTGGGAAACAGGTTCCAAGGTTGCCGGCCGTTCTACTTAATTAGATCAGTGTCCGTCTCTGTATCGCTCGTCAGTCAGCAGGGCGGCAGAGATCGGCTTGTCATCAAGGATCGACGACAAAAGCAGATCCCTCAACTTCGCTCGGGATGACGCGGCATCGTTAGGCTCCGGTGGGGGCGCCTGTGGGCAGAACATGGAGGCCGGCGAGCCGATACGCTTCAAGCAGCGCCCCGGCAGCCGGGCCGTATAGCGGCGCATGCACGCGGCTGTCGCCCTCCAGTCCGGCGATCAAGTGAAATCGCTCGCGCAGCAGGTCGCTCGCAAACACGCCGCCGATATAGGAAACTTGCGACGGCTCGCCGCGATGAAAAAGCTGCCTTCGTACCGCCGCCACGTAGGTCGCCAGAGCCTGCGCCGCGCCCAGCAAAATCTCGCGAGCCACCGCATCCCCGTGCCGCGCCGCTTCGTCCACCAGCGGAGCGTACGACGCAACCCGCGACCGCGGATACTCCGGCGTGTAAAACCGATGCAGAAGGTCACTCGCATCGCGAGCCCCGGTCGCGCTCAGCGATGCGTCGCGGAGCGACGTCGCGGGTCCCCATCCCTCGTCGAAGCGCAGAATCGCGCGCAGCGCCTGACGAACCAGGTCGAACGCGCTGCCTTCGTCGCCCATCGCGTAACCCCAGCCCCCGGCGCGAGCCGTTTTCCCGGCGGCATTTCTTCCATACGCGATCGATCCCGTCCCGGCGATCGCGATGATTCCCGGCTCTCCCGCCGTCGCGCCCGTCAGCGCGATATGGGCGTCGCTGGTGATCAGGTAACGAGCGGCCTTGACCGCTTCCCTCGCCGGCGCTTCCTTGTCGTGCGGCCCGCCGCTGAATCCCAAGCACGCGGCCTCGTACCGGACCATCGATAGTCCCGCGGCCTCTTCAGCGGCGCGCACCGCCCCGCCGACGGCGTGGAGAAAACGCTCGCGGCTTTCGCCGGCGCTCACGTGATTGCACGGCCCCGCTTTGCCGACGCCTTTTACCGCGCCGGTCTCATCGCCGATCGCCGCGACCGTGCTGGATTGGCCGCCATCCACTCCCAGGAACCACTTGCGCTCGGCTGTCATTTCCCGCCGCTGGAACTTACGGCCCGATTTTTCGCGATATCCATCGTTCGCTACTATATCGAAGTGCGGATGCGCCGGGCCGTTGCGGCGCCGGCGGCGCGTGCTAGATTGGAAGAAATCGCAATGAGAACACGTTTCCTCCGGGTTTGTTTTGGCTTGGTTGCGCTGGGTTGGGCCGCGTTTGCGCAATCGCCTCTGCCCGCCAAAGTTCCCAACGACACGGTGGTGGCCAAGATCGACGGCAAGGACGTGACGGCGGGCGAGGTCTACGCCGCGCTGCTCGCCATGCCTCCGCAGTTCGTGCAGATGTACAACCAGAATCCGAAGTACGCCATCCAGCAGCTCTTCATGATGCGGTACCTGGCCGACGAGGGTGAAAAGTTGAAGCTCGGCGAGCGCAGTCCTTATAAGGAGCAATTGGCGGCGGAGCGCGCGAATGTTCTGGCCGGAGCTTTGCTGGGCTATCAGCAGGACCATTTTCCCGTTTCCGACGAGGCCGTCCAGAAGTATTACGATCAGCACACGGCGCTCTACCAGCAGGCGAAGGTGAGGGCGATTTCCATACGTTTCAAGCCCGTTGCGGATCCGAAAGCCTCGTTTGAGGCGCGCGCCCGCGCCGATATGGAGGCGGCCCTCGCCAACGTGCAACGCTCCGAAGAGGAGGCGCGAACGCGGGCCAACGAGGCGGCCGGGAAACTCAAGGATGGCGGGGATTTTGCCAAGCTCGTCGAGGAATATTCCGACGACGCGGCGTCCAAGGCGAAAGGCGGCGATTTGGGGATCGTGGAAAACACCAGTGCGCATGCCAACGAGATCAAGCAGGCCGTAACGAAATTGGAGGTTGGCGAGCTGAGCGCCCCGGTGCGCGTTTCGAACGCTTTTTTCATCCTCCGGGTCGACGAAAAAGTCACGCTGCCCAAGGACCGCGTGCAGGGCCTCATCATCGAGGAGCTGCGCAAGACGCAGATCAAGGCCTGGTTCGAAGAAGTGACGCGCCGCTTCGATCCCAAGGTGGAAAGCCCCGAATTTTTCACCCAGCCGGCGCCGGTCCCGGTGTTGCAGGCGCCCGCGCCTAAGATCCCGTAGGAGGTTGTTGAAAAAGGGGACAGACCACTCTGTCCACGGCCACTAGTGCACATGGAACTAATGCTATTCAGGCAGGGACAGAGCAATCTGTCCCCTTTTTCATAGCCGTGCTGCCGCCGCTTGCCGGACGTCCCATTCGCGTCGAGATCCGGCGGTCGCTGGGACCCCATCATGCGTCGACTTCGATTCCGCGGCGCAGGATTCTCATGGATGCCGGCGTGCTCACTGGCCGGGGCGAGTTCGAGCGCATCCTGATTCACGAAGTCTTCCACTTCGTGTGGGTCCGGCTTTCGAACCGGACACGCCGCGAATGGGAGAGTCTTCTGCGAGCCGAAATCGCTTCCGGCGCCGCGGGCGAGCTGGGCTGGAGCGCCGAGTGGCGCAAGAACGCGCTGCCGCCGTCTCGTGCGAGCCCCCGGACTCCTTACCTCCGGACTGGGCGGTGGCGGCGTTATGTGTGCGAGAGCTTCTGCGACACGGCCGCGTGGCTCTACGCGGGAATTCGTTCGCACGACGAGTTTACGCTCCAGTCCCGCGCGCGAAATCGCCGGCGCGGGTGGTTCCGGCTGCATTTTCCAGGGGACGCCGTCTTGCTCATGTGAGCGTGTTCCGGACTTGTTTTGGCGGCACCTGTATAATAAGGACGGATGTCGAAATTGATGCCCCGGCTCGCTTTGGCGGCATTGCTGGCGCTGCTGCTGTGGGGGTGCTCGAACTCTTCCCGCAGTTCGGGCGACCTGCGTTCCACAAAGGAGCGCAAAGCGGCGCCCGCGTTCACGCTGAAGGATTCTTCCGGCGCGGCGGTGAAGCTCGCCGATTATAAGGGCAAGGTGGTTCTGCTGAACTTCTGGGCCACCTGGTGCGGGCCTTGTCAAATAGAGATTCCGTGGTTCATCGAGTTCGAGCAGAAGTATCGGGACCGCGACTTCGCCGTCCTGGGCGTTTCTTTCGACGACGATGGCTGGATTTCGGTACGGCCTTATATGACGGCGCACAAAATCAACTACCGCGTCATGATCGGTTCGGATCACCTGTCGCAATTGTACGGCGGGGTAGACGCTTTGCCGACGTCGTTCATCATCGACCGCTCCGGCCGCATTGCCGCCACGCACGTCGGCCTGGTGGATAAACGCGATTATCAAAATGAGATTCTCAAGCTGCTCGAAGATCCCCAGGCCGCGCTGGACGGCGCCGGCGCTGCTGCTCGCCTCGCTCTCCTCGTTCGGCCAGATCAACGTCCTGGGCGTCCTTAACGTCGCGCCGCTGCACAAGGTCGCGGTTCCCGTGACCGGCACGGCCGACGCCGCGGTAGCGTTGCAGCTCCGCGAGGGCTACCACGTCAACAGCAACACGCCGTCGGACGCCTACTTCATCCCGCTGCGCCTCACCTGGAGCCCCGGCCCCGTCGAAGCGGTTGCGGTGCTTTTCCCGAAGCCCCAGATGGAAAAACTGGCCTTCTCCGAAAAGCCCGTGTCGATCTTTACCGGCAGCTTCGAGGTGGTCACGAAATTCAAGGCCGCTGCGGGAGCCCCTCTCGGCCAGAACGTCGTTACCGGCAAGCTGCGCTATCAGGCTTGCAACGACCGGATGTGCCTGCCGCCGCGAACGCTGGATTTGTCGTTGCCTGTGGAAGTCGTGAAATAAGCGGCCGTAACGTAACGAGCCGTCGAGTAACGCGCTGTGAAGGCGCGCCCCGCGGACTCTTCGCCCTTCGCTTTATCGGCCGGTCCATCTCCCGTTCCAGCGCTCTGGTTGCTGCGGCGAGCAGGGGCGCTCCCAGCTCCCGCATGTCGCAGTCGTGGAACGACCGCAGCACGGCGAGGACGCTTCGCACGAACGGCTTCACCATGCCCAAGTCGCGCGCGGTTCCCAGCGTGATGACCGCGTCGATTAGCGCCGCTTCATCGCCCAGCAACGCCAGTAGACGGCGCGGCCGCTGCCGAACCGCCTGCACGATGTCCTCATGCCACACCGGGACGTACCGCCGGGCCAGTTCCGGGCGCCCCGACGCTTCCACACGCCGTTGTGCTTCGCCGAGGGCCTGCTGCATGGGACCGCCGATCATGGACAGCGCAGCCGGCAGCGTCTCCCCGTTCGCGATGTCGTAAGCGAACTCGGTTTCCCGCATCCCCCGGCACACGTGAGAAGCCTGATAGACCAGCAGCGCCCCCGCGGCGCGCCGATCCTCGTAGCGCGCCGGATCGCGGAAATAGATCTCGGGAGCCGCGCGGCGCAGAAAATTCTGGAGCGCCACCGAGACGTTTCGCCACACCCGAAAATACCCGAACTGGCGCTGGACCGGCGCGGCGAGCCACGCCGGATGCGCGGCCATCGCGTCGGCGGCCTGATCCCGCAGGGGAGCCGCGGCACCGGCCGGAACGTAGCGGATGGTCCTACCCGCGCGTGTGAACGTCATTCGGCGCAGCAATTCCGAACGCCGCCGCCATTCCCGCCGGTCGAGGAAAGGAAGGCGAATCTCAATCGGCCCCTCGTCGCTCCCCGCCAGCTTCGATATCCGCAGCTGGATGGCCGCGTCCAGGTCCTCCAGGTCCACCGGTGTTCCCTCGTCGCAACCGGTTTCCCGCCGCCAGTACATTCGAAATTTGTGCGCCATAAAATTCCTGCCCGATTGTAGAACGCGCGTCCAAGGATTCCGGTCCGCCGCAATCGCTAAAGCACACGAGCGATGGCACATCGCGATCCCGGAACGTCTGTGATCCGCCGATCTGCTAACCTCGTAATCGGGGACGGCGGGAAGAGGCCATGGGCGCGGGCATCCAGAATTCGCTCAAACAGCGCGGCGTGCGCATCACCCGGCAGCGCCTGATCCTGCTCGAATTGCTGGACCGCTCCGGGCGCCATCTGGACGCCGAAAGCCTGTACCGGCTCGCCAAGGAAAAGGATCCCCGGCTCAATCGGGTCACGGTCTATCGCACGTTAAAGCTGTTAAAAAAAGGCGGGCTGATCGACGAACTGGACCTGATGCATTTCGCGGGGGACCAGCACTACTACGAAACGCGCCTCAAGCAGGAGCATGCGCATATCGTGTGCCTGCGCTGCGGCAAGGTCGAGGAATTTTTCGGCGAATCCCTGCAGAACATGCGCAGCCAGGTGGAGGCCAACCTCGGCTTCCGCATCGCCACGGCCCGCACGGAAATGGGCGGATATTGCCCGGATTGCCAGGCTTTGAACGCGCAGACGTCCGCGCAAAGTTCAGTCGTCGAGGGCTGATGCCGGCACCCGATCCCGCTTCTCAACCTTCTCCGCATTCCCGCGCCCTGGAAAGACCCGGCGCCGCTCTCCTGGTGCTCGCGCCATCCGGACAGCGCAGCCGCGCGGATGTGGACCGGCTGCCGTTCACCATGGGCCGCCAACCCGATAACAGCCTGGTACTGCGCGACAACCGGGCTTCGCGCCACCACGCCCAGATCGTTTACGAACACGGCTCCTATTTCATCGAGGATCTGAACAGCCGCCACGGAACGTGGGTGAACGGCGAACGCGCGGCACGGCGCGCCCTGCGCAACTCCGACCGCATCGAGTTCGGCGTGCGCGATTCCTACCAGCTCACCTTCACGCTAGACAAAGCCGAGATTCATCGCCTGCTCGATCAGCTCGCCTCTACGTCACACGGAGAAGGCCAGGCGGGAGCCGGCGCGGGCGATCTGGCCAAGCTGCGCTCGCTGGTGGAGGTAGCGCGGGCGCTGCAAAATTCGCTGTCGACGCAGGAAGTGCTCACCGCCGTCGTCGATGCCGCTCTGGCCGTTACCGGATGCGAGCGCGGCTTCCTGCTGCTGCGCAAGGACGCCGACCTCGACGTCGCGGTCGCGCGCGATCAAGGCGGCCGCGTTCTGGATCCCGCCGATCTGCGCGTGCCCACGTCGGTGATCCGCCGCGCCCTGACTTCGCGCCGCGACCTGCTGAGCATGTCCTTCGATCCGCTGGAGCAGCACAAGGTCCAGCCCGAAGCGACCATCGCCATGCTCCAGCTGCGCAGCGTGGTGTGCCTGCCGCTGATTCGAGTGCGCAGCAACGCGAGCGAAGAAACACGCGCCGTCTCGGCCGCCGAGGACACCGTCGGGCTGATCTACATGGATTCGCGCAAGGCGCCCGCCGACCTCTCTTCGGGCAACCGCGAATTGCTGCAAACGCTCGCGATCGAGGCTTCCACCATCCTCGAAAACGCGCGCCTGCTGGAGGAGGAGCGCGTCAAGGTCCGCATGGAGGACGAACTGAAAATCGCGCGCGACATCCAGCAGGGGCTCTTGCCCACGGCGCTGCCCGGCGAGGGCTGGTTTCGCGCGGCCGGCTCCAGCATCCCGTCCACTCAAGTCGGCGGCGATTATTTCGACGTCCACAAGATTTCAGCAAACGCCTGGGTAGCCGTGGTCGCCGACGTGTCCGGCAAGGGCGTCAGCTCGGCCTTGCTCGCGAGCCTTCTGCAGGGCACGTTTTTGATGGCTTCAGGCGATACTTCCCACATCGCGCCGCGCATGTCCCGGCTGAACGAGTTCCTGCTCGACCGCACCCACGGTGAAAAATACGCGACCGTCTTTTATTCGATTCTCGATTCCACGGGTGTTCTCACGTACGTGAATGCAGGGCACTGCGCCCCGTTTCTGCTCGGCTGCGACGGCCGCATGCGGAGCCTGCACACGACGTCGATGCCCGTCGGCATGCTGGAAGGCTCCGAGTTCGAGGTGGTGCAGGTTCCCATGGAGCCCGGCGACAAGCTGGTGATTTACAGCGACGGGTTGACCGAAGCGGAAGGACCGGACGGCGCGTTTTTCGATAACGAGCGCCTGCGCCAGTGCCTGCGCGAAAACTCGAAGCTCGATGCCGCGGGCCTGCACGCCGCCATCCTCGCCGAGCTCGACCGCTTCACCGAAGGCGGCGCGATGCGCGACGACATCACCGCGGTGGTGCTGGAGTACGCGCCCGGTTCCTAATTGGATGAGAGCCCGCCCCGCCTATTTTCTCGCCTGCTCCTGGCTGGTCAGCGTTCTCCAACGCTCCTGCGCGAAGTCGACGATGTGGGGGACGTCCCGCTCCAGCACGTAGCGCTGCTTCACGAGCTCGCGCGCCGCGGCTTCCGTCTTCGCCAGGTAATCTTTCTCGCTTTGATAGCGCTCCTCGATCGACGGACGCGGATCGCCGGAGCGGTCCCGCTCGGCCTTGGTTAATGCAAACGGGAACGTCGAACCGATATTGGTAAAGGTCGCATCCGGCGCGCCGATCTTCGGCGAGCGGAGGTTCCATGCCGTATACGTGCCCAGCGGGACGCTCACTTGCGGCAGGTGAATGCCCGCAATCTCATTGCCGTCGGAATCCACCTGGGGAATCAGCGTCGTGTAAAATTCGCCTTCCTTGGGCGGCTCGATGGAGATGATGCCCGTGGTCGCGAAGGCGGGTCCGAAGTCGAGGACTCGCGGCCGGTAAACTTTCGCCGGCGGATGGACGCCCGCCAGTTTCGGGAACTTCAAACCCGCGAGATCGGTCAGCTCGCCGTGCGCGACGCTCGGATACCGGGACGGCGGCGGTTCCATGCCCTTGGAGATCCAGTCGTTCATGGCAACCAGGGCCGCATTCATGAACCAGCGGACCTGCTGGTCGTTGGTAGGATATTGCACGTTCGGATTCGGGCCGCCCTTGCCGGACACGTGCTGGGTTCCCGCGACGTAGTAGATGCGGGCGTCGGCGGGAGGCGGGATGTCGCGGCTTGCCGTCGGTGGAGGTATGCACCAGAGACCCCGCCGAGTTCCAGTACTCGTTCGAATTATTCGTCAGGAACAGCTTCGGCGCCACACCTGCCGCACGCGACTTCGCGAGTAGTCCGTCGGGCGTGAACGGCGGAAGGTCGGTTGGATAATCCCAGCGCGTGCGCGAAGGTTGGGCAAAACGCACGTTGAAGCTGCCGAGGCCGCCGCCGCCGATGTGCGCCCATACCCCGTCGTAGGCTTTCTTGCCCTGCTCGTCGGCGTTGAATCCCTCGCGGACGAACGCACGCAAAAAGCGGCCGTCCTGCGATTGGCCAAAAATGATCGCGTAGCGCGCGTCGCCCTGCCGGCGGGCGTACGACGCGTAATCGCGCATGGCCGCCATGCCGACCCCCGCGACCACCGGGTCTTGGGCTGTGTAAACCACTTCATAGATGCGGCCCGGCTCGAAACCCTTCGAATATTCCACCGATTTTCCGTCCGCGGTAAAGTGCCAATCCGCGCGCGGGATCTCCGCGCGGGCGCCGTCGAATCCGTCGCGGACCGTCATGCGCCCTCCCGACGGATCGGCCACGGCGTAAGCAGCCATCGCGCGATCGCCGAGAGAATCGGTAGTGGTCCTGCGATCTACCTGGATCTGGGAACGCACCACCCCGGTGACCCCGCGGAGCACGGGCGCGTCGAGCAGACGCACCAATCCGGCTTCGTCGGGCAGATCGAATTGCCAGCCGACCAGCACGAGCGTATATCCCTGTTCGAGCATCCACGGATCGCCGAAGTCCTTGGCCGTCCGCATCGGATTGGTGCCGCCGCCACCGCCGAGCTGGAACAGCGACGAATGCCCGCGGTTGGAGACTTCCATGAGCAGCGTCCCGTTACGTTTGGCCGGGTCCTTGGGGCGCACCATCAGCAAATCCGCGGAGAATTCGACGAGTCCCTGGGCGTTACGCGGCGCGCGGTCGAGATCGACGATCGCGCGGTTCGAGGCGTTGTTCGGATCGAGCGCGAAGTGGACCTTCCCCGCGATCCGTTCCGCGCCCGCGACCGGAAGGTCGGAGCGCTCGGAAATATCGACCTTGGTGACGGCCGCCGGGAGCAGGGTCGCGCCGAACAAGAACGCACCAAAAGCAAACAGAGGTAGCGTACGTGGCATGGGCGTATTTTATCACCGCCAGCCGACGGAGTCAGCAGCCGGCGATCTTCCGGTTGGCCAGCGCGATCAGCGCGTCGCAGCATCCGCTCATGCGAATGGTGATGGTTTGCAGAGTGGTCCCGTGGAAATCCACGCGCGGGGGCTGGCGATGCTCGGGACAGCGCAAGCCGTCGAGCTTGCCGAGCGTGCGCCGCTTGAAGGATTCCATGCCTTCTTTCGAAGAAATCCGCTGGTCCGAGACGCGGGTCGGGGAGAGAGCCTGCACAAAAGCATTCTAACATGAAAATGTTTTTTCTTCGCGTGCCATAATTTGGGGTACACACCCCCATGGATTTTGTCGAGCAACTGAAGTCTTCGATCGACATCGTCAAGGTGGTGGGCGATTATGTGCGCCTGCGCCGCGTCGGCGCGACCGGTCGCTACCTGGGCTTGTGCCCTTTCCATCAGGAAAAAACACCGTCCTTCAACGTGAATCAGGGGCGCCAGTTCTTCAAGTGCTTCGGATGCGGGGCCGGCGGCGACGCGCTCAAGTTCGTGATGGACATCGAGGGCATGACCTTTCCGGAAGCTCTCCGGTACCTAGCCGAGCGCAACGGCATCCCCATGCCGAAGCGCACCGAATACGCCGACGCCGACTCGAAGCTGCGAGGCGCGCTGCAGGAGGTTCACGCCCTCGCGGCCAAGCTCTATCAATCCGCATTGGCGGGCCCGCCGGGAGCCGAGGCGCGGGCTTATCTGGAGCGCCGCGGCTTGACGCAGGAGTCGATCGAGAGGTTCGAGCTGGGCTATTCCGATCCGGGAGGTCAAGCTTTGGTCCGACGCCTGAGCCAGGAATCGTTCACGCAGGAGCAGATCGAAGCCTCCGGCCTGGTCCGGCAGCGCAATGAGGGCGGCGGATTTTACGATAGCTTTCGCGGGCGTCTGATGTTCCCGATTCACAACGAATCGGGCAAAGTGATCGCGTTTGGAGGACGGGCTCTGCGCGACGACGATCAGCCCAAGTACCTGAACTCGCCGGAAACGCCTATTTATCGCAAAACCGCGACGCTGTACAATCTGCATCGCGCGCGCGACGGCATGCGGAAATCGAACCGCGCGGTACTGGTAGAAGGTTACATGGACGTGATCGGCGTGCACGCAGCCGGTGTCGGGGAAGTGGTGGCGAGCTGCGGTACGGCGCTGACCAATCCGCAAGTGCGCGCGATCCACCGGCATGCCGATACCGTCATCGTCAATTTCGATCCCGACGAGGCCGGCGCGAACGCGGCCGAACGCGCCCTCCCGATGTTGCTAGACGAGAGCCTGCACGTGAAGGTTTTGGCGCTCGACGGCGGGCTGGACCCCGACGAGTACGTCAAGAAGAACGGCGCCGAGGCGTATCGCGCGAGGGTGGACGCGGCGCCCGGATATTTTCACTGGCTCGCCGATCGCGTTCGCGGCCGCTTCGATCTGCGGTCCTCCGACGGACGGGTGGACGCGTTCAAGTCCCTGCTGCCGGCCGTGCAGCGCATTCCGGATCGCCTGGAGCGCGCCGCGGTGGCGAGCGACGTCGCGGGATACCTGGGCGTGGAGCCGGGGCTGGTGCTCGATCAGTTCAAGCGCGCGTCACTTGAGAGACGCGCTCTGGGCGTCTCCGCGGGTGAACGACGTACGGAACGTGGCACGGACGCTGGTGGTGGAACGAGCCCGCATCGTACGCCTAAGCCGCGTCCCGAAATTCCGCCACTGGAACGGATTCTTTTGAACGCTTTGGTTTCGAGTAGTACGACGCGCCGCGAAGTCCTAGCGCGCCTCAGCCCAGAGATCGCCGGGAATTTCGCCAGTCATGAAATTTTCGATGCGCTTCGTCTGTTATCGGAAACCGGGCAGGATGTGTCGTTTGCGGTGCTGGACGCGCGGCTCGGGGAGGCTTCCCGTTCCCTACTGCATGAGATAGTGGCTGCCGATGAGATAGGTGACGACGCGGCGTGTCTGGCCCAGGCGGAGGCGTGTCTGCGGCGGCTGGACGAGGATTTCCACCGGCGCCAACTGGCGGACGTAAGAGCGCGCGTAAAATCCGCGGAGCGGGAAGGGAACATGCAGGAGGCGCTGGGGTGGATGGCCGAGCTTCACAGATTGGAGCGGGAAGCAAGCGCCCAGCGCGGCGGTTCGCCGCCATGATCGCCAGTGGCGGTGTTGTACACTAATGGCGACTGGGTGAAAGAACGCACAGGGGCGCGAAGTAAGGGGTGGTTGAAGCAAGGTGTCGGGCGACGATAAAATCGGCCGTTTCAAGCAGCTCATGAGTACGGGCAAGGAGAAGGGCTACGTACTCTATGACGACGTCAACGACCTGCTGACGGAAGATTATCCGGGCGGGCGCGAGCTCGACGATTTGCTCACTGAACTCGACACCGCCGGCGTCGAGATCCTCGAAGAGCCGAAAATCGAATTCGACAAAAAGGCCGAGGAGGCGGAAGAGCTCGGCGATATCGACCTCGGGCAGGATTTCGGGGACAAGACCAACGATCCGGTGCGCATGTATCTGCGCGAGATGGGTTCGGTCCCGCTGCTGACGCGGGAGGGCGAAGTGGAGCTCGCCAAGCGCATCGAGCGCGGGCAGACCGCCGTGCGCAAGGCGCTTTCGCGATCGGCCCTGGTGATCCGCGAGGTTCTGGCGCTGCCCGAGACTTTGCGCAAGGACGCCGGCGCCGTCCGCGACATCCTGATCATGCCGGAGCTAGTGGTCACCGACGACGACGTGATCGTCCACGCCGAGGAGCTCCTGGCGACCACCGCGGAAATCGAGAAGCATTACAAGAAAGCCCAGCAGTTCCGGCAGAAGCTGCAAGCCGTGTCGCGCGGCATGAAGCCCAAGATGCACCGCTCGCTGCGTATGGGCCTGGCGCGCACCATGGTAGCGATTTCGCGGTTGATCCGCGCCATTCCGTTCTCTTCCATGACGCGCCGGGATCTGGCCGGCAGCCTGCGCCGGGCCGTCGAAGCGCTGCGGCCGGTGGAGCGGGAAATCGCGCGCGTCCAGCGCAAGCTCGAAACCGCGCAGGGCGGCGCGCACGGACAGGCCGCCACGCTCCGCAAGGAGATGCGCCAGCACGCCCAGCAGATCCAGCAAATGGAGGAGGAATCCGGCGCCACGTCGGCCGAGCTGCGCCGCACGTTGCAGATCGTCGAACGCGGCGAGCAGGAAGCTGAAACCGCCAAGAAACAGCTAATTGAGGCCAATCTGCGCCTGGTCGTTTCCATCGCCAAGCGCTACACCAATCGCGGGCTGCAGTTCCTGGACTTGATCCAGGAAGGCAACATCGGCCTGATGAAAGCGGTGGACAAGTTCGACTATCTGCGCGGCTACAAGTTCTCCACCTACGCGACGTGGTGGGTGCGGCAAGCCATCACGCGCGCCATCGCCGACCAGGCGCGCACGATTCGCATCCCGGTCCATATGATCGAGACGATCAACAAATTGGTGCGCATGCAAAGGCTGCTGCAGCAGGATCTGGGACGCGAGCCCACCACCGAGGAGCTGGCCCTCAAGATGGAGCTGCCGGTGGGCAAAGTGCGCAAGGTGCTGCGCATCGCGCAGGAACCTATTTCACTCGAAACGCCGGTGGGCGAAGAAGAAGAATCGCACCTCGGCGATTTCATCATCGACCGTAGAGTAGTTTCTCCTTCGGAAGCCGTCATCAATTTAAACCTTCGCGAGCAGACCGCCGAGGTTTTGAAGACCCTGAGTCCTCGCGAGGAGAAGATCATCAAGATGCGCTTCGGCCTACAGGACGGCAGCGAGCACACGCTCGAAGAAGTGGGCCAGCATTTCGCGGTAACGCGTGAGCGCATTCGCCAGATCGAGGCCAAGGCCCTGCGCAAGCTGCGTCATCCCAGCCGCAGCCATCGCCTGCGCGCGTTTTTGGACGCCTCGGTGCACGACTGACGCCATATCTGCTTCCGCATCCTTGGCGGTCACCACGCGTCGCGTCTGCTGTATACTTGCGCCCATAAGGAGAGGCTATGCAAAAGACCGTTTTCGCAGGCGTTTTGATTCTGTGCGCGCTTTCCGCGCAAACGCAAACCAATAAGAACACGGTGCCCGCGATTTATATCGGCGCAGCCGACATTCAGGCGACACTGAGGAAAGCGCCCGCCGATAGCGTAACCGACCAGGCCATCCGAACGGTGTCCGTCGGCAGTCTGAACGTCGGGATGGGGGTGGTGCACCGCTCGGCGAAAGCTCCGCAAACTTCCATCGCGCACGACGAATTGACGGAGATCTATCACGTCCTGGCGGGCTCCGGCACGCTGGTGAGCGGCGGCGCCCTCACCAAGCCCGAACGGATCCCGGCGGATACCCCGACGGTAAAGGATCTGGCCGGGCCCAGCATGCGCGGGGCGGCGCTGGCAAATGGCACAAGCCGCACCTTGCACGCCGGCGACGTGGTGATCATCCCAGCCGGTACGGGGCACTGGTTCAGCTCGATCGACGGGGCCATCGATTACGAAGTGATGCGCGTGGATCCGGGCAAACTGCTGTCGCTCAAGTAATTTCGTAGCGGCCTCCGTGCGCATGAACCGAGGCGTGCCGGGCGCTCCCTCCCAGGCAGGTTCATGTGACGGATACTCCCGTTGCAGTAGACTGAAATTCGGAACCCACAGGAGGAGCTATGAGCCGCCGTTTGCTCGCAATTGCTCTCAGTCTTCCGATCGCTGTATACGCTCAAAGGCCCGGCAAACAGGCGGAAGTAAAGATCCAGAAGACCTCGCTATCGCGGGATCAGGAGGCGCAGCTCGGCAAGGAGTCGGCGATCCAGGTGGAGCGCGAGATGGAGGTCGTCCACAACGCGGAAATCGAACACTGGCTGAACCAGATCGGCCAGAACCTTGCCAAGACGCCTCAGGCGAACGCATACCCTTACTATTTCAAGCTGGTCAACGACGAATCGATTAACGCATTCGCCCTTCCGGGCGGGCCGATGTACGTACACACCGGCCTGCTGAAAGCGGCGGATAGCGAGGGCGAAGTCGCCGGTGTTCTGGCCCACGAAATGTCGCACGTCGCGCTGCGCCACGGCGCCGCGCAGATGACCAAGCAACAGACCTACGGGACTCTGTTTCAGGTGCTGGGAGCCGCAGCGGGCGCCATTACTTCCCAGAATGGCCAGTGCGGCATGCTGTGCCAGATCAGCGAGGCGGGCGCCGGCCTGGGTCAGAACTCAGTCTTGATGAAGTTCTCCCGGGGCTACGAGCACGACGCGGATTTGAACGGCGCGCGGATGATGTCCTCGGCCGGCTACGATCCGATCCAACTGCCGAAGTTTTTCGAAAAACTGGAGGCGACGCAGGGCACGGCCGCGGAACCCAAGGGTTTGGCGCTGTGGATGGCTTCGCATCCCGCCACCGGCAGCCGCATCAAATATGTTTCCGACGACATCAAGTTTTATCCAAAGCGCGATTACTCCTCCGGCACCGGAACCTTCCCTCGGGTAAAACAACTCATCGCCACCATCCCACCTCCCAAACCTCAGCCGGGGGCGTTGATCCTGGCAAAGCAGGGCGCGAGTCCGCGGTCCAACCTGCCTTCGGGGATGAAGGACTATCCTGCGAACGGCTTTGCGATCGGATACCCGAGCGCATGGCAGGTCGGGCAGCCACAGCCCGCCAGCAGCATCTACTTGATCCCCCAGGGCGGGGCGGTAAAGGGCCAGAACGGCGGAACGGAACTGTTGTTTGGCGCGATGATCGATTACTACGTCCCGCAGGCGGGAGCGGCGGCTGTGAACCTGGATTCCAGCACCAAGGAATTCGTGGATGCTCTCCAGAAGGGCGATGCCAATTTGCGGGCTGCGCGACCCGAGCGCGCCGAAGTCGGCGGGAAACCCGCGCTGATGACCAAGCTGAACACGAAGACGTCGTTTCAACAGGACCCGGATCAGACCGTCTACCTTTACACGGTCACCCGGGACGCTGGGCTTTGGTATGTGGCCTTGGCCGCTCCGCCTTCCCGGCTGGGCGAGTTCGATCCGCTGTTCAAGCAGATGATCGGGACGGTCCAGTTCCCGAACTAAGCCCAAAGTCGATCGCTAAAGCTCGTCGTCTTTGGTTTCGCGCGCCGCGAGCAATCCGATGAGCGTCAGGACCGCGGCTGCCGAGAGGTAGTAGCCGACGTACCGCAAACCGAAGTTCGTGGCGAGCCAGGTGGCGATGTAAGGCGCGAGCGACGCACCGAATATACCCGCGAAGTTGAACGTGAGCGAGCTGCCGGTGTAACGCACCTGCGTCGGAAACAACTCCGAGAGCACCGTGCCGAGCGGGCCGTAGGTCAGGCCCATCAAGAGCAGGCCCACCACCATCACGATCACGACGCCAGCCGTCCCAGCGAGGAAGATCGGCGCCATGATCAGTCCGAACACCCATATGGATACGGTCACCCAGAGAAGCGCGCGGCGGCGGCCCCATTGGGCCCACGCTCCGCCGATCGGAATGCCGAGCGCGAAGAACAGAATTCCGATCAACTGGATCACCAGGAACTTTTCCCGTCCATAGCCCAGCGCGGTGGTGCCCCAGGACAGCGCGAAAACCGTCATCAAATAAAAGAGCACGAATGTCGCGAGCGAGATCAGCGTTCCCACCAGCAACGTCCGGGCGTGGTCCCGGAACACCACGAAAATCGGCACCTTTACCGGCTCCCGCCGGCGGAGCGCGTCGCAGAATACGGGGGTCTCCGCGATCGTCAGCCGCACATACAAGCCCACCAACACCAGGACGGCGCTCGCCAGAAACGGAAAGCGCCAGCCGAAGCTGAAGAATTGTTCGTCAGTGAGCCCCCTGGAGAGCAACAGAAACACGCCTCCAGAGAAAAGAAATCCGATAGGAGCGCCGAGCTGCGGAAACATCCCGTACCAGCAACGCTTCCCGGGCGGCGCATTCTCGATGGCGAGCAGCACCGCGCCGCCCCACTCGCCGCCGAGACCCAGGCCCTGCCCAAAGCGGCACAGCGCCAGCAGCAGCGGCGCGGCCACGCCGATGGTCGCGTAGGTCGGAAGCGCGCCGATCGCCACCGTGGAAAGTCCCATGGTGAGCAGCGCGGCAACCAATGTGGTCTTGCGCCCCACGCGATCGCCGAAATGGCCGAAGAGCGCCGAGCCGAACGGCCGCGCGAGAAACGCGATCCCAAACGTCGCGAGCGAAGCAAGCGTGGCCGAAGCCGGATCCGAAGCGGGAAAGAACAACTTGGGAAATACAAGGACCGCGGCGGTCGCGTAGATGTAGAAGTCGAAGAACTCGATGGTGGTGCCGATGAGACTGGCAAACAGCACCTGGCCCGGTGTGTTGACACGCGCGCCTGGGCTTGGGCGATCCTGTCGAATCGCCACGTCGGTTTCGGTTGGCTCGCGCACCGGTACCCTAACGTATCCTCATGCAAAGCATACTGTGAGGATAGCGAAGCCGGCGAACCAGCGGCGCCGAATCGGTTTACTCTTCTGGTGCAAACGCGAGCAGCACGTTGCCCGGCATGGAGCCGCTGCGATAACCGGAGTTCACGAACACCATTCCCCCCGCCACCACTGCGCCGGGGCCGCTGAGGGATCCGCCGCTCGCCCGGACGCCATTCACGGTTTCAAATTCGCGGACGGTATCGAAGTCCCAGAGAATCCGGCCTTCCTCGGCGGTATAGGCGCGCAGGTGCCCGTCCATCGAACCGGAGAACACGACGCCGGGGATCGCGGTGACCGCAGCCGCCTGGGCGGGGCTGCAGCCGGGCTTCGTTCCGCAGGCGGCCGGCGGAGTGTACCAGGCCTTTTCCCCGGTCGCGATGCGCAGGCCCGTCAGGCCGCCGCCCTGTGCCGAATCGACCAGATTCGGACTCGGATCCAACGGGTCGGGGTTCTTCCCCTGGAGCCGCGCCACATCGGAGGTTGCGGCGTAGACGCGCTGACCGTCGCTCGCCATGCCCCACTGGACGCCTCCATTGATCCCGCCCTTACCGACGCGGACCTGCCATACGATCTCGCCCCTCTTGTCGGGGTCCAGCGCGTAGACGACGCCGGACTTTTGTCCCACCAGCAACACGTCGCGGCCACTCTCCAGTTTTTCGAGCAAAACAGAAGATCCATAATCGTAGTCGGGTCCCGGACAATCGCCTTTCTGTCCGCAGGACGAGTTCCAGACGTCGCCGGGGGTTGTCTGTTTGGACCAGGCGACGCGTCCGGTTCCGAGCTCGAGGGCCACGACGGAATCGCTCATATCGGTCGACGGCGGAGAGAAATTGTCGCCCGTGGTGATATAGAGCAAGCCGCGTTTCGCGTCGAGAGTCGGCGACGCCCACACGCCGCCTCCGGAGGGTCCCCATTGCTCCGCCCCCGCGCTGGTCTTGCCGATTTGACGCGGCTTTTCCCGGATCGTGTAAGCCTTCCACACCTGGGAGCCGTCCTTGATCCGCAGCGCGGCGACCCACCCGCGAAAAGTGCAGCAAACATAATCGGGGCTGAGCGTGCGGCCTTCCTCCCAGGAAGAGGCCGGGATGAACACGGTGCCCTGATAGGCAACCGGGGCGCCCGTGAGCTTGACCGCCTCCTGCACGTCGACCATCTTCTTCCACAGCAGCCGGCCGGTTTCCGCCTCGACCGAGTAGAACGTGCCGTATTGATCCCCGAACAGAAGAGCGTGCTTCTCCCCCAAAGGGACGGCGACGATCGCCGAGCGAACCGGCGCGTTGGCCTGGAAAGTCCACTTGACGCACCCGGAGTTGGCGCTCAAGGCCTGTACCTGGCCGCTGGCGCTGCCGACAAACACATTGCCGTCCAGAACCGTCGGCTGCGCGAAGGCCACGATGTCGCCGTCGAATCCATACGCCCATTTCAACTTGAGCTTGCGCACCTGGTCGAGGGTCAAACCGGCGGCGTCGCCGAGCTGATAGCGCGTGTTGGTGGGGGACGGGCTCCATCCGTTCCATTCCGATTTCGAGCGTCCGGCGATCGCGACGCTCCGGTCGGGGCACAACGCCTTGGCGGGGGGTGCCGGGTTGCCGCCTGCGACTCCTAGATACGCCGCCACGGCCTCGCGTTCGTCCCGCCGCAAGGAACTCGCCACATTGCTCATCTCTCCGAAGTCCAGCGAGCGTGCGATGCGCCCCACCGCAAGCTTCTTCAGAGCGTCCCGGGACGGCACCCGTGGATTGCCCGATTCATGGCAGGACGCGCACCGCTTCTGATACACGGCCTCGCCCGACACGGGCGCTGCGCAAAGCGCCGTCCCGAACGTACCGAGAGCGACAACGATCACCGGGAGTTTGGAATTCATGCGCATCATTCTACAGCAAGGGGAGAGCGGCGCAAAGCGGCCGGTACCCGCCAGGCTGCGGGCATCCAGCTCCGGACTTGTTGTTTCCTTGGTGGCGGGTTTCTCGAGCGGAATCCGCTAGTGGAACCGGATGGGTCCGCGGTTTTAGTAACGCCGCCCGTCCTTGGTCGATCAAATCACTCAGTCGGAGGAGAAGGAGAACCCAGATGGCCATTAAGAAAGCCGCAACCACCTCGCATTCGGCAAGCTCACATTCCACGGGGAGGTACGCCCACCCCTTTTTCACTACAACTCCGCCTGCGCAACGCAAGCCCGTCAACGGCAACCTCCGCATGACGGACTGGAGCAGGCATCAACTCGGCTCGGTTCCACCGGTTTTGCGCGGCGGCCGGATGGATCTTTCCGAGGTCATCGGCGACACGGGCGTCACGGAAATTGAAGATGTCGGCGAAATCCGGTTTCACGCCTTGGGCGATAGCGGAGTCGGGATGGCCAACGAAGCCGAACAGGTCGGCGACGAGATGGCCACCGATTACAAAGCCGGCGCGGGCGGACTGAATCCCGCCTTCCTGTTTCATCTCGGCGATGTGATCTACGGCCCGGATAAACAAGCGCACTACGGGGATCGCTTTTACCGACCGTATCGCCACTATCCGGGAAAAATACTGGCCATCCCCGGCAACCACGACGGGGAGGTGCGGGCCGCCGCGGACAGTCCCTCCTTGAGCGGCTTTCGCGCGAACTTCTGCGCCGCTACGGCGGCCGTTCCGCCGGCGGCGTCCGGAATCGGCGTGTACCGCGAAACCATGACGCAGCCGGGCGTCTACTGGATGCTCGACGCGCCGTTCGTGCGGATCATCGGGCTGTATTCGAATCTTCTGGAGAACCCCGGTTACCTTCAAGGCGCCGGCGGCGACACGTCTCAAGTGGACTGGCTCGGCGCCACGCTTAAGGCCATCGCCAAGATCGAGGATGGCAAGGCGTTGGTCATTGCGACGCACCATCCGCCGTATAGCCAGAGCGGCCACAGCGGAAGCACCGACATGAACAAGAGCATTACAGACGCATGCACGGCCGCCGGCGTCATGCCCCACGCCGTGCTCTCGGCTCACGCGCACAACTACCAGCGTTACACCCGCCGGATCGGCGGCCAACAGGTGCTCTACATCGTCGCCGGCGGCGGCGGGATGCCGCCCCAGTCAGTGGCGGCAGCGAGCGGCCAGCCCGCCGATGCTACCCAGGAGGTCACCTACGATGCCGCGATGTCCTCGCTGGGATATCTCTTCGTGACGGTTTCGGCCAGCCAGTTGAAGACGGAGTTCTGGCCGCTGGGTCAACAAACCACGCCCTTCGACCCCGTGACAGTGGATTTAGCTACCCACAGCGTCGGTTGAGCCGTGCCGCGGCGGTTTTCGGCGGACGTTGCCGATGCCGTTCTCCGTCATTTCGGAAGAACAGCTCGTGGGAGCGTGAAATGGCTCCCGGCTATATACTGAACTGTGCCGGGGAATTCAAATATGGAAATCCAGGTCGCACGCGTACAACTCGCGCACCGAGCCGCGCGCGCCCTCATGATTCTCAGCGCGCTGTCCGCGCCGCTGGGCGCCCAGTGGCTGCAGTATACGGTCCCTGGAATTCCCCGCTTGGCCGATGGGAAGCCGAATCTCGCCGCGCCCGCGCCGCGTTCTTCCGACGGACATCCCGATCTATCCGGAATCTGGCGGCTGCGGCGGCCATGCGTGGCCGATGCGTTCAACCCGTGCAGCGTGGACGCCGGAGGGCAGGAATTCGCGGACATCGGCGCGAGCCTTCCGGGCGGTCTGCCGTACCAGCCATGGGCCGCCGAGCTCGTAAAGAAGCGCAGGGCGGATTTCGGCAGAGACGACCCGGTCGGGCGGTGCAAGGCGGCGGGTGCGGTGCGGCTGCTGACCTATCCTCTATACCGGAAAATTATCCAGACGCCGGCTGTCACCGTGATCCTTTCGGAGCGCGACGTGACCTACCGGCAGGTCTTCACCGATGGACGGCCTTTGCCCCAGGACCCCGAGCCGGGCTGGAACGGCTACTCGGTCGGGAAGTGGCAGGGCGACGCACTGGTGGTCGAAACGGTGGGGCTGCGGGATGGGACGTGGCTGGACCGCAACGGCAGCCCTTTGACGGAAACCGCCAAAATGACCGAAAGATTCCAGCGCACGAATTTCGGCAATTTGGACGTCGACGTTACGATCGACGATGCGAAGGCGTACACCAGGCCCTGGACCGTTCGGCTGCATCAAGTTCTGGTGCCGGATACCGAGTTACTGGACTACTACTGCAACGATAATGAGAAGGACACGGTTCACGCGGTGGGGAAGTAGAGCGGCTGGGGAGAGTCCGTAGCGAGTGAGTCTTTGCTCGGCCGAAGGGCCAGTTCCTTTCACGGGTCACGTAGCGGTATGCAAATGGCTGCATGCTATGATGCCCGCATGCAGCTCCGTGCTTCCCTGAAGATGGTCAAGCTCGGCTACGTTCTCTCGCTGCTCTTGGCCCTTGCCATCGCCGTCTATCTGCTGGCGATGGACAATCGGGACGATCGGATGTGGGCCTTGCTCGGGGTTCCGGCAATCCTCGCCTTCTTCGTCATGCTCCGGCACCTCCGGCGGACGCTCACCAGGCTGGTTGTCCTGAACGACCGTCTGCGTTACGAATCCGGCCTGTTCACCAAGACCACTCGCTCCCTCGAGTTGGCCAAGATCCAGGACGTCCGCGTCGACCAGACGCCCGGCCAGCGCTTGCTGAATATCGGCGATCTGTCGCTTGAAACCGCGGGCGGGACCAGCCGGATCGCGATACTCTCGATCGACCGGCCGCAAGAAGCCGCCGATCGCATTCTTGAATTGTCGCGGTCGCACCACCCCGGCGTGTGATGGGAACGGGCGCAGGCGCGCTACCGAGTGATCTCCGGCAACGGCACCCCGAGACCCTTGAACCACGTGAATAACGGGTTCCGGTAAAAGCCCACCGGATCGAACCACCACCAGGCGATAAACAGGCCTAACACGGAGATCAAAAGCCAGACCAACACATTGCCCCGCATGGTTACATCAATCTACGGTATCGCGTTTTGCATTCGCTTCACGACGACCGTGTTCCTCCTTCACCAGCGTCGCCAACGCGGCGGCGGGAGCGGCGAACGAGCCCGCTGTTCGTGCTGGTGAGCCCCTATTTCCAGCGGTCCATCGCCTGCCGATGCTGCGATTCGGCAGGAAGCTCGGCCAACTCCATACGGACGCCGTGCGGGTCGGTAACGTTTGAAAGAATCGCTTTCGTAGGGCTGACGCGAATCTCGGACACGTTGGCTCCGCGCTGCTTGAACATCGCCGTGACCGCGGGCATGTTCTCGACGTGAACGCCGAAGTGATTGAGACCGGGCGGCCGGTCCGCATTGGCGGGCAGCAACTCCAGGAACGTATTTTTGCTGATTTGAACGTAAACCAGGTTTACGTGTCCCTTGTCGTCGACGCTCCGGAAGGCCTCTGGAAAGCCCATGACCTTGGTGTAATACGTAACGGCTTCGTCAAGGTTGGGCACACTGATCCCCACATGATTCAGGGCCACGATCCCGCGGTTCGGGCTCTGCGCAATCGCCACCTCAACCATAAGTCCCACCAAAATTCCCGCGCCAAATAAGAAAAACCCACGCATAGACAGCTCCTTTCTTAGTCGACGAGTATACGCCCCGCACCTCATCGTTTCAAGCACCGTTATAGCGCGCAGGTATCCCGATCGCGCCAGAGTTTGCCGGCGTAGCCGTACAGACCGAATCCGCGCTGGCCTGTGGGGCTCGGCGTCATCGCACCTGGCTGGCATTACGACCGGGCCGCACTTATGGATGAAGTCCCCCAACTTCCCGATCTGAAGTGGCGCAGAGCCCTTCCGAAAATCACGACCGGAGTCGAAATGCGGCGGCCATAAGTAAATGGATGATAATAAAACGAGGTCACCCGCGAGGGCGCAGCACACCTCAAGGTGCGTGCGAAGCGTTCGGTGAAAGGGTCGTCATGAAAACAATTTCTCTTCGTCTGAGGGCCGCAATTCTGGTCGCAATCGCGGCGCTGGTGGGCGCGAGTGCGGTAAGTGCGGCCGAGATCAAGGTGGTGACCTCCGGTGCGTTCACTGCGGCGTACCTTCAGATCGCCCCCGAATACGAGCGCGCCACGCACAACAAGCTCGACACTGGATTCGGGCCCTCCATGGGAACTACCCACAACGCGATCCCGATGCGCCTGGCTCGAGGCGAGGTGATCGATGTTGTGATCCTCGCCGCGCCAGCGCTCGACGAGCTGATCAAGCAGGGCAAGGTTGTAGCGTCGAGCCGCGTGGACCTGGTTGCATCGAGGATGGCCCTGGCGGTCAAGGCGGGCGCGCCGCATCCTGACATCAGCACGGTCGACGCGCTGAAGCGCACGCTGCTGGCGGCGAAATCGATCGCGTATTCCGATAGCGCGAGCGGCGTGTACCTTTCCACCGTGTTGTTCCCGAAGCTCGGCGTCGCCGATCAGATCAAGGGCAAGAGCAGGAAGATCGAGGCCGATCCGGTGGGCGGCGTGGTCGCATCGGGCGAGTTCGAGATCGGCTTCCAGCAGATCAGCGAATTGCGTCCCGTCAAGGGCATCGATATCGTGGGTCCCTTGCCGCCGGGGGCGCAGAGGGTCACGGTATTCTCGGCCGGTATTCCGGTGACATCGAAGCAACCCGAAGCCGCCAAAGCGCTGATCCAGTATCTTGCGTCTCCAGCGCGTCTTCCCGTAATCGAGAAGACTGGTCTGGAGCCGGTGACAACGCATCAGTGACCGTCGCCGTTGCCTGCATCACGGCGATGCCACCAATCAGTTGTCATTGAGGCCGTGGGAGCGGGTGTGGAGTCTTTCCTTCCACTTTCCCTCAAGCCTAATCACGTCGTCGGCATCCATGTCGTGTGAGACGATCTGGAGGATGCTAAACCGGAAATTTTGGGAATCGCGCTTCCGAAGTAGGGCGTTTCCTCCGTGTCCCGAGTGACTATAGTCGGACCAACGGCCGAGTAAGTTGTCGGTGCCATAGGCAGAACCCACGTAGCCCTTCCCATCAGAGATGTCGAAGATATAGTAGATCCCACGCCACTGTGAGAGTGCAGACCTCAAGGGCGTCGGGAGGACGCTCAGTTCATCCCGCTTGAGGACAATGCTATTCCACTCCGGCACGGACGGAACGAGAGCGCTCTCCTCCAGTATCGAAAGGATCGCAAAATCGTTGCGATGTGTCGACGCCACCACGATCGCTCGGGCGGGGGCCAGTTCACGACGAGCTTGCCTTTCCAGGAAGCGTAGAACTCGGTCTGCACGAGGTCGAACCAGAGACAAGATGATCGACCAGTCTCTTCGGTGAGTCCCCTCATCCCGAACTTCTTCATCTCGATATATGCCGGAACCTGCCAGTATTCCCCTCGGGTCATGGGTTTCGATTCACCGATTTGGTACAAACCCACGAACACCGCTTTGCTCGGCTCGTGTCCAATAAACGAAGCTACGTAGGCAGCGTCCTTCATTACCTTTTCGAGCTTCTCGCCCTGTGTCTGCTGGTACGCATTGAACACCTTCGGCCTCTCAGCGGCCAACCACGGAAGGACCTTGTTCAGTTCTGGCTCAAAGGGTCGATGCCTGAATACCAACGTCTGCTGCGGGTCGACACCAGCCTTTCGCAGCAGGTCGTTCAAATCGACGCTGTGCATTCGATTTCACCTCGATTCCCTGAGCACGAATAGTATCATGCGCTGAGGGGCACGCAATCCGAACTCGGACACCGTTAGCCCTGTGCTAGCATCGAATCCGTATGTCATCGTCCAGCCTGACGGGCACTCCTTTGTCCGTCAGCGCTTACGAGCGGGCCACCAACTGGCGCATGTGGGTGGCGAGCGGCGCCATGATGCTGTGCTCGTGGCTTTCCTACGTGGATCGCCAGATTCTGGCGGTGCTGTCGCCTACCATTCTGCGCGACGTGCATCTATCGGCGCAGAGCTACGGCGAAATCGTCTCCGCGTTTTCCATCGCGTACATGATCGCGAATCCCATCTGGGGCGCGGTGCTGGATTACATCGGACTGCGCCTGGGCATGATCGCGGCGGTCGCGATCTGGACGGTCGCGAGCGCGTCCCACGCATGGATGATCGGATTCGCGGGCTTCGCCGTGTGCCGAGGATTGCTCGGCCTGGGCGAGGGCGCGACGTTTCCGGGAGGCTTCCGCGCTTCGATGGATTCGCTGCCCAAGGACCGGCAGGCGCGCGGCATGGCGATCTCCTATAGCGGCGGATCGCTGGGCGCGATCTTCGCTCCGGTGGTGGTGGTGCCCGTGGCGCAGGCGTTTGGATGGCGCGCGGCCTTCCTGGTGACCGGGCTGCTCGGCCTGCTGTGGATCGCGATGTGGACGGTCGTCGCGCGGCCGCCTTATCTACCCAAGCCCAAGGAGAAGCCCAAGCTCGCTTCATTGAATCCGTTTGAAAAGCGTTTCTGGGCGTTGATTGCCAGCTATTCGTTGGGCGCGGTCGCAATCGGTCCGGTGTTCTATCTGAGCCCGTTGTATCTGAACCGCGTGATCAAGCTGTCGCAGGCGGATCTCGGCAAGGTGCTGTGGATCCCGCCGCTCGGATGGGAGATCGGATACTTCGCGTGGGGCTGGATTTTCGACCGCTACGCCGCCGGCAAGGACCGGCCCGTAGGCATGTTCCTGCTGCTGGCCGCGTGCGCGATTCCGTTCGGATTCATGACGCTCATCAGCTCGATTGCGGGCGTGCTGGCGTTGTTCTTCTGGTGCATGTTCGTCACCGGAGGATTCCAGATGCTGGGGCTGCGCACCGGCGCTCGCGCGTACCCTGGTGAACGAACTGCAAGTGTCGCGGGCGTCGCCTCGGGAGCCTGGGCCGCCGAAGCCGCCGTGATTCTGCCGCTCACCGGCCGCTGGTTCGACCAGGCGCATTACGACTGGATCTTCTGGGCAGTGGCGCTGGTGCCGGCGGCAGGCGTCCTGATGTGGATCGCGCTGAGCCGCCCGCCTCGGGAAGCCGCCGCTCTCGCCGCTTAGGTGCAGTGCGTCACGCAACGCAGACATTGACTCCACAATGCGGGAAGCCTTTTTGACACGGAGTGAGCCTGGACCTGTCTGCTTATCTGGGGTAAAATCGGTCAACCTTCATGCCTCTCTCTGTGGGTGAGCGCCTGGGCCCCTACGAAATCCTCGCGCTGGTTGGCAAAGGCGGCATGGGCGAGGTCTATCGGGCGCGCGATACGCGTCTGCACCGCATGATCGCCATCAAGCTCGTGCGCCCGGAGCTGGCGCGACGCGCCGATTTCCGCGAGCGGTTTCAACGCGAAGCGCGAGCCATCTCCGCGCTGAATCATCCGCACATCTGCAGCTTGTACGACATCGGTGAGCAGGATGGCCTCGCATACCTTGTTATGGAGTACGTCGAAGGCGAGAGCCTGGCGGAGGCTCTCAAGAGAGGGCCACAGCCTGTGGAGCACGCGCTCCGCTACGGTGCCCAAGTCGCCGATGCGCTGGCCGCTGCGCACGCGCGTGGAATCGTTCATCGCGACCTCAAGCCCGGTAACGTCATGATCACCGAGGCCGGCGTGAAGGTCCTGGATTTCGGACTGGCCAAGCGTTCCGATCCCCGCGCCGAGTCCACGACTGCGGCGGACGGAGCCACCCTCACGATCGAAGCCGAAACCAGCGCGGGCCAGCTTCTGGGAACGGTGGCGTACATGTCGCCGGAACAGGCCGAGGGCCTGCCGGTCGATGCGCGCTCCGACATCTTCGCGCTGGGTGTGGTGTTGTACGAAATGCTGTGCGGGCGGCGGCCCTTCCGGGGCGAGACTACGCTCTCCACCCTGGCCTCGATTCTGCGTGAAGACCCGCAAGCGCCCCGGCAACTGCTACCGGCGATTCCGGTCGAGCTGGAGCGGATCATTCTGCGTTGCCTGGCCAAGAAACCGGACGAGAGGTATGGCTCCGCCGCGGAGGTTGCTCGGGACTTGGAGCGGCTACGGAAACCCGTGGCGACGGGCATCACGCTGCGGAGGCCGCTGGCGGCGGCCCTGGCGCTGGTGCTGCTGATTGCGCTGGGAGCCTTCGGGACGCGCTGGTACATGCGCTCATCGCGAGCGCGCTGGGCGGAGACGCAGGCTTTGCCTCAGGCCGCGCAGCTCATGGAGCGCTACCAGCTCATGGCGGCTCTGAAGCTCTTACAGCAGGCCGAGCGGTATGTGCCGTCCTCACCGGAGGTAACGCGGCTGAAAGAAGACTTGCGCTTGTTGCCCGTGACAATTGAAACCACGCCCGCCGCCGAGATCTATGCTACCGACTACATGGATCCCCAGGCCGGCGACTTCTCGCAATGGGAACACTTGGGACGCTCGCCGCTGAAGACGGACCGGCTGCCTCACCGCGGTTACTATCGTATCCGGGCGGTTAAGGACGGGTTTGAGCCCGTCGAGTCGGCTGTGTACAACGCTGGCGGCGTAATCGCCGCGGTCCGGATGACGCTTCACACCAAGGCGGAGACGCCGCCTGGAATGGTATGGATTCCGCTTGGACCGCCGGGGCCCCTCGCGGTGCTCAACGTTCAGCTTCCCGCCGCTCAGATTCCCGCCGCATGGATGGACAAGTACGAGGTCACGAACCGCCAGTTCAAGGAGTTCGTGGACGCGGGAGGATATCAGAAGCGGGAGTATTGGAAGCAGCCCTTCGTCAAGGACGGCAAGGAGCTCACGTGGGAAGCGGCGGTGGCCGGCTTTCGCGACCCGACCGGCCGGCCGGCGCCGTCCACCTGGGAAGGCGGAAGTTATCCCGACGGTAAAGCCGACTTTCCGGTGGGCGGCGTGAGCTGGTATGAGGCAGCCGCTTACGCTGAGTTCGCCGGCAAGAGCTTGCCGACCGTCTATCACTGGGATATCGCCGCCGGGTTTGGCATTAACTCGCAGATTACGTCTCTGAGCAACTTTGGCGGCCAGGGACCGGCGCGCGTCGGATCCAACCTGGGCATGGCGCCATACGGCACCTACGACATGGCTGGCAACTTGAAAGAGTGGGCTGCGAACCGCTCCGGAGAGAAGCGTTACATACTGGGCGGCGGATGGAACGAGTCCAGCTACATGTTCCAGGAGGGCGATCTGCGATCCCCGTGGGATCGCGCGGCAACCTTTGGATTCCGCTGCGTGCGGTACGTTTCTCCGGTTCCCGAAGCGCTGAACGGGCAAGTGTTATACACGCCCGCAGACCGAAGCCACGATCAGCCCGTGGACGATCGCACCTTCCAAGTCTTCAAGAGCCTTCTCTCCTACGACAAAACCGACTTGAAGGCCACCGTGGATTCGGTCACCGATGCGCCGCACTGGCGCCGGGAGAACCTGAGCTTTCAGGCGGCGTATGGGAACGAGCGGGTGATCCTGCATTTGTATCTGCCCAAGGACACAGCTCCCCCGTTTCAGGCGGTTTTCTATTTCGGCGGGGCCAACATGTTGTTCGCGCGGACTCCCGAAGAAGTTTCGACGCGCCTGATGGAGTACATTGTCAAGTCCGGACGGGCGGTGGTTCTGCCGGCCTATGCCGGAACTTTGGAACGCGGGCCGACGCCCCTAGACACCCCTCCGGGCCGTGCCAGGGATCTCAGGATCCAGCAGGTCAAGGATGTCGCTCGCTCGATCGACTACCTGGAGACGCGCCGCGATATCGACACCTCCAAACTGGGCTATTACGGAACGAGTTTTGGCTCCCAACAGGGGGTGATCGTGTTGGGCGTGGACCCGCGTTTCAAGGCGGCGGTGCTGGTGTCCATAGGCTCTGGACCGGCGGGGCGGTTCGCCGAGGTCGATCGGTGGAATTACGCGCCGAGGGTGAAGGTTCCCGTGCTGATGCTCAACGGCCAGGACGATTCGCTATATCCCGTGGAAACGAGCCAGAATCCGCTGTTTAAGGCGCTGGGAACGCCGGAGAAGGACAAGCGCCACATCGTCTATCCCGGCGGGCATGTCGACTTCATCGACCGCCTGGAGGTGGTCAAGGAAGCGCTGGACTGGCTGGATCGCTATCTGGGTCCCGTGAAGTTACAACTCTAAGCCGCGACCCTTCGCGCAGTTGGCACGAGGCCGTGACGGTTCCTTGGTGGCGAGTCGCTGGAGGTCGCCGCCGGCAGCCAACCGAACCTCGCGCCGCTCCACAGGGTCGCTTGTCGAAAGTCCTCCCGCTATGCCGGCTGGCTTGCGGTGGCTGATGGAGAGGCCGGTATGCTAACGTCAAATAGTCGTCTCCTCCGCGCGCCCGTAGCTCAGTTGGATAGAGCGTCTGGCTACGAACCAGAAGGTCGCATGTTCGAGTCATGCCGGGCGCACCACTTAACCTCAAACACATTAGCCGCTACGGCCAAGTCTGCGATTTGATTTTTTGTGTTCAAAATCGGACTGTGCCCAGAATTGTGCCCACCTTAATGCCACTCTGGCCTTCTCCATCGCGGCGCGCGTGCTGTATTCCTGCGGGTGAACATAGCGTTTGGGGATCGACATGTCCCGATGCCCCGCAAGGCAAGCTAGCGTCCACGGGTCCATGAAAGGCGCCACCGTGTCAGGCAAGTATGTCGGAATGTGTAGACAGGGGAAGTGCTCCACGCTGCCGAGCTTGCATGCCTTGGCGTGCTGACCTTGAAGGCTCGATGGCTCAATGTGACCGCTCTTTGTCGGTGCAGGGAAAATCCACGGCCCTATAACGTGCGCGCGACGCATCTCCAGGATTAGTTGCGACCGCTGGGCGAGCGGAATGCGACGGCGGGCGTTGTCCGTTTTCCCGTAGGTGATCTCGATCACATGGTTCTGGCAATTTTCCCAGCGGAGGCGAAAGCACTCTTCCGGCCGGATGCCGCAATCGAGCAGTATTGTCGCGACGTCGCGCAGCAGGAATGGGTCGCGTGGTTGGACGGGAATCTCGCCGCGTTCTTCCGCTCTTATTCCAACGAGTGCGCGCTGATAGGCTTCGAGCGCCGAAGCGCCGATTGCCAGCGCTCCCTCAAAGTACGCCTTCTCCTCGTTGACGCTGACGACTCGATCGCGATGCGCCTCGCCTGGCAGCATGCGTACGCGTGGCAAGGCTCTTTCTACCTTTCCCCACTCCGTGGCGAGCGCGAACATTCGCCGCAGCACTTGGAACTCGCGATTTACCGTCGCGACCTTCATGCCGGCATCCTGCCTTTGTCGAGCGTAGCCGGTGATTCTCTCGCTGGTGATCGTATCTAAGAGGCGGGTCGATTGCGCAATTCGCCCTGAGCTGTATGAAACCCAACCGGAGGCTCTCCCAAAAATTCGCATCCACGTGCTTCAGCGAATGCGGGACGTTGACCCGCGGCTAGTCATGTTGGGTACCACCGAACAACAGATAACTCTATATATTACAGCATTTTGCAAAAGACACGACTCCCCGTACAATCGCCGTATATGAAGGTGCCTGGCTGCCCTGCGACCCTGCGCATCGAGTACTGGCCGACCGACAGGCTGAAACCCTACGAACGCAACCCGCGCATAAATGACAAGGCGGTGGACCGGATTCGCGCGAGCATACGCGAATTTGTATTCGCTGTGCCGATCCTCGCCAATTCGGATGATGAAGTGATCGACGGGCACCTGCGTCTCAAAGGTGCCATAGCGGAGAAAATGCGTGAAGTACCGGTGATCCCCTGCGACGGCTGGACCGATGCGCAGGTCAAGGCATTCCGGCTGATGGTAAACTGCTCGGTGACGTGGACCGAGTGGAATGAGGACAAACTCGCCATCGAGTTGCGGGAGATCCAGGAGGCGAAGTTTAATCTTAGCCTAACCGGTTTCGAAGACGAGGAGCTCGCGCGGCTGCTTGCGGCTCAGGATGCCGCGGAGGGGCTCACCGACGAAGACGCGGTACCGGAGACTCGCCGAGTCACCGATATCCGTGGCCGGGGACCTCTGGATACTTGGTAATCACAGGCTCCTGGTTGGCGACGCCACGCGCCAGGCTGACGTTGCGCGGCTCATGGCCGGCGACGCTGCGGATCTGGTATTCACCGATCCCCCTTACAACGTGAACTACCAGGGCTACACGGAAGAGCGCCTAAAGATAAAAGGCGACCGAATGTCCGATGCGGAGTTCAAGCAGTTCCTTGAGGCTGCGTTTCGCTCCTACCGAATCGTAGCGAAGCCGGGCGCCTCGCTCTATGTTTGCCATTCGTCATCGTAGCAACGGGAATTTCAGAGCGCGCTGGAGGCTGCCTCTTCGAAGTTCGCTGCCAGATCATATGGGCGAAAAACACTTTCGCGTGGGGCTTTGGCCGGTACAAGTTTCAGCATGAGCCTCTTTTCTACGGCCACGTAGCCGGTGAAAAAGATCCTTGGTAAGGCGACAAATCGCAATCGACGTTGTGGGAGGAAAAGAAGCCCGCGGCGAACCGCATCCATCCGACTGCGAAGTCCGCCGAGTTGATCGAGCGTGCGCTGCTGAATAGCAGCAAATCGGGCGACGTTATCGCGGACTTGTTCGGGGGCTCTGGCTCGACCCTGATTGCCTGCGAGCGACGCAATCGCAAGGCACGGCTCATGGAGATCGATCCGAAATACGCAGACTGTATTGTCCGGCGTTACCAGGGATACACGGGCAAGCCGGCCGTATTGGAAGGCGGCGAATCATTCGACGAAGTGGCGCTAGAGCGCGCGGGACTCGCCGCGTGAATGGACTGTTGCCCAGTCGAACGCTGCAAACGGGAGATCGCCGCCATCGAGGCGGAGATCCTCGCCGGCAATCCCGACTTGCCGGGTTCGTGCCTGGCGCTCTCAGACCGGAGCGCCGAGCTAAGAATTCTGGAAGAGGAGGAACGCTGCAAGAACGAGGTTCAGCCGCATGAGGATACTCACTCGGATTGAGCGATTAGAGGAGGAGCTTTTGCCGCCACCACCCCAGCCTGCTCACATTATTCGCATTCATTTTGTCGATTCAGACAAGAAGGTAGTAAGCACCAGGGTCCTTTGAATTAACCCCGAACCCTGTCTTCGTCCGCTGCGGGTGCACCCGATGGTTCACGCAAGGAAGAGGAACATGGTGAAGCAACGAGAAAAGCCGCCCGGCGCAAACCCGGCGGCGTGTGGGAATCGAAACTGGGAGGGCTTAGGCCTTAGCGGAATACGTGCGGTCCCCGTCCTCGCCTTTGGTGGAAACGACAGTCAAACCCAGCTTCTTCCCGACCGTTCCCGAGAGGAACCCGGGCAGGGAATGCAGCTGCCAGCCGGTCGCCTTCAGCAATTCCTTGGCCGTGGCTCCGCCGGAACGTTTCAGCATTTCCAAGATTGTGGCGGTCTTGCTGCCCTCCCTGGCCGCGCCGGCCTTCTTCGCGCCCTTAGGTTAGTTATAGTTAGAACATCTCCATCTGATCCGTCTTCTCCGGCTCCGCCTTGGCCGGGCGTTTGCGCTTCAGCGGGCTCCCTATCACGCCGAGCACCTGGAGGTCCCGGAGGGCTTCCCTAGGCACGAACAGCCGCTGACCCAGGAATGAGGGATCGGGAAGAATAATCTGGAACCCGGCGGGCTCTACTAACATGAGATTGTTGGGGATCACACCTTCGGACGTGTCGCCGTCCCGAAACGCCAGGCGCACCCACAGACCCGGGGTCTTGGGGCGTGCGGCGTAGGCGCGATGTGGCCGCCAGCCATCGCCATCTTCGAAATCCCGCACAAAACAAACGGCTTTAACCTCCGTGTAGGGAACGCGGAGCAGGGTTCCAGAGGGCGTGAGCAGCTCGATTGAGTCCCCCGCGAATCCGCCTGGCGTCTGGACAAAACCCGCCACCGGATCCCGGTCAAAGCGGGTCGCAATCACCTTCTTGTTGGTTGATGAAGCCACTTGCGCGGCTACTCCCGAGGAAATTGGCCCCGCCCGCTCATTTGCGATGAGGGTGCGCAGCCGCTTTGCCGCCAGTTCGAAAGCTTTTTCTTTTAAACAATTTCGTAAATATTGTATCATTGGCACGATGCAGGCGATGCCGCCGCTTTCCAAGCCGCTTTCGGCGGCCGTCCAGTCCTTTCTCAACTATTGCCGGGTGGAGAAAGGCTTGGCGGCCAATTCCTTGAGCGCGTATATGCTTGATTTACAAAAGCTTACATCGTACACCTCGAAATCGATCCGGGACCTGGACGAGGTCGAATTGAATAGCTATGTCGAATCGTTATATGCTGGGGGGCTATCACCACGTTCGATTGCGCGTCACATTACGACGCTGCGAAGTTTTTACCGATTCCTGCTGGAGGAGGCTGAGGTCGACCGCGATCCGACCGAGCGCCTGACCCCTCCAAAGCGATGGATTACTTTACCTAAATATCTGAATCGAGATGAGATAGACAATCTCTTGGCAGCTCCTTCGCCGGATAAACCGGCCGGGCTGCGTGACCGGGCGATGCTGGAGCTTCTTTACGCCACCGGATTGCGGGTTTCGGAGCTATGCGGCTTGCAACTCTCGGCCATCCAGCGTGAGGCTGGTGTTTTGAGGGTCACCGGCAAGGGGAATAAGCAGCGAATGGTGCCGTTCGGAGAAGCCGCCGGTGAGGCCGTCGACCGGTATCTAATGAGCGGCCGTCCAGCCTTGCTGAAGGGGCGGGCGTCGGGCTTCCTGTTCGTCACGGCGCGCGGAGTGCGCATGAGCCGCCAAAGCTTCTGGAAGCTGCTGCGCGAATATGGGCTGCGGGCGGGAATGGCTCGGAAATTAACGCCCCACGTGATCCGCCACAGCTTCGCCACGCATCTTGTCGAAGGCGGGGCGGACTTGCGCAGCGTGCAGATCATGCTGGGTCACGCGGATATATCGACGACGCAGGTTTACACGCACGTGGCGCAGCGGCGCTTGCGGGAGACCGTGGACCAACATCACCCGCGGGCGTGATTCGCCTCACGATCGCGGCTGGAGTGCATTGAGGGCGGGAGCGAATGAGCGATTACATGTTCATGCTGGAGAGCCACCTGAGCGCGGATCAGTTTCGCGTGGTGGGACACATGCGCCAGCTCGCCGAGGACGCCGGTGTCCAAGTATTCCTGACAGGCGGGGCCATGCGGGACATGCTGGGTGGTTTTCCCGTGCGCGACCTGGATTTCACGGTGGAGGGCAGCGCGTTCAAACTCGCCAAGATCGCCGAGAAGCAGTTTGACGCCACGACCGTTTCCACAGACGACCACCGCAAGTCCGTCGAGATGCAGTTTCCAGGCGGCGTGAGCGTGGAGCTGGCCATGGCACGGCAGGAAAAGTTCGCGAAATCGGGATCGAAGCCCCACATTTCGCCCGCGACCATTCACGACGATCTGCGCTCGCGGGATTTCACAATCAATGCCATCGGTCTTTCGCTGAACCGCGCCTCGCTCGGCCTGCCCATCGATCCCACCAACGGCATCGGCGACGTGGAGCGCAAGGAGCTGCGCGCCATCCACAACTATTCCTTCTACGACGATCCGGCGCGCATGTTGCGGATCGTCCGTTTCAAGGTCCGGCTCGGCTATGTCATCGACGAGCGCACCCGTTTGCAGTACGAAAACGCCCGGGAAGCGGACATGCTGGCGCGGATTTCATCGGAAGCGCTGGGCGCCGAGCTGCGCCAGATGGCGGCGGAGGTAAACGTCGCCGATATGATGCAGGCGCTCGCCGACGAAAAGCTCATCGAGCTATATTCGCCCGCGCTCACCGGGCCGAAGCTGAACATGGCGGGCTTCACGAAGCTCCAGAAGGCCCGGCAACTGGTTCCCGTGGGCATCGAGTTTACGCTGCACGCGCTCCCGCTGTTTCTGAGCGTTCTCATGGAGAAGTTGAACGCCAAGGAGCGCGCCGCGCTGGTGAAGGCCGCGGACCTGTCGCGGTCCGAAGTCGCGGCCTGGCAAAGGCTCGACGGCACTGCGAAGAAACTAGAAAAAGAACTCAAGAGTCCTAAACTGAACAAAGCGTCGCAGGTTTACACAGCCATCAGCAAGGCGCCGGGCGAAGCGGTTCTATATCTGCTGCTGAATTCGGCGCAACGCATTGTGCAGGATCGCATCCGCAATCATTTCCAAAAGTACGTTCCCGCCGCGCTTGAGATCACCGACGAAGCGGTGGCCGCGACGGGCGTCGCTCCGGGCACGCCGCGTTTCCACAAGGCCAAGGAACAGATGATCCTGACTCGCTTGGACGCGCGTCCCAAGAAGGTGGCTCCCGTACAGGAGCCGCCGCCCCCGCCGCCGCCCATGTCCAGCTTCGCGCGCGGCCCCAGCGTCCGGCACGCGCGCTAGAGAGCAGGTGATTTGGAAATCGACCCCGAGGAGATAAAATCCCGCTATGACGAGCTGTCCGACGATGGATTACTGTCTATCGGCCGGGAGGATCTGACCGAACTCGGGAAGCAGCATTACGACGCCGAACTCTATCGGCGCGGCTTACACCCCGAGGCTGTACTCTCCCAAACCCAGCCCCACACCTCCGAAGCCCTGCCTTCCGAAGGCGTGAGCTCTGAATCGGAGACCGAGCCGCACGCAAACTCGACCATAGAGCCCGGAGAGGACTGGGCCCTCGTGGCGACGTTTCTAAGGCTCGACGACGCCGATCTGGCACGGTCTGTTCTCGAGAGCGCCGATGTTCCGGTTCGCATGATGGAGGAGTTTGGCTCGGCCTACGCTTTAGTCGGAGGACTCCATCTGATGGTTCCCGCCTCGTTCGCAGAACAAGCCCAAGAGATTCTCGGAGCGCGGGTCTCCGACGAAGACCTGCTCGCCCAAGCCGAGGCCGCAGATCCCGGCGAATCCGCTGACCGAGACGATCGGCATTGAACGCGGCCGCACCAGGATGTGGAGGGAAATGCGGGACGGGAAGGCAGTCAAATATAATTTCCGGCGCGATCTTGACGCGACCGAGTGTGCATCCGTTTTCTTGTAAGTCAACTCTAGAGGAGGGCTGAATGGATCTGAAGACAACCATCCAGCGGTGGACCCTGTTTCTGGGCGTGCTGCAGGTGACGGTGGGCTGTGGCGTGGGATTCATCCCACCAACAGCGGTGCAATGGTTCCGGGGCATCGTGATGGCGCACATCGAATTCACGGCGAACGGTGTGCTCATGGTCGCGCTCGGGTTTCTCGTCATGAAGATGGAGCTTGGCGCCAGTGGAATGAAGGCGTGGTTTGCCGCCGTGCAACTCGGTACCTGGACCAATGGCGGCGCCGGTCTGGTAGCCGCCTTCATCGGGTATTCGTCCAAGCTCATGCCCACGCTGAACGCCGCGTTTCCCCCACCCAACGGCCCGGACCATCCCGCGGTGACCGGATTGCTTTTGCTTTGCGGCGTGACAATCATGATTGCGCTCATTCTCACGCTCGCGGGGCTGCTCCGGCAAAAGCCCACCTCGGTGTCCGTTACGTCCTGAACGGCATCGCCGGGCTACCCGGCGCTTGACGAGCGGGCTCACCTTCGCGACAACTGGCGGGAGCAGTATGATCTTGTGAGACTAGGGGGAAACCCTACGCGAATCTACGAAATAACACGGTTGGAACACCCCCCGAACTCGGGCCATCCTATAAGCGCTGGGAGCGCGTCCAGCGCGAAGGGCACCCGTCAACGCGAATGTCCTAAGAAGCTTCTGGTCCGCCCCCAGCGCGCTTGGAGTATACGCCTGATCGCTTCTTAGTACCATATGCCAAACGCCTAGGTCGCCTATGACCACGTGTCCGCTTTGAGTAATCTTCCGTTCGGGAGGACCTCGCTTTCCAGGTAAGTCATTGCAAGAAAAGGCTTGCTTCGGTTCGGATGGAAGGGATCAAACCCCATCCACGGTGTTCATTCCGGACGTCATCTTGCCTCAAACACGAGCACTTCCGAGGGTTGCTTGTCCCGGCCCTGGACGCCGGCGAAAAGCCTTCCCCATTCGGGTACGAACAGGCCGGTCTGGGTACCCGGCGGCGTCGCATAGCGTGCGATCCGGTCGTAATGATCGGGGTCCTTCTGTTGGAAAACATCAAGCGATCCGGGCGTCGTTAGCACGTAAACCCGGCTTCTCGCTGCGTCGTAAAACAGATCGTCTGAATTACCGGCAATTTCACCGGAAGCGACTTGTTTGCCGCTATCGGTATCGAAGACCAGCAATCGCGGGGGCATCCAAGCTCCCACCATCAGCCGGTGATGCGCTTCGTCGAGCGTCATTGGGAAATTATTTTTCGCGGAGGTAACGGGCCAGCGGGCGAGGATCGCGCCCTTGGCGGCGTCCACCACCTCGATCTCCTGCTTGTCCGGAACGTTCACGAAAATCCGAGTTCCCTTTTCTTCGAGCCGGAACGATTCGGGATGGGCATCGATGACCACCTCCCGGATCAGTTTTCCATTGGTGTCCAGAAACCCAAGCCCCCCGGTTCCTTCTTCCCTCTTCCTCAATTGCTTGGCCCCGGCGTATCCGACGATCACTTGCCGGGTGCGGGCGTCATAGCGAATGTTGTCGGCGTCGTCGGGGAACTTGTGGCTCGCAATCAGTTTCAAGGTGGTCCCCTCGTAGATATTGGTAGCGCCGTCGCCGCCGCAGGCCACGAACAGACGATTGGTGGCGGCGTCGTAGTACACGCCCTGCGGCTCCTCCAGATCCGTGATCGTCCGCACCCGCCGGCCGGCTTTCAGATCGACGACCTCGAGCGTGCCGTTGGCAACGCCCGCCACGAACAGACGCTGGCCTTTTATGTCGACGCCGAAGTGATCGAGGCGGCCTTTGACGTTCGGCAGCGGGATGTGGGTTGTGAGCGACAAGGCCTCTTGCCCGACGGCGAAACCGCCAAAAAGTAGCAGTGCTGCCATGCAGTATTTCATGGGGTTCTCCTCACTTGTAAAATCTTGTTACATGCCAAAGACAAGAACTCGAAAGGTTCCGGGTAGAATTCTGCCGCGGGGGCGGGGATTCTCCGCGGTGGCCGGCGGCGGAGGTCCGATATCGGCTAACGGCAGAAATATCTTGTGGGTCTTCAAATCCAGGGCCATGGTCCTCGCTCCAGGCTCCGTTTTCACGGTTTCGAGCACGCTGTACGTGTCCGGAGACTCTTGACGGACGACAGTTACGGTCCCCTCGCCATTGGAGCTAAATGCGAGGCCGGTCTCCGGATCGAACTCAGCCTGATCCCTGCCTTCGCCGATCGGCACCGTGGCGATCAGGCGTCCATCGTTCGCATCCAGTATTGCCATCAGGCGATTGGCGCAACCGATGAACAGCCTTCCGTTCTTCTGGTCGATTGCCATGGTCCCAGGACGCTGGCAGTCCCCCAGCGGCCAGCGTTCGCCAGCCGCCAGTGTACCGGAATCTATCCGCAAGACCACGTTTTTGTCCACCAGGTTGACGAAAACGTGGCCTTTACCATCCGACGCCGCAAGTTCCCGCGTTCCGCCCAGGTCGATGGTACCCACTACCGTGCCTTCCTTGGCGTCAATCGCAGTCGCGTTGCTGCTGCCGCCATTGAAAGTGAAGATCCGCTTGGTCGGCTGATCATAGATGATCGGACCCGGGTTCACACCGGGCACTTTCACCTCCCCGATGGTTTCGAGCGTCTTCGGATTGAAGATCGTCACGGAGTTAGACTCGCCGTTGCTGATAAAGCCACGGCCCAGCTCGGTAACAATCACGATCGCGTGAGCGCCGGACGTTTTTTCGATCCTTCCTACCAGCTTTCCCGAATCGATATCTATTACTTCCACGTGTGAGCCATGCGCAACATACAGTCGCCGCGCGGCGCTGTCCACGGTGGGATGATCCCATCCGTCATCGCCGGGAACGGAGACTTTTTGCAGCAAGTGATAGCCGTCGGCAGCCCAAGCCGCCGTGGCGAAGGCGCCCACGATGAAGACGAACCAAGCTAAAAGAGTTTTCACGGGTTTCTCCTCCTTCACCTCAGGCCGCGTGAAGAACACGCTCCCGATACTGGCGGTGCCGGCCGACTGGGCAACTAGTTCTTACTTGCCAAAGACAAGAATCCGAAAGGTGTCGGCTTTATATCTGATGTCGTTGCCGCCTAACCCCATCTCGGAGGTCGCTTGGTCGGCAAACGGCACCAATATGCTGTGTGTTTTCTCATCCAGGGCGACGGCTCTCGCTCCGGCTCCGATCTTCACGGTTTCGAGCGCGCTGTACTTGTCCGCGGATTCCTGACGGATGACGGTGACGGCTCCTTCACTGTTGGTCCCGTCACCGTTGGAACTAAAGATGAGGCGGGCTTGCGGATCGAAGGCGACGGTCGCAGCTCTTCCCAGGGCGGTTGGCACCTTGGCAATCATATGCCCGCTATTAGCGTCCAGGACCGCCATCATGCGATTTTCACAGCCGACGAATAGCCGGGCGTTTTTCTGGTCGAGCGCCATGGACGTGGGGCGCTCGCAGGTCCCCGCCTTCCAGGGTTCGCCGGCCGCTGCCAGCTTCCGCGCATCGACCGGCAGGATCGCTTCTTTCTCCCAGAGGCTGACCAGAAGACGGCCCTTCCCATCCGTGACCGCGAATTCCGGTCTGGAATCCAGTTCGACCGCACCGGACACCGTGCCCTCCTGGGCGTCAATGGCGGTCATGCTGTAGCCGCGCCGATTCAAAGTGAAGACGCGCTTCGTCATAGGATCATAGACCATCTGAGTCGGGGCCGGACCCACTTTCACCTCCCCGATGGTTTCGAGCGTCTTCAGATCGAAGATCGTCGAGGAGGCGCCCTGGCCGTTGGAGGTAAAGCCGCGCCCCAGATCCGAAGCGATCGCAACCGCCCGGACACCACGCGTCTTGTCGATTTTCCCCACCACTTTTCCGGAATCCACGTCTACGACGTCGACCTGGGTGTTATGCGACACATACAGCCGTCGGCCGGCGCTGTCCATGGTGCTAAGAACACCAATCACTCCCACGCCGCCCACCGGAACTGTTTGCGATAAATGGTAGCCATTCGACGGAGGTGCTGCCGCGAACGCAAAATTATCGAAATACATGGCGCTGTCCGACTTCGTCCACAGGCCCACTTTGCCCGCCTCCGTGAACGTCTGGTCATCCACGTCGAAGATATGTTCGCCGTTGATGTAAACGTTGAAAAGAGAATCCTTGAACGTGACCCGCAAGGTGCTCCAGACCCCGGTGGGAATTCGGTGAGGGATCCCATAGGTGTTGAGAGGCTGGCCCACGGGCGGCAGCGGGATGCGCTGGCTCTTCTCCACCTTGTAAAGCACGCAGTTGTCTTCGAGCGCGTTGCACCTGGCGATGTAATAGGTGTCCGGATTCTGGTAACGCCATACCACGCCGGCACCCTGGTCGATCTTCCCGGAAATTGGCTTGAAGGAGACGCTCACTTCTCCATCCTTCACGTTGGAGTTGTCATAGATTAAGAGTGGAAACCGGTTGTCGTCCGGAGATTGTGAAGTCTGCCCTACAACGTAGGGCTTCTTGCTCGGGGCGGTCTTGTCCGCAACCACCTCCCATTTCGGCGCGCCGCCCGGATGAGTCATGAACACTGACCACCCTTTCGGCACGGCGCCAAGCGTTTCCGAACCGAAGTTGATGGTTTCCGCGCTCAACGCGAGCACGGGGAATAGAATCAGAGTTACCTTTTTCATCGATCATCTCCTTGTTTGTGTCAGTCCGGCATGCCAGCGTTCCTTCCTCGTACCGGTCCGAAGTATAGGCGCGTAACCTGAAGATTTGGTGAAGATTTTCATGCGACGCGGAGGCCGGCCGGCACCTTCGGGGAGTGCCGCGCCAGGCAAATAAAAGGGGAATTCCGAATCGCCTTCAGGCTAGGCGCAAATGCGGACCGCGATCAGCGACTTGGTCAAGCCGAACACCTTCTCGCGGATTACCTCAGAATTGGGGAATAGACTTTGCAGATCGGAAGCGCTGAGCAGCCTCAGCTCGTGCAGGAAATGGTGCAAGTAGTACTGTTTCTGCGATTCAGTCGGACGAAAAAGCAATTCCCAGCCGGTAAACCGATTCACGATCGCCGGCCGCCATCTTTCGGGCAATTGATGGACGAATGGTAACAGCATGTGCGACTCAACCGGGAACCCCCGGTTGGGCGTTTGCACCCAAAACGAGCGGCCGACGCGCGCAACCTCGGCCGCAAATTTCCGCTGATCATCTACGCTGCCTACGTATTCGATGACCGAGTTGCTGAACACGACGTCGAACGCATCATCTCGAAATGGAAGCAGGCAGCCGTCGGCGCCCACTTGAGGTACCGAGTGATCCGCCGCCAGGGCGCGCGGCACATTAACCATGGTTAGATTGGGTTGCACGGCCAGCCGCCAGATCTCCGGCGACCCGCCCACATCCAAGACGCGCGTCGTTTCGGTGAGGCGGAACATCTTTTGGAAACGGTCCATCTCCGGGCTCTAAAACCTTGCGAGAGGTGCTAAAGGAAGCCCACGTTAGCCATCGACGATCGCGGCGTCTCACCGGGCATAATGCTATTCTGGCATCGCAAACGTGTTTCGCGGCCATCATCGCAAAGTCCGGTTGCTGTTCGGGATCTCCGACGTCGTGTTCACTGCGCTGGCGTTCGCGTTGGCGTATCGAACCCGCGTTTTTCTGGAAGGCCGCGCGCCCGGCTTCGGCCATGACTTTTTCCTGACCCGGCAGGTAGCCGTGCTGCTGCTGGGCTGGTCCATGGCGGTGTGGGTCGCGGCGGCCGCCTGGTGGGAAATTTACGACCGCATTGACACGGCTCATCCGCGCGTCATCTTGCGGGACACGTTCCGGCAGTGCTTGCTGGGCTCCGCCGCCATCGTCCTGCTCGAGTTTATATTGCGCCTGGACCTGAGCCGAACCTTCCTGGGATTGTTCGCGATCTTCGCCTGGGTGTTTCTGTGCCTGTTTCGCTTGAACGCGGGGCGCCTGCTCGGTATGTTTCGCCGCGGTTTCATGGCTCCGCATTACGTCATGGTCGTCGGCTCCGGAGAACCCGCCCGGCGCGTCGGAGAGCAGATCGAGGCGGCGGCGGATTACGGCGTGCGGCTGACCGGATTTTTAATCGGCGAAAACGAGCCGGTCCCGGCTGAACTTTCGGCCCGCCATCCGGTACGCCCGCTCGACGAGCTGCCGGAGCTGCTGCGCCAGCACGTGATCGACGAAATTATCTTTGCGGTGGACGGCCGCAGACTCGTCGAGCTGGAAGAAATGTTTGTCCTGTGCGAAGAAGAGGGCGTCCGCACGCGCGTAATGGTCGATTTCTTTCCGCAGATCAACAGCCAAATCCACCTGGAACGCTTGGGGTCCTTGCCGCTGCTGACGTTTTCAGCGACGCCCCACGACGAGATCCGGTTGCTGCTCAAGCGCGTCACCGATGTGGTTCTCGCCGGCGCGGCGCTGCTGCTGCTGTGCCCCTTCATGCTGCTGATCGCCCTGTTGATCCGCCTGACGTCGCCGGGTCCGGCGATCTTCCGGCAGACGCGCTGCGGGCTGAACGGCCGCACTTTCGTGTTCTACAAATTCCGGTCCATGTGCCAGGACGCCGAAGCCATGCGCGCCTCTCTGGCGCACATGAACCAGCGCACCACGGTGTTCAAGATTCCAGACGATCCGCGGCTGACCCCGGTCGGCCGCTTTCTTCGCAAATTTTCCATCGACGAATGGCCGCAGTTGTGGAATGTTTTAAAGGGCGACATGTCCCTGGTGGGACCGCGCCCGCCGCTTCCCGAAGAGGTGGCGCAATACCAGCGCTGGCAGCGCCGGCGGCTGCGAATGCGTCCCGGCCTGACCTGCCTGTGGGCGGTGAAGGGGCGCGATCGTCTGGATTTTGAATCCTGGATGAAATTGGATATGCAGTACATCGACAGCTGGTCGCTGGGGCTCGACTGGAGAATCATTCTACGGACTATTCCGCACGTGCTCAGCGGCAGGGGAGCGCACTGATCATGCACCTGGTTCCGACCGAGGACGAAGTATTGGCGATGCTCCGGCGCACCGGCGGCTTGCGGGAAGGGCACTTCGAATACGCCAACGGCCTGCACACCCGCGAGTACCTGCAGGTGCCGCTGACCATGCGCAATTATGAAGCGGCGAAGATCCTGAGCGTGGGCTTGAGCCGCCTGGTGCGCGCCCACGCCGACATCCGCGCCGTGATTCCGGAGCTCTCGATCGTGGCGCCGGCCACCGGCGGATTGCCCGTGGCCTACGGCATCTGCGAGGCGCTGCGGGCGCACCAGGTCTATTGGGCCGAACGCCAAAACGCTGCCGAACCCCTGCGTTTTCGGGAATTCCTGGAGCTGGCGCCGGGAGAAAAAGTCCTGCTGGTCGACGACATCGTGCGCACCGGCCGAAGGCTGACCGAGCTCAAGAAACTGGTGGAGGATAAGGGCGGGGAAGTGGTCGCGATCGCCGTGGTGATTTACCAGCCGCAACCCGGCGCCACGACATTCGATCCGCTGCCTTTTTGCAGTCTGGCCACGCTGCAATCGGCGTTTTCCTTGGACGCGGCCTCCTGCGCGCAGTGCGCCAGAGGCGTCCCGGTAACCAAAGTTTGGGTTTGAGAACGACTGCTTAGACGAGTTCCACTTTCATAATCCGTGATGCGACGACGATCTTTCCTGCTCGCTCCGCTGGCGCGGTTTGCGCTCGCCGCCGCAGGCCGCCCGGTCAACGTGATGCTGGTCATCGCTTCCGGATGGAGAACGCAAGCCGTGCCGTGGGCCGCCGACGCGGAACTGATCGCTCCGAATCTGGCCCGGTTCGGCCGCCAGAGCGTCACGTTTCCGCGAGTCTATTCCGGCTATCCGCGGTTGATTCCGGCGCGCCGCATTCTGCTCGACGGGCGCTTTTCGCACGTGGTTTTGCTCGAGGAAATCGGTTTGGACGACGCTTCGCTCGGGGCGCGACTCAAGGCTGCAGGCTACCGCGCGGCCAAGTTCTCGGATTTCCAAGTCGACGAGATCGTTTCGTTCGTGCGTGCCTCCGGCTCCCAAGCTCCCGCCCAGCCGTTTTACGTCGAGTGGACGATCGAGTGGACCAGGGCGTCCGGCGGTAACGGCCGGCTCATCGAGCGGCCCCCTACGTCGGGCCCCGTGCAGCTTAGGCCAAATGTCCCGAGCACCGGGGAAGAGAGCGCTCGATCCGACTTGGCGCACTTCTTTGCGCAAGGCATGGTGCGCGACCGGAATTTTGGGATCGTGATGGCCGCGCTCGACCGCCCGGAGGTGAAAGACGACACGCTCGTCGTCTTTACATCCGATCGCGGAGACCAATTTGGATCGCACGCAGTTATCGGCGATGATTCCCCTTTCGAGGAAACCGTGCGGATTCCCCTGGCCATGCGCCATCCGCGTCTGGGACCGCCGGGCGAACGCGACATGCTGGTTTCGCAGGCCGATATTGCGCCGACGCTGCTCGGCCTGTGCGACGTTCCTATACCGGAGACGATGCAGGGACGGAATCTGGGGACGCTGATCGCCGGAGGCAAAGGCGAACTCCCGGACGCGGTGTTCGCGGAGGGCCGCATCGGCGAGACGGACGAGTGGCGCCTGCTGGTGCACGGCTACGACAAACTGATCACCGACGCCGAGGGCCGTCCCACGCGCTTATACAACCTGGCGGACGATCCGTACGAGATGAACAATCTGGTGAATGTCTCGGCCGAGGAACTCAAGCGTGACGCGCTGGGCGCGTTGATGCAATTGTGGCGACGCAAGCTCGGCGACGGCCGCGACGCTTCCGGGCTGAAGTCGCGGTGATCCCAATTTCGTGAGCAGACGCCACGCTGAATGGCACTAATTAGCCGGTGTACCGATAGGCGGCTCGCCCGGGCGCCGCAGCGTCGGAGGCTTGCGTTTGGTCGTGGCCTTCTTGTCATCCGCCTTCTTATCGTCGGACTTCTTGCCGTCCGGCCCGGGTTCTTCCGGCGCCATGGCGGCCTGGCGCGCGGCTTTTTCGCCCTTCTCCTTGGCCTCGACCGATCTCGCGCGCTGCCCGAGATCCTCCTGATTCGTCTCCAGGCTGTCCTCGGTGGCTTGGATGGCGTCCTTCAGGACAAAGTCGTAGCGCGCGATGTCCTTCGGCTTGGAATCGTCCATCTTCTGCAACTGCGCGAGCGCCTCTTTCTCAGCGGCTGTTACGGCGCCGACGCCCACGTCGATGGTTTTCTTGTGCTCTAACGCGTCGTCGGCCACCGCGTCGATGGCTTCGACGATCTTGGTGTAATCTTCCAGCAGATCGTGGACCAGGGCGCTGCGCCCGGGCTTCTCGACGGCCATCAGTTGCTTCGTTTGATCCAAACGCTGCCGCGCGAATTGGACGTAGAGCTTCAGACGCTCGTTGGGCTCCTGCGCGACCCGCAATTGATCGACTTCGTCCACCGTCAGGAAATCGCGCTTCTGCGCCACCGCCGGCACGGCCAGCCACAGTGCCGCGGGCAGCGCGAGGATCGAGATGAGGGATCGCATGCGGCCTCCTATTTCCTCTTCTTCATAATGCCGTTAAGCAGATCGTCGTGGACGTCGGAAACGCGGTCGCGAACTACGAGAAGCGCGGTTCTGTCGGCGACGCTCATGGATTCGAGCAGCCCGTCGATGCGGCGAAGAAGCTGCCGCGTCGCCATTTCGGCGCGCTTGAAAAACTTCGGGCTGCGGCGCGGATCTTTTCCCGTTTCGCGCAGCGAATCGTAGGCCAGCGTGACGGATTCCTCGATCTCATCCGCTGCGGTCTTCGTTTTTTCGAAATCGCCGGTCTTGTAGGCCTCGCGCGCGTTGGTGAGAGCCGCGTCGGCGTTATCCAGGGCCAGTTCGCTGCGGCGCTCCAGATTCGGCTCCTGGCGAACCGCCGCCAGATCGAACGCCAGGCATGCCATCAGCAACCAGGACATGGTCACCGCTTCTTACCTTCGTTTTCCAGGATGCGGACCCTCTGGCGCGCCTGGAATTCCTGCGTATCGAACTTCCCCTGGCTCATCTCCAGAAACCGATTGTAGCTCTCGATCGCCTCGGACTTGCGGTTCAGATGGTCCAGCGCGAGAGCCCTGTAAAAAACGTGGCCCGCGTTTTCGGCGCCCAGAGCGCGTACATGATCCAGCGCGTCCAGCGCCCTGGGGAACTGTTCCATCACCATCAGGACGCTCGCGAGCTCGCTCCAATACTCCCCAACCTCCGGGTGAGTCACCGTAAGAATGCCGAATTGCGTAGCGGACTCCGCCAGCTTTCTTTCGTCGCGCAAAATGCGCCCATAAAACAGCCGTGTCTGGCGGTCCCGCGGTTCGAGGCCCACCAAAAGGGCGACAATCGGCTCGGCCTTGGCGAGCTGGTTTCCGCGCACGTACGCCTCCGCCAGCGCCATTCGATTCTGCTCGGTGGGCGCAGTCGCGACCGCCGCCTCCAAAGCCGCGACGGCTTCCGCGGGATGGCCCGAGTCCGCGAGCAGCGCGCTTAATCTTTCCTGGGCTCCGGAACGGTCCGGAAATTCGCGATAGATTGCGATCGCCTCGGCCGGCTGATGAGCCGTTTCATAGAGCGATGCGAGTTCCAGAAGATCGTCGCGCCGCGACGGGTCCATCGCAACCGCTTTGCGGACGTGCGGCTCGGCCGCGGCCGGATTTCCTTGGCGCGCCAGCGCCCGTCCCAACGCGGCCTCCGCCGTCGCGGACGATTTTTGCGCCAGCGCCGCTTCCAGATAAGGTTGCGCCGCGGCGGGTTCCTTGGCCCGCAGCAGCGATAATCCCAGGTTGAGCTGGCCTTCGTACAGGCCGGGTTTCAGCGTGAGCGCCGCTTTGTAATGCGTCGCCGCCTCGGTGTCCTTGCCCAGGAAACTATAAGCCAGGCCCAACTGGAACTCCGCGGCGTAATCTTTCGGATCGGCGCCCGCGGCGCGCGTAAACAGCTCGACCGCGCGATCGTACTGCTTGGCGTCCAGAGCCAGGTTGCCCTGCGCCATCAGGTCCGGAGACTGCGCCGGCAGGCCCGTCGATTGAACCAGCAGCGCGAGCCATAACAGTCGCATATACGTCTACTACCGATTTTACTTCGTCAAATAGACCGTGAAACGTGTTACGTCGCGGAATCCCAGCCGGCGGTACAAGGCGTGTCCCGCTTCGGTGGATTGCAACACGATCCCGCTTGGACCGGTGCGCCGCCGGGCCTCCGCGACAGCCTCGCGCAGCAGCGCCTCGCCATAGCCGCGGCGGCGGTACGCGGGATGCGTCGCGAGGGAATAAATACCCATTGCGTCCTTGGTCTCGACGGTCGCCGCAATCGCGACCACGCGCCCTTCGGCCAACCCTACGACGCCCCGATAGTCGCCATTCCAGGCGTGCGGGTGAGCGTAGACCGCGCCGGCGATCGAATACGGGATCTCGAAGGACAGCGCGGTGATCTCCGCGAAGGCGCGCTGATGCGAGGCGCTCTCCACCGGCTCGATCTTGAGCGGAGGCAGCAAACCGCGGACCGGGGCGAGCTCCGCCGCGAACATGCCGGGAGGGTGCGAAATCGCGCGCAGGCCAAAATCCGCCAGCGTGCCGCGAGCGCGGCGCAGTTCGTGCGCGTCGAGATAATCCTCGCACAGCCAGAACGACCAGCGCGTCGTGCGCGGCTTGAAAAAACGGGCGGCTTCGGCAATGCGCTCCGCCAATCCGCCGGCGGGCGAGAGGGGACTGTCGAGCATCGCGATATTGAAGACCCCGTAATCGAGTCCCGACCAGATCGCGACTCCGCCCGGCAGCGCGCGGATCTCGCCGCTTCCTGTGGCGGTTCCAAAAAAACGCATGGCGGCGCGCAGGTTTTCGTCGACGATCAGGTATTCGCGCATGCGTTCTTCAAAGCAGGGTCATGGGATCGACGTCTATCGCCAGCGACGCTGGATTCCACTTCTCCGACTGCGCGTAACGGCGCACATCGGCCAGCACGGCCGCCAGGCGCTTGCGCGTGGCCGCTTTCAGCAGCATTTGATAACGATACTCGTTCTTGAGGCGCGCAAGGGTAGCCGCGGCGGGACCCAGCACGCGAACACCCTCGGGAGCCGGCTGCAGCAGGCGCCCCAATGCGGCGCTGCGCGTGAGCGCCTCTTCCTCCCGCGTTCCCCGCACGATCACGCTCGCGAGCGCCGAAAACGGCGGGTACGACATAGCCTGCCGGAATTCGATTTCCTTCCGGTAGAACGGTTCGTAGTCCTGCGCGGCCGCGCAACGAATCGCGTAATGATCCGGATTGATGGTCTGGATCAGCACGATGCCGGGGGTTTCGCCGCGTCCCGCGCGCCCGCCGGCCTGGGTCAGAAGCTGGAAGGTTCGCTCGCCCGCGCGGAAATCCGGAAGCCCCAGGCCGATATCGGCGTTCACCACGCCCACCAGCGTGACGTTGGGAATGTCGTGGCCCTTGGCGATCATCTGGGTGCCCACCAGGATGTCGTAGCCGCCGTCGCGAAAAGCCGATAGCACGGTTTCGTAATCGTGCTTGCCGCGCACCGAATCGCGATCCAGGCGAGCGATGCGAGCCTTCGGAAACGCCCCGTGCAATTCCTCCTCCACGCGCTCCGATCCCAGGCCGAGAAACTGGATGTAATCGCTGCCGCACTTGGGGCAATGCTCGGGCACGCGCTCGGAATAGTTGCAGTAGTGGCACAGCATGCGCCGGTCGCGGCGATGAAACGTCAGCGTCACCGAACAGTTCGCGCATTGCACGCGCTCCCCGCAGGCGCGGCAGGCGACGAAGCTGGAAAAGCCCCGGCGATTCAGCAGCAGCATAGTCTGCTCGCGATTTTTGAGCCGGGCTTCGATGGCTTCCACCAGCGCCCGGGAAAACGTCGCCTGCTTACGGGTTTCGAGAAATTCCTGCCGCATGTCGATCAGCGTAACCTCCGGCATGGGGCGTTTCTCGATGCGCTCGGGCAGTACCAGGCGCACATATTTTCCGGTCGCCGCGTTGTAGCGCGATTCCAGACTGGGGGTCGCCGAACCGAGGATCACCACGGCGCCGGCGTTCCGGGCGCGCACCACGGCGACGTCGCGGCCGTGGTAGCGCGGCGTCTCTTGCTGCTTGTAGCTTTGGTCGTGCTCTTCGTCCACCAGGATCAGCCCGAGATTTCGCACCGGAGCGAATACGCCGGAGCGGGTCGCAACCACCACCGATGCCTCCCCCGACTGGATGCGCCGCCACTCCTGGGCTCGCTCGGCATCGTGAAACGCGGAATGCAGGATGGCCACGCGTCCGGCAAAGCGCTGATGAAATTGTCCCGCCACGGCAGGCGTCAGGCCGATTTCGGGAACCAGCAGCAGCGCGCCGCGGTCCAGCTCAAGCGCGGCGTCGATCGCCCGCAGATACACTTCAGTCTTACCCGAGCCGGTGACACCTTCGAGAAGAAACGTTTGAAAACGCCGGCCTTCCAGCGCTTCGCGGACCTCGTCGAAAGCCGCCTGCTGATGGGCGTTCAATTCGTGCGACGCGCGCACGGGTCCCGTTGCCGAGTGCGGCGCTTCCACGGCCAAGCGAACCAGATTATGGCGTGCCAGCGCCCGCGCCGAAACGCTCGCCTTGGGAACCAGCTTCTCGATCTCCGCAACATTATGCGCGCCTGGATGCAGCTCCAGATAGGAAAGCAGCTCCCGCTGCGGCTTGGGCAGCTTTTCCGCCCGGCTGAGAAATTCCACCTTGAGGCGCCCGGCGGAAGCCCGCAGCGGATCGCGTTCGGCGGCGACGTCCTCGGCTTGCACCAGGCCGCTTTTTTCCAGCGCCCGCAGAATTGCGGCCCCTTTCGGAAATTTGCGCGTGAGCGAAGCGGCGGCGAGCGATCGCGCATCCAGCAACCGGAGAATTTGAGCCTTCGCGTCGTCGGCCTCGTCGCCCAAGTGCAATTGACGCGCGACGTCCCGGCCGGCGGCCGTCAGCGAGTAGATCTTGCCGCGTCGCATTTCGCCCGAAAGCGGAGTCATCGCGCGGAGTGTTTCTCCCGGCGGCGCACAATAGTACTCGGAAACCCACTGTCCCAGCTCTAACAGGTCGGCGCCCAGCACCGGCTCTTCGTCCAATAATTTAAGGATTTCCTTCACCGGGCTGGACAGGTGATCGGCGTGCGTCCGGATGACGACGCCGCTCAGCTTGCGGTTTCCGAACGGCGCCAGCACCCGGCAGCCCGTCCGCACGCGCGGGCGCAGCGTCTCCGGCAGCGAGTACGTGAAGACTTGATCGAGCGGCACCGGCAGGCTGACATCGCAGTAGATGGGGCAGTGAGCCGGCCCGGATGTGGGATCCACGGGCATGTGGGAAAAGGAACTCTTTTTAATGTCGCATGTATCCCTATGCCGCACGCAGCTTTGCCGCCGTTTCCGCGTCGCGCCGTTCGCGAATCGCTTGCCCTGGTTGTATAATCTAGGTTGCTGGAAGTGAGGGCACGATGCGACTTGCTGTAATTGGACTGCTTGCTTGGAGCGGGCTGGCGTGGGCCGCCCCAGACCTGAACACCGATTTTGACGCCTTGAAAGCTGCGGTTGAAGGCAAAGACGCGGCCAAGGTGAAGGCGCTGGCTCCGGCGGTCTCCAAGGGCTCGCGCGCCATCATTACTAAGGGCGACGAACCCGCCGACGTGATCGAATTCGCCAAAGGCGCCGACGAGTATTCCGAATACGCGCTCTCGATCGTGGGGGTGCAGGCGTCCGACCCGCAGGCGACCATCGACTTCGGCGACATGCTGCTCGCACAGAATGCCAAAAGCAAGCACGTCGACACGATCGCGGCCGCCTATCTGGCCGCCCTGGCCAAGCAGAGCCCGGCGAAGGCCACGGCCGGCGCGCAGAAGATCCTAGCGGGCCGTCCCGAAAATGAGGACGCTCTGTATTACGCCGCTGGCGGCGCGGGCGCGAATGCGGGCGGATTCGCCAACCGCCTGGTCGCGGTGATGAGCAAGAAACCGAAGCCGGAAGGCGTCAGCGATGCGGATTGGGCCAAGAAGAAGGAGTCCTATCTCGGCGTCGGATATTTTTACGGCGGAGCCTCTGCCTGCGCGCGTCAGGCTTGGGCGGAATGCGACCGCGAGCTAAAGGCCGCCGAACCGCTGGTGAAGAGTTCGCCGCAGATGCTGGGCAACACGTATTTCTATTTGGGCCTCGCCAACTATCAGCTCGGCAAGCTGACCCAGGATCGCACCAAGCTGCAGGCGGGCCTGAAATATAGCCAGCAGGCCGCGGCCCTTCCGGGTCCCAACCAGGCGCAGGCGAGCAACAACGTAGCCGCCATGCAGAAGGAACTTGGCGGAGCGGGCCGCCGCTGATCGGCCGAACGTTCATCGCGACGGCCGCGCTACCGGGATTTTGACGGGGCAGGCCTGTTTCAGGCGCGGGTACCCGATGATGGTACTCTCTTCGGTGCCGTTTGTTTTCTGCGTTCGCAACGCGACATCCTGGCCCTGCTTGCGACAATCTGGCCGTAAGTCCCGTAGCCATCTCGCTGATTTTCTTGGTCGCGATGTGGAAGCGGGCTTGCTTCTCTTAAAGCGCTATGACCCTTACAGCCACCGTACCCGTCGCCCACAGTCCAGAAATTATCCCCCTCACCAACCGCAATGCAATCCAGGATGCGCCCACCCAGGCTCCGCCGGTCTGCGTTTTCCTGGCCGCTACCGGCGCGCACCCGGTGGGAGAAATCGCCCGGCGCATGGCAACTGCGCTTGGGCCGATGGCCCTCGATATCACGGGGTTCGCCGAGCCTCAGGCCTTGCGGCACCTCCGCGGAGGGAACGCTGCGTTTCTGGTTCTGAGCACGGATTGGCTGTGCCTGGAATTGGCCCAGGAGTGGTCCCGATGGCTGCGCTCTCACGGACTTGAAGAGCGCTGCGGATTGGCGCTTTGGCACGTCCCCGGCGGCGCCACCGCGGAACAGGCCGAGGATTTGACGGGACTCCCCGTGTGCGCTCTCCTCAAGCGGGACGCGCACATCGAAGAGTTCGCCAACTGGATCGCTGCCGAGTACCAGCGCACAACGGCGGCGTGCTGAAGATGCGGCGGATCTGGCGATCCGCCACGTGCGGCCGCTAACTCGCCTGGGCGACGCTTTCCTTGCGCGCCAGTTCCTCCGACAGAATGATCGCGTCGGCCAGATCCTTCATCGGCCTCCGCAAGCGGCGGCTCTCATTGCGCATCCGCAGATAAGCCTCCTCCTCCGAAAGGCCATTGCGCTTTTGCAAAATCCCCTTGGCGCGCTCCACTGCCTTGCGCGTTTCGAGCTGCCGCTTCATCTCGGCTGTTTCCTCCGTCAGCCGGGCGTTCTCCTCCTCTAGAAGACTCTTGGCGATGGCACTGCCCATCTGCTCGCCGATAAAGGAAATCGTCGCGATCTCCTCGGGCGTGTGTTCGTGTTTGGCGCGATGGTGCACGTTGATGACGCCGATGGCCTTGCCCTTGTTCACCAGCGGAACCGAAAGGAAGGCTTCGTAGGTATCCTCGATCAAAGCGGGAAAAAGTTTAAAGCGCGAATCCGCGGTCGCATTCGAGCTCAGCGCCACCGGCGACTGGTGTTCGGCCACCCAGCCCGTCACGCCCTCGCCCATCTTCATCCGAAGATTTCCCAAATCCCTGACGTGCGGCACCAGCGACGCGCGCAGCACGAACTCATTGGTCCCGGCCTCTACCAGGTACACCAGGCAAGCGTCGCAACCGGACACCCGCGAAGTAAGGCCGACGATTTCCCCGAGCATTTCATCCAGACACAGCTCGGAGCTGACGATGCCGCTCACGCGATGCAGTACGGAGGCATCAAACTGACGTGGTTCCAAAGTCTCTGTGGCAGTCATATATCGAGCCTAAGCCTTGACTCCTACCGTGGTCCAATTAAAACTTTCTATCGGGTGGATTTACGGTGTTTGCCGGGCCTTCCCTCGGTGAGTTGGTTCTCGCATATAATCAAGGCATTATGAGACACGAATGGGTGGCGCGACGCGCCGGCGATAAGATCCGCACGCAGATCCATTACGCCCGTCAAAACCGGGTTACCGAAGAAATGGAGTACGTAGCCCGCCGCGAACGCCTGCCCGCGGAAACCATCCGCGACGAAGTGGCGCGCGGCCGCATGATCATCCCGGCCAATATCAACCACCAGAACCTGGAACCGATGTGCATCGGCGTCGCGTCACTTTGTAAAGTCAACGCCAACATCGGGAACTCTTCGACAACATCGAATATCGAGGAGGAGCTGGAAAAACTCCGCTACTCAGTCCGCTACGGCGCCGATACCGTCATGGACTTGTCCACGGGTGGCGATATCCCGCGGATTCGCCAGGCGATTATCGACGAATCGCCGGTGCCCATCGGCACCGTGCCCATCTACGAAGCCCTCGCCCGCGTCCGCCGCGTCGAGGATCTCAACATCAACGTGATGCTGGAAGTGATCGAAGAGCAGGCCGAGCAGGGCGTCGACTACATGACCATCCACGCCGGCGTGCTGGTGCAGTACATTCCACTCACCACGCGGCGCGTCACTGGCATCGTCAGCCGTGGGGGCGCGATCCTGGCCGAATGGATGGTCAAGAACCACAAACAGAATTTCCTGTACGAATACTTCGAGGACATCTGCAAGATTTTCCAGAAGTACGACGTGACCTTCTCGCTCGGAGATGGCCTGCGTCCCGGCTCGATCGCCGATGCGAGCGACGCTGCGCAGTTCGGCGAGCTGAATACGCTGGGCGAGTTGACCCGCATCGCGTGGAAGCACGACGTTCAGGTGATGATTGAGGGTCCCGGGCATATTCCCATGGACCAGATCAAAATGCAGGTCGATAAAGAAGTCGAGATCTGCCAGGAGGCTCCGTTCTATACGCTGGGACCGCTGGTGACCGATTTCGCGCCCGGTTACGATCACATCACCTCGGCGATCGGCGCTGCGATGATCGGCTGGTACGGAGCGTCAATGCTTTGCTACGTGACGCCCAAGGAGCACCTGGGTCTGCCCAATCGCGAGGACGTGAAGCAGGGCCTGATCGCCTACAAGATCGCGGCGCACGCTGCCGATATCGCGCGGCACCGTCCGGGCGCACAGGATCGCGACGACGAACTGTCGCGCGCGCGCTTCGCCTTCGATTGGAAAAAGCAGTTTGAGCTCTCACTCGATCCCGAAACCGCGCGGGCGTATCATGACGAGACGCTGCCGGAAGAAGGCTTCAAAGACGCCGCGTTCTGTTCCATGTGTGGCCCGAAGTTCTGCTCGATGAACCACTCGAACAAGACCCAGGAGTTCACGGAAGCCGAAGCCCAGGCGATCTTGACGCAGATCGCGAAACCGGAAGTCGCCCACGCGGCGGGGGATTGAGCCGTTCGCCACACCCCGATTGCGGGCCGCCATATTCGCGCTAAGAATCCAGATCCATCGCCGCCTTCAGGCTTTCCCCGAGGCTGCGCATTAGATCGGGCGGCAGCGTTCCGATGCGCTTGGAGAGTTTGGCGCGGTCGAGGGTCGTCACCTGATGGCAAACGGCATGGCTTGCTCGCGCCAAACCCGCCGTTCCGCCGGGAATTGCCATGACCGTCGGTCCGCGGACCGCCTGCGCGCTCGAGGTGGAAACCGGAACAACGATCGCCGAACGCCATCCCGGCGTTTGATTGAACCCGTCGTGGGAAACAAGTATCACCGGGCGGCGCCCGGCCTGCTCTGAACCCGACCTTGGTGTGAGTTCGGCCCAGTACACTTCGCCGCGTTTCATTTCGTTTCCCGATCCCATGCCAGCAGTTCTTCAATGGCGGCTGCTTCCAGAACCGGATCAAGGTCGAAACGCGTGCCCGCAACGGCGGCCGCGTACTTCCGGATAGCCCGCTGCGTCGCGAGTCTCTTTCTAGCTACCAACCAAGCGGAAATCGCCTCACGCGCCACCGCCGTCGCAGACACCTCGGTACGCTTCGCTTCCGCGCGTAGTTCCGCATAGGTCTCCTCTGGCAGAGGCAGATGGAAGTTCTTCATGGCCACTATTATGCCATGAGAAAATGGCAGATCACTGTGGCATTTCTCTGGGCATTTCCGGCAGCGGCACCGGGAAATCGCCGCGCCAGATCCGTTCCATCAGCTCGACGACCGGCGCATGCAGCGCGCCGTTATCGGCCAGCACGTGCGGACCCCGCAGATCGAACGGCACGCCGTGCATGTCCGTGCACACGCCGCCCGCCTCGCGCACCAATAGCACGCCGGCGGCCATGTCCCAGGGATTCAGATTGAATTCCCAGAAGCAATCCAGTCGCCCGCATGCGACATAGGCCAGATCGATGGCGGCCGCGCCCGCCCGGCGTACGCCGTGCGACAGCATCGCGAACTGGTAATAAAAATGGACGTTCACGTTCTGGTGCCGTTTGCGGGAAGGGAAGCCGGTGGCGCACAGGGCGTCGGCGATGCGCGCGGTTTTCGTCACGCGAATCGGCTGGCTGTTGAGGAACGCACCGGCGCCTTTCTCGACCTGGAACATTTCGTCGCGCGTGGGATCGTAGATCGCGCCCGCGATCAGCTCGCCCGCCCGCTCCAGTCCCAGCGACACGTTGTACACCGGAAATCCGTGCGCGAAGTTGGTCGTGCCGTCTAGCGGATCGACGTACCAGCGGTATTCCGAAGTCCCTTGATGCGCGCCGCCTTCTTCGGCGACAACAGTGTGGCTCGGAAAGTGTTGGCCAAGGCGTTGGACGATCAGGCGTTCGCTCGCACGATCGGCTTCCGTAACCAGATCGTAGGCACCCTTTAACTCAAATCCGATGCGCTGCGCGGCGAGTGCAGTGATCACCGCGCCAGCTTCCCGCGCGATGGTGGCGGCGGTATCGGCGAAGCCGCTCACTGGCCAGGCTCGCGCCGTCCTAATTCGTCCGGCGCCAGCTCATAGACATACTTGATGTCGTGCTTGAAGACGAAAATGTTGGGCTCGCTCCGCCGCGTGAGCCGCAGAAAGCGGGCGTCGTAGAACTCGATGGTTCCTTCCAGTTCCCGGTCGTCGGCGAGACGAACACGCACGGGGATCTGGCCGTCGATCAGGTGCTTCAGGTAGAAGCCTTCTTCGAACGTATGGGCGGGTGCTTTCGCGTTGCTTACTTTTCCTGCCATGATGTCTTACCGGGAATCCCCATAGTATCCGGTGCGCGTGGACACCCGCAAATCCTTGCGCGCCAGTCCGACGTGCACGGCGTGGAAGCTGCGGTCGCCCTGCGGAACGCCGCGCGGATAATATCCGATCAGGTATTGGGTCCGCAAATCGCGCAGGATGTCCGCGAACGCGCGGTCCAGTTCGGCGCCGACGTTGGGATAAAACATCCGCCCCCCGGTCGCATCGACCATCGTTTCGAGCGCGTGCTCGCCGCCCGTGTTGCGCCCCGCCGGATTGGTGATCGGCACGACGACGATCGCATATACCACCGCATCCGCGCGCTGCGCGGCTTCCACCGCGTCGCGATATTGTTTCGCGCTCGTCGTGTCGCCGCCATCCGTCACCACCACGATCGCGTGACGCCCCTGGCGGTCGCGAAGGTCGGGAGCCGCCAGGTACACGGCGTCGTAGAGGGACGTTCCTCCGTCGGGATGCAGCGTCTTCAGGTTATCCTCGATGCGCCCGACCCGGCGCGTGAAGGAGTTCAGCAGCGTCACCTGCCAGTTGAAGGCGTACAGCGCGGCAGCGTCGTCGGTATTTCCCTCTTCGATGAAGGCGCCGAGGAACTTGCTGATCGACGTGGTTTCGTACTTCAGGTCCTTGCCCGTCGAGCCGCTGGTGTCAACCAGCAGCGCGACCGAAAGGGGCAGTGCGGTCTCCCGCTCGAACACCTCGATTTCCTGCTGGACGCCGCCATCGGTGACCGTAAACAGCGCGCGGTCGAGCGAGCCGATCAAATCGCCCGCCGCATTCTTCACGGTCACCAGCAGTCGCACCAGCCGGACGTCCACTTTGAAAACCGGTTCCTGCGCCACCAGGACGCCCGTCGCGGCAATCAGCGCGGCGAGAGCCGCCGCGCGCCTGAGAATTGTCACAGGTCCCACCAAGTGTTTCTTCCAGGAGCGTTCTTTAACGAGCTTGCTTCACCCCGCGCTCCGCTTCAGCGCGCTTTGACGATCGAAGCTTCAGCGAGCCTTGAGGATCGACTCGTCCCATTCTCCATCGACCCACACGTCGCCATCGGCGAAGTATTCTTTCTTCCAGACCGGCACCCTGCGTTTCAAACGATTGATGCCCTCGAGCGCAGCCTCGAACGCCGCTCTGCGATGTGGCGCTGTGACGATCACCGCCACGCTGGTCTCGCTGATTTCGAGGCGCCCCAGCCGGTGTACCATGGCGATGCGGCCGATCGCGTAATTCGCGGCGATCTCGCGGCCGATCTCGGCCATCGTTTTCACGGCCATCGGCTCGTAACATTCGTAATCCAGGTAGCTGGTCGCGCGACCTTTGGTATTGTTGCGCGCCACTCCTTCGAAGGTGACAAACGCTCCATCTTCGCCGCGCAGCAAACGATGTGCCAGCGCCGTCCCATCAATGGGTTCGCGCGTGAGCGCAAAGAAATGCCCGGCCGGGTCGGAGAGTTCATGCGTGTAGCGGCCGGAGCCGCCGCTGACCGGCGGCAGCAGCGCCACTTCGTCGCCCTCGCCGAGCGGCGCCGAGAGCGGAGAAAATTGCTGATTCAGCGCCAGAACGATACTCCCCGACATTTCGCGCAGCTTGGGAAAGCGCGCCGCGTAGTGCTCGAAAACCTGCCCCAAAGAGTCCCCCGCCGCGACGTCGAGCGAGTCCTCGCGAAGCCCCACGACGTCGCGGACCGGGCCAAAAAAAAGAACTCGGATGCGCACTTTGTTAGTTATCGCGCACGAGAGTGTGCGCTCTGTGGTCATAGTAACAGACTGATTCTGTATGGGCTTGGTTTCTTGATTTTCAGATTCGGGCACCGGGATTCGCGGCCTGGATTTGCAATGCGACTGCCGTTCGGATCGGCGATGTACCGCTTCCGCGCGCCGCTTCGGCTACGCTGACAGCATGCGGCCCATGGATACATCCTTGCATCCCGTCGAATCGCGTTTGCGCGTCCGCTACGCCGAAACCGACCAGATGGGAGTGGTTTATTACGCGAACTATTTGATCTGGATGGAAATCGGCCGCGTCGAATTGTGCCGCTCGTCCGGAATTCGGTATCGCGATATCGAAGCCGCCGGATTCCTGCTGGTGGTGGCGGAGGCCAACTGCCGATACCTTTCCCCCGCGCGGTATGACGACGAAGTCCTGATCGTAACCACTCTGAGCGAGGCCAGCCCGCGCAGGCCTCGCTTCGATTACCAACTCGCGGATCTCACCAGCGGGCGGAGGCTCGCCACCGGCTACACCAAGCACATCTGGTGCGGGCCGGATTTTCGCCCACAAAAGCTTCCCGAAAAATATTGGCCTGCCTTCGGAATAAAATAGACCATGGCGGCACTCTCTATCCGCGACCTCGATCTTCGGGAGAAGCGCGTCTTCATGCGAGTGGATTTTAACGTTCCACTGGCGCCCGGCGGAAAGGAAATCACCAGCGACAAGCGCATTAAAGCGTCGCTCCCCAGCATTCAATACGCGCTCGATCGCGGCGCCGCCCTGATCCTGGCCAGCCACCTGGGCCGTCCTAAAGGCAAACCGAATCCCGAAATGACCCTGGCCCCGTGTGCGGAGCGCCTCGCCAAGTTGTTGGGGAAGCCTGTGGCGATGGCGCCGGATTGCATCGGTCCGCGGGTGATCGCGATGCTGCCGAATCCAGGTGAGGTCCTGCTGCTCGAAAATCTGCGCTTCCATGCCGGGGAAGAGAAGAACGATCCGGAGTTTTCCAGGCAGCTCGCGTCTCTGTGCGACGTCTACGTGAACGACGCATTCGGCTCGGCGCACCGCGCCCACGCCTCGACGGTCGGTATGATCACCTACGTTAAGCAGGCCGCGGCCGGGCTGCTGATGGATAAAGAACTAGAATACCTCAACAAAGTGACGAACAAACCCGCCCATCCGTGCGTCGCGATTCTCGGAGGCGCGAAAGTTTCCGACAAAATCGAAGTGATCCAGAACCTGATGAGGGTCGTCGACAAACTGCTGATCGGCGGCGCCATGGCCTACACGTTTCTTCGGGCGCGTGGAGAAACCACCGGAAAATCGCTGGTCGAGGAAGACAAGATCGACCTTGCGAAGCAACTCCTCGCACAGGCCGGCGGCAAACTGATGCTGCCGGTGGATCACGTTGTGGCGTCGGAACTAAAAGCCAGTGCTGCAAACGACATCGCCGATCGTGTGCCCGACGGAAAGATGGGCCTGGATATCGGCCCGCGCACCATCGCGAATTACGAAGCCGTCATCGCAGGCGCGAAGACCATCGTCTGGAACGGCCCCATGGGCGTGTTCGAGATGCCGCCGTTCGATACAGGCACGGTCGCGCTGGCAAAGGCCGTTGCGACTGCCTCCGCGGGCGGCGCTATCAGCGTGGTCGGTGGCGGAGATTCGGAGAAGGCCATCAAATCGGCCGGCGTCGCTGACAAGATCTCGCACATTTCCACCGGCGGCGGCGCTTCGCTGGAGTTTCTGGCGGGAATCGAATTGCCCGGGGTTAAAGCGCTCGACCGGCGCTAACCCTATTGGACCGCCGCCTTGTTCGCCGGACGGGGATGCGAGGAATACATCTGCTCCAGTTGCTGTTCCGGTACTGGCACGGAAATGTCGAGCGCCGTGCCGTTCACCGTGAACTGCGCCCCCGACAAGAGCGCGGCCGCTTGGGCCGCCTGCGGATTCGGAGCCGTGTTCTGTTGAGCGGCCATGGCCGCCACCAGTTGCAGGACGGCGACGAGCGATTGAGCCTGCTGCGCCGATGCCGTCGTCAGTTCGCTTCCGAACGTCGCGCCAGCGTTGCTGAAGTGCACACCGCCCGATGCCTCGACGACACTCTGGAGCAGGGTTGCCGGCGAAGCGGGCGCGGCGGGATTCGCGAATTGGCTCGCGGGTGTCATCGTGGCGAACCACGCATCGCTCGTCGAGCTCGCGGTAACCGCTTTCTGCGCCAGCGGGCCCGTGAAATGCACATGCGCACCGTAACGATCGATCGCGGCTTGGAGCGCCGCCGGCGACCCGATCGCGAGCGTCGACGCGTTTAGGAAAGCCAGCGAGGCTTTATTGTTGGGCGGGGAAATGATCTGCGTGCCGTTGTAATAGGTGAGCGTAGATCCCGTCACGGCCGCCAGCGCCAAGAACTTGGTGACCTGAAAATTCCCGCGCGCCAGCACCAGACTGGGCCGCGGTTTGGTTCCGTTGGGCGCGGTGGTCGCGCCCAAAATCTCCATCAAATCGTTCTGGTAATCGAATCCGGTCGTCGCCGCGAATTGTACCATTCCGTTATTTGTAGGAAGTTGCGCCACGGCGTATTGGCCGAACGGCGACGCCAGCACGTTCTGCACCTGCAGGCCGAACAGCACGGCCGCGTCCGGCGGCGTCAGGTCGAGCAACGCCGGGTCGACGGCGGCGCTGGCGGTGGCTGCCCCCCAAATGATCGCAACGGCTATGAGCACTGCGGGTTTCATGAAGACTCCTGTTCCATTCTACGAAGACCGGAGCGTTCCGGTTCCTGAAAAAGGGACCGACTACGCGTTGTTTGTCGCCGGGACCCGCAATCGGGTCTCCGTTCCGGACTCTGTCCCCTGCCGTAAATCCCTAATTTCAAGTGCGAGCGCGGGAGTAGACAGAGCTGTCTGTCCCGTTTTCAACAAGCTCCTAAACTCCACAGGTCGTTTAAACTATAGTTACGTTATTCGATGAAACCAGCGCTATCACGAACTTCGCTGCCCGAGGTGCATTCCAGCGTCTCGATCCATCGCCCGACGCAGGTGCGCCGCATGCTGGCCTATGCGGGTCCGGCGTATCTGGTCAGCGTGGGTTACATGGACCCCGGCAACTGGGCGACCGACCTCGAAGGCGGCGCGCGCTTCGGCTACCGGCTGTTGTGGGTGCTGGTGCTGTCCAACGCGATGGCGATCCTGCTGCAGACGCTGGCCGCGCGGTTGGGGATCGTGGGGGGGCGCGACCTGGCGCAAGCGTGCCGCGAATATTACTCGCGCCCCATCTGCAACGCGCTGTGGGTGCTGTGCGAAATCGCCATCGCCGCCTGCGACCTGGCCGAAGTGCTAGGCGCGGCGATCGCCTTGCGCCTGTTGTTCGGTTTGCCGCTGCTCGCGGGCGTGCTGCTGACCGCTCTCGATGTCGTCTTCGTGCTGTGGCTTTCTCGCTATGGCATCCGGTTGATCGAGGCGCTGGTGCTCGGCCTGATCGCGATCATCGCCGGATGTTTCGTCGTCGAGCTGACGCTCGCAAAGCCCGTCGTGGGGCCCATCTTCGGCGGCCTGCTGCCGCGCCTGAATAATCGGAGCCTGTACGTAGCCGTCGGTATCCTCGGCGCCACGGTGATGCCGCACAATCTGTACTTGCATTCGGCGCTAGTGCAAACGCGGCGCTTCGGCGCTTCGTTCCTGCAGAAGGCCGAAGCCTGTCGCTTCAATCTGCTGGATTCTGTGATCGCGCTGAACGGAGCGTTGATCGTGAACGCGGCCATTCTGGTGCTTGCGGCGGCGGTTTTCTTCACCCGCGCCATCACCGTCACCCAGATCGATCAAGCGTACCTGCTGCTTTCTCCCCTGCTGGGCGCCGCCGCGGCCGGTATCCTGTTCGCCGTCGCACTGCTGGCGAGCGGACTCTCCTCGACGCTGACCGGAACCTTCGCCGGACAAATCGTGATGGAAGGATTTCTCGACCTCCGCTTGCGGCCGTGGCTGCGCCGCCTGGTGACGCGCATGCTCGCCATCGTCCCCGCCGTCGCGACCATCTGGTGGATGGGCGAGGGCGGAACTTATCCGCTGCTGATTCTGAGCCAGGTAATCCTGAGCATGCAGCTCCCGTTCGCGGTGATCCCCTTGATCCGCTTCACCAACGATCCGTCGCGGATGGGCGAGTTCGCCAACCGCGCCTGGGTTCGCGCGCTCGCGTGGGCTACCGCTGCGCTGATTGTCGCGTTGAATTTCTGGTTGATTTCGATTTCGCTCGGCCCCTGGATGGTGGCGGCTCCGTGGCGCATGGCAGTGGTTGGTCCCGTAATCGTCGTGATCGCCGCGCTGCTCCTGCGCATCAGTTTTGCCAAGCCCGAACCACTACGTCCCGCCACTGAGGCGGCCGCCGTTCCCCCGCAGGTGACAGCGCCCGTGTATCGCCGCATTCTCGTGCCGCTCGATCATTCCAATCGGGACAGGGCCGCCATCGCCCACGCTTCCGCCATGGCGCTGCCCCACGGCGCGACCCTCTACTTGTTGCATGTGGAGGAAGACGTCACCAGCCAGGTATTCGGAGAGCTGGCCTCCAGCGCGGAAATCCTGGCGGGCCGCGAGTATTTCGATGGGATCGTGCGCGCGCTCGCCGCAGCCGGTGTTTCCGCCGAGCTCACCGTGGAGCATGGACGATCGCCGCGCGAAGCGATCGCCGCCAAGGCGCGCGAAGTGGGGCCCGACTTGATCGTGATGGGCGCCCACGGCCATCGCGGCCTGAAGGATTTGATCTTCGGTAACACCATCAACGCGGTGCGGCACCAGGTTTCCGTGCCCGTGCTGGTGGTGGGCGATGAGCCGCCGGCGCGGTAAGGAGCTGCGCGTCGGGGGAGTGTTCCACCGTGTCCCGCCAGGCCCATTGAGATAGCTGCTCCGCCTGAATCCGCCGACGCGGTAATATGTTCTGATTCAGGAAAACATTTCCGCTATTCTCCAAGCATGTAAAATATTCTTTTACCCAATAGACTCACGATTTATCGAAACGACACAAAATAACTCTTGACTTCGGCCAGAAGCGGGTAGATCCTTTTTACGTCTAGTCCGCCGCCTAAAAATCAGGAGGGCTTACATTCAGATGAACTGCCGCAGTTGGTTCTTTCCCCTTCGTCGCTGCTGTGATCTTCGGCGTGCCGGTCTGTTGTTGGTCTGTCTCGCCAGCGGGCTCATGCTCGTACCGTCGGCCTACGCCCAAACCGGAGTGATTACCGGAAGTCCGAATCCCTGTACGATCCCAGGCGGCCAGACTCTCTGCACCACGACTATCACCGCGTCATCCTCGGGAACTTCTCAAGTTCAAGTCTGGGTTTCACTCAACGGAGGTGCGGAGTCTAATTTCGCCACTTGGGGGCCAGGGACACATTCCAGCCCTGCGCCGTGGATACAGGGTCCGCCAAACTCCTATGTTTTCAATCTGTACGACTACTCCAGCGGAAGCCGCGGAGCCCAACTCGCCAGCACGACCGTTACCGGCATCTACGCGGTGACTCTGACCTGGGGGAATAGTTCGAACTCGGCGATCACACCGAACATGGTGGCCGGGGACTACTGGACGCTAAACATTACCGGCGCGGCTCCGGGAGCGGTGATTGAGCTCCAATATCGGCTCTACCCCGACCCACCGCAGCGGTTCACATTTGCCCAGACCGACAGCAATGGTAATTACTCCGCATCTCAGCAGACGACGAGCGCTTCGGTAGGGAACTGGCAAGACCAATGGTATGTCGGCGGGCAGCCGGCAGGGCCACCGTACAACTTCCAACTCATATACAAACCCGGCCGCCTGGAGGTGACCTACGAAGCGGCGATTAGTAACTACTGCCCGCCGTCGGTCCTACCGACCAATTACACGTACGGGATTGGAATAACGATCAACTATCTCGTCGAGGACGCGAATGGCAACGCAGTAAGCAGTAATAACATCGTTCTCTACCCATATTTCTCGCCGAATGGCCAACAAAGTGGCCCGGTGGCATCAGCCCAAAGTGGCGCCAATTCGCTTGGCCAGTTTAACTATAGCCCCCTTTGGGATTGCGGCACCGGCCCGTTTGGGCCGTCTCAGTGGCTGACGGAGACCCTTTACATAAAGATCGGGGACTCAAACGTGTACGATACGGTTCGGCAACAGGTTTGGTATGGGTGGGGTTTCGCGACGCCGCACTCCGGCGAAATTAGGAACGACGTCAATGGCATGACAGACGTTGACGTCACACAGTAAAAGTCTGATAACCTAGGAGCAAGAAACAATGAGACACCAACTTCCGTCGGTCGTCGGTCCCGCTCTGATTGCTGTGCTGGTTTCCGGCATATTTGTAGAATCGGTGGCTGCGCAGCAGGTTTCGCCTTCCAGCACCCCGTTCGGCGGGTTCCCGACTCTGCCCGTTGCGCCGCCGCAGGCGCCGACCTTTTTCCCGGACCCTGCAACGCAGGCACAATTCGCTACCGTGTGGTCCTACCTGCGTCTTCCCAGCCCCCTGAAGTTCGGCGACCAGTACCTTTCGATGCTCGGGGACAAATCCGGATTTTTCATTTTCTGCCTCACGGCGGACCGTTCCCCGACGAGCCCGAACCCCGCCGTAGCCTTGACCGCCGGGGAGATACTCACCGCGCTGGATATCATTCACAAGTCATTCTCGATGCCGAAGTTTATCCAGAACGCCGGCGACCGCAAGCCGAACAGTTCGCTGGCGGTGCTAAAGATGTTTCAGGCGGTTGCGGTCGATCAAACGGTCAAGGATCGAATCGTAGTCGAGACCAACTTCCTTAATTCGGTGCCTCAGGTCATCATCCCGGACCCGCCAGCGCCGCTCGCCCCTCCGCCTGCGCCCGGCACAACGCCGTTCCGATAGACGACAGTCGCCAGCCGCTATGAAACGGCCAACTGTTGCGGGCGGCGTTCTTCTCGTCCTGGCTTGTTGCTGCGCCTACGGTCAACCCGTTCCGCTTCCCGTCCCCGTCCAGACTGTCGATACGGGATGTGACGTGCATCCAGTGGATCCGGCGTCTCCTCCCTCGCCGCAATTTCTAGGGAGATGCCGGGCGGTGCGGGAGTACATGCGCTACCCCAGCCCCCTTTCGCCCATTGGGGATGGAACCCTCAGCATGATGGGCGACGAGGCGGCGTTTCACTTGTTCAGTATCATGAGCGCCAGGCCCCCTCTGACGCCGGCGCAGACCCTCACCGTGCTGGACATTATTCATAACTCGTTCAAGATGCCAGCATCCAGCCGGAACCGCGGAGACTACAACCCAAGGAGCTCGCTCGCGCTGCTAAAAATAATTCAAGCGACGGCCGCGGACCAGCTCGTCAAGGAGCGCATTGCGGCGGAAACGACTTTTCTCACCACGCTGCCGACAACGATCACGCCGGTTCCGATCTTGAATCTTCCGTCGAAGCCGGGAGTGATGCCGCAGGCGGAGGACTTCGGGCTTCAGCCCCCTGCACCGGCCGCGAAAAGCAGCCCGACGAAGTAAGCCCTTTAGCAGCTTGCTGAAAAGGGTCACACTGCTCGGGTCTGAAAAAGGGGTCAGACTGCTCCGTCCCGCCTGTAGGCTGCTCACGACCCGTAGCCAAGGCGGCCGTGGACAGAGTAGTCCGTCCCCTTTTTCAGCATCCTCTTAGAAGTAAATCCCAAATCCCGCGGAGACTTCCGTCTGGCGGAGCAGCCCGCTCGCGCCGGTCAGCGCCCCGCCGAAATCCGGTTTGCCGGTCTGATACTGCCGCACGTCGAGGCGCAAGGCGAACAGCGAGGTGATCTTCACCTTTAGGCCCGCGCCGTAGTTGAATCCGAACTTCGTGCTGCCGCCGCCGTAGGTCGCCGACGAACCGGGCGGCACGAAATTGCTGAAATGCACGCCTCCGGTGGCGAAGGGCCGGAACTTGGATCCTTCCGGGGTCGCGTAATACAGGAAGTTGTAGCCGCCCTGATGAATCGCCATGCCGCCTTGATCCACTCCCAGATACGTCAGGTGCGTGCGGTTGTAGGCGTATTGGACCTCGTGACCCATGCGGGTGCCGGTGTTGATGGTGAAACGGAATCCGAAGCGAAATCCGTTATCGAGCTTGTAATCGTTGGGAGTGCCGCCGGAGCCTGCGGCCGTGCCGATCCCATTGTTGGATAAAATCGATTCTCCCGCGCTGAACCATCCTTCGCCCGTTTGGGCCCACACAACGGACGGAAGCACAAGCATCCCCAAGAGCAGTAGTTTCTTCATGAATTGTCAGATGCCTCCTTTGCATCCATGGTTTCATCCGCGCCCGTGATTTCATCGCTATCCAGACTAGCAGGCTCACTCAGTGGCGCGCCCCATTCCCGGTCTCGACTTCGATCGCTCCTTCCAGGTAGAGCACGCCGTGCCCGGCGATGCGCACGCGCTCGCCGCGCATTTCGCACCATAGTTCGCCGCTGCGTTGCGACACTTGGCGCGCGAACATCCAGTCCTTGCCCAGGCGCTTCGCCCAATAGGGAATCAGCGTGCAGTGCGCCGAGCCGGTCACCGGATCCTCGGGCACGCCTTTCGAGGGTGCGAAGAACCGCGAAACGAAATCGCAGTTCGCTCCGGGCGCCGTCGCGATCGTCGCGAAGCGGTCGATGTTCGAAAGCCTCGCCATGTCGGGTGTGAGCGCGCGGACATCGGCCTCGCTCGGATACACGCACAGGTAGTCGCGCGCGGCGAGAATTTCGACGGGCTGGGCTCCCAAACCGGCAACCAATTCCGGATGCGCCTCGCAGGGGGCCGGAGGACGGGCGGGGAAGTCCATCGCGTAGCGGTCGCCGTCGCGTTCCACAACCAGCGTCCCGGATTTGGTTTTAAATTCGACGTGCGAGCCAGGGACCTCTTTCCGGATGTCCAGGACCACCAGCGCCGTCGCGAGCGTCGCATGCCCGCACAGATCGACTTCCACCGCGGGCGTGAACCAGCGCAGCTCCATCTGTTCGCCGGCCCGGTGCTCCTGCGCACCGTGCCCGTTTCCCCGCACATAAAATGCGGTTTCCGAGAGGTTGTTTTCGGCGGCGATCGACTGCATCACCGCATCCGGGAGCCAGTGGTCCAGCGGACAGATGGCCGCGGGATTCCCATGAAAGCGTTTATCGGTGAACGCGTCCACCTGATACAGCGGAATCTTCATCCTTCCACTCTATCGGAGAAACCCGCCGTTTGAAAAAGGGGACTCCCCTTTGGTAAATCCCGGACGTCAGGTGCGAGCGTGGCTGTGGACAGAACGGTCTGTCCCCTTTTTCAACAAAACGCGCCGGTGTACCTCCGGATGTGCAGTCTCACGCCGCCGGGAACAATCGTTGCTGCTCGAAACGAGCCGGGCCGAAGCGCTCGAGCTGCATCGGATACTTGCGCCGCAGCTCCCGGGGAGCCGCCGCCACGCGCCCTTGCACCAGCGATTGAAGCTGCAGCGCGTTGACCACGCTCTTCCCAGCGGCGTCGTTGTTGAAGATGACGAAGGTCTTCTCCGCGAACTTCGCGATCCGCTCCAGGCGCTTGGACCACTCCTCTAGCTCCGCCTCCGAATACAGGTAATCGTGCTGCCGCATCCGCGTGGAGGGTTCGCCGCGCCGCTGGAAACCTCCCAGGGCATTCTTGGGATTCCGGCCGTGTAGCCGCACGTAGCCGACGCCGCTCGTCAGATACGCCGTCGGCGGCATCGCGCTAGTGTATTCGGGCTGGTCGATGTTACAGAAGCCGATCCGGTAATCGAGGAACGTTCCGACGGCCTCCCCGGCCAGCCAACTCGCGTGGCGCATCTCGGAAACCAGCGGAAACTCATGGAAGGCGCGGCGCAGCCGGATCAGGAACTCGCGATTCTCGGCCGTGAAGCGGAACGCCCACGGGAACTGCATCAGCAGCGCCCCCAGTTTCCCGGCGCCGAGCAGAGGCTGGAGCCCTTCCTTAAACCTTGCGATTTCGGCGTCCTCGAGCAGGCGCTGGTGCGTGAACTGCTGATGCAGTTTCGCCGTGAATTGGAAGCGCGGGTAGCGCTCCGTCTTCTTCATCCACAGCATCGTAATTTCCGGCTTAAGCGCTTGATAAAAAGAGCTGTTGATCTCGACCGCGTCGAACGTCCGGGCCAACAGCTCCAGGGGATGCAGACCGCCCGGCATGGCCTTCGGGAAAACCACTCCCTTCCAATGAGGATAAGACCAGCCGGCGGTTCCAATATAGAGGGAGGTGGACATAACCTAGTCCTATTCGCTTTTTCTTTGCCTAGCTGATAGTAGCGAAGAAAAGGCGAAACTGTCAAGCATTTTTTGCGCCCCCAGTACGATTTAGTATCGCAAGACCGCGGTCATCGCCCCACCCGTCGGCAGGGCGTCTCCAGGCAGCAGGTACACGGCGCCCCCCGCACGCAAAGTTTCGATGGCGGCCGCGTTGTACACGTCGTCACCGGGGTAGAGGTCGGCGACGTGCGCCGCCGCGGCGTTCATGCGGGCCGCTTCAGCCAGGAACAATTGATGGACTCTTCCTTCGGAGGCGGCCGTGAAGATGGCAGCGGGCGCTCCTGCGATCTTTTGCGGAATTTCGGGCAGCGGCACAATTGCCGCTTCCGCTTGGCGATAGAATTCCTGACCCGCAGCGAGGCGAGCGTGGGTCTCCACCTCCGCGGTGCTGCAATGCTCCGGATTGCAATGCAATTCGGCGTCGAGGATCGCGGCGCCGCGCGCGGCTCTCCGGTAGGCGAGGGTGTCCGGACGGGTGCCCACCAGAAAGACCGGCGCGTCCTGCACCACGTCGCGGAGACCTTTCGCCACCCGTCCGAGGAAGTGACGCAGATACTCCGCCTCGAAGTCGTGGTCCGATTGTGTGCCGAACCGCATCGCGTGCATGGTTCCCGTTCCAACTCCCACGCTCGACCGGTTTTCCAGATCGTGATCGGGCTTGTCGAAAGCACCGTCCGCCGCCAGGCTCGCGGGCACCGAGTGGGGCAATACCACCTCTTCGCACCCAAACGGCGTGATATCCCACAGGCGGATCGCATTGCGGCTCACGCCGAGCGCGTAGAAATGCGATGGGGCGGCGGCGAGCGCCAGCAGCGGAAGCACGTGGAAACGTTCTGCGGCGACCGCATTCGCCCGCACGCCCGGCGTCAGGAACATCGCTTCCTCGTCGGGAGCGAAAAAGACGGTAAAGCCGGGACCTCCGCCCGGGTCGATCGTGCCGACGAAGCTTCTCAACGCGTTCGCCAGCGACGCCGTGCCCGGTGTTCGGCTCATATTCCCCAGGCCTTCGACGGCCGCCTGCGTCAATTGCCGCAAGGCGGCTTTGCGCGAGCCGTCCCCGGCTCCCGGATGCGAATCAGCCACCTGCATTGTCACGCAAGGTCCTCGCACGTGTGCTAATCTTCGCAGTTCTTTGAGATTGAGATGTTTCAAGGTTGTCTCTGCCATCGGGATCATAATTGCCTCCACACTTGCCAGCCTTGGTCGTGCAAGCCGGGGGCCGTTACAAGGTCCCTCTATCTATCGCGAGTAACGCGCCGGCGGCTTGTCGCAGCGGGAGCGGTTGGCGAGGTGTCTAGCGTATTGAGTCAGAAATTGATCGACGAATCATTTGTAGGGCGGGCGGCCCCGCCCGCTCCGGACCTCCCGGTCCGGCAGTCGACGGATTGCGGGAGGCGCTGGCTCTCCCCGCTTTTCGCGTTTCAGAACCGGCCGACGAGGCCGTCGGCCGCGGACCAGGAGGTCCGCCCTACTTCGATGAAGTTCCGACTCACCAGTTGGCCACCAAGGTGCACTTCCCGGAGTGGAGGCGTTCCATGAGAGTCACCACGATATGGGCAGTGCTTCTGTTGGCCTTGGCGGTTTCGACGCAAGACAGAGCCTGGCAACGCAACGAAGCTCAACAGCCGGAGGCCCAAAATGCTCATAGAAGCACCGTACCCCTTAAGGCCGGCGCAACCGTGCCTCTCATCCCATCGATCAAGGGCCCGGATCTCTTTCACGCCTATTGCGCGTCGTGCCACGGCATGGACGCCAAGGGCGGCGGGCCCATGGCGGCATCGCTGAAAATCGCGCCGGCGGATCTCACGCGTATCTCGGCTCGCAATGGCGGCGTCTTTCCGAAAATGCGCGTCGAGCGGATCATCTCGGGCGAGGAACAGCCCGCCTCCGGTCACGGGTCGAGCGCCATGCCGGTGTGGGGACCCATCTTTTCCCAGGTCACCGCCGACGTCGATCTAGGCCGCGTCCGCATCGATAATCTCGCGTTGTATTTGATGAGCATCCAGCAGGTGAAGTAATGCGTCGTACCGCGCAGTTGCGAGCGGCACAAAATTCCGCTGGAAGGCCGCGGTAGCAACATCGCAACCACTACCCCCAACGGCAGTAGCTTCAGTCGTTATCCGCTCCCCTTGATATATAATCGGAGCGATTCCAGGCGAATTTCCGACCAAATTCGGGAACCCGAAAAGTATCGCCATTCGGTGTGGCTGGAGCGAAACGGAGGCAATAGGTGCGCTTCAATGGCCGTGGCAAATTGTTCCTGGGACTCCTCGCAGTTGTATTGCCTCTGGCGGCTTCAGGAAATAGTTATGGCAAATTGCCGATCAGTTTCGAGCCTAACCGGGGCCAGACCGACGTGCGCGTGAAGTTTCTCGCGCGAGCTTCCGGCTACACGCTGTTTGTGACCGGGGACGAAGCCGTATTCGCCGGTCGCGATGGATCGGTGGAGCGGATGAAGATGATCGGCGCGAAGCGGAGCATGCGGATGGAGCCGCTGGATAAACAGCAGGGCATCAGCAATTATTTCATCGGCAACGATCCTTCCAAGTGGCGCACGAACATTCCCAACTACGGGCGGGTGGCCTTGCGAGGAGTGTATCCGGGGATCGATCTTGTCTTCTACGGCAACGAGCGCCAGTTGGAATACGACTGGGTGGTGGCTCCGGGCGCAAATCCGAAACAGATCCGCGTGAGGCGGGAAGGGCTGAATCAGGTGACGAAGAACGCCGGCGGCGATCTGGTGTTGAGCACGTCGTTGACACAACGGAAGCCGGTCATTCTCCAGGAAGGGAAGCGCATCGAGGGCGGATATGCTGTGCGCGGACGCGAGGTCACGTTTGAACTCGCCAAGTACGACGCCGCGAAGCGGCTGGTGATCGACCCGGTGCTGATTTACTCCACTTACCTGGGTGGCAGCAATAACGATGGAGGCAACGGCATCGCAGTGGACGGCTCAGGCAATGCCTATGTGACGGGCCACGCAAACTCGACCGATTTCCCCACCGCCAACCCTCTCCAGGCTACGAACCCAGGCGAAGGCGATGCATTTGTGACCAAGATCAACGCGGCGGGTTCGGCCCTGGTGTACTCCACCTATTTAGGCGGCAGTTCCGATGATGTTGGCAATGGCATCGCGGTAGACGGCGCAGGCAATGCCTATGTGACGGGCTTCACGACCTCGACCAATTTTCCACTTGCCAACCCGCTGCAGGCCAGCAACGGCGGCGGCGATGCATTTGTGATCAAGATCAACGCGGCGGGTTCGGCCCTGGTTTACTCCACCTTTTTAGGTATTCGCAGTTGGGCTGGCGAACTACTACTTCTCAATCATGCCGCGGCAGTTTTTCGCGCCGCAGCGGCACACTGTTCGCTCGCCCTTTTTCGAGAAGTTGTAATCCACCAGCAATTCCTCGCCGCGGCGGATGGGACGGAGGCTCATGTAGAGAATGTGGCCCTTGACGACGCGGGCGACCAGATTCGGCGCGCAACTGTGATTGATGATTTCGGCGCCGCTGCCGCCGACCGCGCCGTCGAGTGTCCAGTAGGCGTTTAGAGCGAACAGGTACGTGTAGTTGCCGCGATCGCGCCGCTTGGTCTCTCGGCGGTTGATGGGCTCGCCCGTGTACTCGATCACTTTGCGACGGGCGGGAATCGGCTCAGCCGCGTAGACGCCGTAACGATGAATCCTGGAACGCTTGATCGCCAGATCGAAGCAGGCATGTTGTGGATCGATGCGAGGAGAACGAATCGGGGCCTTGGGCATGGAAGCGCAGAAGGAACTACGGACGGTCGATTCCACGCCGGCCGCCGCCGGAAGACTTGCGGTTTCGGCGAGCCGGCGCACTCACAATGGAAAAAACGAGGATAGCATGGACTGCCGCGGAATTCCAAAAAATACTCACCGGCGAGATTCGTCAGGGACGCAAGCGCAGCGCGAACAGCCCGCTACCCGCCAGATCCGTCCAGCCGGGCCGGCTCGTGACGCCTTCCAGGCACCCCGAAACGGCGAAGCGGGCGCTGGTTTCTTCCAGCGCGGCGCGGGCGCGCTCCCATTGCTCGGCGCCTTGCGGAGAGGATACGCCGCAATCGGCGGCTAAAACGACTTCCGCCACGACACGAACACGCGCCAGACGGGCCCACGTATATTCGGGGACGTTGGATACGATCGCGACGCCATCGCCGGGCGCGGCTCCCAGAGTCTCCAACGCCTGCGCGATCTCCTGCTGCAAGCGGGGACGGGGAGGCGCGGCGGTGGCCGCTTCCCGCGCGCTCTGGATGGGGTTCGCGGGCATCGCCACAAGGCAGGCTTCCACGAACATTAGAGCGCACATTACCGCGGTCACGGTGCTGGTGACGCGGCTCGCGGCAAGCTGCTGCGAAGAGGATTCCGCGGTCAGCGGGGCGTACAGCGCCGTCCAGATCAGCACGAAAAACGGCGCGAGGTACCGGCTCTCGGCGTGCACGGGCAAGTAAATCAAGAAAGGAAACAGGCCGAACAGCAGCAGCGGCCAGAGCTCGATCAGGCGCCGCGCATAAGCTCGCCGGGAAGGCAGCAGGAAAAACAAAATCAGAAATCCGGCGACGAAGGCGATCTGGCGGCGATGAACCAGGTATTCATAAAGCCGGAATTCGCGGATCGCGGCGCGGATGAAATCGGAGATTCGGAAAGCGACGCGCGCGCCGTCGTTCCAGTACGCGGCGTCGTACCAGGGAGGATAGGTGCCGCCCACGGGTCCGGCGAATTCGTACACCGGAGGATCGAGTGAGATCCGGTGCGTGGGATGCACGGGCGCGCCATTGGCGCCGGGCCCGCCCTGCCAGTGGGTGGGAGGAAGTCCGTTGACATGCCAGATCAGATTGTATTTGGCGCTATCTCCGAACGTGACGCGTCCCTTGGCGTGCGACAAAACCGCGATGTAGGGTGCGGCGACCGCTGCGAAGGCGGCCAACGCTAATACGGTTCGCGAGACGGGCCCACGGGAGGCCGCCGGGCCAGAGGCGCGCGAGAACGCCCAGCAGATGGCGATGCATAACAATCCATAGAGGAAGAACGGCGCTTTCGCCAGATAGCCGGCGCCGAGCGTCAATCCCAGCGCCAGCGACGCGAGGGGACCGCCTGCGCCGCGTTGCAATCGCAATAGCCAGGCCGCGGCCAGGTACGCGAACGCCGCGACCAGCAAATCCGGCGTCGCGAGCGCGGGACCGCAGAAATCGAGCATCGCGTACAAGAAGGCGACACTTGAAACGGCCGCGATCAGGACTTCGCCGCGCGGGTCCATCTTCCATAACGTCCTGGCAGCGGCTAGGAATTCCTGCAAAAAGAACTGAAAAGCTCCCAGGGCCAGCAGAAAAATCAGAAAATTAACGGCGTGCACCAGCGGGAATTCCTGCAGGGCCGTGGGATGCAGCGTGTGCGTCGCCAGGCCTAGAATCCACGGATATAAGGGGCTCCACAGTGTGTTGACGGCGTGCGCGAAATCGCCGCGGAAGTAAGCGTCGGCATTGTCGAGATACAGAATGCCGTCGGGGTTCATCGCGTAGCGCGAGGTCCACGCCTGCAAGCCTCCCAGGAAGATGCCGGTGCTCCACAGGGCGACAAAAACCCGGCTTGGGGCGGAGCGGGAACGAACGCCGGGACGGAGATCGGTATCGGCCAAGCGACGAGTTCAACACAGAAGCCCTCGGCAATGCAAGCCGGCGGACCTGTTTCAATCCGCTCGCACGCAATACGAGGATGCTAAAAAAGGGGACAGACTACTCTGTCCCCTCCCGTAAATCTGTGATCTCACGTGCAAGCGTGGGGGTGGACAGAAGTCCGGAACGGACGCAAACAACGCGCGGTCTGTCCCCTTTTCCAGCAAGCTCGATGCGGGCGCCGGGTTTAATTGGTGGCGTGTTAGTTGGCGACCGGGTGGGCAAGGCCGCGCCAGCCGAAATAGAAACCGGCGCAAGCCAGCCCCAGGAGCGTGAGCCAGATCGACGGCGGGACGGGAACTCCGCCCGGAGCGGATAGGCTCACGACAACGTCGTCGACGCTATCGGCGCCGGGGTCCTCACGCCCGAGAAACTCGAGCCTGGTAGAGGCGGAGCTCGCCGTCAGGTTGGTGACCGTGAATTGAGAATAACTCGAAGTACCACCGCTGGTGTTGTCGAACACGCAGTTGCCACTGCAGGCGCCGGCCCCGCCCGTGGTTAAGGGAGTTGCCGAGGGTCCCCACAGCACCTGGATCTCGACGGGGGGCGTGATAACCTGGGCCCGCGTGCGCGCCGCCAGCCGCTTAATAATAAGAGGAGCGGCGGGGGCGCCTTCTTGCGGCGCGTAAAAAAAGGTGAGTGTGTAAGTGGCGCCTGGCGACGTCGCTAAATCCTGATAAAACCACGCGCCGCTGAGATTCGAATCCGGGCTGATGCATGGGGCCCCTGCGCACCCGGTCTCCGCAAAATAGGTACCAGTATGGGCTGGAGCGTCATTTTCGACGCTCCACTGATTGCTGGCCACCCACGGGGCGAATGAACCGGTTTCAAACCCTGGATTCTGAACCAGATTCTGAGCCAGCGCCAGCGAGCCCACAAAGGCGATTCCAACCAATTTTTGCAGCAAGTTCGTCTCCCTCCAACAGAATTGTCCCCAGTTCCGCACCTGTAATGCTGCTTTGTTAGGGCCCGGCTTCCGACCGCTCCGGCTTCACCCACATCGCGGGAGCGGCTATGGAGCCGTCGGGACGTACCCGCGATGAAATAGTACTAGCCAAGGATATACCAGGAAGAGTTATGAAAACAAGGACTTTTTGTTGCTTTTCTCATCGTTGTGGCCGTCCCAGGTTCGGGCGTGGCCCGCACGCGTACGCCAGCCGAGGTGGCAAACTCCCGCTAGCCAGTCCATTGATGTGAGCCAGATCGACGGTGGGGTATGAACTCGGGGATGGTTTACGCCGAACTGGCCGCCTTTTTGCGATTGGCATCGAGCCGCGAGTCGACCAGCGCCACAATTTCGTCGATCACGGGGTGAGCTAAGCCCTTCTGCCTGGCGATCAGTTGCACCAGTTTATCGGCGCGCTCGATGTTCGGCGCTCCATTGGTGAGCGCGCGCGCCGCCGATGCCGGACGAACCAGCGATTGCGCGGCGGCGGCGTATTTCTCGAACGGCACCAGGTCGTTGGGGCTGGCGCCCAGCTTCACGCACAGATCGTTGACGAAGTTGTAGACTGAGCGCGCGGTTTCGATGTCGCTGTGCACGGCCTCCTGCGCGGTGCGCATGCCATCCTTGGTGATGCAGCGATAATTTCCGGCCAGCAGCATCGCCCACTTGGCCAGGGGCACGAAGATGGAGTCGTGCACCTTCAGCTTTACCGGCAGCTCGATCTTGCCTTCCGGCGCCTCGTACCGCGCGCCTTCGATGTCCTGCTCGAGCCGGCGAAGAATCGCGGTGGATTTTTCGTCGTCGAATTTCGCGACTTTGAAGTTGGTGGGCAGCGTCACCATCAAAACGTTGACCTGCTCGCCGGGCGGGCGGATGGCCTGCGGGTCAGGGCTGTTGAGCGTCATGCACTGGGGATCGAAATTCTCCCACACCGTCGGATCGGTGTAGGCGGGTTTCAGCGCGTCGTAGTCCAGGCCGGGGATGCGCTTGATGTAAGGCAGCGGCGGCATGTTCATGATCGACATGCACGGCACGCGCGACTTCGCCACCGCGTCGAGCAATTCGCGCACGCCCGGCGAGCGATATTGCGGCTCCTGCATGCACAGACCGACCAGGTCGTAATCCTCGGGGTTCACGCCGGCCGCCGGTCCGGCGGTCACCTTCCCAGGCAGCTTGCGCGAATCGAGCACCACCGGATCCGTGCGCCCTCGCACCGGCAGGCGCACGCGAAAGCCCTCGGCGTTGATCAGGTCGGCCTCGGCGGGCAGGCAGACCAGATGGATGGTGTGGCCGCCAAACAGGATTTTGGAGGCGAGGAGCGAGCCGTAGGACGCGCCCATGAGTAAGATGTTGTACGGCATTGCCAGCTGTTCCTTGTGTTGATTGAAAAAAGTAAGAGGTCCGGCGCGAAGGCCGTCGTTCCAATCTAACGCGACTGTCGTTCTAATGCAATCGCGCCGCGCGATCGCGCCAATGCAAATGCAAATCGGGGAAGAGAAGAGAATCGCTACCCCATTTCCTCCGAGCGTGAGCGAGTTGTACAATGGATCAATCCATGTCTTATTCAAGCGGCCGTCAATTCGTTCAGCTTCCCGGTCCCACCAACGTGCCCGAACGCGTCCTGCGCGCGCTCGCCCGGCCGACGATCGATCATCGCGGCCCGGAGTTCGGGCGCCTGGGACTCGAAGTTCTAGAGGGGATGAAAGAGGTTTTTCAAACGTCGGGGAAGGTTGTCATCTTTCCCTGTTCGGGCTCGGGAGCCTGGGAAGGCGCACTGACGAATACTCTTTCTCCGGGCGACAAAGTTCTGATGTTCGAGATCGGCCAGTTCTCCGCGATGTGGAGTCAGGTGGCCGTCAAGCTGGGCGTCGAGGTCGACGTGGTACCGGGCGACTGGCGGCACGGCGTCGATCCGCAAGTGGTGGAAGCGAAGCTCCGCGACGATCGAGACCGCCAGATCAAAGCGGTGGGCGTTGTGCACAATGAAACGTCCACAGGCGTCACCAGTGTGGTCGGGGCGGTTCGCGAAGCCATGAATCGGGCGCGGCACCCGGCGCTGCTGTTGGTGGACGTCATCTCTTCGCTCGCGTCCATCGACTACCGGCACGACGAATGGGAAGTGGATGTGGCCGTCGGCGGCTCGCAGAAAGGCCTGCTGCTGCCGCCGGGACTGGGGTTCAACGCGATCAGCGAAAGGGCGCTGGCGGCTTCGAAATCCGCCCGGCTTCCCAGATCGTACTGGGACTGGCAGCCGATGCGCGCGCAAAACGCCGTCGGTTTCTTCCCTTACACGCCCGCTACGAATCTGCTGTTTGGATTGCAGGAGTCCCTGCAGATGCTGCGCGAGGAGGGTTTGCCGAATGTCTTCGCGCGGCACCAGCGTCATGCCGAAGCGACGCGGCGTGCTGTGCGCGCATGGGGCCTCGAGAACGTCGCGGTGGACCCGAAGGAGTACAGCAGCTCGGTAACGGCCGTCTATACGCCCGCCGGCCACTCGGCCGACGAGCTTCGCAACGTGATTCTGGAACGCTTCAACATGCCGCTGGGCACCGGTCTCGGCAAGTTGCAGGACAAGGTTTTCCGAATCGGGCACCTGGGCGACTTCAACGACCTGATGCTGGCCGGGACCCTGAGCGGCGTGGAGATGGGTCTGGACATCGCCGGCGTCCCGCATCGCAAGGGCGGCGTCGCGGCGGCGCTCGATTATCTGGCGGAATCCCTCAAAGAAGCGGCTTCGCCGGCGCGAGTTTAAAGGGCCGGCGCGATTTCTGTCGTCGCCGGCTGCATGGTCTTCAACTTCTCTACACCGGGCCCTAGCGGATGTGCGCGACTGGGAGGGAGCGATGAGACGAGGGCGTATCGGATGGCTGCGAGCGTTCTAACGGCATCGCAGGCACATTGGAAAGACCTCGCATTATCCTTCGCCAAAACCGCAGCACAGCAATTCGGGGGACGAAGCCGATTGCGCCGGTAATCGAAGCGCGCATTTATCGAAGGGCATTGGCTGCGCCGGTAATCTGGACCGGGAATCCATCCGGGTCCATGACGTGGTAACCGATGCCGCCCTTCTCATTCATCGGAGTGGCTCCCCGCGCCTTCAGATCCGCGGTCACGGCGGCCTCGTTGAAGTTCTCGACTCCCAGAGCGAGATGGTCGACCTTGCCCGCGGGCGTGCCCGGCCGCAGGACCAGAAAGCCTTTTCCGAACATAAGCTGGTTGTTCCCTTCGCGCTTGTTTACCGGACAGCCGAACACGCGCTGGTAGAAATCGGTGGATCGCTGCAGATCGCTCACCTGCACGGAGACGTGGTTGATGATACTGGCCTGGAATCCAGCGGCCGACAGCGTGCCGGCGCCGGCCGTCAACAAGGCCAGGCCCTGCACCAGTTCTCGCCGCGACAGCTTCCCGTTCTCGTAAGTTTCCAAAAGTTTCGAAATCGTGCTCGTCATCGGGTCCTCTTTCTGATGGGAATTGGCCCGGACGGGTGTACGCGTTTCGGCAAACCCGCCCAAACCTCTCCAGTCAGTTTACTCCTCGCGCCGAGCGAGGGCGCTGCTTGACGGATCCCGGTGCGAACAGGTCCGGCAAGCCGTTGGCGTTGGCCGGGGCTAGGCTTCCGAAACGACCGGCAGTTTCGCGGCATCCCAGGCGGCGAGACCGCCGGCCATCTCGATCAGGTTGGTGATGCCGTATTGATGCAGGATGCCGGCGGCGATGGAAGAGCGGTAGCCGCCCGCGCAATGGACGGCAATGCGGCGATCGCGCGGGATTTCGGCGATGCGCTCCTGCAGATGGTTGAGCGGAACGTTCAGACTGCCGCCGATATGTTTGGTCGCCCATTCGCGCGGATTTCTGATGTCGAGAACGAGCGGCGGATCGGCGCCCGCCAGCTCCTCCGCTACCATCGGGGCGCTGATGCGCTCGGTGGGCCATACCAGGTCCGGCCGCGCGGCCAGCGCTTCCATGCCTCCCCGCAGGTAGCCTTTTACGTGATCGAAACCGATGCGGCCCAGGCGCAGCGCGGCTTCCTGTTCGCGTCCGGGCTCCGCGACGATCACGATGGGCTTGGCGCGGTCGAGGACGGTGCCCGCCCACGTCGCGTATTGGCCGCCGAGTCCGACGTTGACGCTGCCGGCGAGGTGACCCTTGGCGTATTCGGCCGGATCGCGCACGTCCAGAATCTGGGCGCCCGCGTCTCCCATCCCGAGAACTTCGGCAAGATCGATGGGATGGAGCACCTGTTCAAGATTGCGGTCCAGCGTGGCGCGCTCGCGGGTGTTGAGAATGGCGTCGTAGGTGAAGTACGGCGGCGCGTCGGGCTGGTCGGCGGTGACCAGACGAATGAATTCCTCTTTCGACATGGGCTGCAAAGCGTAATTCAATCGCCGTTGATCTCCCAGGGAGGAGACCGTGTCGGAGGAAAGCTGCTTCCCGCACAGCGAGCCGGCGCCGTGAGCCGGGTAAACCAGCGTCTCGTCGGGAAGCGGCAGCAGCTTGTCGTGGAGCGAGTCGTACAGATTGGCGCCGAGGTCGTTGGCGCTCCACCCCAGCGACGCGCGCAGATCGGGACGGCCGACGTCCCCGATGAACAGCGTATCTCCGGTCAGCACCGCATAAGGCTTGGCCGCGTCCTTCTGGAGATCGAAGACCAGGATCGAAATCGACTCGATGGTGTGGCCGGGGGTCCCCAGCACTTGCAGGCGCAGCCCCGGGAAATCGAGCGTATCGCCATCCTTCATCGGGACGAACGCGTATTCCGCCTGGGCGCGCGACCCGAGATGAATGGTCGCGCCGCAACGGTCGCGCAGCTCCAGATGGCCGGCGACAAAATCGGCGTGGAAATGGGTGAGGAAGACATGGCGGATGTGGAGGCCCCATTTCCCGGCGTCGTCCAGGTACTGCTGAATATCGCGCTGAGGATCGACGATAATCGCGGTCGAGCTGGCCTCGTCTCCCAGTAAATAGGATGCGTGGGCCAGGCAGCCCAGATAGTACTGTTTCAAAATCATGGAGACCTCTTCAGTCTAGTGTTGTGAGTCGGGAGTTCGTAGCATAATCGATGCCCCTGGTAGTCCGATCCTCCACGCATGGTCATCCCGAGCGAAGTCGAGGGATCTGCTTTTTGCCCGCGTGTTGCCGATACTTTAGAAGCAGGTCCCTCGACTTCGCTCGGGATGACCGCGTAACGGATGTGATTGAACGAGGCGAATTTCTCATGCAACGAACTTCTGACTCACAACACTAGCCTCGCGCGAGACTGGCTTACAACGCCGGCGGCGATCGGGGACTCTCAGGGGTGCAGCGCCAGCGTCGCTTTCCCGGCCGCGCCGCTGTAGATCAGCTCGATCGTCCGGATGCCCTGGGCCTTGCCTCCATACGGGAAGTAGATCAGCCCGGCCGCGGGAAGTGCGCGCTCTCCTTCGGGCAGCGAAGCCTTTTGGACGCGCTCCTGCATCACGCGCTTCAGTTCGATCGGCATATGGGGCGGGGAGGGCGGGGGGTCGTTCTTGCTTCCGTTGCCGCCGCCGCCGAAGTTCGTCTTCGATTTCGGTTCGGCCGAAGGCGGCTCCCATTCGGGATCTTTGAGGGATGGAAACAGCAGACCGTAGGGCTGCGCGGGCGTGGGCATCTTTTTCCCGTTGACGCGGAGCGAATAGTCGTCGAAGGAGAGCTTGAGGCGCGCCTCCGCCGGTCCGAACAACGCGACCTCGACCACCACATAATCTTCGCTGGAAAAGGTCGCCTCGGGGGTGGCTACGGAGTGCCCGGTGAACTCGGCCGCGATGGTAATGGCGCCGGCCTGCTCATGCGTCTGATAATCGCCGGGTGCGGCTCGCGGCGGGACGCCTTTCGACGCCCGGGCCTCGTCTTTCTTCTGCGCGTCCTGTGCGTGGGCGCTGTGGCAGAGGAACGCGCCTAAAACCGCGACAGCGACCGCTCGAGATGGAAGTGAAAACCGCATCTCATTCAGCAATGTAACACTTCGCGATCCGGAACGGGGCCCCGTGCTATGGTATACGGGACGATTGCCGTGCGGGGAGCGCCCTGAGGGAAAGGAAGCGCCGGGTGCCGATTCCGGCACCGCGTTGTAAGCTGTCATTCAGGCGAAAGGCGGTCCACAATGACTCAAACAATCTCGCGCCGGGATGCGATGGCGGTCCTCGGTTTCCCGGCCGTCGCGGGCATGCTCGCATCGGATACGATGCGCGCCCAGAGCCTGCCCGCGAGGGGCGTAAAGGACGACTACAAGGAAGATTATTTTTATCGGGAAGACTGGTTGGGCGAGCCCTGGCGGAAGCCGGAGCCGGTGGTTCTGATCCACGGCAACGACGAATCGAGCGAAGAATGGTACGCCTGGGTGCCGCGCATGGCGCAGCAGTATCGCCTGATCCGGCCGGACCTGCCCGGACTGGGGCATTCCAACATTCCACCCGGCTTCGATTACACGCTGCCCAATCTCGCCACGTTCGTCACGAAGGTGATGGACAAGGCCGGCATCGACGCGGCGCACATCATCGGAGCGAAAACGGGTGGAGCGGTGGCGATGCGATTCGCGGCCGATTATCCCAAGCGCACGCGCACGCTCGTGGTGGTGGGCGGGCCGGCGGCGACGTTCAAGATCGCCGACCCCTCACCCATTCCGCAGCGGGACCGGCTGGGTTCGAACGCGTCGCAGGAGATGATCGCGTACTGGAATACGCTTTTCGGCAAGGGGGATCGAGAGGGCGTAAAAGGCCTCAACAAATCGCTGTCGAACTTCGATCTTGCGAAGGAAGGCGTCTTGCAGCGCATCACCGCGCCGACGCTCGTGATCACGGCCGACCGCACCAAGATGCATTCGGTCGAAAAAGTTCGCGCGCAGCAGATGCAGATTCCGAATTCGAGGCTCGTCGTGATCCGCAGCGACGCCTACCACATCGCCGCGGCGAACGCGGACGAGTGCGTCACCCACACTCTGGCGTTTCTCAAGGAGCAGGCGATTTAGAAACAAAAGGGCGGATCGACTGTCGGAGCCATGGTGATGGCACTGGGCCGGCTTTACAAGAGCGCCACGCGCAAGGGCGGAGAAGCAGACCCATTCCTCTCAGCTTGGCAGTGGCAAGTCAATCGTCCGAGGAAAAATACCGAAATATGGCCTCTGGTTGACATTGCCGCGCAGCATCACCGGAACCGTGTTAGGGGCATTGCGATAAAGCACGACCATCGTGGCAAGCCCCTTATAACCAAGCCCGAATTTGTCGATCCCCTTGCAAATCGCAGCGACACGCTGCCTTTGGCTTTCATCGAAAACGGGGCATTCAGGGTGCAGGGGTCGCTCCGACTTAACATGTTTGTGGCCGGCAAAAGCCTGAATCCCGCGCTCGTCGAGCTTCTCAAATGCCTCTTCACAAATGCTAGGCGCAAGCATGAACTCTGAAAATGTCCCGACGAAGTTGTTGGCGATGAAGTCGCGCTCCGTGCAGAACTGCGTTCCGCTTCCCACGAAATCATCCACGTAGATCAGGGCGCCCTCACCCAGCTCGTTCATTGCCTTGACGAGGTTCAACGTGTCACGTCCATCGATCAACCTGCAGCCCAGTTTTTCGAGAAATGCGGCGTCGCGAAGCAGGTTCAGCATTACCGGACTACTACTTCCTGCCTCGTGGACCGAAACGTAGATCAGGTTCTTCGCGGGCAGACCGGCTTCGTTCAGCCGCTTCATCAGGACAGCATTTCGCCCCACCAAAATTTCTCGCGTGGTCGCCTCGGACAAATAAATTACGTTGTCGAGCAACTGTTTTGCCAGTACGCGGTCTTTCTTGTCGAATTGCTTTATCCACCGTCTAGCGGATAGCCACGACAAGGGCTGAGGTTTATACCCGCGGAAGCGCAGCGCAGCCCGAACGCTGTGGATGATCCCCCTCATTGTCAGTCGTGTTGGGCCTCGGGATCATCGCTTCCTTCGAGAGCATGTTCAAGGCTTTCGCAGTACGCTTGCACCTCATGAAGCGCCTTGCGAAGATTGCTGCGTTCATCCTCATTGGTTGTGTATGTGAGCTTATATTTCCTGAGCTGGGACAGGAACTCTTCGCAGGCGGTTAAGGCGTTCTGGACCCGCTTTTTCTCCACAACGAACTCGTCAAAAGCATCACGGGTTTCAAGGTCGGGCTTGAGAAAGAATTCCTCAACACGCCGCAATACTTTTGCTCTTGTGGGCGCATCGTCCTCCCACAAATCATAAGCTTCCATGATGCGCCGAAAGTGGATAACGCTCTTGATTTTCTTGTTGCGGTATTTGTCCACCAACTTTTCAGTGGACCGATCACGCCCTAACTTTTTAAGCTGTTCACTCGTTTCCAGGGCAAGGTCGAGCACGGGAAGAGCCTCGATCCAAAAATTCGACGGAATACGGGTCTTGGGGTCCAGGTCGAGCGACATCTCCTGAAATTTCTCCGGGAATTTCAGCAGCTTTTTGCAACGCTCAATCTGCGGCTCGCTCAAACCTGTCAGCTTCACCAGAGCCTTGTTGTCTGTTGTACCAAGGTCTTCCATCACAATTTTCAGACCGAGAGCCGTCGGCATCAGTTCCCAGCCCTCCCTGTAGTTGTGAATGGAGAACATGTAGAGTAAGCCAGCGATTTTCGTTGGCGGCTCTACAACGTTTGCGGGGAGCGTGAGTGCCCCACCGGCCTTACCCGCGTGACCTTCCTTTTCAAGTTCGACAACGCAGCGATATCGGCGTTCCCCGTCCAGAATGGAAAATTTCGCTTGGCCCTTGGCCTGGTACACCGTGATAGGCACCAAGACGCCATGTTCCCCGATATTGTTCTTCAGCTCCAAGAGCTGTTCAGGGTCGAAGAGATGGCGTGGATTGCTGTTGCTTGGGATCACTTCCCGGGTCGTGAGATGCCGCAATTTGCCTGTAGGGACGATCTGTGGCACGGCGGGTTGCGTCGGTTTTAACGTCGGCATTCGGGCTTTCAGATATTCGAGATTAGCAGTTCGTTGGTCATGGCGCGATGCGCCGCAAATCCGGCAATGTGACGGCGAACCGAAACCGTCTCATAAGAGAAGTTCTTCCGAAGCACGTCCGCTTCATCAGATTCGGCATAGCTTACGACGAAGTTTACGCGCGTAGCATTGAGCCGTTCCATCCATGATCTCAATCGGACGATATCCTTGTGGGTGAATGTGCCCGGATCGTATTGACGGAACACGCGGTGCGCCCTCACCGCGAAGGGAGGGTCCATGTACACCAGATCACCCTTCTGGGCGTGCTTCAGAACGTTTTCGAAATCGCCGTTGACGAACCGCGCCCGCCGGAGTCGGTTGCTGCATTTCTCAAATACCTCATCTTCAGGGACTGATCCGCAGCGCACCCCGCTGTAGGGCACGTTGAATTGACCTGCCAGATTCGTCCGATAAATGCCATTGAAGCAGTACCTGTTCAGATAGATGAACCGTGCGGCCCGCGCCGGAGGCGTCATCGTCGAGATGTCGATCGCCCGGAGATGAAGGTATTTTCCCTTGTCTTCGGGCTTTAGCTTTTTCAGTTCCGTCAGAACGGCGCCGATCCTGTACTTTACCTCGATGAACGTCGCAATCAATTCGGAATTAAGATCACCGAGAATAGCCTTTGGCGGCTTGATGGCGAAGAACAGGCAGGCTGAGCCGGCGAACGGCTCGACATAGCGCTTATGCTTCCCCGTCCAGAAAGTTTGCAGAATTGGAAGCAGTCGCCGCTTGCTCCCTGCCCACCGCAAGAAAGGCGCGCAGTCCTGCCTCGGCGTTGCTGGGGCGTCCGGTGGCATTGGAACCAGATTCAATTCATAGTAACGTAAATCGCCATTGCGTGCCGCAAAAGCCAACGCGGCCAATGGGTTAGCGCACGATCACAGTAGCCCGTTACGGCACTGTGCCTCAAAATAATAAAGACCGGTACTGGCTGAATTACCGTTTCGCGGACGTGGCTCCGTCGTCGGGGACCAGCATGCGGATCATCCCGTCCTGCCTGGACGTGAGGAACAACTCTCCGTCGCGGCTGCGGCTGATATGCAGATCGGCTCGCGGGAGGTCTTTGCCCATGGTTTTCTCGACCAGCTGCTTAAATGACACGTCCACGCGCTTGCCGCTCGAGTCGCGGATATAAAGCTGGACCTCTTCGATCGGTGCGACCTTCCCAGGAATGCGGTCGGCGGCGGCTTTTTTCATCGCGGCAAGATCGGAGACGAACACGCGCCCCGCCCAGATGTCGCCGAACACGAACTTACCCTGCAGCGCGGCGATGCGCCCGTGATAAGGGAACCCATCGGTTACCGAACGCCCCTCGTCGTGATCGTAGACCGCAACGGGATATGTAAATCCGTCCTTCACCCGTCCATCCAGAATCTCCGGCGGTAGCGGATACAAATGATCGAGCTGGCCCCCGCGCACCCTGGCGTTCTCGAAGTAGCCTTCACGCCTCATCCAGCCGTAATTCTCGCCGCTGCGGACGATGTTGATCTCTTCCACCTGGCTCATCCCGATGTCGGAGGCGAACATGGTTCCGTCGGTATCCCACGACAGTCGGTGGGCGTTGCGGAACCCGTAGGCGTAAATCTCGCCGAGCGCCCTTGGGTCGCTCGCGAATTTGTTCGCCATCGGAATGGTGTAATCGCCGAGGCCTTTCCGCCCGTGCGTCACCGACGGAGAGCGCGGATCGATGCGCAGAATAGCCGTGATGATCGAATCGAGGCGCTGCGTTTGTGCGGGATTGCTCGCGTTCGGTCCGCCGCCGTTGCTGAATCCGTAATCGCTGCCGCTGGTGTAGAGCAAGCCGTAATCCGCGTCGCCGGGTTTCGCGGTCGGGTTGAATTCCACCGCTCCCATGGGATGCGTAAGGTTCGCCACCACGTGGGCCGTCCGCAGGATTTCACGCCGCGTGCCCGCGAACGTGTTGGCCGCCGGGTTGGTCGCGTGCCACTCCGTGATCACGTTGTGGTAGGTCACGTCCTTCAAGCCGTACCCGATCGGAATGAAGTCCGGCGTTTTCGGATTGCCCGGGCCGATCTCGCTATGCACCGTGTAGAACAGGCCGTTAGTCGCGAATTCAGGATGAAAGACGAAGCCGATGAAGCCGCTTTCCAGACGGTTATAAACGCCGAGCGGGAAAGCCGCGGCCACGTCCGCGTACACGTGCGGCTGGTTGCTGTTGTCGATGAGATACAGAAACCCCCGCGAGTCGTTGGCGAAGCGGCGGCCATCGGGGAGATCGCGCACGTAGCTCACGCGCGCCCAGCCGGCCGGCGCAACGTCCTTATCGGCGGGACGAAGTTCGCGCGTATCGGGCAGGCGCACCAGATCCTTGACCTCCACGGCGATGCCGCGCTTCACGATAGGTTCGGGAATCGGGTTGCTGGTGATTTGGGCATAGGTAGTGCCAACGACGAAAAGCGGGAGAATGCCGAGCAGCGTCCGTGTGTGCATGAATGCCTCCAGGTTGTATTTTGCGGCCGATCGCACCTGAAGTGCAACGGCACGGGGCAACCAGCGCTTCCGTCGGCCGCACAACCGGCCTGTGGAGCCTTGTAGAATGGGCGTGGCGCGATGGACGCTGGATGCAAGCACCTGCTGTCGCGACACTGAGGGTTTTCACGGGGAGGAACTTATGAACAATCTCTGGATTCGGTCGGCGATGGCGCTCCTTGCAGCAGCGGGAATGGCCGCCGCCGAGGAGGCTCCCAAGATAAAGAATTTCCTGACCAAGCCGCTGGTGATCGAGGATCAGGGCAGCTTCTATATAGGAGGCGTGCCGAAGGTCACCAACTACGCCTCCGCGCCCACGATCAACAACCCGGACCCGACGCCGGCGCCCAACCAGATCACCATCGGGCAGATGTACGTGCAGTTCGAGATTCCGCAGGCCAAGAAGCGCGGCATGCCGCCCGTGATCATGGTGCACGGATCGTCGCACACCGCGGCGTGTCTCGAATCGACGCCGGACGGCAGGGAAGGCTGGTATCCGTATTTCGTGCGCAAGGGCATTTCCACTTACCTGGTCGATCAGGCGGGCCGCGGGCGCTCCGGGTTCGACGAATCCGTGCTCCAGGAGGGAACCGCGATGGTCCGGAACGGCGATGTCCAAGGCGGACTGGCCTTGCTTCCGGGGATCCAGAGAATCACCGATAACGGAGCGTGGACCAGCTGGTTCGGCCACCTGGACCCGCCGGGCTCGAACATTTTAGCAGGCAAACTGATCCGGCGCGGCGATCCTCCCGCCGACGCGGCCTCGCACGGGAAGGACTACGCGCCCGCGTATCCACTCGGGGCGCAGGATTCCAGCATCGCCGCGCGCACCGGAGCGATCGGACCGGCGCCTGCCGGACCGGACAATAATTATGCGCTGGAGTACTACAAGCAACTGGTCCCGAACGCCGAGGCTACTCTGCCTGGATCGATCTGCAATTCCTGCGAACCCAAGGAAATCGCTCCGGCCAACACCTGGACGCCGATGGATCTGGCGCTGCTGGTGGAAAAGCTCGGGGGCGCGGTGGTCGCGACGCATTCGCAATCGGGGGCCATGGGCCACCACATGGTGCGGATTCTGAAGGAGCGCGGCCACCTCGACCTGCTGAAAGGATTGGTCACCATCGAGGGATCCTGCTCGCTGCCCAACAGCGGATTGAAGCCGGAGGATTTCGACAACATCCCGTACCTGGCGCTGAAGGGCGACTATACCGCCACCAGCGAAGTGTGCCAGACAACGGTCGACCAGATCAACGCGCGGCGCGCCGCGGGCCACGGGATCGCCAAGGCGGACTACATCAAGCTCGACGAGCTTGGAAATCCGGTGTTCAAAGGCACCACGCACATGATGATGCTGGGGACGAATAATCTCGACGTCGCCGATGTGATCCTGAAATGGACGGATGAAAATATCGGTCCGAAGAAGGCCAACGGCAAAAAGAAGTAGCCGCCTGTGAGCGGGGGCAATCCACTGACGGTGTGGCAGCGCTGGCTTCGGCAGCCGCAGAGGCTGTGGATACGAAGAGCGCTTTTCCAGGTGCACCTATGGAGCGGCATCGCCGTGGGGCTTTACATCCTGATGATCAGCGTGACCGGCAGTGTGCTGGTTTACCGGAACGAGCTTTTTAGAGCGGCGACACCCGCACCCATTATCTCGAAGGGTCCCGGCCCGCGACTGACCGACGACCAGCTCAAGGATGCCGCCGCGCGCGTGTATCCCGGCTACCGGGTGGTGGTTGTCGGCCGGGCGCGGGATCCCGATCAGGCGGTGGATGTCTCGCTCGGGCGCGGCGATGAAGTCAAGAAGCGGATGTTCGATCCCCGGAGCGGCGCCGATCTTGGCGATTCGGTCCCTACCGGTATCCGGCTGGTGTCGAAGCTCATCGACCTGCACGATAATCTGCTGGCAGGTGCGGCCGGCCGCAAAGTGAACGGCGCCGGCGCGCTCGCCACGCTCGTGCTGGCGGCAACCGGTCTCACCATCTGGTGGCCGGGCGTCAAGACCTGGCGCCGCAGCCTGATCCTGCCTCATGGCCTCGGGTGGAAGCGCTGGACCTGGCATCTGCACAGCATGATCGGTTTCTGGAGCCTTGGATTCACGCTGGTGTTCGCGTTCAGCGGGATCTATCTCGCCAATCCGGACTTGCTTCAGGACATCGCCGACAAACTCGAGCCTCTCACGGCCGCGAATGCCGGTTTCCGCGTCGGCGACCGGGTGATTTACTGGCTCGCCTATTTGCATTTCGGCCGCATTAACGGCATCGGTATTCCCTGCAGCGGCCCCGGGATCTGCGACCAGACAACCAAGGCCACGTGGGCGATATTCGGACTGGCGCCCGCGGCCATGTTTGCGACCGGCGCGATCATGTGGTGGAACCGCGTGCTGCGCCCCGGCTGGAAAGCGCTCATCCCCATATTCCCGGCAAAGCGTTCATGACCGGCGCGCTCGCGTTGTGAAAAAGACTCGGGCCGGCGGAGGCAGACGATGACCTGGCGATCCCCGGTGGAAATCGCAACCTGCGGGATCGACGGAGGGCGGCGGGGTATATAATGAAGCCGATTTGCAGTGACGCGAGGAGGGCAAAAATATGACACCAGGTGACCGGGCCAAGCGGGCATTGAAAAATCTCGAAGCGGTTGCGGGCAACGGCCTGCTGCACCGGCGCGCGCTGTTGCGCGGCGGCGCTACGCTTGCGGGAGCCATGACGGGATACACTCTGGCGTCCGGCCAGCAGCTTTCCGAGGATCCCTGGAGCCTGGCGCCCGGCGTTACCGTTCCCGACTACGGCACCAGATCCAAGTACGAAAAAAATGTCGTGCGCACGCTCAGCAATCCCAAGGGCGAGCCGCGCACGCAGCACGCGCGCACGCCGCACCATCTGCTCAACGGCACCATCACTCCGAACAGCCTGCATTTCGTGATCTCCCATGCCGGCGATCCGGACATCGATCCCGATAAGCACCGGCTGGTGATCCACGGCCTGGTGAAGCAGCCCCTGGAGTTTTCTCTGGATACGCTGGAGCGTTATCCGATGGTGACCCGCATGGCGTTCCTCGAGTGCGGCGGCAACAGCGCGCCGTTATTTTCAGGGGAGCCGATTCAGGCCACCGTCCAAGCCCTGCACGGCCTGGTCTCCTGCTCCGAATGGACCGGCGTGCCGCTTTCGATTTTGCTCGACGAGGCCGGTATCGATCCCAAGGCGAAGTGGCTGGTGGCCGAAGGCGGGGATCCTCCGCACGTCAGCCGCAGTGTCCCGCTCGCCAAGGCCACGGACGACGCCATGATCGCGCTGTACCAGAATGGCGAGCGCCTGATGCCTGGAAACGGCTATCCCATGCGGTTGCTGCTGCCCGGCTGGGAAGGCAACATGAACACCAAGTGGGTGCGGCGCATCCAGGTCACCGACCAGCCCGGCATGACCTTCTACGAAGCCCGGACCTACGCGCCGGTCCTGCCGGGCGGAAAGGCGTACCGGTTTTATTTCATCCAGGAGGTCAAGTCTTTCATCACCCATCCGTCGCCGGGCCTCGCGTTGAAGGGGCCGGGATTTTACGAGATCTCCGGCGTCGCCTACTCCGGCGCCGGACGTATCGCAAAGGTCATGGTTTCCGCCGATGGCGGCAAGAACTGGGCGCAGGCCGCGCTGCAGCAGCCCGTTCTCAGCAAGGCGTTCACCCGATTCCGCCTGCCCTGGCGGTGGGACGGCGGTCCCGCGACGCTGCAGAGCAAAGCGTGGGACGAGGCCGGGTACGAGCAGCCGACCCGCGCCCAACTAGTGGCCGCACGCGGCGAAACCACCAAAGTTCCCTCGGTGAACGGCTTCCCGAGCCAGCACTACAATGCCATCACCAGCTGGTCGATCGAGCGCGGCGGCGAGGTGAGGAATGTGTACGCATAAGCGTCTCGGACTTGCTCTCGTGATCGTACTGGTTCTTTGTGCGCGCGTTGTCTTCGCCCAGGCGCCGAATCTCGGAAAGCCGATCAGTCCCTCGGAAATCGCGGGCTGGGACATCAACATTTTGCCGGACGGATCGGGTCTTCCGCCGGGCAGCGGCACGCCCGCCGAGGGAGCTCGCGTCTACGCGGCAAAATGCGCCGTGTGTCACGGCGCGGAGGGCAAAGGCGGTGCGAGCGCCCGGCTGATCGGCGGCGAGCCGATCAAAAATATGGAGACGGACAAAACCATCGCGAACTTCTGGCCTTATGCGACGACCCTGTTCGATTACATTCGCCGCGCCATGCCGTGGCGGCAGCCGCGGTCGCTCACCAACGAGGAAGTGTACGCGCTGACCGCCTACATTCTCTCGCTCAATAAGCTGATCGAAGACAACGGTACGATGAACGCCCAGACGCTGCCCAAGGTGCGGATGCCGAACCGCGACGGATTCATCCTTCGCTTCCCGGACAGAACGCCGTGAGTGTGAGCGATTCGTCAAGCGGTGCGGCCGCCGCAATGACGTGCGACCGCGGTAAATGACGTCCCGCCGCAGTAATATGGTTGCTGTACAGGAGGATCGGGATGAAGCCTAAACTTTTTGCGGCGGCGCTTTTGCTGTCGATGCCTGTGACGGCGCAGTGGCTCACGTACAAAACGCCGGGCATCCCGCGGACTCCGGACGGCAAACCGAATCTGTCCGCGCCCGCACCTCGAACCACGGACGGCAAGTCCGACCTGTCGGGCATCTGGCGCGGGCCACGGAACAGCCCGTACCTGCAGAATATCGCCGCGGATCTCAAGCCCAATGAGATTCAGCCGTGGGCCCAGGAGGTGTACCAACAACACGTCTTCAATCTGGGGGCGGACAGCCCCCGCGCGCACTGTCTGCCCGACCCTCCTCCGTACTACCATCTTGCGGGCATGGCCCGGATCGTCCAGACCCCGGCATTGACGGTCATTATCAACGAGGGTATTTCCAACAGCGGTGTTACTCGCACCATCTTTACCGATGGACGCGGGCTTCCCGAGGATATGGATCCCACCTGGTTGGGCTATTCGGTGGGGCATTGGGAAGGGGATACGCTGGTGGTCACCACGGCTGGATTCAACGACAAGACCTGGCTGGATTTCAGCGGGCATCCTCACTCGGAGGCGCTTCGCACCACCGAACGTTTCCACCGCCGCGACTTCGGACATATGGACTTCGAAATGACCCTCGACGATCCGAAGACCTTCACTCGATCGTTCAGCCTCAAGGCCGACAAGACGCTGGTGGCGGACACCGAGCTTCTCGAGACCATCTGCAACAACGAGGCGATCGCTCCGCATCTGGTGGGCGGCAACGGGGTCCGGCTCGCTCCGGGAACCCTCGCCAAGTATGCCGGGACCTACGAGATCGCGCCGGGGCGCGACGCCATGGTCACCGTCGACGGCGAATCGTTGGTGCTGAAGCTTGGCGCGAACGGGGATATGCAGGTCCTCGCGCCCCAGTCGGATAACATCTTCGTGGCGCGCGGCAATGGGGCCCAGGTACGGACTGGGGATCAGGTCGAATTTGTCAAGGATTCGAGCGGTGCCGTTACGGGTCTTACGCTGCACGCCAGACTCGGGGAGCAGAAGGCCGTCCGCAAATAGCCCGGCGCATCTTCACAGGTGTCACGGTTCGCTGTGGGGCAGCTTTGCAAGCTGCTGCCGGTTTTCAACCGGCGCTGGGCGGGTTCGAAACCCGCCGTAGGATGCAATCCTGCCCCACCTCGGGTTCCAAGCGATCGCGCTCAAACTCACACCGCCGCGAGCGCCTTCACGTGCGCGCCGACGGCATCTTGCAAGCCACTCAAGCTATATCCGCCTTCGAGCACGGAGATCAGGCGTCCATTCGCGTGCGTCCCGGCGATCTCCAGCACGATCTTGGTGAGGTCGGTGAAATCCATGTCGGAAAGTGTGAAGCGGCCCAGCGGATCGCCGACGCGCGAATCGAATCCCGCGGAGATCATCACCAGGTCCGGCTTGAACGCGTCGGCGGCGCGCCGTAAATTTTCGCGGAAAACACTGACGATTTCCTTGCGGCCCGAACCCGCCGGAAACGGAAAATTCAGGATGCAGCCGGTGCCCTTGCCCTCGCCCGTTTCGTTCGCGGGGCCCGTCCCCGGATACCACGGAGATTGATGCGTGCTCATGAAAAACACCGAGCCATCGCTGTAGAACGTATCCTGCGTGCCGTTCCCGTGATGCACGTCCCAGTCGGCAATCATCACTTTCGCGAGGCCGTGCTTGCGCTGCGCGTAGCGGGCGGCGATCGCGATGTTGTTGAAGATGCAAAACCCCATGCCCTGATCGGGCCGCGCATGATGTCCGGGAGGCCGCACCGCGCAAAAGGCGTTCGCGGCGGTGCCGCTGACCACTGCGTCGACGGCGTTCAGAACGCCTCCCACGGCGCGCACGGCGACGTCGAGCGATCCCGGACCGACGTTCGTATCGCCGGTGCTCAGCTCCTGCGCGCCGGCCGCGATCTCGCGCTTGACTTTCTCAATGTATCCACGTCCGTGCACCAGCGCGATCTCGTCGTCGTTCGCAACGCGGACATCCACGCGATGAAGTTTAGAAAGCAGGCCGGTGTCCGCGATCGCGCGGGTGACGGCGTCATAACGCGCGGGCTGCTCCGGATGGCCGGGACCCGGATCGTGCCGCTTGTAAACCGGATCGAGCAGGAGCGCGGTGGGCTTGCGGCCGTCGGCGGCGGCTTGGTTCGCCATCATGATTGTCCCCGGAAGCGCACTCAGCCATTTCACCACGTCGCGGCGGGTTTTCACGTCGGCGCCTCTACGATTCACATCCAGAAACGCCGCTCACCCCTAAAACGGTTCGGCCGAAAAAAGTTCGGCGAACAAACGGCAGGGTGTTGAACATACGCGAATTATACATCCGTTGGCCGGGCGGCTTTGTGCGTAGGGCCGGGGCCGTAAAGTGGCCGACGAAGGACGTCGGCTGCGGATCAGGCGATCCGCCCTACCTGGCGCTCGTAGGGCGGGCGGCCCCGCCCGCGTTCGGCCTCCTGGCCGAACTCTCTCTTAGCGACGGATTACGGCAGGGGTCGCGGCGCCACCCCGGGCAACCAGCTCATGCGCCCGGCTCACAATCCGAGCAGGCGTTCCGCGTTGCCGTGCGCGATCCGCTCCCGGTCGCCGTCGCTGACCGGCAATCGATCCAGAAAAGCGCGCGCCTGCGCCATGGATCCGTACGGGTAGTCGGCTGAGAACATGATCCGGTCGACGCCCACCTGCAGCAACAGGTCGAGGAAGGTGGAGGTGAAGTTGAAGCCGCTGAACGTGTAGTGGACGTTCTCGCGAAGATACGCACTGATGGGGTGCTTAAGCCCGGTGATGGCGGTGGTCATAATATCCACCCGCGATTGCATGAAGGGAAGCGTCTCGCCCATGTGCCCGACGACGATTTGCAGTTTCGGATACCGGTCGAAGGTTCCTCCGAGGATAATGCGGAGCACATGGATCGCGGTTTCGATGTGCCAGCCCCAGCCCGCGCTCGAGAGCAGGAAAGTCAGCTCCGGCGAGAATCCCCCGTAGGAAGCGTCGATGACCGCTTGCGGCGGCGGTGTGGGGTGGAGGTAGATCGGAACCTGGAGCGCTTCGGCGCGTTCCAGAATCGGCCAGAAAAACTTGTCGTCCAAATAGCGGCCCCGGTGATGGCCGTTGATGTTCGCCCCCTTAAAGCCGTGCTCGCGGACCATGCGCTCCAGCTCGCCGGCCGCTTTTTCCGGGGCCGCGACCGGCACCGTGGCGAAGCCGGCGAAACGCGCCGGATGGCGTTTCATCGCAGCCACTACGAAATCGTTGGTTTCCCTGGCCAGCGCGACCGCCTCCGCCTCCTCCAACTGCTCGACGCCCGGCGCGTTGAGCGAGAGTCCTGCACATCGATCCCCGCGGCGTCCATTTCAGAGACGCGCCGATCGCCGGCGTCCCGCAGTTGCTCCAGAAGCTTGGCCATTCGGTCCCCGGAACGCGCGACGCGATCCATGAAATCGCGGCCGGGACCGTTGAGAAATCCTGGAGTCACATAGTGTTCTTCAAGCGTGATGGTTCGCATAATGGCGTTGGGGCGCTGCGGCTCTATTTCAGGCGCGCCAAGAAGACTGGCCGGCCCGCTTAAACGTTCTAACTGGCGGCCATCTGGCTGACTTGAATTTGCAGCTCGATATCGGTGTAGTTCGGGACGTCGCCGAGGAACTCCGGTCCATGCGCTCCCATGGCCTTGTGGAACCCTTCCAGCGTGTCGAAGTACAACCGGCCGACGCAGGCGAAGGGCGCCGGCGACCCTGGCGCTCCACCCGCCAGCCCCCGGTCGATCTCGTAGCGGGTCAATCCAAAGCTCTTGCACCTGTCCATGACCAGGGGCATGTGGTGTTGGGCGTAGTAGTCGTGATTGAATCTCTTGCCGGGAGCGGCGGGGTAGAAAACCGAGACACAGACCATACATCGAGGGTAGCAGATGCTTTCAATTCTTAGAATCGCGCGGCAAATCGCCACGAACTGTATGGGCCAAGCAGTCCCCGTTTGATCGCTTGGCTAAACCAGGGTCGGGAAAAGACGAACGGGCGCCGCACTCAGAGCGAACCCAGGAAGTTCAGCAGGTCCTGTTTCTGGTGTTGCCAAAGCCGGTCGAACTTCTGGATCACGGCGTTGGCTTCTGACGCATCGCGTCCCCCGGGGTTCCTGAAGGGCTTTCACCAGATCGTTCGTCCGCCCATTGTGCAGAAAGAATACGCGCTGTCCCAGTCCCCACAGAGGAGCGGTGCGGAATCCGTGGCCTTCCGCCTGCCATCATCGGCCGGTTGCAGCTTTTGCAACCGGCGCCGTCGCTCCACAGACTCCTAACCGGCAGCCGATTCGCTTAGAAAATTACTTTCACCGCAAACTGAATGACCCTAGGCAGCGTCACCAGCGGTTGCTGCACGCCCCCAGCGGCCCCGCCGGCCGCCGACCCGTCCGGATTGAATATCTGGGCGTTACTGGCGCCGGAAAAGGGCAACGGCGGCCCAAAGTTGGCGTGATTCAAGACGTTGAAAATCTCGGCCCGGAACTGGATGTTAAAGGCCTCCGAAATCTTCTTCACGGAGATGTTCTTAAATGCCGAGACGTCAAGGTTGGCGAGACTCGGCCCGATAACGCTATTCCGGCCGGCATTGCCCAGCAGATTCGAGCAACTGCCCGGAACCGCGGAGAAAGGCACGCACTGCGATCGGAACGCCGCAGGCACCTCCGAAGCCATGGGCACATGGTAGCAACTGCTGTTGATGTAAGTCAGGCCCGGAGTGTTCTTCCAATTGTGATTGACGGGATCGCATCCCGCGACTTTATCCGGAATGCCGAATGTGTCGGAGCCGTTGTTTTCCACCCCCATGGGGTCCCCTGAGATGAGCGGAGTCGTCGGAATCCCGCTGTTCAGCTTGAGAATGCCGCCCAATTCCCATCCGCCCAGCACCGCATGCCCCAACCCGGTGCGGGGACCTGGCACTTGCCAGATGCCATTCACGACGGCGGTATTGGTAAAGTTGTAGTCCGAAACGGCGCGGCTGATTTGCGGCGCGAACCAGTACCAAGTGGTGATGGAATTCGAAAAGGCATCGCCCAAGATGGTCGCGGAGTCGTTGTCCATGGATTTGCTATAGGTGTACGAGCCTCCGAATTGGAAGCCGTGGCTCATCCTCTTCTGGACACTAAACTGAAGCGCCTCATAAGTGGAGCCGGTATTCCAGGAGATCCCCCGAATAAGCCCGAAGTTCTTGTTGATCCTCAAGTCCTGCTGGCCGCCGGGGTAATTGGGGTTGGACGCAGCAGGCCACAGGAACTGTCCCGGGGAGACCTGCTGCGGAATGACCATATCGAAATCGTCACCTCGGATCAGCATGTGGATGCCATGGGAGCCGATGTAACCCACTGTTGCCGTCAGGCTGGGTGTGATTTCGCGCTGCACATTGATATTCCACTGCTCGACGTAATTTCGCTGCGGGTTGGGCTCGACATACGAGCCAGTGAGCGCGCAAGTCCCCAGGGGCGACGTGCATCCCGCGCTGCTTTTCGGTCTGAAGTCCGCATATGCACTCCCCGGACTGGTCGGCGGGATGCCGAGCGTCCCGGCGATAGGCGTGTTCTTCGAATTGACAACCGTGCCCGTGAGGAAAAACGGCGCCCAGGCCTGACTGAAAAAGTATCCCGGCAGCGGTAGCACGTCAAAGATGGCGAAGCCGCCCCGAATGGCCGTCTTTCCATCGCCCTTGGGATCGTAGGCGAAGCCGAACCGCGGCTCAAAATCGAGAGTGGTGGGGTTCGAGTAGAAAGGGGCTACGCCCGCGCAACCCGACACTCCGAGTACGGTGGTAGCGGCGTTGGGAGCCGATGTCCCGCAATAGGGTAACGGGTCGGAGATGTTGCGGAGGCTGGTGAGTTTGCCCTCCACCTCATTGAGCACCGTGGTCATTTCGTAGCGAAGCCCCACGTTCAGGGTGAGCCTGGGCCGCACTTTCCAATCATCCTGGATATATCCCGCGAAGAGAGTCTGCCGGTAGCCCCGCGGGCTAACTCCGACCGGAAGCCCTCCCTCTAACGAATGCGGCTGGTTCGTCAGGAGATCCTCCAGGCCATTCCCCGTGGCAAAACCGGTGAAGCGCAACAGTCCGTTGGGCTGATAGAGCGAAAAGGGATTGTAACGCATCCGCTCTAGGGCAAAGCCGAATTTCAGAGAATGCTTTCCTCGGGTCAGAAAGGCGTCGTCGTAAAACTGGATGGAATTCCAATTGAAATGAGTAAATCCGCCGGGCAAGCCCGCGGAGGTCCGCGAGAGGCCGCTCGTGATCATGGCGGGGATATCGTATCCCGGCAGCATGCTCAGAGAAGCGTCCCCGAGGGCGGGATCAATCGCCCCCACCGTCTGGTAGTTGATCACGGAGTCGCGGTTGTAACCGAGCCGCACGGTATTGAGCAGCGTCGGGCTGAAAATGTGGGTCTCCTCCAGCGCTGCGATGTGGCGCGTGACCTGGTTCAAAACGTCCACGGTATCGAAGCCGTCTTGGTTCGTGAAGGGGGAGTCGTCAAACGTATAGGTCGCGAACAGGCTGTCCTTATCGCTGATCCTGTGATCCAGCCGCGTGGTGTAGTAATCTTCGTGTACCACTGCAAGCGGCGCGAAGACGAAGTTGCCAACGTTGCCGGTGACCGGCCCGTTGGGGCGAGGATAGGCCGCCAGGAACTTCGCCGCGTTATCGTCCACGCAAACCGATGCCAGGGGAGACAGGTAGTGCCCGTCCGGGACCTTCGACCAGGAGTTCGTGCACGGCGTTCCGGCCGGCTGGTTCGCCGGAGCTTGGCCCGCGAGTATGCCCAAACGCGCCGCGTCGGACGGAACGTTTGCATTCCCGCTGGGGATACCCTGCGCCTGGCGTATTCCCTCGTAATCGAAGAACAGGAAAGTCTTGTCCTTGCGAATCGGCCCTCCGACCGCGGCGCCGTACTGGTTGCGCCTGTAAGTCTCTGTCGGCAGGCCGTTCCGATTCGAGAAGAAGTCGTTCGCGTCCAGGGCGGTGTTGCGGAGGAACTCGTAAACGTCGCCATGGAACGCGTTGGTCCCCGATTTGCTGATGGCGTTGACGATGCCGCCCGAGGTCCTTCCATATTCGGCCGAGTAGTTGCCGGTGATCACGGAGAATTCCTCAATCGCGTCCACGCCCAAATTGCCCCCGATCACGCTGCCCGGCCCGCCGTTGCCGTAATCGTTGATGCTAAGCCCGTCGAGCCGGTAGTTGTTTTGCGTGGGCCGGCCCCCGGAGATGGTGAGCTGCGCTCCAAAGCCACGATTCCCGCGGAGCGCGCCGTTCTCGAAAGGCTGCTGGGTTTCGAGAGCGTTGACGCCCGGGGAAAGCGTCGCGAGCGAAGCCCAGTCGCGCCCATTCAGGGGCAACTCGCGCACGGTGTTGGATTGGATCTCGGAGCTGATCGTCGAATTGGAAATCTGCACTGCCGTCGCGGCTCCCGTGACCTCCACGGTTTGACTCGCTTCGCCAACCCTCAGGGACAAATTCAAGGTCTGCTGAGCGCCGACCGTGAGCGTGACGTCCGACTCTTTGGCGGTCGAAAACCCGCTGGCCGCGACCGTGACGTCATAGCCGCCCGGCAGCAAGTTGGGGGCGGAGTATAGGCCCGCCCCGTCCGTCGTGACATTGCGGGTCACGCCGGTTGCCTTGTTCACGATGGCCACCTTCGCCCCGGCGATCGCGGCGCCCGAAGGATCGGTGATGGTGCCGGAAAGTGTCGCGCCGGAAACCTGCGCATTCGCCTGACCGGTGAAGAGGTTAGCAATGGCCAAAATGGCCATCACGGACAAAACGGCAGCCACACTTCGCGCGCCAATGCTACGTAGCATAAGTACCCCCCAGTCTGGATTGACAATTCCGTTACTTCAACCACCCGCCCACACCTGGCAGTTGACTCCCCCGCGCGCCACCACGCCAAGCCACACGGAGTTATACATATATCACGGGACGTTCGCTATTTCAAGAAATATTTGAGCCGGAAGGACCATCGAATCCATGGCATTACATGCACGCGCTGCATTTATGCAAGATATATATGCAAATATACTTTTCGAAGACACGTGGAGCTCAGTTTCTCACCCCTTGAGAAACAATGAGAAGCTTCGTCCGTCTTTAAACACGCTCCCGCGCGTTATTTCAAGAGGTCAGCGTAACGCCTGACCGGATTTGCGATCAGTGATCGTCGCGCATGATTTATGCGAGTGGTTTTTGCAGTCGTGGAGTCTTGTGGGGCACTCCCGAGAGTCCCAGGACGGCGACTCATTTGATCTCTTTTCTCATGGCTTGAGAGAAATGCGAGTCTGGAGAAAATGTCCTAAAAAATGTTCTTGCAAGTTTACAACGTGCCGTGTAGAATTTGAACCACATTAATAACGGCGGCGGACCCTCAACTTTTGCCGTTCCTTTTTACAGCGGTGGGTCCGCAAGAACGGGCGATTTTAATACTGGGTAGAGAAATGCTGTTGCGCCCGCAGCGGCGATCCATGTAACTTTTGCGTTGTCCTGGCGGGTTTTGCGAGGCGGCGCACGGCAGGTCCCGAGGTCGGGACAGGTTCGGTTGAACCTTGGGGGGGCGATAGTCCCAAGGTGGGGTGTTCGTTTTCGAATTGCAGAAGGGGTAAACAAATGAAAATTGCATTGCTTCAGAGGGCTCGTGTGAGGAAGAGTCTGCACGTGCTCGCTACAACTCTGGGAGTTTTGTTGTTCTCCGTCTCGCTGTTTGCGCAAGGCAATTTCGGGCGCATTCTCGGGACCGTGACCGACCAAACCGGCGCCGTTCTACCGGGCGCCACTGTGACCATCGTCGACACGGAGAGAGGTGTCGCGCGAACTCTGACCACGGACGCAGCCGGGGAGTATAACGCTCCCACGTTGATACCCGGTAACTATACTGTCCGGGTCGAGGCGAACGGGTTCAAGAGGCTGGATCGTCAGAACATTGTGCTCGAGGTCGGCAAAGAGGTCCGTGTGGACTTGACGCCGCAACCCGGCGATCAGACCCAGACCGTAACCGTCAACGAGGCGATCCCGCTGGTGGACGCCGCTAGCGCCACGCTGGGCGGAACGCTCGCCAACGCGGAAATCAACGATATGCCCCTGAACGGCCGCAACTACCAAAATCTGCTGGGCCTGCGGCCGGGCGTGTTGCCCCAGGCGGGCGGCTCACCCTGGACGCAGAGCACCAACGGCGTTCGTCCCGACGAAACCGTATGGATGGTGGACGGCATTATCAATGTCAATTTCCACGACTACCGTCCACTAGCCAATTCTCCGAGCCCCTTTACCGACGGGGCGACGATCCTCCCGGTGGATGCCATCCAGGAATTCAACCTCGAAGAAAATCCGAAAGCGGAGTACGGCTGGAAACCCGGCGCCACCGTGAACGTTGGAATCAAATCGGGAACCAACACGATGCACGGCACGGCCTATGCGTTCGGCCGTTATTCCGACTGGGCCGCTCGCAACTTCTACGATCCGGCGGGAACTTGCCCCAATTGTAAGGATAAGCTGCCGACCGAACTGGAGCAGTTCGGCGCCGTGGCGGGCGGAGCGATCAAGAAGGACAAACTCTTCTACTTCGGAGGCTATGAGGGCCTGCGTTCCTTCGTCGGCAACGCGCTGGGCTCCAGCGTTCCGGCGCTCGGAAGCCTGGGAGGAGATCCGGCGAACAGCATGGTGGACGCGATCGCGGCGCTACAGAAGGCCGGCGTGACCCCCAATCCCATCAGCCTGAAATTGATGGGCTGCACCACAACGGGCGCAAACTGCACGGGCGGCCTCATCCAGGGCGCCGCAGTGAACTCGACCACTTTTACCAGCAGTTTCCCCAATACCAACACCAGCGACAACGGTATCGGGAAAATGGACTACAACATTAACGACAAGAACCGGATCAACGGCATGGTGTTCATCAGTCACTACCTGGCCAACGGAGAAGATCACCCCGTCACGGCCGCCTATTGGCAGAACTCGAATCCGTTGAACGCGTACACTGCCAGCGGCAACTGGGTTTACGTCCCCAGCTCCAGCGTGGTGAACGAATTCCGGTTTGGCTATAACAAGGTTCACTTCGACCTGGAGCCCGACGACGCCAGCAAGTTCGCCAATGGCACGGACTACCCCCTCAACACGGGCGTCACTAGCGCCGGTGGGTTCCCGAACCTCGAGATTACCGGTTTTGCGGGGCAAGTTTTAGGCAGTTGGCGCGGCCGTCCTACTGTGTTCGATACCCACTATTACGATTTTCAGGACAATGTCTCGTACCTGAAAGGCAAGCACGCCTTGAAATTCGGCTTCGAGTACGCGCCCATCTCCGACCTTTTCAACAACCACGACACGCGGGGCCGGATCCAGTTCCGCGGCGGCAAGACTCCGGGGGTCACCGACTGTGGCGGAAGCTCCTGCCCGCTCGAAGACTTCTTCGCCGGAAATCCGGGGAGAGCATTTGTTCTCAAAGGCACGACGTTGCGCGACTACACCTTTTCGTCGTTCGCCTGGTTCGCTCAAGATGACTGGCGCGTCACTCCGAAATTAATGATCAACCTGGGTGTGCGCTATTCCTTCGTAACGCCGCTGAACGAAGCCAACAACCTGCTGGGGAACTTCGATCCAGCGCTGGGAATGGTGCAGGAGGGACAGCCATCGGTAGGCGGCTCGCTGTGGAACACCGACTACAAAAACTTCTCCCCCCGCCTGGGTTTTGCCTACGATGTCTCGGGTAAGGGGACGACCGTGGTCCGGGGCGGGTTCAGCATCATCTACTCGATGTTCAATCCGGCCCAGTTCCTGGCGTCATCGCCAAACAACTTTGGAGGTGGCTCCCTCGCCGCCGTCCCAACCGGCGCCTGCAGAACGGCCGTAATCGCCCCGGCTACTTGTCCGCCCGGAGGGACTTTTGGCGGCACCATCGATCTCGGCAGCACCACTCTCAGCGCCGCTAACCTCAACTGGAATGGCCCTGTTTTCCCAAGTGGCGGCGGAGTTATTTGCACTGCAAAGACTCAATGCAGCATCATGGCGGTGGATCCGAACTATACCCCGCCCTACGTCTATAACTACAACCTCGGCGTCCAGCACGCCTTCGGCAGCAACCTTTCGCTGGACGTGGGCTACGTCGGAACTCACGGCGCCAACCTGAGTAATTTCGTCAGCCTCAACCAGATCGTTCCGGCGGGCTACGGCGGCAACGGCGCGCGCCCGTTCGCTGCCCAGTACCCCTATTTGCAGTTCATCGACCAGACGCAGAACAATGGCCGCTCCAACTACAACAGCCTGCAATCGACGCTGACCAAGCGGACTTCTCACGGGCTTTCCTTCACTGCCGGATATACCTACGCTCACGGCCTGGACAACGGTTCCTTGAGCCGTTTTGGAAACCTCCCGCAGAACAGCCTGGACCCAGGCGCGGAGTACGCCAGCGGCGACTTCGACGTCCGGCACCGCTTAACTTTCACGGGCACCTACGCCCTTCCCGGGAAAAAGGGCTTTGGCCAGATGCTGGAAGGATGGAAGCTTAATACCATCGTGAACCTTCAAAGCAGCCAGCCGTGGTATGTAAACGACACCGGCAATGATTTCAGCGGGAGCGGAGACACCGCCGATCGGTGGAATTTCTACGGGAACCCCAACGACTTCACCTCCGGCGCGAGTTCCATTCCCACTTGCCAGGGCTTTGGAGTGACCGCACAAGGGGGGGTCGATACGAGCAAGGTGAGCTGTACGTCGCTATCCGGGGTGAGCGGTCTCTTCACCACCTACCCCTCGTCCCTGGCTGCGAAGTGTGCAGCGGTCGCCCCCGACCCGAATACGCTGGCCACGGGTGGCTGCTTCGTGAAGGGTAATTCGGTGATGGTTCCTCCCAAGGCCGGAACCTACGGCACCATGGGCCGGAACATCTTCCGCGACCAGGGCTTCAAGAGCGTAGACTTCTCCGTGTTCAAGGAGTGGAGATTCAAGGAACGCTACGGCGCGCAGTTCCGCGTCGAGTTGTTTAACTTGTTGAACCACCCCACCGTCGCCAATCCGTACGGCGCATCGAATGGCTCGGGCCTAGGCATTGACCCCTCGGGGCCTAACGCGTTCGGCGGCGGTGGCGCCACACCGGACGTCGCGGCCGGCAATCCGCTGGTCGGTTCGGGAAGCAACCGCGTAATGCAACTCGGGCTGAAGTTGACGTTCTAGAACCATCGATCCTGGCGATGCGCCGAAGGTAGCGTCGGGATCGAATAACACGCCGGGCCGGCTTCGCGCCGGCCCGGCACCTGTGTAAAGGCAGTCTCGATGGAAGGACTCTCGCAAGGGAAGAACGAGGCGAAGTTCGGCTACGCGCGTGCTTCGGCGGGCCACGGGAATCTGGATGTGCAGTTGAGCGCCTTGGAGAAAGCTGGGTGCAGGCGTATCTTCCGCGAAATGTCGTCGGGTCCCAATCGACGGCGCCCAGAGCTTCAGCGCATGCTCGACGAAATCCGGCCCGGCGACACCGTGGTCGTGTGGACGCTGGACCGGCTAGCGCCCTCGACGCGGGATCTCCTAGCCACGATGGGACGAATTAACAAAGCTCACGGACGATTGCAATCGCTTTCCGAGCCTTGGGTGAACACGGCAACCGACGCCGGGCCGACGGTCATGACCGTGTTTGCGGGCCTCACCGAGTTCGAGCGGGCCTTGATCCGCGAGCGACATGCGGCCGGCCTGCAAGCCGCGAAGCAACGGGGCGTGCGCTTTGGCCGGCCACGCAAGCTGAAGCCGGAGGAGCTTCAAGCTGCCTGTAAGCTGGTGGCGGAGGGTAAACCGATTCGCGATGTGGCGAAGGCATTCAAGGTCCATGAAACAACAATCTACCGATTGGCGGCGACGCTCTGAAATGCCTCAGGAATGATGGAGTAGTGACGCGCCACGCGCCTTCCTGCGCATCGCGCGGCGTCCCGCCCCAGGCTGTAAGTGGCGCTACGCGCATATCGAACGTCCGTAGAGCGGGCTTATGCGCAAATTGATGCGAGAGGTCTCCTCCCCGTTTATTCCAACTCAAAAACGTATCGATGCCGGTTGAGGTCTACCCGCTTTCCTACGAACGTCACGCCTTCCAGTTTAAGGCGGAGCCGCTGCTCGGCGGCCGCACGCCCAACTACTTTGATCTCGCCGCCCGCACCGAGTACGCGTTGCCAAGGGAGGTCGACGGAGATTGTGGTTTTCAAAAAGCGCGCGACGGCTCGATGATACCCGGGGTATCCGGCCGCGGCAGCCACTTGGCCGTAGCTGGCGACCTTTCCCCGCGGGATGGAACGGATGGTTTCTGCAAAAGCTTCGTCCCGGATTTCCGCGCGGCGCATTGATTTACTTTGGCGGCGGAATGGCGATCACACCTTCATCGCCATCGATCTCCATCGCCGTGTCCAATGCGGCGGAGCGGCTGCGAACACCCTCCAGAAGTTGCCGCGCGCTGGAACCCTGCATGAGGAAAGGCTGGAACAGCTTCGCATCGTAGGGTTGGCCGGTGCGTCCTTCCGGTTGCCCTTTGCCGGCGATCGGCAAAACCTCGATTTTTTCCACCGACTTCTGCCCCAGCGTGAAGCGAGCCAGGTAACCGTCGTCCGAATTCATATTCGTATGTCCCCTCAAGATGTTGCTCGGGGCATAGAGGATGACCTTGCCGTGATAAACTTCAATCCCTTTGGGATGAGGCGGGTGATGGCCCATGATGATATCCGCGCCGGCATCGATCAGGTCGTGCGCAAAATTGCGGTTCGCCGGGCTGATATCGTACCTCCGATTCGTGGCCCAATGGATGGCCACCACGACGTAATCGACCTGCGGCCGCAACCGGCGAATGTCCTCCTTGATCAGGAATGGATCCATGGGCACGATCCCGGGACGGCCGTCAGCCGCGAATGCGGACTCGCCCATGTTGTTGAATTGCGCATAGCCGAGGAAGCCGAGCTTGATCCCGTTCCGCGCGAGGATGACGGGCTTGCGGGCTTCGGCCAGATCGCGTCCGCCTCCGACATGGGCGATGCCGGCGGAGGAAAGAGCGCGCAGCGTATCCAAGAAACCTCTTTCCTCGGCGTCAAAGGTATGGTTGTTGGCGAGGTTTACGAGGCTAATTCCCGACGACCGCATGGTCTTCGCGAACTTCTCCGGCGTGCGGTTCAGGCCAACCTGACGGGCGTGATCGGACAGAGCGCCCTCGCAATTGACGACGACCAAATCCGCCGCGTGGAACGTCGGGGCCAGCTGACGCAACGGGTAACTTAAGAGTTCCTGGTTGGACGAATAGTCTTGCGTATATTCCGGGCCCGCCTGCTGCGGCAGCGGGTAGCTTAAGCTTTCTGCGAGGGAGTCGTCGCTGCCCCCTTTGAGACCCAGGCTCTCCAGGTAGGTCTTGCTTTCACCCTCATTCACGTACGGAATGGGAGGCCAGTCGTCGACGATCTGGTCGCGGACGTCCCGTTTGCCAAAAACAAGCTGGCCGAACGGCCGGGGGTCGGGGACGCGATAGCGAACCGTCGGCGGCCGGGAATTCAGGGCCCATTCCACATCGCCTCCCAGGATAAGGACAACGTGATTCCCCGCCGCGGCCACGGGCTTCCATGGCAGAATCAGCAGTAAAATCGCGATGCAGCAGACCGGCACCCATGATCGGGGTGAATTGCTCATTGTGACTCTCCCTGCGTGGGTAGTTAACCCGAAGTTTCGTTTCCCATTTCGATCTTCGCCGCTCTTCAAGATGGGCAAGCTCGGCGGGACCCCGCAACGATGGCGGAACTGTCGCACGCGGCATTTGCGGCTTCCCTCCTGAGCGCGATCACTCGACCAAGCTGAGCTTAACATTACTGACTAATAGCTTAATTCCATTCGGAGACCGCGTTGGTCAAGCTTCACTTCGGACGGTAGCCGTTCGGCTGTACCTCGAACGATTCTTGAAGCTGGGATGGCCGGAGGCTGACCGCTAAAACTGGCCCTCAACGAGCGCCGCTCGCCTCGCGTTAGGCGCGGCCGCGCTGTTCGGCGTTCATGAAATGAAACGTCAGTGGACCCATGCCTCTCTAGTTTATACAGGCGGTCGTGTCTCCTCCGCAGATTATCGTTGTTCTGATGGTTCTCTTGACTGCCCTCGCCGTGTATCTTGTGCGACGCTCTCACCGTCGGTGCCCGTACCGTAATCCGCTCTGCCGATCGAGAAGACCGTGCATTTTATGCTACCGAGATCTTTATAAGAGAAGCATAGTGAAGGACGGTACGGGCTGATACGGGACGCATTCAACGGTTGACCGCGGCATGCCAACGGTTCGGAATCCCGTGTGCCTGCGAGCTGCGGACCACACTCGTGTAAGCGATTCGTCGTCTTTATCTCGACCCGCCGCAATAGGTTTGAAGGCTCCGATCGGAGTTGAGGCGTACAGAAACCGGTTACCGGAGATGGTTCCCCACCCGGATCTGCCGAAGGCGCGCCGCACGCTCATCGTCTGAGGACGCAAAGACGCCGCGCGGTCGTATTTCGCGGGTAGAAAGCGCGATAATGTTTGAACGCAGCAGTCCCGGGCGTGGGGCATCGGGTCTAGAAAAGACAAGTGGGAGCTAAAACGAAGATTCCGGCTTATAGGTGCGTCCTTTTTTCAACTGCTCTTTTGGTTGGCTATTTCGTACCGGCGGCCTTCGGTGGGGAGATTCAGGGGCGGGTGCTGAACGCCCAAGGGGGACCGGTTGAAGGAGCGACCGTCACCGCCGGCGTCCATGCCGAACCGCCTCGCGCGAAAGTAGTTACTGCGGCCGACGGTTCTTATACCGTCCCGAATCTGGAGCCCGGCGTTTACACGGTTACGGTCTCCCTTGCGAACCTCCAGCAGACGCTTCGGCAGGAGGTGACCGTCGAAAGCGAAGGCGCTCCCGCCCGCGCCGACTTTCGTTTTACCGCGTCCGCCGAAGAAGTGACCGGCCTGGAGGAGCGCAATCCGAACATCTTCATCTACCGGATCGACCTCAACGACCTGCGGAACCTGCTCACGCTTTTCCGCGGACCGAACCCGACCTACATCCCCGAATTTCTGGCGGAGGACAATTATTTCGGCGCGGAATTCGGAGCGCCGCTGCTGAGCTTCCAGCCGCTGCGTCCCCGCACGCCGCTGAAGGACTGGCACGCCTCGATTTCCGCGACGCATCAGAATAGCGCGCTGAACGCCCGCAATTTTTTTAACGCCGGGCCCTTGCTTCCTTCCCGAATCACCAGTTACGACCTGGTGGCGGGTGGTCCGGTGATCTCTCCCAAGGTCTCGCTGCTTCTCGACTTCGGCCAGCTTTTCAATTCCGGCATGGTCAACGGAAACATACAAGCGCCCTTGGCATCCGAACGAACGCCGCGCGCGTCCGATCCGCAGACCAACGCCGTGATCGCCGATCTGTTGAAGGCGTATCCGGCCGAGCTTCCCAACTTGCCTTCCGTCAGCCTGCGGCAGCTCAATACCAATGCTCCGCGCAGCATCGTGACCGCGAATGGACTGGCGCGGCTGGACGTAGAACCGGACGACAAGACCTCGGTGGCGGGATTGTATTCGGTGAACCAGTACAGCGAGGACCCGTTCCAGCTGGTGCTGGGGCAGAATCCGCAAACGGATTTAAGGAACCAGTCCGCTTACGCCGATGTTACCCGGACATTCTCACCGCAAACCATCGGCCAGTTTGGCTTTCATTACGACCGTATTCGAGCGTCTCTTTTGCCGACCGAACAGTATAGCGATCTGCTCGCTCCGTTGGGCTTCCCGGTGCCCCAGATTCTATTTGCCGGCGGGGCAACGTCGCAAGCGGAATTAGCTCAAATCGGTCCCGGAATACAGTTTCCGCGATTGCGCGTGGAGAATCGTTTCAAAACGTTCTCCAGTCTCAGCCGGACCATGGGCCGCCACACGCTCAAATTCGGCGGGAGTGCGACGCGATCCCAGGTGAACGATCTGCAGAGCAACGACGGCCGCGGAGTGCTGACTTTTCAGTCAGACTTCGGGCGTTCGGCGGTAGATAATTTCCTGATGGGAACTCCGGATCTGTTTACGATCGCGATCGGGAATCTGTATCGCGGTTTCCGGAACTGGGAGGACGCCCTGTACCTCGAAGACCAATTCCGCGTGTCTCCCACGTTCGTCGTAAACGCGGGCGTGCGCTACGAAGTGGAAACGTCGCCCACGGAGGTGAACCACCTGACCGATCCCAAAATGCCGACCGGACAAGGAGTAGCGCCGCGGTTTGGGTTTGCGTGGAACCCCGGCCCGGGAAGGCTCACGATTCGCGCGGCCTACGGCATCTCCTTCGGCACGATCTTCCCGGTATCCTACCAAACCACGCGTTTCAGTCCGCCTGCGGTCCAGGTGCTGGAAATCAATGCGCCGAATTTGGCGCAGGCGCTGACGCTGGCCAAAGCGGCGCCGACGATGAAACCGATTCCCGGCGCGCAGCAGGACTTGTATCTATTGAGCCCGGACCTGGTCCTTCCCTACACGCACATGTATAACTTTTCCCTTGAATGGGCGCTGCCGTCGCAAACCCTGGTGCGCGTCACTTACCTGGGAAACCGGTCGATCCACTTATTGGACCAGGGCATCTACAACCGCCCGGTGGTCGTGCCGGGCATTCCGACAACGGAGGCCACGATTAACAAACGCCGTCCCGACCAGCGCTACGGTGCGATTAACGTCGTAGAGAGCAACAGCATCAATTACTACGACGCCGGCCAAGCCTCCATCGAAAAGAGATTGACGCGCGGATTGACATTCCGCGCCGCCTATACCTTCAGCAAGGACATCGATCTGGGCGGAGATTTCACCAATACGGCATCCGGGGTCGAGGTTCCGCCCGAGACAGGCAGCCCAACCTGTGAAACGTGCGCTCGCGTTTCCGATCAAAAAGGCCCCGCTCTGTTCGATACACCGCAAGTTTTTACTTTCAGCTACATCTATCGCCTGCCCTTTTTCGCGGGGTCGAATCGATGGCCCGCAGCGGCGCTCAAAGGATGGCAGATCTCCGGCACAACTCTTCTCCAATCCGGAGTCGCTTACCATTTCCACACCGGATCGGACGCTCCGGGTTACGGCAACGTCGATGGCGACACCCAGGATCGTCCCAATATCTTGAATCCATCGCTGCTCGGGAAGAGCCTGGACAACCCCGATACGGTGACCGCGCTATTGGGCGCCAATACTTGCCGCCCGCCCGGAACTGACGGCCTGCCGTATCTCCACTGCAAGTATTTCGATACCAATATTCCGCCGGGAGGCCGCGGCAATCTCGGCATGAATACGTTCCGGAAAGACGGAACCGCAAACTGGAACGCGGCTTTTGGCAGAACCTTCCCTCTGCCGGGCGGGGAGCGCTCGCTGGACTTTCGCACCGAGTTCATTAACTTCTTCAACACCCCTCAGTTCGATAAGCCGGGAGTGCAAGTGGCCCTGGCCACGTTCGGAAAGATCACCAACACCGTCAACAAGGGACGCCAGGTGCAGTTCACACTGAAGCTGAATTTTTAGCCGGGATTTCTCCGTTTCCGCCAGCGCTCATCGACTCAGGCTTACCCTCGGTTACTGCGTAACGGCAGCGCCGGATCTCGGCGGGCTGCATCACGAGTACGCCTTTGAATAAGAAGGCCGCTTGATGACGGATTCGAATTTCTGAGCACCACAGCGCGGACAGATCTCATTTTCTTATCGCCCGGCCAGATGCGCGAGATCCTTCTCGTTCTCCATGCAGATGTTCTCTAAAATGTCGCTGTCGGCTTGCAGGAGCTCGGTGACTTTGATGGTGAACGGCCTGGTATACATCTGGGGGTCGTCCACGGTCACTTGCAGGTCCATGTGGCCGAAATCGCGACGATGGAAACGTTCCTCGATGCGCAGCGCGTCGCTGTGGGGGTGTCCCGCCACGTCCAGCCAGCTCTTGTCGTTGAACCCGGCGGCGTCCACGACGAGCGTATCGCCCTCCCATCTGCCCACCGAGTAGCCCAGCCACGACGGCTGGGGATCCACGGGAAGCTTGCGCCCATCCGTGTATACCTGCCGGTAGGTGCCGTCGATCTCGTAGAGAAATGCGATCAACCCCGGCGTCTGAAGGATCTTGAACGGCGCATAGGAATGGATATCGGCGCGCGGGAGGCTTTGCGGCCCACAATGAGCCACCGGACTCTCCGCGGGGGTCCGCTTGCGAAATATTTCCGCCGCCTCGGGTCGCATGGGCGATTCCTCCGGCTTGAAATCCACCAGGATGTTCAACAGATACTTGGAGAACATGCGCGGATCGTCCCCGGGCACGACCGAGTCTTTCATGGCTTCGCCGAAGAGGCGCTCGTTTTCCCCGGGCTGCGCAAACTCCGTCAGCCAAACTCCGGAAAGATCCGGCTTGCCATTACCGGCGCGCGGAGCCTTGGCCGAGAGGTTGGGTTTGCCGTCCTTCGTTCGGGGAGTGCCCGGGGCCGCGTAGTTCAGCCACTGCGCATGCGCCCCGGTAGAAAGGAGAGCGAATAGAACCGGCAGCCGCCAATAGTGCATCTCAAACCTCCGAGTCTCAAATGTTAGCTTAGCCGGTGAGGGATGTACTTATGGACGGCGTGTGCATGGATGGCCGCCGGACAAGAACCGTACGCGAATCTCACTTGCGAAACGGTTGGCCAAAACCTCCAGACATGCCGTCATCAGGCGCGACCATCCGGAAAATGCCTGTGCTGGGCAGGGCTTTAACTCCCGCAGATCAAAGGCCACCCGGCTGTCACAGTCGCTCGGTCCAATGCGCTGCCGTCAGCGCATTACGTCGAGGCGGTAACACCGCGCCGCGGAACCGGCGAACAGATCGGCTTTTTCGGCGCTGCTGGCGCCCTTTGCCAGCAGCTTGCAGGCATTCCAGAAGACCGGATAGCTGTAGGAGATTTTGTCGACGGGGAAATTGCTCTCAAACATCGAGCGCGACGTCCCGAAAGCCTCGATACAAGTCTCCATGTAGGGTCGGAATCTGGCGGCAATCATCTCGGACGACGGCGGTTCGGCGTCCTCGTTGAATCCGAGGCCGGTGTAGCCCTGACCGAGTCCGCCGAGCTTCACGTAGACGTTGGGGCGGGCAGCCAGCGCCTTGATCGATGCCGCCCAGTGCGAAAACACCTCACTGCGCTTGCCGCGATAGGCGCCGATTCCGAGGACGCCACCGACGTGGTTGAGCACGATTTTCGCAGCGGGGAACGCACCCGCGAGGTCCGCCACCTCGGGGATCTGGGGATGGTACAGCGACACGTCATAGGAAAGGCCGAGCCGGCCGAGGGCCGCGAACCCTTCGCGAAACGTCTTGTCGGCCAGCAGCCCGGGCCGCACCGGCGAAGCGGGACTGACAATGGACGGGTCCGCATCCCATGACACACCGTGGCGGATCCCGCGAAAGCGCTCGCCGCCGGCGCGCATCAGCGCGGATAAGACCGGCTCGACGCGGCTGCCTAACGTCAGATCCGCGTGTCCTACGATGCCGGCCGCGATCCGGCTCTTGCCGTAGGTTCCGCTGGCGCTCATCGCCGCAATGCCGTTGGCGAACTCCACCTCGCCGACGGGCTTCATTTCCTCGGGGCCTCGGTCGCGGTACATCGAGCGCGCCTCCATGAACACCGTCGCGACGACATTGTGGCCGCTGTTGAGGTCGAGCAGCAGGTCGTCGAGCAAAAATCGCCATCCCGGACGCTGCCACAAATGGTGGTGCGGATCGACGATCGGCAGTTCCGGTTCGAGAATCGGCTCCTTGCGCCGGTCGAGCCAATCCCGCCGAATCGGATTCGAGGGCGCCGCCTGCTGTTGCGCGAATGCGCGCCGGGGCCAAGCGGCCGCCACGCCGCCGAGAAGAGTGGAGAATTCGCGACGGTTCATTGAATCACCTCCGTTAAAGGGCGGAATCGGAGAACTTCTTTACACTACCTCAGATTGAGGTGGCGAGGCGATTGCGAAGGCTGGTTCCCGAAGTTCGACGCGGCCATCGTGTGTCGAGATATACTCTCTATCGGATTGGTTACAGAGACCAGCCACGTCGACGCGCTCAGAAACCGAGTTCTTTCAGGGGAATCGATTTTGAAAGTGAGATCGAATATGCGGGAAACACGGTATCGCTGTATCGCCGGGACATTTGTCGCGTGGCTGATCGCCTCGGCGATCTATTGTCCTCCGCTACTGCAGGCGCAGAGTGCGGCGCCCAGGTACGAGGTCGATCCGTTTTGGGCCAAGCTTCCGGACAACTGGGTGGTCGGGCCGTTGGGTGGGGCCTGTGTCGATGCGCGGGACCACGTGTTCGTCCTGCACCGGCAGGAAGGGCTCACGGAGGCGACGTTGAAGGGAAGAGACCGGTCCGATGGGGCCACGGCCCGGATCAAGGCTCCTCCAGTTATGGAGTTCGATCCTCAGGGGAATTTGGTCAATTCCTGGGGGGATGCAACGGTTCTTGGAGACTACTTGCACGACTGCCTGGTGGACAAGGACACGAACGTGTGGATCGCCGCCGCGCGTTCCGGCTTCGTTCAAAAATATTCGCACGACGGAAAGCTTCTGCTTCAGATCGGGAAATCGGGCGTTTTCGATTCCTCCGATGGAACCGCCAAAGGGAAGCCTCTCAATTCAAATGCAGCGCAATTTTTCGGGCCCTCGGCTGTCGATGTCGATCCGCGGAACGGCGATGTTTACGTGGCTGACGGCCATGGTGGTGGGAACACCCGAATTGCGGTGCTGGATAAGAATGGGAAATTCCTGCGTCAGTGGCGGCTGCACCACACGGAAGCGGAAAACGACATCGAGCCGTTACCGCATTGTATGAGGCTTTCCAGCGACGGGTTGGTGTACGTGTGCGATCGGCTGGCAAATCGGCTCCAGGTGTTCGACAAGATGGGTAACTTCAAGAAGAACATCGATATCCCGTGGAAACGCTACACCACGGACGATGAAGACTTGCGCAAGTATTGCCTCACTTTGTGGCGAACTTTCCCGCCATGTACGTTAGTGCAAAAGATTGGCGAGGGGACTTCAGCGGTTTCAGTCGAATTTTCTCGCGACCCCGATCAGCGGCTCATCTACGTCGTTAATCAGAACCAGCGGGAAATCGATATCTTGGATCGCGTGACAGGCAAGGTCGTGTCGACGATCGGCCACGGCACGGGGCTTTTCTTCCAGGGCCAACTCTTCGACGCCATTCGCGCCGCCGTGGATTCCAAGGGCAATGTCTATGTTGCCGAAGACGAAGGCCGCAGGCTGCAGAGGTTCAAAGCCGTCGGTCCATAACCGTATCGGAACGGATACGGATTGCGTCCGGATGCACCGTCATTCAGGAGTTATCGGCTCTCTTGATCGATCTCTACTTCTTCGGGGCGTAGGGCCCCACTTCGGGCTTGCCTTGTGTGTCCTTCAGCGGACCGAGCTCGGCGGCCACGCCGCGCGTTATCGCTGCCGTTTCGCTGCCCGCCTGGAAGCAGGTAAAATCGGGCCTGTCACGCCATGCGATGGGGCCGCACAGCCGCTTGCCCGCCCCGATCGCCGCGTCGTGCACGATGTTGATGAGCCGTTCGTAGTCGGGCGTGCCTTGCTTGTAGCCCGAGAAGTTGCCCAGATCTCCGCTGGCTGCAAAGATCCCTGTCACGCCCTTAATGGCGGCGATTTCGCGGGAGTCTCTGGCGCCATCGAGCGTCTCGATCATCTCGATCAGCACGACGTTGTCGTTGATCGTGTTGCGATACCCGCCCGGAACGTTGCCCCACACCTCGGGATCGAAGGCCTGGCCGCCACCCTGGCTGCGCTTCCCGAGCGGCGGGAACATGGTCCAGTCCCGCGCGGCGGTCCCTTCCGCCACTGAGCGGACCGTGGGCACCACGATCACCAGCGCGCCGTTGTCCATCGCGTGTTGAATTTCGCGTTCATCGGTGTAGGCCACGCGCACGCCGGGGACCGCCTTGGCGTGCGGACACGCTCTCCACATTTTGGCGACGGCTCCCCAGTCGCGCGAGTCGTGCTGCATTTCAGTCCAGATGAAGTCATAGCCGGCATTGGCCATCGCGCAATAGGTTTCCGGACTGTCGGTGCTGAATACCGTGCCGCCGGTCACTTTCTCGCCCTTCATCATCTTGATCATCACCGGGTTCCAGATCTTGGAATTCGGTGGCGGATCGAAGGCGGGCCCGTATTTCCACTTGGAAAGATCGAGCATCCCCTGATTGACGGCGCCGGGAGGCGCTTTGGTGATCGCGCCGGTGTCCACGCCGGCGGGCGCGGCCAGGGGAAACTGCGTCTTGCCCGCATCAGGGTTATTCGCGTAGGGATCTGCATTGGGTGGAGGTGTTTGCCCTTGTGCCTGGAACACCACGAATCCGAACGCTGCCGTAAGCGCCATTACTGGAAATCGAAGATTCATCTCGAACTCCCTTTTTCGTGTTCTTGTGGACTGATCCGACCGATAATCTGGCAAGTCCGATAAAGAGTATAACTCGATGGACAAGGCCCCGGTGGCGGATCGCTCATCTGGGCCCCTACCCGAAGCCCGTAATCCGTCGCTAAGAAAGAGTTCGGCCGGGAGGCCGAACGCGGGCGGGGCCGCCCGCCCTACGAGCGCCAGGTAGGGCGGATCGCCTGATCCGCGGCCGACGTCCTTCGTCGGCCACCCCACGGGTGACGCGGCCTCCAGGATCTCCAGCAGCCCCGTGAGGCTCCCGCGCCGATTATGAACCCTTACCGACGGATTACGGCCAAAGCCCCCGGCTTGTGCGCAGCACGCGCGGCTTCCCGCGCAGTACGCTATAAAGGAAGGGCGAGAAAAGCGGAGCTTTGGCTCGATCACCGAGATGATAGAATCTTGCAGGAGGACGGGCGCCGAGGGTGGCACGAAGCGCCGCCAGACCGACGCCCGCAGAGGGCAAGGCGAGCGCGAAGAACGGGCGCGCTGGAAGAAGGCCCCGGCGCCACCGCCGTTGTAGGGGACACGAGGATGAACGAGGCGCGTTGGAATCTCCGAATGACGGTTGGTGGACTGATGCGGCGTTTCCGGGCCTCGGCCGCCGGGCAAGAAACGATCGAATACTCAATCTTGCTGGGCTTTCTGTTCTTGGTCTTCGCGTGTCTTTTTTTTTCCGAAACTCCTTCGCTTCGGAACATTTGGAAATCCGCCAACGTAACGCTTAACAACGCCGCTCCGGCAGTGAAAGCCGCGGAAGGCAGATAGGAGGGGCGGCCAGGGACAGCTTTCAGGTAGTGAAATCCACAAGTTTTGATACCGTAACTTGTGTGACCAGATCACGATCGACACGGCCTCTCTAAGCGTCTTGGGAGCTACGGGCCGCCTGAAAACGCCCCGACATCCATTCCCAATCGTTTCGCCTACTTTCTAAACTTAAGCCCGGAGCAAATGGATGGATATCTCGGTGCACTAAACTACGTGGCGATGCCGTGGAGAATTCCGAGCAGCGGTTTCGCGAAGTAGATCAGAACGCTTAGCGTGACGAGCAGAGGCGGCGCGAGGTAACGCCAGTCCCGGACAGCCAGGGCGCGAAGCATGACATAGAACAGCAGGGGCGACACCGGGCGCGCATAGCCGTATGCGTCGTTCATGTGGTCACGTTCCCCAACGACCAGGGCCATGACGAGAAACATGCTCATGAGGAGCGTTGTCGCCGTAATCCCGTCCTTCCGAATCCAGCGCCACGCCAGCCAGAGCGTTGCCGCAAATCCGAGTATGCTCAGGAGATCCACTGCGCGGAATGCCGCCTGCAGCGCCGCGTCGGGCAGCTCGCGAAACGTGAAAATTCTCCTGATAATTCCGAGGGTTGGGATGGTGAGGAGGCCGGTTGGTTCCGGAGACGAGGTGCGCGCTTCCACATAGGCGAACCACGCCATGCCCGGCAGCGCCGCCGTGGCTGAGATCGTCGCGCGTCTGTACTGCCGGCGCCACAGATCGGCCAGAACTGCGGCGCAAACCAGAACCAACCCGGTCTCCTTTACTAGAGGCGCCAACATGGACGTGACGTATCGCAGCACATTGTTCCCCCTGCGTTCGCCGAGAATGAATCCCACGACCAGCGTGGTCACGACGCCATCGAGGAGCATCCTGTCGATTGAGGTCAGGGTCGCGGGGTCCAGCAGTAACATCAGTCCCAGCGGGGCCGGAAGTTCGTCCAGCTGTAGATAGTGCACCGACCAAAATACTCCGAGAAACAGCGACGCCAGAACGACAAACAGATACGTTCCATCGATCCATCGCGGTTTCCCGCCGGCTAATGCCCAAGCCAACGCCGGCACGAGAATGCGCCGGTAGCGAAGCCGAGCATTGTCGAGATAACGATCATACGCGTTCTTGAGAAGAGGATCGTGAGCGATCAGCCGGTAATATTGACCGTCATATCCGATGGAATGGGGGACCCGATACGTACTGGAGGCCAGTTCGGGTGGGACTGGCTGGCGATCGCCCGTGAAGAACAGCGCAGTCCAGTTACCCCGGTAGTTGTAGCGGATGGTCAGTGTCTGCCAAAGGAAAACCCCCGCGGCTGCTGCAAGCGCAATCATCAGAGGTTTGCCGGTCATGAGGGATGGTACCGCCCCGCGACGGCGTGCGCTTCGCGGAGAGCGGCATGTGAGCGATTTAGCTCAGTGTACTCGATCTGTAACCGGTAAGCGCCCGGATGACGGTACGTCGGGATCAAGACCGCCCAGCAGATCAGGGCGATACTGCGGCGATTAGGTCGGTCCGGTTGGAGTCCGCTCGACAACGGCCTTCCGCATCCGCCGTGATCGAGGCGCTAAGCTCCAGACCGAGTACACTTGTTAAATTGCGTAACATGCCGCTTTCTCCCGGCGCCCAACGCCTATCGCCGAGGGGGTAGAGCGAAGCGCTGTGATCGGTCAGACCATTTGCAAAAGAGGAGAAGAACATGCAATACGTAATCAGCTGGTTCGAACGCCCGCAAGGTTCGCCTACAGAGTATGAGAATGCCCAGAAGCGAATCCTCGAAGTGTTTGGCCAATGGAAGGCGCCAGCCAATTTCAAGATCGAGTTTTTTGTGATACGTGTGGGCGAGTGGGGCGGGCATATGTTGATGGAATGCGACGATCCACTGACGATTCACAAGTTCTGCTCCATGCTCCCCGCATTTGTATTCCAGGTGCACCCCGTGGTCCGCGTCGAGGACGCAGTCAGGGGCGAACTCGAAGTAATCGCCTGGCGCGACGGACTGAAAGGCAAGTGACATCGTTCCCGGGGGTCACTTCCAACTTCCGGACACGCGATCATCCAGGCACAAACCGCGACCTGTATCTTCAGTGATTGCTTTTGGATGCTTCCGTCACAGTTTCAGCTTCACTTGCGGGGTTTCAGGAGGACCATCTGACCGCTTCTGGTCCCGGGCAATAGGGTGCCGTCGGGCGCGACTGCGAGTTGGTGCGAGCGAACTTCAAACTTTCCGACGATCTTGCCGCTGGCGAGGTCGATCTTGACGACGTTGAACTCGCTGTCAAGCGGGGCGTTCTTAGGATGCGTGGCAGCGTAAAATTCGCCAGTCCGTCTGAAGGCTACGGCCCAAAACTGTCCGCCATATCTCCACTCGCCCGAAAACTTCCCGCGTTGGTCAAACCACTGAAGGCGGCCATTGTCGCGGTCGGCAACGTAGAGCTGCCCCTTCGGACCGATTGCGATGGAATGGGGGAGAGCGATGGCCGATGAATCACGTAAATGTTTCCGCGCTGGTCGGCTAGCGCACTATCACAGTTATCGTGGTCCGTTGCGGGGCATGGCTTCCGCCTTGCCGCCGGGCTTCTGCCCGGCGATTCGCCAAAAGCAGTGGGCAAGCCGCGCAGAAGCGCGGCTGCAGCCCGGAAGGGCTGCCCCACAAGAAGGGTCTACGCTATCGATGAAAACAGTATGAACGCTTCGGGACGGTTTAGACTTAGCTGACTCATTCAGACGCCGCGCTCTGCCGGCGACAAACTCGGCCCGTGCGAAATCATTGCACCCATCGGCGCAGGTGGCATGGGCGAGGCGTACGCGCGACGCTCGCGCGCAGGGTCCCGGCAGTAAACCTCGCGGCTTATTTGTTGACCAAGTGTGACCAGTCCTTCTCGTTCTCCGCGCAGACGTTTTCCAAAATGTCTTCCTTGGGATCGAGAATATAGGTCCGCTTAATTATCCAGGGTGCTCTCAGCGCGCTGCGATCCTCGACGGTCATTTCGAGCTCCAGGTGCCCCAGGTCCGGTCGGCGGTAACGCTCGACGACGTGCAGCATTTCCGTCTGCGAATGTCCGTTCCAGTCGAGCCAGGCCTTATCATTGAAGCCGATCGTATCGGCCACCAGCGTATCTCCTTCCCAACGGCCGATCGTATGTCCGCGCCAGGTGGGATTCGGGTCGCTGGGGTGCGTTCGCCCATCGAGGTAAATCTGTCGTGGAAGCTGCCCTTCCGAATACATCACCACCAAGCCGGCGATCTGAGCGAATCTTTGCGCAACGCCGTTGTTAACCGCCAGCACAATTCCGTTGGGCAGGCAGCGGGCTCCCGGGATATCCCTCAAATCGTCGGCCTGGCGCCGTGCGGCGAGTTCCGCCGCCCCATCCTGGAAGTCGGCAACGCCCGGGTCAAACGAGCCTCCGCCGGCGGCCCAATAACCGGAGAGATCGGGTTTGCCATCCGGCATGCGCGGCGTAGGTCCTGCCGGGATCACCAGCTTGGCCGAATTCGCCTTGGCGACGTCTTGAAAAAACTCCCGCCCATCGCCTAACGTATCGAGCGCGAAGCCCTCTTCCAGACGAATGTCGAGCTTGACGGTTTGCCCGGCCGCGACCTTCACATCGTTGCGCACGAAAGCCCGGTATGAATTCGCCAAGACTTGCACCGTCAACCGATACGTTCCGGCGGGCAGTTGAGAAATTGAGTACTGGCCCGTCGCGGAGGCCATGCCGCGGTACGCAACCTTAGTTGCGGCGTTGACAACCTGGACAGGCACCCTGACAACGCGGCCCTCGGGATCGGTAATGGCTCCCGAAATCGTACCGACCGAGGACTGTTGCGCCGCCAGATTCACGGCCACGAGAACGAAGAGAGGCAGCCATCTCATGTATGGATTATACATGCCGATTCTTGTGCGGGGCGGCCCGCCGTCGTGCACACCTCTTCCGGTCGCGGCGCTCCATGACGATGTCGCCATCGTCTCCGACCGCTGCAACTTACTCCGGCTGCAGGAAGTTCCATTGGCGGCCCGACTGCGGCCGATAAACTGCATGCGTCACGCCAGCGCCACTTGGCCGCGCTTGACGCATTCCCAAGCGAACAGGTACATCCCGGCCGACCAGGCCTGGTCGCGGGCGCCCATCGGGGCACCGGTCTCACCATGGTGCCATTCGTTGAACTGCCCGCATTGATTCAACTGAGCGAGGCCCTGCAAAGCCACCGCAGCATGGTCCCCGCGGCCGGCCTTCACCAAAGCAGCCACGTAGAATCCGCCCAGAAACGGCCACACGCCGCCATTATGGTAATGATGCGGAACGTTGAGCGACCCATAGTAATCGCGCCAATCTGGGTCACCGGGCCGGACGACGGGAGTCAGGCTTCGAAGCGGCCAGGTGTCTATTGAGTACCGCGAGATGAAATCCAAGATGATGTCGCTCTGCCGTCCATCGGCAACCCCGGCAAGAATTGCAAGAATATTACCGAACGAATCGAACCACTCGCCCAGGCTGCGAAATCCGAGGTACGGCAAGTAGTACTGCTCCTCGGCCAGATAGCATTTTTGCGGCGTCCAGCGCGGGCGTCCCATGGAATCTAGCTGCGGGTCACCCTCGGTGCTGAATGTGTGGGAGATGTGGCGTAACGTATCGGCGTCACCCCGATACCAAAAAAAAGCATTGACCCTGTCCGCGACGAACGTGGCTCGGCGGCGAAGGCGTTCGCCCTCCTCACCTTCAAAGAGTTCCGCTGCGCAGCGGAGTGCCATCACGTACAGGCAATTGAGATACAAACCTTTGCCACGGGTGCAGAAGAGATCCTGCCAATCCGAGCCTTCCTGCATACTGAGCAGGCCACTTTGATCCACATCCTGGTATTCGTACCAGCGTAAAACGTCCCGCACCGCATCGAGGTCGGGAGCCACTAACGCGCTGACGACGATCCACCACAGCCCGCCGTCGGCGTAAGCACGGAAATTGGGATGCAATGTCCGACAGTCGACGTTGTTCGGGATGGCTCCACTTGGCCCGCGCCGAGCCTTCAGTACGGAGAGACTCGACCGTACCGCACCCAGAATCTCCCGGTCCTCGACAAAGCGTGCGCCGATCGAAGCTATCATACTGTCACGGGCCCAGATCTGGTGATGGCCCCAGGCGCAACCAGATGCCTTCAGCCCCCATCGGCAACAACATCGCCGCAACGATTCGACGGCGTCGCCGTAAGTCGCATCTACCTGCGCCACGTCATGCTCCACCTTCGCTCTCTCCGTCGTGCAGGTTACAAATGGCCGACCGGTTCTTTCAGGTGCGAGCCGGACGTCTTGCTCGCCTCGCGCTCGAGAGACCGGCTTACCAGTTCTTTGGATCCGAGCCCGACCGCCAGGGCCAGGGCGAGAACGATGCCGCCAAACAGAATGCCGAATGCCAGGCGGATGATGCCGCCTCCGATGCGAAGACGCTCGATCGCGATGGTGACCGCGAGGACGGTCACCAGCCATTTCACGCCAACGCTCAGGAGGCGTGCATATTGCAAGTTCATATTGACGGCGCCGATCAGCACGCTACGCGCCAGGAATCGAGCGGCGACGCTACCGGCGACCAGAACCACGATGGCCGTCATCACGTCCGGCAGATAGGCGAACAGTTGCCTCACGAACTGTGAGGGCAGGGCGCCGTCGAAGGCCGAGATACCGACCAGGAATCCGACGAACACAATGGTCCAGCCGATCGCGCGAGTCACGAGCAGCGTGGGGCTGGAGGACGGCGCCCACTCCGCCAGCGCCGGGAAGCCCCACTGAGCCACTCTCCGATCGAATTGGAAGCCAGCGAGCGATCGCCGTAGCATGGTCGAAAGAGCCCACGCGACCAAGGCCGCAACAAAGAGCGCCGTCATCAGCGCCACGATACCAGGCAGAAGGCTGGCCAACTGGCTTAACATTTTGGTCATCGAGAGTTTGAGTGTTTGTCCAACTTCATCCCACATATTCCCTCCTCAGCGTTATGGGTTAAAGCGGTCGGGCCACCGCCAACGAGAAAGCAAATAAGACTTGTTATCCTCATACGCCTTGGATAGGCGTTCGATCCGTAGGGCGACCTCTGCAGGTCCAGCGGCTTGCATTTCCATTGTGTAGGAAGCGATCCACCCCAAGTAAAGCGGGGTCATGGATCGGAGAAGGTGATCGCGGTTGATCGTCCGGAGGCGGTGTCCGAGCGCGAAATCGTAAACGATGCGGGCCCACACTTGGTCCGGTAGACAAAACTGATCCCTGGGCAGGCGTGCCAATCTCCGCAATTCCAGTGACGTTGTGGGAGGCAGAATCAGACCCCAAACATCCTGGAGGTTTTGCGTGCCCAATTGAAATGTCTCAATCATTCTGTTTACGTCGACGGTTCCGGTGTCGGGCACAGCGGGCTCGGGCAGGCCGAATTTCGGTAATGCCTTCGAGCCCCGAATGTTCTGCCAGTAGGCGGCACGCCCTTCCATTTCGAGAAACGTCGCTCCCAGAATGTCGACCAGAAGGGAACTCAGATTTTCCCAGTCTACTGGGCTGTGGGTGCGGACTCCCAAGTGCGATTCGCAAACTTGAAAGCCCCCACACGCGGCCGCGGACGCAAGCGAAGCCAGGGCGCTGCGTTCACCCCCCCGCTGCCGGGTGGAATCCTGCGCGAGAATCCGTTGCAGAAGTCTTCCCGAAAGTCCGAAATCGGGGCCCATGGGATTTTCAAGCCGTTCGCCGTAAAGAGCCCGGTGCAGAGGCGACAGCATGCTCCTGTTCAGGAGGCCCTCCATCTTCTGGCGGGTGTAGCAAGGCGCAACCAAATCGAACCCCAAATCCACCACCGGCTGGACCAACTGGTAAACCCATTTGCGAGTCACGGCCTCGGGCGGGGTTGCGATTACGCCGCACGCGCGAACTCCGAGCTTGTGGCCGACGGCGAAGACCCGGCGGTAGGCGTTGGATATAGTTTGTTGCTGCGTCTCGGCCGGGCCGGGAAGCGGCAGGCCGCACGAAGAAACGGTCAGCGACGGCTTGTCAACGTCGGCTTCCGGCGCGGCCGTACCCGGGCCATGGGTGCCGTTGTTGCAGACCACCATCGCCCGCAGGGGCTGGGACAATTCCGCAAGAGCTTCGCGGGTCATCGCCACCGCGGTACCGCCTTCCACCCGGCGCTCCAGATCGACGATGCCGATCACCAGGTCGGCGCCGCCCATTTGTTCGATCTGTTCTAGCTCCGGCTGCGGGATGGCGTCCAGTTCCACTCACGTCCTCCTGTTTCCAAGGGAAGCGACAAGATACCTATCAAAGGAACGCGCACCCAAGTTGGGCGATTATTCAATTCGTACGAAAGCTCGTAAAGCGCCTTGTCCAGCAAAAAAACGGCGAGCAGTTTTCGAAAGCCGTCGTCCGACGCCGGTAGAAACGCCGTGTCTCGAGCGGTATTACGATAAGCCCGCAGATACTCCGCCCCCATTGACCGCTCCCACAGGCGCGCCCAGGGTTCCAGACTATTCCAATCCTCGGGCCGGCGCGTAGTGTGGGCTATCAACCCGCTATACGTAGCGTAGCCCAGCGACCGCAACATTCCGGCCACGTCTTTCATCGGAGACCTTTTAGCGCGCCGCTCCGCGAGGGGACGTGCCGGCTCACCTTCGAAGTCGAGAATCACGTAATCCGTCTTTACCTGCAGGACTTGACCAAGATGATAATCTCCGTGAATCCGAATGCACTGACCGAGCGTGCCGTCTTCAGCGGCAAGCCTGAAGCTGTTGAGAATCTGGCTGCGCCGGCTTAGCACTGAGCCGGCCAGGTCGATGAACTCGTCCGGCAGGCCGGCGACGCTGTCTTTTAACAGATCCAGGACGCGTACGGCCTCCTTACGAAGGCCGGCGAGCAGGCTCTGCACATCGCTGGCGGCCAAGGTTTCCGGCGCGAACGCGGGATCTTCGGTGATAGAAGCCAGGGCCAGGTGCAACTGCGCCGTGCGCTCACCCAGATTCGCGGCTGAGTCCAGCGCGATGCCAATATGATCACGCGCCAATTGTGACGGTTCCTGTTCCGCCAGGTCCATCACATCCGCGTCTGCCGCGTTCCCGCCGTCAGGCCATGCTACTGTCGCGCAGTTCTCGTAATATCGCGATAGTTCTTCGAGAGTCAGCGTCCAGCCGTCTCCCTGATTGGCGACCAAGCCCTGAAGCATCGCGAGCGTCGCCGGTTCGCCATCGGCCGGCACATACTCGATTGCGCCGGCGAATGGCGGTATGCCGTCGAAGCGGACCTTCTCTGTCAGATATCTTCCAATTTCGCAGTCCGGATTGGGCCCCCGTTGTTGGCGGCGGAATAATTTCATGATGAGGTGATCGCCATAGAACAATGAAGTATTGCTCTGCTCCGCCGATCCACGCCGCACGGCCAGGGAACCTTCCGAGGAACTGCGGAGAGTTTCAAATTCGACGCCCGGCATGCCGCGAATCAATCCATTGCGCGCCGGCACCTGCGTGGCGCGGTCGATCAATTGAAGGAGAGCCCCGCACGCGCGATCGTCGCACGCGGCGTCCAGCAAAAATCCCGGTCCGCTCGTCGAGATGACGGGAGATACGATAGCGCTCGGAAATTTCTCGCCCATCTCCTCCGCTTCCTTGCCGAACGCCAGCGCCAGTGGAAGGAAGTATGTATCCGGCTCTCCTGTTTCGTACTGGAGTTCCACCAGCGCGAAGACGGCCTTCGAATTCGGAAGCGCCGTCCAGTCCGCGATTTTCGTCGCCCGGATGCGTCGCGCCTTTCCGCCGAACCATCTCTGTTTCCACAAGTAGTCCGGCAGCAACACGGATTCCAACCTATATCGTTCGGCCCCATTGAGCAAACGTTCCCAGGTGTCCGCCACGAGCGGCGCCGAGACCGTCTGGCTGGCTGCTGAATCGAGCTGCTTCGACTCGCCGTGCAACTCCAGCCAGAAGAAGCCGTACGGCCCGAGCGTGAGGCGGTAGGGTTGCTTGCCGATCGGCGGGAAGTCGACATAGCCGAGCATCTCCACGGGGGTCACGCCCTCCAATTCCGGCAAATCTAAATCTACCGGCTGCGCAAATCGCGAGAGGTTGGCCACGCATAGCACCCGCTGCTCGTCATTCCGCCGCAGGTACGCCAGCACTTTCCGATTCGATGGATTCAAGAATTCGAGCGTGCCCCGGCCGAACACCGGAAACAACTTGCGCAAAGCGATCATGTTGCGCATCCAACTCAAGAGCGACGATGGGTCGCCCTGTTGCGCCTCCACGTTCACGGCTTCGTATCCAAGGATCGGATCCATGATCACGGGGCTGTACAATCGGGCCGGCGAAGCTCGCGAAAAACCGGCGTTGCGATCGGCATTCCACTGCATGGGCGTGCGTACGCCGTTCCGGTCGCCGAGATAGATGTTATCGCCCATGCCGATTTCATCGCCGTAGTACAGCACGGGCGTCCCCGGAAACGAGAACAGCAAGCTATTCAGAAGTTCGACCCGGCGCCGATTGTTGTCCATCAGGGTTGCAAGACGACGGCGGATGCCGAGATTGACACGCATGCGGGAGTCGCCGCTATACGCAAGATACATATAATCGCGTTCGTCGTTGGTCACCATTTCAAGCGTGAGCTCGTCGTGGTTTCGCAGGAATAGCGCCCACTGGCACGACGCGGGAATCTCGGGGGTCTGCGCCATGATGTCGGTTATCGGCAGCCGGTCCTCCTGGCGGAGCGCCATGTAGATGCGCGGCATGAGCGGGAAATGAAACGCCATGTGGCATTCGTCTCCCTCTCCGAAATAGGGACGGACGTCTGTCGGCCACTGGTTCGCCTCGGCAAGAATCATGCGGTTTTCATAACTCGAATCGATTTCCTGCCGTAGCTCTTTGACCAGCACATGGGTCTCCGGAAGGTTTTCGCAACTGGTTCCTTCGCGCTCCACCAGGTAGGGGATGGCGTCCACCCGCAGTGCGTCTACTCCCAGATCCAGCCAGTAGCGCACTACGTTGAGCATTTCCTCGACGACCCTGGGGTTGTCGAAATTCAGGTCGGGCTGATGCGAAAAAAATCGATGCCAGAAATAGGCCTGGGCCACGGGATCCCACGTCCAGTTCGACTTTTCCGTGTCCGTGAAAATAATGCGGGCGTCGTTGTATTTCTGATCGCTGTCGCTCCACACGTAGTAGTCACGTTCGGGCGTTCCCTTGGGAGCCTGCCGGGCGCGTTGAAACCAGGCGTGCTGATCGGAGGTGTGATTCATCACCAGTTCGATCATCACCTGCAGTCCGCGGTCGTGCGCCGCGGCGAGAAAGCTCTTGAAGTCGTCCATGGTTCCGTACATGGGATGGACACTTAGGTAGTCGGAAATGTCGTAGCCGTCGTCCTTGAGTGGAGATGGGAAAAATGGCAGCAGCCACAGGCACGTAACGCCTAAGTCCTGAAGGTAGTCGAGTTTCTGAATCAAGCCCGGGAGATCGCCGATCCCGTCATCGTTGCTGTCGAAGAAGGCGCGGACGTGCAGTTCGTAGAGCACCGCATCCTTGTACCACAGTGGATCGGTGGCGATTCCGGGCTTTTTCGTGCGCCCCGCCGCCCGGTCACCGGGCATCTTGTACCTCGGGTTGGAAAACCACGACACCTAATGGAGGGAGTGTCAAGTTCAATGAATACGGCCTCCGGTGAATCGGTAAAGGGGTCGCGGCCGCGCCACCGGCGTTTCCTTGACCACTACCCCCGTATAACGGGGCATCGCTGTTCAACATTTCCCGCCACGGGCCGCCACAGGGCACACCGACCCGATAGTTGTGCCTCGGCACGGGTGTAAAATTGCAGACGAATAGCGTCTTGTCCCCGGGATTCTTTCCCTTTCTGAGGAAGCAAATGATGCTGCGCTGAGCGTCGCTGCAGTCCACCCATTCGAACCCGGCCGGATCGAAATCAACTTCGGAGAGCGAAGGCTGACCTCGATAAAAGGTGTTCAAATCCCGGACCCACCGCAGCAGTCCGGCGTGAAACGGATACTGCAACAGGTGCCAATCGAGGCTGGCGTCATGGTTCCACTCCGCCCATTGACCGATCTCGTCCCCCATGAAAAGGAGCTTCTTGCCAGGGTGACCGAACATGTAACCATAGAGCAGCCGCAGGTTGGCGAACTTCTGCCAGTCATCGCCCGGCATCTTGCCGATCATCGAGCCCTTGCCGTAGACAACCTCATCGTGCGAGAAGGGCAGGACGAAGTTTTCCGAGAAGGCGTACAGCAAACTAAATGTGATTTTGCTGTGGTGGTAAGTGCGAAAGACCGGATCCTTCGACATGTATTCCAACATGTCATGCATCCAGCCCATGTTCCACTTGAAACCGAAGCCGAGGCCACCGAGGAAGACCGGACGGGATACCATAGGCCAAGCCGTCGATTCCTCCGCGAGCATCATGACGTCCGGGTACGCGCCGTAGACTTGCTCGTTTACCCGCCGCAGAAAGTCCAGCGCGGCAAGGTTCTCCCTTCCGCCAAAACGATTCGGAATCCATTGGCCATCTTTCCTGGCATAGTCGAGATACAGCATGGAGGCGACCGCGTCGACACGCAAGCCGTCCACGTGGTACTTATCTAACCAAAACAGGGCGTTCCCGATCAAGAAGGTCTGCACCTCACGCCGGCCGTAATTGAAAACGAGAGTGTTCCAGTCCGGCTGTTCCCCTTGGCGCGGGTCGGCGTGCTCGTAGAGGTGAGTGCCGTCGAAATAACCCAGGCCGGCTTCGTCTTTCGGGAAATGTGCCGGGACCCAGTCGAGAATGACTCCGATTCCGCGTCGATGCAGGTAATCCACCAGGAACATGAAGTCCGTGGGTGTTCCGAAGCGGCTTGTAGGAGCGAAATATCCGATCGTCTGGTAGCCCCAGGAGCCGTCGAAGGGGTGTTCGGTGACGGGAAGAAATTCGACGTGAGTAAAGCCCGCCTCGTTTACGTAGTCACCGAGCCGAACGGCCATCTCCCGATACGTTAGCGATCGGTTTCCCTCTTCCGGAACACGCCTCCAGGAAGCCAGGTGCACCTCGTAGATAGAAATCGGCGAGTCCAGCGAATTCCTCCTGGCGCGGTTCGCCATCCACTCGCCGTCTCCCCACGAATAGGCGGTCAGGTCCCACACGCGAGAGGCCGTATGAGGTCGGACCTCGGCGGCAAAACCGTAAGGATCGGCTTTATCCACCTGGTAGCCGCTCTGGCGTGACTCGATGTGGTACTTGTACAACGCGCCTGTTCCGATATCGGGGATGAACGTCTCCCACATTCCGGATTCGGCGCGCGGCTGCATGGCGTGAACATGCGGATCCCATCCGTTGTGCTCTCCGATTACCGAGACGCGCTCGGCGTTGGGGGCCCACACCGCGAAGTGGATGCCGCGGACGCCGTCCATTTCACCCGGATGCGCGCCGAGTTTCTCGTAGGCTCGGAGATGTGTGCCTTCTCCGAAGAGGAAGAGGTCGTAGTCGGTCAGCCAAAGTGCTTGCGTAGGAGCTCCCATTTCTCCGCCTAAAAGAAGTAATCGAAATCCCTCTCTGTCCGAACCCATTTGCGGACTTTCATGATATGAGCGGGCAGGCTCTCCGGCGTCAACTCAAAATAATTGCGGGCGCCGCTCCATAGAAAACGCCCGTCGCTGAGCAAGTCATGGGCCTGAAATGTGCGGCGGGCGTCCAAGCCGAGAGCGGCGAGATCGAGGTCTATCCAGCCTGCTTGCGTGTGAGACGGGTCCAGATTGCAGACGATGATGACAATGTCGGAAAGGTCGCTGGTCGCCTTGCTGTAGCAGATGACGTGAGGATTGTCCGTTTGATGAAAGCGCAGGTTGGCGTCGCTCTGCAGCGCCGAATTGCCGCGGCGAATCCGGTTGATTCGGGCGATGAAATCGTTCAAGCTCCAGGGGTTTTCAACGTGCCAATGCTTGAGCTCGTACTTCTCGGAGTTGAGATACTCTTCGCTGCCCGGTTGTCTGGCCGTGTTTTCGCAAAGCTCGAATGCCGGGCCGTATATCCCGTAGTTCGCTCCTAACGTGGCGGCCAGAATAAAGCGGATCATGAAGGCCGCGCGCCCTCCTGTCTGCAGGAATTCCGGAAGAATGTCAGGCGTGTTCGGCCACAGGTTCGGCCGAAAATACTCGCGCACTCCGGACTCCGCCAACTCCTGAAAATAGTTCGTCAACTCCGGCTTGGTGTTACGCCAGGTGAAATACGTGTAGGACTGAGAGAATCCGGCCTTGGCGAGACGGTACATCAGCTTCGGACGCGTAAACGCTTCCGCCAGAAACAAGACATCCGGGTGGTGCTCCTTCACCTCGCCAATCATCCATTCCCAGAAGGAAAGGGCTTTCGTGTGCGGATTGTCGACCCGGAATATCCGCACCCCATGTTCGACCCAGAACAGGACGACATGCTTCAGCTCTTCCCACAACTCCCGCCACTGCGGCGTCTCAAAATCGAGGGGGAATATATCCTGGTATTTCTTCGGCGGATTTTCCGCATACTGGATCGTGCCATCCGGGCGTCGACGAAACCATTCCGGATGATCGCGTACATAGGGGTGATCTGGCGAGCACTGGAAAGCCAGATCCAGCGCGATGTCGATGTCATGCACTTGGGCCTTGGCGATGAGTCTGTCGAAATCCTCCAGCGTTCCCAGCCGAGGCTCGATGCTGGTGTGTCCGCCCTCCTCGGATCCAATGGCCCAGGGACTGCCGACGTCCTCCGGTCCCGCGCCGATTTCATTATTCTTGCCTTTTCGAAATGTGTGCCCGATGGGATGGATCGGCGGAAGGTATAGGACGTCGAAGCCCATCGCGGCGATACAGGGGAGCCTCGCTTCGCAATCCCGCAGCGACCCATGGTGCCCTGTCTCGGACACGCAGGATCGGGGAAACATCTCGTACCAAGCCGAAAAGCCGGCCCTCTCCCGATCGACCACCAGGCAAAGCTCTCTCCGGTATCGCGTGGTGAAGCGGCGATCCGGATATCGCGCAACCACCGCTGCGATTTCGTCTCCAAAAACTGCTTGCCGGCCGCTTTCCCTATCCTCGCCGCGAAAGAGGCGGACCCACTCGTGAAGTCTGGCGGCATCTTCAGGGGCTGCCCGCGACGCCGCCTCTTCGACCACATCCGCGCCTATCAGGTATTCGGTCCGGAGATCCTGGTCGATCCGCTTCATCATTGCATTCCGCCAGGATCCGAACCTGTCGATCCAGGCTTCGATGGTGTAATGGTATTTCCCAGCCTTGGAGACGAGAAAATCGCCGCGCCAGCGGTCATTCCCGAGCAACTTCATCGGCGAACGTTGCCAAGCCTCGTCCCGTCCATAGCGATATAGAATCTCGCCTGCGACTGAGTCTTGACCATCGGTAAAAATGTCTGCCTCGACGGTCACGAGGTCCCCGGCAATGCATTTAGCGGGGAACGCGCCGCAGTCGATTTCGGGACAAACTCCTTCTATAACAACGCGTACCCGCCCTTCCGGTGGGAGCATGCCTTATTTATTAAGCAGATCGGAGACCAAATAAACACCCCGAAGACTTAGTGAGACGGGACCAAGATTTGCGCAGATTCGGCCATCCCAAAAACTCCCACGTCAAACAACCGAGGGGTAGAGCAAGGATACAAGGGCAAAGAAGCGACAGAGGTCCAGAAAGTCAGGGTGGAATACCTGCGGCCGCCGAATCAAGGCCCCATCCCGGAGAGTGCTGCAATGGGACAACTACATCGAACGCAAGTCTTTTAGAATGTGGTGGCCAGGGACGGAATTGCACGGTATTGCCCCGCCTTTACCATTCCCCTTAATGGCGTTTACCTTGACCCAGCGCTCGGGTTGAGATGAAACGTAACACATTGAACATAGGCAGGTTACTAGTCTTGAGCAGGCAAAGGATCGGCGGTGTGGTGACGGCTCCCTTTGAGCAACCTCTTCCAGACAACCTTGAGATTGATTTCTCCACCAGAAAGCACCAACGAAACCTTTAGCGAAAACCGGAGCACGCAACAACCTGTATTACCTGCAGTTGTACTTGGCCTACTTGCTCCGGCTCACAGAGCCGACGGAACGAACGTGGCGAAGTAATCGATCGCGTGACGCTCGCAAGTGTGGCACCGCGAAGCCGCTAGCTGGTCTTCCGCGAACCGGAAAGGCGGCGACATCATGAGCGCATCGTCACTGCTCCCTCTCCCGGAACTTCCCCGATTTTCTTCACGCCCTTGGCTCAAGTATTCACCGCTCAGCTCCGATCTGTCGGTTCGCTGTACGCCGACCGCTAAGAACTTGGTGGAACTCATCAGCCTCATGGCTGCCTACGCGGATCTCTTGAAGAACCCCTGGGACACGGAAGTCCGGATCACGATGGATGAAGTGCGTCGTGTAGCCGCCCGTATCGCTGTGCTCGTCGCGCAGCCGCTCGAAGATCCGCTTGGCCGTGTGACGCCGCTTCCTGCCTTCCGCCTTGTCTGCTTCCAGGGATCTGGTCGATGATTCCGATCCAGGCGTCCCGCTTGGGCCGACGCACGGGCTGCTGCCGCCGATAGCCGGGCGGCACTGCGTACCGCAGCATCTTCCGCACCGTCCCGCGAGCCAGCCCGAACTGCCGGGCCACCTCGCGTTCACTCATCTTCTCGACGATAACCGCTCGCCGAACTCGCGCGTATAGCTCCACTGTATACACCTCTCCGGTGTTCCACAAATACGTTAGGTAGGTCTGCTCGAACCAGTCCCCCGGCGGTCTAGTTTCTTCCCGCCGTACCGCCGCTCACGCGGCGTTTAACGGTCTAGTTTCACTCCGGCGCTTATATGGTTGACCGGATTCTTGCCGGCCGCAGCTTCGCGGTCATCGGCCGGCCTTGGCACGTATCTTCCCACAGGGGCTGACAACAGAATGCTCAGTGGGGGTGAACTGGGGCTGGCGACCGTTCGCTGATCGTTGCGTGCTCTTGACTTCGCTCGCGCCTGATCAAGCTTGTATTGTGCATCCAGACCATGTATGCGCCAAAGATCCAAGCAAGTGCGAAGACGTAGACGCCGCCTAAGACCACGCTCCACGGGCTGCCCCAGACAAATCCAGGAAGCGTCTCGAACAGCGCGTCGTGGAGCTCCACTCCTCTCGCGGTACGGAGCGGGAAATAACCGCCCAGGACACAGATGAAGTAGGCGACTTCGCCACCTAGTACACAAAGCCAACTGTATCGTTTCAGTGAAAGCATGATCCATCTCCTTAACTGTGTGCGCTACGCGGAGATCCAGCCGGTTCTCCGCCTGGACGCGATAACCGGGGAATGAACCCGGACGTGCGGGCAGCATATTGATCCCACATCGGGCCGAATTCAGCCCGGACCTCGGCTTCCTCCCGGCGGGCAAGCCTGACGTAAACGGTCACCAGAATCGGGAACATGACGAGGGTGATCAGGGTCGGCCACTGGAGCAGGAACCCGAACATGATCGCAATGAAGCCCGCATATTGCGGATGGCGCACGTAGGCATATGGTCCAGCCGTTGCGAGCGTGCCGTCGCGTTGTGCGTTGTAAAGCACGCGCCGTGCCGCCGATAAGAGCCAAAATCCTCCCAAGATGAAGAGGTAGCTCGCGATGTGAATCGGATTCGAGTGCGGATCGCCTTTCAACCCGAGAAACGTGTACCAGAGGTGGCCGAAGTCGTGGCCGAAAAGGTCGACGCCTGGAAACCTCTGTACCAGCCATCCCGAAAAAAGGTAGATCGTCAGCGGGAACCCGTACATTTCAACGAACAACGCGACGATGAACGCTGAGAACCCGCTAAAACTTCGCCAGTCCCGCTTGGTCTTCGGTTTGAAGAAGCTAAACGCGAAGATGATGAACACCGCCGAATTGAGGACGACCAGCGACCACAGGCCGTAGGCTGGAATGTCTTGTCCGTGATTCATGATTGGTCGCTCCCTGATGCATTCGGCCCATCACCGCCTTTGTGCCCGGAGCCGTGGCCGCCGTGTCCCCGGTGCATGAAAAAATGCATCAGCGGACAGGCGAGAACCAAAAGATATGGAAGTGCGCCCAGGATGTGAGCGCTGTGCTCCTCCCACAGAAAGAACAAAGCAATGGCAGCAAAAACGCAAAATCCCCACCACAGCGGGATCCGAAGGGGGCCTGACATTTTGGTTTTCCTTTCCCTAACTGAAAAGGGGCAATTGAGCCGCCAACTCCCTCTGAGGTCATCTTACTGGCAACATGGGACTTGATCCGCGCAGAGAGCGACGTGCCGGCTGGGACCTGCGTGATCGGACGCACTTTCCTTGAAGGATTTCGCCCAGACGGCCCGGACTCTGGACCCTGTCGATCCGCATCAAACCGTTTCGCTTTGGAGAGTTAGCGGCGCTGGCTCGGTGGACCTCAGGATGCCCGGGAATTATTGGGAGGCTGCTATGAAAACAAGGACGATGGTTACTGCAATCGCCGTTGCGACGGGTCTTTTCGTAACGGGTGCGGTGGCGCAACATGAGGAACATCATCAAGGCCAGGCTGCCCAACCGCCTGCAGCAGCAGCGGATAAGGGCGATTCCGGCAAATCGGGCGGCATGATGTCCGGCAATATGATGTCCCAGATGCCGAAGATGATGATGGGCCAAAATGACACCGGCAAGCTGGTCGACCAGCTCATGACGAGCTTCGCCGCGATCCAGGCCGAGAACGATCCCACGGCTCTCAAGGAGAAACTGGCCGAGCATGGGTCGCTGCTCAAAGAGCTGCAAACGAGGGTGCAGACCCAATCGCACATGATGGACATGATGCGGCACATGATGGGTGGATCCATGATGGGTGACACGACGACGGGTGCCGAACCCACCAAGTAGGCGCGCGGATAGTGGTCCCGGCCGCGAAGATTTTGGTCTTTTACTTGTGCCGCAGGCATCTTGTCTCTATAGTTAGGTGCGAATAGATGACCGCCCCCAGTACAAGAACCAAAGATCCGGTTTGTGGCATGGACGTGGATGAGAAATCAGCTGCGGGCGCGCTTCAATACGACGGCAAAACCTATAGCTTCTGCAGCCAGCGCTGTTTAGAGAAATTCCGCGCCGATCCATCCCGCTTCATAATGGCCGAGCCGGCATCCGTGCCGGTCGCTTCCCACGATTACCCACGGCGTGAATACACGTGCCCAATGCATCCCGAAGTACGGCAGGCCGCTCCGGGGAGCTGTCCTAAGTGCGGAATGGCGCTGGATCCGGTCGCAAGTACGCCGCCAGCGGCTCGGACCGAGTACGTTTGCCCGATGCATCCGCAGATTGTGCGCAGCGAGCCGGGAAATTGCCCGATCTGCGGCATGGCTCTTGAGCCTCGGATGGTTTCGGAAAAAGAGGAAGAAAACCCCGAGCTTCGTGACATGACGCGGCGATTCTGGGTTGGTGTCGTGCTGACGCTTCCTGTGCTTCTCGCGGCGATGTCCGAATATCTGCCCGGTAACCCGCTGCACCAGCTCGCGTCCGCTCGTTTCTGGACTTGGTTCGAGCTGATCCTCGCGAGCCCCGTGGTCCTGTGGGGCGGTTGGCCGTTTTTCGTTCGCGGCTGGCAGTCCATCGTGAACCGAAGTCTCAACATGTTCACGCTGATCGGGCTGGGCGTAGGCGTTGCGTATGGGTACAGCGTGGTTGCGGCGGTAGTACCCGGAATCTTCCCGGCTTCTTTCCGTGATGAAGCGGGAGGAGTCGCGGTGTATTTCGAAGCTGCGGCGGTGATCGCGACCCTCGTGCTGTTAGGACAAGTTCTGGAATTGAGAGCGCGCAGCCAGACCGGCGCCGCGATCAGAGCTCTCCTCGGGCTAGCGCCGAAGACTGCCCGCGTGATCGGCGAGGACGGGTCGGAAACCGATTTGCCGCTGGATCGGGTGCAGGCCGGCTTCCGTCTTCGCGTGCGGCCCGGCGAGAAGGTTCCCGTCGATGGAATTGTATTGGAAGGCACGACCAGCGTCGATGAATCGATGATCACGGGCGAGCCGATTCCCGTCGAAAAGAAGCCCGGCGATCGCGTGACGGGCGCCACCGTGAACGCGAACGGCGCGCTCATCATTCGAGCGGAGCGTGTCGGCGCCGATACGTTGCTCGCTCAGATCGTGCGGATGGTTTCGGAAGCGCAACGCAGCCGCGCACCGATTCAAAAGCTCGCCGACGTTGTCGCTGGGTATTTTGTGCCCGTCGTGGTCGGAATCGCGGTTCTCACATTCATTGTTTGGGCGATTGCCGGCCCGTCCCCTCGATTCGCGCACGCTTTGATCAACGCCGTCGCGGTGCTGATCATCGCCTGCCCTTGCGCACTGGGCCTGGCCACGCCGATGTCGATCATGGTGGCGATGGGCAAGGGCGCGACTACCGGAGTGTTGTTCAGGAACGCGGAAGCCATCGAGTTCATGCGAAAAGTGGACACTCTTGTGGTGGATAAGACGGGAACCCTGACGGAAGGCAAACCGAAATTGGTAAACGTGCAGGCGACACCGGGATTCGACGAAGCCAGACTTCTTCGTCTGGCAGCGAGCCTGGAGCGGGCGAGCGAACACCCACTCGCGGCAGCCATCGTGGCGGGAGCCCAAGCGCGCAAGATCGAGTTGTCTCCGGTTGATGCGTTTGAATCGGTGACCGGTAAGGGGGTGAAGGCCCGCGTGGACGGCACACTGGTCCTGCTCGGCAATCGCAAGCTGATGGATGACGCGAACGTCAACCTGGATGCGCTCGTTGAAGCCGCCGAATCCGGACGCGGCGATGGGCAGACGGTCATGTTCCTGGCAGTGGATGGCCGCGCGGCCGGACTGATCGGAGTGGCCGATCCCATCAAGGAAACCACCCCCGAAGCAATCCGCCAACTCCACCAGGGCCATATTCGAATCGTGATGCTGACGGGCGACAGCCGGACAACGGCGGCGGCGGTCGCGCGCAAGCTGGGCATCGACGATGTGATTGCCGAAGTTTTGCCCGAAGACAAGGGCAAGCAAATCAAGCAGCTCCAGGAGCAGGGGCGTTTTGTCGCCATGGCGGGTGACGGCATCAATGACGCCCCGGCGCTCGCGCAGGCTCAGGTCGGGATCGCCATGGGCACCGGAACCGACGTGGCGATGGAGAGCGCCGGCGTGACGCTGGTAAAAGGCGACCTTCGCGGTATCGTGCGCGCGCGCCTCCTGAGCAGGGCGACGATGAAAAACATCAAGCAGAATCTTTTTTTCGCGTTCGTGTACAACGCGCTGGGCGTCCCGATCGCGGCAGGAGTGGCGTACCCGTTCTTCGGGTTGCTATTAAGTCCAATGATCGCCGCCGCCGCGATGAGCTTCAGCTCGGTTTCGGTAGTGGGGAATGCTTTGCGGCTGCGGAGAGTACGTCTCTAGCCGTTCGGACCAGGGAGACCAGAGAGCACGTGCCCCGCAACATCGTCAGCAATCAGCTTTCGCAAACGCCGATGTCGTCACGGGATACCGAAATGTGCGAGCACAAGGGTGTCGGCCATCCCGACACGCTGATCGACGGCCTGTGCGAAATCGCCTCGCACGACTTGTCGCGGACTTACCTAAGAAACTGCGGCCGAGTGCTGCACCGCAATCTGGATAAGGGGCTGCTGATCTCCGCTACCAGCGCTCCACATTTCGGCGGCGGCAAGCTCACCGGCCCGATGAAGGTAATCATCTGCGGCAAGGCGATCGGCATCGAAGGACAGATCGATCCAGCGGCCTCAGGGGATGACTATAAGATCATGAGCTATCGAGTGAATGCGCAGGGCAGATTCATCATCGTTCTGGCGTTCATCGACAAGCATGTCGCGAGCGCGCTGCATTATTTTTCGATCAAGCGGAAGGTGCCTGAATACGTGGGCGATCACCTGAGCCTGCCTGCGGATATCGAGATCATTCTGCATCGGATTACGCTGGATCTGCGAGTCTATTGTTGACCGCTCAGAACGAATTCCAGAGCTTTAAGGTCGTTCTGTTCCAAAACGGCTTCTGCGGCTAGGCTCACTCGATCGCGGCCAATCGTCGCAACTGCCATCACCCGTTTGCCCGTGCGATAAACCGCGCAGGCATTCCCCCCTGTCAGATCTCCGATGACCTCAAGTCTGTCCCATGATGGCGCGTGCCCGACGTAAGAGATCTGAACGTCGTAATGTTGGCTCCAGAAAAATGGCACGTCACGAAAAGAATTGCCGATGCCCAACATAGCGCGCGCGACCGCTTGTCCCTGACGCTCCGCCAGAACCCAGTGCTCAATCCTCACGTTTTCTCCTGAGATCGGGTCCGGATATCGTGCGACGTCCCCAGCTGCGTAAATATCCTGAGCACTGGTGAGTAAAGTCTCGTTCACCACGATGCCATTGTCGACCTCGATGCCGGCATCCTTGGCCAGTGCCGTCCGTGGCACTACGCCAACTCCTAAAACCACCATCTCGGCGTCAATGGTTTGTCCATTGCTCAGTTCGACGCGATCCTCTCGTATGGCCTGAGGCGTCGAGACTAAGTGGAAGCGAACATCATGTTGCTCGTGGAGATCCTTTACGAATTTGCCGAATTCGGGACCCAATACCTTTTCCAGCGGAACTGCATCCTTCCCTACGACTGCGACTTCAAGTCCTCGATCGCGGAGCGATGCCGCCACCTCCAGACCAATGAAGCTAGAACCAATCACGACGCAGCGCTTTGCCCGCTGAGCGTCGGCGATGATCGCTCTGCTGTCAGCGAGTGTTCGTAAACGGTGGACGTGCGGAAGCTCCGCGCCTTCGATTGGAATTAACCGGGCCTCCGCTCCAGTCGCCAGCAAGAGCGCTCCGTATGGGAGCACGCGTCCACTTCGTAGCGTCGCTTTATGGGCAACCGGATCAATGTGAATGGCCGGATCGGTGGTCACGAGCTCGACGTGAATGGATTCATAGTAGTCGCGTGTGCGGAGTGCAATCCACTCCTCGGGCGCCTTGCCGGCCAGGTAGTCTTTTGAAAGATTTGGGCGATCGACAGGACCAGGCTCCTCATTACCGACAAGAGTTAAGGGCCCGCTGTAACCCTTTTGGCGCAACATGTCCGCACAAGCCGCGCCGGATGCTCCGGCCCCAATAATCACCACAGAATTGGGGTTCCGGGGGCAGCTTGTTTCAAAACTAACGTTCCGTTTTCGATCAACTCTGATCTTGTCGCGCTCTCGTTGGACACCGAAGCAAGCGACGGGGCTGAGTGCGGGAGCTGCTTCGGCCTCCCCGGTTCGTAAGCTGAATCTTGCATGGTGCCACGGGCAACGGATGGTTTCGCCGACTACGAGGCCTTCAGCCAGGGGACCACCGTAATGTGTGCACGTCGCACCGATAGCAAAAATCTTCTCCCCTTGCCGGATAAGAATGACCGGCTCGCCGTCAACGTGACCCAATCGGGGCGAATTCTCCACCAGACTTTCAAGGTCAATGCCGGATTTAAGATCCGGTCCCTGAGGTTCTTGCGGCTTGTTGTCTGTCAATCTGAGACCCTCCACCGTCAACGATCCTATCAATAGCGGAATCACAATAGAGGCGTGTGCTTACACTTAAGCAATTCGCGAACGGCTCTATGCCAGCCCGGCCTTAGTGTTCGCGTGACTATCGCGACTCGAGGACCGCGTGCTCGTTGGTCCATTGGCACCTTTCTTAGCCGAGGAGTAGTGCTTGCGTGGCAACTCGTGCGACGAAGCTGCGGCTTTGCCAAAACGGAGCGTCTGGCCAGCGCTGCTCGCGTGCGTAGTACGCCGCTCGACGCCGGAGGTATCGATCGAAGTGCGCTTCGACTCCGGAGGCATACGCAGCGCAGCTCTTGCGATCGCCTTTGAAATGCTCATGGACCGCCTCGGCGGCGCGCAACCCCGAATCGAGGCCCACGTAAATCCCCTGCGAAGAGAGGGGGTCGTACGCGGCTGCGGCATCGCCCACCGCTAGCCAGCCGGCGCCTGCGGCGCGATCCAAACGCGAACTCCTAGCAGAGCGTATGGCGATATTTCCAATGCCGCCGCCATCGAGAGGCGCCGAGGTGAGGCGGGCGTTGCGGAGCAATTGTTCCCAAGCCGAGCCGCCGGCTTTCAGATCGCGAGGCAGAAGATCCGCGTCGGTCATAAATGCGGCGATCAGCCTGCCGTCCGGCAGAACGGCAGAATACCACCAACCATGTTCAACCGCCTCGATCAGCGTCAATGAATCCCGGACGCCGGCGCGGATCGAGCAGAAGCGGACCGCGCCCACCAAGCGATCGTAGATGAGTCTCCGTGCGCCCAAGCGGCGACCGATGGCGGAGGCTCTTCCGGTGGCATCCACCAGGAACTTGCTGCGGAGACGGATGCGCTTCGCCGCACGGCCGGCCTCGATGCGCCACTCCGCGCCGGAGCCCTGAACCACGGACTCCAAACGCGCGCCCAACCACACCTCGGCTCCGGCATCGCGTGCGGCTAGAGCCAGCATGGAATCGAAGCGCGCCCGGTCCACGTGCCATCCTGGCCCATAGGGGTTGAAGATGAAATCGTTCGAGTAGCTGTCCTCGCCGCCCCAGCAACAGCGGATTCCGAAGGACGGAGAATGCTTCTGCTCAAGAAAACGCTCCCAGACGCCCAATCGGATCAGCAGCTTGCGGATTGCGGGAGGAAGCGTCTCGCCAACGCGCACCGAGTCGTAGTGGGAGCCTTCCACGAGCGCCACCCGGTAGCCCAGGCGCGCGAGAGCCAGCGCCGTAGCCGAGCCGGCTGGGCCCCCACCAATCACGCCAACATCGAATGGATGAGTACCCATCCGCCGCGGCCTATGTTTTGCGCTCCGTTTCGAGGTATCCGCCATCCCGTGGCGCCACGACGCCCAACTGATACCAATAGGCGATCATGTCTTCGGAGCTGTTGACCAGATCGCGAGTCCACGGAACTTGCGCGCTCCCATCCTCCGGGAACACGTCATCGGGGCGTTGCGCGGGCCACCATGAGGTGTCGCCGTCGATCTGGCAATCGAAGAAATCCGCTTGCCACGGAACAGCCATCTGTTTGGTTACGTCGCCTGGGGCGAGCTTCGCGCCATCCAACCGGAAGGGTTCGCTATAGCTATAGACATCGCGCAGGAACCAACTGCCATCGATCCCCGGAAAGAAGGCGCCTCCAACGCATGCTTCGAGGGCGGCGCGGTCGAGACCGTCGGGCGTGATCTCGGTTGCCGGAGCCGGGGGCCCGGACCAATCGTCGATGAAGTCGCCATTCTTCCATTTCTCCATGACGGTGTATTGGGTCTTCGTCACCGTCTCATTCATTTCCTCGGCGTCGGACCACAGCATGGGCATGTCGCCCCCGCTTCCGTCGAAGGGGCTGCGGAGACGGGCGAAGATGGCTGCCCGCAGCGCGTCGGGGGCGGGAGGAGGAATCGCGCCCGGAAGCGTCTTGTGCGCCGAACCGGACTTCGCGCTGACCCACCTCATTTCCATCGCGCGGCGCAGAATCGGGTAAACGTCGTTGGTAAACGACGGTTGGGACGGCGGTGCATAGCCCAACTTGTCCACCGCGACTTGCAGCAGCGTATCGTAGAGGCTGGTAATGCTCTCAACCGGCGGCGCGAAATCGGGCGGTGAAACGATCACCCACGCCCCCGCGGCATCGAGCGTTTGAGTACTGCCGTTAAGGGCTACTTTCGCATTCACCGGACCATCTGATACGTCGTCATGCCAGCCATCGTTGTCGGCAAAAGTGACGATCGGGGCATTGGTGGGCGAAGACGAATGGCCAAACCCACCGAGCACCAGCAGGCGTCCCTGCTCGTCCGTGCGCATCTCGCCGAGAGGCACGGGTTGACCCATAAACTTGCCGGTATCGAAAAGAGCTTTCTGATTGGGACCGTCGAGCGATCGAGGGCCGGGATCGATAATGAGACTGCTCCGGTCTGCCACATCCGCATTGCGGGGCGGTGTATCCGGATTCAGGCCGTCGAACTGGTTCCACGCCGCCTTCCCGTTGGCGAGATGCGTTGTCCACACAATCGTCGCGTCTTCGGCGGTAATCTCCTGAACGACCCGGCCGGCGACATCGTAGCCGAAGATGCGGAAGCGTGCGGCCTGGCGCTTCATGCGGCCTTCGGAATCCTTGTACCCGCCTTGGGGCGGAGTGCGGTCGCCGGGCAACTCGGGCCCGACAAAGAACTCGCTGGGACTGTTGCCGACGCGAGCAATGCCGATGCTCGAATGGATTTTGACCGTCTGGATGGACTTGAGCGCGGCGTCCATCTCCAGATGCACCCACTTGGCGACGGAGGGCACCCCTTGGCGGTCCGTGATCGACAGCATGTACCACCCGGGCGGCGCGATATTCGCTTCGCGCGGTACGAAAGCTCGCAGAGCGCAGAAGCCCGCACACTCGAAGTGGATGTCGACCAGGCGCTGTTGGGTGTCGCAGGAGTGTGTCGTGGCCATGGGGCGCATGAGCTGCACCCATTGGATGTTCTCCGCCTGTGGCGTGTGAATCTCGAAAGTCTCGCCATAGGTGAGGTCCGCCGGCGCGCCGTCGATGAAAGGACGCGGCCCCTTGAACAGGTACGGCGGATGGTACAACTCGAGCCGCAGTTCGTCGTCGGTCCGGTTCGGGTTGGAGCCGGCTGTGATGACGCGCCCGTCCGGGAGCAGCAGCGCGACGGAGTGATAGAAGCGCGGAACCGTGGCTTTCGCCGCCACCCTCCACGTGTTGGTCACTGGATCGTAGATCTCCGAGTCGAGGACCGCGCCGCCTTCCGAATGCATGCCCCCGCCGGAAACGAAAACCGTGCGGTCGGGAAGCAGCACAGCATTGAGGTGCATGCGCGCGAAGTTGAGGGGTGGCCCCGGAGCATAGGAGGGCGCACCGACGGAAAGGTCCGTGATGGCGGTGGAGGCGACAGCGGGGTCGCCGCCGCCCATGATCATCACCCGTTGCCTCTGGACTGGAGGAAGGAGCACGCTGGCGGACTGGTCGCGCCGGTCCAAATCCGGCAGACCCGGAACATTGGCCAGCACAGCGCCGTTTAGAGGATTCAGGATGAGGGGTTCGCGGCCGGCGCGGCCCCCCATGCTTCCGCCCGCGTAGAACAGATGACCGTTGCGGAGCAGATAGAAATGGGGATAGAGCGGCCAGTCGGCGTTGCTTGCCGGTAGCGCGGTCCAGTTGTTGAGCTCCGAGAAGATTTCGGACACCCGATTGTCGCCGCCTGCCTCCCGCAGGCCGGAGATCGCAAAGACGCGCCCGTCACCCAGTGAAACCAACGTCGGATACCAGCGGCCATCCGCCATATCCGCGACGCGAATCCATGCTTCGAGCTTGGGTTCGAAGAGATAGGCGTCCTTCAAACCCTCGAACGGCGTGTCGTACTGTTTCGTGCCGCCGGCCACCAGCACGCGGCCGTTAGAGAGCGTCGCTTGACCGGCGCAGAAGAAGTCGATCGGGGTGGGCGGCCTGAAGAACGATCCGTTTTCGTAGTCCCAGACCACGCTCCGGAAGTCGTGCTTTGCCAGCTTGGCGGGATCGTTGCCCGAACCGGCGAAGAACAGAACCTTGCCGGTGTGCAGGAGTACCGCATGGACGGCCAGAACCTGCGAGTCGCACGGCAGCAGCTCCCAGAATCCCTTGGTCGCGGCTTCGCTCAGAGCGGGACTGCCGCCGGCCATTCCGGGCATCGCCGAACCCTTGGGGGCGCATCGAAAAACATCGACGTGCGGGCAATCGTTCGATCCATCGTCATAGGGAAGCTCTACGGGATGCTTCCCGGCAATGTCTCTGGCGACCCACACCCACTGGCGTGCACGCAACAGGCCGGCGAGGCCCTGCATCATGTGTTCTTCGATGTGGCAGTGGAACAGGAAATCGCCGCGGAGGCGCACACGACAGGCGTCCGGCGGCGGGTCGCACTGGAGTTCTTCGAGAGCGCAGGGAAGCCGAAGCGCCAGCGGAGCCGCGGTGTCGGCAACGAACGTCTCGGCGGGACTGAGGCTGTGCACATCCGCCGCGCCTCCGGGCGGCGCAGGCAGCTGCCAGCGCGTGGAGTGGGGATGGAAATTGTGCCAGACCCCGCCAAAGTCCAGGTTAAAAACGTACCACCGCAACCGCTCGCCGGAATCCGTCACGATGGTCGGCGTATTGCCGACGTAGGAGCGGCCGTTCAGGCAAAAGCTGGCCGCTCCGCCACCGCTGGCGAACACGATGTGGTTGTGATTCGCCTCGGGCTCGTGGTTGGTCCAGGTGACGGTTCCGCCCGGCGCGACGCTCACCGCCGGCGGATTGAACGAGTTGTGAAGCATCGACACGTTTTGGGCAGCGAGCCCGCCGGCCACCACTTGCACTTGGCCCGACATGGTGATTCCGTGGATCAAGCAGTGGTAGTCGCAGACCCCGGCGTTGTCGAACTTAAACGAGAAAGTTTGGCCCGGTCCGACCGTGGGGCTCTGGAACTGGCAGATGGAGGAGACTCCCTCGAGTTGGTGGACAAACAGCGGGATTTCATGATCGGCGCAGGGCGCTTGGGGATTGCGCACGATCAGTCCCCCGAACAACCCCCGGTTCACGTTGGCCTGCACGTTGCGGACGTGATCGTGAAAGGCCCATGCTCCGATGGTTTCCAGCGTGGCGTCGAATACATACGTCCAGCTTTGGCCGGGCAGGATCTCATCGCTGCGCCGGCCGTTCGGGCTCATTACACCGAACGGCCACGCTCCGTCGGAATCGATTCCGTACTTGAGGCCGTGCAGATGGAAGCTGTGGCAGTCCTTGTCTCCATTCCACACGTGGATGTACAGCCGCTCGCCGGGCTTGGCGTAAAGCACGGCGCCGGGCACACGGCGGTTCCATGGCGGTTCATTCGCGTCCGCCTCGATGATCTTCGCGGTGTTGGGGATCGAATAGTGCGGGTCAAGATATTCCCGGTAGACCAGGGCGTCGAGGGCCGCCGAGAAAATCTCCTGCGGCGCCACTCTGCCGGACTCATGACCTGGGTTGAACATGCAGTCGCGGCCGAAGTGACGGGAGCAAATGATAGGAGCCAGCGGGCTGTAATCGTTCAGCGGCTCGATCTTGAGCCAGATATCGCGGCGTGTGAACTTCATGCGGCTCCTCCGAGCACACCAGCCCGAGGCGACGTTCAGGCCTCGGCAGTCCATGGTGCGCGCCTGCGTTAGCGTTACGGGTTTACGACGACGGTGCCGTGCATCCCGGCGCCTCCGGGCCCTCCGTGCACGGCGCAGTAATATGGGAAGTTCCCGGCCGCCGGGAAAGTGTGACTAAAGGTCGCGCCGGCATTCTGGACGCCGGAATCCCAGATGTTGGTGTCCGACCTGGTCGAGTGATTGCTGTTGTCCCAGACCCACTTCACCGTGTCCCCGGCTTTGATGGTCACCGGATCGGGGTTGAATTGGAAGTCGACGATGTGGACCGTGCTGGTGTTGGGTCCGCCTCCTCCACCTCCCGGTGAGCCCATGTCGGGCGGACAAGGAACACCCTCGGGAAGCGCCAATGCGATCTCTCCGCCATCCACGATCAGGAGCGATCCCATCATTCCGGTCATCATGTGCATGAGCACGTGGCAGTGCATGTGCCATTCGCCCTTGGAATTTTCCGGAGCCGGGCTGCCCGCCCGCAGGAAGCTCCCGGACGCCCCGTTGATGGTGAAGACGAAGGAATTGGCGGGGCCGAAGATGCGCGTATCCTCGAATTGCGAAATGGCCTTGACCTGCGGACTCCCCTGGATGGCCACGGGCGTGTTGCCGTCCGGGCCGGGAACGAACCAACGGTGGCCGTGAATATGGAACGTGTGGGTCTCACTGCCCATGCCCACTACGCCGAAGCGCATCCGCGTTGCGATTCCGGCCAGCAGAGTCGGCGTGTTACCCAGATAGACCCTCCCGTTGATACACGTGTCGACGCCCTGCAGGGCATGGAAGAGTTGCAGGAAGAGAGCCTTGGACGGTGGCGTCCGGTAAATCGGCAGGCACAAGCGCTCGATGAAGGCGAGATCCTTGTCCAACTCCAGCGCGAACGGGCCTTCCAGAATCGTGCGAGGCGAGATAGATTCGGCAACCGCACGTGCTTTGCCGTGTTCTTGCATTCCAGACATTCCCGGCATGGGTGGCGTAGGCTGAGCTGAGCCGGCGGCCAGCAATTGTAGGTGCATCGGAAGCACGCCGACCCGCTGGGCCTTGCCAAACGGGAAGCAGATGAATTCGACCGGATTGCCGGTGGCGGAACCGCCGGGCAGGAACGCTGGGTCGAGCGGAGGGTCGAGTTTCGTGGGATCGCTCAGGTCGCGAATGTCGACTTCCTGCTGAGTGTCGGCAGTGTTGTGGATCACAATAATGCCGATCGCACCGAGGCCGATGTTGTCGTCGTCGCAGATGGAGTGGTCGTGATACAGCCACACGCCCGACGTGGTCGGCCATCCGAACGTGTTCCAGGTGTAGTCGAACGTGCCGCCGGGCGGCACGCGGTCGCCCTGTTTGAACTGCCCGGCAAAGTTCGGCACGCTAGCCCAGGCAGCGGCCTCCGCGGGCGGAATCGGTTGGTTCTTATCCGGCGGCGAGAGGGGATACGCGCCGTCGGATTCCGGCTTGAACACGAAGCCGTGCGGATGCAGGCTGTGACAAAGCTTCTCGATGGGCAGCGGCACCTGCGTGGGCACCGGAAAGCAAATCTCTCCGAAGAGCGGGAACGGGAAGCAGATCGTTTTGATTCCCGGCATCGTGCGCTGATCCCGGTTGCGGAAATGAACGATGACGGAATCACCGACGGTGCACTCGATCACGGGCCCGGGGATCGTTCCCATGGTTCCGCTCTCGGAAGGATCGTGTTCGTTCAGGTCCCAGGGATTGATTTTCCGGTCGTCGGGGATGGTCCAGGCATCGCTCTTGTCCGGCTTCACCGGCGGCTTGTATCGGCGGAGGATAAGAGCGTCCACGACGTTGCCGCCGCTGGTGAGCGGCTTGAACATCGTCACGGTTCGCGGCGGGTTGCCGATGGCCGAATTAAGAACCACGCTGACGGGGCTGGGGCCGGGGCCGCCGCTCGTGGTCTCCCGGGTCTTGATGTTTTGACCCGTCATTCGGTCGATATTGTTGGGCGCGGTGTCCCAGGGCCGATTCTCGAGCTGGATCCAGATTTCCGGCATGGCTAAACGGACCTCCTCTAGTCTTGTGTGTGCGACGAAAACCAAGCTCGTCGCGTGTCTTATTACGAACAGTTCCGTTTTGCCGGAGAGCCGCGATCAAACGTAGGTGTAGCCGAGGCCCGTGGTAGTGCGGGTGTCGACTTCGCTGTACGCCCACGGATCCATGACCGGCGAGTTTGGACCCGGAGACGGGCCGGGAAGGTTCGGATTCTTGCCCGGGTTCGCGGCCTGCCATTTGCTCCAGAGCCGGTCGATATTGGCGTGGTGCATGAAGAAAATCGGATCGCACGGCGCCGTCGGAATGGCGCCCATCGTGCCCCCCACCCATACGTGCACGCTGCCGTGATAGGCTTCGAGCTGTCCGTCGAAGGTGCCAAAGTCCGCGAGCGCGAGCACGGCGTTGATTTCCGCGGCCGTGGGCAGGTCGGCCGGCGGTCCGGGAGAGCGCGTGACTGTAATGGCGCCTTGCGCGGGCGTAGTCACCGTGGGTGTAACGCCCGCGAGCCAGGAGGGAATGGCGCGATCCACGGTCCAGTCCCAGTACGGGATGTACACGTCCGGGTGGATGGCGCGCAGTTGCCTTTCGAGAAGAATCAGGTAAATGCGATGCCAGGGCAGGAAGCGCAGTGTGCCGTGCTGGAAATGCATGCCAACGGGGATATCCATGTCGTGAATGTCCACGTATGGCCCCATCCAACCAAACGGGGCTGGAGTGGAGATCAGCATCGAATAAGCGCACAAGAAGCGCTCCCGTTCCGTCGCCGTCATCGCAGACTGACTCTTGCGTTGATAGGGCAGAAACAGAGGTAGAGGCCAGCGTAGTTTGACGATCTCGCGCATGGACTCCAGTTGCAGAGCAAACGTGGAGATGCCGCCGGCCGGCATAGTTATGACGGGCATGGGTTCGGTTGCGCCGGCGGTACCGGTAGTTTTGGCCATTGAATGATCCTCCTTCACAGAACGGGCTTTGAATAGTGATCGCAAGCCTCGATTCGTTACAGAGAATTGGTCTATCTCTTGCGCGGTTTGAATTTTCAGAGCGACGTCCTTTACCCAGACGGAAGGTCTAGCTACGGCGGATTGTCTCAGCGGAGGGGTTCACCCCAATCGACTGTAGATAATTCTGTAGGCTGCCGAAATCCCAAAGGCTCCACAAAGGCCGACAGGCTTCAACAAGGTCCCGGCGACTCCTTGAAACAGAAGGCCTTGAAAACAGGGCATTTCACAGGGGGCCGGAATCTGCCTTGGGCGCAGCCCGACGGCTTCCAGAGCTTCTTTTACTTCTCTACACCTTCTAATGGTTTCAACAATTTGGGGAATCTGCTTTTGCGCTCAAAGCTAACCCCAGCAGCTCCAACGCAAAGAGTTTTGACACGGTTTTGCCACGGTGCGAACAGGGGCTGTGACGGTGTCACAGCGGTAGTTGCAAGTTGATCGCGGCAGTAACCCCTTCGATTCCTTAGAATCGAGGTGGCAAAGCCCGTAAGAGGAGAAACCGCCGTGAGGCTATGAGCGCCGGAGTGAAACTAGCAGGCTGCGGAAAAACCAAGTAGGGGGCGTGATTCCGTCGCCGTGGAATTCGTTTTGTGAGTAAATTCGCGTCCCGGTGAGGCCCGAAGGGGCAGCACCGGGGCCATGGCTGAGGCTTCAGGCTGCAGCTTGCGTCAGGTTTCGCATGCGCACCAGATTGTAAGCCGCCGCCGCGAAGGTGAACATCCATGCGACCCGCCGCTTTCCTCGGTGGCGAGTCTTACGCAGTCCTGCGATGGTC
>DASYXM010000097.1:0-36834 GCA_035934795.1 Bryobacteraceae bacterium | reverse complement strand
TCTGCGGGACCCGCTGCTCCGCCGAGATATAGCTGAACACTCCACTTTGTTGTTGGTCGTCGCCTCGCATAAAACATAGACGACGCAGTCTGTTCCGGCGTCACGTCGGAATCCGCCTTTTTTCCGCAACCTGCTAGACCAGTAAATGCCGCGTGATCGGCGTTACGGCGGGAAGAAACTAGTCTAGCCTAGCAGGTTGCGGAAAAACCGGCAGGCGGCTTGATCCCCTTGCCCTCGTTGCCATTTTGTGAGTGATATCGAGGTCGGTTGAGGTGCCCGCTTGCGTGGTCGGGCGCTGTTGGAACGATTCAGGCGGTAGCTTGCGCTAGATTCCGCATTCGGACCAGATTGTAAGCCGCCGCAAACGTGAACAGCGCCGCATGGCGCTCGGCCGTTCCCGTGGCTTGGGTGAGCCGCGTGTTCACCACCAACCCGTTGCGATTCTCCATCAACACCTGCCCCAAGGAACTCTGCTTGGATTCCCTCCCGCCCGACTTTCGATACAGCATCGCCTCCGGATCGGTGGTGGATTGATGCGTCGGATTGCTGCGCTTGTCGCCGTGAAAGTTCACCCCATCCGCAGAGCATCATCGATGGCCTGCGCTACTTCTACCAGCGGGAACGTCTCCAGCAGCCGCAGCGTCTGCACGAACTCGCGCTTGCCCTTCTTGCCCAGACGCGCTTCATCAGACGGCGCAAGTGCGCGAAGCCTTCCGGCAGAACCCAACCAGCGAGCGGTGCAGCCTGGTCAAGCGCGTTCGTCTTGTGTTCCAGCAGCGCCAGGTAATGCAGCGGATTGAAGATCATATCTTCGCGTTCATAGCTCCGCGGATGGCGTGCGATCACCTCGCTCCCCGCGCAGATCACGACGTCGTGCACGAAGCCCTTCACCAGCACTTCGCGGTGTCCCCATTCGACCGGCACCGAGTAGTCGTTGGTGCGATAGCGCACCAGGGCCATCGAGGCACCCGCGTGGAACGCTTGTCGCAGGCTTCGTACAGTGCTGCCGCCAAGGGCAGCAGTCGCTCCCGATCTTTCTCGAAGCGCTCGCCGACGGTCTGCTGGTGTCCTCGCGGTTTGCGCCCCTGCCGTTTCTGGCATTGGATGAGTAGATGTGCGTTGAACTCCTCCCAGGTGGCGAATCGCGGACGCGGCATGAAGTTCCGCCGCACGTAGCCTACCAGCCCTTCCACCTTCCCCTTGTCGTTGCCTTTGCCGGGGCGCCCGAACTTCTCCGCGACCAGGTAATGGCTCTCGAGTTCGATGAACGCTCGTGTTTTCATCCGCGTCCCATCGCCCAAGATCCGCGCCACCGCCAGCTTGGGTCGGCCAGTACGCATCTGAGATCTCCTAAATCTTAGACGAATCTCAGCCTGACTTCATTTGCTTACTTCTGGGACAGGAGACTACTAGATGCGAAAGTGTTTTATTGACCGCTGGCGCGGCCCGAATCAACCCGGCTAGTCTACATCAGCTCTTCAATCTGCCGCAGCTTTGCTACGATTTGCGCAAAAGTCTCTTTCGGCATCGTCTGGGTTCCTTTCTGTCTTCCAGCCACTCTGTCGCCTGGTACAGAAATCCCCGGTCAGGTCACAGTGGTCGTGTGTGAGCCAGCCGGCGATGGCTGGTCCTGGGCCCGGGCGACAACCCCGAAACCTGAGACCAGTTCCCCTTTCAGGCAAGTGACTGAAACGCAGGCCGCGACCAACCCAATTAAACGCCGCCCAGTTGCCGTCGCAGAAAGGCCTCGGCAATGGCGAGGTCGCGCTTGACCGTACTGAGGCTAACCCCCAAAGCTTCGGCGACCTCCTCCCGCTCCATTCCTCCGAAATATTTCATCTCGACCACCGAGCACTTACGCCCATCCCAGGCCTTCAGAGCCTCGATAGAGTCGTTCAGATCGAGAAATTCCTGGGCCTTCGATTGCGAATAGACGATGTCGCCTTCCAGCTGCACTCTCTTACCCGAGCCCCGCTTCTGCGAATAGTGCCGCCGAGCCGAATCCACCAGAATCAGCCGCATGGCACGCGCGGCGACTCCATAAAAATGTCCGCGGTCCTTCCAGGCCATCGGCGCCTGTCCCGCGAGCCGCAGATATGCTTCGTGAACCAGCGCGGTCGGCTGAAGTGTGTGACCGGGGCGCTCTCGCCGCAACGAGGAGGACGCAAGCCGGCGAAGTTCGTCGTAAACGAGTGGAGTGAGTCGTTCCAGAGCGGCGTTGGGATCGCGATTCCAGTCGAGCAAGATGCCCGTGATGTCATGGGCGGCGCCCATTCAACCTCTCTTCCGCTCGTTTGCGTCTCTTCTGGACGGCGGGCGTTTGTTCCGCACGGGCCACCCATGCCTGGTAGCTGCGTTCGAACCACAGTCTCGCCTGGTCCGCCTCGCCTCGGGTTTTCAAGTATTCACCGAAATGGTCGAAGGCGTACGCGGCGGCGATGGTGTAGGAAAGCGGTGACCTCTCCTTCGCCCGCAACTGTTCTCCTAAGGCAGCAGCGTGTTCGAGGACTCGCCGGGCTTCCGCGTCCCGCCTTGCGGCGGCCAATGCATCGCCCGATGTCGCGAGCCAAAAACCGCCATTCTTTGGTAACGCTCCCCATCCGGTTTCGCCATCAATCCCCGAAAAGTGTCAGCCGCTTCCTGCGAGCCCGTCAAGGCGTCCTGCAGCCGCCCCGCACGGAGGTCGGCGAGCGCGACTATCATGACAGCTCGAGCCTTTCTGGACGCCGAGAATTGGTCGCTGGCGGTCGACTTGAGCGCTTGGTCAAACAGCGCCAGCGCGGATTGGCCATATTCGACCGCTTGCCCAGGGTCGATTTCACTGAGCGGAATCACGCCTTCGACCTGAACCATCGCCATGTTCATCCGAGCGGCGTTATCCGCCCGGTCCGAAGCCAGGAAATCTCTGGCCAAATTCCGGATCCTTCGATCAACCTGCACTGCCTTGGGGAAATCGCCGGCGCTCATGTCCTCGATCGAGTAGTACGCCTCCTCCAAGAGCTCCAGGTGCTGGATTCGCAGGTATTGGTAGTAGCGATTGGCGGGAGCCGCGGCTACGATTTCCTCGATCGTCCGCAAAGCGCTCCCCAGGACGAAGATCGCCATTTCGACATCGCCGGAGGCTACACGCACCTCGGCCTCATTCTGCTCAGCGACGGCGAGCCGGTAGTTGGCCTGCAAATCGTCGCCTCTGCCGAGCGTGGCCCGGAAGTACTCCTGCGCTTTGAGGGTTGCTGCGGGCGCCTGGTCTAACTCGCCCGACGCCCGCAGAGCCGCGGACAGTCTCACATGTGCCATCCCGCACTCGCCGATCAGCTTGACGTCTTGGGGATTGGCAGCCACTAAGCCATCCAGTATTTGGACTGCATCGCGCGAGTGCTGGAGATTTTCGGTTTTCTGGAGGAGATTCTCCTCGAGATGGGCCTCATCGAACAAACTGCGAGCGATGCTCAGGCGATTGGCGGGATCGATCGCGGCGAGCCTGCGATAGACCTCCACGGAACGCCGCTGACTCGCCAGGGCATCCTCGTGGCGCCCCGCGTTGCTCACTCCCGCGGCGCCCTGCGCTTTCGCGAGGCGGGCATAGGCTTCCGCCATATCTTTCAGCAGCGCGCGGTCCGAGCCCGCTGTCCGGCTCAACTTATCCAGATACTCGACTGCGGTGTTCACCACCATCTGCTGCGCCTTCGTGGTCCCCGACAGGTTTTCGATTTCCGCGTGAAAATCGAATAAGAAGCGGCTGGCCAGCGTGCGAACCAGCTCGAAACGCTCCTGAGCCACGCGCGCCTGATTTCGCGCCAAGCGCGCCTGATAGATGGACACCGCCGCACCTATGCTGAGCGCAGCAGCCACAGCGGCAGCCGCTGCCAGGTCGATCCAATGCCGCCCCACGAACTTACGCACGCGGTAGCCGGTGGTGTCCGGCCGCGCCAGGACAGGCATGCCGCGCAGGTATCGATGCACGTCTTCGGAAAACTGCTCCGCCGAGTTGTAGCGGCGGTCCGGGTTCTTATGCATCGCCTTCAGAACGATGGTGTCGAGATCGCCGCGTAGCACCGCCCGGACGGCGGTATCGGCTACGCTGCTGGGTGGCGGAATATCCTGCGAGCAGATTCGCTCGGCAATCTCGGCAGGATCGTAGCTTTTCAACCCGTGCGGCCGAACGCCTGTGAGCAGCTCATACAGCACAGCGCCCAGCGAGTACACATCTGACGCCACAGTGACCGGCTTGCCTTGCACCTGCTCAGGGCTGGCGTAATCCGGTGTCATAAGCTGGAAGCCGGTGGCCGTGAGCGATTCAGCGCGTGCGCTTTCGGAGTTCAGCAGCTTGGCGATTCCGAAGTCGAGCAGCTTGGGCGAAGGCTGACCGTCCGGACCGGAACTCACCAGGATGTTTCCGGGCTTGAGATCGCGGTGAACGATCAGGTTCTGGTGGGCGTACTGGACCGCGTTGGTTATCTGGCGAAACAACTCCAAGCGCTGGCGGAGGGAAAGCTTGCGTGAGTTCGCGAAGTCGATGAGCGGCTCGCCTTCGATGCGCTCCATAACGATGTACGGCGAACCGTCAGACTCCGTGCCTCCGTCGAATAAGCGCGATGTTGGGATGATCCAGCTCGGCCAGGATCTGGCGCTCGCGGAGGAAGCGATGGCGCTCCGTCTCCGAGCGCGCGCTCATCCGCAGTACCTTGATCGCGACAGTATGCCGGAATTCATCATCGTCGCGGACGGCTTCGTAGACGGTCCCCATGCCGCCTTCGCCGAGGATCCCGGTGATGCGGTAGGGCCCGATCGTCGGGCCGGCGGCGAAAGAGGGTTGCGACGCAATAGTAGCGGCTGCTTCGATGGCGGCCGTGAATCCCGGCCTGTTCGCCGTATCTTCGACGCCGGCATGCCGCAGCAGAGACTCCAGCTCGGCGCGGATTTCAGGATCATCGCAATGAGCGGCCAGCCAGTCCGGCCGTTCGGGGGCAGGGATGGCGCAGGCCGGCTCAAAGAGCGCGTCCAGCAGCGCCATCTGCCGCTCTGTCATTTCCTACAATTCTAATGCGGTGGAGGGGGAAGTGGGGATAATGGCGGTAACTTAATGTGGCAATACGGCAGCGGGGCACCCAGCAAGGACTGGCTGCCCCTACCGAGAACCCAGCGTGTCCAGTTAATTAGCGACTGGAGGACAGCCGGTAATGGCACAGTTCTCCAGATAACCGGTCAGGGTCGCGTACTGTATGGCGCCAGCCCCCCAGTTCGCGTTTACCGAGACCGCCAGCAACGAGTCGGTACTATCCACGACTGCAGGAGTTGCCTGGTTGAACGACGCCCATGTGTACACGCCGTCAGACTGCCCTTGTGCACCCGTAAATCCCCAGAGTTTGAATGTCGTACCGTTAACGAGCCGCAGCAGATAGCCTACAGGCGCGGCACTAGCGTTTGGCGCTAGCCTTAGTGATCCGGAGATATTCTCTATCACGAGCCGGTAGCCCGAAGGCGGGAGGGGAAATTTGAAGTCACACTGGTAAATCCCGGCAGCACTGCACACATTCGACGGCGCCTGAGTCGATTCATAAGGGATCCGGCTCACCCTTATCTACATCCTTCACCCCTGGCGTACCTGAAACGGTTACCGTGGGCGTACCGGAAACCGTTACGGCTGGCGTGTTACCGACGTTCACAGTAGGCGTGTTCACGATGTTGACGTTCTCGGTCGACGGGGAAGTGGACGGGCCCGCGGGCGAAGGGGTCGGCCGCCATGCCGATACCGGCTGCCGAGATCGCGGTAATCACCAGTACACGGAGGCCAGCACCTCTGCGGGTCGCGGCTCCTCCGACGATCTCACGGGTTTGCTTGTTCATTTTCGTTTCTCCTTTTGGTTGTTTCACGAGCTTTCCTGCTCGCTCATCTTGAAATTCGGAATTCGGGCTCCAAACGGCCAACACGATTTCTACCGGGGATAGGGCTCCCGCCGGCTTTGACGGAACCGGAGAAGATTCCGGACTAGTGCACCAGCTGCCATGTTGCTGATAAGACGATCGAGTGGGCCAAGAACGCCTGAAGACTTGGCCGCAATTCTCCCCGCCAGGAGGTCCAGCGTTTCTCCCGAAGAACTCTGGTATTGTCGTCCGCGCGGATCGCCTCTTTTGGTTTCTGAAGTCGCTTCTGGATTTGACGCATTTGCCGGCTCCCTCGGTCAATGCAGTCGCCCTTGGTTGCGTGTCCCGACCGCTATCATCCGGCACGCGCTGCCTCGGTCTCGGAGATTCGACATGCCTCCTCTGTCTCCGCCTCGCGAGCCGCCACCCATTTCAAAAGTGTTGCGTTGAAGGTCCCGTCTAGGAGTTGATCCTTCAACTCACGTGTCGCTATGCCAAGCGCACGAGCCAACGTCTCGAAGGAACTCTCAGTTTGGCTCTGCTCAAACCCGTAAGCCCACAGGAGGAGTCGAAAATTCTCAATCAACGTCTAGGAGCTTGCTGAAAAACGGGCCAGCGCGGCGGCTTAGACTGTCTGAAAAGTGTTAAATCAATCGCGAAGGGCAGAAGGATGGGGTCTGGCGGGCCGCTGGCGGAGTCGGATCAAGCCGCGGGATGCAGGTTGCAGCATGGCGCCGCTTGTAACTTCGGAATCCGCCAGATGTTGAACGCCGCCGCGGTAAACGTGAACAGCCACCACAGCTTTTCCCGGCCTCGCAGTTTGACCGTGCGGAGCAGCCCGACAGATTTCATCCAGCCGAACGGTTTCTCGACCCAGTAGCGCTTGGCCTGACTGATCTGATAGCTCTGGTGGCGCGTGGTTCTGCCATCGATGGCGCTCTGGCGATTGCGATCGTTTTGCGCCACGTGGGGCGTGATCTTCAGGTCGCGCAGTGCTCCCACAAAATCTTGCGTGTCGTAAGCCTTGTCTGCGGCCAGCGTCATGGGCTTGTTACTCTTGCGCCGTTTCTGGTGAGCCATCAGCAGCGCGGCATCGCGCTCGGCGTACCCGTCGGCCTGGGTCAGATAGGTCCCCACGATCAACCCGTTGCGATGCTCCACCAGCGTATGCCCCAGGTAGCTCAGCCGCGCCTCGCTGCCTGAACTTTTGCGGTACAGCTTGGCATCCGGATCGGTGGTGGACTGGTGCGTCTGATTGCTGCGCTTGTGACCGTGAAAGTTTTCGCCGTCTTCCCGACCGCCCTCTCTACGCTGGAAACTCTTTTGGGAGGCCCACGCTTCGATCAGCGTCCCATCTACCGTGAAGTGCTCGTCGGAGATGAAGGGTTGGGCCGCTTTCAGCACGCGCTGAAAGAAGGCTTCCGCCACCTCCTGGTTCAGCAGCCGATCCCGGTTCTTGGTGAACACCGTGGCGTCCCATACCCGCTCGTCCATCCCCATGCCCACGAACCAGCGGAACAGCAGGTTGTAGTCCAACTGCTCCATCAGCAACCGTTCACTGCGGATGGAATAGAACACTTGCAACAGCAGCGCCCGCAGCAGCCGCTCCGGTGCGATCGACGGACGCCCCGTGTCGGCGTACAGCTTCGCGAACTGCCGCGACATGTCCCCCAACACTTCATCCACCAGCGTTCGGATCTTGCGCAAAGGATGGTCCGCCGGCACACGCTCCTCCGGCGAAATGTAACTGAAGATCGCGTCTTGCTTCTCGTCAGGTCCTCTCATATACAACAAGACGACCCAAATATGTTTGAGGCTACACCGGAGTGGGTTTTTTCAGCAAGCTCCTAGCTAGGACGTAAAGTCGCCATCCCGTCGAAGTGGCGGCACCAAGCTGCCTCGAAACGGCATTGTAGGAAGTCTGAGCAGGGCGCTTGACTAGCTCACGCCTAAGCTATCGAAGTAGCAAAGCGCCGGAAAAGAGTCGCTGTCTCATCCGTCGCCGAACACATCTCTGGCGGGGCGGATCACCTGATGCTCATCGCCGACGCGGCGCGTGAATTTGATCCGGTCGAAATATTCCAGGACTTCAATCGCCGGCCCCCGTCCAATTCCCGCGCGATCTCGCAGCTTGGCGGCCGTCACCGAGCCATGGTTCCCCGCCGCGACCTCTTCCACGAAGGCGGCATACCGCCGCAATCCGGCCGGCAGGAAGAAACGGTTCTCGGCCGTTCGCACGAGCCATCCCAAGCGCGATAGGCGCACCAGAAAGGACTCCGTCTTGGCGGGTTCCACGGCCAGCGCACCGGCGAGGGTGTGCACCGACGGTGGCTGCAGAGGGTTCCCTTGGAAGAGCGCTTCCGCCCTCTTCCATAAGACGGCATCCGCGGCGTTGAGTTGAGGCAGGTGCGCCTTGAGCCGCACGCCCGAAGGATCGCGAACGACAACGCCCTCCCGGTTCAGCTCGGCCATGATCGCCGTCGCGACTTCCTTGGGAACTCGAATCCCCGCCTCCTGAAACACGCGCTCGTCATTGAAGATCGCGCCCGGCGCGCAACGATGCAGCGCCGTAAGCGTCTCCACAACTTTGGTTTTGATCTGCGCCCACTCTTGCAAAGAGAACGCAAGCGTCCCCGACGGAGTGACGATGCACCGTGCCGATGCAGTTGCGATAAGGTGTTCCGCCTCCTGCGCCGTGAGGTTGCGATTCCGTGAAAATCTGGACAAGTTCAAGCCGCGCGGCGAATTCAGCGAGCCGCGAGGCGATTCAAGATTGACCAGGGCGGACACCGCGGCTTGCGCGTCCCCATTTTCCATCGCCGCGAGGTAAGCCAGCCGCTCGGGTTTCGCGCGCCCTCGCACGGGCGGGAAAATATCGATCACTCTTCCGCCGCCAATGGTTCGCTGCGCCGACTGATCCCGCACGATCAGACCATCGCCATACAGCGCGCCGATGGGCCGGTCGAGCACCAGTTGCACCAATGCCGATTCGCCCGGCGCGATGCCGGAACCCTCTAAGATCGCGACGCGCCCCGTGACATCCGCCGCGCCGAGGTGCACGTGAAGCGGCGTCCAATGCGCCAGCGGACGCGTTTCTCCTCTCAGAACGCGTAGGCGGGCGTCGAACTTCTGTACGGGCTCCGGAACATCCCCGGTGACCACCCAATCGCCGCGCTGGATCAGCTCGCGCTTCAAGCCGGGACCCGCCAGATTGATGGCACAGCGCTGTCCGGCTCTGCCGGTTTCGGAAACCGCGTTCTGGGCGTGAATCGCGCGGGCGCGGACGGTAACGTCGGCCTGCAACACACGCACGGCATCGCCCGTCGCAACGCTGCCCGCGACAGCCGTGCCGGTTACGATCAATCCGGCGCCGGAAATACTGAAGCAGCGGTCAATCGCGAGCCGGAAGTTCCCTTTGGCCGATCGCGGGCGGCAACTCTGCGCCGCAGCGACCAGATATGATTTGAGATTCTCGATGCCTTCGCCGGTCACTGCGCTCACCGGAATCACGGGCGCGCCCGCGAGCGTGGTTGGAGAAAGCAGACTTGCGATTTCGTTGCGAACCTCCGTCACGCGCGACTCCGTCACCCGGTCGATTTTCGTAAGCGCGACGGCGCCCTTATCGATGCCGAGCAGATCGAGAATCGCCAGGTGCTCCCTGGTCTGCGGCATGGGACCATCGTCGGCGGCGATGACGAACAGCGCAAAATCGATCCCCGCCACGCCCGCCATCATGTTGTGCACGAATCGCTCATGGCCCGGCACGTCCACGAATCCGATGGTTTCATTCGACTCCACGGGCAGATAGGCGAACCCGAGATCGATCGTCATGCCTCTTTCTTTTTCTTCGGGCAGGCGATCCGTGTCGACGCCGGTCAGCGCTTTGACCAGCAGCGTTTTGCCGTGATCGACATGTCCGGCCGTGGCGACGATCATTCCGCGACTATCTTAGAGAGGACGCGCGATCAAGCTTCAGAACGGGCAACTGGCCGGCGAAAGCCTGCGCGTCTTCCAGGCAGCGGAAATCGAGGATAAACGCTCCGTCCTGGATGCGGCCGATCACCGGAACGGGAAGCTCACGGAACGCGCGCGCGATGCGCTCCGGCGCCGGGCCCGTGCCTCGCTTGCCGCCGTCCTTCTTTAGAGCCGGCCGAATGGCGAGCCCCGCACTGGGGATCGTCCGCGCGGGCAAAGCGCCGCTACCGATCTGGCTTTCGCACAGGATGCTCTCCACCGTCGCAATCCCTTCTAGCGCGGCCGTCATCGGCTCCCGCATTCGATCGGCCAGCGCGCGAATGCTTTCCACCGGCCGCGTGAGCAGGCGCAACGCAGGCAGCCTCTCCCTCAGGCGCTCCGGATCCGAATACAGGCGCAGCACGGCGGAGAGCGCGGCGACCGTCATCTTGTCGATTCGCAGCGCGCGCTTCAGCGGATTGCGGTTAATCGCGCGTACCAGATCGGCCCGGCCCACGACGATCCCGGCCTGCGGACCGCCGAGCAGTTTGTCTCCGCTGAACGTCACCAGATCGGCGCCGTTGGCGATGGATTCGGATGGGGTCGGCTCGTGCGGCAGGCCGAACTGTTGAAGATCGATCAGCGTGCCGCTGCCGAGATCGACGACAAACGGGACGCCGTGTTCGTGACACAGCCGTGCCAGATGCGCTTCCGGCGCCGCCGCGGTAAACCCCTCGATCGTGTAGTTGCTGGTGTGGACCTTCATCACCAGCCCGGTCTTGGGGCCGATCGCCCCGTCATAATCGGCGAGATGCGTTCGGTTCGTCGTGCCGACCTCGCGCAGGCGGCAGCCCGAGCGTGCCATGATATCGGGCATGCGAAACGACCCCCCGATCTCGATTAGCTCCCCGCGCGAAGTGACCACTTCCTTGCGATTCGCGAGGCTGTTCAGGACGAGCAACACCGCCGCGGCATTGTTGTTCACCACCGTGGCCGCCGCGGCTCCCGTGAGACGCCGAAGCCGCTCCTCGAGATGCGCCTCGCGATCTCCGCGCCGGCCACATTGCAAGTCGAATTCGAGGTTGGTGGGTTCACGCGCGGCGACTGTTACAGCGTCGATCGCCGTGTCGGGCAAAGTCGCGCGCCCCAGATTCGTGTGAATCACGATTCCCGTCAGATTGAACACCCGCCGCAGCGATGGAACCGCCTCTGCCCGCAGTTGTTCGATTGCCATTTGAATAATAGAAACATCGCTGGGAGGGGTGGCGTCAGTGGCTGTAAGTAAGCCCGCGCGCGCCCGCGCCACGGCGTCGCGGATGGCGGAGGTGACCGCGGTGCGGCCGAACTCCGCAATCAATGCCGCCGCGTCGCCATGCGTCAGGAGCCGCTCCACGGAAGGAAGCGATGACAACCGCGAGACGTGTGGATCGGCCAACGGCACTTCCTTGTTACGGTTTCGCGGTCACGCCTTCTCGCCCAGCAGTTGCAGGATATCCTTCTCGTAATCCATCCGCCCGACCAAGCCGTTATGCTCCGCCGCGATCCTGCCCTGCCGGTCGATCATAAACGTCGCCGGAAGCGACTCGACGGTGCCGAAATCGTGGGAAAGTTTGTCGTTGCCGATCACCATGCGGTAGGCGAGCTTCTGTTTGGCCAGATAAGGCTTCACGGAGGTCCACCCATCGTCGTCCATCGAGACGCCCACCACCATAAGGCCGCGATCCTTGTACATGTTTTGAAACTCGCTGAACCACGGCATCTCAGCCTTGCACGGCCCGCACCAGGTCGCCCAGAAGTTGAGCAGCACGACGCGGCCCTTCAGCGTAGCCAGATGCACGCTCGCGCCGTCTGCGTCGGGAAGCGTGAAGTCGGCGGCCGGTTTGCGCTCCTTCGCTGCCTTGACGGCCGCTTGCGCGCGCGACGGCATCACGCAAATCGCGGCGGTTGTCGCTATCGTTGTGCCCATAAAAGCGCGGCGTGAAAGTACGGTCGTCAAAGTCGGCCTCCTAAGCGCTTCTTCGTGTTCTAAGCCCCACAATACCGCATTTCGGGACACGATCTCGCCGTGGCATACACTGTGAGGGAAGGAAGATTCGCGTGGCAACCTATCCCATCCGGCTGACGGAAATGGCGCAAGGAGGCGGCTGCGGATGCAAGCTCGCTCCCGCGGTTCTCGAAAAGATTCTCGCCAAGATGCCCGTCACCGCGGGCGTCCGCCAGTTGCTGGTGGGAACCGAAACCGATGACGACGCCGCCGTCTACCAGATCAACGAACATCAGGCGATCGTAGCCACCACGGATTTCTTTACGCCCATTGTGGACGATCCTTTCGATTTCGGCCGCATTGCGGCGACCAACGCGCTCTCCGACGTCTACGCCATGGGCGGAACGCCCCTCCTCGCGCTCGCGATCGTCGGGATGCCCGTCGACAAGATGCCCGTCGAGGTGGTGCAGGAGATCCTCGTGGGCGGCGCGTCGGTCTGCTCGGCCGCCGGAATTCCTGTGGCCGGTGGGCATTCCATCGATTCTCCGGAGCCTATTTATGGTCTGGTCGCGATCGGTCTGGTCGACCCGGCGCGGGTGCTTCGCAACAAGACGGCGCGGGCCGGGGACAACATTATTCTGACTAAGCCTCTCGGCGCAGGCATTTACAGCGCGGCGTTGAAATGCCAGGAACTCGACGACGATCTGTACCAGGAAATGGTGCAGTCGATGACGCAGCTAAATTCCGTCGGCGCGGAGATTCCTAACATCGCCGGCGTTCACGCGATGACCGACGTTACCGGATTCGGCTTGCTGGGCCACTTGCTCGAGATGTGCCGGGGCGCGGCGCTATTGGCGGATGTGGACTTCCAAGCCGTGCCGTTGTTCATCGGTGCGCGGGATCTCGCGGAAGGCGGAGTCGGCACCGGCGGCGCCAAACGCAACTGGAAAAGCTACGGGCCCCAGATCGAAATTCCCGCCGACGCGCCGGAATGGTGGCGCGCCGTGCTGTGCGATCCGCAGACCAGCGGCGGGCTGCTGATCGCTTGTTCGCCAGACTCCGTGCCGGATGTGCTCGCGCTGGTCCGCACCCGGAGTTCCGCCCCGGCATGCGTCGTCGGGCGGTTTTGCGATGGCCCTCCACGGGTGCGGGTCGCTTGACTTCATCCAGCGAAATTACGACGCTGGAATTTACGCCGCTGGAAATTACAATGATTGCCGGAAGAAACTGTTTATGAAGCTAAGGGGGACGAGTGTGTTCCTGCTGGGCGGGATTCCGGTTTTTGCGATCCTGGCTTTTGCCGGTTTGGCTTTTCCCCAGGCCGCTCCGGAGTCGTTCCCGCCCGTCGCTAGCGTCAAACAATTGATGCTGGACCTGGTTCATCCCTCGTCCAACGACATCCTTCTAATGATCTACCGGGGCGGACCCAGGGACTACAAGGAATGGGCGACCGTGCGTCGCGGCGCCGTGACTCTGGCCGAATCCGGAAACCTGTTGATGATGCGGGGCCGCGCAAGGGATCAGGGCGAGTGGATGAAGGACTCGAAACTTCTCGTGGATGCCGGCAACGCAGCGTACAAGGCCGCGCAGACCAAGGACGGGGCCGCGCTCGCGGCGCTCGCCGAATCAATTGACACATCGTGCACCACTTGTCACAAACAGTACCGGCCGAACGTTTTTCCGAAGGATGGAGTTTCGAAATGAGCTATTCGCGCAGGAATTTTCTCAAGGCCGCCGGATCGGGCGTGGTGCTGACCGCCGTCGGCGGGGACAGGCTGATCGCGGCTCCCACGGCCCTTCCAGTTGTTCCGAAATCGTTCGCGAGCGAGAAGGCCACCTTCATCGTCAATGGCCACCCGATGGCCGCCGAATACGAAGCGCGCACCACTTTGTGGGAAGTGATCTCGATGAAGTTCGGTCTCACCGGCACCAACCGGAGCTGCAATCGCGGCAGTTGCGGCGCCTGCAGCGTGCTGGTGGACGGCACCCCGCTGTATTCCTGCCACACCCTGGCGACCGAAGCCGCCGGCAAGAAGATCCTCACCATCGAAGGTGTGGGCGACGCAAGCGCACAGCCCGCAGGGGGCGTTGTGCGCGATCAAACAAAGAATTTGCATCCGTTGCAGAGCATCGGCCATATGCGCGTCGCCGCCGATTGCGGCTTCTGCACCGCCGGGTGGGTGGTGACCGCAAAGGGACTTCTCGACAAAAATCTCAATCCGAACGAGGATCAGGTGAAGGCCGCGCTGGCCGGCCACATTTGCCGCTGCTCAGCGTATCCGCACATTATCCGCACGGTGATGGATTCAGCCGCCGTGTTGCGCGGGAGCAAGGAGCCCATCAAGCCCGAGCTCGAAAACGTCGTGCACATCAAGATGCCGATGGTGCGCGATTATTCGACCACGGGCGGACATCTCCCCGGCGACGAAGTCCTCGAGGGAGCGAGCAACACCGTCACGAAAAAGTGGCAGGGATATCCGCCCGAAAATCTCAAGGTATTGGGCACGCCGCTGCCTCCGCTGCCGGAAGTTTCCATTCCGCGGTTCACGGGTAAGGCGAAGTACGCGAGCCGCGTGTGGTTCCCGGATCTGCTCTACGCCCGCTTCCTCACCTGTCCACACCCGCATGCGATGGTCAAGGATATCGATACCTCAGCCGCCGAGAAGATGCCGGGCGTGCGGCACATCATTACTTATAAGAATGCGCCGGAGTTGAAGCGTCCAAATGTCGCGCGGGGCCGGCAGTTGCCCGAGCCGCTGCCTCGGGAGCTGAATCTGCAAGGCGAGGTCGTCGCCATGGTGGTGGCCGATACCGAGGATCTCGCACAGGACGCCGCCGACGCGATCAAAGTGGACTACGATGTTCTGCCCTTCGCGTCGCTCCTGAAGGACACGATGGCGGCGAACGCGCCGGATCTGGGCCACGGAAAAGGGAACCTGATCCGGCATTCATTTTCGCCCAAGAACCTGCCGCACGCGACGTGGGCGGATCAGCGCGGCGACATCGAAAAAGGCTTTGCCGAAGCCGATTTCGTCAAGGAATTCACATATCGTTTCACGGGCGGCGTGTCCGTCCCGATGCAGCCGAGCGGCAGCGTCGCCAAATGGGACGGCGACAAGCTAACGGTGTGGGGCATGGGGCAGGGCATCTATCCGGTGCGGGCGTCGCTCGCGGCGGCGCTCGGTGTCGACGTCGCCAAGGTTCGCGTCATCAATAAGTGGAACGGCTCCACGTTCGGCGCGGCGCGCATGGCCGCCGAGCGTTTCTACCCGCTGATGGCCCACGCGGCGAAGGTCACCGGCCGTCCCGTGAAGATCATGCTCCCGAAGGACCAGGAACTGGCCCAGTTGCAGATCAAGCCGGAGACGATCACGAAGTTCCGCGTGGGATATAAGAAGGACGGCCACATCGTCGCGCTGGATCACGAGGTGCTCGTCAGCGTGGGCGATCTGGATTTCGGCGTGCACGCCGACGGTCCCGGCAACGCCGCCAACCAAACCGAGTTGTATACGGCGAAAGTTCCGCACTGGCGATCGACCTGGTGCGCCTACCGGACCAACGCGAACCGTCCCGGCCCGTCCCGCAGCCACATCCAGCAGGAGACCAAGTGGTCGTGGGAAAACATGATCGACGAGATGGCCGATCTCACGGGGATCGACCCCGTGCAGTTCCGCATGATGCACATGACGCAGCTCCTGCCGGGGGACAAGATTCATCGCTACGAAACCATGCCCACGGTGGAAGTGCTGCGCGAAGGCTCGAAGGTCTTCGGGTGGGAGAAGCGCAATCCCGTGGCGGGCGGCGCGCCAGGAAGGTTCAAACGCGGATTCGGCCTCGGGATGTCGCAGCATCACGGCGGCAACATGGGCTATCACGAAGGCGAAGCCGCGTACGCGAAGCTCGCCGCTTCGCCGGATGCCAACATCTTCAGCAGCGATCTCGATCTGACCGCCGACGGCAACGTGACCATGAAGATCGCGCTTCCCGACAGCGGATCGAACGCGGCCACGGCGCTCGCGGCGGTGGTTTCCGAAATGCTCGGATTCACCACGCGCGACCACGTTCGCCTGGTATGGGGCGACTCGGATATAGCGCCTCTCAGCGATGAATGGTTCGGAGGCCGGACTATCACGTTGCAGGGCGCCGCGCTCGGATTCGCGGCCGACAAGATGAGAAAGGATCTGCTGGATCGCGCGTCGAAGGTCTTGAAGGTCGACGCCGCGAAGCTCCAGATTCGCGATGGCATCATTTCCTCCACCGAAGATTCGAAGATCGCGACGACGTTCGCCGCGCTGGCCAGAGCCAACAACGGTCTGATCCGTCACGCGGGCCGAGGCACCACCGGCGGCGAAAGAACCGCCTTGAACAAGGGCGTCGGCGCGTGCTTTGTCGAGGTGGAAGTCGATACGTGGACGGGCAACTGGCGCTTCGTACGGGCCGTCTACACGCACGACACCGGCCTGGTCATCAATCCGCTGGTATCCGAAGCCGACATGGTGGGATCGCTGATGGAAAGCACCCAAGTCGCCACCGATTCCATTCCGTGGGATCGCGAATTTCCCGGCACACGGCACTATGCCGTCGGCTACCTGTCCTACCGGCTTCCCACCATCATGGACATTCCGAAATCCACGCAGGTCTACATCGACAGCCTGGAGCCGCGCTGGTTCTATGGCATCAAGAGTTTCAGCGAAACGTCCATTGGGTGTGTGCCAGGCGCAATCTCCAACGCCATTTACAACGCGTGCGGCGTCCGGATTCGGGAACAGCCCATCACCAGGGACAAGATTATGGCCGGATTGTCCGCTAAAAAGACCGCGGGGAGGTTGGCATGAAAAAGGTCTCCATCTACCGGCCGTCGACCATCGACGAGGCGATGCAAGCTCTGTCGGAGCATGGCACCGATGCGGCGGTTTACGCCGGCGGCACCGACCTGCTGATCCGCCTGAAGAACCGCCTGCACCAGGCGCCGACGTATCTGGTCGACATCAAGAGAATCGACCACCTCCGCTTTATCAAGGAAGACGCGCAGGGCGGCGTCGAGATCGGCACGGCCACCAAGATCGCCGAGTTGGCGGAATCGAAGCTGTTGCAGGACAAGTATCCGATGCTGGTGGAGGCCGTCAACAAAATCTCCTCGCCGGAGCTGCGCAACGCCTCCACCCTCGGCGGAGACCTGCTGCAGGAAGTGTGGTGCCAGTACCTGCGCGGCGGCTATCCGTGCTGGCGAAATGGCGGATACCTGTGTTACGGAGCCATCGGCGATAATAGCTACTATCATTCGGCCATGGGCGGACGTCTGTGCTACGCCGTCTATCCCGGCGACGCGGCCACGGCGTTGATTCCTTTCGACGCCCGCGCGAAGCTCGCGACACCGCAAGGCGTCAAGGAGCTGTCCATCGAACAACTGGTGCCCGGCGACATGATGGTGGATGGGAAGATCCAGTCTCATGTGGTCCGCTACAACGAAATCCTGACGTCGGTGGTCATCCCGCCGCCCAAGCCCGGGCTGCGGGCGTCATTTGAAAAACTGAGGCCCCGCGGCGTGTGGGATTTCGCCATGGCGTCGCTCGCCATCAGCCTCCAGCTTCGCGACAAAACCATCGATGACGCGCGCGTGGTGTTCGGAGGCATCTCCGGCAAGCCGTATCGCGAGCATGCGGTCGAGAATTTCCTGAAGGGCAAGACGCTCGGCGCGGATCTCGGCGAGCAAGCGGTTTCCGTGGCCCTCGCCAATGCCGCGCCGCTCAAATACAACGCCACCAAGATCGATATGGCCAAGGGCCTGCTGGCGTCCGGCCTCGCCCGGCTGAATGCGTAGCCCGCCCCCGCGGGCTTTCTGGATCACCCAGTAGGGCGGACCTCCTGGTCCGCGGCCGACGACCTCGTCGGCCTGTGCGTGCAAACTGAACAGCCGGACCAGCGGTCCGGCGCGGACGAGGCCGTCCGCCCTACTTTATTCGTGTGACGCACTAAACTGGGAGGCGCATGCAAACCATCCAGGCCATTCTGCTCGAGCCCGTCGGGTGCCTCGCCGAATTCCCCTCCGCGCCATTCCATGAAATCGCCATCCGTTTTTTCGGACGCAAAGAGAAAGCCGGCAAATCCGGCAGCCAGTCCTACTGGCACCTGCTCAACCTGATGGAGACGGCGCGGGAGCCGCTCGATGACGAAAAGCGCGGCCTCGTCGAGACGCTCGAAGCCGGGGCTGTCGACGGCGCAAGCATCTACGAAGACGTCGCGCCCGCGCTTGCCGAGCTGAAGGCCATGGGCATCCAGCTTTTTATTGCGTCCTCGCTGTCCGCAGCCGCGACTGCGCGCTTCCTGGATCGAGGCTCTCTCGCGGAATTCTTTTCCGGGGTCTGGAACCGCGACAATTCCGGCGGCATCAAGGCCGCACCGCTTGCGAGAGCCATCGAAGGCGCATCGCTGGAGGCGGGAAGGACGATATTCCTCGCCGACACCGCCGAAGGTCTCAAGGCCGCTGAAAGCACCGGCGCCGCCGCCATCCTGATGATGAACGACCCGGACGAGGCGCTACGCCTGGTCGCCCACAATCCCGCGGGAGGCGTCGTTTCACTCCACGAGCTACCCGATTTTATTCGGCTGGTCCTAGTGAATGCGGGCGCCGATGCCGCGCGGTCGTAGGGCCTTCGGCACTATCTCAGCGTCCGCCCCGATCCCGATCGCAGCCTTCCCGGCGGCTACGTAAATCCCTTACTGTTGAAGGACCAGCCTCCCCCGTGAAACAGCGCGTTTTCCGAGCCTTCTGTCTCGGGCGGCTACCGCGAAACTTGCGGCCTCGGGCCACTCGTTTGTGTGTCGTCGCGCAGGCGTCGCTCAAGCGGGCGGGTGCAAATCCGCAGTAGGCCTCCTCCCACCCGTTCGATCTCTGTGCGTAAGTCGTATAGTGCAAAGCAGTTAATGTAAAGCCCGGTTAGGCATGGCACATGCCCCTATGCCGGCATCCGGTTGCGCTGCTCACCGGTCGAGGATGACGGAGCTTAGTCGTGCGTAACAAGTCGAAACTTTTGCCCGCTCTCGCAATCGCTGCGCTGGCGCTCTTCGTGATACCCGGGGAAAGCCCGGCGATACCCGCCTTTTCCCGGCAGTATGCAACGTCCTGCATGACCTGCCACATCGATTTCCCGAAGCTGAACGACTTCGGCAAGGCGTTCAAGGATGCCGGATTCAAGTTCCCGCAGGACGACGAGAACCAGCTCAAAGTAGCGCCAGTCATGCTGGGCGCCGAGGCGCAGAAGCAGAATTTCCCTAAATCGGTGTGGCCTGGATCGATTCCGGGGATGCCCCCCATCGGGCTGCGCTTCAACACGTTCTTCCAACTCACCGGGGCGGACCGCAACCGGTTCAGCGCGCTGACGCCAGCGGGGAGCCTGCCACAGATCATCCCCGGCGCCGATTTCGCCAGCGGCTTCTTCAGCATCTTTACCGCCGGCAACTTCGGCGGCGACATCGCCTTCTGGGTGGACGACGATATCAGCGTTTCGGGCAAGAATAGCGCGGGCGGCCTCGGCGACGCGTATTTGAAGTTCGTGAACGCCAGCCGCTTTCTGAAGCTCCCCAAGGATTCGCTCACGGTGCGCGTCGGGCAGTTCGAGCTGGATCTGCCGGTGACCCAGGCGCGCAGCTACGACCTGAGCCCCTACGACATCTTTTCACAGGCCAATATCGGGGCGATGAACTCGATGGTCTCGCTGCAGCAGAACGTGTCGAATCAGTTTACGTTCGCCGGCGCGGCCAAAGGGATTGAGCTGAGTGGGGGCCACCAGTACGGCGGCTATCATTACTCGGTTGCCCTGGTCGATGGAAACTCGGCCAATGTCGACCAGTCCGCTAATGCGAGCCCCTATGTTCCGTCCGGTACGGGCGGCGCCAACGGCGGCATCGGATTCGGGTCGAGCGAAAACTTCAAAACCCTGTATGCGCGCGCCTCCTACCGCTTCAACTTGGAGCGCGATTCCGAGAGCCGCCATGCCGTTCAGGCAGCCGGCGCCACGGGTCCCCGCGATCACACCTTCCTGAACTTCGGCTCCTTCTATCTGCACGGAAGATCCCATCAGCAATTCGCGGGGGCGAGCTCAGTGCTACCGCTCGACGAGCCTTACTATCGTGCCGGCGGCGACTTCAATTTCAACTATCGCAACTTCAATATGTACGGCGTGTACATGTTCGGGCGGGACCAGAGCCTGCTGCCGGTGGACCAGAATGGAATGCTGATTCCCCTGCCGCTCGGCTCCACGAGCCCGCTTCCCGTCGGTTTCGTCAAGAGCGTGCCGGCCAGCTTCAACGGCGGCTTCGTGCAGGCCGATTATATGATCCATCCGTGGGTGATGGCGATCATGCGCTGGGATGGAGTCAACTCCACGGCCGACCGCATCAACGGTCTGGCGCTCGCCTCGGGCACTCCCTTCTTCGGGCCCCTGAATTCCACGCGCACGCGGTTTACGCCGGGACTCCAGATCCTGATTCACGCCAACGTCAAGTTCTCTTTTGAATATCAGTTCCGGCCGCAACAGACCGCCGTCGTGGAAACCAATGCGACGGGCGGCCTGGTCGCGGTGAATCCATTTCGGGTCAACACGGCACTCTTCGGTCTAGAGTTTGTGTATTAAGAGAGGCATCGATTCCTATGTCCAAATGTTTTTCGGTCCTGTTTGTTCTGATGACGGCGGGTTTGACCGCCCAAGGCGGCGATATTAGCGGGAAAGTGACGGCCGGGAAAGGCGCCTCAGTTGTGTATGTGGAGGCGGTCGCCGGTAAGACGTTTCCGGCTCCGGCGAAGCCCCTGGATATGGACCAGAAGTCGCTGACGTTCCGGCCGCACCTGCTGATCGCGCCGGTGGGGGCGACTGTCGAGTTTCTCAACAGCGATAACGTAGCGCACAACATCTTCTGGCCCGCCATCAGCAACAACAAGAAGCTGGGTCACAACCTGGGAACCTGGCCCCAGGGCGAGAAGCGGGCCTTCAAGTTCGATACGCCCGGGATCGTTCCGCTGCTGTGCAACGTGCATCCGGAGATGTCCGGATACGTCATCGTGACGCCGACTCCCTACTATGCGGAGACCGACGCCACCGGGAGTTTCAAGATCGCGGGCGTTCCCGACGGCAGCTACACGCTGACCGCCTGGCATGAAGGCTTCAAGACGCAATCGAAGCCGCTCATGGTTTCCGGCGACACGAAAGCGGATTTCACGCTTTCGAAGTAAGGTCCGATTACCGCACGAGAGGCCAACGTGCTGAAGCGCTTTGAAGACAAGAGAGTCGACCGGGAGTGGCTCGACACCAACTTCCCGTGCATGATGGCCTGCCCGGCGGGCACCAACGCCGGTCGCTACGTAGCCCTGATCGCCGAAGGGCGTTTCGAGGAAGCCTATCCCTACGCGCGCGATCCCAACCCGATGGCGAGCGTGTGCGGCCGCGTGTGCGCGCATCCTTGCGAGACCGCCTGCCGGCGCGGCGAGATCGACAGCCCCATCTCGATCCGCGCCCTGAAACGCTTTCTCACCGAGCGCTATGGACCGGAGTCGCGGCATCCGCTCGCAGAGCGGCGCGCGCCCGTGTCGAAGCTCCCCTACCGCGTCGCGATCGTCGGCAGCGGGCCCGTGGGACTCTCGGCCGCGCACGATCTGGCGCGCATGGGCTACTCCGTCACCATCTTCGAAGCGGCCGCCGTCGCGGGCGGCATGTTGAGCCTGGGAATCCCCGAATACCGCCTGCCGCGCAGCGTCGTCGAAGCTCAGATCCGCGAGATCCTCGAAACCGGCGACGTGACGCTTAAACTGAATCAGGCCGCCGGGCGCGATTTCACCATCCGCCAATTGCGCGAGCGGGGCTTCGACGCCGTGGTTCTCGCGGTGGGGGCGCATCGCAGCCGCGAGCTCTCCATCCCCGGCGTGGATCTGGACGGCGTGCACAAGGGCATTGACTTCCTGCTCAACGCCAACTTGGGGTACCGCTTCACCATCGGCAAGAAGGTCGTGGTGATCGGCGGGGGCAACGTCGCGATGGACGTGGCGCGGTCGGCGGCGCGCGAGGTCCTGAAGCAACACTTAACTGGCGAGACGGGACGCGAGACTGAGCCCAGTGCCGCAAACATTTCCGCCGTTGCGACGCACGAAATGGTGGACATCTCTCTTTCGGCGCTGCGCCTGGGTGCGAGCGAGGTCAGCATTGTGTGCCTGGAACGGCGCCACGAGATGCCTGCCGCGCTCGAAGAGGTGGAAGAAGCCGAGCTTGAAGGCATCCTTCTGCGCGATGGACAGGGACCCAAGCGCGTCGTGGGCCGGGACGGAAAAGTGGTCGGCTTCGAGACGGTTCGCACCAAGGCCGTATTCGACTCGGCGGGCAAGTTCAATCCCACTTTCGAGGACAACAGCGAATCCGTCATCGAATGCGACACCGTGATTCTGGCGATCGGACAGGCTCCACGGCTCGATTTTCTCACGCCCGCCGATGGCGTCGAAATCTCGGGGCGGGGCCTGCTGATCGCCGATAAAGACACGCTCATGACCAGCGCGCCGGGCGTTTTCGCCGGCGGCGATTGCGTCTTCGGTCCCCGCTTGATCATCGACAGCGTCGGCGACGGCAAGCGCATCGCCCTCGGAATCGACAAGTACCTGACCGGCCGTGAGCATCCCGAGCCGGAGATCGAGGTGCAGGTCCTCGAACATCGCCATATGTTCGGAGACTACATGAACCTCGGCCGCGAGCCGGTTCCCATGCTCCCGCTCGACCGGCGCACCGGAATCACGGAAGTAGAGATCGGCTACGACGAAGAGTCGGCCATGCGCGAAGCCCGCCGCTGCCTGCACTGCTGGGTCAACACGGTGTTCGAGGGCAACGAGCCGGATGGATCCCAGTGCATCCTGTGCGGCGGCTGCGTGGACGTCTGCCCGGAGAGCTGCATTCAGCTGGTGCCGCTCGAAAGCATCGCGTTCCCGCCGGAGGTTCTCGGCCAGGTGCAAGCGAGTCCCGCGCTATTCCGGGTGGAGCTAGACGACGTGGCGGCCGGGGAGCTCGGTATCGTTACCGGCTCGGCCATGTTGAAGGATGAAACGCGCTGCATTCGCTGCGGGCTGTGCGCAGAACGCTGCCCGGTGGGGACCATCACCATGGAAGCTTATTTTTGGCGCGGCGCCGGGACGGTAACACCGGAGGCGCCGGTACAGGAGACGCGATGACGGAACGCGACAAACAATCCCGCCCGGAAGGAGGCTGCCTGGGATGCACGCGCCGCGAGGCCTTCGTGAAGCTCGGCGTGAGCTCCATTGCGGTGGCTTCTACGGGAGCCGCCGTGTTCGGCTACGAATTCCTGTCGCCGAACGTGCTCTACGAACCGTCGCCGATCGTCAACGAAGGCAAGCCGGACCGTTACCCGCTCGGCTCGGTCACGCAGGATCTGGAATCGGGCGTCTACATCGTGCATGGGCCCGAGGGAATCCACGCCATGTCGGCGGTGTGCACCCATCTGGGATGCCTGACGGTCTGGAACGATGCGCTGGGGATCGTGGCCTGTCCCTGCCATGGAAGCAAGTTCAACCGCGACGGCACGAAAATCGAAGGGCCCGCTCCGCGCCCTCTGGTGTGGCTGCAGGCGTCGCTGAACGACGAAGGCGATCTGCTGGTGGACCGCTCCGTGGCCGTCGAGCGAAAGGAGTTCGTGAAGATTTAACATGGCGAACTCCCTGACGGCGCAACTGGCGAACCTGCGCGCATCGCGCGTGTGGCGCTCCATCTTCCGCGGCGGATCGGGCTCGGGCAACCTGCACAGCGCGCTCGCCATCCAGCAGAACGTCTTTCTGCATCTGTCCTCGGTCAAGATGCGGAAGCGGTCGCTCGCCTGGCGCGTCACCTGGTTCCTGGGCACCCTGACGATGGGCGGCTTCATCATTCTGGTGGTGACGGGAATTCCGTTGATGCTGTACTACCATCCGTCGGTGCCGCAGGCGTACGCGGACATGAAGGATCTGCAGTTCGTGGTGTCGGCGGGAGTCTTTCTGCGCAATCTGCATCGCTGGTCGGCGCACGCCATGGTGCTGCTGGTGTTCGCCCACATGTTCAAAGTGTTTTACCGGGGGGCCTACCGCCCGCCGCGCGAGTTCAATTGGGTGGTCGGCGTGGTGCTGCTCATTCTGACCCTGCTGCTCAGCTACACAGGCTACCTGCTGCCGTGGGATCAGCTGGCCTTCTGGGCCATCACCGTGGGATCGAATCTGCTTTCCTCTGTCCCCGCGCTCGGTCCCAAGTTCCGCTTCTTGATGCTGGGCGGCAACACGGTGAATGCCAACGCTCTGCTGCGCTTTTACGTGCTGCACTGCGTGATCCTGCCTTTGTTCGCCGTGATGTTCATCGCGATCCATTTCTGGAGGATTCGCAAGGACGGCGGCATCCATGCGGGAGAGAGCGCGAGCCATGAGTGAGCCCGATACGCCCAAGGCGGGCGCGCCCGAACCCAAAAAATTCACCGCGGCCATGGATTCCAACGCCCGCAAGTCTCCCGTGCGCGTGGCTTTCGTCACGCGGCGAACCTCGCCCCAAGTCCAGGCGCGCGACGACGAATACGTGATGGCGTTCCCCGAAGCGCTGTTCCGGGGCGCGGTGGCGATCATGGTGCTGTCGCTCGCGCTGGTGCTGCTCGCCCTGTTGTGGGATGCGCCGCTCGAAGAGCTCGCGAATCCGTTGCAGACGCCGAATCCCGCCAAGGCGCCTTGGTATTTCCTGGGCCTGCAGGAGCTGCTGCATTACTTTCCGCCGCTGGTCGCGGGCGTGCTGATTCCCGCGCTGGTGATCCTGGCCTTGATCGCGATCCCGTATTTCCGGATCAACATCGCCGACGAACCCTTGTGGTCGCGCGACCGCGCCGGGCGGCTCCGGATGCTGTCCATTGTGACGGTGGTGTTTTCGGTCTTTCTGATCTATTTCCACGTTTACGTCGCGCTGGTCCCTTCGCTGCTGGTCACCGGCCTGATGTACTTCTCCGCGCGCAGCGCGCCGCCGCTGGGCCGCTTCCGGCAGTGGCTGTCGTCGAGGCCCATCTCCTTTTGGATCATGTCGTGGTTTTTGATCGAAGCGGCCGTGCTCACGCTCGTCGGGACGTTCTTCCGCGGCCCCGGCTGGTCCTTCGTGATGCCGTGGAGCGGCCAAATATGAGCCCGGTCAGATATGACCGGCCAGATATGACCAGTCGATATGAGTGGCCGAATATGAGTGATGAAATATGAGCGTCCGGCAACGAATCGCCGCCGTGTGGCGATTTCTTTTCGGCGATAGCGCGCGGGCCTTCGGCTCGCTTGGCGTGGCGCTGTTGCTGGTGCTCACGATTGTTCCCGCCAAGGATTATTTCCGGCCATGGCGCGGCTATCAGAGCCAATACTTGCGCTTGATCCGCGGACGCAGCGACGCCGCTTCGCTCGCCCGGCGTTTTCAAGGCGGCGTGCAGCAGATCTGGTTGCCCGATTGGAACGTGACGGATCGCTGCACCACGTGTCATACGGCTCTCCGGGAAACCGGTCTGGTCGACGTCCAGACGCAACCGTTTCGCCCGCACCCGCCGGTCCCCCACAAGCTCACCGAATTCGGTTGCGTGCTGTGCCACCGCGGACAGGGCGCGGCTACCACCGTCGAAGAGGCCCATAGCGGCACGAAATCGTGGGAGGAGCCGATTCTGCCCGCCCGCTACCTGGAATCCGGCTGCGGGCAATGCCATCTCGACCGGCTCGAGGGAACGCCGCGGCTGAATCAGGGACGCGATACGCTCGCGCAGTACGGATGCGTCCGCTGCCATACGATCAGAAGACCCGACGGCGTTCCGATGACCGCGACCGACGATCCGCCCAGTCTCGCGCATATCGCTGGGAAAACCAGCCGCGAATGGATCGGCGCGTGGCTCAAGAATCCGCAGGCCTACGCCGGCAGCGCGACGATGCCGAACTTCCAGTTGCAGGACGATGAAATTCGCGACATCTCGGCTTTCCTCATCGCCCAGAGCAAACCGTATTCGCCGGCAGTTCAGTCACGCGAGCGCATAACCGTACCGAAGGCCGACGACGCCGCACAACTGGGCGATACCCTGTATCGGGAATCTTTCTGCACGTCCTGCCACGCGATGCAGAATGCCGCGGGAAATCTGGTAGGCGGCACGGTGGGCCCGGAGCTGACGCGGATCGGTTCGAAGGCGAAGTCCGAATGGCTGGCGAACTGGATTCGCGATCCCCCAACGCTCGATCCCGATACGGCCATGCCGCACTATCGTTTCGACGCACGGCAGATCGGCGCGCTGGCCGCGTATCTGGCGGGCAAGACCGATTCGGATTTTGTCGGCAATCTGCATTACGACGCTCCCACCGGGCAGCAGATCGAGCACGGTAAATCGCTCGTGATCGAGCGCGGATGCGCTAGCTGCCACGAAATCAATGGTGTAAACAAACCCGACAGCTTCGCCCCGGAACTGACGGAGGTGGGGAGCCTCTCCTTGGCGAAGATTCTTTTTGCGCCGGGCGTTCCGCACACGCTGCCGGATTATATCGCCGCGAAGATCCGCAATCCCCGGTCGTTCGGCAGCGCGCTCAAGATGCCGCAGTACACGTTGCCACAGCCCCAGCAGATCGATGCGCTGGTGACGGCGCTTCTCGCCGAGACCGATCGCGCCCGGCATCTGCCCCCCGCGCTCCGTGTGGCCGCGCGCACGCCGTCGGAGTATCGTCCCGTCGGACGCGCCGGCCAGTTGATCGAAGATATGGCCTGCTTCAGTTGCCACGCCATCAACGGGCGCGGCGGAAGCATGGCTCCCGACCTCACTCTGGAAGGCACGGCGGTCCAGCGCGCGTGGCTGGTCGATTTCCTGAAGAATCCAAGCACCCTGCGGCCCGCTTTGATTCGCCGCATGCCGAGGTTCAACGTTACCGACGCGGAAGCCAGTACGCTCGCCGACTACATCATGACGGTGTACCAGACGCCGGCTTTCGATCGCGACGAGATTGAGGCGTCGCGTCTGGGAGGTGCAGAAATCGAGCGCGGCCGAGGATTATTCTACAGCAAATATGGATGCCAATCCTGCCACATCGTCGATCCAGCCAAGGACAAGGGTTACGTTGGACCCACCTTGACGCAGGTGGGCGCGCGGTTGAACGCCGCGTGGATTTTTCATTGGCTGAAGAATGCGCAAAGCTTGCGCCCCGGTTCGCTCGAACCCGTCTGGAACATGAGCGACGGCGACGCGCAGGCGGTCACGGCATTCCTGATGGCGCAGAAGAACGCCCCCCGCGCCGGAGGAACGCAAAAATGAAGCGGATTTGGATCGCGCCCGTATGCATCGCTCTACTGGCCGGCTGCGCGCAACGCTCCGCGGCGCCCGGCGAGAAACCCACGACGTTCGGAGCCGCGGTTGTGCTCGTCAGTGGCGAAAAGCAAGCGGCTGGAGAAGGAGCTCAATTGGAACAGCCCGTCGTCGTGCAAGTCAACAACGCGCAGGGAATGCGGGTCGAGGGAGCGCTGGTGCGCTTCACCGGCGCGGAAGGCATGCGCTTCCAGCCCGATCGCGGCGTGACCGGCGCAGATGGCCAGGTCACGACCAGCGTGACGCTGGGAAGCATAGCCGGCCACTACCAGATCGAAGCGATCACGCCCACGGCCGCGGGCAAGCCCGCCGGGATTCGCATCGATGAGATCGCCTTCGGATATCAGGCGGCGCTGGGCAAGCAGGTGAGTGACATTCACTGCGTTCGCTGCCACGATTCGGAATCCACCCCGGAGCGCGTCTCCAATCACGACAATCTGGACCCGCCGCCACACGCTTTCACCGATGGCGCGGTCTTGAACGCCATGAGCGACGCGAACCTGCTCGCGATCGTCGGTCACGGCGGACCCGCGCTCGGCAAATCCCCACAGATGCCGCCGTATGGAAATACGCTGACGGCCGCCGAAATGGACGCTCTGGTGGCGTATGTGCGCGCCATCGCCGACCCTCCCTATCGCACGCAAGGAGTTTTCTATGCGGGTAACTAGTTTCGGTGTTCCTTTGTTGCTAGTGGCTGCCTGGGCCCCGGCTCAAGTGCTGCCGCCGGAGGAGATTCTCGACCCGAATCTGCGCGAGCTGCAGAAGAGGTATCTGGGAGAGCTCAAGCAAATTCCCATCGCGGTCTTCCAGCACGACTTCCCCTATCATTTCTACTTCAGCCGGACCCTCGACCTGAGCGAGACGGCGCAACACGCGAGCGATCAGCGCGCCATCCAGTTCGACCGCTATCGCGACCAGACCGTACTCAAAATCACGGGCAACTACTTCGCGTCCTATTCGGCGGAGCTCCTGACGCCCGAGGAACGCGCCAGGCAGACTTATCAGGACGTGATGCTGCCGCTTCTGGAGGCGGCCGTCCCCGCGTTCGCCGCCTCGAATGTTCCTGAGGCGTTCGCGTTTGAGATTTCGCATCACGTGCGGAGAAAAGTTCTGGGAGTCTCTTCGGAAAATGTGGAGAACGTCGTGCTGATCCTGCCCCGGGCTGCCGCGCTTCGGCTAATGACCGCCACCAACACCGAGGCCAAACAGGCGGCCGTTCTGGAAGGCCAGGCGTTCCTGAACGCCGCGCCCATTGAATTGTGGCCCGGGTCGGGCGGTCAAAAATCGCAATCCGCGCACCAGATCACGCCCGCTTTCGGCGCTGTCAGTTCCCCGTCTCTTCCGAATGCTCGCACCGCGGCGAGCGTCGCGCCTGCCAGTATCGCTCCAATGAACACGGAAAAGGCGGCGCCCACCGCCGCGGCCGCACTCCAGCGCGACACTTCGCCCGATGCGCTCAAGAATATCCGGAGCTTCTACCAAGCCAATCTCGACCGCATGGTGCAGGAACTCAATGCGCAGGCCCATTTCGTGCGTTACGCGCCGCCCGCGTTCATCCCGTTTCACAAAGGGCTCTACCTGCAGTTCGCGGTGACCACTGCTCTTGCGGAAGGCGCCGCGGACTCGCAGTATAAGCTTGCGGCGCTCGCGTTCGACCAGCACATCGCGCACCTGATCCGTCCCGCGCTCGAATACTTCAAGGAAGAGCGCGACGACTTCGACGGCATCGACTTCAGTACGTCGGTGCGTGCAGGCGCGGAGGACTCGGGCGGCAGTCCCGTGGCAGTCGAATTCATCTTCCCGCTCAACATGCTGCGGCTCTACAAACAATTCGATTGCACCGGGCAGCAGCTTATCGCCTCCGGTTTCGTGCTGATCAACGGAGAACGGGTCAGTCTGGACTTGCAGATCGCGGAAGCCGGTGCCGCCACGAAGTAGACATGGCGAAATTTCCGATATCTAGGGGGTAGACTGGAAGCCTGGAACGAAAAATTTTCTGGACCTTGTTTATCGTGCTGGGCCTGCTGGCGGATTTCGTTCTGCCGATGTGGTGGGCGCTCGGCGCAACCATCCCGATTTGCTTCCTGAGCTGGTGGGTGGCCTATCGGAGCGACTGGTTCTAGTGTCCTGAGTCAATAATTCGCGATACAAGTCGGAGTGGGGTGGACGCCCTCGTCCGCGCCGGACCCCTGGTCCGGCTTTCTCAACACACTAGAAGCAGAGGCCGACGCGGGCGTCGGCCGCGGTCCAGGGGGACCGCCTCACCTCCGATTTCACAAACGAACTTCTGACTCAGCACACTAGAGCATTTTCTGTGTTTTCGTGGGGCAGCCCTTCCGGGCTGCAGTCGGCCAACCTTACGCCGGGCAGAGGCCCTGCCCCGCAACCGCACGTTTCAGAAATTGTGAGAATGCTCTCGCCGCGCCGGTCCGCTTGCGCGCCAGGCGAGTGCTCCACAAAAGCGGACCCCTTACTTCGAATCGCGCGTGGAGTTCTTCGCGGCCGCTGTCTTTTCCTCGGCACGGGCCGCGGAGAGGATGCCCAGCATCCCATAGTTGCCTTCGTTGCAGGCATACTCGAATATCGGACCCTCGGTTTTCGTGCTGGGGATCACCGCGGTCCAGGGCCTGGCAAACGACGCGGGATCGTCCACCGTGAATTGGTACATGAGCGTGTCGGCGTCGACCCGCGTGAAGCGCTCGGTCAGATGCAGGTCCTTGCCGGAGCCCCTAAAATTGGCCCTGTCGGTGAAATTGGTAGTGTCGACCACCAGTGTGTCGCCCTCCCAGTGGCCCACCGAATCGCCTCTCCACTGACGAACCGTCGGCGGCAGATGGGGACGTCCGTCGAGCGGAATGGTGCGCGTGTCGTGGATCATTTCGTTGACAATCACCACGGACGTGGGGGTCTGCACGATCTGGTAGTTGTTGTTATAAGGTCCGGGGACCATGGGCGGGCCTTCGTTGTTCATCAGGATGCAGCGTTCGCCCAAGGTCCGGTCCTCGGGACCATCGGCGGGATGCAGCCTGCGGGCTTCCGCGAGATCCGCCATGCGCTTCTGGGCTGCGGGCGTCAGCTGCGGAATCCGCCCATCCGCGGGATCCACGATCAGCGACGTGCGCCTGGTTTTCGCGGTCTTCGTGCCGCGGTCGTACCAGGCCTCGTTATAGGCGCGCGCAACGTCGTTCTCCTTGGTCAAGTTCTGCCGGCGGTCCACGTCGTTGCGCTGCACCACCTGCTTTTCATAAGCCGACGCTTCCTCCTCGTTGAGAAACGGCTTACCTTCAAGCTCGGAGGGGCGCTCGAGAGGCGTGATGATCGCGTTGGACCAGATACCCTGCAAGTCGGGATGGCCGTCCGGCGTGCGGGGCGCGATCCACTTCTTCGACGTGGAAGCCTTGCCGGCCTTGGCCGCGTCGGGCAAAGTCTGTGCGAGGGACGATAACGCCATCAGAGACGCCACCGCCCCAACGAGAAGACGATAAGTCATCTTAGGACCTCCTCTTTGCTCTATATCGCAACTGAATGCCATCTAGTGCTGTGCCGCAGACGATTCGCTACCACCGCTCCATAACTGTCGGGCTCAGAAACGCCCGTACCGAGCCGCGACGGTCACGGAGCGGTACCGAACACCGACGGGTTCGCGGCGACAGGCCCAGGTCCCCGCTGTTGCCCTATTTCTCCGGGGGAGCGTCCGGGCTGTTGTTGCCGATGAACACTTTTCGCCCGTCGGGGAACGTCACGTCGCGGCCGTTGGCCCGCGTGGAACCGTCCTTGGCCTGATAGCCATCGACCTTGATTTCCGTTCCCACAGGGAGCGAATTCTTGTTGAGGCCCTTGCGGAAAAGCGTGTTCGGCGTGCCGCACTCCACCATCCAATTGACGACCTTGCCATCCGGACCCTTGACGTCCATGTGGATCCACGCGTGAGGATTAATCCATTCCATCTGCGTGACCGTGCCTTCCAGCTTGACCGTTTTGTTCGGATCGAATTCGGCTGCAAACGCGTGATGCGCCCACATGGGCGCCGCGGCGAGCAGCAGACCGACACCAGCAATCGCAATCGTCAGTTTTGTTCGCATAAGATCTCCTCGTGAGCGGTTAATTCTTGGTCCGTTCCTTCTCCATGGCTCGGGCGCCGGAAAGAATCCCGGTCATCCCAGTATTGCCTTCGTGACAGGCGTATTCGTAAAGCGGCCCCGGGGTCTTGCTCATGGGAATGGAGCCGCTCCAGGGCCGGACAAAAGTCGCCGGGTCGTCCACCGTGAATTCGTACATCAGGGTATCCGGATCGGTGCGCGTGAAACGCTCGACCACGTGGAGCTTGTCGGTGGAATTCTGGAACGCGGTCTTGTCCGTGAAATTCGTGACGTCGACGACCAGCGTGTTACCCTCCCAATGGCCCCGCGAATCGCCGAGCCACTGGCGGATGTTCGGCGGCAGGTGCGGGCGCCCGTCGAGCGGGATGACGCGGTAGTCGTGGATCATTTCGATATTGATGGTCACGTATCCGGGGGTCTGCACGAACCGGTAGTTGTTGTTGTACGCGGTCGGAAGCATCGGCGGCCCCGAGGTATCCCATACAATGCAACGCTCCATCAGGGGCCGGTCTTCGGGTGCGTCGGCAGGAATCGCGCCAGAGTTACTGGGAGGACACACCGCGCGCTCGCATCTTTCCTGGAGCGCCCGGGCATTCGCGGCGATCCGGCGCTGGGCTTCCGGCGTGTAAGGAGGGACTCTCCCGTCCGCCGGATCAACTATCAGCGAGGTTTGCCGGGTCTTCGAGATCTTGTTGCCCCAGTCAAACCACGCCTCGTTGTACGCCTTGAAGTCCGCTACGGGGTCCGGGTTACGGGTGTCCGCATTCCGCGCTTGAACCGTTTGCTTCTCAAAGGCGGCTGCTTCGGCTTCGGTGAAAAACTTCTTGTCCCCGAGTTCCTTGGGACGTTCGAGCGGAGTCAGCGTGGCGTTGGTCCAGATTCCCTCGATGTCCGGCTGGCCGTCGGCGGTTTTAGGTGGCGTCCAGGCCGTCTTCAAGGCGCCCGGTTTCGCGGCGGCCGAGGGTGCCTGCCCCGATGCCGGGATCGATAGCAGCACCGCCATCGCCAGCGCGCCGCCGATCGCTAGAGTTTGACGAGTCATGGCATCTCCTTCATTGCTGGCTCGATTATAACCGGCTCTTCATATTTTACCGGCCTGGGTTCTTGCGGAGCGGTCCCCAGATGACCGGTTCCGCAAACTCGACGCACTTGTATTCCAGCAGCTGCGCGTTCGGTTCCACGTGACGGTACAGCGGCATGCTGATTTTCCAGGGCCGCGAAAAGACCTTGGCATCTTCCATGGTGGCTTCGTAGTTGAGCGTGTTCGGGCTGGTGGGCGTGTAGCGTTCGATCACATGCAGGGCGTCGCTGTGATAATTTCCCGCCCGGTCGAACCATGTCTGGTCGTTTAAGCTCGTCACGTCAATCACCAGCGTATCTCCGTCCCAACGTCCCACGGACCACCCCATCCACGTATCGACCGGACTCTCACCGGCGTTCTCCATGTAGACGGTCCGAACCGCATTGGCGAATTCGTACGTGAACATGATGGATTTGGCGCTTTGAAAGATTTGAAATGGATAGGGCATGTAGGTGGCGCGCGGCACACCCGGCATGTAGCACTTTATCTCCGGGTCCGACGTGAGCCGTTTGTCGAAGTTTTCCTTCTTCTTCGCCAACGCCGCCGACAGGTAAGGAATCGTCCCGCCTTCGACGACGGTCAAACCGGGAGGAACGGCGTAAGCGGCGCCCAGCGCCGTCACAGGACCGGGCTGCGCTGCATGACCCTCCAGGTCCCAATTGGCGGCGTTCATGGCCTGCCAAATGCCGTTTAAGTTCGGCTTCCCGTCCGCAGTGCGAGGCGCTTTATAAGCTTGGGCGTGCAGGGTCGCCGCGGCGCTGAGCCAAACGAGTGCGGCCAAGCCGATGTGAGCTTTCATCGACACCTTGGATTATCGTCTGACATGTTACCACCGTCTCGCGCCTGCTGCACCTCGAATGCTTCTCTCGCGATGGTAGTGGGTTGGTTTGAGGCAGGAGCGGTCGAGAAGCTCATCGCGTGATGCACACATGGGAGAAGGTTCGCGGGTGTACGAATCGCAAACGCTTGTTCTCGCGGCCGAAATATTGGCAATAATATACTTGACTGACGGGGCGTTTTCAGGTAGGATTGGTTCATGGGAACCGTACCGAGCACTCTTCAGGAAGCAGTGATCTACTTCGCGGATGCGGAGAACTGCCAAGCGTTCATGGCGAATCTTCGCTGGCCGGACGGGAAGATCCTATGCCCGCGCTGCGGTTCCGCAAACGTTAAGTGGCTTCCTAACGCTAAGCTTTTCAAGTGCTACCAGAAACATGAAAAGCAGAAGTTCTCGCTGAAGGTTGGGACAGTTTTCGAGGACTCTCCGATTGGTCTGGAGAAGTGGCTTCCTGTGGTTTGGCTGATTTCAAACTGCAAGAATGGCATCAGTTCTTATGAGATTCATCGCGCCATTGGCGTGACACAGAAAACCGCGTGGTTCATGCTGCATCGCGCCCGCGTTGCCATGATGGGCGATGCCGGAAACAAGCTTGCAGGCGAGATCGAAGCCGACGAAACCTTGATCGGTGGGAATGTCCGCAATATGCACCGTCTTTCCAAGCGCGCAATCCGCGCTAAGAATGAGGGCAACTGGGGAAGGACTCCCGTTCTCGGATTGCTGGAACGCGAAGGTCGAGTTCGCGCTGCCGTGGCCCCCAATCGTCGCAAGCACCACGTACAGCCGAACATCATCGCCAATGTAGAACCCGGATCGACCCTCTACACCGATGAGTTCAATGCCTACGACAATCTCCCGGCAGAATTCAAACGTGAGGTAGTCAATCATCTTCAGCAGTACGTCAATGGGCGAGTTCACACCAACGGCATGGAGAACTTCTGGAGCTTGCTCAAGCGGACCCTGAAGGGAACTTATGTGAGCGTCGATCCATGCCACTTGCAGGCTTACGTTGATGAGCAAGTGTTCCGCTACAACCACCGCAAGCATGAGGGCGGCGAAAAGCAAACCGACTTCGACCGCTTCAAGACTGTGCTTTCCCGGATCGTAGACAAACGGCTGACCTATGCCGAACTGATCGGGAAGGAGGCGGAAACGTGGACAATCGTGGAAGAAGGAGCTTAGGCGGAACGAACGTGGGAAACGCGTTTCCGCTTCGGCTTTGGACCGGGCCGGTTTGGATTCTTAGCGGCTTCTGCTTTATGCGCCTCTAAGCGCTTTTTGATCTCTTCATGCGGCACGGAAATCAGGTGCTTCATCGTCGCGTTGAATCGCGTCCACGCTTCCGTGCCTTCGATCATTTCTGGAGCGTTACGCATAGCTTAGAACCTGTCGGGCGGCGGCACGCCGGGGACGCAGACCCATGACCAACTACATTTGCCTTGACTGTCACAGGTGCACATCGGAACGAGGTCCTTGCAGCCGATGGGGATGACGGGCTTGATTGGAAGAGGTCCGCACCCTTGAGCTTGTAATGTCGCCCCACCCGTTGCAAGAAGCGCCATCAGAGAAATCAGTAACCGAAGTTTCATCTTGCCTCCGCTCCTCGGATGATCTCCTATTCTGGCCCTTGCGTCAATTCTGGCAAGAATCCACCGAGCGGGCCGCGCCAATTTAGTTTCCGGTATTTTGCAGTCAAGTCTGAAACAATTTCCGGCAGGCTACTCACGTCGTAGAACCTCGGTGTCATCTCAACTGCATCGACAACGCTCTTGAAGGATGGCCTCGGTTCGGCCCCAGTGAACTGATGTTCATGCATGTATCGGTTCGCTTCCCAAGCAAGAATGTCGGCGGCTTGCAGAGGGAAAACTGTTTTACGATTTTGAAAAGCCCAGCCCTGCGGCTCAATCCCAAAATGCATTGCTAGCTTCTGTTCAAGTATGTCGTCAAAAAGGGCGTCGATCTCTCCCTTTCCCTTTGTCATCCAATCGAATATGTACTCCATCGGCTGATCGGTCGCATTTCGGACGCGCCACTGTTCGATTTGAGCCAAGCACGCTTGAACTGCAAAAGTGTAGGGGTACTGGCCTAGCTTTTTACGAAGCTTCCCAGTCACAAAGCGGTTATAGTCCGACTTAACAACAGCCGCAGCCATGCCAGCCAGAGCATACTTGTTGATCACCCTCACAAGCGCAGCTAAAACCGATGACCGCTTTTCTTCACCCCAATCGAAACGAGGACTTCGGGCCTCGAAATCCGCCATGTGAAAGCCGCAGTCAAGTATCCCGGCGTTCTCTAATTCGCTGGTCCATTGATCCTCGAAGTCTTTCCACCTCCGCACGTCGGAAAGGAAGCAGGCAGCAATGGCCACTTTCGACTGACGGTGGGTTCCGCTGTCGTCGAAATACAGAGTCATCATTGCCATGAAATCGCCCTCTTTCATGCAGAATGAAAGAGCTAGATGCTCTATCGCTGAACACACCTGCAGCCTTCGCTTTCCGCCGTAGTCGTGATACACTACGACTAAGCGCGGCCCATGCGGTTGTTGCGATGTTCCACCATCACAACTTCCGAGCCGTGCGGAAAGCGCACTGTTCTCCCACAGTCAGCATAGCATACAGGAGAATTGCGCGTGACTCTCTATGAATTTGTGATCTCCGAAAAACTTACAGCGAAGCAGGCGAATGCCGTCAAGTTCGCCTCTGGAGTTCCTGAAGGATTCGCTTCAACAGACTCTTTATCTCAGCAAGATCTTCCTCGACTCCGGCAGATAGCGAAAGAAGCCCTGAGTTCAAATTCCATTGCTGCGGATTCTCATTAGAATCCGTCCTATTGCGATTTTCAGCAAAGCAGGCCTTGGCGTGTTGGTGACTGGTCATCATACCACCAGTCTAGCATCATTTGTCAGTGAAGTATATTAGTGCCGAAATATTTTTTCCATTGCGGTCACCCAGCGGTTTGCCAGCCTTTGCGCGCGCGCGCCTCCAAGCGCCCCACAATCAATGAGATCGAGGTTTGAAAAATCACAACGCGTTTGCGGAGGCGTAGCGCGACTTTAGGGACCTGCCCCACCCCAAACTACCTCTTTTTTAAAATGGCCTCCAGGGCCATTTGCGGGCCCGTGGCGCGAATGTACGGTCTTACAATCGTCTTGTTTCGGCTTGGTCCAATTTCGGGCCGCGAAAGTGAGGGAGCGGAGATGGCTCTCCCTCAAACTGACGACTGCCCTTGCGATCATCGGTGACGTATTATCTTAAGGAACGTTGTCATTTGTCCACCGAGCAGGAGTTTCTCGCGTTTCTCCGCGCCCGGGCGAACGTAGCCCCGGAGAATAAATCGACCTTGATGCCGAATTTTTCCGAAAACAGCCTGCCGGACGGCAAGGCTAAGGATATTTACGCCTATATTCGGACCTTCACGAGCAACGCGCCCGACTTGAAAGACATTCCCACGCTGAACGCCATCGTCGAGGCGGCCAAGAAGCCGACGAAGTAGCCAGAAGCGCTCACTGTGAAATTGGTCTAGCAGGTTGCGGAAAAAAGGCGGATTCCGACGTGACGCCGGAACAGACTGCGTCGTCTATGTTTTATGCGAGGCGACGACCAACAACAAAGTGGAGTGTTCAGCTATATCTCGGCGGAGCAGCGGGTCCCGCAGA
>DASYXM010000072.1:0-49726 GCA_035934795.1 Bryobacteraceae bacterium | reverse complement strand
CTTGCCGAGCCGCGACCACAGGGAGCGGTTTACCTCGCGCGTTTTTCAGCAGCCTGTTAGAGTCCCGAGCGGGGACGACGGGTCCGCGTTGGAAGGCGTTATGCTATACGTGGTTGGGACTATGAAAACGTCTTTGGTCATGCTCCCTGCGGCGGCTGTTGTCCTGGCCGCGCTGGCCGTACCGATGGCCGCGCAGTGGGATTACCCCACCGCTGGAATTCCACGGACCGCCAACGGGAAGCTCAATCTTTCGGCGCCCGCCCCGCGCACGCCCGATGGCCACCCCGATTTTTCCGGAGTCTGGGACGTCGAGCATCTGCGGCCTTGCCCGCCGGCCGGATGCGTCGACTTTAACGCCCCTCCCGTGGAGTTCGGCAACGTCGGCGCGGGAATGCCAGGTGGCCTGCCGTATCAACCCTGGGCGCAGGCGCTCGCCAAGCAGCGCTCAGCCGCCCAGCGCAAGGACGATCCTCTGACGCACTGCCTGCCCATCGGCATCGTCGAATTGCAAACCATCCCGATGTACCGGAAGATCGTTCAGGTTCCGGGACTGATCGCGATCGTGCACGAGTACAACGCCGGCTACCGGCAGATCTTTACCGACGGGCGTCCGCTGCCCGCCGACATGAACCCGTCCTGGAACGGATACTCGACCGGGAAGTGGGAGGGCGACACGCTGGTGGTGGAGACCGCCGGGTTCCGCGACGGCATCTGGCTCGATACCGGCGGCGATCCCATCACCGACCGGGCGAAAGTAACCGAGCGCTTCCGGCGCGTCAACTTCGGCCGCCTGGAAGTGGAAATCACCGTGGACGATCCCAAGGCGTACACCAGGCCTTGGACCATCAAAATGGGCCAGATCCTGATGCCCGATACCGATCTGCTCGATTACATCTGCCTGGAAAACGAAAAGGACGTGACGCACCTGGTGGTGAAATAGGGAAGCCCGAGCGTTACGAACCATCATCCCGAGCGGCAGCGAGGGATCCTCGTGCGCCCCACGTCACGAGTTCCGAGCCGGCTCCCCGCACGAGGCCGATCTCGGCTGCTGTTGCGAGTCGCGAGAATCGGGAAATGTCCAGGGATGTCCCCGTCTGTTGCGGATCTCCCAATGCCCCCTGCTGTGCCACGGCACCATTGGAGCGTAGAGAATGTGAATATGATTGTCGATCATGGTGAGTGGCCCGTGGACCCCCCCCGACCCTCCGCCCAGTGGCGGGACAGTGGTGTGGCTGTTCGGCCGAGGACTATCAATGGAGTGCGGACTGACGTGGACTGAGCCCGAGCAATGGAAGACGCAGTTCCAGCGATTGGAACGGATCGAGAGGATCAAACAGGCGCTACGCGCCGAGATGGCCCGAGTAGATCCCGCGCCCATTCGTGAGTTCCTAATTTTCCTCAATCAACGTACCTCCCCTGAGTGGCGGCATTTGTTCGTAACGACAAATTGGGACTACCTCTTGCAACGGGAGCTCAGAGCGGTGGTGCTCGGATCTGGCGTTCCTCGTTGGCTTCACTTTGGTGCTGGGAACCATGTTCACCATGTGAACGGCACCGTGGAGGAGGGAACGCAACACCGAAGTTGCTTCATGCTGCAGGACGACACCGGGGCGGAGCGCACTCCAACCACGGAAGCTAATTACGCCTTCAGTTATATGAGTTGTGAGCGTACCTTCGTAGTGGTAGGCATGTCTTTCGAATGCGGCACGGACAAATATCTGCTGAGGCAACTCAACAAGATTGAGAATTGGATGCCGATAGGCGAGAGCCATTGGACCATTGTCAATCCGGATGGAGAGGTATCGGAGTCTGTCTGCTCACGGATTCGTGGAGCGCTACCAGCCGCACATGTCGAAGCAGTGAGATCCGCTTTCGCGGATTGGCGACGCGCGGAGTTTCCGAGTCTCGAGAAAAGAGGAGTCTTTCATAATTCATAATTAAGCCGTCGTTCGCCCGTCTCAGAAGAAAAGGTCCGATCTAGGCGCTATCTTTAGTGCGTCGAAAAACGGGGAAAACGGGGTTCAGTGCAAAGGCGAAAGGAACATCCTGTCCCGATCTTCCTTTGCCTAAACGAGCAATGGTCACTGCTGAAGAACCAACGCATGCGTCGCGTTGTCAATGGACCACGACTTGAAGCGACCGAGGAAGCTTTGCCCAAGAAGCAAATCGCCCTTCTCGTTTGCCACACTGCCGATGACATCTTGAAGCACTGTATCCCCAACTCCTAGCGATCTGATGCGGAATGTGCGTGATGATGTCGTTGAGCCGTCGGCTAAAGTGTAAGTCCTGGAGCCAATAAAATCGGATTGAGCAATGGTCCCCGTTCGCATCAGCGTCGTCACAACATCGGCCGGAATACCTACGTCCGCTGCGCCGCTGTCCACTATGAAACTGAGTGTCAGCCTGCCATTTATGAGAACACGAACCTTGTAAACTCCCCCTTCCTGCAGCATTGGGACGATTGTTTTATTGTCCATCACCGCCAACCGGGACTGTGCGACAGCATCGCCCTGCGCCGCAGCTTTGCGATACCAAACCGCAGCCTGTGCCGAATCCCTTGGGACGCCGTCACCCTGGTTGTACATTTCGCCCAATTCGGTCTGCGCGTCGGCATTACCCTGTTCAGCAGCCTTGCGGTACCACTTCACCGCTTCTACTGAATCATTATTGGGCACGCCTCGACCGTCTCTGTACATAGACGCCAAAGCTTTCTGTGCACGTGCGTCGCCCTGTTCCGCCGCCTTGCGATACCAATTCAACGCCTGTGCCAAGTCCCTCGGCACGCCGAACCCCAATTCGTATTCTTGGCCCAATTCGCTCTGTGCATCCAAGTAGCCCCGTTCAGCTGAAATGCGGAGCCAATACAAAGCCTGTGCCGCATCCTTCGGCACACCGTCACCTCCTACGGCGTAGAACACGCTCAACCAGTACGGCGCCTCTGCATTGCCTCGTTCCGCTGCCTTCCGAAGCCACGCCAGACCCAGCGCCTTATCGCTTGGCGCGCCTTCACCGTTGAAGTACATCCCGCCCAATTTGAACTGCGCTTCGGCATCGCCTTGTTCAGCAAGGACTCTTAACCGTTGCAGGGCAGTCTTATCGCCCTTGGACGCGGCGTCGTAGAGTTTGTCCGCGCTCTGCTGCGCCGGGGGCGCGGTCTGCTGAGACTGTGCCACGCCCACAGCTGTAATCAACAACACCGAACCGCAAAATAGCCGGCTCATCATTGCATCGTTCTGCTCACCTCAAAGTGTACATCGAACCTCCTCTCAAGATTCCTGCGGGAGACCCTGAGAGGAAATCGGTGGTAAATCGGTGTAGACGGAGGAACTGTCCCCGATTTCGGCCACGCCCTTGAGTCATCCCGATCCCGCGCCTTACCCCTGCCCTCTTTCCCAGTCACGAGCTACTTCCCTATATTACTCAACAGCTTACGCGGATTCCCTAGCTCCCGTCTGCTATCCTCGAATCGGGAGCGCAGTTCGCTCCCTGAATTAAGTTTGAGTTTCTTCCTGGCCAGGAAGCGTTGCAATTGTGAGGTGGTACTGAACTCCCGGCGGCCGTTAACGCCTTGCGCCGTCACTCCAGTCGGAGATGGCGTCGACGGGAGACGTTGAAACCGGTTTCATGATACTGGGCGCGGGACCAACGACGCAGTGCGATCGCCCCGTCCGGTCAACAGAGAGCAGTGATGATCGAAGCGACTACGCCGCAGGTTTCTTATCGACGAACTTAGCAAATCGCGAGACGCTGCTCGAACCATTGGCGGCTGGACTCGGATGGAATCTTCGTGAAGAACGAGATCGCCCGAGCAGTTCCAGACTTGCTGCGCGTACGGCGAAAGCGTCGTGCGCGGTTCAGGAAAAGACCCAGCCGCCCGCAACGCATGAAGTGTTTTTATTGTGGGGCAGGCCGGTGGCCTGCGGTGGGCTCCCAGCCCGCCAATTCCCGATGCACGCGCCCGCAACGCCATACCTTTTCCCCGACGGTACAAGTGTTCCCGCTGTGCGCGGTTCAGATTTTGAGCAGCGCGCGATCTTCTTCCCCGCGAACTGCGGTTGAGCGCAAGAAAGCCCTGCAGCCGCTGCGACAGCTACAGGGCTCGTATGAAATGACGGCCCAAAGGTTACAGCCGTCAAAAAATAGAAATCCGCCAGGCTCAAGGCCCGGTGGACGGCGCGGGGATCACGTTCCACCCGAGCTTAAACGACGGCACGCAGAGCAGATCCGGCCCGGATAGCACCAGGCTGTTCACCGTCCCCGGAGGCACAAACTGATTGTTGTAGATCACGGGAGGCGGGAAGATGAGGTTTTGACCCGGCGCTAGCTCGGTGACATAGCACGTCAAGTGCGAGAGGGGGTGGTTTTCGCCCGTTACGGTGGGGAGCGAAAAGAGGCTGCCGAAAAACGAGGGATTCAGCGTAAAGCGCCACTTCTTCACGGGGTTGCAGAACAGCCACGGCGCGTATACCGTCATCGGCGTATTCGTAATGAACTGATCGGTAAGAAAAACGGGCGCCCCCGTGAACGTCGAAACGGGGTCGCCGGACGCCATGTAGCACTTGAAATGGTCCAGCTCCCTCTCGATCACGGGGATCGACGGTGTTGTAGTCGGCGATGAAATCACCACCTTGGTTGAGGGAACCGCCAGGATTACGGCAGGACCCGTCGTCAGCGTGGCTACGCCGAACTGATTCTCGACGGTCACGGAACGCGGTGTGGACGGCTGGTTGTTGATCCAGTACATCAACAGATGAGCGTCCGGGTGAAGCTCCCCGGTGGTCGCCCTGTTGTGGACCTTGGTCACGGGATTGCACAGTTTGGAGGGCGAGAGATCGGTGACCTGCTCGAACACCGGGGGCAGGAAAACAGCCGCGGGCGGCGAGACATCGAACTCGTCCTGGAGCAGCGCCGCTACGGGCTGGTGGCCCTGGGGTGGCGCGGCCTCGTAACAGTTGAAGTGGTCCAAATCGGTGGGGCCGGTGGGGACTTGGGCACTGAGCATACCCGCGGCGGCCAATAACAAACACACGACGAAGATTTGTTGGGTTTTCATGAGTTTCCTCCTTTTCTCACGCTTCGTACTCAAGGCAGCCGCACCGAGGGCGCCGGCCCCGGCGGGGACGACGTAAGCAAGTTCCACCGTAGCTTCAGCGACGGCACGCAGAGCGTCTCCAGGTCCGAGCCTGCGATGGGCAGAGTGCCGATGGGCGTGAACTGATTGTCATAGAACACGGAAATGTTTTGAAGCTGCGGCCTGGCGGCGATCCAGTAACACACCAAGTGCAATGCCTGATCGTTGACGGGCGTGGGCGGGTTGGGAAGGATAGGCACAATCGTGATCCCGGCCGGCACCGTGGGCGGAATCGTGACCGGAGGGCCCGCCAACGGATTGGCTCCCGTACTCGTCGTAGGGATCACTTTCACCGCGGGGTTGCAGAACAGGTAGGGGCGGAGCACCAGCGCCGGCGAGCCCGCTCCATTCGCGGAAAGCGGGGAAAATTGGTCCTGGAGCGTAACCACGGCGCCGACGTTGGGACCGCTGAAGACCTGGTAGCACTTGAAATGGTCCAGCTCACCCTCGACCGTCGTAACCGGCGGCAGCGACGGCGGAGCGGTCGACGCAAGCAACGCCTTGCCTGACGGTACCGCCAAGAACACCGCGGGTCCGGTGATCAGCGCTGCCCCGTCCGAGTTCGTGAACTGATTCTGGACTTGGACTAAGCGCAGTGTAGTCGGTTGGTTGGTGATCCGATACATCACCAGGTGAGCATCCGCGTGGGTGATCGGGGTCGTCGTGACCACTCCACTGGCGCTGACTGCGGTTTTTTTCACGGGGTTGCAGAATCGGAAGGGCGTGAGTTCCGTGACGTGCTCCAGTGGAACATTGCCAGTGGTGGGGTCCGTAGCGGTATCGAACTGGTCCAGGAGCTCGACGGGCTGAGAGAGTGGGGGACCTTGCGTGAAGTAACAGTTGAAGTGGTCCAAGGTCAGAGTCTGGGCGCTACCCGCGCTGGCGGCAGCGAAAAGCAAACCAAAAACGAAATACAGGCGAGGTGCCATGAGTTCCTCCTTTTCTCATTGTTTTTCGTATGCTCCTGGTCTCAGGAGCGAGAATTGTGTGAATACGGCCCCATCAACGGAGCGCCGTGTGACTTGATGTAGAGTCCTCCTATTCTGCCGGGCGCGCGGCAGGGCCGCCCGGTCGCGGCTCAGTATACACCCGGCGCCTAACTGGAATGCGTAAAATGTGTTAACTTTTTGCCATTTTTTATGCGACCTCGTGATACGAAGTCGTACGACCGAAGGCGGCGAAGACGCGCGATTTTATCGGATTTGTAGAATCAAGAACTTGGATTGAGAGCGCGCCAGGGCCAGTAAGAATTACGCCAAAGCGAGGTTCGCGTCGGCTTTCAGCGTCCAATCGGCGAACTCGCCGCGGGCGAGTTTGGGGAACGCCGCCGCCGCGATCATAGCGGCATTGTCGGTGGAAAGGCCCGCGTCGGGAAAAAATACAGGGCAGGCTAATCTCGCGTTTTCCGCGGCGATTCTCAATCCCGCGTTGCACGCCACGCCGCCCGATACGATCAGGCTGCGCGCGCCGATGGCATCCGCCGACGCGACCGCACGCCGCATCAATTCCTCGATCACGGTGCCCTGAAACGAGGCGAGCAGATCGAGCGTGGCTTGCGGCGTGACCTCGATCCACTGCTCCAACGTGGGACGATGCACGGCGGCCACGAGCGCGCGCCGCGCGGCGATTTCAGCGTCCATATCGCGCGCTTCGACGATGCGCAACACCGCGGTCTTGATTCCGCTGAAGCTGAAATCGAGCGCGTTGCCTTTCATCTTCGCGAGCGTGAAGCGCACGGCTTCGGGATCGCCATGCGGCGCGAGCGCATCGATCACCGGACCGCCCGGATATCCAAATCCCAGGAGCTTCGCAACCTTGTCGAACGCCTCGCCGGCGGCATCGTCGCGCGTGCGTCCCAGAAGACGGTAGCGGAATCCCTGCCGAACTTCATAAAGATGCGTGTGCCCGCCGCTCACCACCAGCGCGAGCGCAGGATATTCCAAGCGGCTCGGGCCCGCCGAATGTTGGCTGGCGACCGCGTGAATGTGACCTTCGATGTGGTTCACGGCGATCAAGGGCAGCCGCTCCACGAACGCAAGCGCCTTCGCGTAGGTGATGCCGACGAGGAGCGATCCGACCAATCCTGGTCCCTGCGTCACAGCGATGGCTTTTAATTCCTCGAGTTTCGTTTCCGATTGTTCCAGCGCCAGGCGCACTGCGGGCACGATGGCTCGCAGGTGCTCGCGCGAGGCGAGCTCGGGAACCACGCCGCCGTATTTTGCGTGCGTCGAGATCTGCGACGAGACTACCGAGGAGAGAATGCGCGAGCCGTCCTCCACCACGGCCGCGGCCGTTTCATCGCAGGAGGATTCGATGCCGAGGATTCTGGCGCGGTTCAAATTGCTCCAACAGAATCACAGTATAGCAACGGCTTCGCCCGTGCCACGCGGTAGAATTCCCCTTTGCGGCTCTCCGATTTCGAGTATCGCCTTCCCGAAGATCTCATCGCCCAGGAGCCGCTGGCCGACCGCGCCGCCTCGCGCATGCTGGTGGTCGATCGCAAAAGGGGCACGTGGGAAGATCGAATGTTCCGCGATTTTCCTTCGTGTCTAAGTCCGGGTGATTGCTTGGTCTTCAATGACACGCGCGTGTTCCCATCGCGCCTCTACGGTCATCGCGAAAAAGGCTCGGGCGGCCAGGTGGAGGTGTTTCTCACCAAGCCGATCTCGAGCGACGGGCTCACTTGGTCCGCGCTGGTGTGGCCCGGGAAAAAGATGCGGACGGGCGAGCGCGTAATCGTCAACGACGAACTCTCCATCGACATCCTGGGACGCGGCGAGTTCGGCGAGCGTACCGTCCGGCTCCATCCTGCCGGCGATCTTTTCGAAATCCTGGAGCGCGCCGGGCATGTGCCTCTGCCGCCCTATATTCGCCGTCCCGACGCGCCTGCCGACCGCGAGCGCTATCAGACGGTGTTCGCCCGCGAGCGGGGATCGGTTGCGGCGCCCACCGCGGGATTGCATTTCACACCCGCGATCCTCAATCAGTGCCGCGAGGCGGGAGCGGCAATCGCGTTCATTACCCTGCACGTCGGGCTGGGAACGTTCCAGCCTCTGCGGACGGAGGTGATCGAAGAGGTGAAGCTCCATTCCGAAACCTTCCTTGTCCCGCGCGAAACGGAAAGCGCGATGGACGCCGCGACGCGGGTGGTCGCCGTCGGAACTACGGCCGTGCGAGCGATCGAGACCTCAGCGCTCGTTAGGAGCGCCGGGGAGAGGCCGCCGGAAACCGACCTCTTTATCTCTCCCGGCTTCCGCTTCCGCCGGACCGGCGCGCTGCTGACCAATTTTCACCTGCCCAAATCGAGTCTGCTGGTGCTGGTTGCGAGCTTCGCCGGCCGCGAATTGATCCTGGACGCTTACCGCCACGCCGTCGCCGAATGCTACCGGTTTTTTTCCTATGGCGACTGCATGCTCATTCTGTAGCGCGCACATCACAAGCGTTACCGGCGGTCACAGCGGCGGTACAGAATGGTCCCAGTGGTTCGCCCTACCTCGCAGTACGCGGCGAGCCACTGCGCGAGATCCGGATAGCGGTGAATATCCAGGCGCGGATTGTACAAACTCAGTCCGTCGGCAATAAAGTCCGGGCGAGAACGCGCCAGTTCGGCGCGATTTTCCGCGGCCCAAGCGGCATCCACGGGGCGCTCGTCCAGCAGATGACGGTCCGCCGGAACGCCCGTCAAGGGCTGGGAATCCCAGAAGCGCGAAGCCGCTACGAACCCCGTATACACAAAGATATTTGGCCGGTAGCCCCACACGAACAGCGTCGGGGCGGGTATGGAACCAGGGGCAGCCGGAACAAATCGCAGTTGATTAGATAGGATACGCGCGGCGGCGCGGCTGTCGCGATCCATCGCCGTGTCGATCCATTCGTGCGGCTTCCCTTGCAGCGTCTCGGCCGCGAGCAACACGTAACGCGGACCGAAGCGGGCCAGGGGAATTGCCAACGCGGCGCCCAACGCGGCCTCCAGGACTCGGCGTCTGCCGACGTTCGAAAGCGCTCCCGCCAGCGTGAAGCCTCGGGATGCAGCAACGATTAACGGCGGCAGGAGTTGCTCCATATAACGCGGCAGGAATCGCCCGCCGATCGCCGATGCCCCGAGAGAGATTATCGTCCATCCGATAAATCGCATTCGGGATGCGCGCTCTTCCCACCAGCACAACACTGCGGCCAAAAGCAGTGCCGCGTGAAATCCGGCCCAACCAGCGGCGCGCGCCAGCCCACCGGTCAAGGTCGCTCCAGAGCCCGTATAGAGCAGTCCCCATCGCCAGACTTGCTCCGCGTAGCCGGATAGTTCGCCTTGTGACGCAAGCCACGCGAAACCCGCCACATTCGGAATGAGAAATCCCAGCACCAGCCACCCGATCTCGGTCCATTCAAAGGTGACGCAGGCGGCCAGAACAAAAACTCCCTTGACGTTGAGAAGCGCCGCGACGCCTGTTACCAGGCCCGCCGCGAAGAAGCGCCGCTGCCAGGCGAAGTTGACGGCCCACAACTGCGGCAGAATCATCAGCGTGTCGGGCTCGAGCGTGATGGCCGCCGCCGGAAAATAGAAGATCAGGAAAAAGGCCGCGAGCGACGCCGCGATGCGTCCTTCCCGGCGGCTCCACACGCGGCTCGCGAATAGAAACGCCGACCAGCAGACCAACAGCGCGTATACGGCGGATGCCAATCGCAGGAGGGCTCCGCCGGATGCGCCGAATAATAGGTAGACGGCGACGTTCAACGGCGGTTTGTCGTACCACAGGTCGCGATAGAGCGCCTTGCCATGCAGCACCTGAAGGGCCGCGGCCTGATGGTAATCCTCGTCGGACCACAGAATATCGGTATGGCACAGGCGCGCGGCCGCGAGGATCGCAAAAAGCGCGGTGAATAGCAGCAGCGTATCCCAGCGCGCGCGCCTCGTTTCGGTGGTCGGGTCCGATGCCGGCAAGTGCTTATTGCACCACAGGTCGCACCACAGCGACAGGAGGGCGAGCGGCGAATTTGTCGGCAATTTCGTGAACCTGCTAAGCTGAGAGTCGACCATGGCCAACAAGATTTCGGACGTGTTCAACGGCGCCGCCGCCATCGCCAAAGGGATGAGCATCACCTTCGGCGAGATGCTCAATCCGACGATCACCGAGGATTATCCGGACGCGCCGGTGAAATTTCAGGAGCGCTTTCGCGGCGTCCACGAGCTGCAGCGCGACGAGAACGGCCTGGAGAAGTGCGTCGCCTGCTTCCTGTGCGCGGCCGCGTGCCCGGCCCAGTGCATTTATATAGAAGCGGCCGAAAACACCGGCGAGCTTCGCATCAGCGGCGGCGAGCGCTACGCCAAGGTTTACAACATCGATTACAGCCGCTGCATTTTCTGCGGTTACTGCGTGGAAGCGTGCCCCACGGACGCGATCACGCACGGCCACGGATTCGAGATCGCCAGCTACAACACCTCGACGCTGGTATATCGCAAGGAACAGATGCTGGTACCGGTGCCGCAGGGCGCGCATTTCCCGCTGAAGGCGGAACCATCCACGGCGGACAAGGGCCACTGACGCATCGAATCACGGATACGCCGCTTCGCGGCGGGATCTGCCGAAAACCGGATATAATGCGTTTTCCTGGCCGCCAGCCGCATCCGGCCATGTTAAGATAACCTCCCCATGATTCTTCCGGCATCTTATCTGTCGGGTTTGCTGGTGATGATCGCGGCGCTGCTATGCGCGGGCTCGTGGGCCAGCACATTTAAGGCGGCCGGCCGGTGGCGCTACGAGATCTACTATTTCGATTTCTCGATTGGCGTCCTGCTGTGCGCGCTGATCGCCGCGCTGACTCTCGGCAGTATGCGCTCGAGCGAGCTGACGTTCCAGGACAATTTTCTGATCGCCAGCTACCGCAAGCTCGTGTATGCCGTCGCCGCCGGGCTGATCTTCAACCTGGGGAACGTGCTTCTTCTCGCGGGCATCTCGGTGGGAGGGCTGGCTCTGTGCGCGCCCCTCGCGTTCGGGATCGCGCTGGTGATCGATCTTTCCTGGGACTTTATTCTCGATCCGCGCAGCAACGTTCTGCTGTTGTTTGGCGGCGTCCTGGTGGCGCTGGTCGCGATCCTCTTGATTGCCGTCGCCTACCTGCAGTTTCGAGCGGGCATGCAAGAGGCTTCGCGCAAAGCGGCGCTGCAACTGGATCCACGCTCGAAGGAAGCCCGGCGCAGGCCCCGGCGTACAGCCGCGGGTGTGGGCATCGCGCTGGGGATCGTCAGCGGGGTGATTCTGAGTTTCGCGCCGCGCGTGCTGGACCTGGCCCGGGAAGGCGAAAACGGCGTCGCACCGTACGGACTGACGCTATTGTTTGCGGCAGGCGTCCTCCTCTCGACCCTCATCTATAGCCCGTTCGTGATCAATTTCCCGATCGGAGGAATCGCGACGGGCGTCGCCGATTATTTTCGAGGCACCGTGCGCCAGCACCTGCTGGGAATTTTGGGAGGGATTCTGCTGGCCGCCTCGGCGGTCGCCGCGAACGCGGTGATCGGGTCGCCGGCAGCGGTGCTGATAGGGCCCGCGGTGGTCCGCGGGCTGGAGCAAGGGGCGCCGCTCGTCGCCATGCTGTGGGGCTTGCTGGTGTGGAACGAATTCAGCAATGCCGGCGATCGCGTCAAAACATTTTTGTGGGGCGGATTCCTGTTATATGCGGTGGGCGTTGCGATGATGGCCCTGGCGCCTCTTTATGGTTCCAAATAGGCGCAATTTCTCTCGGCGCACCTATATCGGGCTGCACGCGGCGCGCGTTTCGCTCGTCTGATTGAGTGAAGAAATCGTGTCGAAAATTATCTGCGTCCTGCTGGCCGTCGCGATCCCGGCACTCGCCGCCGAGGATGTGGTGCTCTCCACCGGGTTTCGGATACGCGTGGATCGCTATGAAATACAAGGCGATAAAGTAATCCTGTACGCTCGGGGCGGAGTGACGGAGCTGCCGGCATCCGTCATCGAACGATTTGAGAGCGTTTATGTTCCCCCGGCCGAAACCGTCCCGAATCTTCTCCCGGCAGGTCCAGTGGCGCAGAATCGGTTTGAGGAACCTTCGCGCGATCCCCGCGTCCTGCTGCGGGACGCTGCGAATCGCTCGGGGCTACCGCCCGCGTTCGTCGAAAGCGTGGCCAAGGTGGAGTCCGCCCTCCGGCCGGACGCGGTTTCGTCCAAGGGAGCCCAGGGCGTGATGCAGCTGATGCCGGCGACTGCACGCTCTCTGGACGCCGATCCGGCTGACACTGCGCAGAACATCGACGCCGGTGTGCGACTGTTGCGCGATCTTCTAGTCCTCTACGATGGCGACGTCGTGAAGGCCCTTTCGGCGTACAACGCCGGACCGGAGGCCGTGCGCCGTTATGGCGGCCTGCCGCCGTACCCGGAAACGCAGAATTACGTCGATAGAGTGCTGCGGACGTATATCGGCAACGGGGGGCGCTAGGAGACTGATGAAAGCTCGCAGGGAAAACCGCTCCCTCTGGTCGCGGCTCTGCAAGCCGCTGCAGACACAAAGCGCCCACTATGAGCCGCGACCACAGGGAGCGGTTGTAAAGAGTCTGTTCCGCAACCTCCCTAGCGCCGCCATCTCACGATGGGTTTCCGCGCTGCCGTCACTTCATCCACTCTGGATGTCCGCGTCGAGTGCGGAGCCTGCCTGACGAACTCCGGGTCCTCTTCGATCTCTTGGGCGATGGAAATCAGCGCATCGGCGAACAGATCCAGCTCGCGCTTGCTCTCGGTCTCGGTCGGTTCGATCATCAGGGCTCCGTGCACGATCAGCGGGAAGCTCACCGTGTAGGGATGGAACCCGTAATCGATCAGGCGCTTGGCGATTGCGCTCGTATCGACGCCGAACTTTCTCTGCTGGCTGTCGCCGAAGACGCACTCGTGCATGCTCGGCTCGTTATAATCGATTTCGTAGTACGGCTCGATCAGCTTGCGGATGTAATTGGCGTTCAGGACGGCGTCGAGCGTGGCGCGCTTCAATCCGTTGCCGCCGTGCGCCATGATGTACGCCAGCGCCCGCACCAGCACGCCGAAGTTGCCGTAATAGGCGCGCACACGGCCGATCGATTGCGGAAGATCGTAGTTCCAGGCCAATTGGCCGCCCACGCGCTTCAGCCGCGGCATGGGCAGGAAGGGCTCCAGGATTGTTTTCACCGCGACGGGACCGCCGCCCGGGCCGCCTCCGCCGTGGGGCGTCGAAAACGTCTTGTGCAGATTCAGGTGCATCACGTCGACGCCGAAATCGCCGGGACGCGAGACACCCACGAGGGCGTTCATATTCGCGCCGTCCATGTACAGCAGCGCGCCTTTATCGTGCAGGATCGCGGCTACCTCGGCGATCTGATGTTCGAAAACGCCCAAGGTGTTGGGATTCGTCACCATCAGCGCCGCGACGTCGCCGGTCACCGCGCGTGCGAGCATGTCCGTGTCCAACATGCCGCGCGCGTTCGACGCGATGTTCTCCACTGTGTATCCGGCCATGTGAGCGCTCCCGGGATTGGTGCCGTGCGCGGAATCCGGAATCAAAATCTTCTTGCGAGGATTACCGAGCGATTCCAGATACGCGCGAATCAGCAGGATGCCCGTGAATTCGCCGTGCGCCCCGGCGGCCGGCTGCAGCGTCACCGCGTCCATGCCGGTGATCGCGAGCAGGCAGCGTTCCAGTTCGGCGACGACCTCCATCGCTCCCTGCGAGAGGGCATCCGGCTGATAGGGGTGAGCCCACGCCAAGCCGTCGATGCGCGCGGCCGCTTCATTGACCCGCGGGTTGTACTTCATGGTGCAGGAACCCAGCGGATAGAGGCCCAGGTCGATCGCATAGTTCCACGTCGAAAGCCGCGTGAAGTGGCGGATCGCGTCCACTTCGCTGACTTCGGGAAAATCCTCGATGCTTTCGCGCGCGTTCGCCGCACCCAGCACGGATTTCGGATCCACCGCCGGAACGTCGAGGGCCGGCAGTTGATATCCGATCTTGCCTGGGGAGCTAATTTCGAACAGGAGCTGCTCATTTTGCGATGGCTGCTGGCGGACCTTCTTTACGCCGATGGGCTTTACGCTCACGCAAATGCCTCCGCCACCCGGTCCATGTCCTCGCGGCGCGTCATCTCGGTGCAACACAGCAACACGGCACTCTTCAGCTCGGGATAAAACCCGCCGAGCGGCAGCCCGCCGATAATTTCTTTCCGTTCCAGGGCACGATTGATATCGGCGACGTCCCGCGCGCCCGCATCCGCGACGAATTCGTTGAAAAACGGGCCGCTGAAGCGATTTTTTAGCTTCGCTGAGAGATAGTGAGCTTTAGAGAGGTTCTGGGTCGCCAGTTCGCGCAGCCCTTGTTTGCCGTATACCGACATGAAAACCGTCGCCATCAGCGCGACCAGCGCCTGGTTCGTGCAAATGTTCGACGTCGCCTTCTCACGGCGGATATGCTGCTCGCGCGTAGCGAGCGTCAGGCAAAAAGCCCGGCGTCCATCCTTATCCTTTGTCTCGCCGGCCAGTCTCCCAGGAATCTGCCGGATGAATTTTTCTTTGCACGCGATGACGCCGGCGAACGGACCGCCATAGCTGGGGGGAATCGCGAAAGATTGCAGCTCGCCCGCGACGATATCGGCATCGCGCGGCGGTTCGACGAGGCCGAGGGCGACGGCCTCCGCGAAAACTACAATAAGGAGCGCGCCTTTTTCGTGCGCCAGCGCCGCTGTTTGTTTGATATCTTCGATAATTCCGAAGAAGTTGGGGGATTGCACGATCACGGCCGCGGTTTCTTTGGTAATCTTTCTTGCCAGTTCCTCCAGATCGGCCCGGCCTTCTGCGGCATGGAAACCGAATTCTTCGACCGGCATCCCCTGAAACCTGGCGTAGGTTCGCAGCACTTCACGATATTCCGGATGCACATTGCGAGCCACCACTACCCCAGGTCGCCCGGTGGCGCGGGCGGCCATCATCGCGGCCTCGGGCACCGCTGTCGAGGCGTCGTACATCGAGGCGTTAGCCACGTCCATGCCCGTCAATTGGCAGATCATGGTCTGGAATTCGAAGATCGCCGTCAGTGTGCCTTGCGAAATCTCGGCCTGATACGGCGTGTAAGAAGTCAAAAATTCACCGCGGGAGACGATGGTATCCACCACGACCGGGCGATAGTGGCGATACACGCCCGCTCCCAGAAAGCTCGCCTGCAGGCCGGCGTTGAGTTTGCCAAGCTTACGGAAATGATCGAGGATTTCGTACTCGCTCTTGCCGTCGGAAATCGGGAGGCGGCCGGTATAGCGGACTGAGGCCGGCAGATGCGCGACCAAATCTTCCAGGCTCGCAACGCCAATCGTCGCGAGCATTTCTGCTCGTTCGGAATCAGACTTGGGCAGGTATCGCAACGCGCATTACTCCGCTCCCAGGTAAGTTTGATAATCGGAGGGGGAAAGGAGCCGATCGATTTCTTCCGGGGCCGACAACCTGATCTTAGCAATCCATCCCGCGCTGTGCGGGTCCGCATTCAGCGTCTCGGGAGCGTTGGTGAGCGCATCGTTGACGGCCACGACTTCGCCCGAAACGGGCGCAAAGATATCGCTCGCGGCCTTCACCGATTCCACTACCGCAAAGGGCTTGCCCTGCTCCACGACGGCGCCCAGCTTGGGCAATTCCACGTACACGATATCGCTCAACTCCTTCTGCGCGTGATCGGTAATTCCGATCGTCGCGGCGCCGGCTTCCACATGCACCCACTCATGTTCCTTGGTGTAACGGTAGTTTTCGGGATACATCGCTCACCTCGCTCGCTTGTAAAAAGGAAGAGGAACCGTGACCGCCTCCACCGCGCGCCCGCGCACCATCACTTCGATGGCGCGGCCGGGTCCGGCGTCTCTCAGCGGCAGGTAACACATTCCGATGTTTTTATTCAATGCGGGCGCCGGTCCTCCGCTGGTCACCCACCCAGCCGCAACCCCGTTCACGAACACTTCGTACCCGTCGCGGGCGATCTCGCGACCTCGCACTTCGAATCCAATCAGCTTCCGCCGGATGCCCGTCTCCTTCTGTTTCACCAGCGCATCGCGGCCCAGAAAATCGCCTTTCTCGAGCTTCACGATCCAGTCGAGACCCGCTTCCCACGGTGTCAACGACGCGTGGATTTCGTGGCCGTAGAGCGGCATGCCCGCTTCCATGCGCAGCGTGTTGCGCGCGCCCAAACCGCAGGGGACGATCCCTTCGGCGCGCCCGGCCTCCAGAATCTCGCGCCACAGGCGCTCGGCTTCCTCCGGCGCGATGTAAATCTCCCAGCCGTCCTCGCCCGTATAACCAGTGCGTGCGATGTGTGCGGCCGCACCGGACACGCGGCCATCGGTGAAGCGATACCGCTTGACGGCCGCAAGATCGGAGGCGGTCAGCTTGCGCAGCGCATCGGTCGCGCGCGGGCCCTGGATTGCGAGCTGCGCGTAGCGGGGACCAGCGTCTTCTACCATCGCGTCGAACCGCTTCTCGCGCGCGACGCCCAGGATGTGATCGAAATCCTTGCTCTGGTTTGCGGCGTTGACGCATAGGAAATATACGTGATCGGAGACGCGGTGCACCAGGATGTCGTCGACGAAGCCGCCGTGCGCGTACAGCATCGAGGAATATTGCGCCTGTCCGAGCCTGAGCTTCGAGGCGTCGTTGGTGGTGACGTGCTGCGTAAGATCGAGCGCCTGCGGCCCGCTGATCAGGATCTCGCCCATGTGGCTGACGTCGAAGAGGCCCACCGCGTGACGAACCGCACGATGCTCCGGAATGACGCCCGCGTATTCGACGGGCATATCCCAGCCTTCGAAATCCACCATCCTGGCGCCCATGCCGCGATGCACGGCGTTCAACGGAGTTCGCTTCAGCGGGGCGACCGAGGCGGTCATGAAGAATCAGGCTAGCACAGCGTCCGAAAACGGGGACAGACCGCTCTGTCCACTCCAAAGCTCGCACGTATAGTCAGCGATTTACGAGAGGGGACAGAGTAGTCTGTCCCCTTCCGGAAAACATAGATGTCCGGCGAGCTCTACTGTGGCCGGATCATATTGAACAGATCGCCGGTCCGGCAATAGGACACGCCGCCCATGCGCCCGACGGCGCGTAGCTTCAGCGGATCGATGCGGCCCTTAGGATCGAGGATCGCGTCGTCCACGTGGAAGCAGACCACTTGTCCAAGGACCAGGCTATTCGCCTCCGGCCGCCGGCTGAGCTCGACGATCTGGATCACCTTGCATTCCATGCTCACCGGCGATTCCAGCACGCGCGGGGGCCGCACGAATTGGCTGGGCACGGGCGTCAGGCTGGACACCTGAAATTCGTCCACTTCCGGCGGATATCGCTTCGCGGTCAAGTTCATTCGTTCGGCGATGGCTTCGTTTACGATATTCACCACGAACTCGCCCGTATCGGCGGCGTTGACCAGCGAGTCCTTGGGCGGATTGTTATTGGGGCTGAAGCCGACAATCGGCGGGTCGCCGCAAAATCCGTTGAAGAAGCTGAATGGCGCCAGGTTTAAAATGCCATCCTTCGAGACCGTCGAAACAAAAGCAATCGGCCGCGGCACAATGGCCGTCACCAGGATTTTATACGCGTCGTTCGCGGGAACAGTAGAGGGATCGAGGATCACACTCCCGATTATGGCTCATTCGTTCCGAATTGCGGAAGCAACGAGCCTGCGCTCAGATCCGCGTCAGAGAAAAACCGTGTTGATACGAAACGCCGCTACTGCGTTTCGATCGTAACGACGGCTCCGTCCTGCAGCCGGACCCGGCCGAACCGCTGCCCGTCGGCCCGATACGAAAACGTTTCGACGTAGTGGCCGTCCTCGAACATCGCGAGCTTCGAGGCCGGATCGCCGAGCTTCAGCACGTCGGCCCGGCTCATCCCGGACGTGACCTGCTTCAGCGCCTCCGGCGTCATGGTCGGCGGAGGAGGAATCGGTTGGGCGGGCATGGCATCGGCGATGGTCGCGGCCGAAAACGGCACCGGCACTACCGTGTTCGCGGCGGCGTCCAGCGTCGGAGGAGCAGCCGGGGCCTTACGCACCGCGGGATGTCCCGCTTCCGGCGGAGGCGCGGGAACGCCGGTATCGACGTCCCTGGGAACTCCGGGTGCCACCGTCAGCGCGGGGGTCTCCTTGGATTCCTTGGGAGCTGGGGATTCCTTGCCTGCAGCCTTTACGGTCTGCTGACCCACTTTGCCGAAAATATTGTTGATACCGTCGCTGACCGCCTTGCCGCCGGCTCCGCCCACGGTGCTGCCCGCGGCTACCGCGCCAAATTCGGTCATCGACTGGGCTCCCGCCATTGCACCAAGGAGCAAGATCAGGGCTATGCGACGCATCTATAGTGCCTCCCCTCGAAGCGTATCAGGCGCGCCGTATTGGGCATAGCGGCGTTTCGCCTTAGGCCGCATAGGGAAAATCACCGGGCAGGAGGCTGGTCCCGCAAGTGAGTTCCGCTCTGCCGTGCGCAGCAAACGGGCTGCGCTATCATGAAGATCGTGCCAACGGACACTTCCCTACAGGTAGCCACCGAGCGGCTGAACCGCGTTCGCGATGAAATCGGAAAGATTATCGTCGGCCAGACGGATGTGGTCGATGGCGTCCTCATCTGCCTGCTGGCGGGGGGCCACGTGCTGCTCGAAGGCGTGCCGGGCCTCGGCAAGACCACGCTGCTGCGCACGCTGGCGCGCGTCCTGCACCTGAAATATTCGCGCATCCAGTTCACGCCGGACCTGATGCCCGCCGACATTGTCGGCAGCATGATCATCGATACCGACGAGGGCCACAAGAGCCTGCGCTTTCAACCGGGCCCCATCTTCGCGCATCTGGTTCTGGCCGATGAAATCAATCGCGCGACCCCGAAAACGCAGTCCGCCTTGCTCGAAGCCATGCAAGAGCACACGGTCACCAGCGGCACGGCGACGCACGAGCTGGAAGCGCCGTTCCTGGTAATGGCGACCCAAAATCCCATCGAAATGGAAGGCACTTATCCGCTACCCGAAGCGCAGCTCGACCGCTTCCTGATGAAGATCCTGGTGAGATATCCCTCGCGCGAAGATCTGAACACCATCGTGACGCGCACCATTCAGAAAGACGAGGCTACGCTTGCGCCGATCCTGACGCGCGAAGAGATACTGGAGCTGCGGCGCGTCGGCCGCGAAGTCCTGGTGGCGCCGCACGTGCAAAGCTACGCGATCGACCTGGTGATGGCCACGCAGCCCGACGGCGGGCAAGGGCACGATCTCGCGCGCAAATTCATTCGCTACGGCAGCTCCCCTCGCGGCGCCCAGGCGCTCGTAGAATGCGGGCAGATTCACGCGCTGCTGCGCGGGCGGCTGCACCTCTCGATCGACGACGTCCAGACCGTCGCCGGAGCCGTGCTGCGCCACCGCATCATTTTGAACTTCGATGCGCACACGGAGGGCCAGACCCCCGAGACCGTGCTCGAAAAAATCATCCCCAGTGTCACCCGGGAGGCGTCGCGCAACGGCGCGCGGTAGTGCAGCGTGGCCGAGAGCGGAGTCGTGATCGATAACGAGCTTTTGGAACGCCTGGAACGCCTGGCGATCCATTGGCAGAAATCGCTCCCCGGTTTGGTGGGCGGCCACAACACGTCCCGCTACACGGGATCCGGCCAGGAATTCCTCGACCACCGCCACTTCCATCACGGTGACGACGTGCGCGACGTCAACTGGCGCGCGTTCCTGCGTCTGGAAAAATTGTTCCTCAAGATGTTTCAGCTGGAGCCGCGCATCCCTGTGCGGATCATGGTGGATATCAGCAAGTCCATGATGACCGGGGGCGATAACGGCGACACTTCGAAGTTCGATTACGCCCGCAAGCTCGCCGCAGCGCTATGCTACGTCGGCCTGGTGCGCCTGGAATCGATCTGCCTGAATCCGTTCAGCAATAAGCTGGGCGACGCGTTCGTGGTAGCGGGCGGCCGCCACCGCATCCAGCCCGCCGTCCGCTTCCTGACCACGCTGACCCCCGGCGGTCACACCGATTTTTTCACCGTTGTTCGCGAGTTCATTTCCCGCTACCCACAGCGCGGCGTCACCTTCGTGATTTCGGATTTCCTGGACGATGCCGATTGCGAAAAACCGCTGCAATATCTCGCCGATTTCGGCCACGAGCTGATCCTGATCCAGCTGTGGTCGGAAGCCGACCGCGAGCCTCCCTGGGACGGCGAGCTCGAACTGGAGGACGCGGAAACCGGCCGCCGCGTGGAGCTCCCCTTCGGCACCGACGTCCGGACCAAATACACCGGCGCCTTCGATGAATATTCCGCGCATTTGCGCGGCGTGGCGCTGCGCAACGGGGGGCGGTATGTTGGTTTATCGACGGCCGTACCGATTGAGGAAGCGATCTTCGGACCGATCCTGCGAACCGGCGCGATCCAGTAGCGAGTCATGAATTTTCTGAACCTCAGCCTGGGCGAGTTGTTAGGGCTGGCGGGCGTCCTTTCGGCGGGCGTGGTGGCGCTGTATTTGTTCGACCGCACGCGCCGCCGCCGCATCGTCGCGACGCTGCGCTTTTGGGCGCCCAGCGAGATCAGCTCCGAATGGAAGCGCAGCCGCCGCGTGCAGCAACCGTGGAGCTTGATCTTGCAGATTCTGAGCATGCTGCTGCTACTCGCCGCGATCGCCGGTCCCCGCTTGGGAGGGAGCCTGGCCGCGCGCGATCACGTGCTGATTCTCGATACCTCCGCCTGGATGGGCGCGCGCACACGCCAGGGCATTCTGCTCGATCAGGCCAAGACGACGGCGCTTTCTTATCTGAACAGTTTGCCGCCTGGCGATCCGGTGATGCTGGTGCGCGCCGACGCACTGGCGACTCCGGTTACGCCGTTCGAAACCCGCCATCAGATTGTGGCCGACGCCATTCGCCAGTCGCAGCCTTCGGCATCGGCGCTGAGTTTGCAGCCGGCTCTCAATTTCGCCACTAACGCCCAGCGTCTGCAGAGCGGCCGCGCGGGTGAAATCGCGTTTGCGGGGGCGGCCCGCGTATCGAAGGAAGAGGCGGAGTCGCTCGCTCCGCCCCCGAATTTCCGTCTGCTGCAGATTCCTTCGAGTGGCGAAAACGTCGGATTGAAGAAGCTGGGGCTGCGGCGCTCGCCGTCCTCGCCCGAATCCTGGGAAGCTTACGTTTCCGTCAAGAACGACGGCGTCCGCGCTCGCGAGGTGGCCGTCGATCTGCGCTCCGGTACGACAGATCTCGGCACGAAGACGGTCAAGATTCCGCCCGGGGCGGAGGTCGCCACTACCTTCACCTTTAAACTCGCCGAGGCCGGATTGCTCGAAGCGCGCATCCACTCCACCGATAATCGCGACGACGCTTTCCCGCAGGACGATCGCGCGGCGCTGGACCTCCCGGCATTGACTACCGTCCGCGTCGTCGTATATTCAAACAACCCGGAATCGTTACAGCCCCTGCTCGTTGGACACCCGCAAGTGGATGCCAAGTTCGAATCTCCGTCGCGCTACAACCCGTCCATCGAGGCCGATGTTCTGGTGTTCGATCGCTTCGCGCCGCCGCAGCCCCCCACCGGCCGGGAAATCGTGTGGATCGATCCGCCCGCCGGCTCGCCCTTTGCGATCCGCGGCACGCAGACGAATGCCAAGCTGGAGCGCTGGCGCGCGGAATCGCCGCTCGCCGCCGGTTTGTACACCAAGGACCTCGAACTCGCTTCGACGAAGATCTTCGAGCCTTCAAAGAACGACCAATCCGTCGCCGAAACCTCCCGCGGACCGGTGGTGATCGCGCGCACGATGCCTTCAAAAATGGTCGCGCTGGGATTCCAGCCTACGGGACCATCGATGAAATACCAGCTCGCCACGCCGCTGCTGATCGCGAACATCCTGCGCTGGATGGCCCCCGACACCTTCCGCCGTTGGGACATTCAGGCGGCGACGGTTGGCACCGTCAGCGTGCCCGTCGAAAAAGGAACCGACGCTTCAAAAATTCGCGTGACGGGCGATCGCGGCCGGCCACTTCCCTTCACCGTGCAAGGGGAAGTGTTGCGCTTCTTTTCCGGCGCGCCGGGAGCCGTTCACGTTCACGATGGCGATCGCGAGACTGTCTATTCGCTCAGTCTTCCCGACGTCGGAGAGGCCGCGTGGAAGGCTCCGCCGACGGTGGCTCGCGGCGTTCCGCGTCTGGCCGGCGGAGTTGCGTCGGTCGCGAATATCTGGCCGTGGCTCGCGCTTCTCGGCGGACTGGGGCTGTTGATCGAGTGGCTCCTCTACGGACGCGGCGCGATGGTTCATCTGCGCGCGGCCCGCACGGCGCCCGCCTGGACCAGCCGGATGAAAATCCCCTGGAGGAAGGCGTCGTGAGTTTCGGGCGAGCGTGGATGTTGGCACTCGTGTGGCTCCCGTTTGCATGGGCCTGGTTCGAGCGGTCGCGGTCGCCGCGCCGCCCGGCGTTGCTGCTGAAGGTCGCGACCTTCACGCTGATCCTGCTCGCGATCGCCGAGCCTCGCCTCGAGCTTTCCCGAACTCGCGTGGCCCTCGGAGTTTTAGTGGATACATCCGCGAGCGTCCCCGCGGCCGATCTCGCACGCGCGTCGCGGATCGTCGCTTCGATGAACGACAACCGCGGGCGAAACTTCATGCGCGTGATTCCCTTCGCCCGCTCCACGCGCGCACCGGAGCCGGGCGAGGGGGAAAGCCCGTGGAAGTTGCGTCCGACGGCGGGCCCCGGCGGCCGCTCCAGCGATCTCGAAGCCGCCGTCCGCGAGGCCACCACTTCCCTGCCCGCCGATATGCTGCCGCGCCTCTTGCTGATCACCGATGGACGCGAAAATCAGGGCAGCGTCGCGCGTGCGGCGTGGCAGGCGCAGCAAGCGGGCGTCCCCATCGATACGTTTGCCTTGCAGGGGCGGCCCCAACCCGCGCTCCGTCTGGAATCCATCTCGCTTCCGGCCAACGCCTTCACAGGCGAGCCGTTCCCCATCGATCTCAATGTATCCTCGCCGGCCGCGGCCTCCGTGGAAATCGAACTGACCGCCGAGGGCCGCAGCCTGGGCAAGTCGCAGGTTCCTCTGGCCGCCGGAGTCAATCCCGTGCGTATGCACGCCAGCCTGAACACGCCCGGCGCTCTGGATCTCTCCATCGTGCTGCGCGCTACCGGCGCGGGTGAGCTTCGTTACGACCAGGCGGTGATGCTGAAGCGTCCCAAGCTGCTGTATGTTTCGCAGGATCCCGAATCGATCGACAGCCACTTGACCCGCGCGCTGGGGGCCGCGCAGTTCGAGGTGACGCGAGCCACCGGCCTCGATGCCGCGATGTTGTCCGATTATCAAATCGTCGCGCTGAACAACTGGGACATCGAGCACATCGCCGACGCCCGCAAGGACGATCTGGAGCGCTACGTCCGCGAAGGCGGCGGGTTGCTGGTGATCGGCGGCGAGCAGAATGTTTACGTCGAGGGTAAAAAGACCGAGGATGCGCTCGACCGCACGCTGCCCGCCAAGCTCCTGCCGCCGCGCAATAACGAAGGCGTAGTCGTGGTGCTGATCATCGACAAGAGCTCTTCGATGGAAGGGCCCAAGATCGAGCTTGCGCGGGCCGCCGCCACTGGCACCGTCAGCAATCTGCGCCCCATGGATGAGGTGGGCGTGCTGGCGTTCGACAATTCCTTCGCCTGGATTGTCCCGATCCGCAAGGCGGACGACCGCAATCTGATCAACGCGCGCATTGCCGGCATTTTCGCGAACGGCGGCACGCAGATTGCACCGGCGCTCACCGAAGCATATTCGCGCATTCTGCCGATCGAAGCTCCTTATCGCCACATCCTGTTGTTGACGGACGGCATTTCCGAGGAGGGCAACAGCTATGAGCTGGCGCGTACGGCTCTGTCGCGGCGCGTCAGCATCTCCACCGTCGGCCTGGGCGCCGACGTCCATCGCGAGTATCTGCAAAGGATCGCCGACTTGGCCGGCGGCAAAGCGTACTTCCTGCGGGAGCCCTCGGGCCTGGAACAAATTGTCCTGCGCGACGTGATGGAACACACCGGCACGACCACCGTCGAGAGCGACCTCAGCGCTCAGATCGCGAAGCCGACGGAGATTCTCGAGGGCGTCGATTTCACCGCGGCTCCCGCGCTCAAAGGTTATGTTCGTTACGAGGCGAAGCCCGCCGCGGAAACCATCCTGCGCATCGACCGCCGCGATCCTTTGCTCGCGCGCTGGCAGTACGGACTCGGACGCGCGGCCGTGTTCACTTCAGACGCCAAAACGCGCTGGGCCACCGATTGGGTCACCTGGAAAGGCTACGACAAATTCTGGACCAACCTGGTGCGGGATCTTCTGCCGCATGCGCGCGGCGGAGAAGCGTCGGTGGAGTACGATAGCGCGAGTGGCGCTCTCGACGTCGTCTACCGTCTGGGACCCGGCGTCACGGAGCCGGCGAAGATCCCCGCAATCTTCGCGATCGGTACTGACGGCTTCCAAAAATCAGTCGACGTGAAGAAAACCGCCGCGGGCACCTATCGCGGGCGCCTGCAGATCGGCGCGCGCCAGGGCCTGTTCCGCATCCGCCCGGTGGAGGACTCGCGGGCGTTCCCGGAGGTCGGCTTGTACCGGCCCGAAGCGGAGCTGACCGAATACGGATCGAATCCGCTGCTGTTGAAACAAGTCGCTGAATTTACCGGCGGCCGTTTCGAACCGTCGACGAAGGACGCGTTCGACCCGGGCAATCGCTCCCTGAACACGCTGCTCTCTCTGTGGCCCGGATTGCTCGCGCTCGCGATCGCGCTGAATCTCACGGAGCTGGTGATGCGCAAGTGGAACGGCGTCTTCTGGCGGAATCGCTAGTGTGAAAAGCCGCCCCACAAGAAGCTATTCTCGCGCGAGCGATCTCCAATGCCGGTACACCAGCGACACCGGCAATCCCACGACGTTGAAATAGCATCCGTCGATCTCTTCAACGAACTTCGACGCGAATCCCTGGATCGCGTAAGCGCCCGCCTTGTCCATCGGCTCGCCGCTGGCTATATATGCGTCGATCTCCGGGCCGCTCATTTCCGAAAAGCGCACCGAGGTCTCCGCGTGATCGACAATCGCGCCGCCGGCGTGACGCAGGCAGATGCCGGTGATGACGGCGTGCTTCCGGCCGGAGAGCAGGCGCAGCATCGCGCGCGCATCCCCGGCGTCCACTGGCTTTTCCAGCACGCGGTCTCCGACAAGGACGATGGTGTCCGCACCCAGCACGATTTCCTCGGGGCTCTCCCACGCGGCCTCCGCTTTATCGCGAGCCAGCCTCCGCGCGTATGCCACGGGAGCTTCGCCCGAGCGGCGTGCCTCTTCTACGGGACGGGAGCGCACGGAGAATTCGAAGCCCGCGAGCGCCAGCAGTTCCTTGCGCCGCGGCGATAGCGACGCCAGCACGAGTTGCATGATTCGAGATATAACATGCGCGCGAGATCGAACTTGCTGCATGGTAAAATCGAGACTCCCCCGCCAAACTGACGATGCTGCGCGCCGGCCAACTTATCGGCAAACTGAAGCTGTCCCGGGATCCCGCCGACGCCGAAGCGCGGGCTGTGGCGGCGTGGCGGGTCGCCGCGGGCAAGAAGATTGCCGCACACGCGCGCGCAACCGCGCTTGTTCGCACATCGCTGGTGGTCGAAGTCGAGGACGTCGTGTGGCAGCGCCAGCTCAATACGCTACGTCACTTCCTGGTGCGCAATCTGATTGACGCACTGGGCGAGGCGTTCATCACCGATATCGACTTCCGTCCCATGCCTCTGAAGAGGCAGCCGCAACGAGCGACCGTGGCCCGGCCCCGCGAGATTGAAGATCCCGTGCTCGATTTGCTATATCGCCAATCGAAAAACAGGAACACGGCGTGAAGATCACCGAACAGGACGTCCAGCGCGTCGCCGAGCTGGCCAACCTCGCCCTGACCGGCGAGGAGACTGCCCGCATGGCCCAAGACCTTGACGGAATTTTGAGCTACATCGACAAATTGAACGAGCTCGACACGGCCAACGTCCAACCGATGGCCCAGGTACTCTTTGATGCTGCGGGCGAAACCGCGACGCTCCGTGAGGACGTCGAACGCCCGCCGCTCGCGAACTCCGAGGCAGTCGCGAACGCTCCGCTGTCCGGGGGCGGCTACTTCAAGGTGCCCAAGGTGATCGAGCGATGAGCGCATCACATTGGCTCACATCGCATTCGATCGCCTCGATCCGCTCAGGGTTAGTGTCAAAGGAATTCAGCGCCGAGGAACTCGCGCGCCAGGCGCTGGCCTATGCGGAAGCCGAGAATCCCAAAACCAACGCGTACCTGACATTTTCGCCGGAGCGCGCGTTCGCGTCCGCACGCGCCGTCGATGCCCGAATCGCCAGGGGCGAAGATCTCGGGCCGCTCGTGGGCGTGCCGATCGCGGTGAAGGACGTGATTGTGACACGTGGATTGCGCACTACGTGCGCATCCAGGATGCTGGCGAATTACGTCCCCCCTTACGACGCGACCGCAGTCGTCCGCCTGGAACAGGCTGGCGGCGTGATCCTGGGCAAGACCAATTGCGACGAGTTCGCGATGGGTTCGTCGAACGAGAATTCGGCGTTCGGGCCGGTGCGCAACCCCGTCGCGCTTGATCGCGTCCCGGGAGGATCGAGCGGCGGATCGGCGGCGGCGGTCGCGCAGGGGACGGCCGTGCTCGCGCTGGGGTCCGATACCGGCGGCTCCATTCGTCAGCCGGCGTCGTTCTGCGGCGTCACGGGCGTTACGCCGACCTATGGACGAGTTTCGCGGTATGGGCTAACGGCCTTCGCGAGCTCCCTCGATCACATCGGCCCGTTTGCTAGATCCGTTCGCGATGCGGCGACGCTTCTTCAAGTAATCGCCGGCCGCGACGAAAGGGATGCGACTTCCGCGTTCGCGCCTGTACCGGAGTACGCGACCGCACTCGATGGCAACGTCCGAGGGTTGAAAATCGGCGTGCCGCGCGAATATCTGGAAGGCTTGGCCAACGACACGGCCGATCGCATCCATGCCGCCGTGGAAACCCTCCGCAAACTGGGCTGTGAAGTGCACGACATCCAGCTTCCCCACACGCCCTACGCGATCGCCTGCTACTACATCATCGCGACGGCGGAAGCCAGCGCGAATCTGGCCCGCTACGATGGCGTCCGCTATACGGCTCGCTCGGCGGCTGCGCAAACGCTTGCGGGAATGTATCGCTTGACACGCGAGGAAGGCTTCGGAACCGAGGTCAAACGCCGCATCATGCTGGGGACCTATGTGTTAAGCGCCGGATATTACGACGCTTATTACCTGAAGGCCCAGAAGGTTCGCACGCTCATCGCTCGGGATTTCGCGCAGGCTTTCGAACAAGTCGATGCCATCGTGGCCCCCGTCTCGCCGTTTCCGGCCTTCAAGATCGGCGAAAAAGTCGACGATCCGGTCGCGATGTACCTGTCCGATATCTACACCATCACCGGGTCGCTCGCCGGAATCCCGTGCATGAGCGTCCCGTGCGGCCTGACGTCGGAGGGGTTGCCGGTCGGACTCCAAATTCTCGCGAAACATTTCGATGAAACTACGATGTTTCGTGTGGCCGACGCCTACCAGCGAGCATCCAACTAAACCAGTGAGAAGCGAGTTACCTTAAACGAAGGAGACCAACGAATGGCATTCACTCTACCTGCATTGCCCTACGCGACCGACGCGCTCGAGCCCCACATCGACAAGATGACCATGGAGATCCATCATGGCAAGCACCACAACGCGTATGTAACGAATTTGAATAAGGCGCTGGAATCGGCGCCGAACCTGGCGTCGAAGAGCGTCGAAGAGCTGCTCGCCAACACTTGCGCCATCGTGCCGGACGCCGTCAAGACGGCTGTGCGCAATAATGGCGGAGGCCATATCAACCATTCGATGTTCTGGCAGATCCTGGCGCCGGGCGCGGGCGGAGCTCCGGTGGGAAATCTGGCCGCCGCAATCGCCTCCACATTCGGCAGTTTCGACGCGTTTAAGGAAAAGTTCAACGCCGCGGCGACCACCCGCTTCGGTTCGGGTTGGGCGTGGCTGGTGAAGAGCGGTTCCAGCCTGGAGGTTTATTCGACAGCCAACCAGGATTCGCCCGTGATGGAAGCCAAGTTCCCGGTGATCGGCCTGGACGTGTGGGAGCACGCTTACTACCTGAAGTATCAAAACCGCCGTCCCGATTACATTTCGGCCTGGTGGAACGTCGTGAACTGGCGGGAGGCCGAGCGGCGCTTTAACGCCGGCAAGTAGCCGCCGGTCCGGCCCATCAGCACTTCGCCAGGCCTCGCAAGTGAGTGGTAGGTACACGTCTCGCAAAGTACTCAGTGTTTTCCCCGAGCGAATTACAGGGGCAAAGTACCGATACTTTGAAGTGAGATCACTATGTCGGTTTCCCCCCAAGGCAAGTACAACGATCACTATGCGATTTTGGGCGTCGACGCCAGCGCGGAAACAGAAGTAATACAGCGGGCCTACGCCCGGTTGCTAGAGAGGTACGGCCCGGATAACATCGACACCCGGGACGACGAGAAGCTCGCGGTCATCAACACGGCCTACGAAACCCTGTCGGATCCCGAAAAGCGCCAAGCGTTCGACACGCTCAAGGGGATTGCGGGCGGCGATGGCCGCCCTAAGTTCATGGGCATCGATTTCTTTGACGTCCTTGGCCGCGAGGTTGGATTGCGCGGGGCGCTGCTGTGCATTCTCTACGACCGTCGCCGTAATAGACCCACCTCCCCAGCGCTCTCCATGCGCCACATCGAGGCCATGCTCGACGCGCCCATGGAGGCGCTGACCTTCGCGCTGTGGTACTTGAAACAGCGCGGCTACGTCACCAACGACGACAAGAGCAACCTGCAGATTACCGTCGAGGGGATGGATTTCCTCGAAACTCACCGTCCCAACCCGGACGACGTGATGCCGTTCATCAAGCCCGCCGCGATTTCGGGCCGCCAGCTCCCGCCGAAGCCGGCTCCCGAGAAGTTGGAGGGCGATTCAGTGCAGGAGATGACGACTCAGGCGTCTTCACCGGGATGACCCAGCCCCGGTCTATTCCAGCGCGAACGCGTTTACGCCCGAGCTGACGATCACGACGTACTGTTTGCCGTTCTTGCCCATGTAGGTCATGGGATTGGTGTGACCCTCGGTATCGAGCCTGGTCTCCCACAGCAGCTTGCCGCTCTTCGTTTCGAAAGCCCGCAGGCGCGCGTCGATGGTCCCCGCGATAAAGGTCAGCCCGCCCGCGGTCGTGATGGGACCGCCCTGGCCGAACGAGCCGGTATTGTGGATGCCCTTGGCCTCCATCTCGTCGCTGGTCCCGAGCGGCACGCGCCACGCGATGTCGCCGGTGTTCGCGTTCACCGCCATCAGCTCCGCCCAGGGGGGCTGCTGGCACGGTAACTGATTGGACGGATCCCAGAAGCGCGCGTTGGTCGACCCCTTGCCCAGAGGGCTGAAGCGGCGATACGCTACCTGGTCGCCCTCGGGGGTCTTATCGAGGCGCCCCATGCCGGCGACGTTGCGGGCGTTCACAATCACATACCCGAGCTTCGGATCGACCGATATACCACCGTAGTTCGGGCCGCCTTGCTGGCCCGGGAAGATCACCCGGAATTCCTTGCTGCTGTATGGCGTGTAGGAGCCGTAACTGTGGATACCGCCAATCTTCTCCACCAGATCCTTACAGAACTTCTCGTGCTCCGGCTCGCCCGTGAACACTTCGTCGGGACGCATGCCCTGGCGCGCCAGCGGAGGCGGCTTCAGCGGAAACGGCTGGGTTGGTGAGGTTTCCTCGCCCGGGATATCGCTCTGCGGAACCGAACGCTCCTCCATGCCATAGATTGATTTCCCCGTCTCGCGATCCAGAAAGAACATCAGGCCGGGCTTCGAAACAGCGACCACGACCGGGATCTTCTTTCCATCGCGCGTGATATCCATCAGCGTCGGCGCCGCCTCGGCATCGTAATCCCATACGTCGTGATGAGTGAGCTGAAAATGCCAGCGCACCTTGCCGGTGCTCGCATCCAACGCGACGATGGACGACGAATACAGATTCTGCCCATGCCGAGCGCCGCCGTAATACTGTGCGGCGGGCTGCCCGATCGGCAGATAGATCGTCCCGCGCTGTTCGTCGAGGGTCCCCGCTCCCCAATTTGCCGGCGATCCCGCGGTCATCCAGTAATCCTTCGGCCACGTCTCGTAGCCCGATTCGCCGGGATGCGGAATGGTATGGAAGGTCCAGTTCAGCTTGCCGTCGCGCAGATCCCAGGAGCGCACGTCCATGTCCGGGCCGCCCGGATCGTCCTCCTTGCCTTGCGCGCCGGTGATGATGGACGTCCGGTAAATCGCGCCCGGCGAGGCCATGTGATACGGAGCGTCCGGGAACCTATCCGTGACGCCCTTGCGCAGATCGACCACGCCCTCGGTCCCGAACCCCGGCACCAGTTTCCCGGTCTTGGCATTCAGCTGGATCAGCCGGCCGTTGCTGGTTCCCGCCAGGATCGCCGGAGGATGGTCCTTATCGCCGGCCCAATAGGCGACGCCGCGCAAAGGCGCCGCCGCGTTCCCCAGCTCGTACCTCCAGAGCTCCTTGCCGGTCTCCGGCTCCAGTGCGACGATGGCGTGCTTCAGCGTGGGCGTGTAAAGCACCCCGCGAACCATGATCGGCACGGCTTCGGTCCCCGTCAGCAGGCGCGTAGATGCATCATTGCTTACCCCTTTCGCATCCACCCCATACTGCCACGCGGGTTTCAGATTCTTAACGTTCGCCGTATTGATTTGAGTAAGCGGCGAATGGCGCTGGCCGAACGGATCTTTTCCATAACCCGGCCAATCGCCCTGCGCGAAAAGTGCGGGCGCCAGGCAGGCGAACCAAAACAAACTTGCAAGTCTCATGGCACGCTCCCCTCAAACAAACAACTCTCTACTTTACTCCGAAAAAAGGCGCTGACAACGTGAACCTGTTCCGACCCTAGCGCCCGTAACCCGTCGCTAAGGAAGAGTTCGGCCAGGAGGCCGAACGCGGGCGAGGACGCCCGCCCTACAGAACGCCAGGTAGGGCGGATCTCCCGATCCGCGGCCGACGCCCTCGTCGGCCACCGCGTGGGTGGCGCTGCTTCAAGCGTCTCGAAACGCCCCGTTAGGTCCCGCATCCATCGCGAATTCCCACGGACGGATTACGGTGGCGCCGTGCGCTGGGCCTGCGGGCGTGCATTTCGGATAAACTTGTATTTTTCCGGGAGATGCTCAATATCTTTCCACTGCAGGCTTCATGATCTATTCCCGTTCGGCAGAATACGCCATCCGCGCACTTATCCCCCTAGCCCAGCTGCCTACCGGCGAATTCGCGCTGGTCAAGACGCTGGCCGCCGAAACCGGGATTCCCTCGCACTTTCTCGCCAAGATTCTGCAGGACTTAGCTCGCCTAGGAGTGCTGAAATCCACGAAAGGCCCGCACGGCGGATTCCGCCTCAACCAGCCGCCCAAGGAGATTACGATGCTTCGAATCGTCGAGGCAATGGACGGCGCCGGCCGATATGACGGTTGCATCGGAGGAGGCGCGGAATGCAACGACCGGGTGGCTTGCGCGATGCACGATGGATGGATGGCCTTGCGGTCGCGTATCATGGATTACTTGGGGGGAACTTCGGTAGCCGATCTGGCGAAGGCCCTCGGCGAGAAGCGCCGCGTGGTCGCCTCGAGGGGCCGGCGGGGATCACGGAAGTCCGCCGGACGCGCGTGAAATGTAGTCTGCCGGTTGATGGGAAACCCCGGTTTTAAGGAGCAAGCAATGCAAAATTCGGTTCTCGTGCCGATGGTGGTCGAACAGACCTCGCGCGGCGAACGCGCCTTCGACATCTATTCGCGCCTGTTGAAGGAAAACATCATCTTCCTGGGAACGCCCATCGACGATAACGTAGCGAACCTGGTAATCGCCCAGATGCTGTTTTTGGCCGCCGAAGACCCGGAGAAGGACATCTCGCTCTATATCAACTCGCCCGGCGGATCCATTACCGCGGGCCTCGCCATCCTCGACACCCTGCGCCTGGTCGAGCCCGACATCGTCACCTACTGCGTCGGGCAGGCCGCTTCTATGGCCGCCGTGCTGCTCGCGTGCGGCACCAAAGGCAAACGTTATAGTCTGCCCCACTCGCGGATTCTGATCCACCAACCGTCCATGAGCGGTCTGGCCGGCCAGGCCACCGATATCGACATTTACGCCAAGGAAATCCTGCGGATGCGCGAGACGCTAAATGAGATTCTCGCCGACGCCACCGGTCAGCAGGTGGAGCGCATCGGGCGCGACGTGGACCGCGACTATATCCTGGAACCCCAGCAGGCCGTGGAATACGGCTTGATCGATCACATCATTTCCAGCCGCGCTCTGCAGCCGGTGATGAAATAGAGTGATGAATAACGACCGAGACTTTCGCCATAGCTGCATCACCTCAGATCCGGGAGCGAACTTGCGGTGATCGATTTCGAGCTGCGGACTCGAGAGATACTGCGCTAACATTCCCGCGTCATCGCGGCCCAGAAAATCCACAGCGCCGTACAGATTCCGATGGCCGCCAGCGGAAAGAAGGGCGCTATCACGGTGGCCAGCAGATACAGCGGCGGGCCGGCCCAATAACTCCGCCTGACGCGACGCACGGTCGTGGGCGAGGCGTCCGGCGCGAGCACCGCGACGCGGAAGGCCAAAGCCACCAGCAACTGGAAACAGATGCTGATGCCGACGAAAAATCCCGCATAGGCCGTGCACGCGGCCGGCGCGGCCGGCGTACCCAAGTATTCGGCCAACAGCGCGGTCGGAAACGGAACCACGCTGACGAACAGCAGCAGCAAACCGTTGACGAACAGCAGATTCACGTCCGCGCGATGCACCAGGCGGAACACGATGTGGTGATGCACCCACATGATCAGCACCGTGAAAAAGCTGGTCACCAGCGCGAGGTAACTGGGCCATTGCCGCAGCAACGCGGCCGCCAGTGCCGACGACGACGCCGGTCCGTCAAAATGCGGGACCTTGATCTCGAGCACCAGTAGAGTAATGGCGATCGCGAAGACGCCGTCGCTGAACGCTTCCAGGCGCGCCGTCTCGCGCTCGGCGGGAGTTTCCTGTGGCATCGCCAATGTTGACGATTATAAAGGGCTAGCAGCCGGTGGGGCGGGTTGAAAAAGGGGACAGACCGCTCTGTCCACTCCCACGCTCGCACGTGAAATCAGAGATTTACGGTAGGGGACAGAGTAGTCTGTCCCCTTTTTCAACACTCGCTAATAATCTGCCAACCAAGGATCAATGCCCCCCGCGTCTCGGCGCCCGTCCTGTGACCTTCTTCATCAGGAACGCCGCGGGCGTCATCAGCACCAGCACGCAGGCAAATATGAAGATCGTGTCGATGTAGCCGAGCATCGCCGCTTGCCTTTGGAGCGAGCCGTAGATCATGCCGTAGGCGCGCTCGCCGGCCCTTACCGGATCGACGCCCAGGGTCGTGAATTTATGCGTCATCGCCGCGACGCGTTCGCGCAGGGCCGGATCGTAGACCGTGACGTGGGACACCAGCGCGTTCTGATGAAACTGCGACCGCCGCGCGAGCAGAATCGAAAGCGACGCGATCCCCAGGCTCCCGCCGAGATTGCGCGCCAGATTGGTCATGCCCGAAACGTTGTTGTTCTTTTCCGGCGGCACACCCTCGTAGCACAGCGTCGAAATCGGCACCCATAGGAATCCCAGCCCGATGCACTGATACACGCGCATCATCAGCGGCGTCATGAAATCGACGTCCAAGTTCAGAGTCGTCATGTGAAACAAGGAGAGCGTTAACGTGGTGAACCCGAACGTAATCATCCAGCGTGCGTCCACGCGCGACACCATGCGGCCCACCAGGGGCATGGATATGATAATCAGCACCGCCCCAGGCGACAGCACCAGGCCCGCCTGCAGGGCCGTGTACCCCATCAGCGTTTGCAGAAACTGCGGGATCAGTACGGTCGCGCCGTACAGCCCCGCGCCCAGCATGAACATCATCATGCACGCCACCGAGAAGTTGCGCGTCCGGAACAGCCGCACGTCCAGCACAGGATGGGGGTGGTGGTACTCCCAGAAGATCGCCGCGACCAGGGTCACGGCGGCGATGACGGCGAAGGTCACGATGAACGGCGAGCCGAACCAGTCCTCGCGTTCGCCCTTGTCGAGCGTCACCTGGAGGGCTCCGATGCCGACCGCCAGCAGCGCCAGCCCGACGTAATCCACCGTGAAAATCTTTTTGCGCAGCTCTTCAAGAAACGGCGGATCCTCCACCACGCGCGCGCTCAGGAACAGCGACACCAGCGCCACCGGGACGTTGATCAGAAACAGCCAGCGCCAGCTGTAGTTATCGGTGATGAAACCGCCGAGCGTCGGCCCGATCACCGGCGCCGCCACCACCGCCATGCCATAAACGGAAAACGCCTGCCCGCGTTTTTCAGGCGCGAACGTATCGGCGAGAATCGCCTGCTCGGTGGGCGCAAGTCCTCCGCCCCCCAGGCCCTGCAGCACGCGAAAGAAAACCAGGATCGGCAGATTCGGCGCGAGACCGCACATAAGCGAACTTACGCCGAAGATCGTCACGCAGGTCATGTAGAACCGCTTGCGCCCGAACTTGGTGGCGAGCCACGCGCTGATCGGCAAGATGATGGCGTTCGCCACCAGGTAGGACGTCAGCACCCACGTCGCCTCGTCCTCGCTGATGGATAAATTTCCGGCAATGTGGGGCAGCGCGACGTTCGCGATGCTGGTGTCCAGCACCTCCATGAACGTCGCCATCGTAACCACCATGGCGATGGTCCAGGGGTTGTACTTGGGTTTCCAGACCGCGCGCGCGGCGGGCGCGGCGGGATCTGCAACTGCGCTCATCGCAAGGCTCTCATCTGATGTCAACCACCGGCGTCACCGACATCCCCGGCCGCAACGCGTGATCCTGGTTCTGGCCGGGATCGAGCGAAATCCGAACCGGAATGCGCTGGACGACTTTCACGAAGTTTCCGGTGGCGTTTTCAGGCGGCAGCAGGCTCATACGCGCTCCGCTCGCGCCGGCGATACGCTCCACGTGGCCGGAGTAGTCGCGGCCATTGGCGTCCACGGTGATCTTCACCTTCTGCCCGGATTTAAGGGCGCGAAGCTGATTCTCCTTGAAGTTCGCGGTCACCCAGATGTCCTCGAGCGGGATCAGCGCCAACATCTCTTGGCCGGCCTCCACGTTCTGCCCGGGATTCACGCCCGCCTTGCCGATCACGCCATCGGACGGCGCCGTGATCGTGACGTAAGACAGGTTCAGCTCGGCTTGCTCCAGCGTGGCCCTTTGTTGCGCGACCTTCGCCAGCGCCACCTGCGCCTTGGATTTCGTGATGGACACCTGCTCGGGTCCGGTCATCGCGGCCTCCACGTTTGCGTCGGCCTGCGCGAGCTTCGCCCTGGCTTGCTCGACTGCGACCTCGGCGGCCGAGATGCTCTGCTGCGCCTCCGTCACACCCGCCTTCTGCGCCTCGATGGTCGCCCTGGCGGCTTCGAGCGTGGCCGCGGATTGATCGTACTGTTGCCGCGAAATCTCGTCCTTCGCCACCAGCGTTTTGTAACGGTTCACGTCCTGCTCCGTGCGCAGGGCGTTGGCCTCGGCCACTTTCACGTTGGCTACCGCCGATGCGAGCCTGGCCTGCGCGACACTCAATTGCCGCTGCGCGAACGTGACGGCTGCCGCCGCGTCCTGGCGCCCCGACTTCGCCCCGCTGAGCGTGCTGCCGGTCGTCATGGTTGTCAGGGGGACATCCGTGCGCGAGCTTTCGAGCGAGGCCTGCGCGTCTTCCAGATCGGCCCGCGCCTTGGCCACAGCCACTTCGTAGTTCTTGGGGTCCAGCCGCACCAAAACGTCGCCCTTCTTGACCACTTGCTCGTCCTCCACCAGGACTTCCAGCACGTGGCCGGGAACGCGCGGGCTGATCGAAACGACGTGTCCGTCGATCTGCGCGTCGTCGGTGGATTCCACCTTCTGCAATTCCGACCAGTAGTAATAGCCGCCGCCCGCGAGCGCTGCAACGACCATTGCGGCGGCGATCTTCCTGCCCCGGTTGCTTTTCGTTTTTTCCGCGATTTTCGGTTCGGCCACGCTTATTTGCCTCCGATGAACTGCTTCAAATTCGTCTCTGTCGTTCCCATCGCCCGCGCCAGCGAAACCTTGGCCAGATTATGCGCGTACAGGCTTGCGATGAGATTGTCCTGGGCTTGAGCCACGGAGTCCTGCGCCTGCACCACTTCGATGTTGTCGGTGACGCCCGCGCTGAACCGGTCGCGAGCCTGTGTGAGGGTCTGATTCGCCAGCTCCACGTTGCTTTGCGCCACGGCCACCTGGTCCGCCGCCGAAGTCAAATCGAACAGCGCGGATCGAATATCGGTATCCATCCGGCGTTCCAGATCGGCCAGCTCATCCTTGCGCTGCTGGATCACGGAGTCCGCCTGCAGCACGTCCGCGCGGATGCGCCCGCCGTCGAAGACGCTGAACTTCACGGCGCCGGCCAATTGGAAGGTCCCGCGGGACTGAGCCGGGCTCACGCCGTCGTACCCATAGTTGCCGTTGAGCGCAAGCACCGGATAGCGCTCCGCGAGCGCCGCCTGCCTGGACAACTGCGCCGCGTCCAGTTGGGCTTTCAAGCTTTGATAGTCCGCGCGGGAGGCGCGGGCGCGCTCATTCAACTGCTCCGGCGTCAGGTTTTCGAGCGGCGAATAAGGCGCCGCGTCGCTCAGCTCGATTTCCTGCGAGCCCGGGAGGCCGATCGCCTGCTGGAGCGCCAGTTTATCCTTCGCCATCAGATTTCGTCCGGCCAGTAGCTGCTGCTGCCGCGTCTTCAGCTCCACCTGCGAGCGCAATTCGTCGATGGCCGGAGAGACGCCCGCCGCGTGCCGGTCCCGCGCGTTCTCGTACAGTACCTGGGCCGTCGCGACCTGCGCGCGCGTCGTCTCCACGCGGGCGATATCGGCGAGGATCGTCAAGTAGCCGTTCGCCACGGCCTGCACCACCAGGTCCCGCGCGTTTTGGATATCCAGTTCGGAGGCCCGCGTGTTCCGCGCCGCGGCTTGCAGATTCTTGCGCGCATTCTGATCGAAAAGATTCGCTTCGACCTGCGCGCGTGCGTCGGAATATCCGAACGGCCCGATGATATGAGGGAACCCGGAGATGCGGAATCCGAAGACCGCGATATTGTTCTTCTGCAGGTTCTCGGCCACGTCCGCCGTCACTGTTGGCAGCAGCGCGCTCAGCGCCCGAATCCGTTCGGCCCGCACCGCTCGATCCGCCGATTCCCGTTCGAGCACGCCCAGGTTGTTCTTCAATCCCCGCTGGATTGCTTCGTCCAGCGATAATTTCAGCGGTTGCGGAGCGGTCTGCGCGCGCGCGGCGGCAACACAGATGACGAACAATCCAAAGGTACGAAGTCGCTTCATTCTGGTGTCTGGCCTACTCGTTTATAGATGATCTAGCGTCAGGAAAGGCGCAAGCTTTGTTCCATAATAACTTACTTACTATCAATAATTTATGGGATCTTCGCAGACGGTATTTCGTCACTCGCCGATATATCGGCTCTCGCGGTGGATGCCTAGCTTCTCCATCCTGGACTGTAGAGTGCTGCGCTTGAGTCCGAGCAGCCCCGCAGCGCCTTTGGGACCCCCGACGATCCAATGGGCTGCGTGCAGGGCTTCCAGGATATGGCGCTTTTCGGCTTCCGCCATGGGAACCACGCCCGCGGAGCTTGCCGGCTCCAGCGAATAAAGCGCGTCGTGCGGGATTGCCAGGCGCTTGCCCGTGGTGAGAATCACGGAGCGCTCCACGACATTGCGCAGCTCGCGGACGTTGCCCGGCCAGGAATAATTCACCAGCGCCTGCATTGTGTCCGCCGGTATAGCATCGATGTGTTTACGCATGCGGACCGCGAAATCCTGCACGAAGAAGCGGACCAGCGGCGGAACGTCCTGGCGGCGCTCGCGCAGCGGCGGAACCGCGATGGGAAACACGTTCAAGCGGTAGAAAAGATCGAGACGAAACTCCTGGCGCGCGGCCATTCCTCGCAGATCGCGATTGGTCGCGGCGACCAGGCGGAAATCGGCTGTGATCGTCCGCGTTCCACCGAGCCTTTCGAATTGCCCATCCTGCAGAACTCGCAGCAATTTCGGCTGCAGCTCCAAGGGCAGATCCGCAACCTCGTCGAGAAACAGCGTCCCCCGATGCGCCAGCTCGGCGCGCCCCAGTCGCTGGCTGACCGCGCCGGTGAAGGCGCCCTTCTCATGCCCGAACATTTCGCTTTCGATCAATCCCGCCGGCACGGCCGAGCAGTTCACCTTGACGAAGGTGGCTTGTGCACGGCGGCTCAGTCGGTGAATGGCACGCGCGATCAGCTCCTTGCCGGTACCGGTCTCGCCTTCGATCAGCACGGCGGAATCCGTGGGCGCGGCGGTCTCCACCTGTTCCAGCACGCGCCGCAAAGCAGCGCTACGCCCGATGATGTCCTCGAAGCGGAACTCGCTGCGGATTTCCTCTTCCAGATAAACTTTCTCTTCCTCGATTTTCTGGCGCAGCTCGTTGATCTCCTCGAAGGCCAGCGCATTATCGACGGCGATCGCCACCTGCCGCGCCACGTGATGCAAAAACTGGCGCTCCTCGGCGTTGTAAGGATCGCGGTGGCGCGAAACGAAAACCATGCTGCCGAGCCGGTGCCGCACCGTGGTCATGGGCGCCCAAAAACCGCTCTGCATCTCATAGCTCCGCATCTGTCGAACAATGTCCGGCCGGAAGCGCGTTTCCGTTTCGAGATCGGCGATGTACAGTGGCTCCTGCGTTTCCCAGACCAGCTCGGAGGGCCAACCGTACAATGGCGTTTCGATCCCCACCAGCGTGCCGGCGCCAGGAGGCAGGTCTCCCGCAATGGTTTCGATGCGCGAGCTGCGCGTCTGTTCGTTGATCAGCACCAGGAGGACCCAATCGAAGCGGATCAGCTTGCGCAGCGTGTCCCACAGGCTGCGGAACAACGCGTCGAGATCCCGGCATCCCAGAAACGCCTCGGAGATCTCGGTAAGGGCGCGGTATTTGAGAGTGCTGTCGTCGGCGGCAGGCATGATAAGGGCGACAGCTCTATTTTAGACGGGCCAAAAGCCCGGCCGTCTCGAAAATATTCTTGTGGTAGAAAATGCATTTCCTTACGTCTATCGAGTTGGGACTGAGCGTGTTCGCCTTAGCGCAAAAACGCGATCTGGCGCATATTTGGCCGGGCAGCGAACCCCTTCCCGCAAGTGTTTTAAGGAGCTTCGACAACCCATGAACAAACAGATGCTGTGGAAAGAAACGCGAATCTTTGTCTATTGCCTGCTGGCCGCCGCATTGGGCGTGCTGGTGGGCTCGCATTCCTGGGCGGCCCGACCGCCGATTCAAACCGTGGCGGCGGCGACGCTCACGGCGCCCTCGATGGAATCGAGCTTTGCGCCGGTGGTCGATAAGGCCCTGCCCGCGGTGGTCAATATATCGTCCTCGAAGACCACCAAACAATCCGAAATGGCCCCGCTACAGATGGACCCTTTCTTCCGTCAATTCTTCGGCAACGATCTAGGGCGTCAGTTCAACGCGCCCCGCAACCGCACCGAGCACAGCCTTGGCTCGGGCGTGATCGTGCGCTCCGACGGCTATCTGCTCACGAATAACCATGTGATAGACGGCGCTAGCGACATCACCGTCACGCTCGGCGATAAGCGCGAGCTCAAGGCCAAGGTCATCGGCGCCGATCCCAAGACCGATATCGCAGTGCTGAAAGTGGATGCCTCGAATCTTCCTACTCTGGCCATGGCGGATTCCTCTAAGGCGCGCGTCGGCGACATCGTTCTTGCCATGGGCAATCCCTTCGGGCTCGGACAGACTGTGACGATGGGCATCATCAGCGCCGAGGGCCGCACCAATCTCGGCATCGAGGATTATGAGGACTTCATCCAGACCGACGCTCCGATCAATCCGGGCAACTCCGGCGGCGCTCTGATCAACACGCGCGGCGAGCTGGTCGGCATCAACACTGCGATCCTCGCCAACAACGGCGGCAACCAGGGCGTGGGCTTCGCGGTTCCCATGAACCTGGCGCACAGCGTCATGACCCAGGTGATGGACCATGGCAAAGTGGTGCGCGGCTACCTCGGCGTGGTTCCCGAAAACATCACCCCGGCGCTGGCTCGCGCCTTCAATCTCAAACCGTCGCAGCAGGGCGTCCTGATGGGCGACGTAACACCCGACGCCCCGGCGGGCAAGGCCGGCATCGAACGCGGCGACGTCATTACGGAAGTGAATGGCGAAAAGATCGAGGACGCCAACCAGCTTCGTATGAGGATTTCACTGATGGCTCCCGGCGCGAACGCGAATCTCAAAGTCCTGCACAGTGGCTCGGAAAAGACGGTCGCGGTGAAGCTCGGCGAGCTGCCGGGCGCGGCTGCCCATTCGGACGAGAGGGGCTCGGTAGAAGGCGGCACGGCCAGCGCTCTCGATGGCGTTTCCGTGGACGCGCTCGATGCGCAGACGGCCCGCGAAATGCGGCTGCCGGCCTCGGCGCACGGCGTCGTGGTCACCGATGTCGAAGAGGGCAGCACGGCGTGGTCGGCCGGATTGCGCCAGGGCGATGTGATCCAGGAGGTGAACCGCAAGCCGGTCGCTTCGGTGAATGAGTTCGATCGCGCGTTGCACAACGCGAGTGGCGGAAATGTCCTGCTGCTGGTGAATCGCAACGGCTTCACGCAGTTCATCGCGATCCAGAAGTAAGCTAGCACGCCTCAGCTTGAGCACGGGGCCGGTCCGCGTGGGCCGGTCTCATTTCTTTGGTGTCGACACTATTGCTCCGCCTCGACGAGGGTGGGCTTCCCGCGATACAAGCGGACGCCCGGGGCGTGGTAGACGACGCCCTCACCTATCGTCTGCTTGGCGTTCTTGACGCCGAAGGTATGGGTGCGCCCGCCTCGGCCCTCTCCGGCCTTACTCCCCTCATACTTCCAATTTTCTCGTTTTAAGAAAGGTATATCGACACGCCAGACTACGACAGGCTTGCCCTGCTTCATCCGCCTCGTCTGGTCGATGGTATATCTCCAGACGATATACCATCCCGGGTGATCATAGTGCGACTGGATCGCCCATGGCCTGACACTCCCTTTAGACTCAAGGGCTTCTTTCGGACGTGGACTGGGTTTACCCCCAAGGGAGAGGTCCGGGAAACGCTGCTGCGCCACGTCGGGATGTTTGTGGCGTTTGTAAGGACTGAACGAATCGAGGGCCCGAACGCCCAGGATGCCCACGACACCGCTAAAAATGTTGGCCTGCTCGAAATAGAGATCCAACCATTCCTCAGTTTTTTCCTCGACGTAATCAATCGCGTTCCTGAGGTGGGCGATCGTCAACCCTGCTGGAAGTAGAACGGTCCTATCGAAGCCATCAGCAGAAAAAGCCAAGCTGGTCTTTGCCCTTTCCGTTCAAGGATACAGCATCGTTCGTTCTTACGATGCGGTTTGTACCATTTACAGAAAGAGCAGACAGCTTGGGGATTGCGTTCACGGAGACATCGAAGAACATTGCATCAGACTCTACGCCGACGCTTTGATACCCGACCGCGACGGCAGCGGCAATCGTCGATCCAGCACCCATAAATGGATCTAGCACGACGCCTTCCCCGAGGGGAAGGGCCGCGCGAACGATTTGTCGCATAAATGCTTGCGGCTTCAAGGAAGGGTGTGGCGCAAGTCTTCGCTCGTCGGGCCTCGTCGGTGCGGAGGTTATCACGTCGACAAATGGCGCAAGCGCGGACACCCGCCTGAGCCCTCCGGCTTTCCACTTGCGGAGGTTGTCTTGTACCCGACCCTCACAGGGTTTGCGAAAGAGGCCCCACGGCTCCCAGCACGACCGTGGCATGACCGTGACGTCGGAAAATTCTTCGTGTGCGTTCTTGGGTCTGTCGCCACCACGGAGTGTTTGGACCAACCTAATAATCTCTCCGCGCTTTTCAAAACCTGCATCCATCAATGGCTGGTATACGAGATGGGAGAGCAACGGACTACTGGCGATGAACAAATGGCCGCCGGGGACGAGAATCTTGAAGGCTCTCGCTGCAAACAGGAGAAAGAAGCTCTTCAATTCTTCGCGATCACGTTCGGTGAGAACCGTAAATCGCGGAACAGGGCTGCGCAGGCACCCGTCGAACGAGGGGGGAATCCTCCAAACCCCGCCGCGCTTCTTCCGCAGCTTCTCCTTCTCTTCCGAGGAGTACTCCCTGAGTCCGTACGGAGGATCAGTAACAATCGCTTGAACGTGGTTCTTCGGCTGAAGGTCCATCCACTCCAGACAATCGGCCCGGTGGAGAGAGTAACCGACGCCGGCGATTTGTCGATGAAAGGACCGTCCCCCCGCCTGACGCGCCACACTAGTTCCGGAAGCGCCCATCTCTTTCATAGCCTACACCAAATTCCCGATTCGGAAACATCGGGAGAGGAAAATGTTTCTGTCTACGCTGTCGAAAAAGTCAACCCTCATCGGGGGAGCACTGGTACTGGACAAGGATTGTATCACTCGATCTATCTATTATCGGCGGAGACCGCAGTTTCTCGCCAGGAATTACCGAGTTCGCTGCCGATCCGATTTGTCGCCGGCCGGACTGCCGCCCTCCCCTTTTCTCCCCCCTCCCGATTCTGGTATCTTCAAATCCGCCGCACTTTCTGAACCGCGCGGCCCGCGGGCCGGGAGGCCAACTTGAAAATCGAACTGACCATCAACGGAAAATCTCATTCCCACGACGTGGAACCCAGGCTGTTGCTGATCCACTACCTGCGCGAGGCCATCGGCCTCACCGGGCCCCACATCGGTTGCGAGACCTCGCTGTGCGGAGCCTGCACGGTGCAGCTCGACGGCAAGGCCATCAAAAGCTGCGCGATGTTCGCGGTACAGGCCGACGGCGCCGACATCGTGACGATCGAGGGCCTCGCCGCGGGAGGCGAGCTCGATCCCATGCAGGTGGCCTTCTGGAACGAGCACGGCCTGCAATGCGGCTTCTGCACGCCGGGCATGATCATGGCCTCGAAGCAAATCCTGGACCGCAATCCGCATCCCTCCGAGGAGGAGATCCGTCACGGGCTCGAAGGCAACCTGTGCCGCTGCACGGGCTACCAGCACATCGTCAACGCCGTGAAAGCCGCTGCGGCCACGGCCGGAAAGTAAGGCCGCGCAAATAGGAGACCCCATGGCCACCACCATCACGAAAACCGAACTCCTGGTCGGCAAGCGCATCCGCCGCCGCGAGGACCCGCGGCTGATCACCGGCACCGCAACCTACGTCGACGATATCCAGATGCCGGGCATGCACCACGCCATTGTCTTGCGCAGCCCACACGCCGCCGCAAAAATCCTTTCGATCAACACGCGCGCCGCCGAAGGGACTCCCGGCGTGGTCGCAGTTTTCACGGGCAAAGACACCAAGCACGTGGGCCCGGTGCCGTGCGGAGCCTCGCTGCCCGGGCTGCGCGTGCCGCATCATTACATCCTGGCGACGGATCGCGTTTACTTTGTCGGACATCCCGTAGCGGTCGTTGTCGCCACGGACAAATATCTGGCCCGCGACGCCGCCGACAAGATCGAGGTCGATTACGACGTCTTGAAAGCCGTGGCCGATCCCGAAAAGGCGCTCGCCGTGGGCGCGCCGGCCGTACATCCGGAATGGCCGGACAACACGGCGTTCAACTACCACCAGGAGGGCGGCGAAGTCGACAAAGCTTTCGCCGACGCCGAAGTAGTGATCAAGCAGCGCATCACTAGCCAGCGTCTGATTCCCACCGCGATGGAGACGCGCGGCGTGGTGGCCGAGTGGCACGCGGCGGATCGCCAGCTGAACCTGCACAGCTCGACGCAAATTCCGCACCTGCTCCGGTCGCTGGTGGCAGGGATGCTGGGCCTGGAAGAAAATCGCGTGCGCGTGATCACGCCGGAGGTGGGCGGAGGCTTCGGCAGCAAGCTCAACGTCTACGCAGAGGAAGCCCTGATGGGTTTCGTCGCGATGCAGATCGGCAAGCCCGTGAAATGGATCGAATCGCGGCGCGAGAATTTCCTGTGCACCATTCAGGGGCGCGGCCACGTGGATTATTACGAGCTCGCGGCCAAGAAGGACGGGACAATTCTCGCGATCAAGCTGAAAATCGTGCAGGACCTGGGCGCTTATCACCAGTTGCTGACGCCGGCCATCCCGACGCTCAGCGTCCTGATGATGCCGGGGCTGTACCGGACCAAGAACATCCGCGCCGACGTGGTCGGCGTGTTCACCAATTGCGTGCCCACCGACGCCTATCGCGGCGCGGGGCGGCCGGAAGCGACGCACGGCATCGAACGCATGGTCGACATTCTCGCCGACGAATTGAAAATGGATCCGGCGGAGATCCGCCTGAAGAATTTCGTCACACCCGAAGAATTTCCGTATCCGACGGCCACTGGCCTCACCTACGACACCGGGAACTATGCCGCGCCGCTCGAAAAAGCGCTGGGGATCGTGGATTACAAGAATCTATTGAAGGAGCAGGCGGCCGCGCGCCAGCAGGGCAAGGTGATGGGCATCGGCATCTCCACCTATGGAGAAATCTGCGCTTTCGGCCCGTCGCCCGCTACTCCGGCCGGCGGCTGGGAAAGCGCTACGGTGAAGATCGAGCCATCCGGCAAGGTTACGGTGATGACCGGAGCGTGCCCGCACGGCCAGGGCGAGGAAACCACCTTCGCGCAGATTGCGGCCGACGAACTCGGCGTTGATATTGACGACGTCCTGGTGATCCGCGGCGATACCGCTATCGTGCAGTACGGCATCGGAACCTTCGGCAGCCGCGCGACGGCAGTGGGCGGCGCGGCACTGTATTTCGCACTTCAGGATCTGAAAGCAAAGATCAAGAAATTCGGCGGAATGTTGCTTGAATCCGACGACGTTTCCTATTCCGGCGGCGAAGTGATCTGCAACAAGACCGGTGCGTCGAAACCGCTCTCGGAAATCGCGGGAGCCACCTATCGCGCCATGAAGCTGCCGCCCAACACCGAGCCCGGCCTGGTTGCCACTTATTTCTGGGAACCGCCCAATTTCACGTTCCCCTTCGGCGCGCACATCGTGATCACCGATATCGACCGGGACACCGGCCAGGTGAAGATCCGCCGCTACGTCGCCGTCGACGATTGCGGCAACCTGATCAACCCGCTGATCGTCGACGGGCAGGTGCATGGAGGCGTCGCGCAAGGCGTCGGACAGGCGCTGTGGGAGCAGGCGGTTTACGACGATAGCGGCCAGCTGATCACCGGCGAGCTGATGGATTACGCCCTGCCGCGCGCGCACATGATGCCGTGGATTGAAAGTCATCACACCATCACGCCGACCAACGTGAATCCGCTGGGAGTGAAGGGCGTCGGCGAGGCCGGCACCATTGGAGCCTCGCCCGCCGTGGTGAACTCCGTGGTGGATGCGCTTTCGCCCCTGGGCGTCCGCCACATCGACATGCCGCTATCGCCGGAAAAAATCTGGAAGCTGATGGGAGGGAACAACTAATGATCGCCCAGGCTTTCGATTACGCCGCGCCGAAGACGCTTGATGAGGCCATGACGCTGATCGCCGCGGGCGCCAAGCCCTTGGCCGGCGGCATGAGTCTCATCCCCATGATGAAGCTGCGCCTGGCCGCGCCCGAACAGCTCGTCGACCTGGCGCGCGTCAAGGACCTCAATTATATTCGGGAATCCGGAAACCAGCTGCACATCGGCGCTACGGCGACGCATTACGCGGTCGAAAGCTCAGCGCTGGTGCGCGCGAAGTGCCCGTTGCTCGCCGCTGCGGCAGCCTCGATCGGCGACGTGCAGGTGCGCAACGTCGGAACCATCGGCGGTTCGGTGGCGCATGCCGATCCCGCCGCGGATTATCCGGCCGCGCTGCAGGCGCTCGATGCGCAAATCGTGATCAGAGGCGCGAAGTCGGAGCGGACTGTATCGGCGGCGGATTTCTTCGTCGACGCGTTCACCACCGCGCTCGAAACCGGCGAGATCGTGCGCGAGATCGTGGTTCCCATGGAGGACTCCAGCACCAGTTATCAGAAAGCTCCGCAACCGGCCAGTGGATTCGCGCTGGTGGGCGTCGCCGTCCGGGTGCGGAAAAACGGGGATCGCATCGCTTCGGCGCGAATCGGCGTCACCGGCCTCGCGAACAAATCGTTTCGCGCGTCGGCTGCGGAAAAAGCTCTGGAAGGAACCGCGGGGACGGCGGCCGATGTGCAAAAAGCCGCGGCGCTGGTTCCTCAAGGGGTCGACGCCAATTCCGATTTGCACGCGTCCGCCGATTACCGCAAGCACCTGGCGAGCGTGTACGCGGCGCGAGCACTGACGGCCGCCCTAAGCTAACGTATTTTTCGAGGAGCGTGCGAACCCTTCTTGTGGGGCGGCCCTTCCCGGCTGCAGCCGCGCTTCTGCGCGGCTTCGTCATGGCAGGCGACACGTGACATGAAAATCTCCGGCACCTACACTCTTCCCTTCCCCCGCGAGCGCACCTTCGCCCTGATGCAGGACCCCGAGGCGCTCGCCCGCGCGATCCCCGGCTGCGAGGGCCTGCAACACGTCGGCCCCGACGAATACAAAATGAAGATGAAGATGGCGCTCGCCAGCCTTTCGGGCGCGTTCGAAGGCAAAGTTCGCATCTCGGATTCCGTGCCGCCCGAAAGTTTTCGGCTCATCGTCGAAGGCTCCGGCCGCATCGGCTTCATGAAGGGCGAAGGATTACTCACGCTGGCGGCCGTCGAAGGGGGCACAGACGTTTCCTACGACGGCGAGGCCCAGGTGGGCGGCACCATGGCCGCCGTCGGCCAGCGCCTGATCGACGGCACCGCCAAGATGATGATCAAGCGCTTCTTTGAGAAGCTAGCGGCGGAGGCGGCGAGTTGAAATCGCACGCCAGCATCGCCGTTTCGAGCCAGAACGCCCCGATTATCCGCGTGACCTCCACCAGCGATTCCAGATCCGCCGGCTTCTGGACATAACAGTTGGCGTGTAATTCATAGGCCTTCGCGATATCCTCCGGGCGCGCCGAAGTGGAGAGCACGATGACCGAAATCTGCCGCAGGCCGCGCTCTTTCTTGATCTCGGCCAGCAGCTCGGTGCCGTTCGCTCCGGGAAGATTCACATCCAGCAGGATGAACGCGGGACGCGGGCTCGCCTCGTAGGGCTTTTCGCGGCGCAGGAACGCCAGTGCCTGCTGGCTATTGCGCGCGATGTAAAGCTGGGCGCAGCAGCCTGCCTCGCGAAGGGCTTCCTCCATCAGGCGGATATCTCCGGCCTTGTCCTCTACCAGAAGAATCGCCGCCGCTTTGCGCGATACAGGCTTGAAGGGAGGCATGCCGACTGGTAGTGTCCCACCCGGGGAACTTCTCTCAGGGCGTTTCACGCGGTCTTGAGCGTCACGTGATCCCAAAATGGCAGCCCACTTTCGCATCGCACCGATATGATTTTCTTGGTTGCGCTGGGATTCTTGCACTTTCGCGAGTTTCCTTCGCGGCCCGTGACGTGCACCATGCGGAACGGATATGGCGTCTCCTGCTCCTTACTCCCCGGCTGAATCCGTAGCCGAGGCTCGCCGCACGACCAAAGCTGTCGAGCGTTCCGGGGTGCCGGCAGTGCGGCCAAATGTCGACGCCGGGCTGATCGTCGGAATGGCCGTTGCCTTGGGCGCCATGATAGCTGGCGTTGCCTCCACAGGCATCGGCCTCGGCTATTTCTTCCAGCCCACCGGGGCGCTCATCGTGATCGGCGGCACTTTCGGCGTTACCTTGATCTCCACGCCGCGCATGGCGCTGGTGCGTGCGGTGCGCCGCGTCGCGGGACTCCTGCGGCCGGCGGCTCCGGCGAGCCCCCAATCGCTGGTGGAGGGAATCCTGGCTTACTCGCGCATCGCCCGCAATGGAGGCATGCTCAAAATGGAACCGGCGATCGCCCAGGCGCGCCATCCTTTCCTGCGGCAGGTGCTGGCGCTCGGCCTGGACGTCAGGAATCGCGAGGAGTTGCGCGCGGCCTTGGATGTGATGCTCCGCGCGCGGGAACGCCAGGGCGAAAGCGACGCCAAGGCGCTCGAGACAGCGGGTGGATTCGCGCCCACCATCGGCGTGCTGGGAACCGTAGTCGGCCTGATCGACGCGCTGCGGCACTTTTCGGACCTTTCGTCGGTCGCGACGGGCGTGGGTACGGCTTTCGTTTCGACGATGTATGGCCTGGCCCTCGCAAACCTGCTGCTGCTGCCGGCCGCGCATCGCATTCGCAGCGGTTCCGAGGACGACGCGCAGGCCGACGAGCTCATCGCCGAAGGGGGCCTCGGAATCTACGACAGCGTCCATCCCACCCTGCTGCGCGAGCGGCTCAACGGATTCCTGCGCAATTCGGCATCCGCATGACGACGACGCGCCGCTCTCGCACGCACCCGCCTGGCCGCGACCGCTGGATGGTCAGCTACCTGGACGTGCTGACCATACTGCTGATCTTTTTTCTCACCGCCGCCGCGAAAACCGGAAAGACCGCCCCTCCCGTTCCCCATTCCCCGCAGCCCTCGCCGGCGTTGGCGTCCTGCTCGCCACAGCCTGCTCCTGAACCGCCGCGTGCCGTTGAAGCGAGTTCGGCCGTTAGAGAGGCCGCCGCGGAACCCCTCAAGCAGGACGCCGATCCCGCACTCGTAGGCGTTGCCAGCAAGCTGGCGCGAGAGGGACTGGGCCTTCCAGGCCCACATCGAATAATAGACCTTAAGGGTCCTGATCAAATAATGGACCTGCGGGGACCGGATCAGGGAGACCAGCGAGGCCTGACCATCAGCCTCCCGCAGGCGGTGCTCTTCGCCCCCGGCGACGACCGCATCCGCGCCGCCGCGATTCCGACGCTTGCGAAGATCGCCGCCGCGCTGAGCGCGATCCCCAACAAAGTGAATTTCGCCGGGCACGCCGACTCGACGCCGATCCACAATCGCCGCTTCCGCAACAACCGGGAGCTCGCTGCGGCCCGCAGCCTGCGCCTGATGGAGGCCCTGACCGGGCGCGACGGGATCGACGAATCGCGGGTTTCCCTTTCGAGCTACGGCTCGGCCGAGCCGAAAAGCCCCAACGATACGGCCTCCGGACGCGCGAGTAATCGAAGAGTGGAGATCCTGATCTTCAGCGAACGCTCGGGGCGCTAAGGTTGCGTGTCAGAGAACGCGGTTAAACGTAGGCGCTCGATGGGTGGGGCAGCCTCCCAGGCTGGGGCCGGCTCTCAGCCGGGCTTTGATTATCCAGCCGTGAAGAGCCGGACCAAGGGTCCGGCGCAGGCCGGGAGCCTCCCCACCCGGAGACCCAAAGGGCAGAATCTCCGACGCCTTCTAGATCGATTCCGAAATTCAAAAAAGGACAGACCACGCTGTCCGCAAGGAATTATACGACACACGAGAGTCTGTTAGGAACCTGCTCCAAGCGAATCATGCGTGTAACGCGGGCCAGTCGTAACGGTTTTCCGAGCGCAGGCCGTCCGGCGTCCCCGATGGACCGGAAG
>DASYXM010000043.1:0-2181 GCA_035934795.1 Bryobacteraceae bacterium | reverse complement strand
CTGCTGCCGCATCCGGATGCAGCCGTGCGAGGCCGCCTTGCCGATGGAGCTTGGCACGTTGGTGCCGTGGATGCCGTAACCTTTCGCGCTGAGACCCATCCAGCGGGTGCCCAGCGGGTTGTTTTTTCCGGGCGCGACGACCATACCCGAGCCGTAGTAGGTCGGATTCGAAACGTGGTTGATGATGCGGAACTCGCCTTCGGGAGTTGGCGTGGAGGACTTGCCGACCGCCACGTCGTAGATCTTCACCAGGCGGTCGCCGGCGAACAGCAACAGTTTGCGGTCGGGAATCGAAACCACGATCCGCGACTGCGTCTGGCGGCGTTCCTCGGCGCCAGCATCGACGACCGCGATCGCCAAGACCGCGGCCAGCTTCGTCATCGTATTCCGTGTTTGGTGTTTCATGCCCGGCTGAATCGCAGGGCACCTGCCAGACTATAACCTATTGATTCAATGGATCCTTTGCGGAACTTAATGCGTGTCGATCTTGACGCAGTGTGTATCGACGAAGACACCACACCTGCGTTGGCGTGGCGATTGTGAGATAGAGGGCTCCAGTTGGTCTGCATCCGCCGCACACCGAAACAGCGTGCTGGATATGGGCTGCGGCCTAGCAGCGCGAGGTGAAACGGGCTGTTTTCACGCGGCGACGGAAATCATTTGAAGTGATTTGGCGCGAGCCAAGGGGTCGCCGAATTTCCTGATCAGTATTGTTGTAACCGACCAGAGGCGTGTGGAAGCTTCCGCAGCCGAAATCATGACCGCCCCTGCCCCGGCAAGGCCGCGCGGCGTGCCTTTGCCGAAGAGTTTACGCATCAACAGTCCCAGGTTGGCCGCGCCCGAGTGCACCACCAGGCGCTTGAGGATATTTTTTCGGCCGCGCAAATGCACGCGTCGCATCCCGCCGCGATCATACAAGTGTTGATTCCATCGCTCCAGCTTCTCGCCGCGCTGCCGCAACAATCGCAGACCTCGCTCTCCGCGAATGCGCCGCCGGTTGGCATACACGGCTTGTTGTTCCCGCTCTTGCTCGTTCCACCGCTGCCGCCCGCGATGCGGCTCCGAGCAGTAGGTGCGCACGCCCCACTCGGTTAGTTCGCTCACCACCGCACGGCTGTGATAACCCTTGTCGGTGACCACTTCGCGCGGACCTTCCGCGCTGACCTGCTTGGCAACTTCGTCGTTGTCGCTATCCGTAATCACGCTTGTGATGCGCTCGCCGGCTTCGGCCACCGTCTCCTGAATGGTCGCGGTGTCGCCTTCATCGGCCCCATGCAGCGTGACGGCCACGATTGCTCCCGTCTCCATATCGACTGCGTGTTCGGCCTTGTGCGCCAGATGCGTGCGGCCGTCCTTCATCTTGGCGATGCGCGCGTCCGGGTCGTGCGGATGCGTCCAGTCGTCATTGGATCCCTTCTTGGGCCGCTTGCGATCCAGCTTGGCTAACTGTTCCCGCGTGGGCGTTTTGATGCCGCTCTCTTTCGCCAGCCGGGTGAGGAACTCTTCGTAGCGCTCTCCGGTGTCGCGCCGCACAATCGACCGCAGCGCCGCGTTGGCTTCCAGCGTGGTCGCGTCCACCCCGATCGTGGTCCCCTTCAGCAGCTTCTTTTCAGCCAACACGGCCAGCACCCACTGAAACACGGCCTGATGGGTTTCCACGTCCATCAATCGCCTGGTTCGCGAGATGGTCGAATGGTCCGGCACGCTCTCATCCAAGGCGATCCGCACAAAGGACCGGATCGACAGGCTGTCGCTGGCGCGCCACGCGATTCCACGCTCCGAATCGATCCCTTCGAAATAACCCACCATCAGTAGCCGGAAATAAATCCCCGGCGACAAGCCCGGCCGCCCCACCTCGCCGGCATAGAAGCCCTCGCAGATCGCCTCGACGAACTCATCGAACTTCTTCTCATCGAGAATCTGATTCAGCCGCTGGTAAAACGGATGACTCGCACTCACCGGCAGCGCCGCCGTCGGCGTCCATAAGCCCTCCTGCCGAGCCCGTTTCTTTCGTCGTCCCATCGCCATGCTGTGAAGACGTTCGGAGCACTCCCGAGGTCACCCTAACTTTGGTGTTTCACCACACGCTGCTAGGCCAAGTGCGACCGGAAGGCAAAGGGTCCCGGTGAAACCAAAGGAGTGGAAGAAGGGCAGGATGCCCATGATGCGGTCATCCTTTTT
>DASYXM010000027.1:0-11671 GCA_035934795.1 Bryobacteraceae bacterium | reverse complement strand
ACGCAAGCTGCAGCCTGAAGCCTCAGGCCATGGCCCCGGTGCTGCCCCTTCGGGCCTCACCGGGACGCGAATTTACTCACAAAACGAATTCCACGGCGACGGAATCACGCCCCCTACTTGGTTTTTCCGCAGCCTGCTAGGAATTCCTCATTCGTAATCAGGTTTTGCGCCCGCATGCGAATCAGTTCATTGACCTCTGTCTCCAACTGTTTGACTCGTTTGCGTCGGCGCTGGCGCTGCATGGAAAGGTCCCGTTCTCCCTGCTCTGCCATCTTGATCACGTTCTCGCGGATTTCATGGAGGAGTTGCGGTCGCGGAGCGATCTCGTCGAGAAATGACGTGAATTCGGCATGAACTTCCTCGGCTGGAAGGCTCTTGCCTCGCCTCGTGCATTGACGCTGAGAGCATAGGTAATACGCGTACGACCTACTGCGCCCGCGTGAAAACGCGGCGGTGAACCCGTGGCGGCACGCATCGCACCGGACAAAGCCGCGCAAAGGAAACTCCTCCCTTTCTTTCTGATGAGCGACGGACCGGTTCCGCGTAGCGATCGCGCGCTGCACCTGCGCGAATTCCTCCGGCGTGACCACGGGTGCATGCTTGCCAAGATACTCTTCACCGGACCACGGATCGATTAGGATTCCGGCGTAGAACGGATTGGTGAACAACTGATAAAGCGATTGGGGCGCAAATGATTTCCCGTGGGCGGCAACGAGACCCCACGACTCTATGAGGCGGCCCATCTCCGCTTGCGAATGCGCCCCCGTCGCGAACTCCGCGAATGCTCTGCGGATCAGGCTGAATGCCGGCTCGTCCGGCAGGTCGGGCAGGGTTTTCTTTTCATTGGCGGTAACCGAGCTCTTGTAGCCGAACGGCGGCCCCCACGGGAAGATCCCGTCCTGGAGTTTTCGCCGCATGCCTTGCACGGTACGCATCGCGCGGATGTCGTTGTCGAACTGCGCGAATCCGGCGAGTATTGTTTCCATCAGCTTCCCCTCGGGGTTCGCGTCGATCGGCTCGGTCACGGATACGATCCGCACGCCGTGCTTGCCGAGCGTGGCTTTTACGCTGAAATGGTCGGCGACGTTCCGGGCGAAGCGGTCAACTTTCCAGACCAGGAGGACATTCACCGAACCCTTATTCTTCCGGCAGAAATCGATGAGGTCCAGGAGTTGGGTTCGGTCAGCAAATTTCGCAGATTCTCCCTGCTCGACGAACACCTTCAAGATGTCAATGTTTTTCGCGCGCGCGTATTCACGGCACGCGGCTTGCTGTGATTCGAGGCTCGTGCCCTCGATTTGCTCTTTCGAGGAGACTCGGCAGTAAATGACGCCGTTCATTGGGTGGTTGAGATTGATTTGAAACGACCTTTCTTGATGGAGTGAGAAAGCAACGCCTGAAAAAGGTACCCTGATCTTAGCGGTCGGACTGCTGAACGTCAAAGTTCGGCGATCCACAGGCCCTTGCGTTTGAATCTGCTCTCCGGGATCGGTACAGATCGAGCAGAAGCGCGGCCATCGCGCCAATGTCGCACCTCAGCCGTTCAAGCTGGGCGGTCGTCCAACCGTCCGCCTCGGGGCCGACGAGTTTCCTTAGTTTTTCAAGCTCATCCATCGGAACAGTATGGGAGGCGATGAGCCGGGAGGGAAGGTCGGCGCATGGGTCCGTCGTGCACGGGATCCCCGGCGAACGAGGATGCGCACGCTGCGCACGGCGACCGCTCTTTCTCCCGGCCTCTATCTCGCCCACCATCAGGCGCATGGAACCGATTCAATTCCTTACGGAAACCATAATCGAGTGGATCCGCGATACCGCGATCAACCTGGGCGGCCGCTTCGCCGAGGATTTCATCGGTAAGCGTGTTAAACGTCGCCGCAGGGGTAAGCGGCGGCGCAAGCCGACAACAGCGCGGCGAAATCGCTGAATGCGCGGCTTCCTTAAGTGTCCCTGCTTATTCACCGCCTATTCACTGCCAGTGAACAGCAACGTGGACAAAGCGCCCGATTCTGCCGTGGACTCCGAATAGATGTCCATATCGGAGTGCGCATCGGGGTGGCCGAGTGTGCGCGGCACGCTCATTTTGCGTCCTAGCCCGAACGCAGACGGATGTTAATGTAAACCCAAAGGTCGGAAAAATAATTGCGAAATCTGAGCATGGCGAAGGACATAGCAGGGAACTATATCCGAACGCACCGGCGAATGCGCGGTCTGAGCCAACGGGAACTCGGGAGCCTCGTCGGGTACGGGTACGGGCATTCGGCGGTGGGGCGGCATGAAAGGTCAAAGGCCGTGCCGCCGTTGCTCATCGCTCTCGCATACGAGATCGTCTTCGAGATCCCGGTAGCGCAGCTGTTCCCCGGATTCCGTTCGGTCGTGGCCCAATCCGTTACGCGGAACATACAGGAGCTGAAGGCGGACTTGGAGCATCAGAGCGGCAACCAGCGCAGATCAAATCTTGAAAAAACGCAATGGCTAATGAAGCACCGCCTCAGCTAGGGAAAGACCAAGCAAGAACGAGCGATCGGGAGTTGGCGCTGGAGATTCGATCTCGAAGGGTAGGCTTCGCCGTGCTCCAGGGCGCCAATCTCCTCGACTGGGGCCAGCGCGGTTTTCCGCCCGGAATATCTGGAACTGAGACTGCGATTGAAAGGATTTCATTTCTGCTGGACCTCTATGCGCCCGCCGTTGTAATCGCGCGGCGGACCCGGCACGTGAGGGACGAGTCTTCAGAGGTCGCCGCGCGCATCTTTCGGAAGATTCGAGGCGAACTCAAACGCCGCTCCGTTCGGTTCGTGGTTCTCGCCAGGCGTGACGTGCGCGAGTTCTTCTCAGGGCAGGGCTGCCGCTCGAAGCAGGAAATTGCCGCAGTCATCGCCGACCGGTTCGACCAATTGAAATCGAGACTGCCTCGCCGCCGCAGGGCATGGGAACGGGAGCGGCATGTCATGGCCGTGTTCGATGCTATCGCAACCGCAGTCGTTTTCAACGCGGGGCCGATTCAAGAACCAATAGCGGACGGATGAACCCAGGGCGCTATCGCCGGCTCCTCGGCTGACGTATGACCAAATAAAGGCCGTCAGAATTTCCGAGGATCCGGCGATGGCGCTAGGATCCTGCCTCTAAGGCGTTTGAGCATTCCACGGCACTACGCAGGGAAGGACCTGCAGAAGATGAGATACATCGGTAACACCCTTCAGTTACCGAAAAATGGCGAAATCGATACAATTCAGGAGGGAGTTGTCGGCTCTCATAATCAGGTTCCTTGCCATGACCTATGAAAACGCTGACGCGATCGGAGGAGGCGCGGCATTGGGTTTGGGCATCCTTCAGGCCGCGGTACTTCAGCCGCCGGCATCGGTTGCGGAGTGAGCACAATCGGTGGCGGAGGATCGCCGAACTACAAAGGCTTTCCCGCGCAGCCCGCGGCCGCTTGGAGTGGATCATCTTTTGGGAGAAAAACGGCAAAGACGTATCGCTTACGGCACGGCGTTTCGGCATCTCCCGCAAGACCTTTTACCAGTGGCTCCCGCGCTTTGAAAAAGATTTTCTCCGGGGCCTTGAGGAACGATCCCGCACGCCGCACCGGAGGCGGAGCCGAACCTACACTCCCCGCCAATACGACCGGATCGTCTCGCTGCGTCGCGAACACATCCGTTACGGCAAAATGAAGCTCCTGGAGCTCTACCGCCGTGGGTATCCAGGAGATGAAAGCATCTCAGCGTGGAAGATCCAGTGCGTCATCCAGGCGGCAGGCCTGTATTACGAGCCGCAAAAGCAGGCGAAGATCAACCGCAAGCGCAGCATGGCTCGTTCCCGCAAGAAAATCACCGAACTCAAACGGAAACCCATCTCGGGGTTCCTTCTTTGCATCGACACCGTCGTGCGGTATTGGCAGGGAAAGAAGCGCTACATCCTGACCGCGATTCGACCGGCATACGAAGGTTGCATTCGCCCGGATGTATACGACCCACAGTTCGGCCTCGGCCCGCGACTTCTTGGAGCGCCTGCACCTCTTGCTTGACGGCAAGATCGACAATGTCCAGACTGACAATGGCAGCGAGTTCCACCGACATTTCGATGCGGCGTGCGATGTCCTCCGCTTGCAACACTACTGGTCGCGCGTGAAAACACCCAAGGACAACGCGGTGAACGAGCGCTTCAACCGGACGCTCCAGGATGAGTTCTTGAGCCTCGGCAATGCGACCACCGATCCCGAGATCTTCAACCGCAATCTCACTGAATGGCTCGTCGAATACAACTTCCGAAGGCCCCACCAAGCCCTGGGGTACCTGCCGCCAATCAACTTCATGTTCAAATACCACAAAGTGTTACCGATGTACCCTTCCAGCACAGGACCTTGACCCCGAGAAACACACGCGTATGCTATTGAGAGTACTGCGGATACAGGCCGCGCTCATATCTGGTTTTGCAGCGATACTTCCTTCCGCCCGATAACCCCCTCAAGAAAGGAAAAGTGATGGACCTGGAACCGAACGAACTCGTGTATTTCGTGAAATACGACGCGGAGTGCATCGACGTGAACGTCGGTCAGCTCCTCGGCAAATACCTCTGCGACGCGGTCGACCCTAAAGAGAAAGAGATTTTTGAGCGCCACCTTGAGGAGTGCATTGCGTGTTGGACGGATGTCGCGAACTGGAATAACTTGGGATACGCGAAAGGCGACTGATCTCCTGGCGCTTCCACGGCCCGTTCTGGCCGTGGTTTTTTATTCCTCAACCCCGCCGGTCCGCTTAGCGGCCGGCCCTGAACGATCGGGCCTTCTTGGGATCACGCGCCAACTGCGCCGGTCTATCCTTCGCCGCAAGGCCCAAATTTTCCCAGTTCGTCACGTCCGTCCAACAGGCGATGCATTCGTCTAGATGGTTTTCAAAGCCCGCCCGCTTTTCCGGCGACAAAGCGTCGCAGAGGTATGCGCCGAGCAGGTTACCGAGGTCAGGGTTATTGCAGGAGGCGTCCGTCTTCACCCAGAACGCCATCTCCTCGGGTTTCATCTTTGAATCTTCCATGTGAAATCCTCCTTGCCTTGCGTATGTATTCCGAAACTCAAATAACAATAGCCCTCCGTACCTCGATGAGAGGCGAGAGGGCGATAAACTTTGTATTTCGTTCAGCTTGCCGCGCGTTTGACGCGAGCGCGCTGAACCTTTTTTCTTGCCGTAACGCCGCCATTGGCGAATGAACGGAGCTGCCGCATGGCTCGCGCAATGGTCTGATGGACGGCTCCTCTTGTTAGATTAAACTTGGCTGCGATTTCCAAGTCCGTCCATCCTTCGATTCGCTGCAAGTGCACAATTTCCGCGGCGCGCTGATTCGGCAATTGCGCGAGCGTCTGGCCGACAATGCTCGCCGGATCACCTCCGAATAGTTCGAAGTTGGAGCCGTGGTTTTCCGGCAGCATATCCTCGCCCCGGCCCCGCAACTCGTCCTCCAGGTACGACGTGTTAGTGTACTGCTTTAACTTGCGTATCGACAGCATCTCGTGGAATCCCAACTTCTGCAACCACGTCGTCAGAGTGGCCTCGCCCCGGAACGTGTCCGAAGCCGAAAGAATTCGGTCGCCAATCCTTTCAGCCAACTCGACGGGGTCGAGCGAAAGATGGTTGGATCTTACTGCCCAGTAAGAGTACTTGAGAATCCACGTATCAAGTGTGTCCCAAAATTCTGCTGCGTCTCTCGGAAACGCCTCGCCCGGCCGCTCCTCCACATGCCGCGCAGCCCAACTGTTGATCCAATCGTTCCGCGAATCCCAAAAGTACGCCATGGCGTCGCCCCTTTCCATCGAACCAACCTGTAGTGCGTCAACAGAGGTCTTCAGCAGAAGAGACGGTTGCAGCGATGACAATAGTGACACTCATCGTCACAAATTTTTTCGCGATCTGTCAGTCACTCATTTCTGTGTTTCGGGTGTCTGTTAGAGTGAACGGCGAAAACGGACCGGCAGCCGCCCATCAAAGTCGCTCCGAATCCCGACCCGCCGCTCGCTCCTCCCGCCACAGCCCCTCCGAGGGGTCCCGGAGACGGACGGGTCCGCTCCCCCAGGGAGCCGGCCCGCTCGCTTCGGGGCATGCGGGAGAAAGGAACGACGTGAAGCTGATCCTCGATACTGCGACGGCAAATCAAACCGCCGGGAAGCCCAGCCTCGGAGTTTTCTCCGTTCCGCTCGGAACCTTCCTCTACGTTTCAGCCTGCCGCGCGATCCCTGGAATCCGGCTTTTGTCGTTGCCGCCCGCAGACCGGTGGCGGTCGAATGCGCGCACTCTTCGCGCTGCCGCTCCCGCCTCCGGTCCCGGTGGCGTTTTAGACAAACAGATTTCCCGTTTCGACGAAGCAACCCGCGAGTGGTTCATCTGGCGCTTCGGCGATGATGCCTGACGACAGCCTGGCGAAATTGAGTTAGCCATACTGTGCGCCGCGCGCACCATCGCATACCTTTACCGCGCCAACCCCACTGCTAAAGTTATCCCACGCTTCAGCGTCCGCTGAGGCGTTCCAATCAGAAAGGAAGGCGCTGCTATGGTGCCGCTCTCTCCATCAACGGCAATGTATAGCCCCGTGAGCTACATCGGCGGAAAGCGGAGGCAGGCGGACCAAATCATCGCGCTATTGCCGCCGCATAGGACGTACTGTGAACCCTTCCTCGGCGGAGCCCAAGTTCTTTGCAGGAAGCCGCCCTCGAAAGTCGAGGTGGCCAACGATATCGATGGTCAGGTGACCAATTTCTTCCGCTGCGTCCAGCAGCATCCGGAGGAGTTGAGCAGGTATCTGAAGTTCGTGCTGGTAGGCCGGGAGTGGTTCAAAGTTTTCTTGAATCAGAATCCGGCAAGCCTCACTGATATTCAGCGTGCCGCCCGCTTTTTTTACCTGCAGAAAAATTCCTACGCGGGCCTTGTGCATGGGCAGCACTACGCCGCCAAAGTCGTTGCAGCGCCCGGCTTCAATGCGAGCCGCCTTCCTGAGATCTTTGAAAACTTACATCAGCGCCTCGCGCGCGTCCAGATCGAATCGTTGCCCTTCCAGGAATTCATTCCGCGCTTCGACCGGCCAACGACGTTGTTCTTTTGCGACCCGCCGTATTGGCGGCGGAAGCTCTACAACTTCAACTTCACCGACGACGATTACCGCACGCTCGCCGGCTTGCTCCAGTCGATCAAAGGCAAGTTCGTCCTGACGGTCGACGATGTCCCAGAACTGCGGGAACTGTTCAGTCGATCGAAGATCACCGAAGTCGAGATCGCCTACACAGCCCAGCGGGAAGCCGGCAAGCGCTACCGCGAGCTGATCATCACTAACTTCTGAACCGGCCCGGGGCTCAACCGCCGGATGAACTACGAGCATGACAGACTTTTTCGAAAAAATAATCGCGGGTCCGTGGAACCGCCGAGTGGATGAACGCTCCAAGGGCCCGAGTCGCGACGCTCTCGATCTGGGGGCGCAAGTCGTCGACGGCGAGCCAGTCGGCAAACGCGTCGGCATCGCGCAGAGTCGAAGGGCTGAGTCGCTGGTTCTCCTCGGTAAGACGGGAACCGGGAAAACCTCTCTGATCAGGCATCTCGAACGGCAGGATGTCGATCGAGGCCATTACTTCGCGACATGCGATCTGCACGGCGAAGAGATGCCCTTCCTGCTCAAGACGATTGCTTTCCGGGAGCGAGCCCTCAAGAAGGATTTGAGCGACCGGCTGATCGTCATCGACCCGGCTGATCCGGACTTCTCTGTCGGGTTCAATCCGCTCGATGGCCAGGAAGGGCACGACCGGTTCATCCAGATCGCGGAGTTCGCGCAGATCCTCAGAGAGCGCTGGCACCTCGATACCTTCGGAGCCCGCACGGACGAATTGTTGCGGAACAGCCTCTTTGCGGTCGCAGAAAATGGCCTCACGCTCGTCGAGTTAGCGCCGTTCCTAGGCGATGCCGCGTTCCGGTCACGATGTCTTGCGAACGTGACGAATCCTGAAGTCAGGGAGTACTTTGAACTGCGTTACGACCAGGCGAGCGACGCGATGAAGCGCGTCCTGGCCGAGCCGGTCTTGAACAAAATCTCTCTCTTCATCTCCGATGCGCGCTTCCGGCACTTGCTCGGGCAGCAGCACTCGACGTTTTCCCCGATCGACGCGATGGATCGCGGCTGCTGGATCATCCTCAACCTCGACAAGGGGCGGCTCGGGGAGCAGGCCGCCACCTTCGGGAGCCTGTTCGTCACGAAGATCAAACACGCCTTCTTCTCTCGCAAGCGGCGCGAACTCTTTACGCTGTACTGCGATGAAATTCAGAACTTGGTGGCTTACGGCGGCGGGTTCGAAACGATATTGGCGGAGGTTCGCAAGAAGGGTGGAGCGATGGTCACGGCCAACCAATATCTGGCGCAGCACCCGCGGGAGATGCAGAACGCGCTTCTCTCGGCCGGGTCGCTCGGATGTTTCCAACTCTCCGGTGCCGATGCCCAGCAGATCGCCGCGATACTCGACGGCGGGAAGCCCCTCGCTGAGCGCCTGAAGAATCTGCCACGCCGCCACCTCGTTGTGAAAACCGCTCACGAGCGTTGGCGCGAAGCCGTCGTGCCCTTCGTTCGCGAGCCCGACATCGATTCCTCAGACCTCTACCGCCGGTCGCGAGCCCGCTGGGCGCGCCCGCGGCGGGAGATCGAGGAAGAGATCCAAAGCCGACGCGAGGTCGGGCGCCGGACCAACTCGGAGGCGCTCGATGGCTGGGAATGACCGAAAGCTCGTCATCCTGCAGGACCGCGACATGCACCTGCTGCGCGAGCTCGCCGTCATGCGCGTGATCGACCGCGAGCAGGCCAAGGTCGTCGCCGGGTTCCATTCGACGACGCGGGTGAACGCGCGGCTTCTCGCGCTCACGCAAGCGGGATTCCTGCGCCGTTTCTTCTGGGGAAGCGTCGGAAGCGCGCGCAAGGCGTTGTATAGTTTGTCGCCGCGCGGCGCCGAGATCGTGGGAGTCCCGGACCGCGGCCCCCGCCGCCGCCGGGACCAAGTCCTCGCCGCGGATTTCTTCTCGATCCACCAGCTCCAGGTGAACGAGCTGTATTGCACCCTGAAATACCGACCTCTGCCGAACGGCGCGAAGTTCGTCCGGTGGGTGAGCTTCCAGGAGCCGATTGCGGGCACGGCGCTCATACCGGACGGGTACGCCGAAGTGGGAATTGCCGGCAAATTTCTCGCCGTCTTCTTCGAGGTAGATCTCGGAACCGAGAACAGGGCGGCTTGGCAGCGGAAGGTCCAACCATATCTTTCGTACGCCGCATCGGGCGGCTTCACCCGCGAATTCCACCAGCCGCAGTTTCGGACGCTCGTGGTCACTACCTCGGAATCGCGTTTGACATCACTGCGCGTGGCAACGGCGGCGCTCACCGACAAGATTTTCCGCTTCACGACCGGTGAACGGATCAAGCGTGAAGGGTTCTGGGGAAACATCTGGCAGAGACCGACCGGGAACGAGCGGCAGACGCTCCTCTGAAATCAAATGAAATTCTGCTTCAACTGCAACCGCATCACGCCCGGCGAGCCATGGTTCTGCAATTCTTGCGGACGCTCATTCGATTGGAAACTCTGCCCGCGCCGGCATATCAACCCGCGCACGGCCGAAGCCTGTTCCCAGTGCGGCAGCCGGGATCTCTCGACCCCGCAGCCGAGGCGTCCAGCGTGGGCACCGCTTCTCGGGTTCGTCCTCTGGGTGGTGCCCGGTGGGTTCCTCGGTTTGGCTTCGGTCGTGGTTCTTCTCGCCGCCATAGTCGCCATAGTCCAGCGTCCCGACATGATCGTCTCCCTCGCGCTCCTTACGATTCCCTTCGGAATTCTTTGGTGGATGTGGTCACAGATCCCCGCATGGTGGCGCTCGCAGATTTACAAGCTGCTCAAGCGGAGGCGAGAGCGGCGCGACGGAGGGAACGGCTGATGCCGCGCAAGTCCGGTCGCACGATTCCGCGGGAGGCCAAGCACCTGTTGGCTTTTGCGCCGCCGCCCCTCGGGCATAGCTCACCGGGCCTTTGCCCGACCCCGTGCCCGCGCCCGAATGACACCGACCCGCTCGGCGCGCCGCTCTCGATTGGCGAAGTCGCGACACTCATCGGCTCTTCAGTGTGGACGGTGCGCCAAAAATACCTGCCGTTAGGCCTGCCGCATTTCCGCGTGGGTCCGACCGGCAAACTGCTCTTCTACAAAAAACAAATAATTCGCTGGCTTATCTCCCAGCAGAAAGGAGTGAAGTGAGCCTCTACAAACGCGGCAAGGTCTGGTGGGTTTACCTGTACGAAAACGGCCGCCGTAGCCAGTATTCGACCGGAACCGGCAACCGCACCCGGGCGCAAAAGATCGAAGACAAACTCAAGCGCGATCTCTGCGAGCGCCGGTTCCAACTCGTCGACTTCGACCCCGACATCACCTTCGGCGCGATCGCTGCCAGGTTCATCGCGAGCGGGTCGGCCCGCCCGCACCACTTGTACCACCTCCGGTTTCTCTCCGGGTTCTTTTCGGACGTTCCCGCCCTGCGGGTCACGAAATCGCTCGCCGAGGAGTTCCGCCGGGCGCGCCGTATGCACAATCCGGCGATCAAGGACGCGACGATCAACCGCGATCTGAGCGCCCTGCGCCGCGTGCTGTATTGGGCGGTGGACGAGCAGCTTCTCGCTGCGAATCCGCTGGCCCGCCTCAAGATGGCGCGGGAGCGGCGGACCCGCCGCCAAATCTTGAGCATCGCCGAAGAGGAACCACTCCTCGCCGCCGCCAAGGATCACCTCCACGCCATGACCCTCATCGCCCTGGACACCGGGATGCGCCGGGGCGAGATTACGGGCCAGCGCTGGGAAGATATCGATTTCTCCCAGAACGTGCTCTTTGTCACGCGTTCGAAAACACCCGAAGGCGAATCGCGCGAGATTCCTTTCACGGATCGACTGCTCGCGTTCCTGCGCGAACGCCGCAGGCCGGAAGGCCTCGTCGTCGGCTTCCGAGGCCGCCCGGTCCGCATCGTAAAGCGCGCATGGAAAACCGCGCTCAAGAACGCGGGTGTCCGTCATATGCGCTTTCACGATCTGCGCCACACGTTCAACACGCGCCTGATGGAAGCGGGCGTCGTGGGGGACATAAGGATGTCGCTGATGGGCCACTCCACCGGCTCGACCATCCATTCGCTCTATACCCACGTCGAGCTGCCGGTGAAGCGCGAAGCGATCCGGAAACTCGAGCAGTGGGCCGACCAACAACGTAACCAACTCAAGGAGAAACACAATGCCAGTTCAGAAACCGACCGATCCGAAAGCGCCCCCGGCGAAGCCAGGGGAGCGCAAACCGTGGAAGAAGAAGTCGCCCGTCGAAGTGGTCTTGGAGCAGGCCGACAAGCTGAAATCCGAGATCGCCGAGATGGAGGACGAGCTGAAAGCCAAGCGCCGCCAGCTCCAAAAATTCGAAGAGGCGCGAAAGCTCTTCGAATCCGCATAGACCATCCAGTTCCTTCGCCGGATTGACCGGCTTGAGGCCAAGCACCGCTTGGCCTCCTTATTGTGTGCCGAGCATGTTCGACAGCTCGAGGGTGAAAGTCCCTTTGACAACCTGATGGAGGTGAAGTCATAGCGAAGCGCAAGGGCGTCGTCGCGAGGCGGGGTCTGAAAGAAGCGTGGAGCAAATGCGCGAGCCGAT
>DASYXM010000038.1:0-15348 GCA_035934795.1 Bryobacteraceae bacterium | reverse complement strand
CATCGCAGGACTGCGTAAGACTCGCCACCGAGGAAAGCGGCGGGTCGCATGGATGTTCACCTTCGCGGCGGCGGCTTACAATCTGGTGCGCATGCGAAACCTGACGCAAGCTGCAGCCTGAAGCCTCAGCCATGGCCCTGGTGCTGCCCCTTCGGGCCTCACCGGGACGCGAATTTACTCACAAAACGAATTCCACGGCGACGGAATCACGCCCCCTACTTGGTTTTTCCGCAGCCTGCTAGAAGAGGCGATCCGACCGGACGACAACATGTTCACGTTCGTGGAGCTGTGCAGATCGATGTGGCGGCAAGATAAGAAGCGCTATCTGAAGATGGCAAACAGCGAGTTCCCACTCCTGAGGGGCGGAATCGCCCATTTCGAGTTGGAGGATCTGGAAGCGCAGAAAGATCGGGCCAGACGCCATGACTACTTAAGATGCTCTCGCGCCGGCTGCAATACCTCGAAGCCGAACTCGTGCCACCCAAAGACCCGGAGATGATGGAGATTCGCTTCGTCGCCTTGGTGACCGGAGAAATCATTCATAGAATGCTTTTACCGACGGAGCCACCCAAACGTGGCCGGAGGCGGCTGTGGTCGCAGAACGCCAGCGCCCACTCATTATCGGTGAGCCAGGAACCCAAGTGGTGAAGACCATCGATAGGAGGATTCGCAAGCTTGAGGATCGGTTTTGGCCCGGAAACGGGAAGCCGCCGCTCCTGATGGTTGTGAGCGAGGCGGGTAGGGGTCTGGCCCTCGATGAGGACAGGTGCGTTCAGATCCTCCGAGAATGCGGGTTTCTGCCTGCTGGGCCGGTTGGCGTCGTGCATCTCGGCAACATCCCGAAAGGCCTACCCGAAAGGCCTAAATGCAGAGGAACTTGAGAGATTTCTGCGGGAACGTGGCACGGAGACTTGCGGTCTCCACCCTCAAACTGATGGTAGACCAGCAGACGTTTGATTGCGGCGTGTGGCCAGGGCAACGCAACGCGTCACGTTGAGTTCCGATAATGCGTGATAACGGGGCGAGTCGACCTGGGACATCGGTGAATTCACTTCACCGAGATGCGCGTGATACATCCAAGTGTGCCAGTGAGAGCTGGCATCACCCAATCCCACGTTGCGGGGTTTGCCGCCTAATCGAGACGGCCTACTACAGCAGCACTCTTTGCCCATCGTGCCGTGAGACTAGATCGCCCTATGTCTTGCCGCAGCTTGGTTTCTATTATGAGGCCTGCAAGCGATTGATTTCAGGGACCTCTCGCGAGGTGTCAAAACTTACTCTTTGTGCACCAGAGAGCGCCATGGAATCTCCCGAACCGACTGCGCTTTAGTTTCAGGGCAAAAATCTCCTCGCGCTGCTATACTTTCGTCCTGTGTCGTGATTTGGGACAGGAATCGGGAAGGAGAATCAAGATGAACAAAGCGAGCATAGCGCTTGAAGTCCTCGTTCTGGTGGGAGCGGTCGCGGCGCGCGGCGCCACGTTTAGTGACTCGCTTACTGCCGGGATCAACCCGATGAACTGGACGGTAACACAAACCACTCCGGGCATCTACTCGGTCGTCGCAAATTCCAGCGGTGTCAACTTCGCGACGGGAAGCGGCACGAACCCAGGAGGGTTACAGGATGTGCAGCTAGGCCTGAACATGAGCAGGATCGGCGGTCCAGTGAGCGGCGACTTCAGCATGCAAGTGGATTTCGCGAATGCCCAGATTCCCGGCCCGGGTACCGATCAGGTGGAATTCCATGCGGTCTTCCAGGATGGCACGATCTGGGTCATCTCGCGCGACTCCACTACGGGAGGCGGTCAGAATGTCCACATTTGGAATGGATCCCAGACCGTGGGCATCACGCCTACTCCTGTCACTGAGGGGACGATGACGATTACGCGGAATGGCAGCACGCTGAGCGCGTTTCTCAATGGCAACTTGTTTTATTCGGCCTCTGCTTCGACGACGCCCCTGACTCAAATCTCGATGTCGTTGCAAAACAACCTAGGTTCTGGGGATGCGACTAGCGTTACGTTCCGGAACTTCAGCATCAACGCGGCGGGCACTCCTGCGGCGTCCCAAGCTTATTATTTTTCCGACCTGGCCTTCGGCGGTGGTCTGCAGACCACGCTCACCTACGTTAACTATTCCCCGCAGGCGGTCACCTGCGCGACCAATTTCTATTCCGACCCTGGAGCCTCTCTGCCGATCCCGTTCAGCCAGGGAACGGTTTCGACCCGCACCGATACGCTCCAGCCGGGGCAGTCCATCCATGACCAGAGCGTTGCCAATCTGACGGCACCTGTCACCGAGGGGTGGGCGCAAGCTTCGTGCACCGGCCCGGTCCAAGCCAGCGTGCTTTATCGCCTGTATCAATCGGGAGTTCCGGTCGGCGAGGCGAGCGTGAACGCGGAGACGGCGGCTACCACCGAGTTCGTGACGTTCGCCCAAACAGCCACTGGAGTCGCCTACGCGAACCCCTCCCCGACGCAGTCGGCCATGATTACGTTTACCGTGTACAATGCGACTGGAGCGAAGCTGGGCAGCCACGTCACCACTCTGGGGCCGTTGGCGCATGGATCCGCCAACCTGGGGCCTTTGCTCGGACTGCAAAGCTTTACGGGATTCGTCAAGATCACGTCGACGATCCCGATCATCAGCCTGTCGCTGAATGCCGAGGCGTTCCCAGTATTCTCTTCTCTGCCTCCGGGGGACCTGCCTAGCTCGACCACACTGGTGCCGTAGGCGAGTCATCGAAATCGTGGCAATGTATGAGCGTAACCTTGCCGCTGCAAAACAGACGCTGCGCCTCTGCGAACCGCAGTTCCACTTGGCTGGGTTGTCGCCAACCCGTCGAAGTGGTAGTTCAAGCTCCCGAGAACCGGCGTTATAGGTGATGTCGGAATTTGGCAAATCGGATCGCGTGTGGTGCGGCCGGGATGCCTTCCGATAATGGCAATTAACGGGTCGGTGAAGCTTCCAATTGTCCGCTGGCGAATCGTCTTCGGCTATCAGAGCGGCTCTGGCAGTGGTCCGAAGTCCGGCGGTGGAATCCGGTGTTTTGTGGCTGCCTCGTATGCAGAAGCAATCCGGAGTAGCGTCGGCTCTGAAAAAGGCCTCCCGAAGAACATTATCCCGACCGGAAGCTTTGCTGGAACCGGTCCCACCAGGCGCGTGCCATCACGAGCCGCCGAATCGCGGATCCGGTCAAACACGTGTGTGGTGAAACCCGCCGGCACGGAGAGTGTCGGAATGCCATGTTGTCCCAGCAGCCCCCAGACAGAATTCGTCCTGCCTGCTAATGGTGGCTCCATCGGTGCACCCAAGATATAAGCGGGAATGTTTCCAGCCGGAGAAACCAGCGCGTCGAGGTTCTCTTGCGCCATGCATTGCAGAACCACTTGCTGATAGGCAAGCCGGTCCCGAAAAACGTCTGCGGTGTCGAGCATTAGGTTGCTGTTCAATTCCTCGAGCGCTGCCTTTCTGTCGACAAAACCCGCATCCGGACGAATATCCTTGTAGAAATTCGATTGCTCGATCAAATCCCCAAGGGACTTGATCTTCGAATCGCCGCGCTCCCGGAGGTAACGGTTCAGCATGTATTTGCTGAGTCCAGGATTGGTCGCCGGTGCGATGTTTCGGATGGTGGAACCGGCCGGCACGAGGGATGGATCGAAAAACATATCCACGAGCACGGAGATACGGTCCGAAGCCGGCTTCCCGTTGAAGTCTGCTGGAAACAGATTCGGAACCTGTTCCATGAACGCCCGGTTGCGATAGAGCGGAACGTACTTGTCGATGCAACCTTGAAACAGCGCTCCCCCAGGTCCTGGGTCAACGATGGTGGCTCCCACCCGGCGAAGATCGCTAATGGCTCGGTCGGCGATGTCGATGCTTTCGGCGTCGGCCTCGTTAAACGCCTTCTTATCCATATGCTCTCGAATGACGCCGATCCGTATTCCGTTCAACGCCCGCTCGTTCGCAAAGTTTCGATAGGGCTCCGAGGGTAGCCGGCCGACACTGAAAGCGGTCAACTCATCCCTTGGATCGTAGCCCGCGATGACTTCGAGCACACGGGCGGCATCCTTGACGGTGCGGCACAGCGGTCCTACTCGAGTATTCAGTGCCGCTCCAAGCATTCCAGCCCGGCTGACCAGTTCTTGTGTCGGCGCGAGTCCGACAAGGCTATTGTTCTTGGCCGGGTGATGGATGGATCCCCCGGTTTCCTCTCCGATGGCGCATGTTACCAGGTTGGCGCTAACCGATGCTCCGGACCCGCCGCTGGAGGTGCCGGGACTCCGTTCCGTATCGTAAGGGTTACAGAAGGGCCCGCCGAAGGAACTTCGCGAGTTCGGCGTTCCCATTTCTCCCAGGTTCGCCTTGGCCAGGATGATCGCGCCGGCTTCCCGGAGGCGCTTTACGAAGGTTGCGTCGCGAGGCGGACGATCGTTGGCATAATCGGCATCCATCCCCGCCGTCGTGCGCATATCGAATGTGTCGTACTGGTCTTTGATCGCGAACACCGCGCCGTGGAGAGGACCGATGAGCTTGCCGGTGGATGCAAAGTAGGCGTCCTGCTGCGCGGCCACCTCGAGCGCATCGGGCATCGCCGGATCGTTGTCCACGGGATCGGTCATGCTTCGTGCTTTCCGACGATCAAACGCCAACTCTTCTCTCTTGGATAGTCTCAAATTCAACGTAATCAAAGCATTGAGTTGATGTGCATTCTTGATCGGTGTGATCGGGCCCAGCCCGAGGACCCCATCCGGCTGATTGACACACGTGCCGTTGTACGCCTTGATACGGTTCAGATAAAGCTGCACTACCCGCGTCGATGTCAATTCGCCTCGCAGGATCGCAGCTTGAATATCCTCAATCGTCGCTTCTTCGATCCGGAATTTTGTGGTCTGCGCCGACGCCAGCGGCGGCGTGAGTAAGATGCATAATGCTAATGCCAGTTGACGAAGCATAGGATTTCCTCTGTTTCTTTACATCTCGCGGACAATTGGTCTCCGTTCGATACGCTCTCGACGCCGTTCCGCGAACCCCGGGTTCACTCGGCAGTATAACGCCGCATTCAACCAAATCGCTTCCGATATTGATACTTAACGGGCCACCTTTAAGGATCTCGGTAAGACAACCCATTGGCATACTAAGAAGGCAAGCGCGTTTATCAGGAGTAATCCCCCGAAACTTCGTCGAACGCAACTTCTGCCCGGAAGTGGCCAAGATAACTGTCGCTGGAGAGACGACCACCCGCGCCGAACTCGATTTCATAAGCCCGGAAGCGCTTCGAGTCGAACGGTAGTTGCATACGTGAAGCCAACGCTGCAAGTGTTCCTTTTAGCACTAATGTGCGCTGATGAACAGTGAGTCTCCTACGGCTCACCGGCCAGCGCGGGCGCCGTGGGCGGCGGCTTGCGGTTGAGCGTCCCCTGCTCGTAAGCGTAGCCGAGCTTGAACAGCGTTCCTTCGGCGAACGGTCTCCCAAGGAACTCGAGCCCCACCGGGAGTGCGTCGGTGGTGAACCCGGCCGGCACCGTCATGGCGGGGAACCCGAGCGCCGGGCTCAGCCGCCGGTTGTTGCCGAGAGCATATTGGTCCTTGGTATTCGCGTTGGTCAGCACGTCCGGCGCGATGACACTCGGCTGATGATCGAATGTGGCGTACACCAGCGCGTCGAGTTTATAGTCCGCCATCAGCTTGAGCACCATCTGCCGCGTCTCTTCCCTGGCCTGCAACACCTGCAGGAAGCCAGCGTCGCCGGTCGACTTGCCGATGGTCTTCATCAAGGCGGCGGCGCGCGTGGGCACGACCTTCCCCGATAGCAGGATTTCGCTCAAGGTTTTGACCGGCGCGTTGGCGTGCTGCGCCAGGTACTGGTTGGTGGCGTGCTCGGTTTCGAACTGGTTGTCCTCGTACGCTCTCTTGAGGCGATCCTGCAAGTCGGGGATGGCGACGGGATCGGCGAGCTCGGCTCCGAGGCGCTTCAGATCGGCGATGGCTTTGTCGATCACCGCGTGGACCTTCTTGTAATCCTCGGAAGCGGGGTCGGCCTTGGCGTCCATGGGCTGCCGGATCACGCCGATGCGCGCTCCCTGGAGGCCGTCCTTGGTCAGGAACGCGGTGTAGGAAGCGGGAACCTGTCCGACGGAGTAAGCCGTCAGCGGATCGTTGGGGTCGTAGCCGGCGATCACGTCGAGCAGGATGGCCGCATCCCTCACGGTGCGGGTGATCGGTCCCAGAGTATCCGAGGATGGCGAGGCCGGCAACATGCCATAGCGGCTCACCAGAGGAACGGTCGGCCTCAACCCAACCAGGCTTCCGACGGAGGCTGGACCGCGGATGGAGCCGCCGGTATCCTCGCCGATGCCGACGGTCGCGAAGTTGGCCGCGACGCCCGCACCGGTGCCGCCCGAGGAACCACTGGCGTTACGACCCGGATCGTACGCGTTGCGGACTACACCCGCGGCGGAGCTGACGTAGCCGAATGCATATTCGCCCATGGTCGTCTTCGCTAGAATGATCGCGCCGGCTTGTTTTAGTTTGGTGACAATGGTGGCGTCGCGGGCGGGAACGAAATCCTTGAAAACGGCCGAGCCGAATGTGGTGGGCATGTCGCTGGTCTCGACCTGGTCCTTGAGCAGAACCGGGATGCAATGCAGCGGTCCCACGAGTCCGGTTGATTTGAAGGCGTCGTCGAGCCGGCCGGCTTCCTCCAGCGCGCGCGGGTTGAGAGTCTGGATCGCATTAAGACCCGGACCGGATTTGTTGTAAGCATCAATGCGCTTCAGATACAGATCTACGACCTGACGGCAGGTGATACGGCCGGCCTTCAAGTTCGCATGGATGTCGTCGATCCTGGCCTCAAGAAGATGAAATGTTTGCGCGGGCGCGCCGGAGACACTGAGCGACATAAGCAGTGCAAGCCGGATGCTTGACATAGCCCTATGGTAAGCCTGTTAGGGCGCCCGGCGTACAATCGCCGCCGCGCGAAATCGGGACCCCCACGAGGTTTCGCTGCATTACGCGCTCGCGGGCCTGCAGGAGTTATTTCGACTCGCCGAGGAGCTCCGCCAGGTATTTCCCCCAGATGGCTGGAAGAGAGTGTGTGCCGTGCCCGCGGGTTTCCTCAGTGATCGGAAGCATAACAAACCTCCCGCGCTTTACCTTCTTGATTTCTCTCTCGACCATGCCGAGCTGCGGCGGGTTGATCTCATCGTCGGCCGAATTGATTGCCAGGAGCGGTGCCTTGATCTTGTCAAGCTGGGGAGCCGGGTTGTAGAACCTGGACGCCTCCATCTCGTAGATGATGTCGTTGGCGTCAGTCTGTCCGAGACGGTTCTTCTCCATCATCTCGATCACGCTCGCGCGAGTGGGATATTGCTCCTGCAATTGCAGCGCACTGCTGGTCATCAAGGCTTGAACGTAGCTCACGCACGTGAGCCCCACGATCGGCGGCTTCGTGTACTCGCCACCGTTCCAGGCGGGATCGCTTTTGATGCAGTTGATTCTCATTTGCCGCTGCATCCAGTTCCTTCCCGCAATCTCAACCGGGTTGCTGGCCAGCGGCATTAACGCGTCCATGAACTCCGGGTACGCCTCTCCCCACAGCCAGGTGTGCATCGCGCCCATCGAAGTCCCGAGGACAAGCCGCAGATGGTTCACGCCCAGGCCCTCCGTCAGCAACAGGTACTGCGCTCGCACCATGTCCTCGTAGGTGTATTTCGGGAAGCGCATGCGCAATCCGTCGCTGGGTTTGCTGGATTTTCCATGCCCGATTCCGTCGGGCAGAATGATGTAATGCGACGCGCCGTCGAGCAACTGCCCCGGCCCGAAAAGCTGGCCGGCAAAGAATTCTCTTAGGAAAGTTTGGCCGACGCCGCCCGTACCGTGCAGAATGAGCACCGCATTTACCACTCGGCCGCTGGTGTCGCGTTCCGGCTTGCCGATCGTGATGTAGTGCATTCGCAGCTCGGGAAGAGTCTCGCCGGTCGTAAACTTGAAGTTCTTGGCGATCCAGTCGCCCTCACTGGGAGCCGGGTAGACCGCGGCGCGCATCACCGTCACAAACACGATGGCCAGCATATAGCTCAGTTTCACGGTCACCTCCCTGTTGGAGTCGATAATCCATTTTGCTCCCGGTTGCCATCAGTATAGTTTCAAGAGCCTCGGGTTGTCTCAAGATTGCTCCTCCGTCTGCAGAAGGATCGCGGACCGGCTCAGCGAAGCGGGGTCGCGCGGTGTCCAGCGACCTCCGTCAACGGCCGTGACGAAGTCCAGCACGCAGCGGTTGAAAAAGTCAGGCTCCTCGAGATTGATGGTATGGCCGGATTTTGGAATAACCACCAGCCCTGAAGTCCGAATCGTGCGCTTCATATAAAGGGCAGGTTCCAGACACGCTTCATCCTCGTCGCCGGTCATGATCAGAGCGGGCACGGTCATCTGCGCCATGCGCTCACCCAGTTCGTAAATCGATGGCCGCCTCATCTGCACCTGGCGCATCGTAAGGGAGTGGCCCTTCGCCGACTGCTTCATGAGCAAGTCCCGAAAAGCCTCCCAGCCCTGCGGGTCTTTATCGCGGAACTGCTGGCGTGTGGGTCCATTCGCATAGGTCGATCCAACCTCGCTCATCGACTCACGCTCCAGCCGCTCGGCGACCGCGGCGCAATCGCGGCGGAAGGCGTCACGCTCATCGAGCTTCGATCCATAGCCCGCCCCCGCCACTACGATCGACCTCGCGCGTTCAGGATGCAGCAGGCCGAAGTGCAGCGTGGCATAGCCGCCCATGGAGAGACCTACAATATGCGCCTTTTCGATTCTGAGATGGTCAAGAACGCCGCGGATATCTTCGACCGCCTGGGCCTGAGAATACAGTGAAGGATCGTCCGGTACATCGGAGGGAGGATAGCCGCGTGCATTAAACGCAACGGTGCGGTAGCGGCGTCCGAAGAAACCGACCTGCGGCCGCCAGCTCGCGATTTCACCCGCAAACTCATGGACGAAGACCATGGGCACCCCACGCCCGACCTCTTCGTAGTAGAGATTGATACCGTTTACCAGCGCGTTTCCCATCGTCTTCACCCGGGCCAACACACGGCCCGCTTCGCCGGACCCATGCGCTTCTTCGATACCCCGCCCGGCAGGCAGATCTGTTTTATCTTACCCGGGCTCTTGCGAGGTTATCATCATCAAGGAAATCCGTGAACAATCCTCTGATTCCGGTCGAGAGCCCGCTCACCCCGGGAGAGGCCGCCAAACAGCGGCGGCATCGTAACCGGGCTATGGCGGCGTCCGCGCTCTCGACCAGTATCGAGTGGTACGACTACCTACTCTATGGAGTCGCGGCGGCGACCGTCTTCCCGCGTACGTTTTTCCCCGCATCCGATCCCTTCATCGCTACGCTGCTGTCCTTCTCTACATTTTTTGTCGGATTCGTTGGGCGGCCGATTGGCGCCGCCATCTTCGGTCACTTCGGCGATCGGGTGGGACGCCGGAAACTATTCATCGTCACCGTGATGATGACGGGCCTCTCGACTATGGGAATCGGCCTGGTTCCGTCTTACGAAATGATAGGTATATGGGGCGCGGTGCTGCTCACGGTGGGTCGAGTCCTCCAAGGCATCAGCCTGGGAGGAGCCTGGAGCGGCTCGGTCCTGATGGCTGGCGAGTGGTCCGACCCGAAGCGCCGCGGTTTCGCAACCAGCTTCGCGCAAGCCGGAGGACCGTTTGGCATGGTGTTGGCCAATGCCGCGCTCGGATTCATGACGCTTGTGACATCGGAACAACAGTTTTTCGACTGGGGTTGGCGTATCCCGTTCGTGTCGACCATTGTACTGGTGCTGATCAGCCTTTATATCCAGTTCGGGATCGCTGAAACCCCGGTATTTGCGCACCTTAGGGCCACCGGCACGATCGCGCGGGCACCGGTGGCTGCAGTCGTGAGAAAGAATTGGCGTCAGATCGGGCTGACTACGCTTCTACGCACGGGACAGCAGGTTCAGTTCTATATTTTTACGACCTACATCATCTCCTACGCCACCACCCGGCTCGGGTTCTACAGGGGTACGATTTTGAACTTCGTCATGATCGAAGCTCTGATTTCAGCCATGACGGTGGTGCTGTTCGGCCACCTTTCCGACACTTTCGGCCGCCGGAGGCTAATCGCGCTTGGCTGCATCCTGATGATCGGCTTTCCGTTCCTCTATTTTGCAATGCTCGACACCAGATCCTGGGTGTTGGCGTTCCTCGCTATAGCGATTGCGCTGCCGTTGCAGGACCTGCAGTATGGGCCACAAGCGGCGTTCATCTCCGAAACGTTTCCGGGATCGCTCCGCTACACTGGATCGGGTCTGGGGTACCAGTTGGCATCCATTACGGCCGGCGGGCCGGCACCCATCCTCGCCGCCATCCTGTTGCATCGGTTTGGCACGTCTGTAGCAATCGCTGTCTATATGTCCGGTTGCTCTGTGATCAGTCTTGCCAGTGTCCTGATGCTACGGGACCACAGTGGAACGCTGGATCGCCAATAACTCTAGCTGAGTTGGCGGATTTCCGGATGTCGGCCATCCGACAGTTACTTTCTTGCGGATTCTCCCAGGCTGGCCAGACGGCGTTCGAGGATGGTCTCCCCCGCGAGTGTCCTGGTGGGGTTCCGATAATGACCGATAGCGGCCTGTTTCCGACTGACGGACTGCGGGCGCACCACGTTCGGGGCACGAGGGGCTCTATACCGGCGCACAGCACGACTCGAAGAAGTTGCGCGGATACCTCGCCCGCGCCAGGAGCCCGTTGCGGGCCGTGTCTATCGTCCTCCGGATCCGGCTCAGATCCACGCCTACAAGCCTGCCCTGCCACTTCATGACCCTGCCCGCAATGAAGACGTTTTCCACATTGCTAGTATCCATCAGCGTCAAGACGGTTCCGGGTACGTTGTTCATCGGGAACACGTTGATCCGGTCCGTCGCGAGCATGACAATGTCCGCTTCTTTGCCGGGGGTGAGCGTACCAATCTTGCTGTCCAGGTGAGCCACTCTTGCGCCCTCGATCGTCGCCAGCTCGATAGTATCCCTCGACGTAAGCAGCCGCGGCAGCTTCTTTTCTCCGGCGATCGCTCGCTCGTTGACCAGCGCGCGCTGCAAGGTGAATGCCGCGCGCATGATCGAAAACATGTCCGCGGTCATGTTGCATTCGACGTCGACACTCAGGCTTGGACGGATGCCGTGATCGAGCGCTGTCTGGAACGGGGGCATCCCGTGCCGCATTTGCATCTCGATAGCTGGCGCAATCGAAACCTTCCCGCCCGTGTCGGCGATCAGTTTCCAGGTGGCTTCGTTGAGCTGTGTGCAGTGGATGTACTCGTTATCTGGCCCCAACAGACCGGCGCTTTTCATCTGTTGCAAATCACCGCTGATGAAGTGGGAGACGATCGGCGCTCCCACCGAACGGGCGAGCTTCCATTGGTCCGCATTCACTCCCGCGTGCAGGGCCAACGTCAGCAGCTGGTCGCCAGAGGAAAAGTACTGCTTTCGCAGCCGGGTGATGTCCTGGGGATACTGGCTTGCGGGTCCCACACCGGCGGAGTAGGCGAACACGGCCCTGCGCCCTGATTCTTTCAGGCCCGCGATGCAAGCGTCGGAGTGCGCGGGTGACAGCGATACCTGCGACGTGTCCACGGTGGTCGTGACCCCTGCGTTGATCTGGTTCAGCGACGCCACCAATTCCGAGATGTAGGCGTCTTCCGGCAGATACACGGGCGTGAAAATGCCTTGAATGACCGAGCCATAGTTCTTGGGTTCGTCCCTCAACAGGCCGTCGGCGAGAATGCTACGCAGCAGCGTCTCATACTGATGGTGGTGTGTATCGACAAACCCGGGCATGACGATCCTATCCGTGGCGTTCACCACCAGGGCGGATCGAGCCGCTGCTGCGAGGTTCGGCCCCACGGCAGCGATTCTCTTGCCCTCGATCAGAACATCGGCCTTCTCGAAGTCGCCGACCTTCGGGTCCAAACTTAGGACAACACCCCCCTGCAGGAGGATTCGGCGATTCGGATCTGTCTGCGTGCGGAGTAGGCGATCCAGAGTCGCTATGCCGCCGGGATTCTGCTGTGCGACGCCCGACGCGCCGCAGGCCATCAATCCGGCGCCCAGTTTGAGGTAGCTGCGCCGGGAGACTCGAGTGGATTCTTTGTCTGGCATTGTGTCCTCCTTGGACTTTCACAATAACGGTTTTGCCGGCGCATCGCGTCTTTGCCCTGCAGTTTGTCGTGGGTGGCCCTGGTGAAGCGGCAGCACGCGGAAAGCCGATAACACGTCATAACGAGACGCTCTGCACCGCCTTTTAGCGGGACGCAAGCGCGTTTAACAGGACCGATGTTCTTCGAAACCGTTTTCGGTGAATGGAACCAGCCATCAGGCCCTTAGTCTTCAGCAGGTAGCGGCCGACATACTGATCGCCGCGCCCCGGCAGCGAGCCCGCGTTAATCGCATCGCGATACAGTAGAAGGCCAGGAGGTTAAAACCGGCGGAGGGTGCGGCGCGGGAGTCGTAAAGCTGTTCGCCGGGCGCACCGACCCGTAGGCGGCAGGATCGGGACGGTTGCGCCCGGATTTGAGGCGGACCTAGTCGCGGTGCAGGGCAACCCTTTCGACGATATTGCGGCCGTTCGGCGGGTGGCGTTCGTGATGAAGGGTGGGCGCGTGCTCCGGTTTAATCCGCAGAGTAAGCCGTGATCGAGTGTATGGACGCTTTATGGAGTAACCGGCCCCATGCTTCGACCCTTTGGGAGGTCGCGGCAGGTGGACAGCGGGCCAAGGAGTGACGAAAGGAAGGAGACATGAAGGTAACAGCAACGATTCATATCCGGCTGGTGGTAGCCGGCATCGCAATACTGGTGCTCGCTGTATCGCCGGTCGAGCTGCATGGTCAGCGGAACACCGGCACTGTAAGCATTGGCGGCACCGATCTCGGCGGAGTGGTCACCAGCACGAAGGGGCCGGAAGCGGGCGTGTGGGTGATTGCGGAGACGACCGATCTTCCCACCAAGTTCGCGAAAATCGTAGTTACCGACGATAGGGGCCGCTACGTGATTCCCGATCTTCCGAAGGCGAATTACAACGTGTGGGTACGAGGCTACAGCCTCGTGGATTCGCCGAAAGTCCAGACGCTGCCGGGGAAGATCGTCAACCTGAACGCGGTGATTGCAGCGACTCCCGGGCAGGCCGCGGAATACTATCCCGCCATTTACTGGTTTTCGATGCTTCGAGTACCGGAGAAGAGCGACTTTCCGCTGCCCAAGATGAAGAGCCAGGGCGCCTGGCTCAACACGATAAAGACTGGAGCCTGCCAGTCGTGCCACTCCCTCGGCACCAAAGGAATGCGCACCATACCGGTAGCACTCGGCGAGTTCAAGAACTCGGTCGAGGCATGGACGCGGCGCATTCAGTCCGGTGGCGCTCGGGCGCTCATGGCACGCGATATCACGCAGCTCGACACGGACATCGCGCTCAAACTGTTCGCCGATTGGACCGATCGTATCTCCGCCGGCGAGCTGCCGTTCGCGCAGCCCGAGCGGCCACAAGGCATCGAGCGGAATATCGTGATCACGCTGTGGGACTGGAGCCGCCCCACGGCCTATCTCCACGATGAGATCTCGACCGACCGGCGCAATCCGAGGGTGAACGCGAACGGGAAGATTTACGCTTCGACCGAGGACAGCACGGATTTCATTCCCGTCCTTGACCCGAAAACGAACACGGCAGCCGAGGTGTTGCATCCGGTTCGTGATCCAAACACGCCGTCTTCAAAGAACAACCCGTTTGGAGCGTCCGCCTATTGGGGCGCCGAACCCATCTGGGACAGCAAAACTCTGGATCACAACCCAATGATGGATGAAAAGGGACGCATCTGGTTCACGTCGCGCATTCGTCCCGGCAAAAATCCGGATTTTTGCAAGCAAGGATCGGATCATCCATCCGCGAAGGCGTTCCCGATTGAGGAGGCGGATCGCCATCTTTCCATGTACGAACCGGCCACCGGGAAATTCACATTGATCAGCACGTGCTTCTCTACTCACCACCTGAACTTTGCCGGCGATGCCAATCAAACTCTGTGGTTGAGCGGTGGCCTGGGCGGTCCGGGCGTTATCGGTTGGCTGAATAGAAAGATGTTTGAGGAAACAGGCGATGAAGTGAAGTCGCAAGGATGGACGCCATTCATTCTCGACACCAACGGCAACGGCAAGCGTGATGCATACGTAGAAGCGGATCAACCGATTGACCCAACCAAGGACAAACGGGTCGTCGCGACCACCTATGCTGTCAGCGTGAGCCCGGCCGACGGAACTGTGTGGGGAACCGTTGTGGGATATCCCGGCGCAATCATTCGTGTTCAACCGGGAAGCAATCCGACGGAAACGGCGCTCAGCGAAATCTACGAAGTGCCCTTGCCCGGCTTTGGGCCGCGCGGTGGGGACGTTGATAACAATGGCGTGTACTGGGTGTCGCTGGCGAGCGGACATCTCGGAAGCTTCGACCGGCGCAAGTGCAAGGTTCTCAACGGACCGACTGCAACCGGCAAGCACTGTCCCGAGGGCTGGACACTCTATCAGCTTCCCGGACCGCAATTGAAGAACGTGACAGATCCGGGAAGCGCCGAGGCGAGCTACTACACCTGGATCGACCGGTTCGATACGTTCGGCCTGGGCCGCAATGTGCCCATCGCCATGGGCAACCTGAATGATGCCATTTTCGCCCTGGTCGACGGCAAGCTCATCACCTTCCGCATTCCGTACCCGAGCGGGTTCTTCCCTAAGAATGTGGATGGACGCATTGACGATCCGAACGCCGGCTGGAAAGGCAAAGCCCTATGGTCAACTTCCGGCACACGGACAAACTTTCACCTCGAGGGTGGGACGCAAAATCGGCCGAAGGCCGCACGTTTTCAATTCCGCCCGAATCCATTGGCGAGGTAAGAGGGCGAACTTCACACACACGAAGACACAAAGAAGTCGCCATCAATGATCTTCGGTGGTAGTTTCAACACACTGCCCGAAGCTTCGTGGAAAACGCGATCCTAGAGATGATGTTCAGCGGTAGCGGTGCACGTGGGAAACTCGTTTCTTCCGAGAAACGCCGCTCACGGAAGTTGCTCGGATCAGCCCTCGCACGTCGGCTTGTAGTCGGTGATCGTCTGCTTACGAGCGTCGTGGTGAAACTCCGGTCTAGCAGGTTGCGGAAAAAAGGCGGATTCCGACGTGACGCCGGAACAGACTGCGTCGTCTATGTTTTATGCGAGGCGACGACCAACAACAAAGTGGAGTGTTCAGCTATATCTCGGCGGAGCAGCGGGTCCCGCAGAAC
>DASYXM010000024.1:0-56487 GCA_035934795.1 Bryobacteraceae bacterium | reverse complement strand
GATTCGAGCTTCGCCTTAGCCTAGCCGAGGCACTCAGTCTTTGAATCGGTTCTGCTCTCCTGAAAAATCACCACGCCCCCGAAAACCGACTCCACTGAGCTTTATCTCCTCGTTTCACCAAAGTTTCTCTCCGACGGGCTCTCCGTCTGTCCCCATTTTCCCCCCTCCGCTCCCGTGGACGGTCATGCTAGTGCGCCAATTCCCGATTCGCCTTGTCATAAGTGTAGCTGACCGTTCCCGGGGGCGTGGTTTCCGAGGTCAGGCGGTCCAACTCGACTTCGGTCCTCCGCTTGCGTTTGTTTTCGCAGAATGTTGGATGGAGTCACCTCCCCGCTCGAGCGCTACATGGACCTGCTGAGCGTCCGCCAGAAGCTGGTGGCGGCCAATATCGCCAACGCCGATACTCCGGGATACAAGACGCAAGATATTGATTTTCAATTCGAATTCATGACCCTGGCCAAGGGCCAGCAACCCCAGACCGTCCCGGCCCAGGGGCTCAAGGAAACGCCGGACGGCAACAACGTGGACATCGACCGCGAGGCGCGCATGCTCGCCGAAAACGCGATGCGTTTCAATGTGGCTTCCACTTTGGTGCGTGGCGAGCTCAAAACGATACAGGAAGCGATTCAGGCGGGCAGCGCATGAGCCTGTTTTCGGCCATTCAAGTCAGCGCGTCGGGCATGTCTGCGCAGCGCACGCGCGCCGAGATGCTGGTGGAGAACATGGCCAACGCCGAAACCACCAGGACGCCGGAAGGCGGGGCTTATCGGCGCAAGGACGTAGTCTTCTCGACCGATATCCAGTCCTCTCCTTTTTCGGCGGTATTTCAGCACGAACTGGGTACCGGCGTGAGAGTCGCCGACGTGGTCACCGATCCCAGAGATCCCGAGAAGCGCTACCTGCCCGGCCATCCCGACGCCGACGCGGACGGGTACGTGGCGTTCCCCAGGCTGAATCCAGCCGAAGAGATGGTGGATCTGCTGAGCGCGTCGCGATCCTACCAGGCCAACGTCTCGGCGATCGCGGCGATCCGGGACATGATCAATAATTCGATTGCAATCATGAAGTAACGTCCCAACAAATCATGTCAGCTTCGATCTTGCCCGTGCAGCCCTTGATTCAGGCGATTGTCGCACCTGCCGCCGCGAAACCCGGGGCGGCGAGTGGCAGCCCGTTCGGCACCGTGTTTGCTGACGCCGTCCACCAAGTGGAGTCCTTTCAGAAGAATGCCGAAGCATCTGTAAACCGATTCCTGAGCGGCGAAGGCGAGGAGATTCACAAGGTCGCGCTGGCCGCGCAGCAGGCGGATCTCTCATTTCAGCTATTCCTGCAGGTGCGCAACAAGGTGGTAGCCGCCTACGAGGAGGTCCTGCGGATGCAGATGTAGCGTCGACGCGTCCGGGTCGGTTTTTGGGGCACCGGGGACCGCGGCATAACGCACTTAACCTTCCTTTAAGCGTCATTGTCTCAGCGACATTCCACTCCAATTTGAACCCACATGGCTCAGCTCTAAACCCTCATGGATCAGATCAAGCGGTTATGGGATAAGCTTTCGTGGCCGCAGCGCCTCTGGATGATCGTCGCTGCCCTTGCTGTAGGAGGCGGCCTGATCGGGTTGTCCCGGTGGAACGACGAGCGCGATTTCAAGCCCCTCTATTCGAACCTGGCCGCTGAAGATGCCGGGGCTCTGGTGGCGAAGTTAAAGGAAGGCGGCATCGATTACCGGCTCGGCGATAACGGCGCGACGGTTCTGGTTTCCTCGGCCCGCGTCGCCGAGGCGCGCCTGGCGATGGCGGCCCAGGGCCTGCCGAAATCCGGCCGCATCGGCTACGAACTGTTCGACAAGGCCAACTTCGGCGCAAGCGATTTCGCCGAGCAGGTGAATTATCATCGGGCCATCGAAGGCGAGCTGGAACGCTCCATCATGTCGATACGGGAAGTGGAGCAGGCGCGCGTCCACGTCACCATGGCCAAGGATTCGATCTATACGGAATCCCGGCAGCCGGCCAAAGCTAGCATCCTGATCAAGCTGCGGGCGGGGGCGCGGCTTACGCCTCCGAACGTCGCCGCGATCTGCCAGCTGGCCGCGAGCGCGGTTCCCGAACTGGCGCCTGAGCAGGTCTCGCTGGTGGACACGGGCGGCAATCTGTTGAATCGTCCCCGCCGGGCGGCGTCGCCGGAGGATGACAGCGAGGCTGCGCTCGATTACCGCAAGAGCGTCGAGAAGGACCTGCAGGCGAAGATCGCCGCGACGCTCGAGCCGCTGCTGGGCGCGGAGCATTTCCGCGCGGGCGTTTCCGCGGAGGTCGATTCGTCGAGCGGCGACCAGAGCGAGGAAACCTACGATCCCCAGAAATCCGCCGTGCTTTCTTCGCAAACGAGCGAAGACGGCCCGGCGCTGCCGCAGGCCGCGGGGGTACCGGGGACGGCGTCGAATCTTCCGCGGCCGACTGCTACACCGGTTGCAACCACCGCGGGGACCGTTTCCACGGGGTCTGCAAATTACGCGCGCAAGACTTCCAGCACGACGTATCAACCCAGCCGCGTCGTCCGGCACACCAAGCTACCGCAAGGATCGCTGGTGAAATTATCGCTCGCCGTCCTGGTGGACCACACAGTGCGCTTCGAAGGCGCGCGGCGCCTCGTCGAGCCGCCTTCGGCCGAAAAGTTGAAGGTGGTCCACGACCTGGTGGCCGCCGCCGTGGGGATCTCCGCCGACCGGGGAGATCAGCTGGTGGTGGAGGCGTTTCCGTTCGAGGCGACGCTGGCGACGGAGGCGCCCCTCGTATCGGCAGCGCCGCCGGCGCCGAAGTCGTTCCCGCTTCCGCCGTGGCTCGAAAAGCTGACCGCCGCGAAGAATTTCGCGCTGCTTGCGGCCATCGGCGCCGGCGCCATGCTGCTGCTGCTGGGAGGGCTGGCCTACCTCGCGATGCGGGTTCGCGCCAAGAGCAAGCGCACCACGGCCGAGGCCACCGCCGCCGCGATCGCCGCGAACAAGGCGCGCGAGCTTCCTCCCACGCCCGAGGAAATGCAGCGCCAGATCGAAGCGCAAATGGCGGAGCAGCAGGCGGCGCAGGCCCGCCAGCAGGCCGAGGAGCTCATGAAGCTGAAGCTGCCCGTGGTCGCCACCAAGAAAACCGAAGTGCTGACCAAGCACATTTCGAGCGAGTCCAAGAAAGACCCCACCGCCATGGCGCAGGTGGTCAGGAGCTGGCTGAATGGTGAGGACCGGCGATAAACCCGAGGTCGAACAACTTTCGGGACTGCGCAAGTCGGCCGTGCTGATGATCATGATCGGCGACGAGGCTTCGAGCGAAATCCTGAAGCAGCTGGACGAAGACGAAATCCAGGCCATCAGCCGGGAGATCGCGCGCGTGCAGACGCTGACCTCCGAACAAGCCGAGCACGTGCTCGAAGAGTTTTACCAGATGGCCGTCGCGCACGACTACGTGGTCAAGGGCGGCGTGGACTACGCGCGCAAGGTGCTGATCAGCGCCTTCGGGCCCGAGCACGCCAAGAAAATGCTGGACCGGCTGATGAAATCGCTGGGCAACGAAACGCTCAGTTTCGACGCGCTGCAGAAGACCGATCCGCAGCAGCTCGCCAAGTTCATCCACAGCGAGCATCCCCAGACCATCGCGCTGATCCTGTCGCACTTGAATCCCTCACAGGCGGCGGGGCTGCTGTTTTCGCTGCCCACCGAAATTCGCGCCGACGTGGCGCTGCGCATGGCGTCGCTCGACCAGATTTCCCCGGAAATCATCTCGAAAATCGCGGGCGTGATCGGATCGAAGCTCAAATCGCTCGGCGAGCTCAGCCGCGAGGCCTACGGCGGCGTGCACGCGGTGGCCGAAATGTTCAACCGCCTGGATTCCAATACCAGCAAGGACATTCTGGACGTCATCGAGCAGGACAATTCCGCGTTGGTCGAGACCATCCGCCAACTGATGTTCGTTTTCGAGGACATCCTGCTGCTGGACATCAACGCGGTAAAGGAAGTGTTGGGGAAAGTGGACCGCAAGATCCTCACGGTAGCGCTCAAGGGCACCAGCGAGCAGATGAAAAATCACATGCTGCAGGCCATGAGCCAGCGCGGCGCCGAGATGCTGCGCGAGGACATGGACGCGCTGGGACCCATCAAGATCAAGGAGGTGGAAGCGGCGCAGCAGCAGATCATCGCGGTGGTGCGCCAGCTGGAATCCGAAGGGGTCATCAGTTTGAAGGGCACGGCGGGAGAACAGTATGTCCTCTAGAATTTTGAGCCCGGGCGATGCGGCGGAAGCTGCGCCGATCGTGTGGCGGCGCACCGGCAGTCCGGCTCAGCCCGACCTCCGGGGGAGAGACGCGGCGAAGGGCGGTTCCGCGGCATCGGAGGGAGGCGAGCAAAGAGAGCGGGAGATCGAGGCTCGCGTCGCGGCTGCGCGCGAGCAGGGCCGCGCCGAGGCGGAGCAGGCCGCCGAGCGGCGCGCCCTAGACCGGCTCAACCCGGTGTTCGGGTCCCTCGAAACCGTGGTCGAGAGTCTCTCCGGCCAGCGCCACCGGCTGCGGACGGAAGCCGAGCACGACACGGTCAAGCTCGCGATCACTATCGCGCGGCGCATTCTGCATCGCGAAATCACGGCGGATCCGGACGCGATCGTGGGACTGGTGAAGGCCGCGTTCGAGAAGCTCGACGCGCGGGAGACGCACCGCCTGCGCGTGGCCCCCTGCGACGCGGGACTCTTGAGCACGTATCGTGCAAAGCTGGATTTTCCGCCGGCCCTCGAAATCGCAAGCGACGCGTCGCTCAGCCCGGGCAGCGCGATCTTCGAGACCTCGCGTGGCGAGCTGGACGCGAGCATCGAGACGCAGCTCGGGGAGATTGATCGCGGTTTGGCCGACCTGGTTCGATCCGGCAATGTTCGAGCCGATCCAGTGCGGGGGCGCGTGCGATGAGCCTTCATACTTACGTGGAGGCCGTGGCGTCCATCGATCCGATGCTGTGGACCGGCCGCGTGCGCGACATCGCCGGATTGCTGGTCGCCTCGGACGGCCCGGCGGCCGCGGTCAACGACTTTTGCGAGATTCTGGCGGGGGGCGGCCGGCGCGTGCGCGCGCAGGTGATCGGGTTTCGCGACGGCCGGGTGCTGCTGATGCCGCTCGAGGAAACCGGCGGCCTGCAGCCCGGCAACCTGGTGGTTGCGCGTCCGGAAGCGGCCCGCGTCGAGGTTTCGGCCGCGCTGCTCGGGCGAGTGCTCGACGGGTTCGGCAAGCCCATGGACGGCGGAGGAGCCATCGACGCCGAAGCGCTCTACGATCTGTACGCGCCGCCGCCAGGACCTCTGGAACGTGAGCACATCGCCGAGCCGCTGGTGACCGGCGTGCGCGCGATCGATAGCCTCCTGCCGTTCGGAAAGGGCCAGCGCATGGGGATTTTCGGCGGATCGGGCGTCGGGAAGAGCACGCTGCTCGCCGCGATGGCGCGCCACAATTCAGCCGACGTCAGCGTGATCGCGTTGATCGGCGAGCGCAACCGCGAGGTGCGCGAATTTCTGGAGAAAGAGCTTAGCGCCGAGGGCCTGCGCCGCAGCGTGGTGGTGGTGGCGACCTCGGACATGCCGGCACCGCTGCGCATCCGCGCGGGTTTCGTCGCCCTGGCCGTCTCCGAATATTTTCGCGACCGTGGCGCCAGCGTGCTGCTGGTGATGGACTCGGTCACGCGCCTGGCGATGGCGCAGCGCGAGATTGGCCTCGCGGCGGGCGAGCCTCCCAGCCAGAAAGGTTACACGCCCAGCGTCTTCCACCTGCTGCCCAAGCTGTTCGAGCGCGCCGGCAATTTTCCGAATGGCTCGATCACCGGATTTTTCACGGTGCTGGTGGAAGGCGACGATTTCAACGAGCCGATCTGCGACGCGGCGCGGGCCATTCTCGACGGGCACATCGTGCTTTCCCGCGAGCTGGGCGCGATAGGGCATTACCCCGCCATCGACATTCTCCATTCGGTGAGCCGGCTGGCGGGACGCGTGACGACACCGGAGCAGCGCGAGGCGGCACGCAAGATACGCGAGGCGCTGGCGGCCTATCAGCAGTCCGAGGACCTGATCAATCTGGGCGCCTACGCCGCGGGTTCCAACGCGTCGCTCGACAGCGCCATCCGGCTGCGTCCGAAGCTGCTCGAATTCCTGCGCCAGCCGCCCGAGGAAGCGACGCCCGCGGCCGCTACGCTGGCGCGCATGCTCGAGCTCGCGAGTCAGGCATGAGCCGGGCATGAAGCGTTTCACATTCTCGCTCGAACGGGTCCTCGGCTGGCGCCGGATCGAAGCCCGGCTGGAGGAGTTGCGCGCCGAACAACTTCACGCCGAGCTGCGCGCCATCGAGGCGTCGCGCGAAGACTTGCGCATCGAACGTGAAACCACGGCGGCGGAGGTGCGCGCGGCGGGATCGGCAACCGGGGCGGAGCTCGCCGCACTGGATAATTTCCGCAGGCACGTGGATCGCGAGCGAAGTCGCCTGGAGCGCCAACGTGTGGAGTGCGAAAAGCGCAGCGCAGCTCAGAACAGCGTGCTGACGGCGAAGAGACGCGACGTGAAAATCCTGGAACATCTGCGCGAGCGTCGGAAAGCGGCGTGGACCGCCGCACTGGATCGCGAAACGGAACAACAGGCGGCCGAGACGTTTCTCTCGCGGTGGGGCTTGCGAACACGCGGACCGTTAAACCAGCGGCAGGTAAAATAGTACATGGCTACTCGACGCATCGGCATTCTGACGGGCGGCGGCGACGTTCCCGGCCTCAACTCTGTCATCAAGAGCGTGACCTATCGCAGCGCGGCCCACAACATCGAGGTCCTGGGCATCCGGCGCGGCTGGGAAGGTTTGACGCACGTCAACCTGGAAGATCCGGCCAGCCGCGCGCACTACATTCAGCCCCTGAACCGGGAGAATACGCGCGACATCGAGCACGTGGGCGGCACCATGCTGCATTCCAGCCGCACCAATCCTTCGAAGATGCGGGAGCTGCCGGACTTTTTGAAGGGCGCGAGCGTTCCGACCGACGGCCAGACCTGGGATTTGAGCGCCCAGGTGGTCAAGAACCTGGAGAAGCTGGGGGTCGATGCGCTGATCGTGATCGGCGGCGACGATACGCTGAGCTTCGCGGCTCGGCTCGACAGCATGGGCGTGCCCGTCGTCGGCGTCCCCAAAACCATGGACAACGATGTGCGAGGCACCGAATACTGCATCGGCTTTTCGACCGCCATCACGCGTGCCATCGACGCCGTGGAGCGGCAGCGCACCACCGTCGAATCCCACGAGCGCGTCGGTGTGTTCCGCGTGTTTGGGCGCGACGCCGGATACACGGCGCTGTACACGGCCTACGTCACTTCGATTCGCTGCGTGATTCCGGAATACAAGGTGAACCTCGACAAACTGATCGACCTGCTGATGGGCGACAAGCGTTCCGATCCCAGCAACTATGCGCTGGTGGTGTTGTCGGAGGGCGCGTCCTGGGAAGGCTACGAGGTGCAGCTCTATGGACAATCCGACGCCTACGGGCATCGGAAGAAGGCCAGCGTCGCCGAGGCGCTGGCGAGCGAAATCACGCGCCGTAAAGGCGAGGAGACCATCGCCAGCGACCTGACCTACGATCTGCGCAGCGGATCGCCGGACTTCGTCGACAAGCTGGTGTCGAACGTGATGGGAACCATGGCGTTCGAGGCGATCGTCGGCGGCCGCAGCGGATTGATGGCCGCGGTCCAGGAAGGCCGCTATGCCATGGTCCCGCTTCCGGACCCCCGGCTGGGGCCCCGGCACGTGGACATCGCCACCATGTACAACACCGAGCGGTACCGTCCCAACTACGAGCAGAAATTGGGGTTGCCCGTGTTCCTCACGAAGGCCTGAGTCATTCCTTTTCGCCCGGATCCACTCTTCGTGAGAGTCTTCTTGAGAAAAGTCCCGCGCCCGCCACACGATCTTGTATGGCCGGACGCCCGCTCAAATTTCTGATCGCCCAAAGCCTGGCGGAGGAAGCTCCCCGAATCGCCGAATTGTTGCAGCAAGGGGGTTACGAGACGGAGTGGATTCGCGCCGGCACGGGCGTCGAGCTTCCCGAAGCCCTGACGCGCGAGCCGTGGGACCTGCTGTTCCCGGATTACCGCCGGCAATTGCGCGCGATCAACGCCGAGCTGCGCGACAAGGTGCAACAACTGGAGCGCTCCAACGCGGATCTCGAACAGTTCGCTTGGGCCGCCAGTCACGACCTGAAAGAACCGTTGCGCACGATTTCCAGCTACACCCAGTTGCTGATCCGGCGGGGGCCAGCCGACGACGCGCAAGCCGCCGAGTTCGCGCGCTACGTTCAACGGGGCGTCGCGCGGATGGGCGGTCTCATTGACGCGTTACTCGCGTACTCGCGGGCCATGTATCAGCCGCTGGGGCCCGGCCGCTCGACCGACGCGCACGCCGCGGCCGAGGAAGCCGCGCAGACCCTGCGCGCCGCAATCGGGGAAAGCGGCGCCACGGTGCACATCGATCCGCTTCCGCCGGTCCGCGCCGAATCCGCTCCGCTGGTGCAGATTTTCCAAAATCTGCTAGCGAATGCCCTGAAGTACCGCGATCCGAAGGCTTCTCCGGCGATCCACGTCTCAGCGGGCACGAGCGGAGGAGAAGTGCGCTTTTCCGTGCGCGACAACGGCATCGGCATCGCGAGCGAACACTACAGCCGCATCTTTGAAGTCTTCCGCCGCCTGCACGGAGAGGACTACGAAGGGCTCGGCATCGGCCTCGCCATTTGCAAAAGGCTCGTCGAGCGTTCCGGCGGGCGCATCTGGCTCGAATCGGAGCCGGGCACCGGTTCGACATTCTATTTCACGCTGCCCGCGGCCGAAGCCGCCCGCCCGGCGAGCGCCAACGTCTAGGCCGTCTCCAGCGCCGGCGCCTCAATAGTGATAGCGTGCCTGCAAGAAGTCGATCCTGTTCCCGCTTACGCGATAGACCAGCCGGTGCTCCTGCGTGATTCGACGGGACCAGCAACCGACGAGCACATACTTCAGAGGCTCCGGTTTCCCGATGCCGGAAAACGGATCTCGCAACACAGCCTCCACCATTTGCAGGATCCGGAGGGCGACCTTGCGATCGGCTTCCACCCAGTAGCGCAGATCTTCGCGGAACTCTGGGTGGAATACGGACTCTCGCTCAACCGCGCGCGTCAAAGTTGGACTTACCCAAGTCCCGCTTCCCGGAAAACCCTTTGAAGGGGCGCCGGCTTGCTCTTGCCTCGCCTCGCGCGCCCTAAGGCAGTCAGCAACCGCTGGGCATTCCTAGGGGAACGCAACAGGTGGGCCGTTTCCATTAGCCCCGCGAGTTCGCTGGCCGGAATCAGGGCGACATCATGAGCGCCCCGCCGGCGCACGATCACCGTCTCCCGGTCGTCCGAAACCCGATCCAGCACGGACGCCAGATTTTGCCGCAATCGCGTGTATGTCGTCTCCGCGGGCATCGAGTTCCTCTGTCTCTATTGTACAGGAAAGCTGTACGTTCAGCGTCTGCCAATTGCCCGCCCGCCTTACTTAAACACGCGGAACAGCTTGCCCAGCGGATCGAAAAATTCGTCGACCACGCGCTCCTTCAGCGGGATGATGGCGTTGTCGGTGATGTGGATGTCCTCCGGGCAGACCGTGGTGCAACACTTGGTGATGTTGCAATAGCCGATGCCGAGGTCGTCCTTGAGCGCTTTCACGCGGTTTCCGTCGTCGATCGGGTTCATCTCCAAGGCCGCCGTATAGACGAAGAAGCGCGGGCCGATGAATTCGTCGTGCAGGTGGTGATCGCGCAGCACGTGGCACACGTCCTGGCACAGGAAGCATTCGATGCATTTGCGAAATTCCTGCGGACGGTCCACGTCGGATTGCTGGACGCGCCAGGCGCCATCGGCGGCATCCGGCTTGCGCGGCTGGAACTGCTGGATCTTCATCTTGACCCGGAAGTTCCAGGAGACGTCGGTGACCAGGTCCTTCACGTGCGGGAACGTCTGCATCGGCTCGACCGTCACCGGCTGCGTGAGATCCAGTTGATTCAGCCGCGTCATGCACATCAGGCGCGGCTTGCCGTTGATTTCCGCCGAGCACGAACCGCACTTGCCGGCCTTGCAATTCCAGCGCACGGCCATATCGTTCGCCACGGTCGCCTGCACGCGATGGACGGCGTCCAGCACCACCATGCCGGTGGAGATCTCCGTTTTGTAATCGACGAACTTGCCGGTGCCGCGCTCGCCGCGCCAAATGCGGAAGACCGCTGTGCCGGCGTTTTCTGTGTCGGGCATCTTTACTTGTTCTCCTCGATCACCTGCTTCATTTCGTCGGTCAGCGGCATCACCGGAACGCGCTCCACTTTCGGGCGGCCGTCGGGGCTCTTGACGACCCGCAGGTTGTATTTACCCCACTCGTCGCTTTTTTGCGGATAATCGTCGCGAAAATGGCCGCCGCGGCTTTCCTTGCGCTCCAGGCCGGCGAGCGCAATGATCTCGGATATCGTCAGCATGTTTTCGAGATCGAGCGCCGTGTGCCATCCCGTGTTGTATTCGATGTTGCCCGTGATGCCGGCGCGCACGGCCCGTTCGCGCAGTTTGGCGATCTTCCCGAGCGCCTCCTGCATCTCGCTCTCGACGCGCACGATGCCCACCAGCTCCTGCATGAATTCCTGGAGTTCGCTCTGAATGGCGAACGGATTCTCCCCGGCGGCGCCCCGCTCGAACGGCGAGAGCGCCTGTTTGGCGCTGGCGTCCAGTTCCCCGCGATCGATGCGGGCGGCTCCCTGTTCCTTGGCGAACTTCGCGGCGTATTCGCCGGCACGCTGGCCGAACACCAGCAGATCGGAGAGCGAATTGCCGCCCAATCGATTGGCCCCGTGCAAGCCCGCCGCGCATTCGCCCGCCGCGAACAAGCCCGCGACTCGCGTCATTTGCGTATCGCCGTCCACCTGAATGCCGCCCATCATGTAGTGGGTGGTGGGACCGATTTCCATCGGCTCCTTGGTGATGTCCAGATCGGCGAGCTGCTTGAACTGGTGATACATGCTCGGCAGCTTCTTCTTGATGTGCTCCGCGGCGTTCGGGATCTTTTCCTTGATCCAGGCGATATCCAGGAACACACCGCCGTGCGGACTGCCCCGCCCCGCCTTCACCTCGCGATTGATGCAGCGCGCCACGTGATCGCGCGTCAGCAGCTCCGGCGGACGCCGCGCGCTTTTGTCGCCCTGCACATACCGCCAGCCTTCCTCCGGGGTGTCGGCGGTTTGGCTCTTGTAGTTGTCCGGAATATCGTCGAACAGGAAACGCTTGCCCTCTTTGTTGCGCAGCACGCCGCCTTCGCCGCGGACGCCTTCCGTCACCAAAATTCCTCTGACGCTGGGCGGCCATATCATCCCGGTGGGATGGAACTGCACGAATTCCATATCGAGCAGCGCCGCGCCCGCCTGATACGCCAGCGCCTGGCCGTCGGCCGTGTATTCCCAACTGTTGCTGGTGACTTTGAAGGATCGCCCGACGCCGCCCGTCGCCAGCACCACGGCCTTGGCCTGAAACGCCATGAACCGCCCGCGCTCGCGATCGTACGCGAACGCCCCCGCGCAGCGGTTGCCGTCCATCAGCAGTTTGACGACGGTGGTTTCCGCGAAAACATCCATGCCCTGGTGAATGCCGTGATCCTGCAGCGTGCGGATCATTTCGAGGCCGGTTCGATCGCCGACGTGTGCGAGGCGCGGATACCGGTGGCCGCCGAAGTTGCGCTGCAAAATGCGGCCGTCTTTCGTGCGATCGAAAATCGCGCCCCAAGCTTCCAATTCCTTCACCCGAGCCGGAGCTTCTTTCGCGTGCAGCTCCGCCATGCGGCAGTTGTTCAGATACTGGCCTCCGCGCATGGTGTCGGCGAAATGGACGCGCCAGTTGTCGCGATCGTCCACGTGGCCCATGGCCGCGGCCATGCCGCCCTCGGCCATTACAGTGTGCGCTTTGCCCAGCAGCGATTTGGTGACCACCGCCGTCTTCGCTCCCGCCGCCGAGGATTCGATGGCAGCACGCAATCCCGCGCCGCCCGCGCCCACCACCAGGACGTCATACTCATGAACCGGATAATCCGCCATGGCTACAGGATTCTCCAGTCGCGCACGACGCCCAGGGCGCACATCCGGATGTATATATCCACGAACGCGACGTAGAACATGCTGATCCACGCCCACTTCATGTGACTGCGATTCAGCGCGGATACGCAGTTGTAACAGCTTTTCTGCAACTTGGCATCCGCCATCACGTCCTTGCGCCCGGCGATCAGGTGCCGGAAGGAATGGCAGCCGAACGTGTAAAGGCCCAGCAGAATCGGGTTCAGGATCATGATGAGCGAACCGAGGGCGATGCCGAACTCCGTTTTCGGTGCGTCCGGATTCCCGGCCGGCGCGAACCACAGCGATCTCCACGCGTCCCAGCTCAAGATGAAGATAAACAGGATCGCCAGGTACAGGAAATAGCGGTGGACGTTTTGAAAAATCAGAGGGAATTTCTTTTCGCCGCGATACGCGTTGCGAGGCTCGCCCACCGCGCACGATGGTGGATCGGCCCACCATCCTTTGTAATATGCGCCGCGGTAGTAATAGCAGGTGAAACGAAATCCGGCGGGCGCCCACAGGATCAGCATCGCCGCCGAAAACGGAATGAAACCGGGCCACCAGGCCGGCGCCGACGTGAACAGCAGCGGCGAATACATCGGCGAAAGGTAGGACGTGCCGGGCACTTCGTAGCACGGCTGAGGCGCTCCCTGGGCATTCGCGCCGCACATCGGAACGAATACCGCGTAGTTCGCGTAGAGAATGAAGGCCAGGTAACCGAGAAAAATAAGTAGCGGTTCAACCCACCAGTTATCGGTACGGCGCGTCTCGCCGAACCCCCCCTTTCTTAGGGGGACATCAATGGAGGACATTCTGTCAGGGCTCCTGCGGGTTTGTGGAATTGTGAGGTAGCTGTCAAGAAGCGTTCTAAATTTAGTTTATCAAGACTCGGCGCCTTCGCAGTGCGCACCGACGGCCGTGGGTCAGTAGGTTTCGTCCAGTTTTTTCTGCCCTCCAGACGCGCTGTCATCCCGAGCGCAGTCGAGGGATCTGCTTCTAAAGGTATTGGGAAAGCGCGCACAAAGCAGATTCCTCGCTGCCGCTCGGAATGACGAGGTCGTCGGCTTGTAACCGGGAAGTCTCGGCAGGTTGTCCAACGCATTTCTGCGACGGGACCTACGGCTTCGCGAACTTCGCCGCATCGATCGGAACATTCACCTTCACGTCGCTGATGATGGCCGTGAACCGGCCGTCCAGCCACAGAAAGGAATACTTGAACGGGAATTTGACGCCGTTGACGTCACGATAGTCGGCGAAGTCCTGCTGAATCGTAATGCGGCCCACCGGCGACGGGGTTCGCCGCACGAATCGCGTCAGCAAATGGGTCTGCTTATCGAAGTAGAACGTGCCCAGCATGCCGCCCGTTCCGCTGCCCTGGACCACGTAAATGTCGCGGCCGTCGAGGGTGTCTTCCACGCCGATGCGCCAATTGGGGAACGCGGTCTTGATCTCGCCCGGGAAGGCCAGCACGGAGTCGAGCTTGGCACCCGCCAGATCGTTACCCGTCAATTCGTATTGGTTCAAGTACCCGCGCGGCGAGCTGATCCAGCCGGTATTCCCGTCATAGGTCCAGGCGCTGGTCCCGCGATCCGGGTGGTCCGGAAAGTTGATCCACATGCCGCGGTGATCCGGGGCCTGGGCGAAGATCTGGAACGCGCCGTTGCCGCCCAATCCGGCGTAGCCTTCGCTGTGGCCGGTGGCGATGAAGCTCTTGACGCCGGCCAGTTTCTGGGCTCCGCCCATGGCCTGGATATACTGATCGAGAACCTGAGTCGCGGGCGGCATTCCTTCACCGGGCACCACGATGTCCCGCTTTTCCTCGTTGGGCTCGCCATACAATTTGTCGAGCGCGATCGAGGTGGTGGGCAGGTCGAGGCCGTGATGGCACGTCCAGCAAGTCACCATTTGCGCGCCGCCGAAATTCTGGCGGTTGATGGCGGCTACCATTTCCACCATCTTGCGGGCGGTTTTCTTCTGGGGGATGCGGTCGGTCACCCAGTCGAAGGTATCGGTGCCGGCACCGGGGTGGCAATTGGAGCAGTCATAGCCCACTGCGGCCGTCATGACGCCCATGGCCCCCAGGAAATCGCTCGGGCTGAGTCCCTTGAGTGTGCTGGTGGTCACGTTCTTGAAGAACTCTCCGGCGGTCTGTCCTTTCGCCGTGGCGGCTTTGGCCTGCGCCGTAGCCTGAGCTTGTGCGGCCTGGCTTTGCGCCGCGGCTGAGCCTGCCCAAACGACGGCCATCAGGCATACGAGAGCCATGAGCCCCAGCGCCGTTGCCGATCCAGTCAGACGAAACTTCATGATGTGTTTTCTCCCTTATGAAGGGGCCGTTTCCGACCGCCGGCCTCATGACCGCCAAATCTATATGCTATTTCACACGCAAGCGATTCACACGCACCAAGGCACGTGAGCGTCCGACCTGGGAGCACGCTGAGCGCCACTGCCAGAGGCGGGTTGTCAAGCTGGAATGAGCACTCTTGCACACATCCGCGAGCGCGACGTGGGGATTACTCCGCAGCAGTTGGGGGAAAGTACGCGAGTGCCTGCGTCGAAATGCCAACCACCCTCTGTGGCCAACACTCAACGTTCTCAGACGGCCAGCGGATTTTCCCACTTCAACCCGGTGAATCGCGCGAAATCGCCATCGGAGGAGCACAAGGTCAATCCATGTTCCAGCGCGAGAGCCGCCAGATGCGCGTCGGGCACGCGATTGGCTCCCCCGCTCAACCCGAGCATGCGGGCCAAAATCGCCGGGTGATCCTCGCCGGGAACGGGGATCCAGACATTCCCGCGGCTCAGCCAGGCTTCCACCTGGCGCCAGGCGTCCGCGATGGACTCGGGCCTTTCGAAAACGCGTGCGCTGGTTGCGATCCGCAGAAACGCGAGCAGACTGGGCCATGGGAGGCCTACCCGAATGCGCTCGTTGAGCCGGGCATCGAGCCATCGCTTGCCCGCTGCGTGTTGGGGCAACGACGAGAAATGAGCGAAGATCAGCAGGTTTGCATCTATCAGGATCATGCCCAGGATCATGCGGTCAAAGTCACTGCGGCGACGCTGGGGCCGGGGAAATCAGCGTAAGCCTTCCCCGTCGATGGTTGCGAGCACCTCGCTGACATCATCCAAATTCGGCAGGTAGCAGCGTCCCGGGTCTACCGCAGTCGTTTCGAACCTCTTGCGCTTTGCCGGAGGCTCGCTCACTCGCTGCAAGCCTTCGCGCAGGGCGCTATTGACCAGCTCCTTAAAACTCGCCTTCGAGTTTCGGCGAGCACGTTCCAGCAAGGCGGCTACATCGTCGTCCAAGCTGAGGGTGGTTCTCATACATCAAAGCATAACAGATATGATGCTTTGATGTCTAAGGACCGCCGCGCAGCCGATTTCACTTTCGGCTTAAGTTTGCACCGGAGCCCTGAAGGTCATTCCGAATAATCTGCCCGCCCTTCATGACGAATTTCACTCGCTCGAGCTCGGTGACATCGGTTGCGGGGTTGCCGGAGACTCCGACGAAATCGGCAAACTTGCCTTTCTCGATCGATCCGACGCGGTCGCCCCAGCCAATATTCGCCGCGCCCACCGAGGTTGCCGAACGGATCGCCTGCAGGGGCGTCATGCCGTACTCAACCATCTGTTTGAACTCCACGCCTTCTTCTCCGTGATACGGCCCTACCTGTTTGCCGTGCGCGCCGGTCGCGTTCACCGAGAAAGCGATCTTGACGCCGGCCTGGAGCGCCCTCTGAAAGCTCGCTTTCGAAAGCTCCGCCATTGGAAAATTCTGGTTCCGCGCCTGGAGTTTCGTGATGGTGAGCCCGAAGTTCATGAACATGCCCTTTTCCACTACCTTGCGGATGGATTCCGCATCGATGTCGGTGACCAGTTCAAGCGAATCGCACCCCGCCTCGATGGACTGCCGCACGGCGACGCCCGCGTGGGCGGTGCAAGCGACTTTTACCCCTTGCCGGTGTGCTTCATCTGCGATCGCCTGCTCTTCTTCCAGCGTCATGGTCGGAGCGCCGTAACCAATATCCGGGTTTGCGCGAATGCCAGCGGCGTAGATCTTGATAAAATCGGCCCCGTTCTTAAGCTGTAACCGTACTTGCTTGCGTCCTTCCCAGGGCGAGTCCACAAGATGGAAGTAGCGCGGTCCGGCGATCGATCCCCGCAGGCCTTCGGTCGCCACGCGCATCCGCGGGCCCGGGACGATGCCTTCATTGATGGCGTTGCGGAGGTCCACGTCCGCGGTCCCGCCGCTCGACAGATCGCGCGCCGTGGTAAAGCCCGATTCCAGGTCCAATCTCGCGTTCACCGACGCCAGGATGGTGCTGTATGCGGTGGAAAACGGCGTTCCGGGCTCAATGACCAGGGGCACCGCAGCGTCGGCGCCGCCGCCGTGGTCCCCGATCTTGAACATGTGGTTGTGACCCTCGATCAGGCCCGGCAGCACCGTGGCGGTCCCCAGATCGATTTCCTGGGCCCCGGCGGGGATCTTGACGCTCGCAGCCGGCCCCACCTCAGCAATGCGATCACCTTGAATAACGATCACTTGGTTGCTGAACAACTGGTCGGACTTGCCGTCGAACAATCGCCCGGCGCGAATCACGACCGTCTTCTGGCCCTGAGCTGCTAGCCCCTGGGCTTCCAGCCAAGACGATCCGCCGAGTCCGAGCGCGAGTAACGCGAATCCAATCGCCTGTTGCCGATTCATAGGGCCTCCCTCAACGAGATCATCGCGGAATTTCTCAGTTCAACTTCCGGAGTAAAAGTGTATGCCCGCTCCGCTTCACGTGTCAATCCTCCGCGCCGGTGATCGGGTTCTTGATGGTGGTCGGGTCACTTCACATAGACCGAAAAGTTGAGCCCGCCGAGCGCGGTGCCACCGTACGATCCTTCCTCGACATGCACGTCCAGCCACCTTCACACTTGCCGTAGGAGGGTCGCGCGTTGAAGTTACACGGGCATCCGCAGTCGCTGTTGCATGCGGCCAGCACCGTCCCCTTCATTCTCCACAGCGCCGGCGTTGCGGTCGCCATAATTACCCAGAATATCCTATCGGCATCAATCCCGAGCCGTTTTCGGCGGTTACACGCTGCTCTTAGTGACTCTCGCCGGTCTTCGGTGGATTTATCGCGTTTTTCGCGAAGGTTCGCATGGGAGGTAGAATTGAATCTATGCACTCTAGCTTCGGGCGTAGTGCGAGCCCAGCGATCCTAGCTTTCGCGCTAATGGTTTGGTCGATTCTGTTAGCAGGACAGGACAAAGGTAATCTCGGGGGTCCGGCAGAAGCTTTCGTTCCATTTTTGGCCCCGGTCGGCGACGCCGCAAACCCCTCGTGGCCGGACTCGTTCGAAAGAAACGAAATCCAAGGAACCGTCGTGATGCTCGTAACGATGGACGAATCAGGCAGTGTGACAAACGTCGAGGCCCTTACTGGACCGGTGGCGATGAGAGACTTGGCAGTGGCAGCTGTACGCACATGGCACTATAACCCGGTAATTCGCGGTGGCCACGCCGTTGCAGCATATACAATGGCGTTGCTCTCCCTCGGCAAATATTCGTCTGACCTCTTAAAGGATCCGGCGGTACTCGACCGCTTAGGGGCGTTGTTGGAGAAATTTCCGCCCTCCGAAGCACAAATGCTAGCCGACTTGAAACAGGACAGTTCGGTTCGGTCAGCAGGGCAAGATGAACGTAATGTCGGCGGCGGGGTCGAGGCTTTCGTCCCGTTTCTGACCCCGATCGGCGACTTCGCGCGTCCCGAATGGCCGGATTCGTTCGAGAGGGACGGAATCCAAGGAACCGTCCAGATGATCGTAACGATCGACGGATCAGGCAGTGTCACAAACGTCGAGGCCCTTACCGGACCGGTGGCGATGAGAGACTTGGCAACGGCGGCCGTACGCACATGGCACTTTAACCCGGTAATTCGCAACGACCACCCCGTTGCAGCGTACACGACGGCGCTGCTCTCTCATATCACCTCCGTGGGCAAACATTCGTTTGACGACTTAAAGGACCCGGTGGCACGTGACCGCGAACAGGCGCTGCGGGAGAAATATGCGCGATCCGACGCAGAAGTACTTGCTGACGTGGAACAGGATAGTGTCGGGAGAACTGGACGTGACCGAGTCGAAATGTTGGCCTCTCTTGCAAAGGCAGCTTGGCTGGCCGGGAACGCGAATAAAGCTGCTTCCTACGCAAGCGAGCTTCTGACCCGACGCGAAGAGCTTCTGACCTCCTTCCGGAATGGCGCAATTCAGGACGGAAACACGGTCCTGGGACTGGTCGCCCTCGGGCAGGGCGACACCGATAAAGCGAAGTGGTATCTTTTGGAATCCGCAAGGGTGACGGGTACTATGTTGGGAATGCCACGCTTGGCTTTGGCGAATGCACTCCTCCAACATGGCGAGAAATCGACGGTCCTTGAATATCTTAACGCCTGCCACGACCACTGGCTGAATAGCGCCGAGGAGTTGGAACGGTGGATCAAGGCGGTTTCCGAAGGAGAAACGCCCGACTTCGGGGTTTATTCTGACTTACATGCATGAGTGAAAAACGGTGGAAAACGGTGGAAAACGGGTCGGGGAATCGGGGGGGGAATCGGGGACAACGACCCCTTACACCGAGCCGCAAAAGAACGGGCAAAAACGGGTGAGCCTGATCTTCCTCTTTTTCGGAAGTGAGATACGGAGGCAGAGCGCCCTCTTCCTTTTATTCGGAACCGGCATCGTGTCAGCATCTTGAGAGAAATCCGGTACAACGACCGCTTCCTCCAATTCGTACGACGCCTTGAACCGGCTGGCCACGGGGCAGACGGCCACCAACTCCGCTGTCAATCCTGCGCCGCTCCTCCCGTGACGCGCTGCTCCAGGAAACGTCGTTCCGCCGGGTTGCGCGCGAGAGCCAGCGCTGCCCGGAAATGCTCGCGCGCCGTCTCAAGCCTTCCGCGGCGAAACTCAAGCTCACCGAGCGCCGCGGGATAGAACGGATACGCCGCAAGGCGATCGCGGCCGGCGATCGAGCCGATCTCTTCGAGCCCGCGCTCGGGACCCTCGCTCTGCGCGACCGCGATGGCGCGGTTGAGCGCGACAACCGGCGAAGGATGTATCGTCATCAACTTGTCGTAGAGAGTAACGATGGTTTTCCAGTCGGTGTCCTCCACGCGGAGAGCGCGTGCGTGAACCGACGCGATCGCCGCTTCGACGTGATACTCGGTGATTTCGGAACCCGTCGCGGATAGGTCCAGGAGCTTCAGCCCTTCGACCACGAGTTCTTGATCCCACCGCGACCGATCCTGGTCGAATAATGAGCTCAAATTGCCGGATGCATCCATGCGACCCGGCAGGCGCGCCGCGCCCAGACACATCAGGGCGGCGAGCGCGTAGGTCGCGGGCGTCGTCCCCAGCGGATGTTGCAGGAGCATCGCGTTGAGACGCATTGCCTCCCGGCAGAGCTCCGCGCGCACCGCTGATTCTGGCGAGGCTCCGTGGTAGCCCTCATTGAAGAGCAAGTAGAGCGCGCGGTGGACGGCCGGAAGCCGGGTCGAGAAGTCGGCCGGCGCCGTGATGTCGAACAGCCTCTTCGATGTTGCCAGCGCTTTCTTCGCCCGCGCGATCCGTTTCTCCATCCCGGCGCGCGTGCTCACGAACGCGCTCGCTACTTCGCTCACGCTGAAGCCGCACAGAATGTGGAGAACGAGCGCGACCTGCGCCTCCTCCGGCAGCCGCGGCTGGCAGCAGGAGAACATCATGCGCAGCAGGTCGTCCTGGATCGCGTTCGATGCAAAGAGCTCTTCCACGACCGGAGCGAGCGTCCATTCACTCTGAAGCAGCCGTCCGAGTTCGGGGGCGTAGGTCCGCACGGTCCGCTCGCGCCGCAGGATGTCCAGCGCCCGGTTCTTCGCCGTGGCCATCAGCCAGGCGGAGGGATTTTCCGGAACGCCGCGGAATTTCCACACCTCGACGGCGCGGCAGAAGGCGTCTTGTACGGCATCCTCCGCCAGCGCGAGGTTGTGAACGCCGAAGACCCGCGTCAGCGCGGCTACCATGCGTCCCGCCTCGCGCCGGAAGAGATGCTCGCTGGGCTCCATGTGCACTGCCATCCACACTGCTACTTCTCTTTCTCGGAGGTTGTTGAAAAAGGGGACAGACCGCTCTGTCCACCCCCACGCTCGCACCTGAAATGAGAGATTTATGGCAGGGGACAGAGTAGTCTGTCCCCTTTTTCACACTTTTACTTCTTCTTCCTGCCGATGTCACAGAGCATGTCCGAGTGAATATTCAGACCGATGTTGGTCAGGTTGTAAAAGTGTTCGCTGGCCACCAGCCAGACGATCTCGCAGATCGCGCGTTCGGAAAAGTAGCGAGCCACGCGCGCAAAAGTGTCCGGGTCGACCTTTTTATGAATGGTCAGCTCCGTCACGTAGTCGAGGGCTGCGCGTTCGGCATCGGTAAAAAGCGGGCTCGTGCCGTACTGCTCGAGCGCATCGAATTTGGCTTCATTCATCGACGCTTTAATGACGACCCATCGGCCGATATCGATACAGAAAAGACAGACGTTGTTGCGCGCCACCTGCTCGCGGATAAGCATAGCGGTTTCCGGCGGCAGCAGCAGCTTCTTATCCAGTTTGCCGATCTTCGAATAGAACAGAGCGAATGCAAGCGGCATACGCGCGCAAAATACTTTGAGCGGCGTAAGCACTTTGCCGAATTGGCGGCCGGTCATGGCATACACCGGCTTCATGACCGGCCCCTGGGGCTTTTCGATGGGAGCGAGAAAAGCGTCCATTTTTACACGCTCAGCTTCTTACATGCTCAGCTTGCGGATCGGGCGCACTTCGACAGACCCTCCGACCTCCAGGATCGGACAGCCCTTCGCGAGCTCCGCCGCGTGCTGGAGATCCTTGGCCTCGATCAAAGTGTAGCCGCCGACAACATCCTTCGCCTCGGCAAATGGACCGTCGTTGACGATCTTCTGCTTGCCGGCGACAACCTTGCCGGTGCCCTCCAGGGGATGCCCAGGGTCCTTGATGTGGCCGTTGGCGCCGAGCTCCTTGAACCACGCGACCCACTTCTCCATGGTCTTTTGCATTTGCTCGGGCGAGGCGGGTGTATTGCTACCCCGAAACAGATATGTAAATTCACTCATTGTGTCTTCTCCTTTGGTCTTGGACGTCCGTTTGGTACGTCCACCCTTACAACGTTTGACGGGCACGACCGCCGACATTTTTTTCCACTAAGCTAACGATCCAAAGCAACGAAGGGGACGGCCTGAGCTGACTCCCTGGGGAGCTTTTGCCAAGAGCGTCAGAATCGGGGGTCTCTTCTGGAACTATGCCAGAAATGCAGAATTTCAACGACTCCCCGATCCTCGTCCAGGCGGTAGTAGACGTAGAGCGGAGAATGGAGAAGCCGCCTGAGTTGAGGATGTCCCTTAATGGAAGTGCCGATGTAAGGCAGGCCTTGAAGCAGTTCGATATGGGCAAAGAGATCATCGGCAAATCGCTCGGTCGTTTCGGGATGCTTCTACCTTGACCGGACGAAAATTTCTTCCAGATCCCCTAACGCGTTTCCGTGGTAGAAGATTTTGAAAACCATTGCCGGATTCTCTGGAGGACTTTTTCGGACCAAACCAGGCGGCCTTCGTCGGCGGACTTTATTCGCTGTTTGAGGATGCGGCTGGTCGCGGGGCTTATATAAACGGCCGGGTCGTTGGAGGCAAACGGATCGTCGCTTTTGGCCTTGACCATGTTTTCACAATAGTCCGGATCGGCTGGTCGTGCAACCAGACCATTGAGGAACGGCAAACTGGACTCCCCAGAGGGGCTTTGCGCCGCCGCGATCACACTCCTATCCCATTGTCCACAAAGGGGTTCCGCATAGTACCATTCAATCCCAAAAAGCCCCATCCGATGCACATAACGCCCTTTCGCTTTAAGGGAGTAGCCCTCGGTACTGGAGCCTCTTTATACTTAGTTTTTATTCGCAGGTATCTCACCGATAGGGAGAAACAGACCTTGACGAAGCCCATCAAGCACGTCGAAAAAGCGATTGCAATGGCCGCTAACGTGGCCTGGCATGTTTACGACACGCTGAACTCCATCCGGCCGAACCCTTCGTTTACGCCCAAGTGGTCCGACAGACCCCTGCTCAAGAGCTGGGAGAAGCAGAAGCCCAAGCTCGGGTGGCCGCGCGTGACCGATTCGCTGTGCCCCAAGTGCGTCCCCGAGATCCGCCAGGAGATTCTCGACGGCAAGGTGCCGGTGGAGATCTTGAGGAACGAGAGGGTGGGCGAGATCAAGGCGACCATCGTCGAGCGCGACGGGCAGATCATGATGGTGAAGGATTGTCCCGTCCACGGCCATTTCGAGGACGTGATGGCGATGGACCCGGCGTTCTTCAAGCACCTGGAAGAGGTTTTCCCAGGCCGCGATATCCGCGCACATAATGACGAGACGCTACACGATCACGGCACATCCACCATCACGCACGGGCGCGGATCGGTGCTGACGATCGATCTGACGAACCGCTGCAACATGATGTGCGATCCGTGTTTCATGGACGCCAACCAGGTCGGCTTCGTGCACGAGCTTTCCTGGGAAGAGATCAAGCAACTGCTGGATAACGCGATTTCGATCAAGCCGCGCCGCCAGCTTTCCGTGCAGTTCTCGGGCGGTGAGCCGACGCTGTCGCCGTATTTCCTGGACGCCGTCCGCTATTGCCGCAAGATCGGCTATCAGAGCGTGCAGGCGGCCACCAACGGCATCGAATTCGCCAAGCGCCCCGATTTCGCCAAGCAAGCCGCCGAAGCCGGCCTGCGCTACGCGTACTTGCAATTCGACGGCATCGGCAACGAGGCCAATTCGCATCGCGCGGTGGGCAATTTATTCGACGTGAAGCTGCGCGCCATCGAGAACCTGCACAGCGCGGGCGTCGATATCGTCCCGGTGATCACGCTGATCAACGGTGTCAACAACGAGCAGGTGGGCGCAGTGGTGCGCTTCGCTCTGGATAACCCGAAGAAGATTCCCTTCCTGAGCTTCCAGCCGGTGTCTTTCACGGGACGTGATGAAGCCGTCACGCCGGAGCGCCGCACCGCGCAGCGCTATACGCTTTCGCACCTGGCGCACGATGTCAAGAAGCAGACCGGGCTCGGCGAGCCCACGCGCGACTGGTTCCCGATCTCCTTCATGAGCACCTTCTCCGATTTCGCGGATCTGGTCCACGGGCCCAGCGCCGATTGGGGACAGCTTTCCTGCGGATGCCACCCGAACTGCGGCATCGGCATGGCCGTGATGTGCGACAAGGAAACCAAGGAATACCGGCCGGTGACCGCGTTCCTGAACGCCGATCGGCTTGCTAAGGACGTGGCCCGCATCAACGACGGCGCGCGCAGCAAGAAGCTGTCGATCTTCGGCGTTTCGCTCGCGCTGTTGCGCAACTACAATCCCTACGAAGCCCCAACGCATTTCCGCCTGAGCGACCTGATCCAGAAGTTCGATAAATGCTTCGGCATGACCAAGAAGAAATACGGCAAGGTGACCGGCGACCGCACCATGGCCGACATCGAGCAGCGCCGCCGGGACCGCTGGAACTTCCTTTTTATCGCCGGGATGTGGTTCCAGGATCTGTTCAATTACGATTTCCGCCGCACCGAACAGTGCATCATCCCCTACGCCACGCAGGAAGGCGAAATCTCCTTCTGCGCGTACAACACGGGCGTGGGTTGGCGCAACATTGTCGAGAAGATGCACATGACCGCGACGCTCACCAAGTGGTACGAGGAGCACGGCCGGCACGAGATCATCGCGGGCGGCAAGAAGGTGAACCTGCCGTCGACGGATCACAATCTGGTGCTGCGCGCCGAAGACGTGAACCGCGAGCGCCAACACGATCTGGAAGTCAAAGGCATCGCCAAAACGGCCCGCGAGGAAAAGACGCGCGCCCGTGACGCCAAGCTGAAAGCCGACGCCGAGAACGCCCGCATGATGAAGCTCTATCAGGAGCACATCCTGGGCGAGAAACCGGTCGAAGGCGGCATCGTTCCAATCACGTCGATTCTTCCCGCAACCCCGGTTGCTAAGGCAGCCGCAGCCGCCGCGCAAGAAGAAGTCGGTAGCTTCGGCGACTAGGAAGTTTAGTTAGGTTGGCTTTTGAAAAGAGCTGCTGGAAGAGCGGCCTTTTCTATTTTGGATCGAAGCTGACCGAGGTCGGCAAATCTACTTGGAAGGCGCCTTAAGTCTTGTCAATTCTCTTTCGAACGCTTCATTTTCAGCTTTAAGATCCTCCCTGAGGCGTACTGCTGCTGCTCGGTGTGCGGAACTGTCGAAGCTACTTCCCGCTCCTGATTCCTCCTCGATGATACCTTTCTGTAGTTGAAGAACTCTCTCGTTGTGACCTTTGTTCAGCGCATCCATTTGAACGTCCAACGGCTGCCTCGCGCCCGCCGACGGTTCAGGCGATTGCGGAGCGTGAAAGAGTTCACGGACCCAGGCTACTTGGCCCAATGAGACGCCTCCGAGGAATGCTCCCAGGACAATAGTCCCGAGAACCGTCCAAGCGCCCCAGCCAACGTGGTCGATTAACCATCGGATGGTAACCTTTTCAGGCGCCGTCAATGGCTCCGCCGAATTGGCTGCGGTTTCCCTTGTGATTCCAATAGTGCCGTCAATGTAATCCCGCTTCAACGACTGGAGTAATCCCGGCAAAACGGTGAGCAAATATGGATTGGATGGCCCGCTTTCTGCGATGACTTTCTCGAGCGACTTTCGACAGTGCCCGCCCGCTGGCGCAACACGTTCGATGGTCGTAGCCAGCGTAGTAATCAGACCGGACACATCATTGTCAGGCTGGTCGGAGCAATCGTCGTATTCCGATTTTGATTTCAGGTCGTAGTAGCGATCAATCGCACGATTAATTTGCTCCAGTGCACTCACCTTGTCCATTCTGAATCCTTCTCAAGGATAGCTCTAGACATATCCAAACGGGAAACCACGCGCCAGCATGGAGTTGTTCGGGGTCATAAGAAGCCCGCCTTTACGCCGCTCTCACCACAATCTTCCCCGTCCGCCTGGTCCGAGGCTTATCGCGGATCACGATCTCCACGTCCCGATCAAGCGCCGTCAAAAAGTGCATGAGACGCTCCGCCGAGAAGCCCTCCAGGCGGTAGTGAGAAGCGCCGAGACCTTGGGCTGGTTGATTCCAAGCCGGCGCGCTGCCTCCGCCTGCGTCCATCCGAGACGTTCAATGATGGAGCAGAGTGCCGCGGCGAGCCGGACCTTCGTTTGCCGCTCCTCGGCGTCCTTGAATCCGAGGTCGGCGAAAACATTCCCCGAACTTTCGACGACTTGCCCTCTCGGTTTAGTTATTGTTTGGGCCATATCGATCCACGTAATGTTGCAGCTACGGAAGCAGGTGCAGCGGGCGATTCGACTTGGTCCGGTAGACTCGAAAATCCCGCTGATCCAGGGTGAAAACCGTATCGATCTTTTCACGATCCGCCAAATGGACCAAAGCCGCATCCGCGAGCTGAGGACGGAGTTTCGAGTAGCGTTTCATGACGGCTGCGATCGCGGCTGCATCGTCTCCGTTTAAGGCCAGGATCGAGAACAACCCCTGCTTGGCGCTTTCGAGCATTTGTTCGGTCGCGTTATCGTATGGGCGCAGAATCCAAGCGGCCTCAGTCAAGACCGGCCAGCACGCGTAGACAGGACGCTGGATCGATTTCCAGGTTTCGGCGCACTCCTCGTGGTGAGAATCGCGCCTGGAGAATAGAGCTACGAGCGGCCCCGCATCCACTAGGATTCGCGTCACCGCGATGTTCCGAAGCCTTGCATGTACTTGGGATTCGTGCTCAAATCCGGCGGCGCGTTTTTCACGCATCCGACCAAGCCGAGGCGCTTCGCCAGGTCATAGGCTGATTCACGCCCGGGTGCGCGGGAAACATGAGCCTCCACGGCCTCCCGGACGATTTCGGATTCCGTCTTGCCCGCGAGCCTCGCGCGCTTCTTCAACTGTGCCTGAAGAGACGACGACACGCGAACGGTGATCCGTTTCGTGTTGGGCGAAGTCTTCATAAGGCGATCATACCACGTTGTCAGACAATCATCCTGCGCGTCAGACAAATGTCCGTCAGACAATCCCAGATTACGGCTGTTGCGCCGTAGATGCCTTCGACGCTCCGGCGTACCAGTCGTAAATCTGCTCCCCCGTCCAGAAGAGCACGTCGCTGCGCTTGCGGATGTGTTCGACGGCCTCGCGGAAATAGCGCGTGCGGTGCGGCGCTCCCATGATGTAGGGATGCAGCACCAGCGCCATCACGCGAGCCGAGGAGTGCGAATCGGCGTAGATCTGCTCGAACTGATCGATGGCGCGATTCCGGTATTCCGCGGCCGGGTGATGCTGGATCAGCATCATCGCGACGTCGTTACATTCCTGCGTATACGGGATATTCACAATCTGCCCGGCGCGCGTGTTCAACCTCACGGGCTGGTCGTCGAGCACCCAATCGCACACGTAATCGAAGCCTTCCTCCTTCAGCAGGTCGGGCGTCTCCCACGTTTCGGTGAGGCCCGGCCCCAGCCAGCCGCGCGGCGCGCGCCCGCAGAAATCGCGAATGGTGTCGCGCGTCTTGCGGATGTCCTCGCGCTCGTCGGGGACCTTTTGCATATTCTTCTGGCCGAACCCGTGGCCGATGAACTCCCAGCCGCGGTCGAGCGCGGCGCGCGAGATCGGCTCGTAGCTGCGGATGGCGGACCCGTTGATGGCGATCGCGCTAGGGATCTTCAGATCGTCGAAGATCTGCACGAAGCGCCAGAATCCCACGCGATTGCCGTATTCGTGCCAGGCCCAGTTGGGAATGTCCGGCGAAGGCGATCCGCCGGCGGGAGGCGTCAGCACGGTGCGCGGCATGGGCTCCCGCGGGTTCCATTCCTCCACGTTGACGATGATCCACACCACCATGCGGGCGCCGTTGGGAAGCTTTAGTGCAGGCCGGTCGGGAATGGCCGAGTAAGCGAGACGTTCTGTGGGCAACATGTACCTAGCTTACACGCGGAGAGTCGCCAGGCGCGCCGCTGATGTTGCTAAATGTGCGTGCTTACTTCCGCGATAAAGGGACCGGGCTTACTTCCACGCTGCCCGGGCGTTGCCTACTTGCGCGCTCCACGCACTGTGCCCTTCAGCCTGGCTTGCCGCCGTTTGCGGGCTTTGCGCTTGGGTTTGCTGATGATGAAGGTGCCGCTGCCAACGTATCGAGCCGAGTAAAGTTTGTCGTCTGCCATGCGAGCCTTCAGTATAGCCTGGTCCCCCGGATCTTGGAAACCGCGGTCGCACCGTGGTCGCCCGTTGGTTGCGTGTTACGCTGGTCCCGTGCCCGCCTGAAGAAGCTTTTGCAGATGCGGCGTTTGCCGTGGCCCAAACTGGACGCATGCCTCGAAAAGAATCTGCTGTGGCGGTCGCGGGACTGGTCGCGGGATCAGTCGCGAAAATGCCCCTCCGCCTTCTGCTTGCCTCGCTCCTGTTGTCCGTTCCTCTGCCGGCGCAGCCCAGGACGGCGTTGTTCGCCCAGGTCGACGGCATCGTCCGGACGCTTTCGGAGATCACCGGATGGCCGGTGCGGCGCAAGGTGCCGTCGGAAATCGTGACTCGGGAATCCTTCCGGCGCTACGTCGAATCCCACACCCAGGGACGCTCCGCCACGAAGGAAATCCGCGCTGAGGAGCTCGCGCTGAAGATGTTCGGTCTGGTCCCCCAGGATTTCAGCCTGGCGCGCGAAACCGTGGACCTGCTGGATGAGCAGGCCGCCGCCTATTACGACTACAAGAAGAAGCGTCTCTTCATCCTGGATTCGACGCCTTCGGGAGAAGAGCAACGGACGGCGCTGGTGCATGAGCTGGCGCACGCGCTCGCCGATCAGCAGCATCCGCTCGGCAGGTACCTGAATCAGGGCTCGCCAGATAGCGACGAATCCACCGCGCGAGAGGCCGTGATGGAAGGTCAGGCGACCTGGCTCACCTGGGCCTACGAATCCAAACGCAGCGGCGGCAAGGCGGAAGTGCCCGAAAAATTGCTGAACGAGCTGACTTCGGACCCCCAGGACAGCCCCGATTTCCCGGTGCTCAACTCCGCGCCGCTGTATGTCCGCGAGTCCTTGCTGTTCCCCTATAACGAGGGGGCGCGTTTCCAAGACGCCATCTTTCACCGGCTGGGCTCGCAAGGGTTCGGCGAGATCTTCGAGCGCAGTCCCGCCAGCACACAGCAGATTCTCCACGCCGCCGACTATTTCGACCAGAAAATGCCGACGATGCCGGAACTGCCTAAGTTGCGTGCGGAAATCGGCGGGCAGGCGCGCCAGTTTCGCCTTTTGATCGGCGGATCTCTCGGCGAATTCGATCATGAAGTCCTGCTGCGGCAGTATACCGATCGAAGCACGGCGCAGGCGGCGGCGCGCCACTGGCGCGGCGGCGAGTTTCGCGTCTACGAACATAAGAAGGATGGCTTCCCCGTGCTGGTGTACGCCTCCGAATGGGACTCGCCCGCGGCCGCACGGACGTTCTTCTCTTTATATGAGCGGGTTCTCAAGGGAAAATGGAAACGCATGCAGGTGGAATCCCGCACCGCAACAGAGTTGAAGGGCACCGGCGATTCCGGGAAGTTCACGGTCCGAATCGCCGGTACGGTCGTCCAAACCATCGAAGGGTTGAAGTAAACGTCGACAGACTGAAGTAAAATAGAAAGGCCGAGGTAAACTTAACTCTATGCGACTCATCGCTTCCACTGCTTTCCTGGCGCTGGCCCTTCCGGCCCTCACCGTTCCCGCCCTGGCCACGCCGCCCGTGCCGCGCAAAACGCCGGAGTTCACCATCATGGACCCCTCCGGCAAACAGACTCTGATTTCCAGCTATAAAGGCAAAGTGCTGGTGCTGCCCTTCATGTTCACAACGTGCCCGCACTGCCAAGCCTATGCGAAGGTTCTCACCAAGATCCAGAACGATTACGCCTCGAAAGGGGTGCAGGTGCTCGGCACGGTATTTAACGACGCCAACGGGGCCATGGCCACCCAGTTCGTGAAGGAATTCGGCGTCGGCTTCCCAGTGGGTTATGCCAATCGCGACGCCGTCATCAGCTACCTGGGCATTTCCGTCATGGAGCGCTGGGTGGTTCCGCAGGTCGTGGTGATCGACCGCAAGGGCAATATCGTGGCTCAGAGCGACGCCACCCAGGGATCGCCGCAGTTGCAGGAAGAGGCGTCTTTGCGAGCTTTCCTCGATAAGCTCCTGAAGGAATCCGCGACCACGTCGACCGCCGCGCCTAAGAAAGCCGTCGCCAAGGCCGAATAAAAGGCGCCGGCCCGCCCGTAGAGCGTTATCCTTCGGCGGTGGTGGGGTCGATGGTCGTCTTTATCTCGGAAATCACGTTCGCGGGGAACCCTCCCGCCTCCGCGTGCCGCCGGACAGCTGCTTCGTCTGGCGCGATATAGACGCAGTAGATTTTGTCGCCCGTGACGTAGCTGTGGACCCACTGAATCCGCGGTCCCATTTCCCTCAGCACATTACACGATTTTTGCGAGATTCCGGTCAGTTCCGCCGCCGTCAGCTTCCCGGCCCCTGGGATATTGCGTTCGATTAAGAATTTAGGCACGGCCTCTCCCCAGACCATTACTATATCGCCATTCCGCGCACGTTACCTTGAAGTCACGATGGGCGGAGCGCTGTGACGATCGCTTCAGCGATCGTTTTCCCATGGAAGCGCCCGTTTTCGATGAAGATTTCATTGGTGTGCATCCCCGCCACCAGCACCCCCGCGAGATAAACTCCCCGGCGATCGCTTTCGAGCGTCTGTTGATTCGTGTTCGGACGGCCTGTCGCGGCGTCGAATACGATTCCGTGCGCGGCCAGAAATTCGAGATCCGGCCGGTAGCCCGTCATCGCGAAAACGAAATCGTTCTGGATCCGCTTCTCGCCCTCCGGCGTGACGATGCGGACCGCATCCTCGCGGATCTCGGCGACATGGGATTTGAAATACGCCGGAATCTCGCCGTTCTTGATGCGGTTCTCGATGTTCGGCTTGATCCAGTACTTGACGTTCTTGTGAATTCCCTCGCCGCGATGCACCAGCGTGACGCGCGCCCCCGTCCACCACAGCTCTAGCGCGGCGATGGCGGCCGAATTTTTCGCGCCGATCACCACCACGTCGTGGTTGAAGTAAGGATGCGCTTCCTTGTAGTAGTGGATCACCTTGGGCAGGTCCTCGCCCGGGACGTTCAGCATGTTGGGAACGTCGTAGTAGCCCATCGCGAGGATCACCTTCTTCGAGTGGTACGTCTGCGGACAACCGCGCGCATCCACCGCGTGCGTGACAAACGTGCCGTCGTCGCCTGTGACACGATCGACCCGCTGATACTGGCGAATGTCGAGCTTGTAGTGGTCGGCCACGCGCCGGTAATATTTGAGGGCCTCGCCGCGCACCGGTTTTTCGTTGAGCGAGGTCATCGGAATGTCGCCGATTTCGAGCAGCTCCGGCGTGGTGAAAAAGACCATCTGCGTCGGGTAATGGTACAGCGAATTGACGACGCAGCCTTTGTCGATCAGCACGGCGCTCGCGCCGCGGCGTTTCAGTTCAATGCCGCACGCGAGACCCGTGGGTCCCGCACCGACGATGACTACGTCAAAGGATTCCATGCGTTTCGCGCCGAGCCTGAACTAAAGCATTCCCTCGACGCTGGTGTAGACATCGGCCAGTGCCTTCGCGAGCGCGGACGGATCTTTCCCGCCCGCCTCCGCCATATCGGGACGTCCGCCGCCCTTCCCTCCCACCGCCTGCGCCACCGCGCCCGCGAGCTTCCCGGCATGCACTTTCGCGGTGAGATCCTTCGTAACGCCGGAAACGATCGAGACGTTGGAGTCGGACCCATTCAAGTTCTCAACCGATGCGAGCACCACCACCGCGCTCTTCCACTTGTTACGCAGCGAGTCCGCGAGCGTGCGCAGTTGCGCGCGGTCGAATCCGTCGAGCCTGACAGCCAGAACCTTCGCGCCCTTAATATCCCGTGCTTGCGATTCCAGATCGCCCGCCTGGGCCTGCGCCATCTTCGTTTTGATCTGCTGCAGCTCCTGCTCCAGAGCTTTTTCTTTCGCCAGAAGCTTTTCCACCTGCTCTACGAGATCGCCTTCCGAGCTGTGGACAATTCCCGCAACGCGCGCCAGTTGCGCCTGCGCTTCCTGAAATCGCTTCAGCGCGTCCTCTCCGGTGACGGCCTCGATCCGCCGCACGCCCGCCGAGATCGATCCTTCGTATACGATTTTGCATACGCCGATGTCGCCGGTCCGCTCGACGTGCGTGCCCCCGCACAATTCCTTGCTGAAGATCCCGCCGCCGGGCTGATCGATCGAGACAACGCGGACTTTATCGCCATATTTTTCCCCAAAGAGTGCCATCGCGCCCGTCGACAGCGCCTGGTCGAGGTCCATGTCAGGATCGGTGTGAACTTCGCGATTGGCCAGGATCTCCTCGTTCATCAGCCCCTCAACTTCCGCAATTTCTTGGGGGTCCATCGCAGCGTAGTGCGTGAAATCGAACCGCAGGCGCCCAGGTTCAACAACGCTGCCGGCTTGTTTGACATGCGTCCCGAGCACTTTTCGCAGGGCGGCATGCAGCAGATGCGTCGCTGTGTGATGTCGCCGGATGCGGCGCCGTCGTCCCTGGTCGATCGATGCCAAAACACGATCGCCAACTTTTAGGGTGCGAATCAATTTAATCTTGTGGATCGTTAGCCCGCGGCGCGGGGAAAATGTGTTCAGCACCTCGGCCGCTCGCTCGAGTCCGCGAAATAGGTCGAAGCTGATCCTTCCCGTGTCGCCCACCTGGCCACCAGCTTCGGCGTAAAACGGCGTCCTGTCCAACACCAGTTCATCATCAACAATTCCTACAACCGTCGCCGGAACCCCAGCAGCGCGCGCTTCTTCCCCGGCTTCCACGGCGTAGATCCGGTCAGCGCGGTCAGGCACGTCCGCGTCACGTATAAACTCCGTTTTTGGCAACGAGAGGTATTCAGGCTTGACTTGCGCCCTCTCCGCGCCCTTCCAGCTCGCCCGCGCCCGCGTCCGCTGCTTCTCCATCTCCATTTCGAAGCCAGTGAGATCCACGCCCATGCCGCGTTCGACCGCCATGTCCTGCTGTTCCTCAAGCGCCAGGCCGTACGTGTCGTAGAGCTTGAACGCCACGTCGCCGGGTAGCAGCTTGTCTTTTGCCTTGGCGGCTTCGTCGTAGAAAACTTTCTCGGCCACCTGGAACGTCGTGGCGTAGCGACGCTCTTCATCGCGCACGACCCGCGCCACGCGCTGGACGCTTTCCATCATTTCCGGATAAGCGTCGGCCATGTGCTCGGCGACAAATCCGGTCAGTTTATAAAGATAAGGCTCGCTCGTGCCCGTCATGCGAGCGTTTCTCATGGCCCGCCGCATGATTTTGCGTAGCACATACCCGCGGCCTTCGTTCGACGGCAGAACGCCGTCGTGAATCAGAAACGCCGTGGCGCGCGCGTGATCGGCATTAATGCGCAGCACAGTATCTGCGCGCTGATCCTGTTCGCCGGCTCCGGCGCCATACGTTTTGCCGAGCAGATCGCCCACCTTGTTAATGATCGGTTTCAGCAGATCTGTGTCGTAGTTCGAGAGCACACCCTGCATCACCGCAGCGATGCGTTCCAGACCCATGCCCGTGTCGATCGACGGACGCGGCAGCGGCGTGAGCTTCCCGCCCGCATCGCGATCGAACTGCATGAACACCAGGTTCCAGATTTCGACGAAGCGTCCGCCTCCATCGTCGGGAAATTGCTCGCGCTCGCGACCTGGCTCGGCCGCCTCCGGTCCCAAATCGTAGTGAATTTCCGAGCACGGCCCGCACGGCCCGGTCTCGCCCATCTGCCAGAAATTGTCCTTCTCGTCCAGGCGGAAAATGCGATCCTTGGGGACGCCCGCCACGCTTTGCCACAGCTCCTCGGCGTCGTCGTCCTCGCGAAACACGGTGACGTAGAGGCGATCCTTGGGAAGGCCGTACTCTTTGGTGATCAACTCCCAGGCGTAGGCAATAGCGTCCTTCTTGAAGTAATCGCCGAAGGAAAAATTCCCCAGCATCTCGAAAAACGTGTGATGCCGCCGCGTGTAGCCGACGTTATCCAGGTCGTTGTGCTTGCCGCCGGCGCGCACGCATTTCTGCGACGTGGCGGCGCGCAGATAGTCGCGCTTCTCCTGTCCCAGAAACACGTCCTTGAACTGGTTCATCCCGGCGTTGGTGAACAGCAGCGTCGGGTCGTTGGCGGGAACCAGCGAGGAGCTGCGCACCACGCGATGGCCACGGGCGGAAAAATAGTCGAGAAACTTCCGGCGAACCTCGGAACCTGTCATGGAGTCCTTCTATTTTCCCACGCGGCGGACGTTAGAAGCGCGCGAATCGGCGCGCTACGGTCTACTTCAGGCCGAGAACCTCGAAGCCGGCGAGCCGGAAATGCCGGTCGAAAGTGAACGCGGTGCGAATCTTCAGCCGGCGCATGATCGCGAAGGAGACACAATCGGTGAAGCTGACACGCTGATCCGCGAATTTGCGCATCCAGCAAAGGGCCTCAAATTCGTCGTCGCGGCTCGATCGTACAACCTCAAAGTTCGCGGACGTCAGTATGTGCTCCACTGCGTTCGCCGCAAACCGGTACCCTGCTCGTCGAGCCAGGGTCGTTGCAAACTCAGCGATGACCAGATCGCCGCTGATTGCGGGCTTGGCGAGTTCGCGCCATTTTTCGATCGCCGCGCGGTGGTACTGATCGTTTTCGAGATGTACCGCCAAAAGTGCTCCGCTGTCTACGAAGTTCATCTTCCAGCGCCTCGTACACGAGTTCGTCGACGCGCGTCGACCAATCCGTGGGCCCATCGTCATCGAAAGTTACAAGATTGTCGAGAAAAGGATCCGCCTGCTTGCCTTTATGCTGCCTCTTCCCGGTGGTGTTCAGTTCCTTCTCCGTCGCCCGCCGCACGAATTCTCCGAACGAAATTCCCTGTTCGCGCGCGCGAACCACGGCTCGCCTTTTGAGCTCCAGGGGAAAAACGACAGTAGTCCGGTCAGGCATAATTATGTATACATAATAACATAACTGGCCCCCGGGACGCGCGAACCGCCGCTACCAGCCGACCGGCTTCCCCTGATTCTGCTCGTCGAGCCACTTCTTCAGCGGCGCGAAATAATCCAGGATTGCCGTCGCATCCATCTGCCGCTGCCCCGTGATCTCGAACATCGCGTCCTGCCAGGGTTTGCTCTCTCCCATTTCGAGCATCGCGTTCAGCTTCTTGCCCGCGTCCTTGTTGTCGTAAATCGAGCAGCGATGCAGAGGCATCGCGCCGCCCGCCGGGCATCCCGCGGCCGCGGCCAGCGCCCGATGAAACTGGAATTGCATGATGAAGGAAAGGAAATAGCGCGTGTACGGCACGTTCGCCGCCACGTGATACTTCGCGCCCGGATCGAAATCCGCCTCCGAGCGAGCCACTGGCGGCGCGACGCCCTGATACTTCAGCCGCAGATCCCACCACGCCTTGTTGTATTGCTCCGGCGCGATCTCGCCCGAGAACACTTTCCAGCGCCACTGATCGATCATCAGCCCGAAGGGCAGGAACGCGACTTTCTCCATCGCCCGCGCCAGCAGCAGCCCGATATCTTTCGAAGCGTCCGGAGCCTTGTCCAGCAGCCCGATCTTCACCAGATACTCTGGCGTCACCGACAGCGCGATGGTATCGCCGATCGCCTCGTGGAAGCCGTCGTTGGCGCTGTCGCGGAAAATGAACGGGAGGTTGTTGTAGGCGCGCTGGTAGAAATTATGGCCCAGCTCGTGATGCACCGTGATGAAATCTTCTTCGGTGATATCGAGGCACAGTTTCACGCGCAGATCGTCGATGCTGTCGACATCCCAGGCGCTTGCGTGGCACACCACGTCGCGGTCGCGGGGCTTCACGAACATGGAACGCTTCCAGAACGTATCCGGCAGCGGCGCGAAACCGAGCGAGGTGAAGAAGCTCTCGCCGTAATGCACCATATCGAGCGGCTGCGTGTTGCGCGATTTCAGGATCTGCGTCAGATCGTAGCCGGGATCTGCGTCGGCGGGCGCCGCTAGTTTATAGACGTTCGACCAATCCTGCGCCCAGATGTTCCCCAACAGGTGCGCCGGGATCGGGCCGTTTGCCGGCACCACGTCCGCGCCATATTTCTCGCGGAGCTTGGCGCGCACGTAAGCGTGCAGCGAAAGGTACAGCGGCCGGACCTGTTCCCACAACCGGTCGACCTCCTTGGCGAAATCGTCGGCGGGCATGTCATACTTCGAGCGCCACATCGCGCCGGTATCTTTGAACCCGAGCTCGCGCGCTCCTTTGTTCGACAGCTCCACGAAGCGTTGGAAATCCTTGCGCATCGGCGGCGATATCGTGTGCCACCCGCGCCAGGCGTCCAACAGCTCGGCCGGATTCCGGCTGTTCGCCATCACCCGCGTGACGGCCTCGATATCCATGCACGGCTTGCCGCCCTCCGGACAATACTGCCCTTTCCCGTACGTTCCTTCGAGCGACGAAGCCAGGCGCGTCACCTCGGCGCTTTCGGCGGCGTTCGACGGCGCCGCCAGCACCAGGCCGACCTTCAGAAGATGCATCTTGCGCGCCATATCGGGCGGCAGCTTCACGCCATCGAAACGCACCGCGCCCTTGGCCAGGCGCACGCTTTCGGCGATCAGTCTCTCGTTCGCCTTCGCCTCGACCGCCTCGGTGTCATCGGTGATATAGGTCGATTGCACCCACGAGGCCTGGCTCGCTTCCAGGCTCAGGTCGAACAAAGTTTTGTCGGCGTCGTCGAGAAACTTCTTGGCCTCTGGTACAGTCGGCGGGGCGCCGAAAACCAATCCGGCAAAAAGGAATGGCGCGGCAATGTAGCGAAACGTCCTCATGAGGCCATCTTACACGCTACGCCGAAGGGTCCGGAAATCGATTAATCGCGGAGGCGATTGACCAGCGAAAAGGAAGGCCTCTTGGTCCCGGTCGGCCGGATGCGCCAGCGCCGTACGGTCGATGTTGGAGAGCCTGACGCGATCCTTGGCGCTGTGAACATCCGCTGCCACCAGGAAAGCCTCGCCGCGTGTCCCGTTGAGCTTCTGTTCGCGTTCCCAAGCAGTTCGCTTGAATCTGACAACGTCGTCGCGACTTAGGGTCGCGTTACGCCGCCTTGGCCGGAGCCATCACCAGCCCCGGCAGCATCACGCGAAGTACATCCTCGACGCGATCGGCGAAGACGAACTCCATCTCGTTGCGGACCTCTTCCGGCAGATCTCGCAGGTCTTTCTGATTCGCCCGCGGCAGGATCACGCGCTTGATTCCCGCGCGCCGGGCCGCCAGGACTTTTTCCTTGACCCCGCCAATGGGCAGCACCAGGCCGGCGAGCGTTACCTCGCCCGTCATCGCCGTGTCGCTGCGCGCCGCGACGCCCGAATAGAGCGATGCAAGCGCCGTGGTCATCGTCACGCCGGCCGAGGGACCGTCCTTCGGGATCGCCCCCGCCGGTACGTGCACATGTACGCCCGCCTGCGTGAACTGATCGAGCTTCAATCCGAAATCCGGCGCGTGGCTCCACAGATAACTGCGGGCGATCCGCGCGGATTCCTGCATCACTTCGCCCAGTTGGCCCGTGATCGTCAGATCCTTGCTGCCATGCTGCAGGGCAGCCTCGATGTACAGAACGTCGCCGCCGCTTTCGGTCCACGCGAGTCCGGTCGCCACGCCCGCCGGCATTTCGCGTCGCGCTTGTTCCTGCGTGAACGGTTCCGGTCCCAGCATCTCGACAACGTCTTCCGCTTTCACCTCGAAGGGTCCAACCGTGCCTTCGGCGACCTTCCCTTCGGCGACCATCAATGCCACCTTGCGGACCACGCGCCCGATGGCTTGTTCCAGCCGTCGCACGCCCGCCTCGCGCGTGTACGCCGAGATGATCTTCTTCAGCCCGGCTTCGGTGATTTTGACCTGCTCCTCGGTCAGCCCGGTCTGCTTCATCTGCCGGGGAATCAGGTACCGCGTCGCGATCTGCGCCTTTTCTTCCTCGCTGTAGCCGGAGAGCCGCAGGATTTCCATACGGTCCAGCAGCGGCGCCGGGATCGTGTCCAACGTGTTCGCCGTCGTGACGAACATCACTTTCGAAAGATCGAACGGCAGGTCGAGATAATTATCCCGGAACGACTTGTTCTGCTCCGGGTCCAGCACTTCGAGCAGCGCCGCCGCCGGATCCCCGCGGAAATCGCGCCCCAGCTTATCCACCTCGTCCATCATCAGCACCGGATTCGCGAAACCCGCGCGCCGCATCGCTTGAATCAGGCGTCCCGGCAGCGCTCCGATGTACGTCCGCCGGTGGCCGCGCAACTCGGCTTCGTCGTGCATGCCGCCCAGGCTCATCCGTTCGAACTTGCGCCCCAGTGCCCGCGCAATGGATTGTCCCAGCGACGTTTTGCCCACGCCCGGCGCTCCCACGAAACACAGGATCGGAGCTTTCGCCTCGGGATTCAGTTTCAGCACGGCCAGATGTTCCAGGATGCGCTCCTTCACCTTGGCGATGCCGAAGTGATCCTCGTCCAGCACCTGACGCGCCCGCGGCAGATCGAGGTTATCGTCGCTCTTCTTGTTCCACGGCAGCTCGATCACGTATTCGAGCCACGTGCGGACGATGTTATACTCGGGCTGCGCCGAGGACATTTTCTCCAGCCGCCCGAACTCGCGTTCGGCTTCCTTGCGCACCTCGGCCGGGATGTCCGCATCGGCGAGCCGCTTGCGCAGATCCTCCGCCTCGGCCTGATCCGGCCCCTTTTCGCCCAGCTCCTGCTCGATCGCCTTCTTCTGCTGGCGCAGGATGTAATCGCGCTGCTCGCGCGACATCTCGCCGCGCGCCTCCTCGTTGATCTTGTTGCGGAGGTTCAGCACTTCCACTTCGTGCGACAGCCATCCGTGCGTCAGCCGCAAGCCCTCCAACCGCGTCGGAGCTTCCAGCAGCGCCTGCGCCCTGACCCCGTCCAGGCTCAGCAGCGAGGCCACCAGGTACGCCAGCCGCAGCGGATCTTCATGCGCCGTGAACATCCGCGCCAGCTCCTGCGGCGTCCCCGGGGTCTGGATGAAGCCGGCCAACTTCGTGCCCAGCTCCACGATCGAGAGCGTCAGCGCTTCGGTTTCCCGGCTGGAATCGTCCGGCGCCGGGATCGTTTTCGTCCGCGCCGAAAGGTAACCGGCGGATTCCTCCACCTTGACAATGACCACCCTCTCCAGGCCGATCACCATGATTTCCATATAATCCGGCTTCGGCCGGGCCGCCTTACGGATCGCCGCGCGCGTGCCGATCGTGAACAGGCCCCCGGCGGAAGGCGTTTCTTCATCGGCGTCGCGCTGCGCCACCACGATCACTTCTCTCTCTTCGGTTTCGAGCGCGGCTTCCACGGCCGCGATGGAACCCGGGCGTCCTACCGACAGCGGCATGAACAACCCGGGAAACAGCACCGAGTTCTTCAGCGGCAGCAACGGCAGCGTGCGGATGTCTGATTTTGCGAATTCGCCCATGATAGTGTCCTTCCTCCGTTAGGATGCTTCGGCGCGCGCCCTCGATTCTTTCTTCGCGTCCTTGCTCCCGTCCTTCTTCGCCTCTTTGTTGGTCAACGCCTCGATTTCGAAAACCAGCTCGCCCCCCCGTTCTTCCACGTGCACGCTGTGCCCGTCGCGGATTCCGCCCGCGACCAGCCGCTTCGCGAGAGGCGTCTCGATCTCCTTCTGGATGGCGCGTTTCAGCGGCCGCGCCCCGAACGCCGGATCGTAGCCCACTCGCACCAGATGCTCGCGAGCCGCGTCGGTCAGCGTCAGCCCGATGTGCCGCTCGGCCAGCCGCGCCCGCAATCCGTCCAGTTGGATCTCCACGATTTTCTTCAGTTGGTCGTCGGTCAGCCGCTGGAAGGTGATGATCTCGTCCACCCGGTTCAGGAACTCCGGACGGAACAGCCGGTGCAGTTCGTCCTGGGGCGCGTTCGACGTCATGATGACGATGGTGTTCTTGAAATCCACCGTGCGCCCGTGCCCGTCGGTCAGGCGCCCGTCGTCGAGCACCTGCAGCAGCACGTGAAATACATCGTGGTGCGCTTTCTCGATTTCATCCAGCAGCACAACCGAAAACGGCCGCCGCCGCACGGCTTCCGTGAGCTGCCCGCCCTCTTCGAACCCGACGTATCCGGGAGGCGCGCCCACCAGGCGCGAAACCGTATGTTTTTCCTGATACTCGGACATGTCGATGCGGATCATCGCGCGCTCGTCGTCGAACAGAAAGCTCGCGAGCGTGCGCGCCAGTTCCGTCTTGCCGACGCCGGTGGGACCCAGGAACAGGAAGCTGCCGATCGGCCGTTTCGGATCCTTCAAACCGCCGCGAGCCCGCAGCACCGCGTCCGCGACCGCGTCCACGGCTTCGTCCTGACCCACGACCCGCTTATGCAATTCCTCGGGAAGATGTGTCAGCTTCTGGATCTCGCCTTCGAGCAGTTTGGATAAGGGAATGCCCGTCCACCGGCTCACCACCTGCGCGATGTCCTCCTCGTCGACCTCCTCTTTCAGCAGCGTGGTTTCGCGCTTCCCCGCCTCGATCTGTTTTTCGAGCGCGGTCAGCTTGCCGTATTTCAACTCGGCGGCCTTGTTGAGATCGTAGGCGCGCTCGGCCTGCTCGATGTCGAGCTTCACCTGCTCCAGTTGCGCCCGCAATTCGCGCTGCTTCTTCAACTGCTCCTGATCCGCCTGCCACCGCGCGCGCAACCCCGCGGTCTGCGTCTTGATTTCGGCGAGCTCCTTTTCGAGCTTCGCCAGCCTTTCTTTCGACGCCTTGTCCGATTCTTTCTTCAGCGCCTCGCGTTCGATTTCGAGCTGCATCTGCCGGCGCGTCGCCTCGTCCAGCTCCGCCGGCATCGAATCGATCTCCGTGCGCAGCTTGGCCGCCGATTCGTCCACCAGGTCGATGGCCTTATCCGGCAGGAAACGATCCGAAATGTAGCGATTGCTCAGCACCGCCGCGGCCACAATCGCTGAATCCTTGATCCGCACGCCATGGTGCAGCTCGTACCGCTCGCGCAGGCCGCGCAGGATGGAGATGGTGTCTTCCACCGTCGGTTGATCCACCAGCACTGTCTGGAAACGACGTTCCAGCGCCGCGTCCTTTTCAATATGCTTGCGATATTCGTCGAGCGTGGTCGCGCCGATGCAGTGCAGCTCGCCGCGCGCAAGCATGGGCTTCAGCAGGTTGCCGGCGTCCATTGCCCCTTCGGCCTTCCCCGCCCCCACCACCGTGTGCAGCTCGTCTATAAACAGAATGATGTCGCCCTCGGCCGCCTGTACTTCCTTCAGCACGGCCTTCAGGCGTTCTTCGAACTCGCCCCGGAACTTCGCCCCGGCGATCAGCGCGCCCATATCGAGCGATACGACCTTCTTATCTTTCAGCCCCTCCGGCACGTCGCCTCGCACGATGCGTTGGGCCAGCCCTTCGACGATCGCCGTCTTGCCGACGCCCGGCTCGCCGATCAGCACCGGGTTGTTCTTCGTGCGCCGCGACAGCACCTGGATCACCCGGCGGATTTCCTCGTCGCGCCCGATCACCGGGTCGAGCTTCCCCTGCCCGGCGAGCTTGGTCAGATCGCGGCCGTACTTCTCCAGCGCCTCGTAGGTCGCCTCGGGATTCTGGGTCGTCACTCGCTGCGATCCGCGAACTTCCTGGAGCGTCTTCATCAGACGATCACGCGTGATGCCGAACTCTTTGAAGATCTTCTCGGCGCTCTTTTCCTCGGACGCCGCGAGCACGACGTGCTCCACCGAGATGTACTCGTCCTTCAGCCGCTTGGCTTCGTCCTCGGCCTTGGTGAGAAGCTGTTGCAGCCGCGACGTCACATAAATCTGGTCCCCGCCAGCACCGGAAACCTTCGGCAGTTTGTCCAGTTCCTGCCTAAGCCGACGGTGCACCCCCTCCAGGTTCACCCCCGCTTTTAGTAGGATCGAAGCCGCCAGCCCGCCCTCCTGTTCGATCAACGCGAGCAGAAGATGCGCCACATCCACCTGTTGCTGGCCGCGCCGGATCGCCTCCGACTGCGCCGCCCGCACGCCCGCTTGTAGCTTTTCAGTAAAACGATTGAAGTCCATAACCTGCCCGACCTCTGAAAGCAGTATAGCACATTAGTGAAACAGAGTACAATAATCTTAGTGCGATCTTATCATATCTATAACATATAGATAGTATTGCACATAACACCAACAACGGCATCATCCCGAGCGAAGTCGATGGATCTGTGCTGTTTGCCTGTTGCCAGAGAAGGTCCACGCTCGCAGCTGATTTCCGGCTTCCACGGGCTCCCGTCACCGGACAGAAGCCGACCATGGAAACGACCCCGTCCACTTTTAAGGCTACAATCGCAGTTTGTGCGGATTCTCGACGTCGGCTGCGGTATCAACAAACTCCCGGGCTCCATCGGCATCGATCGCAACCCCGCCAGCCGCGCCGACGTGCTGGTCGATCTCGACCGCCTGCCCTACCCGTTTCGCGATTCCTCATTCGACAGGCTCCAGGCGGTTCACGTCATCGAGCACGTTTCCGACGTGATCCGGACTGTCGAGGAATGGCATCGCCTGGTCCGCCCCGGCAGCGAAGTGTTTATTGTGACGCCGCACTATTCCGATTTCAGCTCCTTCTGCGATCCCACCCATCGCTGGCACCTGACCAGCTTCTCGCTGCGCTACTTCGGCGAGGATCACGGAGGCTTCGGGTTTTATTCGGCCGCGCGATTCGAGGAAATTTCGGTGCGCGTCAGGCTTCTCGCTCTGTGGCGATGGCTCGGCTTGGAGCTCGCGGTCAACGCCTCCCGCCGCTTCCGCCGTTTCTGGGAGCATTACCTGTGCTACGTGGTGCGCGGGAAAGTGATCGAATGGCGCCTGCGGGCGATCAAGTAACAAGTGGTGCACGCACCCTTGCGCACCGCGCCGCCTGGTACGCCTAGGCCGCTACTTCGGCTGCATCAACGCGAATCGTGCGCGTTGGTGGAGAGAATCAGCTTCCACAAACCACTAACTACATGAGTTCCCTCATGATCGGCTCCTTCTTCGACTGGCTTCGCCACCGCGCCCGCTCCCGCCGCTGGAGCCCCGATCTCGCCCTGGGCCGCCGCGGGGAAGATCTGGCCCATCGTTATCTGCGACGTAAAGGATTCAAAATCGTGGCGCGCAACTACCGCCTTCCATCCGGCTCCGCCGAAGCCGACGTCATCGCCTGGGACGGCGGGGAGCTGGTCTTCGTCGAAGTCAAAACCCGCCGCAGCGGCGAGTACGGCCCGCCCGATCGCGCCGTGGGCGAGGAAAAACGCGCCCATCTGCTTCGCGTCGCCCGCGAATACTCCCGCAAGACCGATACCCCTTGGGACCGCGTCCGTTTCGACCTGGTGAGCGTGATTCTTTCCGATCCCCCGCAGCTCGAATGGCTCAGGGGAGCGTTCCAAGCGTGATCCATGGAGCTTATTTCCCGCCGGGAATCAGGATCTTGCCCAAATCGAAGTTGAAGCCGTAATAGGTTCGCACGCTGTCCGAGCCCGGACCGAAATCGGAATCGACCGTCATCTCCAGAAACGGACGTAACCCCCGCGTCTTCATCCACGGATTGAGGTCCCACGTGAGATAACCGTCCACTTTGAATCGGCGGCCGCGGTGCGTCTGGAAGAGATCGGTCCTTCCGTACCCGGCTTCGAGGTAGCTCCCCGCAAATCTCCCGTTGGTCGAGATCGCTCCGAGCGCGATTCTTTGGTGCGAATCGATCAGATGCCCGGCGCCGGTGATCGCCAGGAAGCCGAGTTCACTCTTTAGATACAGCTTGGCGGCATCCACGCTTTTCCCCTGAAGGGTGAGAAATTCGAGACGAAGTCCGCTGTATGCTTCGAGCGAGGTCGCATTGCGAAGCACCGACAGGAACGCGTTGTCAGGATTCGCGGGCGTCCCTCCCGTTACCAGCGAACACACTTCCGGCTGAGGCTGCTGGTTGCAATTGACGTCGGCGCTGCGTTCGGCGTGGATGGTCTCCCCATAAACCCACAGCTGGGAACCCATGAACGGCCGCGCATCGCTGGGGTTGCCGAATAGCCGGTAGCCGAAGTCGACTCCCACGACATAGCTGCTCTTGACGCCGGCGAGGTCCGCCGGATAGTTGAGCTTGTTCTGTTCCTGGGCCGCGAAGTTGTCGATGACGACGCCGGTGTACGCCGCAGCCTCGAAATTCGAGCGATCGTCGGCGGCTTCGGGATTGGCCGGCGCGGGCGCCGCGGACTGCGCGGCACAAACCACCGCGATGAAAAATCCGAGGCCCGTGAGATGTCTGTTCACGTGCCAAGGATAGGGCTCGGTGCCGCGGCATCCGCCGGAGCCAGGTGCGCTCTTGTTCAAATGGCGGCACTTACGATGAACCTTGATCGCGTGACTGGCACGCGGAGCCGCGGAGACGTGCTGTGCCCAGGTGGAACTACCGGAATGTCCAGTCCCCGCCGATGATGAGCCTAGTGGTAACCGCTCCCTGTGGTCGCGGCTTCTGTAAAGCCTGTCCGTTAGTGAGTCGTGACCAAAGGGAGCGGCTGCATCACGCGAACGAACTCGCGCCGAACAGGCCACTGGCGACTCGTTCCGTTATTCTTTAAGGAAAGAAACGCATTTGAACACTTCGACATTGAACGCGGCAACCTTGCCCACGTCCACTTTGAACACGTCTACATTGAATACACCCGGCTCGAACAACCCGACCGCGGCGCAGAAACGCCGGGCCTTATGGATGGTGGTGGCCTTCACGCTGCTCGCTTCCATCGCCCAGGTGTCGATCAAGACCGGCGCGAACGCGCTGAACCGGATCTCGCCGGGCGCGCTGGAAACGGTGACGCTCGGGTCCCTGCATTTCCAGCTCAGCGCGACGATCTTGGCCGGCGTCACGAGCCTCGCGCTGATGGGCGGGCTCGCCCTCTACGGCATCGGCGCCGCGATGATGGTGCTCGCGCTGCGGCACGGCGAGCTTTCCGTGCTGTACCCGGTGATCTCGCTGAGCTACGTGTGGGTGGCGATCCTTTCGGTCGCGATCTTCCACGAGCACATGAACCCGTTTCGCATCGCGGGGATCGCCGTGATCATCGCGGGGGTCGCGATCCTGGGACGGAGCGGAAGCCGATGACCACCCCGGCTTCCTCCATCGCGTGGGTGACCTTTGCGTCTTTCATCGGGAGCTTGGGCGCCGTGGGACTAAAAGCCGGCGCGCAGAATCTGAAGCTCTCGATCCCGGCGCTCGCCGCCAACTGGAAGCTCCACGCGGGCGTCGCCGGCTATTTGATCTCGTGGGTATTCTTCGTGCTCGGCCTCAAGAAAGGGGACCTCAGCATCCTTTATCCGATGGTCTCGCTGAGCTACATCTTTACCCTTTTTTGGTCCAAGCTGTTTTTCGGGGAGCCTCTCACCCGCGCGAAATTCGCCGCGCTCGCACTGATTTTGGCGGGCGTCGCGCTGCTCGGCTTAGGCAATCGTTAGCCTGCGCTTATCAAAGACCAAGGCCGACGTGGCGGGGGCGCGGTTCAAGCCCGGCCCGATCAGCGGGCATTCGCGGTTCGGTAAACACAGACACACTTGTTGCACCAGGACACACGTATAGTGGGGGCGCCCCCTGCCGTTTTTTACTCTCTCGGCGGAGAGTCCGTCTTTTATCGCGCACGGCGCGCTGTCCGTCTTAACCCGCAGCGGCTTGGGGCCGGTTAAAGCACCGGCAAACTCTCATCGCACGCAGGCCCTCGCAGTTTATCCGGAGAACTGCTCCTGGCCGGTCCGAGCCCTCCGACAAGAGAGCGCATCGAACTCCTCGATCACAAGGTAGCAGGGGAAGCGCACGTGACAGGTGGATTGAATGCGCGATGTGATTGAGCGTGCTGGGAATTCAGGGGGTTGGATTGTTGTGACCGCACATTGCGGGTACGTTTTGATTTTGAGCACATCGGCCCGGGAGGGATATCACCGCTTACTCGCAGGCGATATGAAAAATCGGGGAAAGGCCCGGAGCCTGTCGGAGATAGAATTTGGCGAACGTAAAATCAATAACTTACAGAAATGTTCTGGCTGGCAAGTCGTTGATTCTTGGTTCGGAAACTCTTTTCTCCGACAGGCTCCCCGTCTGTCACCGGTTTCAACCGGTTTCAGTTTACCGGTTTCAGTTTCGGTTTCGCCGGGATGGCGGGTTCCATGGCTTACTGCGTTCCGCGATCCCTTCCGCGACATCCTTCATGAAGCCTTCATCGGCGATTGCGGTCGTGCCGCGCGCCTCGGCCAGCGCGATGCACTCCGACAGCAGACGGCCCTGGAGAAGCGGCGAGCGGATAACGGCTACGGGCCGGTGATCCTGCTCCACAACGACCTCGACACCTTGCTGCACTTTGGCCAAAACCGCGTGTAGATCGCGGGCCACTTCGCTTTCCGTCATGTGGACCGTTGCCATACCTTCGATCATACCGGTTCTTCTTCCTCGTCGTCCTCTTCGGCCAGAGCGAAGGGAAACCGTGGCAGACCGGACATTCCCCGATTTTCGCAATTGAGTTGTGGATCACTTGTGCAGTTGGTCAGTGATTCGTCGTCGCCGCGGACGTTCCCTCCCAAGGATAAGAGCTGGCCCGATAATTATCAGCGCCAGACCGCCAAATTGGAACCTCATATCCGGCGGCGGACCCGTGTAGTATTGCTCTGTGGCGCGCGAAAGTCCTCCTGCCTTGATCATGAGAAGCCCACCGACTATCGTCAGTGCGATGCCGACGGCAATTCGAAGAACTCGCATAAATACGGTCGCCGACTATAGCCGGGCCAGATCCTCCGGCGGCATGTTGCCGCCGCACAGCACCAGCACGACGTGGCGGTCCGGTGAAAACTGGTCGCGCAGGCGGTCGGCCGCGGCCAGCGTGCAGGAAGCGGCGGGCTCGGTCAGAATCTTCAGGCGTTCCAGGATGTAGCGCAGCTCGGCCAGAGCCTCGGCGTCGGAAACCACGGTGACGCTTTCGAGCAGATCGCGAGCCATGGCCATAGTGCGTTCGGAGGGCGCGGGCGCGCCCAGCGTTCGCGCGACCGACGTAATGGCGTCCAGCGTAACGATCTTCCCCGCCGCCAGCGATTTCGACATGCAATCGGCGCCTTCGGTCTCGACGCCCCACACGCGCACGGCCGGCTTCAGCGTCTTGACCGCGGTGGCGATGCCGCCGATCAAACCGCCGCCGCCGATGCTGACGAGGATGTCGGTGGCCTGCGGAACGTCTTCGAGAATCTCGAGACCGATGGTTCCCTGCCCCGCGATCACGTCGGGATCGTCAAAAGGATGAACGAAGGCCCAGCCCTGGCGCTCATACCCGGCGACTTCGGCGAAGGCGGCGTGGACGTCGGGCGCGAACTTGATCTCGGCGCCGTAGCCGCGCGTCGCTTCCACATAATTGCGGGGCGTCGATTCCGGCATCAGGACGGCCGATTTCAGGCCCAGGGTGCGGGCCGCGTAGGCCACGGCCTGGGCGTGATTGCCGCCGCTCACCGCTACCACTCCCTTGCCGCGTTCCTCCGGTTTCAGGCTGAGAATCTTGTTGAAGGCGCCGCGCACCTTGAAGGAGCCGGTCTTCTGGAAGACTTCCAGTTTCACGTAGACGTTGGTCTTGAGCCGCTCGCTCAGGGAGGCGCTCGCGGAGAGCGGCGTGCGCTTCACGCAGGGAGCGATTCTCTGCCGGGCTCTCTGAATATCCGGTAGCTGAATATCCGTCAGCATCGGCGTCTCCGGCATGGAGCTTTCAGTGTAACGTGTGCTATTGGTGGGAGCATGAACGAGACTTCCACTGAGACGGGCACGGACAGGGGCATCGACAGGGGCACGCGCGGACCCACCGACAGGCCCACCGTCATTCAGTACGCCGGCGACGACTACTTCATCGCCACCACGCCCAGCGGCCACGCCCAGACGATGGACGTCCAGAGCGGCCGCCGGACTGCCGCCGGCCCACTCGAATTGTTTATTACCGGATTGGGTGGTTGCACGGCCGCCGACGTCATCTCGATTTTGCATAAAAAGCGCGAAAAAGTGACCGGTTACCGCGTCGAGATTCGCACCCAGCGCCGTGACGATCATCCGCGCTCGTTTGTGCGTATCGAACTGAAGCACATCGTGCGCGGCACTCAAATATCGACCGAATCCGTGCGACATGCCATAGAACTATCCACCCATAAGTACTGCAGCGCGATCGGCACGGTCCGTCCTACGGCCGAAGTGGTGACGAGCTTCGAGATCGTGGAGGAGTAAGAAGGCGTCAGGGGTCAGAGGTCAGGGGCAGGTCGTTGTGGCGCGCGCTTTAGATTAGCAGGCTGCTGAAAAACGCGCGAGGTAAACCGCTCCCTGTGGTCGCGGCAAGACGCTGTAAACACAAAGCGCCCATTGTGAGCCGCGACCACAGGGAGCGGTTATTAGGGGTTTTTCAGCATCCTCTCTCAGCGTGCCGTGTCGAGACTCCTCTCGACACCTGGTCTGGGATTGAAAATAAAACGCTCAGGCGTCGGCACGAATGCCGACGCGGCTCACAGAGTGAGTGCGCCATGGGGCGCAAGCTCGAGAATCATCTCGACAAACGTCTAACTAAACCACACATGCTCCGGTGGGATAATATCCATCGACCCCCATGCCTCTTGCCGCGGGAACCCGCCTTGGTCCCTACGAGATCCTCGCGCCCATCGGCGCGGGAGGCATGGGAGAAGTGTGGAAGGCGCGTGACACGCGGCTCGATCGTATCGTCGCGATCAAGCGTCTGAAGGGCCACGAGGGCTCCGCTTCCAGCTCGGCGCGATTCCAGCAGGAAGCTCGAGCCATCGCGGCACTGAACCATCCGCATATTTGCCAGATCTACGACGTTGGCCCCGATTACCTGGTGATGGAGTACGTCGAAGGCAGGCCGTTATCCGGCCCTCTGCCCTTGGAAGAAGCCCTGAAACTGGCTCTCCAAATCGCCAGTGCACTCGAAGAAGCGCACGGCCGAGGCATTCTCCATCGCGACCTGAAGCCTGGAAACATCCTGGTGACCGGCAAAGGTGCGGCTCGTGAATCGCACACCAAGCTGCTCGATTTTGGACTCGCCAAGCTGATGACGGGTTCCGATTCGGACGTCACGGCGACGCTCGAAGGCACCGTCATGGGGACCGCGTCCTACATGGCGCCCGAACAAGCCGAGGGAAAGCCGCTCGATGCGCGCTCCGACGTTTTCAGTTTTGGCGCGGTGTTGTACGAGATGCTTTCCGGGAATCGCGCCTTTGGCGGAACTTCGATGGCGCAGGTTGTGAGTGCCGTGCTGCGGGATGAACCCGCGCCCTTGCCCGCGGCGCTGAAGACCCCGCCGGAGCTTGACCGCCTCGTCAGGCGATGCTTGCGCAAGACCCCGGCCGAGCGATTTCAGTCCATGGCGGAAGTGAAAGGCGCCCTGGGACAAATCTCCCTGCGGGCTTCGGAGGAGCAACCTTCCATCGCCGTGCTCCCTTTCGCCAACATGAGCGCGGATAAGGATCAGGAATATTTCAGCGACGGCCTGGCCGAGGAGATCATCAACGCACTGGTCAAGATCCCCGGCCTCAAGGTGATCGCCCGCACGTCCGCGTTCGCCTTCAAGGGACAGAACACCGACGTCCGCCGGATCGCGGAGGCGCTCGGAGTAGCCCACGTCCTCGAAGGTAGCGTGCGCCGAGCCGGAAATCGCATCCGGGTCACCGCGCAATTGATTACTGCCGCGGATGGGAGCCATCTCTGGTCGGAGCGTTACGACCGGGAATTGGAGGACGTGTTCGCGGTACAAGACGAGATCGCGTCCGCCATCGCCGGCGCGCTTCAGGTGACTCTCGCTGTGGAACCTGCGGCGTTGCGCCGTTACACGCCCAAACTTGCCGCCTACGAAGCGTATCTGAAGGGACACCATTACCAGTTCAAGCTCACGCCGGAATCGGTGGCGCGCGCCAAGGCGGCATATCAACAGGCCATCGCGCTCGATCCAAACTTCGCTCTGGCTCACGTCGGTCACGGCGACTACTTCCTGGCGATCGCTGCAATTGGCCTGATGCCGGCCAAGGAAGCCATGCCGCTGGTTCGCGAGCACGCTCGAATGGCGTTGGACATTGATCCTTCCCTCGCCGAAGCGCATGCCCAGCTCGGCATCGTAGCCGGAGTGTACGACTACGATTGGAAAGAAGCCGAGCGGCGATTTCAACGGGCCATGGCCCCCGCGCCCGCTTCCGCTCAAGTTCGCCTGTGGCACGCTGCATTCTTTCTTACATCGATTGGCCGGCCGCACGAGGCAGCACGGGAGCTGCGGCACATACTCAGAGACGATCCGCTCAACATCGTTTACCACTGGGATCTGGCGGCCGCTCTCCTTGTGGCGGGCCAGCCTTCGGAGGGCTCCGCCGAGTTGCGCCATATCCTGGAGCTCGACGAGAACTTCTGGTACGCCTCCTTGATGCTGGGCATCTTCCACGCATTGAACGGTGCGCCGGACGAAGCGCTCGGTTACGCGCAGAGAGCGCACGCGACGGCGCCCTTCGCCCCGCAAATTGTTGGACTGCTCGCAGGCGTGCTCATGCGCACCGGAGAAACCGGGCTTGCCGAAGAGATGCTTCACCGGCTTCAACCCGGCGAGGCTTATATGGCTCCGGCAGGACTTGCCATCTTCCATCTCGTATGTGGGGAAATCGACCTGGTCGCCCATTGGGTGGAGAAGGCCATCGAACAGCGCGATCCCATGATCCTGTTTGTGGTGTGCCGAGCATTTGGGAAGGCCTTGCGGTCCAGCGCCCGATGGCCCGCGCTCGCGAAAATGATGAATCTCCCGGACAGCGTTTCGTGACCTGCTGCCACGCCAAAGGGGGGCAGCCTCCCAGGCTGCGGCCGGCTCTCAGTCGGGCTTCGATTCCGCAAGCTGTGAAGAGCCGGACCGGGGGGCCGGCGCAGGCCCCGCTTGCGGGTAAACTCAGGCCTGCCCCACTCCTACTCCACCGCGAAGACCCAAATCGAGCCGCCTTCAGGCACCTCCGGGTATTCGCCGGGGAATAAACGATTAAAGTTCCCCTGCATCCCGCGCGCATCGCCGCCCCATCCGGAGTGCACCGCGATGTATTGTTTCCCATCAATCAGAAACGACGTGGGCGGCGCCAGAATCCCGGAGCTGGTGGGAAATTCCCACAGCAATTTGCCGTTCGATGCGTCGAATGCGTGAATCTTGCGGTCGTTGGTCCCGCCGCTGAACACCAGTCCGCCGCCGGTCGCGAGCATCGCGCCCCAGTTCGGGGACGCCGCGTAAGGATGCGTCCAGACCTTTTGTCCGGTGTCCACGTTCCACGCCTGCACTTCGCCGAAATGGTCTGCGCCGGGTGCGATCGCGAAACTGAGTTTGGCTCCGATGTAGCGGTTGCCCGCCTCGTATTCGACGTCCTGACCCGTGAACGACGCGCACGTGTTTTCGTTGGCCGGCACGTAAATCATACGCGTCTTGGGGCTGAAGGCGATGGGCGGCCAGTTCTTGCCGCCCCACCACGACGGGCAGGAATCCGCCTGTTTCCCGGTGCCCGCTTTGTGGTCCGGATCCACCTGCGGCCGCCCGGTTTCGGGATCCAAGCTCAGGAACACGTTCTGCTTTACGTAGGGCTGCCCCTGGATGAAATGGATGCGCCCTTCGGCGCGCTCCAAAAACCACATGTACCCGTCGCGCGCCACGTCGATCAGGCCCTTGATCGTGCGCCCGTTGCGCTGGTAGTCGAGCAGAATCGGAGGAGAAACTTCGTCCCAGTCCCACGAATCGTTGGGATGGTATTGGAAGTGTCCTTTTATGCTGCCGGTCGCGACGTCGAGGGCGATGGTCGACGCGGTGTACAGATTGTCGCCGGGACGCTGGTCGCCCATCCACGGGCCGCCGTTGCCGATTCCCCAGTAGGCCAGGTTGGTCGCGGGATCATAATTGCCCGTCACCCACACCGATCCTCCGCCGGTCTTCCACTGGTCGCCGCCGCTCGGCCATGTCTCGCTGCCCGGCTCGCCCGGCGCGGGGATCGTATAAGTCCGCCACTGCTCTTCGCCCGACTCGAGATCGTAAGCCGCGACGAAGCCGCGGATTCCCCATTCGCCGCCGGAGGTCCCCACCATCACTTTGCCGCCCGCGATCAGCGGCGCAAGCGAAATGTAATAGCCGGCCTTGTTATCGGCGACCGTGGTGGTCCAGACCTCCTGACCCGTCATCGCGTCGAGCGCCACCAGCACCGCTTCGCCCGCCGCATAGTAGACTTTGTCCCCGTAAAGGGCCACGCCACGGCTGGTATCGTGCGCCACCAGCGATCCCTGGGGCCGCGGCCTTTTGTATCGCCACAGCAGATTCCCGGACTTCGCGTCGATCGCCAGCACCTGGTTGTTGGGCGTCGACACGAACATCACGCCGTTATTCACTATCGGCGGCGCCTCGTGGACCCGCGTCTCGCCGGTCGCGAACACCCACACGGGCTTCAATCTTGCGACGTTTTCGGGCGTGATCTGCGCGAGCGGACTGTAGCCCCAGCCGTCGTAAGTGCGCCTGATCATCAGCCAGTTTCCGTCTTCCGGATTCTTGAGGCGCTCGGCGGTCACCGGCCGGTAATCGCGAAGGACAGGAGGCACGGAAACCGTGTCCTGGCCGAGTGCGGCGGGGGCGAACGTGATGAGCGCGACTGCGCCCGTGGCAACCGCGGCGGAGCGAATCCTGAGACTAACCATGACAGCCTCCCGCGCGTTACGCCTTCGCCAGCACGCTGCCGTAGCCCATGGCTCGCGGGTTGACTCCCGCCAGGCGCACGGCGTTCATCAACGCGTGTGGCGTACTCGATACGACAGGAACCTTGCACTTGGTCTCCAGAGGCACCAGCAGGTCGATGGTCGTCAATCCGCCGCAGGAGACCAGCAATGTATCGGCCTTCGGCGCGGCCGCGAAAGTGCTGGCACAGAAATCGTACAGACGATCCTGGGGGACGGCGTTGGGGTTCTCGGTCAGGTTCAGCCCCTTCATTGTCAGCACCTCGAAGCCGCTGTCCTTCAGGAAATCCAGGAGTGTCGCGTTGACGATATCGGTATACGCGGTGGCCACAGCGATGCGCTTGGCCCCGGCCACTTTGAGGCCATCCACGATGCCGTTGGACATCGAAGTCGCCGGCAGGCCCGTGGCCTGATGCACGCGCTCGATCAATTCCCGGTTGAAGGCCGCGCCCTTATAAAAGGTGAGCGACGTTCCCATGATGGAGATCGCCGTCGCGCCGCGCTCCTTCAGCTTGAGGGCCGCCGGAACGATGCGCGGAGTGGCTTCTTCGTAGCTCTCAATAGTCATGCCGTGGAACGCTACTCCCTCGGCCAGAAACTTCACACCATGGGGATAGAGTCGCCTCGCCTCCGGCGGAACCTGACCATTGGCCGGTGGCACGATCATGCCCATCACCGGCTCAGTGGACCCGGATTCGGCGGCGAAGGCCAGCGGAACCGCGACTGAGGCGGCCGCGGTCTGCAGAAATTGGCGTCGGGATGTGTGCGTCATATTGTTTGAGAAACCTGCTCAGAATTTAGTATACGCGCGAATCCGCAACGGAGCTATCCTTTAAAGATGGATAGGAGAGAACGAGGCTATCGTCGATGCTCAAGTTGAGACCGGCCGTGCTGTTGGCTTCCGTGTTGTTGACGCCAGTGCTCTCGCGGGCCGCGGACGCCTCCGCGTCCGTCGATTCAAAGTCCGGCGCTTCCTCCCCGGCGGCCTACGCAGCGTCGATCGCCCAGTGGCGCGCCGGCGAAGAGGCTCAACTGAAGGCCGATGACGGATGGCTGACGGTCGTCGGACTCACGTGGATCAAGAGCGGCGAAAGCCGCGTCGGCTCGAACGCTTCATCCGAAGTCGTGTTGCCGAAATCTGCACCGGAGCGCGTCGGGACGCTGACGCTCGCCAATGGGAAGGTGCGCTTCAAACCGGCTCCGGGTCTCGTGCCGGGTGCGGTGACTATTAATGGCCAGCCCGCGCGCGAAACCGAGCTGAAGCCGGACATCGACGCCACCTACACGCGCGTCGTCGTGGGCCGCGTGAAGTTTTTCATCATTAAACGCGAAGACAAGTTTGGCGTCAGAATCAAAGACAACGACAGCGCCGCGCGCCGCGAATTTACCGGCTTGCGCTGGTTTGCGGTGGATCCCTCCTGGCGCGTCACCGCGCAGTACGTGCCCTTCGATAAGCCTCGCGAGCTGACCTTCGAGACGCTGGTCGGCGTGAAGGAGCGCGACGAAAGCCCCGGTTACGTGCGCTTCGAGCGCAACGGCAAGGAATTCCGTATGGACCCCACCGTCGACGGCAACACGCTGTGGTTCGTCATGCGCGATGCAACCAGCGGCAGGACCACCTACGCCGCCTCGCGCTTCCTTTATGCCGAGTTGCCGAAGAACGGATTGAAGCAGCCCGGACCCGTAGTGATCGATTTCAACAAAGCCGAAAATCCGCCGTGCGTGTTCACGCCCTACGCGACTTGCCCGCTGCCTCCGCCGCAGAATCGCCTGACGCTTGCAGTAACGGCCGGCGAGCAGATGTACGGGGCCCATCACTAGACCAGTTTCAAGATTCAGGGTCCCGATGTGGGGCAGGATTACATCCTGCCGCGGGTTTTGAACCCGCCCAGTGCAGGGTGAAAACCGGCGGCAGTTTGCAAAGCTGCCCCACATCGTCGGCGCATTTTCGCGAGATCTAAATCTTCTGCACCCGCCGCAGCGTGTACAGCTCCGGCTTCACGGCCGCTTCGCGCAGGCGTTTCCAATCGTCCAGCACGTGGATCAGCCGTCCGCTGACGTGGTTGGACTCTTCGGACGCCAGAAACAGCGCGAGCTCGATTTGCTTTTCCGCGGGAATGCCGCCGGTCAGCCGCACGTGCTGCGCGTCCTCGACCTCGCGCCAGCCCGCCCGTTCTCCTGCCGCGAGCACCTGGTCGGTCATGTGCGTGTAGCTCGACCCCGGGGCCATGCAGTTGATCTGCACGTTGTGGTCCCGCACTTCCTCGGCCAGGCTCTCCGCCAGGCTGACGACGGCGGCCTTGGTCGCCGCGTACAGCGCGAAATTGGGGCGCGCCTGGGATCCCTGCCCGCCGGTCAGGATGATGATCTTGCCCTTGCGGCGTTCGATCATGTGCGGCAGCACCGCCCGGCACGTGTTCATCACGCCCACCAGGTTCGTGTCGATGGTCTCGGCCCACGCCTTGGCGCTCGATTCGGCGAACGGCCCCACCGGCCCGAGCGTCGCCGCCGCGCACACCAGCACCTGCACTGTGCCGCCGAACTGGACGCGCATGCGCTCGACGGCCGCGGAAACCTGTTCGTAGTCGGCCACGTCGGCGCGGATGCGCAGGGCGTTGCCGCCGGCGTGCTCGATTTCCAGGTGGCACAGGTCCAGCTCCGGCTTGCTGCGAGCTAAAAGACCCACGCGCGCGCCGCGCGTCGCGAATCCGATCGCCAATCGCTTTCCGATGCCTCGCCCCGCCCCCGTTACGAGCACCGGCACGGTCTTGAAGGACTGCACAAACTTCCACGTTAGTACAAATTTCAGCGGCCAGGGGCCAGACGCCAGCGGCCAGGACGGAATGGAGGGCCTGAATCTGGTGCCGTGCGTGCGAAATAATAGCCGGTAACTTCGAGTGGGGCGATGTGGCGCACGTACTCTTACGTGCCGTGTCGAGACTCTTCTCGACACCTCCAGCGGGTGAAACAAGCGCCAGTCGTCGGCACGAATGCCGACGCAGCCCTGTAAGAGGATGCTGAAAAACCCCTAATAACCGCTCCCTGTGGTCGCGGCTTCCATGAGAAAGCCGCCCTTGTCAATACCTTTTTCTGGTCGGCGAAAAACGATACTGCTCCGCCGACCAACGGGAGGCGCCACAGCGTCCTCCTTTTCTCATCTAAGGGAAGGTTTTTCTTCCCCTCGCCGATTCGCCCTGCTTCCATGCGCACTCTTGGTGGAGCTCGATGGCTCCGGTGCCAGTGGGGGTCCTCAATTTTCAAACCGGGTGCTGCCATCTCAGTACCGAACTGACGCCCCGTTTCCGGAGGGCCGTTCCGCCGCGACCTCGCAGTCACCCAGACTCGGCGATTCCCATCTCCTTCAAGCCGCGACGGCGTGGGCCTGGCCGTAGCCCAAGGGCTGGTAGACCTCGCCCGTCACCCACAATCGGTGCAGCAAAATGGCCAGCTTCCGCGCCACTGCCACGATCGCTCGTTTCTTGGCATTCTTGCCACCGCGCGCAGCCAGCTTCACGCCCCAGCGCTTCACATCCGTGTCCGGTGCGCGCCGTTGCAGAAGGCGATGCGCCCCCTGCACCAACATCTTCCGCAAGTACACGTCCCCTTCTTTGGTGATCGACAACTCCGGCTCCCTCTGGCCGGATTGACTGCGTCTGGGCCGCAAACCCACGTAACAACCCACATCCCGGCTCTTGCCGAAGCGCTGCCGGTCCTCTATCGTCAACACAAACGTCAGAGCGATCAAAGTTCCCACTCCATAAACCTGCTCCAGGAGTTTGCTTTCCGGATACTCGCTCCGGGCGATCTGCTCCAGCTTCCGATCCGCTTCCTGAATCTGCTCGGTCAACGATTCCACCTGCTGCACTAAGGGACTCAGCACTCCGCGCAAGGGCTCGGGGAAGCCTTCCAGGTGTACCTGGTCCAGAGAATCCGGATCGCAAGAGGGCACCCGTTCCCCGACCGACTTGGCCAGGCCCCGCACCGCGTTCACCAGCGCCGTGCGCGTCTCCATCAGCCTGGCTCGCACGCGAATCCGCATCAGATCCAGCTGCGCTTTCTCGCTGCGATGGCGGATCGGGCGCAGCAGCTCCGCATCGATGCGCGCCAACCGCGCCAGCGTTTTCGCATCTACCTTGTCGTCCTTGCGGCTGCTTTGCGTGATCAACTGCAGCTGCCGCGGATTGGCCACGATCACTTCATGTCCCAGGCTGCTCAGCAGCCGGCTCACCCACGGCGAGTGCGTCCCCACTTCCAGCGCGATCCGGCAGCGCCGCCGCGAGCCAAACACTTGCCGCAGTCCTTTCTTGGTGGTCGCCACACTTTCCCTCTTTCACCGCTTCGCCCTCTGCCAGCACACAATACCGGCTGGTCTTATCTCCCAGGTCCATCCCGATGGTGATCCATCCCTTCTTCGCAACCAGTTCTTGTTTCCCGCTGCTACTCGGACTCTGTGGTTTTCTCT
>DASYXM010000023.1:0-379721 GCA_035934795.1 Bryobacteraceae bacterium | reverse complement strand
AACGCATTCGCTGTGCGCTAACTGCCGCCCATGATGTTGAGCGCGTGTTCGCCCGAGGGGACTGGGGAGTCGCTGGATGGCGTCCCGGGTTTGCTCGTCTTACTACCACGCTCTCTGATGACCTGGTGGCCAACCCGTACCTCGATTGGCTCCCGGTGTGATGAAACCGGTTTCAAATTCTCCCGCCGCCGGCGTCCTTATAGTCGCTCGACGCGAAGCCTTTAACAAGCCTACGAGAGTTCAGTACCACTACAAATCGCAACGCTTCCTGATCAGGAAAGAACTTACGAGAGCCCGCTAAGACTCCCGATCCGAGGATAGCAGAGGCGACCTAGGGAATCAGTGGAAGTTGTTGATTCGTATAGACAAGTTGCTTGTGACTGGAAGTGAGGAAATCGGGGACGGTTCCTTCTGACACCGATTTCCCCGATTTTACCCCCGCCGATTTTAACTCCCATCGGGAGGCCGATGATCGCGCACGGCGTCACTTCGGATGTAGGGTCAAGAGGCGGAATCCAGGCTCAGCACTACACATGAGAGCGCCTGCGAAGACCTGGCAATCATAGATGAATCGTGGAAGAGCCTGCTTGTGCCAATGTGTCCCGCCATCCGTCGTGTACGCAAGCCTGCTTTGCCCCTTGCCTTCCAAAAAAAAGACGAAGCCTCTTTCTCTGGAAGTAAATCGCACTATGTTTGCCATCTTGTCCTTCCCTTGAAACGATAAATCAGGATCCGGCGTCCAATGCTTTCCTCCGTCAACCGTGGAATACAGATAGGTGCCCTCACCCTGGTTCCAGATGGTGAGCCAGCCGCGCTGTTGATCGAAGAAGAACAGATCGCGTACCCGTTCCGGTGGTTGCGGTGGAGTCGTTCGGGACTGTTCCCAGTCCCTCCCCCCATTGACGGTTCGCAACACAATGAAGTCCTTCCCGTCGCTGCCGGCGATCCATCCATTGTCGGGCGTCAGGAAGACCATGCGATCGATGAAACGGATATTTGGAATTTTGGTTTCCACCCAGGAGCGGCCTCCGTCATTCGTACGAAAGAACCCCGAGGCCAAAGTTCCGTACCCACGGAAGTCATCAATGAACTGCATGCTTTGAAGGAACTGTTGAGACACGCTTTGCCAATGCTGACCGTCGTCCCGCGTACCGATCATGTCTGGCTCGTCCGCGAGATTCCCCCGCCGTGCGATCCAGCCGCGCGCTGCGTCCAGGAACGAGAAGGCGAGTCGTCCGTCTGGGTCGGTGTACTGCTGGCTCTGGGGCACTTCCCTCCAGGTGCGGCCGGCGTCGGTGCTGTGGACAACGATAGTATTCACCTCATTTAGCTCGTCTTTGAAGCCAACGCCCCAGACTTCGCTACGACTGACGAATTGAATCTCTCCGAGCCAAACGGCGTTCTTGCATCCGAGGCATTTACCGTCCCTCCAGTTCAGTGTGAAGGGAGTGTTCGCCGCTTTTTGGTCTTGCCCATACCCGACCGAAACAAGTTCTGCCAGCACGAACATCATCGCTACAGACTTTTCCACCCCGGCGTCTCCCCAAACTCATCGTACAATGTTGCAGTTCCTCACGCGCCAACTAGTTTCGGAAAGAAACAATTGGCTAAGAACGAACCACGAGACTTGCGCGGAGAGCAGCCAGTGCAAAACGGACTATTGTTCCGGTTTTGAAGTGTCCACGTATGGCCGGTTTTCAGGTGTCCAGCGAGGGTCTTAGGGGACGGTCGTACGGGTCTGCATAAATATGTACGCTAGGGTATGCTTATATGCATGAGGACGACGCTTGAGATCAACGATGAGCTGTTTCGCCACGCCAAGCGGCGGGCTGCGAGCGAGGGGGCGCCCCTGCGCGCGGTGGTGGAGGCGGCGCTGAGGGTTTACCTGGGCGGAAAACCCGCTACTCCGCGGTACCGGCTGCGGTGGCGCACGGAGAACGGCCGCATCCACCCCGGCGTCCGGTTGGACGACCGCGATGCGTTGATGGATCTGATGGAGGCGGGAACCACGATTCACGGCCTCCCTCCAAAGCGGCATCATTGATGGATGCGCGCGGTGACTGCGCTCGCCGATGATTGCGCTCGGCGATAATCGGTCATCGCCGATAGGGGTCCTGGCGGATGATTGCGATTGACACTAACATTCTGGTCTACGCCCGCCGCCAGGAGGCTCCCCATCACCGCCGGGCTCGCAAGATTTTGGAAGATCTGGCGGCCGGGCCTGCGCCATGGGGGCTGGCGTGGGTTTCCGTGTATGAATTTCTGCGCGTGGTGACGCACCCGCGGGTGTTCGACCCGCCCACCCGCCTCGAGACCGCCCTGCAGGACATCGAATCGCTACTGGATTCGCCGTCGCTGGCGATGCTGGGAGAGGGGCCGGCGCACAAGACCCACATGCGCCGCGCTTTGGTCAGCGGGGCGGCCAGCGGCAATCTGGCGCACGACGCGCATATCGCCGCGCTGATCGTGGAGCACGGCGTCACGGAGTTTTGGACCGCCGACCGCGATTTCCGGCGTTTTCCAGAGGTGCGGGCTGTCGATCCCTTCGCGTAAGGGTCCCGAGACTTTGGCCCGTCCAAGAGGTTGCGGAAAAATGGGACAGACAGCCTTTTTCGCAGTGCGACCGGCCAGGGAATCAATAATTTGGCAAAGCGAAAAAGGTGTCAGTCCCTTTTTCCCGCGGGCCTTCGGCTCTTCAATCGACCCCATAAAGACAATCTATGAGACAAACCGTTGCCAAACCCCGGTCTGGTGGTTGAAAATCAACTGTAAGTTCAGAGAACCGGAAGAGGGGAACTGCCCGCGCTTCGTTCTTCTTCTATTTGCTGCACCGTCTGCACCCGCGCGTCTGAATCTTACTCACTGATCCTCCAATACTCATGATTAAATACAAACTCGAATACATATGGCTTGACGGCGTACAACCCGTTCCCAACCTGCGTGGCAAGACGTTGATCAAGGCGTTTGAGCATCCACCAAAACTTGCCGATCTGCCCAATTGGGGCTTTGACGGCAGTTCCACGATGCAGGCCGAGGGCAAGAGCTCCGACTGCGTCCTGAAACCCGTGGCTCTCTATCTCGATGGAAGCCGCAGGGACGGTTATATCGTCCTGAGCGAGGTCCTGCACCCGGATGGCACGCCGCATTCCACCAACATGCGCGCCACGATCCAGAACGATCCCGACTTGTGGATCGGTTTTGAGCAGGAATACTTTCTATTTCAGGGCGGGCGTCCGCTGGGGTTCCCCGAGAACGGCTATCCTACAACTCCCCAAGGTCCCTACTATTGCGGTGTGGGCTACAAAAACATGGGCAGCCTGGCGCGTAAGATCGTCGAGGAGCACCTGGAGCTTTGCCTTACCGCCGGGATCAATCATGAAGGCATCAACGCGGAGGTAGCGAAAGGCCAGTGGGAATTCCAGATCTTCGCCAAAGGTTCGGCCAAAGCCGCGGACGACACCTGGACCGCCCGCTATTTGATGATGCGTCTCTGCGAGAAATACGAAGTGGATTTTCAGTTGCATTGTAAACCCATCAAGGGCGACTGGAATGGATCTGGCATGCATTGCAACTTCTCGACCCGGTACATCCGCGAAGTGGGTGGAAAGGAGTATTTTGAAGCCCTCATGAGCGCGTTTGCCGAGAACGTCGCCGAGCACATCGCGGTTTATGGCCCCGATAACCATCTGCGTTTGACCGGTTTGCATGAGACGCAAGCCATCGACAAGTTCAGCTATGGTCTCTCCGATCGCGGCGCTTCGATCCGGATGCCGGTTCACTTCATCAGGAACGGCTACAAGGGCTATCTGGAAGATCGCCGCCCGAACTCGGAGGGCGATCCATATCAGATCGTCTCGCGCATTCTGAAAACGATCAATAGCGTCCCGAAACTTGCATATGCCACGAACTGAGGCACGGCTTATGACGACGTTCGCGAGTCCTCCGTGCACGAAGACGCGGACAATCCGAACCGGGTAAAATAATCTGGTTTCTCCGAAGGCGGAACTGAAGTGACGGACCGAAATTTCCAATTGTAAAAAGGAGCAGCGAGATGGCCAAGACGCCAGAAGAAGTCCGGCAAGTAGCGAAGAAAGCCGGTGTCAAGATTGTGGACCTGAGATTCGTGGATCTGCCCGGCATGTGGCAGCATTTCTCGATCCCCGTGGAAGACCTGGACGACGATTTGTTCAGCGAAGGCGCCGGCTTCGACGGCTCCAGCATCCGCGGCTTCCAGCACATTCACGAGAGCGACATGCTGCTGATCGCCGACGCCGAAACCGCCTACGTCGATCCGACCCGCGAAATTCCCACGCTCAACCTGATTTGCAACGTGGTCGATCCGATCTCGCGCAAGGCGTACAGCCGCGATCCGCGCTACATCGCGCAGAAGGCGGAAGCGTATCTGAAAAAGACCAAGATCGCCGATATCAGCTACTGGGGGCCGGAGGCGGAGTTCTACATCTTCGACAGCGTGCGCTACGACCAGAACGCGCAGAGCGGTTATTACTACGTCGATTCGGTGGAAGGCATCTGGAACACGGGCCGGGAGGAGAACCCCAACCTGGGCTACAAACTGCGCCACAAGGAAGGCTACTTCCCGGTGCCGCCGTCCGACCAACTACAGGATCTGCGCTCGGAAATCATCCTGGCGCTGAAAGATATCGGCGTCAAAGTCGAGGTGCACCATCACGAAGTGGGCACGGCGGGCCAGTGCGAGATCGACATGCGCTTCGGCCCGATGACGAAGATGGGAGACAATCTCCTCAATTACAAGTACATCATCCGCAACATCGCACGGAAGCATAACAAGACCGCGACGTTCATGCCCAAGCCGCTTTTCGGCGACAACGGCAGCGGCATGCACGTGCATCAGAGTTTGTGGAAGGGCAACACGAACATCTTTTTCGACGAGAAGGGCTACGCGCTGCTGAGCCAGACCGCGCTCTATTACATCGGCGGCCTGCTGAAGCACGCGCCGGCGCTGCTGGCGCTATGCGCTCCCACCACGAATTCATACCGCAGGCTGGTGCCGGGCTACGAGGCGCCCGTGAATCTGATGTATTCGCAGCGCAACCGTTCGGCGGCGGTGCGCATTCCGGTTTACTCGAAGAGCCCCAAGGCCAAGCGCATCGAGTTCCGCTGTCCGGATCCGTCGTCGAACCCGTATTTGTGTTTCGCCGCGATGCTGATGGCGGGGCTGGACGGAATCCAGAACAAGATCGATCCCGGCAAGCCGCTGGATAAAGATCTATACGACCTTGAGCCGGAGGAAGCGGCGAAGATCAAGAGCACGCCGGGCTCGCTCGGCGAAGTTCTCGACGCGCTGGAGAAGGATCACGAATTCCTGCTGAAGGGCGACGTCTTCACGCCCGACGTGATCTCGACGTGGATTTCCTATAAGCGGGAGCGCGAGCTGGCGCAGGTGAACCTGCGTCCGGTACCGTACGAGTTCTTCCTGTACTACGATCTGTAGGTCGAAGGGGCGGGGTGAACCCGCGAAACAATACCCGGAGCTGCGGCCAAGCCGCGCAGAAGCGCGGCTGCAGCCCGGAAGGGCTGCCCCACGAAAGCGATCTAGCCGAAAATTTTCTCGAAGACGGCGCGGGTTCGCGACTGCAAATCCTCGACGCCGTCGAGCGGAACCGGCGTCCAGCGCGCCAGCAGGGCGCCGAGCGCCTCCACCTGCGCTTCCGCCGAGGGAAGCTTATCCTGCGCGTGCCCGGTGAGCACGCGGATGCCGTGATCGAGCGCGCGATAGAAGGTAGCCGCCTCGGACAGGAAATCCGCGGTAGCGCGGTCCAGCAGGTCCATGTGTTGGATCACTTCGATGCGCGCCGGCGTGTTCAGCACCTTGAAAAACACGCCCGCGCTCTTCAGGCGCAGGTACATCAGGATGAAATCGATGTCATAGTAGCCGCCGCGGCCGGATTTGAAGGGGTGCTGCGCGCCGTGCTCGCGCTCGATTTTCATGCGCATCTGCTTCAGGTCGGTGCGCGACCGGCCCCCTTGCCCGTAACGCCGCCAGTCGATTTCCTGCAGCTCGTGCAGAAAGAATTCGGCGCGGTCGGGATCGCCGGCCACGGCGCGCGATTTCATGTAGGCGATGCCTTCCCAGGCTTCCGCGAGGCGGCCGAAATAATCCTTGAAGACGCTTTCGGTCTGTACCAGCGGGCCGTCGGCGCCGTTAGGACGAAGCCGCGTATCGACGGCGAACAGCACGCCCTCGCCGGTGTAGGCGGTGATGAGATCGACAAATCGTTCGGCGACGCGGGTCCAGAACAACAGTTCACTCGCGTCCGTATCGGCCAGCACGAACACCAGGTCGGCGTCGGAGGCCATGTCGAACTCGCGCATGCCCAGACGGCCGAGCGCGATCACCCACATCTGATCGGCGGGCCGGTAGGCGGCGTCCGAGGGAGGATGGGTCGCGCCGGTCTCGCGAATCGCGATTTCATAAGCGCGGGCGACGACGGCGTCGGCCAGGTCGGAGGTGCGCGCGAGCGTATCGAAAATCGGCTGCCCGTGACAAACGCTGGCGGCCTGGATGCGCAGCATTTCCCCGCGGTACCAGCGCCGCAGTTCCCCCACCGAAGGGGGCGACGCGGTGGTGGCGGAGGCGTCGGCGGCGCGCGCGATCTCCTCCACCAATTCCGGGGTGCGGATGAGCTCCTCGGCGAAATACGGGCTGTGCTCAAACAGGTCCAGCGTGCGTGCGGCGAAATCGGGATCCGCGTCGAGCCGCTCCAGGCTGGCCGGGTCCGCGGAAATCCGCTCCAGAAAATGCTCGAAAGCGCGGCGTCCGCGATCCAGGTCGGCTTTCGACAGCGCTTCGAACAGACGCGGAGCGCGCTGCTCCAGCGCCCGCACGACGTTGGCGGCCTGCGCCGTCTGCGCGTCTTCCGCGAACTCGCTGGGAGCCGAGCTCGCGTGGACCACACGGTCGTAGATTTCCAGCACCTGCCGGAAGTGCATGCGCGTGGTTTCCCGCAGCCATCCAGAGGTTGCTTGCCCCGACATTCCCTGGCCGCCGGGCATGCGGCGCGCCAGCAGATCCAAAGCCGATTCCTGCGACGGCAGCGTGTGCGTCTGCCGATCGTCGGCGAACTGCAGACGATGCTCCAGGTGCCGCAGGAACTGGTACGCGGCGGCCAGGCGTCCGTACTCGGCGTCCGAGAGAAAGCCCTTATCCTGCAGGCGGGCGAGCGCCAGCATGGTTCCGCCGTGGCGCACCCATGGTTCCGCGCCGCCGTACAGGCGCTGCAGGCACTGCACCAGGAATTCGATGTCGCGGATGCCGCCGCGCTCCAGTTTCACGTCGATCGCGCCGCCCGCCGCGGGTTTGCGGGCGCGCTGTCGAGCCGCCAGTTTTTCGTTCAGGCGCTCGCGCGTGGCCGATAGTTCTTCGATCGCGGAGAAGTCGAGCGAGGTGGCGTAGGTTTTCGACTCGACGAAATCGAGCAGCGCCCGGCCCGTCGCCCGATCGCCCGCGGCGACGCGCGCCTTAATCATCATCTGCAGCTCCCAGTCGCGGGCCCTTTGCGCGTAATACTGTTTGGCTCCTTCGAGCGAAATGCACACCTCGCCGAAGCTGCCCTCCGGACGCAGGCGCAGATCGACGCGATAGCACATGCCCTCGACCGTATACGTGGAGAGCAGATCGGTCAAGGCGTTCGCGACACGCGCGAAAAATTCCTTGTTGGCGATGCGGACGGGTCCACAGGTTTCGCCGTTTTCCGAATACAGAAACAGCAGATCGATATCGGAGCTGTAGTTCAGCTCGTTGCCGCCCATCTTGCCGAGCGCGATCACGGCGAAGCGAGCTTCCTCGCCCGAGGGCGCGACGGGCGTTCCGAATTCGGCGACCAATTGGGCTTCAATCCGCGCGAGCGCGGTTTCGAGAATAGCGTCGGCCAGCGCGGTCAGCTCGCCGGTGATTTCCGGCAGGACAGCCAGGCCGAGCACGTCGCGAACCAGGATTCGCAGCATCTGGTGGCGGCGAAATCGTGCCAGTTCCAGCGGCGAGACCAGCCCACCCGGCACCGACGCTTCGAGCGTCTCCTGCATGTGTTCGGCCGTCCGCACACGCTGCAAAATGCCATCCTCCAGGAGCTCTTCGGCCCACTCGGGATGCTGCAGGATTTCCTCGGACAGAAACGGGCTATAGGTGAACGCCGCGATCAGGCAGCGCAGACCTTGCGGGGAAACCAGCATGCGCTGAAATACGTCCGTCTGCTGCTCCCGCAGGCGAGCGAAAAAGTGCAGGCCTTCTTCCGGGGCGGGCGACGAGGCGAGCAGCAGATCGAAACGATTGGCGGCGCCCGGCGCGAGCGCGCGCGAGATCTCGCTCATTTCGCGGATGGCCCGGGCGCGATCGCGATAGATGAGCTGCTTCAGCCGGTCCATAGCGTGTTCAAAAGGGGCTTGTTTCGAGGGTTTTTCCGCCGGAGTATCCGCTGGTGTTTCGAGCGAGCCTTCCGGCCGCTCCGCAGGCTCGGGAGTCATGCGGGGCTGATTTTATCCCCGGTGCGAATGGTTCCGCCCTCGACGACGCGCGCGTAGAATCCGCTCAATCCCCAATGCGGCGAAGAAGGATCGCCGGCATGGATCACTTCATCGTAAACCGCTTTTTGAATCCTTCCCGCGCCATAGCGGTTCAGGGCTCTGCAGGGCACGCGAACCTTGGTAAATTCCACCACAACTTCCGGGCCCACGCGCCAACGCTGGCCAATCCGCCACGCGCGGCGATCCAGGCCCGTCGTCGTGATGTTTTCGCCGAGCGCGCCGGGGAACACCGCGAAGCCCGCCTGTTTCAGCTCCTCGATGCCCTCGGCGGCGATGAAAAGGAGCGCCTGGCGCGGGCCGCCGTGGAATTCCGGATGCGCCTGTTCGTCGCCCGCGATGCCGAGTTCGGTGACCACGCCTTCCTGAACGGCACGCTTGAGCACGCCGCCCTTGGAGACGTTGATTTGCAGGACGGAGCCTGCGGTCTGGTTGATGGCCACTTTACCCGTGTTCCTTCGTGTTAAAAGGGGACAGACCGCTCTGTCCACTTCAACGCTCCAACGTGAAGTCAGAACTTTACGGGAGGGACAGAGTAGTCTGTCCCCTTTTAAAATCCTAGATGTCGTAATACAGCGCGAACTCATACGGATGCGGGCGCAGGCGGATCGCATCGGCCTCATTCCTGCGCTTATAGGCGATGAACGTCTCGAGCAGCTCTTCACTGAAGACGTCGCCCTTCAGCAGGAAGGCGTGATCGTCCTCCAGGCACCCCAGGGCTTCTTCGAGCGACGACGGCATCGACGGCACATACTTCATTTCCTCTGGCGTCAGGTCGTAGATATCCTTGTCCAACGATTCGCCCGGATCGATCTTGTTGATCACGCCGTCGAGGCCCGCCATCAGCATCGCCGCGAAGGCCAGGTAGGGGTTCGCGGACGGATCCGGCGGGCGGAATTCCACGCGCTTGGCCTTGGGGCTCGCCGAATACATCGGAATACGCACGGCGGCGGAGCGGTTGCGGCGCGAATACGCCAGGTTCACCGGGGCTTCGTAGCCCGGCACCAGGCGCTTGTAGCTATTGGTGGTGGGCGCGATGATCGCCGAAAGCGCGCGCGCATGCTTCAGCAGCCCGCCGATGTACCACAGCGCCATCTGGCTGAGGCCCGCGTACATGTCGCCCGCGAACAGCGGCTTGGATTCCTTCCACAGGCTCTGGTGCGTGTGCATGCCGCTGCCGTTATCGCCGAACAGCGGCTTCGGCATGAACGTCACGGACTTGCCGTACTGATACGCCGTGTTGCGCACCACGTATTTATACAGCATCATGTTATCGGCCGAGCGCAGCAGCGTGTCGAAGCGCTGATCGATTTCGCACTGGCCGCCGGTGGCCACTTCGTGATGGTGGCACTCGATGTCCAGGCCGCACTTGATCATTATCTGGACCATTTCGGCGCGCAGATCCTGGTAGTGGTCGGTCGGCGGCACCGGAAAGTAACCTTCCTTGTAGCGGGGGCGGTAACCCAGGTTGTTTTCGGCGCGGCTCGAATTCCAGCGGCCCTCCTCGGCGTCGATAAAATAAAATCCGGCGTTCACGGTCTGATCGAACCGGACGCTGTCGAAGATGAAGAACTCCGCTTCCGCACCCACGTAGGCGGTATCGGCCAATCCCGAATTCTTCAGGTACATCTCGGCCTTCTTGGCGATCCAGCGCGGATCGCGATCGTAGTGCTGGCGCGTGATCGGGTCGATCACGTCTGCGGTCATCGCCAGCGTCTTGGTCTCGTAAAAGGGATCGATGAAGGCGGTGTCGGGGTCCGGGATCAGAAGCATGTCACTCTCGTTGATTGCCGCCCATCCGCGAATGCTGGAGCCGTCGATGCCGAAGCCCTCCTCAAACGCCGCCTCGTCCAACTGGCTGACCGGATACGAGACGTGCTGCTGCAAGCCGGGCAGGTCCGTGAAGCGCAAGTCGAGCTGCTTGGCTTCCTGCTGCTTGACGTAGTCGAGGATGTCCTTGGGGTTTTTCGGCTTATGGCTCATGCGTACATTCATGATAACCGCACTCCAAGCGCACACGGCTGAAGCGGGGCGCTCTACTCTTCGCGCGATTCGTGAATCAGCTGAATAAATCGGCCAGCGCAAGCTCGAAGCCGGGCAGCAGGGGTGAGGTCAACGCTTCGCCCACCGACAGGGCACGATCCGGGAGACTGGCTCCGCGCCAAATCTCGATTTCTCGGGAATCAGGATCGATCAGCCACACTTCTTTGACGCAGGCCTCGAAGTACTGCTTGAGTTTGCGGTGAATCATCCGCGGAGTTTCGGAAGGAGACAGCACTTCCGCGGCAATCTCCGGAACGATCGGGATCACTTTGGCGTTTTGCAATTCCTCATGGCGGTCGCCGAGGATGACGGCCACGTCGGGCGAGCGGCGTGTTGACGGAGACAACGCGTACACGTTTTCGGAAATGAGGACTTCTCCCAAGGAATTGCCTTTCAGATATTCGTCTAACGCGACCAAAAGCTTCCCCGAAACGCGATTATGCCGATACGCTGGTTTTTCGGTCTCGATCAACTCCCCTTCGTCGAGTTCGTAGCGCTTATCTTCCTCGAACGGGTAGTTGTCGAACTGCTCGGCTGTCAGCAGAGTCTTCGTCGCGCCCATGGCCTCAGTTTATACCCGCCATCAAGAGTACATTGAAATGGGTGTGCGTCACCGAGCCACGACTATAATCTATGGAGCAGCAGATCGCCCTGGACTGGACCGCCGAGCCGCACTATTACACCGTCGGCGAGCTCACCACCGCGCTGCGCGGCGTGTTCGCCGAATATTTCACGAATATTTGGGTGGCCGGCGAGATTTCCGGCACGAAGCTCGCTCCAAGCGGCCACTATTACTTCACGCTCAAAGACGAAGCCGCCCAGCTCAAGTGCGCCTGCTACAAAATGACCGCGCGATATCTGAAGTTCAAGCCGCAGGACGGCGTCGCGGCGCTGGTGCGCGGGCGGGTGGATCTGTACGAAGTGCGGGGCGAAGTGCAGTTGATCGTCGAAGCCATCGAGCCGCGGGGCCATGGAGCGCTACAACTAACTTTCGAGCAGTTGAAAAAAAAGCTGGAGGCGGAGGGCCTATTCGCCGCCGAGCGCAAGCGTCCGCTGCCGGCTTTTCCGGAGCGGATCGGCATCGTGACGTCGCCCTCCGGGGCCGTGATCCAGGACATGCTGAACGTCATGGAGCGCCGATCTCCGGGACGCCATATTCGGCTATATCCTGCGCAGGTGCAAGGCGAGGGAGCGGCCGAGCAAGTCGCGCGCGGCCTCGAATACTTCAGTCAATCCGGCTGGGCGGAAGTGGTGATCGTGGCGCGCGGCGGCGGCTCGCTGGAGGATTTGTGGACGTTCAACGAAGAGCGTGTCGCGCGAGCGATTGCGGAATGTTCGGTCCCCGTGATTTCGGCCGTGGGCCACGAGACCGATTTCACTATCGCCGATTTCGTCGCCGATCTGCGCGCGCCGACACCCTCAGCCGCGGCGGAATTGGTCGTACCGACGAGGGAAAGCCTGCTGGATCGCCTGAGCATCGCCGATCACAAGCTGGCGCAATCCACACGGCTGACCATTGCGCTCGCGGCGCGGGCACTGCACGGGGTTGCCATCGATCGCGTGCGTCTGCATCAGGCGATCGGGCGGCAGTCGCAAAGGATCGACGATTTTGAGGATCGGATCAGGGACGCTTGGCGCACTGCGATGGCCGCTCGAAAACGGGCGCTGGAGGCCGCCGCGGCGCGCTTATCCTCGCTCGACGTGCGGCTGCGATTTGCCGAGGCTCGCCGCCGGCTCGAAGCCTGCGACACAGCGGCCTTCCAAGCTGTGCGCCTCCGTCTGAGCTACGCACACGGTGAGCTCGCGCCACTGGAGGCTCACTTGAAGCAGCTCAGCCCGCTGGGGATTCTGGAGCGCGGCTATGCCATCGTCGAACGGAACGGGAAGATAGTGAAATCAGCAGAGGATGCGCCGGTGGGAACGAGCGTCAGGATACGTCTCCGCCGTGGAAACCTTGACGCACAAGTTATGCCAGCCCGGCCGGATCACGCGTCATGAGGGTAATTGGTTTGATTCTAGTTTGCGCTCTCGGTTCCTGGTGCGTTTATTTGCCGTTTCGCAGCGTAAGACCGGGGTCGATCACATTTCGCCGGTATACCTGGGAGCGAGCGCGGCACCCGCACATGTTTTGGCTCAATGTCATAACTTCTGGCGTAGTCGGCCTCATCATCTTGGCTGAAGTTATCTACTTGTCTGTAGTGATCCCACGAAAGTGAAAAAGCGACGTCAGAATCGTGCGTTGGAAATAGCACCTTTTGACATTTTCTGTTATCGACGGTATCTTTGGATCGGGTAGACCGTATGAATGTTTCCTTGACCCCCAAACTCGAAAAGCTGGTGGATCGCAAAGTTTCTTCCGGCATGTACCAAACCGCGAGTGAAGTTGTTCGCGAAGGACTGCGCTTGTTGGCCGAAAGAGATCGACGGCTGGAATCGCTTCGCAGAGATATCAAGGCTGGTTTCGACGCCATCGAACGCGGCGAGTACACGGAATACACTCCCGCAACGATTCACAAACTTGCCGACCGCGTGAAATCGCGGGGAATGGAGCGCCTCGCGCAGAGCGAGCCAAATTGCGCAGCCGGTGAAGGAACTCCGCATTTCGGCGGCAGCGGAGCGCGATATGGACGATATCTGGCAATACCTGGCTGGCGAATCGCGTGATCCCGAGACTGCGAGTCGATTTGTCGGCCGGCTGACAGCGAGGCTTGCCGTTCTGCCGCATTCGCCGAAAGCGGGGACCGCCAGGGACGCAATGGAAATCGGCCTGCGAGCGTTGCCGCTCGGGAAGTACGTCGCTTATTACCGCGAGCACGAGCGCTTCGTATCCGTTTCACGAATCATCCACGGAAGCCGCGAGCAGGCAACCCGTTTTCCGAAGAACCCCGAAGCCAGCCGATCTACTCCAAGCGGTAATTCGGAGCTTCCTTGGTAATGATCACGTCGTGTACGTGGCTTTCGCGCAGCCCCGCCGACGTCAGGCGGATGAATTTGGCGTTCTTGCGAAGCTCGGCGATGCTCTCGCATCCGCAGTAGCCCATGCCCGCGCGGAGGCCGCCGACCAGCTGATACACCAGCTCCGCGAGCATCCCTTTGTAGGGGACGCGGCCCTCGATGCCTTCGGGAACCAGCTTGCCTCCCTCCGACGCTTCCTGCGAATAGCGGTCCGCCGAACCCTGCGACATCGCGCCCATCGAGCCCATGCCGCGATAACTCTTGAACGTGCGGCCCTGATACAGAATGGTTTCGCCAGGGGATTCTTCGGTCCCCGCCAGCAGGCTCCCGATCATGACGCAATCGGCTCCCGCGGCGATGGCTTTGGTGACGTCGCCCGAATACTTGATGCCGCCGTCGGCGATCAGCGGAACGCCAGTGCCGGCCGTGGCCCGGGCGCATTCGGCGATGGCCGTGATTTGCGGAACACCCGCGCCGCTGACGACGCGCGTGGTGCAGATCGATCCGGGCCCGATGCCCACCTTGACGCCGTCGACGCCCAGCGCGATTAAGTCGCGCGCGCCTTCGTAGGTGGCGACGTTGCCGGCGACCAGCTGGACGTCGGGAAGCGCGCGCTTCACCGCGCGCACCGCTTCCATCACCCGGCCGCTGTGGCCGTGCGCGGAATCGAGGGCCATCAGGTCTACTTTGCGCTTCACCAGCTCCTGGGCGCGCTCCAGAAAATCGCCCGTGGAACCGAGCGCAGCCGCCACGCGCAAGCGCCCCTGAGCGTCCTTGGCCGCGTTCGGATACTTCAACTTTTTCTGAATGTCCTTGACCGTGATCAGGCCCTTGAGGTTGTAATGGTCGTCCACCACCAGGAGTTTTTCGACGCGATGCTTATGCAGGATCGCCTCGGCCTCTTCGAGCGTGGTGCCGACGCCGACGGTGATCAGATTTTCCTTCGTCATCACGTCGGCGACGGGAATGTCGTAGCGCGTTTCGAAGCGCAGGTCGCGATTGGTGAGGATGCCGACGAGCTTCCCATTCTTCGTCACCGGCACGCCGGAGATGCGGTAGCGCTTCATGACTTCGAGCGCGTCACTGATCTTGTGCTCCGGGTCGATGGTCACGGGGTCGACGATCATGCCGCTTTCCGAGCGCTTCACGCGGTCGACCTCTTCGGCCTGCCGCTCGATGGTCATGTTGCGATGGATGATGCCGATGCCGCCCTGCTGGGCGAGCGCGATGGCCAGGTGCGACTCGGTCACCGTATCCATGGCCGCGCTGACGATGGGGATATTCAGGCCGATATTGCGGGTCACCCACGTGCGCGTGTCGGTCTCCGCCGGGACCACGTCGCTGCGCGCAGGCAGCAGCAATACGTCGTCAAAAGTGAGACCTTCCGGGATCGTATCGGGGATCATGCGGGGTATTTCTCATCATACACGCGATACGCGCGCGGTCGCGGGTCCGCACGCGACGTCGAGTGCGCGCTGCGCAGCGCAACGCAACCACAATGTACTTCAGCTCAGCCGGGCGTTTCGAGGCCCTGTACAATGAGCTTGGGGGCGCGACGGTTATGCGTCGAACGTTGAAGTTGTGGCCGCTGCTTGTGTCCGCTTGTCTGACTGCCTCCTCCGACGATCCATCCTGGAAGGGCAAGCCCGTCGAGCAGTGGGATCAGGCGGACGCGAAGCAATTGCTCGCCGATTCGCCCTGGGTGAAGAGCGTCCATCTCCAGATCGTGCGCGATCTGAGTCCGGACGAGCGCAGGATGAGCGGCAACATGGAGGCGGATATCGGCAAGGGCGTCGGACTCGCCGGGATCGGGCTCTTCGGTCCCACCCGGCAGGCCGAGGCGATTCGCCGCGCTCACGAGAAACCCGATCCCGGCAACGTAATTGTCCGGTGGGAAAGCGCCCGTCCGGTGCGCGTCGCGGAACAGAAATCGGGCGAGACGGCTCCAGCCGTGGGGAGCGAGTATTACGCGATTGCGGTGTATGACGTACAGACTCCGAAGGGCTGGAATATAGCGAACGAGCTTAAATCGGTCGCGACGCTGAAGCGAACCAAGAAGAAGGATATAAAACCGGCGCGGGTCGCGATCCTGCGAAAGGACGACGGTCTGGCTACCGTGGTCTATCTGTTCCCGCGCTCGGTGGAGATCTCGAAGCGCGACGGATACGTGGGCTTCTCGGCGCAGATCGGACGGTTGGTCATCTGGCAGTTATTCTCGATTCAGGAAATGCAGATCCGCGGCGAGCTGGAGCTGTGATTTCGGTCGCCGGCGTGCGCTTCAGGAGTCCGGGGGCGCGGCGCTTCGATTAAGATATACTCGGTTGCTGCTGGAGGTTCGTGTGAAATTTAAACGGAAAACGTTGTGGCTCGGCATCGTTGCGATGGCCGCGGTAGGAATCGCCCAGGCGCAGGTGCCGCCGGAGCTCGCCAAACAGATCGCGACTATCGGGCGGGGAGTATGTGTGCCGGAAACCGCGCAAATCTACCGGCCCTTGCATTCCAATCCTCCCTACGTGGGCGTCACCATTACGCGCGACGTCTCCTTTGGGCCGGATCCCAAGAATGTTCTGGATGTCGTCGAGCCGGAAAAGGGCGGCGGCTCGCGTCCCGTGCTGATCTACGTGTCGGGAGGACCGGGCAACAAACAGATGGGCGGCCCCAACGGCGACGTTTTCTACGACAACGTCGTGCTGTGGGCGGTGAAGCACGGCATGGTCGGCGTGAACATGCAACGCCGTCCCGGCCTGGCCTGGGACGACCCCGCCAAGGACGTCTCCAAAGTGGTTCAGTGGGTGAACCAGAACATCGCGACCCACAAAGGAAATCCACAGCGCGTTTTCATCTGGTCCCAGTCCGCTGGGAACGTCCCAGTGAGCACCTACGTCGCACACTCGGAGTTTTACGGCTCCCAGGGAGTCGGTCTCAAAGGTGTGGTCTTCATGTCGGCACCGGCGTTCGATATTCTTCCAGTTACACCGCCCGACGCCGGCCCCATGCCTCAGTGCCACCAGCCTGACGGAACTCCTACCGCTTCGGGACCCGGGCGTGGCGCCGAGCAAAAGGCCGGCCCGGGACCTGCGCAGGCTCCGCCCGACGCCGCGACGCTCCTAGCACGCTCGAACCTGCCGGGGCTGACGCACGCCTCGATTCCGTTCCTGATCTCCTCGGCCGAGCTCGATCCTCCGGTCATCGTGGCGTTCGACAAGCAGCTCAAGGACGAGCTCTGCAAAGCGGGCCACTGCCCGGAATATGCGGTCTTCAAGAATCATGGCCACATCTCCGAGGTGATGTCGCCCGATACCGCCGACGACAGCGTCACCGGCCCGATCCTGAAGTGGATGAAGAGCGTCAAGTGAGCGAGGACCCGGACGGAATTTTCCGCGGGCATCAGAACTTCCTTGTTTGGTCCGCTCGCTGACGCGCGCGGTTCCGAATGGACGCTTCTCGTGTACCGCCGCTTACGGAACCCCGACCCGGCCGGAAGGGGAGGAGCATTTTCCAGCAACAGCCGGTAACGTGGCGAGACCGTCACTCGCCTTGCATCGGCACGAAGCCGTGCGCATGCACCTCTCCCGGTGCGATTTCGTCCACGTAGCACCACACCCAGTTTTCGCCTGGCTCGATGGACCGCACCAGCGGATGCTTACTGCGGTGGAAATGCTTGGTAGCGTGCTTGTTCTTGGAGGAATCGCAGCAGCCCACGTGCCCGCATTCCAGGCACAGGCGTAAATGCACCCAGGTGTCTCCGGTCTTAATGCAGTCTTCGCACACGCGCTTATCGGTGTTGGTGAAGCGGATCGCACTGAGATGGGAACATGCAGAGGCCATGGGGATCTCCTTATTCGGATGTTTTAAGAACGTGAGCCGTCACCTTTCGAGCGCGCTGCGGTCCCAATTTCCTAGCGTCGCCGCGGCATCGTAGGCGCTGTGGCAAAAATCGAGCAGCGCGGCGCTGGGCGCATCGCTTTTTCGGACATCATCGTACATCAGGATAAATTCGCCGAGCTGCGCGTCGTAACGCGCGGCTTCCGGCCGAACCCCGGCTTCGCGGAATCCGGGAGGCTCGGGAACGGCGTAGGAGTAAAACGCTGCATCCGCGATGCCGCTCCCGCCCGGCCAGAATCCGACGCTGCTCACCTCGTGTGAATAGGCCTCGCGATTCATCGCATCGGCCCCCGGCCGCTCCGGCGCCCGGCGCCCCGAAAACCGGGTCACCGCAAGATCGAAACCACCCCAGAAGAAGTGCACCGGGCTGACCTTGCCGATGAACCCGGACCTGAACTGGTTGAATATCGCATCCACCGACAGCAAAATGCGCCAGAATTTTTCCACGCGTTCCGGGTCGTACGAGGCATGAACGCGGTCTTCATCGAAAGGAATCGGATCGGGGATTTCGGTCGGCATTTTCCAGATCTTGACTTCGATGCCGGCGGAGAGAAGCATGCTCAGGAATTCCCAATAAAAGTCGGCCACGGGACGCGCTGCGAGAGGAAGGGTTTTCACCACTCCGTCACTCGTCTCCAGTATGAGCTGATGCTGCAGAAAGTCGAACCGGAGTTCGAACGCGCTTCCCTCATACGGAATTCGCGACGTCGACAGGCCCCGAGTGGTCACGTACAGAGGGACATTCCACCAATGGTTGACCAGGGGCGCGAGACGCAGCCGAACTTTCCCGACCATCTGCATCCACAGGTGCAGCGTGGCGCGGGTGTCTTTCCAGGAATCGAACGGCAGGGCGGGCCAGCATTCCGGACGATCGGCGCCGGTGCGTTCCATTCTTTACCGACGTTCGGCAGCCGGCGGCTGCGGCGAGCTCACGGAGCCCGATGTCAGCGTGCCCTTCAGCGAAAAAAGAAAAAGACTATCGCCGCGGGGCGCGGGAGCGAACATGCTTCCACCGGAATAGGCGACAACGAATTGTTCGCCTTCGTATTCGAAAACAGCGGCGGGGGCGTTGACGCCGGCGCCGGTCTGGAATTCCCACAGGCGCTGGCCGTTGGAGGAATTCAAAGCCATCAGGCGGCCGTCGTTGCGACCCACGAAGACCAGGCCGGCGGCCGTCGAGACCGATCCGCTGTAGCAGCTATCCTTCCACCTCTGCTGCCACACCAGGCGATTGGTTTTCATATCGAGCGCCGCGAAAATTCCCGCGGGGCCCAGAGGCATGCCGCCAAACGCGCCGCCCAAATATCGTTGGCCGGGTTGCGGAAATTTTTCATCCTCCTCGCCGCCTTTGAACAACTGCGCGGCGTCGGTCGCGCAGACGTAGTAGGTATTCGTAGCGGGATCGTAAGAGCTGGGCGCCCAGTTCGCCCCGCCGCGCGTCGCCGGTTTGGCGACCACTCCCTCCGACCAGAACGGCGTGAAGATCCGGCCGCCGTTCACCAGCGCGTAACCTTCCGGGGCGATGTCGATGGACTGCGGCACGAAAGCGTCGCCGCGCGGAAAGGGCTGGGTCGCTGAGGTGAACTGCAGAGGCTCCTGCGGTACCGGCTTTTCGTCGATTCCGAGCAGCGGCTTGCCGTTGGTGCGATCCAGAATGTACACCCATCCGTCTTTGTTGGCCTCGGCCGCGGCCTTGCGCACGCGGCCGCCCACCTTCACGTCGAAAAGCATGACCGGGTTGGGGCCGTCGTAATCCCACAGATCATGATGAACCTGCTGGAAGTGCCAGCGATACTTGCCGGTTTTCGCTTCGATCGCGAGCATGGAATTCGCAAAAAGATTGTCGCCGCGCCGGATTTTTCCGTTGAAGTCGGGCCCCGGATTGCCGGTGGTGAAGTAGAGGAGCCCGAGATCGGGATCGACGGCGGGAGTTTGCCAAACTGTCGCGCCGCCGTATTTCCAGGCGTCGGTATCCTTGGGCCAAGTGTCGTGCCCGAGTTCGCCCGGCCCAGGAATCGTGTAGAAAGTCCACAGCAGATGTCCGTCCTTCGCGTCAAAGGCTTTGACGCGGCCGCGGATGCCGTTTTCTCCGCCCGCGAACGCCACCACCACCATTCCGTCGTAATACAGCGGAGCGGCCGTAATGGAGAATCCCTCCTGCCAGCGCTCCGCTTGGATGGACCAGCCCGGTTGGCCGGTCTTTTGATCGAGCGCGACCAGGCGGCCGTCCAGTTGTCCGACGTAGATTTTGCCGTCGCCCATGGCGAGGCCGCGGGCGTCCCAACCGCAACACACTCCGGTGATCGATTGGTCCAGATTGGCCTTGTATCTCCACAGAATCTCGCCGGTCTTCACGCTGATAGCGAAAACGTCATCGGCTCCCGTAACGATGTAAACCACGCCCTGGTAAACCACCGGCTGCCCCTCGCCCGAATATTTCGTCGCGAGCCCGGAGCCGTCCAAATGCGTCTGCCAGACGGCCTTGAGCGTGCCGACATTTTCGCGATTGATCTGTTTCAGAGGCGAGTAGTTCTGGTTGTTGAGCGCGCCGCCGTTCTTCACCCAGTTGCCGACCGGCAGCGCGGCGAGCTCCTGCGCGGAAAAAGCGGGCGAGGCGGCACTGGAGGAAACATCGCCGCCTGCAACGGTCGCGGATGCATTGAGTGCAGCTTGCGGGGCGGCGTGGGCGAGAGGAGCGAGCAAAACCGCGCTCGCGAGACACAGGCCCCATGCGGCCGCGCGACGCAGCCCGCAAAGATTCAATTGGTTGATCACGACCGTCTCCTTGGTTCGATGAATTCGAGTATACCGCCGTCAAAATGACGTTGACGCGCAACGGGAAGTCTCGTGAGGAAACGAGTGCATTATCGGACGGCTAGACGATCGTGGCCGGCAACGCGCCTGGGATCCAGCCGCCGCGGAAGTATAGTGTCGCGGGAGTATAATGTCGTTGACCCGAAAGGCGGTACGAGTATGTGGGCATTCAGAGTTGGCACGCTCGTGGTAGCGGCAGGCGCGCTGCTGGCCCAGCGCAGCTACAGCCCCGGGGACGTGCAGGACGGCCAGCGGCTTTTCCTGGCGAATTGCGCGGCTTGCCACGGCCCGGAAGGAGACGCCGTCCCCGGCGTGGACCTGGGGCACGGCAAGTTCCAGCGGGCGTCCTCCGATGACGACTTGATCAAGATCATGCAAAAGGGGATTGCGAACACCGCGATGCCGCCGAATAACTTCACGGATTTCCAGGCCGGAACCATCGTGGCCTACTTGCGCGACATGGCGAAGCCGGCGGCTCAGAGTACGCTCGCCGGAGGCGATGTCACGGCGGGCAAGGCGATTTTCGAAGGCAAGGGCGGGTGCCTGGCCTGCCATCGCGTGAAGGGCAACGGCTCGCGCGTGGGCCCGGAGCTCACCGACATCGGCGCGCTCCGCCGGGCGGTGGAGCTAGAACGTTCGGTCCTCGATCCGGACGCGGAGATTCTTCCACAAAACCGGTCTTTCCGCGTGGTGACCCGGGATGGCGCGGCGACGACGGGAAGGCTTCTCAACCAGGACGCTTTCACGGTGCAGCTTATGGATTCCAACGAGCGGCTGAAGTCGTTCTCGAAGTCCGACCTGAGGGAATACGCGTTCGTCGACAAATCCCCGATGCCTTCCTATACGGGCAAGCTGAGTCCCAAAGAACTGGCGGATCTGGTGAGCTATCTGGCCTCCCTGAAAGGAGTCGAAAAGCAATGATGACGCGGATACTGTTGTTGGTTTCTCTCACGGGTGCCCTCGCGGGTTCTCTGGGGGCGCAGGTTTCTTTCGATCGTCTCCTGAATACCGGCAAGGAGCCCCAAAACTGGCTGACCTACTCCGGGACGATGATGAGCCAGCGGCACAGCCCGCTGACGCAGATCACGCCGGAGAACGTCAAGAACCTGGAGCTGCAATGGATTTACCAGGCGCGCTCGCTCGAAAAGTTCGAGGCCACGGCGCTGGTGGTGGACGGCATCATGTACACGGTGCAAGCTCCCAACGACGTGATCGCTCTCGACGCGACCACCGGACGGGTTTTCTGGACCTACCAGTTCGCTCCCTCGCAAGCGGCGCGCCCCTGTTGCGGCCGCGTCAACCGCGGCCTCGCGATTCTTGGAGACACGCTGTTCATGGGCACCATCGACGCGCATCTGATCGCCATCGACGCCAAGAATGGGAAGCCGCTGTGGGATACGACGGTCGCCAAGGCGGATTCCGGGTATGCGATTACGCACGCTCCGCTGATCGTGAAGGACAAGGTGATCGTCGGGACGGCCGGCGGCGAGTTCGGAATCCGCGGTTTCATCGCGGCTTTCGACGTCCGCACCGGCAAAGAAGCCTGGCGCTTCTACACGATTCCCGGTCCTGGCGAGCCTGGCCACGAGACCTGGGCCGGCGACTCCTGGAAGACCGGTGGCGCTTCCGTGTGGATGACCGGCTCCTACGATCCGCAACTCAACCTTACGTATTGGGGCGTCGGAAATCCCGGCCCGGATTACAACGGCGATGTTCGCAAGGGCGACAACTTGTATAGCGATTCGGTAGTGGCGCTGGACGCCGACACCGGAAAATTGAAGTGGTACTACCAGTTCTCGCCGCACGACGAGTTCGATTACGATTCCGTGCAGGTTCCGGTGCTCGCCGATATGCAGTGGCAGGGCAAGGACGGGCAGAAGCGGCCGCGCAAGCTGATGTTGTGGGCCAATCGCAACGGGTTGTTTTACGCGCTGGACCGAACGTCGGGCGAATTCCTGAAGGGCACGCCCTTCGTCGAAGTGAACTGGATGAACGGGTTCGACGAAGCGGGCCGTCCCATGAAGGTTACCGGCAAGACTCCCACGGCCGAGGGAACTCTTATCTTCCCGGGCAACCATGGCGGGACCAACTGGAACAATCCTTCCTACAGCCCGAGCACGGGTTTGTTTTACGTCGGCGCGTGGGCCGGCTATTCGTCCAACTTCGTAAAGAGGGACGACGACGAGTACACGGAAGGCCGCAGGTACACGGGGGGATTCCAGAGGTCGGCGATCCCAGGGGGAGCGACAACGCCTGCTCCGCCCACGAATACGCGGAACGAAAGCGAAGGCTACGGCGCGATCCGGGCGCTCGATGCGACCACAGGCGAAAGGAAGTGGGAGTTCAAGATGAACGACGTCACGGATGGCGGCATCCTGACCACCGCTTCGGATCTGCTGTTCAGCGGCGGACGCGAGGGATACTTTTTCGCGCTGGACGCGCGCAGCGGAGCGTTGCTGTGGAAAACCGCCGTCGGAGGCACGGTTGCGTCCGGCCCCATGACGTACTCGGTGGGCGGGCGGCAGTACGTGGCGGTGGCCGCCGGCAACTCGCTGTTCACGTTCGCGCTGCGGCAATAGGTTGATCGAAAAGGAGTGCCATGATGACACGCGCGCTGCTGCTGGTTTCTCTCGCAGGTTCTCTGGGGGCGCAGGTTTCCTTCGACCGGCTTCTGAACCCCGGCAAAGAGCCCCAGAACTGGCTGACCTATTCGGGGTCGATGATGAGCCAGCGGCATAGCCCGCTGACGCAGATCACCCCGGAGAACGTCAAGAACCTGGAATTGCAGTGGGTGTATCAAGCCCGCTCGCTCGAAAAATACGAAGCCACGGCGCTGGTGGTGGACGGCATCATGTACACGGTGCAGGCTCCCAATGACGTGATCGCCCTCGACGCGGCCACCGGACGAGTTTTCTGGACCTACCAGTTCAACGTGGCGCTGGAGGCGCGCCCGTGCTGCGGCCGGGTCAACCGGGGACTCGCGATTCTTGGGGACACGCTGTTCATGGGCACCATCGACGCGCATCTGATCGCCATCGACGCCAAGAACGGGAAGCCTCTATGGGACACCACGGTCGCGAAAGCGGAGTCCGGGTATGCCATCACGCATGCTCCCTTGGTGGTGAAGGACAAAGTGATCGTCGGAACAGCGGGCGGCGAGTTCGGAATCCGGGGCTTCATCGCGGCTTTCGATGTCCGCACCGGGAAGGAGGCGTGGCGCTTCTACACCATTCCCGGTCCCGGAGAGCCCGGCCACGAGACCTGGGCCGGCGATTCATGGAAGACCGGAGGCGGTTCGGTGTGGGTGACCGGCTCCTACGATCCGGAATCGAATCTGACCTACTGGGGCGTCGGCAATCCCGGCCCGGATTGGAATGGCGACTCGCGCAAGGGCGACAATCTCTACAGCGATTCGGTGGTCGCGCTGGACGCCGACACTGGGAAATTGAAATGGTATTACCAGTTTTCGCCGCACGACGAGTTCGACTACGATTCGGTGCAGGTTCCCGTGCTCGCGGATATGCAATGGAAGGGCAAGGACGGGCAGACGCGCCCGCGCAAGCTGATGTTGTGGGCTAATCGCAACGGTTTGTTTTACGCGCTGGACCGGACTTCTGGCGAGTTCCTGAAGGGCACGCCCTTCGTCGACGTGAACTGGATGAACGGGTTCGACGAAGCAGGCCGGCCCATGCGGGTTCCCGGCAAAACTCCTAGCCGCGAGGGGACCCTCATCTCTCCGGGCAACCAGGGCGGGACGAATTGGTATTCGCCTTCCTACAGCCCGCGCACCGGGCTGTTCTACATATCCACTTGGGCCGGCTATACCTCCACTTACGTCAAGGACTCCGACGAGGAATATGCCGAAGGCCGCAGATACCTGGGAGGAGCGCCCCGGCAAGCCGTCCCGTTTGTGCCGTCGCCTCAGAATCTCCGCAAGGAAGAGGAAGGCCACGGCGCGATCCGGGCCCTCGACGCCGCGACCGGACAAATGAAGTGGGAGTTCAAGATGAACGACGTCACCGATGCGGGCATCCTGACCACGGCTTCGGATCTGCTGTTCAGCGGCGGACGCGAACGTTACTTTTTCGCGCTGGACGCCCGGACGGGCGCGCTGCTGTGGAAAGCCGCGGTCGGCGGCGCGGTGACGTCCGGGGCCATGAGCTATTCGATCGGCGGACGGCAATACGTGGCCGTCGCGGCGGGCAACTCGTTGTTCACTTTCGCATTGCGGCAATGAGGACCGGAACGGGCGGCGAAGGCGTTGGAAGAAGACGCGCAATTTCGGGAGATGGTTCATGAAAAGCGATAGAAGCTTGAGAAACTGGGGCATCTTCGCCGGCCTCGGTTTGCTGGTCTTTTGTGCAGTGCTCGTCGCCCAGAATCAAGCCGCACCCAAATACAAGTTCGATCCCGACTGGCCCAAACCCCTGCCCAACAAATGGAAGATGGGAGGCGTCACCGGCCTGGCCGTGGATAAGGACGATAACGTCTGGGTGTACGATCGTCCGAACGATCTGACCGATATCGAGCTCGAAGCGGAGCTGACGCCTCCGATCGCCGATTGCTGCGTCCGGCCTCCCTCGATGATTCACATCGACAAGAACGGAAACGTGATCGGCTCCTTCGACGCTCCGCAAGGGCACGGCATGGCGGTGGATTCCAAAGGGTTCGCCTACCTTGGCCAGGACACTGTTCGCAAGTATGACGAAAAGACGGGGCAAATGGCCGGCGAGGTGCCGCGCACGCCGGAAAGGCCGCCGGGCGGCGGCGGAGGCGACGCCGCTCCCCCGGCCAATCGCGCTCCAGGCCGCGGCAGCCGGGGCCCGATCGCGGGATTTCTGCCCCCGCCGGGCGGTCGCGGACAGCTCGATCCCGCGGCGCGGGCGGCTCGCGATGCGGCGATTAAAGCTTTCCGCGAAAAGTATCCGCCGACCACGCCGATGATCGTGGGAGGAATCGAAGAGATCCGGCTCGACGAACCGGCTCACGAGCTCTACGCCGCCGACAATTACCTGGGCGGGCGCGTGATGGTGTTCGACCTCGACACGCTCCAGTTCAAACGGGGGTGGGGGGCTTATGGACATAAACTTTCAGAGATCACTACCAACGACGCCGACCGCGCCTACACTCCCGGCGGCGCCATGCCCAAGGAGTTTCGCGGGCACCTCACGCTCAACATCTCGCACGACGGAATGGTCTACGCTGCGGACCGCAACGCCAACCGCATCCAGGTTTTCACGAGGGACGGCAAATTTGTCAAGGAATTTATCCTGGCCCCCACGACAGGCGTGGGCGGCTCCACCGGCGGTGTCATGTTCTCGCCGGACAAGCAGCAGAAGTTCCTTTACATTTCCGATCTCACGAATAACCACATCTGGTTCCTGAATCGCGAAGACGGCAAAGTGGTCGGCCAAATGGGAAGCATGGGCGAGAACGGCGGCCAGTTCTTCGGGCTGCACATGATCGCCACGGACTCCAAAGGCACCATCTATACGGGCGAGGTATTCGCCGGTGAAAGGGTCCAGAGGTTCGTCCCCTTCAAGTGAGAGACTTGGTGAGCGAGGTGTCCCGATGATGAAAATCGTTTCTGCATTAGCGATCGTCCTCGGCCTCGGCGGAAGTTCGGCGCAGGCGCAGACCGGTAATCCGCCGCCCGATCATCCGGCCGTTACAATAAAGGGCCAAACGTACACGCCGCGGTCGATTCTGGCGCGCAATATGGGCACGAAAGAGGATCAGGAGGCGCGCTTCCCGCCCCATAAGATCGTCGGCAACGTTTACTACGTCGGCACCACGACGCTGGCGTCGTTTCTGATCGTGACGCCCGAAGGCAACATCCTCATCAACAGCACGTATGAGCGGAATGTGCCGGCGATCGAGGAATCGGTCAAGCAACTGGGGTTCAAGTTCTCCGACGTTAAGATCCTGCTTGGAACCCATGCGCACGGCGATCATCAGGAAGGGGACGCGTTGGTCAAGGAGCTGACGGGCGCGCGGGTGATGGCGATGGCCGAGGACGTGCCGGCGCTCCAGGCGATGAAGCCGGGCGACAAGGAGCATCCGATCGACAAAATGCTACGCGACGGAGAGCAGGTTTCCCTCGGCGGCACGACGCTCACTGCGCATCTGACGCCCGGCCATACCCGGGGCTGCACAACCTGGACGATGAAGGCGCAGGAAGGCGGGAAGAACTACGACGTGGTGATTAGCTGCAGCTTGCGTCCGGTTGGAACCATGACTCCGGCGATCATCGACGAGTTCAACCGGTCGTTTAAGCTGGTGCGCTCGCTGCCGTGCGACGTGCCGCTGGGAGATCACCCCGGCCAATACAACCTGCAGGCGAAGTACGCGAAGCTCAAGCCGGGCGGTCCGAATCCCTTTATCGACCGCGCCAATTGCCGGCTCGAGGCGGACATCGAGGAAGCGATGTTTCACGCGCTGGTCGCCGAGCAGCAGGGCGCCGCGCGGCCCTAGGATCGCGTCATAAGCTCGTCACGGACTTCGTAGTCGCCGCCCTTCGCCTGTCATTTCGAGCGGCAGCGAGGAATCTGCTTTAGCCGCATGCTTGTCAATGCTGCAAAAGCGGATCCCTCGACTTTCGCTCGGGTTGACCGCGCGTGGAATGTGTCTACTTCTCGTCGATGACGGCGACGCCCTGGATCTCCAGCAAAATACCGGGCTGCGCGAAGTTGGAAACAGTGATCAGCGCGCTCGCAGGGTATTTTCCGTCTTTAAAGATCTCGTGGCGCAGCTCGATAAAGCGGTCGCCGTTGCGGGGATCGTTGATGAAGACGGTCATGCTCACCATGTTTCGCAGGCTGCCTCCGGCGCGCTTCAAGGTCTGATCGAGAAGGGCGAAATCGGTGCGCACCTGCGCATCGAAATCCCCGGCGATCGGCTTATGGTTGAGGTCCTCGGTGGTGGTCTGGCCCGCCAGCCACACGGTTTTCCCGCCTTGCGTCACCACGGCGGGCGAAAAGGCCCGCTGTTTCTGCCGCGCCGACCCTTCCAGATAATTCACGGCATACTGCGCCGTGACGCCGCGGATTCGTTGGCCATATAACACTTGCAAAGCTCCGCCGGCAACGATAAGGCCCGCCGCTGCGATCAGAGTTCGTTTCCTCGCAATTCGCTTCATAGTTCCTCCCCAATCCGACATTCCTCTCAAGACGCGTCATCCCGAGCCTGCGAAGCAGGAGAGGGATCTGCTTTTATTCTAAGGATGAATACAGAACCAGCGCGCTCCGGCGCCCCCCGGCTCGGAACTACTACGCCGAGATCTTCAGCAACTTCGCAGCAGTGCCGCCGAGGATGGCGCGCTTATCGGCGTCGCTCAAGCCCGGGGTCTTCAGGATGTAATCGACGGTCGTGGTGCTCCACGGGAACGGGTAGTCGGTGCCGGTCATGATCTGGCTCACGCCGCACTCGGCGACCAGATGGCGCAGCCCCTCCGGCGTGAAGACCATGCAGTCGAAATAAAGCTGGCGCAGATATTCGGAAGGGTGCTTCTTGAGCTTGCACGTATCTGCGTTCCGGATACACCCGTAGTCCGAGCGGGCGGCATAGGACGGCAGGTAGCCGCCGGCGTGCGCCGAGCAGATCTTGAGTCCCGGGAACTTGTCGAGCGTGCCGTCGAAAATCAGGTGCGACAGGAAAATCGTGGTCTCCAGCGGATTTCCGATGGTATTGTTCAGCGCGCCGACGCCCTTGAACCGCTTGTCCATTTCGGGAATCCCCTGCGGATGCATGAAAATCAGGCAGCCGAGCTCTTCCGCCTTCCTCCAGAAGGGGTCGAATTTCGGATCGGACAGCTCATCGCCATTGACGTGGCCGCCGATCGCCGCGCCTTTAAGGTTGTATTTCTTCACGCCGTCTTCGAGCTGCTGGGCGGCCAGTTCCGGGAACTGCAGCGCGACGGAGGCAAACGCGACGAAGCGGTCCGGGTACTTCCCGCACAGCTCGGCGAGCTTCTCGTTCTGAAACTGGATCATTTTGGTGGCCACGTCGCGGTTCACGGCGTACCAATTGGCGTTGATGCTCAACGCCTGCATGTCCATGCCCCATTCGTCCATCACCTCGAAGCGCGACGGGGCCATCACGGAGATGTTGTCGGGCTTGGTGGTGACGCCCATCATCGCCGTGGCCTCGGGAATGATGACGTGGGCGTGCACGTCGATGGTGCGCACGCGTTTGCCGCCCACTTTCACTTCCCGGCGCTTCGTCGCCGGAGCCTGAGCAGCGACGCGCGTCGTAAGACAGCATCCGGTGAAGACGACTCCGGTGGCGGACGCGACTTGTTGGAGAAATTGGCGGCGATTGTTCATGGCAAGCTCTTTAAATTTGTGTTGCTCTCGTGAAGTCTATCAGGAGTTGAGGCGGAAGGAAATACCCACGCGACGCGTTTTCGGCCCCTGCCCGTTGTGTTCAGACCGTATCTGTGTTAATAATTCCCTGGGAAGAAGTATCATTTCGGACGGAGCGGCTGCGGACCAGCTCGAGGAGGAGTTTAGGCCATGAAATCCAGATTCGTATTCGCCCTCGCCGTGGGCTCGATGATCGCCGGTTTGGCGGTGGGTCAGACTTCCGCGCCGCAAAAGCCCGCGCCGGGCGCCACCAGCGCTACTCCCACGAAGGTCCGCCGCACCGCCGACGGGCATCCCGACTTCAGCGGCATCTGGACCTTCGCGATTTCGATTCCGCCCGGGGGCCTGACCAAAGTAATCGACGGCAAGGCCAACACCGTCCGCTTCGACCAATCGGCGCGGCACAAGGCCTTCGACGTGAAAGGCGCGCTGCCGTGGACCCCGGCTCCCTCTTACAAGCCCGAGTTCCAGGAAAAGGTGAAGTACCTGGAAGCAAACGAGAGCAAGCTCGACTCCGTGTTTTACTGCGGCCGGCCGGGCGTTCCACGCATCGGCTCTCCGCGCCGCATTATCCAATTGCCGAATGAGATGGTTTTCCTGTACGAAGATATCTCCGGCGATCCTTACCGCGTGGTTCCGACCGATGGCCGCAAGCATCGCCCCGACGCCAATCCTTCCTACTACGGCGATTCGGTTGGGCACTGGGAAGGCGACACGCTGGTGGTGGAGGCGACCAATTTCGTCGACGATTTCTGGTTCGGCGAAAACGGGTACATGCACTCGGATGCGATGAGCGTCGTCGAGCGTTTCTGGCTGGACGGCGACAACAATCTGGTCTATCAGGTGACCGTCAGCGACCCCAAGGTCCTGACCGCACCGTGGACCAATTTCCCGCACGTGATCAAGCCGTCCGACGAGCCTCTGGCGGAATCGCCCTTCTGCAAAGAAGACGACGGCGCGCGGTTGTTGAACCTGGATCATCACCAGCAGCGCTAGTCTTAACCTCGAAAGACGCTCCGGTTAGCAGGCTGCTGAAAAACGCGCGAGGTAAACCGCTCCCTGTGGTCGCGGCTCGGCAAGGCGCTGTAAACACAAAAGCGCCCACTGTGAGCCGCAACCACAGGGAGCGGTTATTAGGGGTTTTTCAGCATCCTCTTAGTGCTCGATGGTTTGGACGATCTGCGAGTCGGCCTGAAACTTCCGGTAGTCGCTGTAACGGATATCGATTTCGGCGCGCACCTTTTTGACCAGCGCCAACCTGGCATCGGCGCGAATCGAGGCATGTGACGGCAGCCAGATTTCGTCGTTGACTCTGGTCTGCTCAAAATGGAGCGTGCCGCCCGGAGCGACGCGCAGCAGCCCGAACCCGAAAGTCAGGGTGTCGATTGCGTCGATGTCCGCTTTCACCCAATGGTAGGTATCCTGCTCAATCCACACCTTGGCCCGCACTTTTGCGAAGAGTTGAGCGCGGGAATGCACGGGGTGGAAGCTGGGTTTAGGATCCGCCTCGATGACCCAGGCCGGCTGGCCGCTCACGCTTTCGACTCCGTCCAAATGAAATGTGAAGGCGTCCGGTAGCTCCCGGATAAACTTGCGGTCTTCGGCGCGCTCTTTTTCATGCCGCGCACGGTCCGCGGCGGATTCGTTCTGCCGGTCGGCGATTTCCCGCTCAAACTTCTGCCGCTCCCGGCGCGCGTCTCTTTCGGAAAGCGGCACGTCATTCCTGGCAATCAGGCGCTCGGAAGGCCAACCGCCCAGAATCATGATCTCCTTCGTCTCGTTGCGCTGATTGTTGACCCGCCCGTCCCGCGTGTATTCGCGCAGCTCGAAATGCTGTTGATATGTATAATCTTTGCGGCTCGTGAAATCCGTCCAATCGCGCTCGACCGAACGCTGGACAATCTCCAGAGGGTCTTGACCCCACAGCGTGGAGACCGCGAAAAGAACTAGGGAGAGGCGCTTCATACGTGCGAGCGGAGGGGCGCTATACACCCGATAGACGCGCCATGGACCGAAATCATTACAGCCGTTTGCGTGGCCGCGGCTGCTGTACGGGGGTTAGTCGGCTTCCGTATGTGCCGTCTTGATCGGGTTAAACTGAACTGAATCATCCATATATGCCTCTCTCGACAGGAGACCGCTTGGGCCCCTACGAAATCCTCGCGCCTATCGGCGCCGGAGGCATGGGCGAAGTGTGGAAGGCCCGCGACACACGACTGGAGCGCATCGTCGCCATCAAGTCTTCTCACGAGAAATTCAGCGAGCGCTTCGAGCGTGAAGCGCGCGCGGTGGCCGCGCTGAACCACCCCAATATCTGCCAGCTTTACGACCTGGGAACCCTGCCCGAAGGGGGCGAATACTTCGTCATGGAGTATGTCGACGGCTCGCCGATTGCCCCCGTCGAATCTCCGCGTAAACTGCTGGACCTGGCGGTGCAAATCGCCGACGGCCTGGCGGCGGCGCACGCAGCCGGCTTTACGCACCGCGATCTGAAGCCCGATAACGTGCTGGTCACCGGGCCGCAGACGCCCCACCCGGGGCGCGTCAAGATTCTGGATTTCGGGCTGGCCAAGCGTGCGAGCGGCGTGGTCCAATCCGACGCCACACAAACCATGGCCGCCGCTACCAACCCGGGAACGGTACTGGGAACGGTTTCGTACATGAGTCCGGAACAGGCGCGGGGCGAAGAAGTGGATGCGCGCAGCGATCAGTTCTCGTTTGGATTGATCGTTTACGAGATGGCCGCGCACAAACGGGCGTTCGTGCGCCCGAGCCCACCCGAAACCATGGCGGCAATTATTCGCGATGAAGCCGAGCCCCTGCCGCCTTCCGCTGTGATCGACTCTTGGAATATCTCATCAGAATGCCTGATAGCCAGGAGAAACGGGAAACCGTCACGAAGTTGGTTCAGCAGATGACAAGTCGCTCGATGTTTTTCGGCAACTAGCCCCACGCTTCGAGGCGATGCTCAAATGGACCCACTACCCGAGTGGCGCCGCTGTTGACTTTGCTTCAAACCGGCCGATATCCTGATTCCTGCACTCTTGCACCACAATTAGAGGGAGGCATCGATGTTAAAACGGCTAGTTCTTACCGGGGCGTTCGCGTGGCTGATCGCGTTCGCCTTGAGCGAAATAAATCTCTCCCATTCCGATCGAAAAAGCCCGCAAACGTGGGCGGGCGCGGTGTTTCCGTTCGAAAGCGTCGTGTTCGCGCAGAATCAGAAGCTGATGTCGGAACAGGCCTTCAAGAACATCCAGGTGTTGAAGGGCATTCCCGTCGACGAGTTCATGGGAACCATGGGCCTCTTCTCGGCCGCTCTCAATGTGTGCTGCGGCGACTGCCACGTGGGGGCCGGCGGCTCCGATCCGAAGTGGGAAGCCGATACGATTCCCCGCAAGCAGACGGCGCGCCGCATGGTCACGATGGTGAACAATATCAACCGCGATAACTTCGGTGGAGCGCAGGTCGTCACGTGCTGGACCTGCCATCGCGGAAGTTCCAACCCTTCGACCACTCCTCCGCTGGACTCCATCTACGGCGATGCGGTCGTCGTTCCGGCCGACGTCCTGCCGCAAGCGACCGCCGCCTCCGGGGCGCCCACCGTCGATCAGGTTTTCGACAAATATATTCAGGCTCTGGGCGGTGCGGCCCGGCTCTCGGCGCTCACCAGCTATACCTCGAAGGGCACCAGCCACTTGTTCGGCGAGACCCAGGAAGATCCAGCCGAGATTTACGCGAAAGCGCCGGGTCTGCTGGCCACCATCGTCCACCAGCGCGAAGGCGATCTGGCCCGTACCTGGGATGGCCGCGACGCGTGGGTCATGCTGCCGCTTACTGTGGTCGGCGAATATCAACTGAACGCGGGCGCGATGGAAGGCGCGAAGCTGGACGCTCAGATGGCTTTCCCCGGAGGGCTGAAACAATTCTTCAGGACCTGGCACGTCGGCTTCCCGACCACCCTCGACGGCAAGGAAGTGAACGTTCTGCAAGGGATCGCCCCCGGCCTGCTTGGGACGTTTTATTTCGACAAACAGACCGGCCTGCTGACCCGCATGATCCGCATGGCGACCTCGATCATCGGCCGCGTTCCCACGCAAGTCGATTATTCGGACTATCGCCCGGTCGCGGGCGTCATGATGCCGTACAAGTGGACCTACGCGTGGGTTAGCGGGCGCGAGGAATACACCATCATGCAGATCACGCCCAACGCCCCGGTGGATAACGCCAAGTTCGCCAAACCCGTGCAGCGGGCGAAGTAGGCCGGAGTAAAGCATCGCTTTGCAGGTATCCGCTCCGCCGCCTCAACGGGATTCCCTCGTTTGCCGGTCACAGCCTAGAGAAACCTGTTAACCCTCGGGCCATCAATCCGATAGCAGTTCGGCGACGCTTGACACCCGTGGCGCGGCTTGATAATAATTGCGAGATGTCGATGCTCGGTTCGCACGAATCGGCGCGCAGATTTTTCGAATGCAATTTCGGAGCGAGGGTGATTATGAAAAGCGCGAGCTTGATGGCGATTTTATTCGGCGCGATGGCCGTTGTGTCTCCGGCGGCGAGCGTCGGGAGCGTCACGTTCAACAAGGACGTCCTGCCGATTCTCGAGAAGCGCTGCCAGGAGTGCCACCGTCCCGGCGAAATCGCGCCGATGTCGTTTATGAGCTATGAATCCGCGCGGCCGTGGGCCAAGGCCATGAAGGCCGCCGTGCTCACCAGGAAAATGCCGCCGTGGTTCGCCGATCCGAACTACGGCCATTTCGTGAACGACAGGACCCTGTCCGAAGCCGAAATTCAGGCCATCTCCGCGTGGGCCGACGCGGGAGCACCCGAGGGCGATGCGAAGGACAAACCCGCGCTCGCGCAGTTCGTCGACGGCTGGAATCTCAAGCCGGACATGATCGTCGAAATGCCCACCGAGTTCCAGATTCCGGCGACCGGCACCGTCGAATACCAATACATGAAAGTGAAGGGGAATTTCCCTGAGGACGTGTGGGTCAGCGCCGCCGAGATGCGTCCGGGCAATCGTCAGGTGGTGCACCACGGCGAAGTATGGGCGGTTCCTCCCGGATCGAAATGGATGGCCGATGCCCAATATGGAGTCGCGTATCCGCTGACGGAGATGCCCAAACAACCAGTCGACAACACCGACATCATCGGCAAGTTCAACCCCGGGGTCGGCGCGCAGAACTTCGTGTTTGGAGATTCCGCCAAGTTCATTCCCAAGGGCTCGGACCTGGTGTTTGAGATCCACTACACCACCATGGGCAAGCCCACGTCGGATCGCACAAAGGTCGGCATTGTGTTCGCCAAGGGCGATCACAAGACGCGGTATTTCACTTCCTACGGACCGACAGCCGGGAACCTGAAGATCGCCGCGGGCGACAATAACGCGGAGGTCGTCGGCGAAATGACAACCACCGCCGACATGAAGCTGGTCTATGTGCAGCCGCACATGCACCTGCGCGGGAAGGATTACGAACTGAAGGCGGTCTATCCGACCGGCGAAGTGCAGACGCTGCTGAAGGCCAAGTGGGATTTCAACTGGCAACTGGGCTTTGAATACGCGGAACCGGTCGTGCTTCCCAAGGGCACGCGCCTGATCGGGATTTCGCACTTCGATAATTCTCCCAACAACCCGTTCAACCCGGACCCGAAAAAGGAAGTCGTGTGGGGACTGCAGAACTGGGAGGAGATGAGCAATTGTTTCATGGGCCTGGTCTTCGATTCCAAGATTGAGCCGAAGAAGATCGCCACGCGCTCGGGTCCCAGCCTGTTGCCGGTCGGCGGGCCGGGGCCTACCATGGCCGTCGTGGATTTAAAGCCGGCCGCGTTTAAATAGGGCATGGTTTATATACGGCAATAGCTATGGACTCCAGGAATCTTCTTTTTGATCGACGCCGCGACTTTCTGCGCTTCCTCGCCGGAAGTCCGCTCTTGGCGCATGCCTTCGCCGGGCGCGCTTTCGCGCAAGGGACGCCGCTCGGCGATCCGAAATTTGCGATCCCCACGGCCAAGGATGCGCTCGATGTAATGGACTTCGAAGGCTTGGCGCGGCAGAAGTTGCCGCCGGCGCATTGGGGCTACATGGCTTCGGGCGTCGACGATAACGCGACGCGCGACGCGAATCATGCGGCCTACCAGCATATCGAGCTGCGCCCGCGCCGCCTGGTGGACGTCTCGAAGATCGACTACAGCATCGAGCTGTTCGGCGTGAAATGGGAGAGCCCGATTTTCCTGTGCCCGGTGGGCGGGCAGCGCATGTTTCATCCGGATGGTGAGGTCGGCACGGCGCGCGCGGCCAAGGCCAAGAACGCGCTGCAGATTCTTTCCACCCAGACCTCCGTCGCGGTGGAGGACGTCGCCAAGGCGCGCGGCACGGCTCCCTGGTATCAGCTCTACATGCCGACCAAGTGGGACGACGCGGAGAAATTGGTCAAACGCGCGGAAGATGCCGGGTGCCCGGCGATCGCCTGGACCATCGATAACCTGGCGGGACGGAACCTCGAGACCGCGGCGCGGTTCCAGAGAACCGACAATCGCCAGTGCGAGTCCTGCCACTCTTCGCCGCAGGGTGGGCGTTCCAATCCTCCGATGTTCACGGGCCTGAGCGGCCCGGGCACTAATCCGCTGACCGCGAATTGGGAACTGTTCGACAAGCTCCGCAAGACCGTCAAGGTGAAGCTGCTGCTCAAGGGCGTGGAAACGGGCGAGGACGCCAAGATGGCGCGTGAACGGGGCGTCGACGGCATCCTCGTTTCCAATCACGGCGGGCGCGCCACCGAAGATCTCCGCCCCACGGTTGAAACGTTGCCGGAAGTGGTGGAAGCGGTCGGAAATCAGATTCCCGTGCTGGTCGACGGCGGCATCCGGCGCGGATCGGACGCCTTCAAGGCGCTCGCGATGGGCGCGCGCGCGGTCGGCATCGGGCGTCCCTATGTATGGGGCCTTACGGCGTTCGGCTCCGACGGTGTCGAGCGCGTCCTCGATATCCTGCGCGCGGAGCTGCAGCGCACTATGCGCCAGTGCGGAACGGCGTCGGTGGCGCAGATCACGCGGTCGTCGGTCGCTACAGTGCGGCTGTAGATCGAGTCAAGCCTCGAAAGCTGATAGGGCGGGGAAGGCCATCAGACTGAAATGAGCAGACAGGTAGCTGTCGTGGTTTACGTAGTGGCGATGGCAGCCGTCATAGTCGGTGTAGATCTCGTGTTCTTCAGAAACCGATTTTGGGAACGGCTGACAGTGAATATTGGCATTGTCTTGGTGTTCGCAGCTTTCTACTTGAGATTCCTCAGGCGTCCATGAACCAGGCGCGATAGCGCCCTCTCGCCCAGCCCTTCCAGCGTCAGTTCGTATTTCCGGTGCTGGGCGGACGCTTTCGCCGCGTCGATCGCGACGCGCGGCAGGAATTCCAGCTCACAGGCTGCCAGGCGCGGGCCTACCCGGCGCGTCACTGCAATCGTCATTGCAAACTACGGACCATCCGTTTACGAACCGACGGGCACGACGATGATCGGCGTGGTAGTCGGAGCGGCCGATCCGGCTGCGGGCTCGACCGTAACGGCGACCGCGTTCAGCGCGTCCAGATCCACCGGCCCGGTCAAGATATGCAAGCCGCGCAGGCCGTCGGATTGGAAGAGGCCGGCGGGCCGCGGCGCTCCGGTTTTCGGCAGAAACCACATTTCATAAGTTTTGCCTGCTCCCGCGGCGGGAAGGTTTGAAGCGATCAGCATCACGCCCAACTGCGGATGCAACAGCACGTAACCGTGCGGAGGGGCCAGTTGCCCGCGGCCGAAACTGGCGGGACGCGTTTCGGGATCGGAGAGAAAACGCACGGCCTGATTCAAGCGATCGCGTTCGGCCGTGACCTGAAGCAGCGTCTGACGCACCTCCGCGAGCTGGCTGCTGCGTTCGCGCTCCTGCGTCGCGAGCCACAACGCGACCACCAGCATCAGCGCGGCCGCCAGCGCCCCGGTCCAGAACCAGCCCGGCCGCTCATATCCAATAGAGGCGAGCAGGCGGTGCTTCAGGCGCCGGCCCGGGGATTCCACGGGGGTGAGGCTCAACATCACGGAGTTCAGGGCGGTGGCGGCGGCGAGACCGCGGCGGCACGTCTCACACCCGCGTCCCAGATGCTCGTCGATCTCGGCTTTTTCGCCTTCGTCCAGAACGCCGAGCGCGTAAAGCTCGTACATGTCGCGCAGTTCCTGGCAGTTCATGCGATGGCCGCCTCGATCAGCTCCGCGCGCAGAATCTGCAGCGCGGTCCGCGTCCAGGTCTTGACAGTACCGAGGGGTTGATTCAGCCGTTCGGCCATCTCCGTCTGGGACAGGCCTTCGTAGTAGGCCAGCTCGATCACGGCCCTTTGATTGGCGCTCAGTTTCTCGAGGGCGCTCTTCAAACGCCGCGCGCGGTCGATCGAAAGCGCGCTGGCGTCGAGGTCCTGGAAGAGGCCCGCGCGCTCCAGGTGGTCCAGGTCGACGGCGCTCGCTTCCATGCGCCCGTCCATGGATCTCAGGTGATCGATGGCCCGGTTGCGGGCGACCGTCAGCACCCAGGGCGTCAGCGCGCCGCGCTCGGCGTCGAAGGAACCGACGCGGTTCCACACGCGCAGGAAGGTTTCCTGGGTCAGATCCTCGGCGACCCCAGTGTTGCGGACGATGCGCAGAATCACCGAATAAGCCAGGCGCCCGCAGCGCTTGTAGAGATCCGCCATGGCTTTTGGCTCGTGGGCTTTCAAGCGGCGGACCAGGTCGGCGTCGCCGTCCCGCCGCAGGATCACCTGCAGCAGCGCGTACGCGACGACCGCGGGAATGAGCTTGAACAGCCGCATTTATCTAATTGTTATACGACAAGATAGCAGGCAGCGGATTGAAGCCCGTATCAGAGCGGGTAGGGGAGCCACTTTCGCAACAGCAGATCCCTCGTTGCGCTCGGGATGACACTCAGGAGATAGTGTAAACGAGTAGGGCACCCGCAATATCGAGCGGCGCACGAGCGGGCGCCTGAGAGCAGTCGGAATTACCTCTTATTTCGCTCCCATACCTCGCGCGCGTCATCCCGAGTGCAGCGAGGGATCTGCTTGTTGTCTTTGCGCGTGAAAATATCTTGACTATGGTGGATTTGGATCCCGCTGTGCTTCTTCCTCAGCCGGGTCTTTCCTCAGTTCGCCGTACGCGAATAATGAGTAAGATCGGCGAACGGCTTGCTTCGCTCTATTCACGCGCAGGTGGCCGCGCGGGAATCTCCACCCCTTGCAAAGGGAGTTGTGCAACGCCTCCGATCTGGCATAATGAATCCGGTGTCACGCACAAGAGAACTGGAAGCTCAGCTGGCGGATACGGAAAAGCAGCTCCGCCTGCTGCAGAAGATCAGCCGTTTCATGGTTCGCGAGATGAGCCTGAACGATGCCTTGCAGGCCGTCGTAACGCTGGTGGTTGCGTTCACCAACTCGGATTCCTGCCTGCTTTACCTGCTGCAGGACAAGGAACTGGTGCTGTGCGCATCGAACAATCCCCAGCCGGCCACTATCGGCAACGTGCGCCTGAAGCTCGGCGAAGGTCTGACCGGCTGGGTGGCGCGCGAGCGGCGCCTGCTCTCGATCTCGCGCGAGGCCTACGCCGATGCGCGCTTCAAGCTGTTCACGGATCTGCCGGAGGACACCTACGAGGCGTTCCTTTCGGCGCCGATTATCATCCGCGGGCACGTAGCGGGCGTCATCAACGTGCAGCATCGCGAGCCGCACTCGCACACGGGCGGCGAAATGGAATTGCTCACGACGGTCGGGGAAATGGTCGGATCGCTGGCGGCATTGGCGGCGCTCGATTCCGCGACGCTCGCCAAAACCGATCTCCTCGATCTGGTGATGGCGCCCGCCCGCCGGGGGTAGCCGGAGATGTTTTCGCGATTTATCCCGCGCGTCGCGTTATTGCTGCTCGCGCTGCTCCCCGGCGTCTTTCCTCACGCTCTTGCGCAAAGTCGTTCTTCCGTCCAATGGAAGCTGCAGTACTTCTACGATGAGATCGCCACGGAGCTGCAGATCACCAGCCTGGCGTTTCCTTCGGCGACGCACGGCGTCGCGGTCGGCGCCATCCTCGATCGCAAGGCCGCGCGCAAGCCGCGCTACACGGCGCTCGTCAGCAGCGACGGCGGCGAGCACTGGGCGCTGGTCCCGCTGCAGGACGCTCCCCGATCGCTGTTCTTTCTGAACGAGGCCAACGGCTGGATGGTCACGCGCGATGCCTTCTGGTTCACCGCCGACACCGGCCGCACGTGGATGCGGCTCACGAATCAGATCAAACCCAACAAGAAGCTGGACGACGCGCCGGAGGGCGGGCTGATTCTGCGCGTTGCGTTCCTCGATCCGCGCCACGGCTTCGCGGTCGGGCTGCAAAAATCCGTTTATGAAACCACCGACGGCGGACGAACCTGGACGCGCGTCGCGGAGGCGGCCAAGCCGTCGTCTAATCCGGCTTACACCAGTTACACGGACGTCGCGTTTACGGGTGGCGGCCGCGGCCTGGTTGTCGGAGGCTATTCGCCGCCGCGCAGGGACGGCGGCCAGGATCTGCCGGGTTGGATCGATCCGGAGCGCACCCTGAGCCGGAGGCAGGTTCCGACGCTGACCATCGAATTGGAGACGCGCGACGGGGGAGCGAATTGGAGTTCATCTACCGCGCCCCTGCTCGGGTCGCTGATCGGTTTCAGCCTGAAGGGGACGAACGGGCTCGGCGTTTTCGGTTATGCGGACTCGTTTATGTGGCCGTCGGAGGTCTATCGCTTCAATTTGCTCACCGGAAAAAGCGAGAGCGTCTTCAAGCAGAAGGATCGCCGGGTAACGGACGTGGCCGTGTATTCCGATGGGTCTGGATTCCTCGCTGCAGTGGAGCCTCCGGGGCGATTGGCCTCGGCGCCCGTCCCCGGGAAAGTGCGGATGTTGAGCAGCGACGATCTATCGAACTGGGAAGAAATGAACGTAGATTACCGTGCTGTGGCGAGCTATGTGACGCTGGCGGGTCCCGACCGCGATCACGTGTGGGCCGCGACGGATACAGGCATGATCCTTCAGTTGGCCACACGGCCGGCAAAGTAGCGAAGGCAACTCGGCGGGGTCGTTTCATTTTCCTGAACACTCGATTACGCTTCTGTTTTATCCACAGGACATCCACGGATGGCTTCCCTTAAGGCATTGTTTTTAAAAGAGATAATAGCGGAGGAAAGCGCGCTTTTCCCCTTGACCCCAGCGTGATCTAGGAGCATGATAACTTCGGTTCCAAGAGGTTCGAAGGACAGCGAGCCAGGCGGGAAGTAGCGGAGCTGGAACGTTGATCCGTTGCGTAGCGTTAATTCATTATCGTGGCGCAGCGGGGAGCGAAGGCAGATCGGGCGACCCGCATGGTAAGTTTCTCCGGTTGGGGCCGGGCCGGGTACTACGAGCCCGAAGGATCGAGAGGTCCTGGAGGGGAGTGACGGCACGGAAACAGGCGGAGCGTTACAGGATCGGACAGGACAACGGGCAACCCGCAGTGATCGTGCTCCGCAGGGCAGAAAAGCCAGGCTGGGCCGGGAGTGGGAAACCGAACGGGTCCTGCGAGAGCCTAAAACGGGTCTGAAGATGTAGGCCGGGAACGTCGACACGGTTATGGGAGTCGGCCGTAAGGCAGGCAGTCATCGCCGGATAGCGAAAGGCCGCGTCGAGGATCAAACTTCTACCGGGACGAAACGCGGACGCGCACCGGAGCGACGATCCGAAGCCGGGTAACAGCGGCATCGGGGAGTAACGGGCTTAAGTTCCGGCGTTCCGGATGCCACGTTCTGACCGTGCATGCCGGTCGGGGAGCAAGCTGCCGGACGGGTCACTTGGAACCATATTTATTTTTGCGGCCTGTCCCCTTTTTCAGCAAGCTCCTAAATCTCTAGCAGGTACCCCTTCTTCCCCACGTTCATCGCCCGAGTCGCGCCCATCTGGATCACCACGCCCTCGGCTTCGTGAACGTGGCCGCAGAAAAAATGCGACGGCTGGTGCTTTTCGATGAATTCGCGAACGGCGCGGCTTCCGGCATGCAAGCCTTCTTTGATACGATCCAGGGCGGTATCGAGCGGGGGCGCGTGGCAGATCAGCACGTGCGGATTCCAAGGCGCGAATTTTTCGAGCCGCGCCGCCATTTCCGCTTCGCTATATTCACCCGGCGTATCGAACGGCGTCGGCGTCGAATAGCCCAGGCCGGCAAAGCGCACGCCGCCGAACTGCCCGCCCAGTTCACCGCCGCCCAGTTCACCGCCGCCCAGTTCAATGGTCGCGCCGTGAAAATTGATGAAGCCGTGGCGGGCGCAAAAATCCGCGATGTCGCGTTCGGATTCGTGATTGCCCGGCATGACGTAGACGCGCTCCGCGCGCGGCTTCAGAAGCGGAGCCATTTTTTCGAGCCCGCGCGCCCAGCTCACCAGGTCGCCCGCGCAGATGTAGGCGTCCGCCTCGATGGACATCAGTTTCTCCAGCGCCCGCGCGTCATTATGGATGTCGGAAAAAATCAGGATCTTCGTCATAACTTTGCCGGGGATCGACTTGCCGGCTTCCGCTATCATAAGGGCAGAAGTGGTGCATGTCTGAAACTTCACCGCCCAGCGTCAACAGCTGGCTCGAAGACGAGCTTTATCAACAATATCAACACGATAGACAAGACGTTGACCCGTCCTGGAAGACTGTTTTCGAGTCCACGCCGCATGAGCCTGCGTCACCACATCGTCCAACGACGCACGCGATCCCACGGCCTGCTGTAAACGTTGAGATTTCGCCCGAGCCGAAAACGCTCTCCGCGCCCGCACCGAGCACGCCCACCATAACGATCGGCGAAGGAGACCGGTTGATGCCTTTGCGAGGAACCGCGCTGAGAGTCGCAGAAAATATGGCGGCGAGCCTCACCATGCCGGTCGCGACCAGCCAGCGGTCCATGCCGGTGAAAGTGATGGAAGAAAACCGCCGCGCGATCAACGAGCATCGCGCACTGCGCGGCGAAGGCAAGATTTCCTACACGCACCTGATCGCATGGGCCATCGTGCGCGCCGTGGAATCCGTCCCGTCGCTGAACGAAGCTTACACGGATCGCGGCTCGGAGGCTTTTCGCGTTCATCGCGGCCACCTGAACCTGGGCGTCGCCGTGGACGTCGCGGGGAAGGATGGAGCGAGGTCGCTGAAAGTGCCTTCCATAAAAGGTTCAGAAGCGATGAGCTTCGCGCAGTTTGTGGCCGCCTACGACGACGTTGTTTCCCGGGCGCGCGACAACAAGCTTAGCGTCGCCGATTTCGAAGGCACCACGATTTCGATCACCAATCCGGGCACCGTGGGGACGGCCGGGTCCATTCCAAGACTGATGCCGGGACAAGGCGCGATCGTCGCGACCGGCGCGATCGATTATCCGCCGGAATATCGCGGCGTGCCGGAGGACGTGCGCGCGTCGATGGGGCTTAGCAAGGTCATGACGGTGACCTGCACCTACGATCATCGCGTGATTCAGGGCGCCGAATCCGGGACATTTCTCGCGCGGCTGCAGGCGCTGCTCGAAGGCGAAGACGGGTTCTACGAGCGCGTCTATCGAGACCTTGGGATTCCCACCAAGCCCGTGCGCTGGGAGGTGGATCAAGCGTCCGCGCCGGTGGTCAATGCCGATCCTTTGAAGCAGGCCGCCGTCGCGCGATTGATCCAGGCGTGGCGGGAGCGCGGCCACCTGGCCGCAGATATCGATCCCCTCGGCGTTCCGCGCGCTCCAAATCGGGACCTGGACCTCTCGGCGCACAGCCTGACCATGTGGGATCTGGACCGCACGTTTCACTGCGGGACGTTTGGCGTCCTGCCCCTGCGCGATCTGATCGAACAACTGCGGGCAACCTATGGCGGACACATCGGCATCGAGTATATGCACGCCGAAAATCCAGAAGAGCGCCAGTGGTTCGAGCAGCGCGTGGAGCTATCCCGGTTCCAATGGCCGATCGATGGCGCCGCACGGACGCGTGCGCTGCGCAGCGTGGTGGAGGCCGAAGGATTTGAATCGTTCCTGGAAAATCGTTTCAAGGGACACAAACGTTTTTCGATCGAAGGCGGCGAATCCTTCATCGCCGTGATCGAGGAAATGCTGGATCGCGCGGCGTCGGCCGGCGTCGAGGAATGCGTAATCGGGATGGCGCACCGCGGGCGCTTGACGCTGCTCGCCAACGTAATGGGCAAGGGCGTCGCCCAGATCTTTTCCGAGTTCGAAGGCGAGATCGAAGAGGATTTCGACGGCTCCGGCGACGTCAAGTATCACCTGGGGGAAAGCGTGCGGCGCCGCACGGCGAGCGGCAAGGAGATCACGGTGTTCGTGGCGCCCAATCCCAGCCACCTGGAAGCCGTGAATCCCGTAGTAGAAGGCATCGTGCGGCCCAAGCAGGACCGGCTCGGCGACTCGAAGCGGGAGCGCGTGATTCCGGTGCTGGTGCATGGCGACGCGGCGATGTCGGGACAAGGAATCGTCGCGGAAACGCTCAACCTTTCACAGCTCGATGGTTACGGTACCGGTGGCACGATCCACATCGTGATCGACAACCAGATCGGCTTCACCACGAATCCAAACGAGGCGAGGTCGACGACATATTGCACGGACGTCGCGCTGATGGTGCACGCTCCCGTGCTGCACGTGAACGGAGACGATCCGGATGCGTGTTTGCGCGCGATCCAACTGGCGTTCGATTTCCGCCAGCGCTTCCATCGCGACGTCGTGGTCGACCTGCTGTGCTGGCGCAAGCACGGACACAACGAAGGCGACGACGCCAGCTACACTCAGCCGGTTCTCTATCGCCAGCTGCGGGACCGCCAGCCGGTGGCCGCGGCGTACGGACGGCGTTTGATCGAACAGGGGGTGGTGACGCCCGAGGAGGTCGGCGGGTGGTCCGAGGCGCAAAGGAAGCGCCTGTATGAGATTTACGACCAGACGCAAAAGAATAAGGAAGAGTGGGAGTTGCGCGAGCTCAGCCCGATCGCACCGGGCCTGATCCCTCAGGATTTGCCTCCGACCGGGGTCACCCGCGATATGCTAGAACGCGTCGCGCGCGGGATCACGGCGTTTCCCGCCGAATTTCACGTGCATCCGAAGCTCACGCGCATGATCGAAAAGCGGGCTCTGGCGCTAGCCGAAAATTCCATCGACTGGGCGCTTGCGGAAGCTCTAGCGTTCGGGAGCCTGGTGCTGGAAGGCACCGCCGTGCGCCTCAGCGGGCAGGATTCCGGACGCGGCACGTTCAGCCATCGTCACGCCGAGTATCACGATTACGAAACGGATCGCGTGTATTCGCCGCTGCAGCATCTGGCGCCGTCGCAGGCCCGCTTCGAGGTGTATAACAGCCCATTGAGCGAATATGCCGTCATGGGATTCGAATTCGGCTATAGTGTCGCCGATCAGCTCAGCTTAGTCTTGTGGGAGGCGCAGTACGGCGATTTCGTGAATGGCGCGCAGATCGTCCTCGATCAGTTCCTGTTCAGCGCGGAATCGAAATGGTCGCAGCCGAGTGGGCTGGTCCTGCTGCTGCCGCACGGCCAGGAAGGCGGCGGACCGGAGCATTCCAGCGCGCGGCTCGAACGGTTCCTGCAAGTGGGCGGCGAAGGCAACGCGCAGATCGCCTGCCCCAGCACGCCTGCCCAATACTTCCATTTGCTGCGCCGGCAAATGCGCGGAGGCCCGGATCGCCGCGGCTTACGCAAACCGCTGATCGTGATGACGCCGAAGAGCCTGCTGCGCCATCCCAAGGTGGTCTCGACCGCGGACGAACTGACGAACGGCGTGTTCCATCCGGTGCTGGCCGATCCGTCCGTGAGCGATCCCGCGTCCATCCGCAAGATTCTGCTGTGCACGGGCAAGATCTATTACGAACTGGCGGCCGCGCGCGACGCCCGCAAGGCCGCCGATCCGGTGGCCGCGAATACGGCCATCGTGCGCGTGGAGCTGCTGTATCCCTTTCCCGAACTCGAAATCCGTGAGGTCCTGGAGCGCTACACCGCCGCGAGCGGCATCGTGTGGGTGCAGGAGGAACCTCGCAACATGGGCGCCTGGATCTTCATGCGCACCCGGCTGCAGAGGATTCTGGCCAACCAGGCGCGCGTGCTGGGATACGCGGGACGGCCGGAAAGCGCGAGCCCCGCTCCGGGATCGACCAGGCGCAACGCGCAGGAACAGGCGGACCTGCTGGCGCAGGCATTCGAGCCGCCCACCATCGCACGGCGGTGGCGCAAGCGGCTAATTCGGAAACGCAAGCAGACGCAAGGGCCGGTAGAGTGAGTGCGGCGTCGCAGCGCTTCGTTCCCGCTAGAATGGTGTTCTGGCTCCTCACGACCCCGCACGTCAGAATCCGCCCTGGCTCTTCGGGCTGCTGAGCCTGCCCTACGGGATCTCGAACGCGATCATTACGATCCTGACGCCTTTCGTGCTGCGCAAACAGGGTGTCTCCGTGGACCGCATCGCCGAAGTCGTCGCGATCGCCGTAATTCCGGCCGTGTGGTTCTTCGCCTATTCGCCGGTGGTCGATCTGGGGCTGCGCCGCAAGACGTGGGTCATGATGAGCTCGGTCACGGCGGGCCTATGCTGCGCCACCGCGACGCTGCTGGCGAGCGGATCGCTGCCTCTGCTGACCGCCCTCCTGTTTTTGGCGAGCGCCGCGAGCGGCCTGCTCTCCACATCGAACGGCACACTGCTTTCCACGTTGCTGCCGAACGTCCAGGGACGAGCGAGCGGGTGGTTCAATGCAGGGAACCTGGGCGGCGGCGCGATCGGCGGAGGTGTCGCGATCTGGCTGGCGGGATTCGCGAGCTTGCCGGTTCTTTCCCTGTGCGTGTTCCTGCTGGTGGCCGGACCGGTCATCGCTGCACTGTGGATCGAAGAGAGTCCGCGGACGAGCGACGGGGCGCGCCCGGTATCGGTGACGGCGCTCTTCCAACCGCTGTGGCGCGATCTGCGGGGTGTATTCTGGTCGCCGCGCGCTCTTATCGGCCTGCTATTTTTTCTTTCTCCGGCGGGCAGCGGGGCGGTGGCGAATTTGATTTCGAGCGTGGGCCCGGATTATCACGCGCCGGATACCGAGGTGCTGTGGATCACGGGCATCGCGGGAGGATTGCTCGCGGCGGCGGGTGCTTTCATCGGCGGTTATTTGTGCGATCGCATGAATCGCATGGTAGCGTACGCTTTGGCCGGCGTTTTGTGCGCCGTTTTTGCGGTCTACATGGGGCTCGCCCGGCCGACGGCAATCGTGTTTGGAGCCGGGTATTCCGGCTATTCAATCGCCACTGGATTCGGATACGCCGTGTTTACGGCGCTGGTACTCGATGTGTTGGGACGCCGGCAGCACGCGGCTGGAACCTCTTACTCCGTGTTGGTGGCGAGCGGTAACGTACCGATCAGTTACATGACCTGGCTCGACGGCGTCGGATACAGGCATTGGGGCGCGCGCGGGTTGATGGGCGTGGACGCGATCGCTAACGGCGGAGCGGCCCTCGTGTTGCTGGTAGTCGCCTGGTACGCGCGGCGTCTATGGACGAAGACCGAAGTGGATGTAGCCGCGTAGTGTCGTGTCTCTGAAGTTCGCTGCATAACAATATGCCTACTTAGAGATCAAACCTCCCTACGCGTCATCCCGAGCGCAGTCGAGGGACCCGCTTCTAAAGTGTTGGCAACACGCGGGCAAAAAGCAGATCCCTCGACTGCGCTCGGGATGACTATGCTTGTGAGACAGGGCATCGACTATTTCAATAAACTAAGGCGCGACGACTTCAACCGGCGCCGTGCGCGCGCTCTCATTGCCCGTGCGATCGAGCGCGCTGACGGCGTAGCGATACGTCTTCCCGGCGTCGATCTCCCGATCGCTGTAGACGGGAGCGTCAATGGGTCCGGCGATCTTCTGAAACTCCTCGTCGCCCGCCGCGCGGAATACGTTATAGCCCGCGAAATCGTCCTCCACATTGCGCTGCCACACCAGTTCGATCGCTCCAATGCCCGGCACGCCCGCCAACCCCGCCGGAACCGCGGGCGGAAATTCGTCCTGCGGCGTGATCGCAACCGGGGCCGAGACTTCGCTTTGATGCTGATCGCCATCGATGGCCTGCACGTAATAGCGATAAGGCGTGTCGATCACGACGGCCGCATCCTCGTATTCGGAAACATCGGATTCGGCCAAGCGGTTGGGAGTCCCGCTCTCCGAAGCGCGGAAAATCCGGAAGCGGGGGCCGCCGGCTTTCCAAGTAAGCCGCACACCTTTGGGGGAATTGGCGGCAACCACGTTTTCCGGCGTGGCGAGCGGGGCTTGCACGTCCAAGATCACCAGATTCGACCATGTCGAGGCTTTCCCCTTCGGTCCGGTGGCGCGCACGGCCAAGGTTACTTGTCTGCCGATGTAATCGAAAGCCGGTGCGTCGAACATGATCGGTCCGGGGCCGGTGGCCGGAATCGGCAGAATCCGGTCCGCGCCCGCGCTCACGCGCAATTCCACGGATTGCAGATTTTTCAACGCGAGGCCTTCGGTGGTCAGGAGCGGCAGCGTGAATTCGACGGCGAGCTTGTCTCCGTACTCGGCCGCGCGCAGGTCGGTGACGCGCGAAGGGATGTCCACGGTAGGAGGCCGGACGTCGCCGATGTAGCCGCATCCGGCGGCGGACGACGCAAGCAGGGCGAGCGAAAGAACCCCAGCGAGAGTAGCGAGCGAAAAAACCGATGTTGTGCGATCTGCGTACGCGAATCTCACAGTAGACCAGTTTCGCCGATCGCGCTGATCGTCGCCGTAATCTTCGAGCCGCTGGTAAGGCTGTTTCAAGCCGTTGGAAACTGGTCTACGCAAAATCAAGAAATGGTCTCGGCGGCGTCTCAGAGGATGTAGCGGCTCAGATCCTGATCCTTGACGATATCGGCGAGCTGCTTACGCACATACGCCGCGTCCACCTTCACGTTCTTCTTCTTGAGATCGGGTCCTTCGAAGGAGATCTCCTCGAGAAGTTTTTCGAGAATCGTATGCAGCCTCCGCGCGCCGATATTTTCAGCCGATTCGTTGACGCGGCCGGCGAACGCCGCGACTTCCTGGATGGCGTCCTCGGTAAAGACCAGCTTGATGCCCTCGGTATCGAGCAGCGCCTGATACTGTTTGATCAGCGCGTTCTTGGGCTCTTTCAGAATGCGGACAAAATCGGCTTCGGTGAGCGATTTCAATTCCACGCGGATAGGGAAGCGGCCCTGCAATTCGGGGATCAGGTCGCTGGGCTTCGAAACGTGGAACGCGCCGGCCGCGATAAACAAAACGTGATCCGTGCGCACGAAGCCGTAACGCGTATTGACCGTGGTCCCTTCGACGATCGGCAGAATATCGCGCTGCACTCCTTCGCGGCTGACGTCGGGACCGTGGCCGCCTTCGCGGCCCGCGATTTTATCGATCTCGTCGAGAAAAATGATGCCGCTGCGCTCTACGCGTTCGATCGCGACGCGCGTCACCTGATCCATGTCGATCAGTTTTTGCTCTTCTTCCTGGACCATGTAATCCATGGCTTCGCTGACGCGCATCTTGCGCTTGCGCGTGCGGCCGGCGAACAATCCGGGCAGGACATCCTTCAGATTGATGTCCATTTCCTCCATCCCGCCCTGGGTGGATACCTCGAAGGTGGGGCCGCGCTCCTTGACGTCCACCTCGACGATGCGGTCGTCCAGTTTTCCGGCACGCAGACGCTCGCGAAGTTTCTCCCGCGTTCGTTCGGTGCTCTCCGCAACCTCGCCCTCGGCCTGCTGCGGCGGCGGAGGCATCAGCAGATCGAGGAGGCGCTCCTCGGCGTTGCGCTCGGCCCGTTCGCCTACTTCATTCAGGCGTTCTTCGCGAACCATGTCGATGGAGATCTCGACCAGATCGCGGATCATGGATTCCACGTCGCGGCCGACATAGCCAACCTCGGTGAACTTGCTCGCCTCCACTTTCAGAAACGGCGAATTTGCGAGCTTCGCGAGGCGCCGCGCCAGCTCCGTCTTGCCGACGCCCGTGGGTCCGATCATCAGGATGTTCTTGGGCATCACTTCATCGGCCATTTCGGGCTCGAGCTTCTGGCGGCGGATGCGATTGCGCAGCGCGATCGCGACGGCCTTCTTGGCGTCGGTCTGCCCGATGACGTACTTGTCCAGCTCGCGCACGATTTCGCGCGGGGTCAATTCGTCGAGCAACGGCTCGTCGTCCACGGATTGGGCGGGAAGATAAATCACCATTACCCGAGTTCCTCGTAAATCACAGACTCATTCGTGTAGATGCAGATCTCACCGGCAATAGCCATCGATTTTTCGACGATTTCGCGCGCGCTCAGTTTCGTGTTTTCGATCAAAGCCGTAGCCGCGGCCTTGGCGTACGCGCCGCCTGAGCCGATCGCGGCGATGTCGTTGTCCGGATCGATGACGTCGCCGTTCCCGCTGACGATGAAGGTATTAGCGGGGTCGGCCACCACCAGCAAGGCTTCCAGATGCCGCAACATGCGGTCGGTTCGCCAATCCTTGGCGAGCTCCACCACGGAGCGCGAAAGGTTGCCGTTGTACTGCTCCAGCTTGGTTTCGAAGCGCGTGAACAGCGCGAAGGCGTCGGCGGTGGATCCGGCAAAGCCCGCCAGGATCTTGCCGTTATACAGCCGCCGCAGTTTCTTCGCGGAGGCTTTCAGGACCTCCGAGCCCAGCGTCACCTGTCCGTCGCCTGCCATCACGACTTTGCCATCCTTGCGGACGCATAGGATCGTCGTGGACCGAATCCGTTTTTGCATGCTTGAAACTCCAGTGTGACACAGTCGCAAAGCGGCCTCCCGCATCCGCCGTGTGCATTTCGAATCGGAAGGGCCCTCATCCTCACAATGCGGAGCTTGACAGCGTGCGGTAAAATCGAAACCGGCGCACCAAATCGCAAAACATTCCACGACCGTTACTCCCTGGAGGAAACTATGTCCTTACGAATCAACGACGAAGCTCCGAACTTCACGGCCGAGACCACGCAGGGTCCCGTCAACTTTCACCAATGGATCGGCGACGGCTGGGCGATTCTGTTCTCCCATCCCAAGGATTTCACCCCCGTCTGTACGACGGAGCTTGGCTACATGGCGAAGCTCAATCCGGAGTTTCAGAAACGCAACACCAAGATCATCGGCTTGAGCGTCGACCCCGTGGCAAGCCACGGCAAATGGTCCACCGACATCGAGGAGACCCAGGGCGCCAAGGTGACGTATCCGATGATCGGCGATCCCGAGTTGAAGATCGCCAAGCTCTACGACATGCTGCCCGCGGATTCCGGGACCACGTCGGAGGGCCGCACCGCCGCCAACAACGCCACCGTGCGCACCGTGTTCGTGGTCGGCCCCGACAAGAAGATCAAGCTGATGCTCAGCTATCCGATGAGCACCGGCCGCAATTTCGACGAGGTGCTGCGCGTGCTCGATTCGCTGCAGCTCACCGCGAAGCATAACGTCTCGACGCCGGTCAACTGGAAGAGCGGCGAGGATGTCATCATCTCGGGGTCGGTCTCGGACGACGATGCCCGCAAGAAGTACGGCAGTTGGAAGGCCCCCAAACCGTACATCCGCATCGTGCCGCAGCCGAAGTAGGGCGGCAACATTCACCAAGGAGTGTCGCGTGCTTGAGTTGATCCAGAAGCGGCCCGGGCGGGTGATACGCGCTTGCGTCGCGTTCGCTGTTCTCACGGCCGTCGCAGTCCCGGCCGGAGCGCAGTGGTCCGTAAAGGACTCCGCGACGCCCCGGCTTGCGGACGGGTCGCCGAACCTGTCCGCTCCCGCACCCAAACAGGCGGACGGCAAGCCGGATCTTTCGGGCGAATGGCTGGTGGACAATGACCATCTTCAGTTCAACGTGGCGTTGGACACGCCGGGCGTCCAGTTGACGCCACGGTTCGCGGCCATTTACAAGCAGCACCTCGATGCCGAAGGGAAGGACCGCCCCTCCGGGCGTTGCCTTCCCCACAGCATTCCCGACGGCATGCTGGCGCCGACTCCGTTCAAGTTCATCCACACTCAGAAAGTTACGCTGATCCTCTACGAGGAGTTCGTGGATTTCCGGCAGATTTTCACCGACGGCCGCGAGTTGCCGAAGGATTCCCAACCCGGCTGGTTCGGCTATTCGGTCGGGAAGTTCGAGGGCGATACGTTCGTGGTGGAGACGGGCGGCTTCAACGACAAAAGCTGGCTCGACGACGACGGCCACCCGCACTCCGACGCGCTGCACACCACCGAGCGGTTCCGCCGCACCGACTTCGGCCATCTGACGATGGACATAACCTTCGACGATCCGAAAGCTTATGTAAAGCCGTGGAGCGCGACGGTGCACTTTCATCTGCTCGCGGATACGGAGCTGATCGAAAACGTGTGCGACAACGAAAGGGACGGGCCCCACATGGTGGGGAAATGAAAGAGGGGACAGACCGCGCGGTCGGTCCCTTTTTTCGAAAGTGCGATAATGGGATTCCGTATCTGGAGGCAAGTTTATGCAAGCTAGATCTGTGTTCGCTCTCGCCGCTTTGGCCGGTTTGACGCTCGCCACGACTCCCGTGATGGCGCATCATTCCTTCGCGGCGGAATACGATCCCAACAAGCCCGTCACGGTCACCGGCACCGTCACGAAGCTGGAATGGACCAACCCACACGCCCGCTTCTACATCGACGCGAAGGACGAAAGCGGCAAGGTTTTGAATTGGGAATTCGAATTGGGCAGCCCCAACGGCCTGATGCGCAAGGGATGGACGCGCAGCTCGCTCAAGCCCGGCGATACGATCACGGTCGACGGCTACGCGGCCAAGGACGGCTCGCACCTGGTGAATGCGCGCTCAGTGAGCCTGGCGGACGGACGCAAGATCTTCGCGGGCGCCGCTGAAGATGGCGGCCCGACGAAATAGCGCTGGGCCATTTTCAGAGTTATTGTGGGGCGGCCCTTCGGGGCGGCAGCCGGGCTTTGCCTGGCCATGGAAGTGTCTCATCTTCCTGAACGCCGTACAGAAGCACGGCGGCCGGGCGAAAGCCCCGCCCCACAACTTAGGCCTCTCGAAAACTCAGAAAGTGCTCCAGCAGCGGGATCTGACGCCCGTCAGTAGAACATTCCGTGTCTCTGCGTTGCCACGCGCTGGTTGATCCGCACCCGGCTTCCCGCGGCGGTCATGTATTGAACGATGAAACAGTGGTCTTCCTGCCGAGCTTGCGGGCTGAAAACAGCTTGCTTGCCAGCCTGTTCAATAACCAATTGCGTGACGATCGGAGCCATCGGCGTGCACTCGATCGTCACCGGACCGCTCGCCTGAGCGGCCGCCTGTTTTAGCAATTCGGACGGCTCGGCCCGTTCCCGAAACTGCGACATTTTCTTCACCCACAGGATTTCGAGATTCACGATGAGCGCGATCGCGCTCAAAATCACGAGTAGCGTTCGCCGATGGTCATCGAGCAGCCGGGCGGCGGCGGCTCCCACCAGCAGGGCAAGGCCTGCGCTCGCGATATAAGTGGCGCGGCTCGGAATCTGCAGCATGTAGGAAAGGAAACTATAGGGCAGGATGCCGAGAACCATCCATAACGAAGCAACCCACATCGTGCGACGGCCCCGCTTTCCGCCAATCCACAACAGGATCGCGGCGGCAACCAGACCCCAGATGAATATCAGTCTCCAGAAGCTCCGCATAATCACGATCGGCCAGGGCGACGACAGCGAGAATCGGATGTCGTTGTAGCCGGGCTTCGCCACGCGGGAGATCCAGATCCATCCGGCGTAAACCGCCGCCAGAGCGAAGAACGGCAGGACGCCCTTGAGCGCGCGAGGCAGGTTCCGGCGATCCGTCAGCACCGGGATCAGCATCAACCCGGGGAACACCCAGGCGGATTCCTTCGATTCGAGCGCCAGAACGAAGGCCATCAGGGCGGCCGGGTACCAGCGCCAGTTGCCGTGCTGCAGCCATTTCAGCCAGCAGATCCACGCGGTCATCCCGAACAAAAACACGAGCAGCTCGCTCGAAGACGACACCCACATGATGGCTTCTTGGTGGCCTTCGTGGATCGCGAAGAAGCAGGCGGCCCAGAACGCGGCGGAGACGCCCAGCTCGATCCACACGCCGGCGGCATAGACCAGCAGCACGCACAACGCGTGTAGCAGGATGTTGACCGCATAGAAGGGTTGCGGCGCAAATCCGAGCGTGCGGTCGAGCGCCGCGGTCATAAACATGTAGACGGCGCGCGTGCGGAAATCCACGTCGTGCCACAGCGGAATCCAGTGCTGCGCGGCATACATGCGCGCGAGCGGAATCAGCACGTAATCGTCGAGGATGAACGGAAGACGCAGCGCGGGCAGATAGGCGCAAATCGCGAGCGCCAGCAGGATCCCGACGCGTGGGGCGTGCAGCTGCGTGGTCTTGAAAAGCGGCGGTCGCAGCATGGGCTGCTTTGGATCGGAGCTCATCGCGGCGATACGACCTCTAGCGTACACGCGCGAAGGCGTCCGCCGTGAGGCGCCCTGTGGCTCGGGGAGGAACGCCGCAGCCGACTCCTTCCACGAGGTCGCGATCGCGGCTCGGTTTGAGGCGTTATCGTCCTAAACACGTTTTTGGGAAAAATCGGCGAGGCACAATGCGCCTACGGGCCCGCAAAGGCCCTTAGAACGGGTTTTAAAAAACTGGACCTAAACTACCTCCCAGGCCTCTAGACTCGCGTAGAACGCGTTTAAACGCGAAGTTTTTTGCAAAGTTCTATCCCACTGATTTTACTGGAATTATTGGCGCCCGGCGCGTTAATTTGGCAAATGACGTGTTCCAAACGCCGAAAATTATTTTTATTGCAGATCCAATGGTTTGGCGATGGGGAAGCGGGTGGTTCTGAAAAAGCGGGTGTAGGCGCGCCTAAGCCAGCCACTCGACTGTGGCGTCCACCAGGACGCCGCCCAGCACCGATGCGGCTTCGCGCTCGACGGCTTGCAGCAGTTGCTCGGCGTATTTCCGATCCGCCGACACCGTGACGCAGGCGACCACGCCGCGCTGCCAGGAGTCCTGCGCGTCGATCTCGGCGACGGCGACGTTGAACCTGGTCCGCAGCCGGTCCTTCAGGCCTTTGACGTAGTGGCGCTTGTCCTTGAGAGACTGCGCATCGTCGATGCGGAGCTCAAATGTGATGACGCCGATGGAGGGCATTTCGACGATAAGAGGCGAAGCTATTCACGGCAGAGTTGGATTCCAACCTATCCGCAATGAAGGACTTGCATGGCTCAGGAACTAATCCGTGAACCCGAACCGACACCGGACCCGACTTCCGAACTCGAATTCCGAACCGTAAATGATTGCGGACTACAAGCCCTGGATGGGTTTCGGGGCTTGTTTCCTGTCGCCGGAAACGTTCTCATCATGAAAACTGTCGTCATGACCGTAGCAATCATAGACAACCAGTTTAGAGCAGTCGGAAGTTGGATTCCCGTCCGCAAATAGACCGTCCACGCAACCACCAAGCCGAGACCAATTGCCGTCAACTTGTGGCGGGCAGTACAGATGCCTTGCACCATCATTACAAGCGGTACCGAGACGATTAGATCGATCAGGTAGTGCTCGCCGAAGCCCACCGCAGCCAACCCCGTAAACATCACGAAAACGCTGGCCATCGCCACGGCAAACGATCCGAGTTCCCATGCCGCAACCCACACCAGCAAGGCCCACGTCATATGCATGGACGGCATGGCATTGTGCACACTCGTACTCATGAACGCATTCATCGGAACCGCACTCATGGCTGGTAGTCGATCCGGGAATTGCGGCCCAAAAGTAACCAGTGGTCCTACTGCCGGACATATTTGATACAGCACAAATCCACCGACGCCCGCGACCACAAAAGCGTGCATCAGATGGACCTTTGCCACCTTACCGTTATAGGACGCCCATCCATGGTAAAGCGGAGGGAAGCACAATAATCCGCCGTAGAACAAAGAAGATCCGGTTCTGATCCACGGCAGTTCGCGAAACAAAGACACGACGAAGGGTCCCGGCGCGAGGCCCAGCGAGGAATCGAATCGGTACAACAAGAAATCGAAGCTCGAATGGGATCCGCCGTTCGCAAAGTGCATACAGAGACCAGCAATCAGCGAAAAGACCGGCAATATGAGAGCATCTCTCAGGGGCAAAGCGTAGGGAGACGACCGTGTCCACACTTGGTGCAATGACATAACAAGGATGCTTCCCACCCCAAGGAACGCACCTGCACCCATGAGATAGGAAAACGTATTAGGACCAAACGGGCCGCCAAGTAGGGCGTATAGGAACGCCACAATAATACCAGCCGCCAGTGACAAGCTAACATGCATCAGACTCGGGCGGGAGCCAAAATGAATGAACAACGCACCCAGGAAGCCGCAAGCGATCATTGAATTGCTGCCCAGGTGCCAAACGCCGATCACGAGAACTATCGAAAAGAAAATTGCAAGTGAAACGGCAAGCCTATAGAGAACGGCGATGCTCTTTTGAGATTCTTCGGCATGCGGGGATGTCATGGGCCGGATCATGATCGTCCAAGAAGGTTTCTATCGGCAGTTTGGATGCGATTCAGTAGGCTATGCGTAAGGGATCATGGCGCTACTGTGGCAGCCTGAAACGAACTGGAGGGTTCGACCGGTTTGCTAGGTGTATGCGCCCTTCGGTTCTGGCTTACGCGAGCGCTTCCGCGGCGACGCGTTCGGTGACGAACGCCATTCACCGAGCTGCAACAGGCGAGGGAGCGGGCTCCGGAAATCGGCGAGGCCCCATGCGCCTACGGGCCTGCAAACGCCCTAAAGAGCTTGTTGAAAAAGGGGACAGACCACTCTGTCCACGGCCCCAATGGTTTGGCGACGCGAGGGGCATGAATCGGAAAAGGCGGGTGTAGGCTCCAGTTTCACTGCGGTGACCGCTGTGAGATGCACAGCTCCCCGTTCTACCGGTACGCATCCCTGCGATTGCGGATGCTGACCACCCGCACGACGTCTGGGTGTTTTTCCGGCGCGAAGCCGGTAGTGGCGCTCCCTGCCAGCAAGGAGTTTTACGTCGCCGGTGCCGGTCGTGGCAAAGCGCTCAATGGCATCTTCGACCAGATCGCGATCGCGGCTCGGTAGCGCTTCCAATTCCCGGACCGCCTGAGGACGAAAGAAGACGCGCTTCACTTACGCCTGCGGATGTGCTCGAAAGGCAAATCCGCGGCGGGATCGGCAAAAGCCGCATGAACGGCGGCGACTTCTTCCTGGGTTTCCGGCTCATCGTCCAGCGGGGCTTCGCGAAGCGCTCGCGCGACCGGGTCGGCAAGGGATTCGAGAAACCTCTTCGCAGCGGCGACTTCGCGCGTCGGGATGCGATCCAGCAGACGATGCAATTCCGCGCGGGCGGGGTCGGTCGTGAACTCAGCCACATTCTCATTCTACGCCAGGCACTCCATGATCGCGTCCACCACTATCCCTCCCAATAACGACGCGGCTTCGCGCTCGACGGCCTGCAGCAACTGCTCGGCGTATTTCCGATCCGAAGACAGCGTAACGCAGGCCGCGCTGCCAGGAATCCTGGGCGTCGATCTCGGCGACCGCCACGTTGAACTTGGTCCGCAGCCGGTCCTTCAGTCCTTTTACGTAATGGCGCTTGTCCTTGAGAGACTGCGCGTCGTCGGTGCGGAGTTCGAAGGTGATGACGCCGATGGAAGGCATGCCATCGAATCAAAAGACAGGTGCGCTGCCCTGCTCGTTCGTCACATCCCGGCATTTAGCCAGCGCGGAACGATCTAGCGAGTACAGAGAAGGGGATCTCAACCAAAATCATTTGGTCGGACTGCGTACTGTCAAAACTAAACAGATCGCCTGGCCGGAATCGCCGCTCAGTTTCCGTAACGGCGTTCTTGCCCTCAAATGGCTGCAGAACTTTGCAGAGGCGCGTTTTCCACACTCAACACCTTCGCTGGCTTGCCCCTGGCGTCTGGACTCTGGCCCCTAGTTCTCTACGCCAGCGCTTCCGCGGCGACGCGTTCGGTGACGAACGCCTCAATCACGTCGCCGGGTTTGATGTCGTTATAGTTGGCGATGGAGATGCCGCATTCGAAGCCCTGCTTCACTTCGCTCGCGTCGTTCTTGAAGCGCTTGAGCGATTCGATCTTGCCGGTGTGGATCACCACGTTGTCGCGCAGCAGGCGGATTTCGTTATTGCGGCCAATCGCCCCGTCGTCCACGTAGCAGCCGGCCACCGTGCCGACTTTCGAAATCCGGAAGGCTTCGCGGACTTGTGCGCGGCCCTTGTACACTTCCTTGAACACCGGCTCCAGCATGCCGGTCATGGCGCGCTTGATCTCGTCGGCCAACTCGTAGATGATCGTGTGCAGGCGGATGTCCACCTTTTCCTGCTCCGCGACGGCCTGCGCCGTGCGCTCCGGGCGGACGTTGAAGCCCACGATGATTGCGTTGGAGGCCGAAGCGAGCAGCACGTCGGTTTCGGTGATCGCGCCGACCCCGGAGTGCAGCACGCGGATTTTCACCTTGTCGGTCGACAGCTTCTGCAACGTGTCGGTCAGGACTTCCGCTGTACCGCCCACATCCGTCTTCAGGATGATGTTCAGCTCCTTGGTTTCGCCTTCCTTCAGTTGATCGTGGAGCTGTTCGAGCGTGACGCGGTTGTTCTTCGCCATGGCCGTTTCGCGGGCCTTGGATTCGCGATAGATGACGATCTGCTTGGCCTTGGCCGTGTCCGTCACCACCTGCATGGTGTCGCCGACTTCCGGCAGCGACTCGAGGCCCAGCACCTCGGCGGGCAGCGACGGCGGAATCTCGCGCGCCGGAGCGCCGTTGTCGTCGAACATCGCGCGGATGCGCCCGAACACCGAGCCGCAGATGAAGTAATCGCCGACCTTCAGCGTGCCGTTGCGCACCAGCACCGTCGCCACGGGACCGCGTCCGCGGTCGAGCTTGGCTTCGAGCACCGTGCCCATCGCGGGCCGCGCCGGATTGGCGCGCAGATTCTGGATGTCCGCCACCAGCAGGATCATTTCCAGCAGCAGGTCCAGATTCTGCTTGGCCTTCGCGGAAACCGGCACCATGACGGTATCGCCGCCCCAGTCCTCGGCCAGCAGGCCGCGGTCGGAAAGCTGCTGCTTGATCCGGTCGGGTTGCGCTCCCGGCTTGTCGATTTTATTGATCGCGACGATGATCGGCACCTTGGCAGCCTTGGCGTGGTCGATCGCTTCGAGGGTCTGCGGCATCACGCCGTCGTCGGCCGCCACTACCAGGATCACGATGTCGGTGACTTTGGCGCCGCGCGCGCGCATCCTGGTGAACGCCTCGTGACCCGGCGTGTCGATAAATGTGATCGTCCGGCCGTTCTTTTCGACGTGATACGCCCCGATGTGCTGGGTGATGCCGCCGGCTTCGCTTTCGGCGACGTTCGAGAGCCGGATGGCGTCGAGCAGCGACGTCTTTCCGTGATCCACGTGGCCCATGATGGTGACCACGGGAGGACGCGTCTCGCGGTCCTCTTCGACCTCGGTCTGCTGAATTTCGTGGGTGGTCTCTTCCTCGTAGCTGAGCTTGTTGGTGGACGCGCCGAAATCGCGCGCCAGCTCCTCGGCGAGCTTCACGTCGAGCGTCTGGTTGATGGTGGCGAAAATCTTCTTTTCCACCAGCTTCTTGATCAGCAGGTTCGCCTTGACCCCGAGTTTTTCGGAAAGCTCCTTGACCGTGACGCCTTCGGCGATGTTGATTTCGCGATCGATGGGCGGCGGGACGAACGCTTCCGCGCGCCGAGACATCGGGCGCAGCCGGCCCTCTTCCTGATCCACGTCCCGGCGCCGTCCATCGCGGCTCCCCGGCTTAGTGGCGTGGCGGCGTCCCACTTCGGTCGGCAGCGCGGCCGGTTCGGCGCGCATCGGCGAGGTAGGATGCATCGGACGTCCGCGCGGCGGTCCTCCCGGACGCAAGCCGCCGGGTCCGCCTGGCCCTCCGGGGCCGCGCATGAGCGGCTGGCCTGGACGCACCGGTCCGGTGTAAATCGGCCGGCCTGGAATCGGACTCGCCGGCCGGGTCGTGGGCATTCCCGGACGGGGCGCTCCAGGGGCGGGCGCGGCGGGTGGCTTGCCTAACCGTGCGAGAATATCCGCTCGCGGAGGTACCACCGGCCTCACGGCCGGCTGGCCCGCAAGGTTGGGCTTAGCCGGCGGACGAAGCGGTCCTCCCGTGCCCAGAGCCGGTTGCGGTTGTGCGCTCGCTTGCGGCGCGGGCGCGCCCGGACCGGCCGACGGCCTCGCGGTCGGACGTAGCGTGGGAATCGAAGGAATCGTACCTGGACGCGGCGTCCCTGGCGTAACTCCCGGCGCGGCCCCGTGTGTGACCCCCTGTGTGACGACGACGTCCGGTGGCCGGGACGGCTCCGCAAGTCCAGCGGGCATCGGCTGGCGCGGGCCCGACAGGATTTGCCCCGGGCGTGGGGATGGTACGGGTCTCGCCGGAATCGCGGTTGGCCGCGCCGGGGAAGGCGATGGACCGCTCGCGAGAGGCGGCCGCAAGGGCTGAACTCGCGGACCAACGGGCGCAGATTCTACCCTGGGGGCTTCCTGCCGTGGCGTTTCCGACGCGGGTTCCGCCATCGCGGCGGGCTCGGGACGGCGCACGGGCGCGGTCGTGGCAGGTGGAGGCGGCGCGAAGGGCGGTGCGGCCGCGGCGGGCGGTTTGGGAGCCTCCTCTTCGGCCACAGATCCCAGCCGTCGCCGGATCTGCAACGCGACGTCATCGTCGAGCGAGCTGGAGTGAGTCTTCTTTTCGGCGACTCCCAGTTCCGGCAGCAAATCGATGATCACATTCGGTTTGACCTCGAGTTCGCGAGCCAGCTCGTTAATACGGATCTTACTCATAATGGGCAGTCCGGCGGCCTTTGTCAGCGTCGCCGGCATCTATCGCCACACCTTTCCCGTGTACGTCCGCAATTTATTCGGTCGCTTCCGCGTTTTCTATCGTAACAGATTCATTTTCCGGGCCCGTTCCCACAGCCGCCGGCTCGGGCTGGGTTTCCGGCGGTACCGGAGCCTCCGGAGCCGCCGCCGCGACGCCTTCCACCGAAGCTTCAAACTGCCCGTAATAACCGTTGACCGCGGCTTGGATTCGCTCCACCATTTCGGGATCGATTCCTGGAATCGCCTCCAACTCCTCGGGCGTCATGGCGCCCAGGCGCTCCACCGTCGGGATGCCGGCTTGCGCCAGTTTTTCGACGATATCGTCGGTGACTCCGTGGTCCAGCAGCACTGCAACCGGAGCTCCCGGCACCACCATGGCTTCCAGTTGCGATTCGGCTTCCTGGCGTTTTTCCTCTTCGCTCTTGATGTCGACGCGCCAGCCCAGGAGCTTCGCCGCCAGGCGCACGTTCTGCCCCTTCTTGCCGATGGCGAGCGACAATTGCGTATCGTCGACGATCACTTCCATGTGTTTTTCGGCCGGATCGACGATGCTGACCCGCGAGATCTTGGCTGGGCTCAGCGCGTGCGTCGCGAAGACGACGGGGTCCTCGTTGAATTCGATGATGTCGATCTTTTCGCCGCGCAGCTCCCGGATAATGGACTGCACGCGCATGCCTTTCATGCCGACGCAGGCCCCCACACTGTCGACGTCGCGATCGCGGCTGGAGACCGCGATTTTCGTGCGCTCCCCGGCTTCACGCGCGCAGGCTTTGATCACCACAGTGTTGTCGTAAATTTCCGGAACTTCCTGCTCGAACAGGCGCATCACCAGCTCGGCCGCCGCGCGCGAAACAATGACGCCCGCGTTCTTGCCGGCCTTTTCCACGGTACGGATGACGCAGCGGACGCGGTCGCCCACGCTGAAGCTTTCGAGCTTCGATTGTTCCTTCCTCGGCAGCCGGGCCTCGGTCTTGCCCAGATCCAGCATCAGATCGGGCCCCTCGACGCGCTTCACCACGCAATTGACCAGCTCGCCCACGCGTCCCGAATACTCGGAATAAATATTTTCGCGCTCCGCCTCCCGCACCTTTTGCAGGATCACCTGCTTGGCGGTCTGAGCGGAAATCCGGCCCAGCGCTTCGGTGGGCTTGGGGAAGCGGATCTCGGAGCCGATTTCCGCCTCCGGATTCACTTTCTGGGCGTCTGCGAGCGAAATCTCCTTCAACGGATCGGCGACTTCGGCGGCGACCTGCCGCACACCGAAAATATGAATCGCGCCGGTGCCCTCGTCCATTTCCGCGACCAGGTCCTCCTCGGTGTGGAAGTGCTTGCGCGCGGCCACCAGCATGGCGTCTTTCACGGCATCGAGAATGATCTTCGGCTCCACGCCCTTCTCTTTGGCGAGGATCTCGATAGATTGAAATATGGGTCCCAGGCTCATAAGAAAATTCCAGTGATTAGAAGATCACCACTCGAACTTGAGGTTGGCCTTCTCCACCTGTTCGAGCGGGAACTGAACGGTTTTGCCGGGCTCGGGTTCCAGGGTCACGACGCCGCCCGCGAAACCCTTGAGCGCGCCCACCCACTGGCGCCGGCTCTCGACGGGCTGCCGCAGGACGACCTTGACGTTGTGGCCGATGAAGCGCTCGAACTCGCGCGGCTTGCGGAGCTTGCGCTCCACGCCGGGGGAGCTGACCTCGAGCGTATAGCTGCCGCCGGGGATGGCGTCCTCGACGTCCAGCACCGTGCCGAGCTGCACGGATATCTTCTCGCAATCCGCGTGTGTGACGCCGCCCGGTTTATCGATGTACACACGCAGCAGGCGGCTGCGCCCGCCGCCCAGGAACTCGACATCGACCACTTCGATGCCTTCGCGCGAGGCGGCGCGCTCGGCCAGTGCAAGCACTTTCTCCGTCACTTCTTCGCGATGCGCCATGTGTCTGTTAAATCCCGCGGTCCAACCGCCGCGCCAACAAAAAAGTGGGCTTTCGCCCACTGACGCCGTTGGCCAAACTTCGTTACAACTCCAGTATACACAACCGCGCGAAGCTTGGGGCGCACGCTCTCGGCGTGCCGCCGTTCGCTGCTCGAAGTATAGTGGCCATCATTTCGGACGCACTGCTTAGCGAACCCATAATTCGGAGGCCAGCATTCCGGCCCACGTCCGCTCGACGCGTTCGAGCCTAAATCCATGGTGCAAGAAAAGCGGATGATGATCCGCTAACCGTCGCGTTTTGAGGCCCGTGGCCTTTTGGAAAAACGCGTACATGACCGCGATCAGCAGCCGGGCGTAGATGGTCGCCGGCCGGAATTCCGAGACGATCCAGCGGGCACAGGGAGCGGCGGCCCGCGCCGTCTTATCCACGACCGCTTGCAGCTCCGTTTCATCGAGGCAATCCAGAAAGAAATGCGTCACGATCAAGTCGAATCCGGAATCGCCGAGGCGCTTACTGGATCGCGCGCCGAATTCACGGAATTCGGCAAAATCAATTTCGCGGGCGTCTGCCCGGCGATAGTGCACACGATCCGTCCCGGCTCGCGCCCGGGCCAACTCGAGCATCTTCGCGCTGGAATCCACGTACTCGATCCGGGCCGAGGACGCCGCGGCGACCAAAGCGGCTAACGCGCGTCCATCGCCATCGCCCAAAGCCAGCACACGGCGCGCCCGCGAAGCCTCTGTAAGAAACGCCATGCGACGCCGTTCCAGAGCCCGGCCGAAGACGGCATATTCCAGCCATCGATAGAATACGGCGATGCAGTCGCAGTTCACGCGTTACGAGACGCTCCTTATTATGAGATCGTCTTCGCGAGCGGCAAAAACACGAGCGGGCTCAGCAGCGCCACGTCCGCCAGGACGCGCAGCGCGTCAGGCGAAAAGCGGCGTCCCGAGCGATCGAGGAACACGAAAGCGAATGCACTCGCCATCTCCGCGCCGCCAAGGGCGGGCCGATGCATCCACAGCAGCATCATCGAGACGAGGGCAACCGCGATCGCGGCCGAACGCACTGGCAAAGCCCCGGCTGGCCAGTCCAGGGAGAATGTGCATGCACCTGCTTCCCACTTTTGGATCGCCGCACAATTGATCCAGCACAGCACGAAAAACAGGGCGATCGCGGCGGCGTCGGCGGGGGTGCGAACGTTGGTCCACGCGGCAAGCGACGCTCCCAAGGCGAACAGCAGCCCAACTATGGCTTCTTTCGACCACAACCGACCCATACTTCCCTTCCAGCCATGCACCAGCGCGAGATAAACGACCACCGCTGCGAGGAGCGCCAATCCGCGACGCAACAGCGCCTCCGGCAATCCGGCCAGCGCGAGCCACGCCGACGCCGCGAGCACCGCCATCCACACCGGCAACAAGATCCGCCAGTGGGCGCGATAAAACCGGTGCCGCGGCGACCCGCATTCTCCGCGCCAGGCGTCCAGCGCGCGATCCGCCGCGTAGATCAACCATACGGAAGCGACCAGCAAAATCGCCGGCAGCGCATCCGCCGACACATGAAAGCACCGAATGAAAAGGATCTGCCACAGCACCGCGACGAAGGGCGCGTCGAGGCTCAACAGGTTGGGCCAGAGCCAGAATTTCGCTGGCGGGTTGTCGATGGCAGGATAGGGATTCGCGAGGCTCGCAAGCACATTCCCATTATGACGAGGCTACTGGCGGTGGTGATTCGTCTTCGTCCGGCCTTTGTTGACCGGAGGAGACGTCAGAATTACAGTGAATTGGGTTGACCCCACGCGAGGAGACCGCCCATGACCGGAATTCAGTTCCTTACTGATGCAAAGGGCCGCACGACGGCGGCGGTTATCGACCTCAAGAAACACAAGGCTCTGTGGGAGGATATCCAGGACGTACTGGTCTCGCGATCACGGCTGCATGAAAAACGCATCCCGCTCGAAAAGGTGAGGCAGACCTGATTGGAAGCGGAAAGCTCGATGGCTGACTACGCTGGTCGAGCTATCGACACAGGCAGGTTTACCGTCGCGGTCTTGCTCGAACGGCAATTTCAACGATGCGATCAAGTGTTGCAATGATTTCAGGGTCGGTCTGTTCTGGAGAAACCAGATGCGCGAGCGTGTGATAGTCAGTTTTCTGCATCATATTGGGGAGCTCGAGCTTTTCAAAATAGCTTTGAAAGACGGGGCCGAGAAATTCATCGCTAGCCTTCACCTCTGCGCTGAACGGATCTGGCTTACCCAAGACACGTAGCGCCGCGGCCACTTTCTCGATCGATTCCTGCATAGCGACTGTTTGGCGTTCACGCTGAGCTGATTCGAATAGTGGGCCCGGCTCACCATCAAGCTTTTCAGCAAAAGCGAGCAATGTTTCCGGGTTACACAAATAGTTTTCGAGTTCGCGTTTGCGCCATTTCAACTCGCAAAGTGGCCCATCCTGGATCAGATCTTGCGGAATCGAATCGAATACCGCGATGCCGACCAAGTCCGGCTTGGCCTCGCGTAATCCGAAGAAGTGCTCCCTTGCCTTGGCCGGTACGTTACCGACGTAATGGATGAAGGGTTGCTCCAACAAGCGCTTGGCGTCATGGTCCAATCGCTCTGCAAAGGCCTGGAGAATCGCGAGATCGGTCGAACCTTCCAGGTAGAGTACCCAACCCACTTGTTCCGCCTGGTAATAATGCTCAAAGCCAATATTTCGCAGAGACTTGAGAACCTGATGCCCGCGATCGTCGATGCGATGAGGCTTTCCAACAAACGCTACCACCACGTCCCGGTCCGCAGCTTCGTTTAGAAGAACCTCGGAGTGGCTCGCGGCAATCACCTGGCATCCTTGCGATTCCGCGGTCTCGGTCAAGATTTGATAGATCTGCCGCTGGCGTAAAATTTCGAGGTGGGCGTCCGGCTCGTCCAGCAGTAAGATGGTTTTAGGATGTGCGTAGAGGTGAGCAAGGAGCAACAGGGTCTGCTGGAGGCCCCTGCCCGAGGACACCAGGTCTAACTCCGTATCTTCGTCGCTGTATGACATCGTAATCTGGCCCCTCTCCTTAATGAACTCAGGGGGATGCAGAGTCACCCCGAAGAGGCGCCTGATTTGAGAAACCAACGCAGTCCAACTACCTTGGTCGCTGGAGGAGTGAATCTGAAAACACAGGTTGCGGAGAACCTCAGCCGTACGCCCCTCGCCTATCCTGACGTTGACCGCTCCGTCCGGAAGTCGATCCTCGGTCGCCGCCATCCCAGACATCGGCGGCAGGAAAGCAACGCGGACCGATTCGACCAATTTTGGAACAGGCAAACGTTCCGGGTGAGGGTCCTCGCTTGTTCTTAAGGGGCGGCAGTAAAATGATTCCTGGTTGGCGTAGTCAAATTCAAAGCCGCACTCCCACGACTTACCCTCGGTTACGCCTGACACGACGATGTCAATCCGAATGTTCTTAGTCTCTGGCTTCCCGTTTCTCCGTTGAATGGAGCGTACGTGCAAATCCCGCCACAAAAGGTTTGCATCAGGTACGGGGACTGCAATTAAATCTCTACGGTTTATTGTGACGCCCGGCCTCTTTTCGGGCGTGTCTTTAGTGGATCTTTTTTCGACCCACTTTCGAAGACCGGTTTCCCAAAGCGCTAGGGCCTGCAGGGCCGTTGTTTTACCCGAATTATTCGGCCCGACGAAGACCACAGTTCTGCCGAGTTCGATCTCCACGTCGTCGAGGCGCTTAAAGTTCTTGACTCGCAGGTTTATAAGCACTCCCGATGATATTAGCGCGGTGCGCCTGGAGAACGCAGCCCCAGGGCTCCCGGCGCCGCCCTTTCTACCACACCCCGATCAATAGCCGCCACGCAAAGCCCGCGGTGCTCCAGATCACGATGTTCGCGGCACTGACAATCGCGCCGATCCTCCACCAGTCTTGGGCGTCACGTAGTGGGCCATTGGGACAGCATAGTCGATGGCGAGATCGAGGCGTGGGGGATGCGCGTCAGCGCCGCTTCGCTTTCTCGATTTCACGTGCAGCGTCCGGGGTGACGTTTAGGCGCGTCCGTGGCCGGGAGCGATACCACACGAAGGCGACGATGAGGATGGCAGCGACGATCAGCCGAAGGAGCGTGCGCTTCATCGGATCGGCTTTCCTTGGACCTCAGGACGCCGACTAACGCAGTCCGAACGCGTAGAGCGAATTGCCGGCGGCGACGGCGACATATTGCTTGCCGCCCACCGAGTACGTGATCGGGCCGTTCGCGATCGCGCCGCCAAGGGCTGTTTTCCACAACAGACTTCCTGAACGGGCGTCGAGGGCGTAGAAATATTCCTCGCGGCTGCCGCTGAACAGGAGATCGGAATCCGTGGTCAGGATGCCCGCGTCGGTCACGTCGGTCAGGTCGAACTGCCATTTCTTCCCGCCCGTTTTCGGATCGATGGCGATCACGGCGCCGTGGCCGTCCTCGGGCTTGCGGGTGTTGTTCTGCGCGCCGCGCGTCGGGCCGAAGCTGGAGTTGTGCATGCCGCTGGAATAGCGCTGCCCCTCGACGAAGTCTTCCTCAGTTTTGACATACACGGACCACGTATCGGCCCACGCCGGGATGTAGAACAATCCTGTGCGTGGGCTGAAGGAGGGCGAATACCAATTCGTCGCGCCCTGATTGCTGGGATAAATCAGAGTGCCTTCGCGGGAAGGAACTTTGCCCGCGACGCGCATGGGACGCCCCTTTTCATCGAACCCGTTGGCCCAATTCACCTGGGTGAAAGGCTTGCCCACCAGGAACTGGCCGGTGGTGCGATCGAGCGTGTAATACATGCCATTGCGATTGGCCCACAGCATGACCTTGCGCGGTTGTCCTTGATAATCGATTTCGGCGAGCACGGGGACTTGCACGGAGTCGTAATCGAATTCGTCGTGCGGCGAAAACTGGTAATGCCACTTGAGCTTGCCGGTGTCGGCATCCAGCGCGACCACGGAATCGGTATAGAGGTTATCGCCCTGGCGCTTGTCGCCATTCCAATCCGGCCCCGGATTCCCGACGCCCCAATAGGTGAGGTTGAGGTCGGGATCGTAAGCGCCGGTGACCCACGCGGAGCCGCCGCCGTGCTTCCAGGAATCGCCCGCCCAGGTTTCGTTGCCGGGCTCGCCCGGTCCCGGAATCGTATAAAACTTCCAGACTTCCTTGCCGGTGCGGATGTTGTAGGCGGCGATGAATCCGCGAATGCCGAATTCGCCGCCGGCCACGCCGACGATCACGTTATCCTTCACGACCAACGGCGCATGCGTCAGCGCGTAGCCGGATTCGGCGCGCGCGACGGCGGTGTTCCACACGGATTTGCCGCTTTTCGCGTCGATCGCGATCAGGTGCGCGTCGATGGTGCCCATGAAGAGCAGATCGCCCGCGACGGCGAGCCCCCTGTTGATGCGCCCGCAGCAGGGACGAGCCGCTTTGGACGGCGTGTAGTTATACATCCAGAAAACGCGTCCGGTGGCGGCGTCCAGCGCGACCACGTCGTTGGGCGCCTGCACGGTGTAGAGGACGCCGTCCACTACCAGCGGCGTCGCCTCGAATTTTTCGAAGGAGCGGGCCTGAAACACCCACTTGAGCTCCAGGTCGCGAACGTTCTGCGGCGCGATCTGAGTGAGCCCGCTGTGGCGCTGCCCGGCGTAGGAGCCTGAATACGTCAGCCAGTTCTGCGGCTCTTGAGCGGCTTTGAGGAGGCGATCGGACGTCACTTGTGCCGGCAAAGACGCGGCAGCGAGAAGAAGAGCGAAAGGAAAAGTGGGAAGATTTTTGAGTTTCATTGGACGGGGGCTCCCTTGAGCGAAGCCAGGTAGGCGATCACATCCGCCAGTTCCTGCGGATTGAGTTTTCCCTGGTAGGAGGGCATCAGCGATTTGTCGAGGAAGGCGAACTCAGCGAGCTCGGAGCGCGGAATCGATGCCAGAGCGCCCTTCGCGTCGGTGATCTGCACGGTGAACGTATCCTCGTTCAGCAGCAGTCCCTGGATCACCGCGCCGTTCTTGCGAACCAGGCGGACCGGGCGATTCTCCAGCGCCTTACCGGGGCCGGGCTTCAGAATCGCGGTCTCGATTTCAATCGCGCGCTTGGCGAGCCCGATTTCACTGAGGTCGGGACCCGACGTTCCACCCACGGCCCGCACGCGATGGCAACTCGAACATCCCGCTGATCCTTCGAAGATCGCTTTCCCGCGCGCTGCGTTGCCGTTCGCCGCGGCTTGCGAAATCCCGGCAGGCTCGCTTGCGAGCGACCGCAGATAGGCCACGATCACCTGCGCGCGCGGCAAGATCATTTCAAACGCGGGCATGCCGGCACCAGGAACGCCGTTCAGAATGGTGTTGACGATGTCGTCGTCGGTGGACGCCCGGCGGAACTTGCCGCGGCCCAGGTCGATGCCGGTCACCAGGTTCCCGTCGGGCCCGTGGCAGGTGATGCAATTCAGGCGGTATTGACGCCCGCCTTCCTCGATGTCGCTGGGCGTGTAGCCGTGCTGGGCGTGGGCCGTGGAAGCGGCCAGAGTAAAGACCAGAACCGAAACTCCTCGAAGGTTCATGATCTCGCATGGTATCAAATCCGGTCGATGAGTCCGTGTACCGCCGCGGTTCGGCCGGTGGATCTGATACACTTAGTGTTTCCCTCAATATGATTGCAGCAACACAAGTGCGCCCCGGCATGGTGATCAAGTGGAACAACGAGCTCTACACGATCTTCAAAATGGAGCACCGCACGCCCGGCAACCTGCGCGGCTTCGTGCAGGTGAAGATGCGGAAGCTCAGCTCCGGCACTATGATCGAGCACCGCTTCAGCTCCGAAGACCGCGTCGAGAAGGCCGCGCTCGAGGAGCACGAGATGGAGTATCTGTACGACGACGGCGAGTACTTCTACTTCATGAACACCGAGACGTTCGAGCAGATGCACCTGACCAAGGACTTCCTCGGCGACGCGACCGGCTTTCTGATACCGAATTTAAAGGTCGCGATCGAGTTTTACGAAGGCAAGCCCATGGGCATCGAGCTGCCACCTTCGGTCGACATGACTGTGGTCGAAACCGAGCCAGGATTAAAGGGCGCCACGGTTTCGAACGTGACCAAGCCGGCCAAGCTCGAAACCGGTTTAGTGGTGCAGGTACCCGCGTTCATCGGCGAGGGCGAAAAAATCCGCGTTTCGACCTCGGAGCTGGCGTACCTCGAACGGGCGTGATCGTAGAGTAACCGGCGTTAATCGCGCTACGCCGCTTCGAAGATGTCTGCTTTCGTCAGCACGATCCCGTATTCAGGCAAATTCAAGTCGGTGACTTCGTTCCAACCGGCATCGCCGTACGTGAAGAACTTGCGGTCATCCGGATCGGCCACCCAAATGTGCTTCACGCCCCAACGCCGGTATTCGTCTAACTTCTGAACCAGAAAGCAAAAGCGATCCTCCGGCGACGTTATCTCTATAACGATCATTGGAGGCGTCGACGGGACCTGTTCGTCCGGTTCCGGCAGAAACGCGGCCACATCGGCGACGCGGACGCGATTCTCACCGGTCCGAAGGCGGATGCTGAGAACAACGGAGAATCCCGTTCGGGCTTCCTCCCCTGCGAGCCGGTACGCAAGTTCGCCCATCGCCGCCGAGTGCGACAGAGTCCCACCGTTGCGCTCGATCACTTCGCCTTCCAGGAACTCGGGATCGGGATTTTCAAACGAAGTGTGGAGGTATTCGTCAAGACTCATCAGCGTCGGCTGCATGGTTCTAATCTATCTCTTCCTTCTCGCCTTCGGATGAGCCTTATCGTAAACGGCGATTAAATCCGCCAGCGACACCTGCGTATACTTCTGCGTCGTGGCGAGCCGCGCGTGCCCCAACAGTTCCTGGATCGCGCGCAGATCGGCGCCGTCCTGCAGCAGGTGCGTCGCGTAAGCGTGACGCAGGCTGTGGGGATGGAGCGAGGCATCGCCCGAAATCATGCGCGCGTAGAATTTTACGATCTCTCGCACGCCGCGGTCGGAGAGCCGCGCGCCGCGATGATTCAGCAGCAGGGCTCGTTCGCCGGCTTTGCCGCCGCGCACGGTCAGATATTTTTCGAGCGCCGCGGCCGCCTTAGAGCCGTACGGCACCTGGCGTTCCTTGCGTCCTTTCCCGCGCACGCGAATCCACCGGTCGCGCGGATCGAAGTCGTCCAGATTCAAGCCCGCCAGCTCGCTGACGCGCAGACCGCAGCCGTACAGCAGCTCGAAAAGAAGCAGGTCCCGCTCCGGATGAGGACGTTCGAAGCGCGATTGACCGGAGAGTTCCGCGGCGACGCCCTCCACCAGCGTGTGGGTCTGCTCGGCGGTGGGAACTTGCGGAACGCGTTTCGGAGCGCGCGGCGTGCGCAATTGGCGTGCGACGTTCGTTTCGAGCGTCCGCTCGCGCACCAGAAATTGGAACAAGGACCGCACCGCGGCCAGCTTTCTGCGGATCGAAATGGCGTCCAGGCCGCGATCGTACAGGTTGGTGAGCCACTCGCGCAGCAGCGGCGCCTTGATTCCGGCGAGCGGCGGTGGGGTGGCGCCGGGCGGCGAGAAATATTCGAGAAGCTGGTCGAGGTCGGAGGCGTAATTACGAATCGTGTGCGACGACGCGTTCTCGCGGCTCAGCTCCGCGAGGTAACGCCCGATCGCCGCGGCCAGCTCTGACGCCGGTGCAACGAGTTCGCCGGATTGTACGGCTTTCGAGGACATCGGATCGTTACCGCGCCGCCTTGCGCGGCCACTTTAGGAAACCGGTGGCTGCCGCAGATGCCAGTCGGTCGCCTGCTGATAGGCGTGCGCCAGAGCCAGAACGTGCCCCTCGGCGAAGCGCGGCCCGGCGATCTGCAATCCGATCGGCATTCCCTCGCGGTCGAATCCGCAGGGAATCGAAATCGCGGGAATTCCGAAAATGTCGAAGGGCTGGGTGTTGCGTAGCGGCAAGGCCACGCCGCCGGGCGACGGAACTTCACCATTCGCGCTTTCGGCGATCGTCACGGGCATCACCGGCGCCGTCGGCGTCACCAGCAGATCCACGCTGGTGAACACTTCGCCCACCGCGCGACGCAGCCGGTCCAGCTCGCGGCGGCCCTCCACGTAGGCGGCAGCGCTGATGCCAACCCCGCCCTTGATGCGCGCGAGCGTGCTCGGCTGATACAATTCCGGGGTCTTCGTCACGTACGGCGCGTGGAAAGCATAGGCCTCCACGGCGACGACCGGCAGCGTCCGATAAGCCGGTAAATCCGCGTCGCGAATACCGGCGGTCAGCTTGCGAATCACCTCGAGCGCGGCGTTCACCGCGGACTCGATCTCCGAATCGATCTGCTCGAAAAACATCTTACGCACCACGCCGATATTCCACGACGCGGTCTTCGCGTGCATGGTTTGCGAATAGCGCTCGACAGGCCAATCGACGCTGGTAATTTCCTGGGGATCGTAACCCGCGATCGCCTCCAGCATCAGCGCCGCGTCTTCGGCGGTGCGGCACAAAGGACCCGCATGATCGAGCGACCAGGAAAGCGGAACGACGCCGCGCGTGCTGACGCGCCCGTATGTCGGCTTCAATCCGGTGATGCCGCAGTAAGCCGCGGGACCCCGAATGGAGCCGCCGGTATCGGACCCTAACGCCGCGAAGCCCACGCGCGCCGCTACCGACGCCGCCGAACCGCCCGATGAACCTCCCGCGATGCGTTCGAGATTCCAGGGGTTATGAACCGCGCCGTAGTGGCTGGGCACCGACGTCGCGCCGTACGCGAATTCGTGCATGTTCTGCTTGCCCAGGATCACTGCGCCCGCGGCTTTCAGGCGGCGGACCACCTCGGCGTCTTCGGAAGGCACGCGGTCGGCGAACACCGCGCTCGCGCATGTCGTTTTCACGCCCGCGGTATCGTACAGATCTTTAAGGCCGATCGGGATGCCGTGCAGAGGACCGCGCCATTTCCCGGCGTGCTGCTCGGCTTCCAGTTCGCGAGCCTGCGCCATGGCCTGCTCCGCCATGACCGTAATAAATGCGTTCAGCGCGGGGTTCAGCTTCTCGATACGATCCAGGCAGGCGCGCGTCAGCTCGACCGGCGAGATCTTCTTCGTGCGAACTTGCTCGGACGCCTGCCGCAACGTCCAGTCGGTGGGTGTGGAGGACACCGCCGCCCGAGCCACCACGGGAACCGCCGCGAAGGTTGCAAGCGCGTCCCTTCTTGATAGCTTCGCTGGCCTTGACGGCTTCGCCGTTGTTGACGTACCTTGTATCGGCCTTGCTTCAGTTGGATCGACAGGCATCGTTTGGTCGCTATTATGGCACGACGGCTACCGTGGCACTGGCGCGCACAAATACGCGTCCAGCGCGGTCAGGGCCCGGCGGCATACTTCAGCTTGCCGGATGCGCTTGTCGCGCGGCGGATTTTCGAGCTTCGGCAAGAGATCGAACGTGATGTTGGCAGGCTGATAATTCTCCGGATCGGCTCCGGTGACGTAAGCGCACAGCGATCCGACGGCCGTCTGCCGGGGAAATGCCAGCGGCGTTTCGCCTGCTGCCAGAGCCGCCGCCGCGCGTCCCGCCACCAGGCCCGTCGCGATCGATTCCACGTAGCCTTCCACTCCAGAAATCTGTCCCGCGAAGAAAATGTTCGACCTCGCGCGCAGTTGCAGCGTCGCCGTGAGCAGCGCAGGCCCGTTGATGTACGTGTTTCGATGCACCTGACCGTAGCGCAAGAATTCGGCTCGCTCGAGGCCCGGAATCATCCGCAGAACTCGTTGCTGCTCGCCGAAGCGCATGTGATTCTGGAATCCCACCAGGTTGTAACTGCCCGCGCGCACATTCTCCTGACGAAGCTGCACTACCGCGTAGGGACGCCGTCCCGTGCGCGGATCGGTCAAACCCATGGGTTTCATGGGACCGAAGCGCAGCGTATCCCGCCCGCGCCGGGCGATTTCTTCGATCGGCAGGCACGCTTCGAAATAGCGGGCTCGTTTCGTTTCGCCTCCGGCTGCGCCATCCGCGGCCTGCGCATGCAACGAACGATCTTCTTCGATATGCGCGGGCACGCTTTCGGCGGCGAGCAGCGCGTCAAGGAACGCTTCGTACTGCGCCCGGTCGAACGGGCAGTTCAGATAATCGTCGGTCCCGTCGAGCGATTTGCCGTAGCGCGACGCGCGGAACGCAATGGAAGTATCGATCGATTCGGCGTCGACAATGGGGCTGATGCTGTCGTGGAAGTACAGGCGCTCCGCTCCCGTGATCCGCGCGATTTCCTGCGCGAGCGCGTTCGAGGTCAGCGGCCCGCTCGCGACAATGAACGTCGCGTTTGAGCCGTCGTCTTGAATATCCAGCGATGTAATCTCCTCACGCCGGATTTCAATGGCCGGATCGGCCTCCATTGCGCGCCCGACTTCGGCGGCGAAAATCTCGCGATCGACGGTCAGCGCGTGACCTCCGGGGACGCGAGCGCGCGGGGCGATCGTGCCGATCAGCAGCGAGCCCAGCCTACGCAGTTCCTCTTTCAACAACCACGGAGCGGTGTTTTCCTGCTCGCTCTTGAGCGAATTGCTGCATACAAGCTCGGCCAGCCGGTCCGTCTTGTGAGCCTCCGTGCCGCGCGTGGGACGCATTTCGTGCAGCACGGCTCGTCCGCCCGCGCGCGCGATCTGCCACGCGGCCTCGCACCCGGCGAGACCGCCGCCGACAAGGTGAATGGGCGCGGAACGCATCTCCATCCATTATGGCGGGCTGGTGGCAATTGCCGAAGCCGTCCTGTATGATCGTGAGGAGATTAAGGGCGATTCGTCAAGGACCAGCCCCAAGGAGAATTTATGTTCCGAACTTGGCCCGTGCGGTGCCTGCTGCAGCTCACTATTGCGGCGGTATGTTTCATGTGGATTGGAGCGGTGAGCGCCGCGGATCTCAACCCGGCGGCCATTTTCATCACGCCTCCGAACGACATCAAATGGGTGGAGGGCAATGGCGGCGCCGCCAATGCCATTCTTGCCGGCGACCCATCGAAACCGGGGCTGTATGTGGAGCTCACGAAATGGCACCCCGGCCACATGAGCCGCCCGCACTTCCATCAGTACGACCGGTACATTTATGTGATCTCCGGGACGTGGTGGGTCGGCACCGGCACCAAGTACGATCCCGACAGCACCAAACCCGTGCCCCCCGGCAGCTTCGTGACGCACTACGCCAAGCAGATCCACTACGACGGGTCGAAGCAAGGCGACACAGTGCTCGAGATCGTCGGGATGGGCCCGGCCACGTCGATCCCGGCGGAAGTGAAGTAAGCCATTCGAGCCGAGATCCATCGATAAACAGCGACTGCCAACCTTAGAACTGCGCTCGCCACATTTCGAGCGCGCGGGTGAGGCCGGTTTCGAACCACTTGCTAAACCTGCCGATTACAGCGGCTTGCGTCTCCTTGTAGTTCAGTTGGAGAATATCATTCGTTACAGAGACGGCAGTTCCGTCCGGACTGACGAACGCGAGCAGACCAGCCACGACTCCCCGATACGATCTGCTGGCACCATGCAGCGCGAAGATTATGCGGTATGGGCCGGGCTCAATGCGCAGCCCCCGAACGTCCGGCGGCGTTCCTTGAGATGTGAGTTCGTAACCGAATGCGTCTGCAACCGTCCGAATGCTCTTCATCGCATCATCGATGTCGCGCGTGTCCGTAGGAGCGAGCAGAGAGAAACGGAATTCCGACTTGAAACGAGTGATTTCATCAAGTAAAGATCCGGCCACTTGACCCAGCCGATCGTATGCCTGATCGCGAACAGCCACTCGCGGACCTGCGACAGCTTCCCACCTCTTAGGAAAGACTTGCTCGTCCCCGCGGCTGATCAGGAGTTCGCGAATTCCCGCGATGACCTCTTCCGGCGTATGCGCGTCCTTCGCTCCCGCGACCGCGGCCGCGCGCGGAAGCGCCTGCAGTGCTTGAATTAAGACTCGCCGCTCGGCTCGCACGAAGAACTGGACGAGCCGCAGAAAGTCTCTCTTATCTGCCTTCTCCAATGCTTCGATGTAAAGCGTCCGGTCATGTACACCGCGGTCGGGCTCGTCCCTCCTTATGACGAGAGGAAATCCGCCCGCTTTAACGAACACCAAGCTTGCCAGCGTACGCGCAACGCGTCCGTTGCCATCTGCGAACGGGTGAATTTGCGTGAACGCATGATGGAGCCATGCCGCTTGTACTTCCGGTGGAAGATTCGCCTGAACGTGCTTCTGGTGGATCTCAATTAGTCGATCCATTTCCGAGGCGACGTGTTCGGGAGGACAGTATTCGTGGACAGTACCGTCAGCTCGCGCCGGGTTGTTGGGTAGTCTCTTGTACGCGCCCCTCTCAAGCGGAACTTCGAATAACTTGCCCGATGGATCTTGCACAACGTGCACTTCCACGTGTCGCAAAAGAGCACTGTGGAGTTCCTTGATATAACCGACCGTCAGTTCGCGTTCGCCTTTGACAAATGCGAACATGCCTTCGAGCGCATCCAGGTGATCCTGGAGTATCGCCGCAACTTCCTGAGGGTCCCGGTCCGTCGATGAGCGAGGGATGAGAGAGGCTTCGATGCCCTTCTCGATTAGGGTCTCGGTTGTTCCGCGATCGAGCGTGTATGCACGCTCAATAATTCCGGTCTCAATGGCCCATTCACGGTTAAGTTGCTCGCTGAATTTCGAAACGGCGCCCGGTTCAGCGAGTGCACCCCCCTGGTCTTTCCAAACTTCAATCAACGCCGGAAGTTCGCCATCCGACAGTGCGGCGGCATCGGGAACATCCTCGATCGGCGACCATTTGTGGCTCACGGCCATAATCGTTCTTATCGTAGTTCAGAAAGAAAACATGCTCGCGAAAGCGGGCGATCAGCTTTCGCGATATTCTCCGAAAACCTTCCTCAGCCGGTCTGAAATCTCCCCTACCGTTGCCAGCGCCTCGCACGCTGCGACGATCCGCGGCATCAGATTATCCGAGCCTCGCGCGGCGGCTTCCAGATCCGCCAGGCGAGTCTCCCACACGCCTCGATCCCGCGACGCCCGCAGGTCCCGGACCCGTGCAATCTGCCGTCTTTCGATCTCCGGATCGAGCTTAAACGTCGGCACGCCGCTGCCGCCCGTTTCCACGAATTTGTTCACGCCGACCACAATCGCCTCGCCGCGCTCGATTGCCTGCTGATACCGATAAGCCGCGCTCTGGATCTCGCGCTGGATGAACTGGTTCTCGATCGCGACGAGCGTCCCACCCATTTCGTCGATTCGCTTGATGTAGCTTTCGGCGCCGCGCTCGATCTCGTCCGTCAGCTTCTCGACGTACTGGCTGCCGCCCAGCGGATCGGGTTCGGCGGCGGCGCCGCTTTCGTGGGCGATCACCTGTTGGGTGCGCAGGGCCAGCCGCGCGGACTCTTCGGTAGGCAGCGCCAGCGCCTCGTCGCGTGAATTGGTGTGCAGCGATTGCGCCCCGCCGAGCACCGCGGCCATAGCTTGAAGAGTTACACGGACCACGTTGACGTCGGGCTGCTGCGCGGTGAGGGACGAGCCGGCCGTTTGTGCGTGAAAACGGAGCATCATCGATTTCGGATCTCTGGCCCCGAAGCGATCCCTCATGATCCGCGCGTACAACCGGCGCGCCGCGCGATACTTGGCGATCTCCTCGAAAAAGTTGTTATGTGCGTTAAAGAAAAAGGAGAGCCGCGGCGCGAACGCGTCGATATTCAGCCCGGCACGCAGCGCCGCTTCGATATAGGCGATCGCGTCGGCGAGCGTGAAAGCGACCTCTTGAATCGCCGTCGAGCCGGCCTCGCGAATGTGATAGCCGCTGATGGAAATCGTGTTCCACTCGGGCACTTCGGCCGTGGCCCACGCGAACAGATCGGTGACCAGGCGCATCGCTTGTCTGGGCGGATAAATATAGGTGCCGCGCGCGATGTATTCCTTCAGGATGTCGTTCTGCACCGTGCCCTGAAGCTTCTTCAGGTCCGCGCCCTGGCGTTTGGCGACCAGGACGTACAGCGCGAGCAGAATCGCCGCCGTCGAATTGATCGTCATCGACGTGCTGATCCCGGCGAGAGAAATCCCTTGGAACAGGAGCTCCATATCGGCGAGCGAGGCGATGGATACGCCCACGCGCCCCACCTCTCCCGCCGCGAGCGCGTGATCCGGGTCCATACCCATCTGCGTGGGAAGATCGAAGGCCACCGAAAGGCCGGTGTTGCCCTCGGCCAGCAGGTAACGGTAACGGCGGTTGCTCTCCTCGGCCGATCCGAAGCCGGCGTATTGGCGCATGGTCCACAGGCGCTTGCGGTACATGTCGGGATAAATGCCGCGCGTGTAGGGAAATTCGCCCGGCCGCTCGCTCACTGGAAATCCTTCATGAGCGGGAGATCCTGCGGGCCCGCAGGAACGAGGAAACGCCGAAGTACGCCATCACCAGGCCGAACAGAGCGGGGAACACCACGCGCGCCAGGCTTTCCAGGGTGCCCTCGAAGCCCCGCACCGCGCGGAACACGTAGAACCCGGAGATCGCGGCAAATACCAGAAAAAGAAAGCCGATCACCTCGTTCCACAGAGCGTGCAGGGGCCGGATGATGCCCGGCATCACGTGGCTCAGAAACTTGGAAATCAGCACGCCCATCCGTCTTCAATCGTATCAATTAGTCGAGCCGCGGTCCCAAGCGGCCCGCTGGAAAACGCCGTTTCCAACCGATAAGAAGCTCGACGATTCCTGTGGAACGGGATGCCCTTGCGCAGCATCAGATGATATGCTGAAGGTGGTTTTAGGGGCCCCCCGGCCATATCGAGGAGGGCCCGGTGCGCTAGGCTGAAGAAAGCAGGGATGATTTGGAAGACCGCCTGAAAGATCTGATGCAGGAACTTGGAAACGCGATCAACGAATCGCTTTCCGATTCCGACCGGATCGCCGCCGCGATCGGAGAGATCAAACGCGCCGGTTACGACGTCTTCCTGGTTCTCGAAGCTACCATCGGCTTCAACAAGCGCGACGAATCCGAGGACGGCGAAGAAGGCGAGACCGTGGAGATGGAATCCACTCCGGAGCCCACACGCCGCCGGGTCGGGAAGATCAAGCTCACCTCGCAGGATCAAAAATTCCTGCGCGCGCTGAAAATCGCTATCGACGAAGACGCCAAGCGCTAAGTCTGGCCGACATCTTGGTAGCCATCTTTCCGTCCAACGCTCCATCAGCCGATTCGAACCTCATTCCCCGATCCCGCGCGGGCACCCGCCGGTCTCCTAAACGCGCGCGCGTGCATGGGCAACCGGACCCTGGAGATGGATCCCGGCACGTGAATTAAGTTTAATGGTTTAAATGCAGCAATTTACGACCTTTCCAGAGGTGACTTGGTATATATTGAGAGCAAGGAGATATCCATGAAGAGATTCGGAATTTTGGCGCTGGCCTTGACTTTCCTGACCGGCGTGATTGTAACTGCCTTCGGCCAGGAACCTCCCAAGAAGGAAGAGAAGAAGACCAAGAAGCAGAAGAAAACCAAGGCCAAGAAGACCACCGGTTAGTCGTAACCGGCGCCCCCAACCGGGCAGGACGTTCAGGCTCGCCTGTCGATTCGCAAGGATCACTGTGGCGGCCGCGGATCCCAAAACACTTCGCACTCACCGGCCTCGGCCTTGTGGAGATAGATTTTCTCCAGGCCCAGGCGCGCGATCTCGTCCTCGTCCTCGCAGGTTTCGAGCGTGTTGAACACTCCCGCGTGGATGCGCTGCTCCAGTTCCGCCTGGGACATGACGTGGAGCGATGCGGCCTGCGCCTCCGGCAGCATAAGTTTGTGCGCGTCGTGTTGTTCGGCGCCGGGATAGGGCGCTCGCCGGGTTAGAAAATAAATCGCTTCGTCGGCGAGCAATGTACTTCCGGGCGGCGTGACTTCCACGACCTTTTTCGCGACCTCTTCCAGCTCCGCCCAGTTATAGCTCTCTTGTGTGTCGTAATAAACCGCTCGCGCCAGAGCGAAACCGAGGAGAGCCAGCACCACGAAAACGGGCCGTCGCGCGCCGGATGCGTCCAGCTTGGAATCGAGATAGTACAGCCCCGCCACCGCCAAAATGCCCAGGAACGGGACCACCAGCAGAAAGTATTGGGCAAACGTCGGCCGTGCCCTCAGCAGGTGCGCGGTCACGATCACCACCAGCCAGCCGCACAGGTAGAACTCCGCCTTCCGCTCGCGATCCCATCCGCTTTTCCGCACGAACACGAACCCCACGCCCGCCAGCAGCATCAGCAGCAGCGCCTGCCCAGATTCGATCCACCCGGTGATCAATTCCAGATCGTGTTCGTTGACATGCGGCCACGCCACCTGTCGGTAGTAGAAATGATATTCGAAGATGTTGAACCACACCGGGCGAGGGGCTTCGAGGAACAGCCACAGGAGCGGAAGGAATGGAACCGTCGCCGCCAGCAGGAAAGCCGCGCCCTTCGCCCAGCGGTTTCCCGCGCGCTGGTAGGTATTGTGATAAACCAACATCCAGATCAGCAGCACCGGCCCCACGGGCGCCGTCAGCAGCGACGATGCCGCACCCACTCCAGCCAGAAAACCTGCCAGCGCGGGCCACCACAATCCCTCTCGATCCATGGATTCCACGGTCGCGTAGAACGCGGCCACGATCGCAAACAGGCACAGCGCATACGCCTGGCCGGACGTCGCCCACAGCGCGACCAGTTGGTTGCCGGCCACGATCACGACCGTCGCGAATGCCGCCAGCGGCCTCCAGGATGGAACTGGGAAGCGCGCGGCGGCGAACTTCATCGCGAGAAACGTGGCGCCCGCCGTGAGCAGTGCGGCGATGCCTTGCGGGACTCGCCAACTCTCGCCGAAAATCCGCATCCATGCTGCGTTCCAGTAGGCGTTCAGCGGCGTCTGCGGGAAAAAGAAGTCCACATACGGACGCTTGCCGTGCAGGATCAATTGCGCGGCCAGCAGATGAAAGCCGGTGTCCCACGTGAAAGCGCGCGTCTGCGAATAGAGAAGCAGTCCGATGGCGGCGATGCCCAAAAGTCCGAACGCCGGCAAAAAGGGGCTTCTCTGGATCGGGTTCCTTCGAGAGTCGGGGAGCAAACTCAACCTTGTCTCCCACCTGTGGTTTCGGAGGAGACTGCAATTCTGCACATTGTACCGCGCGCCTGCAAGATCGCTTGGTTGCCTTTTCGCCGCCCGAGTCGCGCGATTCGAGCGGCGCAGCCGCAACGCGAGAGCCGTCGAGCGGACGTCGAGCCCGTCACGTGTGTTGAAATGAGGGCTGAAACAAAAAAAGCGATGACACAGAAGCCCAACGCACGCGCTGGCATCGTAGCCTTGCTGGGCCTCGCGGCGTTCGTGTTTCTATTCGGGGCATTGAGCATATGGCAACCCCGCCTGTTTCGCGACTTCCTCGCGGGGCGCAACGATTTCGCGGGTCTCTATACGGCCGGACGGCTGGCGGGGTCCCCGGACCTTTATTCATTCGAAGCGAACGAGCGGATTCAGATGGAGGCGGTTGGGGCCCTTCCGGAACCCCGCATGATCTATGACCGCCCGCCCTTCTACTCCGTCCTGTTGATGCCGCTCGCGACCCTTCCTTACCGCGCGGCTTACGCGGTGTTCGAAGTCCTCAATATCTTCTGCTTATGCGCCGCGGTATGGCTGTTCGCCCGAAGATCGGTCGAGATAGCGGTCCTGGCGAGCGTCTCCGTGCCGATCCTGCTCGGCATTATGCAAGGGCAGGACACGGGCTTCTTTACGCTCGGATATGCGGCCTTTTATACGCTCTTGGAAAGAGGCCGCGGGTTCCTGGCGGGCCTTTCGCTTTCGATTTGTCTGATCAAGTTACATCTGTTTCCTCTCACCGCGATTGCGCTGCTGCTGCGAAGGGAATGGGGCGCGCTGAAAGGCGCCGCCTCAGCCGTCACGGTGCTGATCGCCGCGAGCTTTGCGGCGTTCGGAGGGAGTTGGCCGTCCATGTACTGGGCGGCGCTGCGGGGTCCAAATATCGATCTGAACCCTAAGATCATGCCGAACCTGCACGGGCTCGCGACCTTGATGGGATGGGGCAGGATGACGGAAGCGGTCTTGATGGCGACGGTGCTTGCCGCTTTCGTTGTGGCGGCGGTGCGGGCCGAGCGCCCGCTGCTCTACGCCCTCGCGCTGGTCGGCGGCCTGTTGTTGAGTTTCCACGCCTATCCTCAGGACGCGACACTGTTGTTGCTGGCATTGGGCATTCTCGATACGACCGCGCCGGTCGTGTGGTTCCAGCAGTTATTGAGGGTCAGCCTTACGCCGCTCCCCTATGCGTTTCTATCGCTGCGCAACCGGTGGAGCACGATACTGGTGTTGCTGCTGCTTGGCGCGTTCGCGAGCGGCGCCTGGCAGGCCGCGCGCCGGAAGAATCGTTGGGCGAACGCGGCGCTTATGTTGAAATAGGGCTGAACGGAAAAGGCGGCGATGCTACAGGATCCTCCCGCGCGTTTCGGCATCGTGGCCGGACTGTGCCTGGCCGCGTTCGCGTTTCTGTTCGCGGCGTTGAGCGCCTCGCGGCCTGAGATGCTTCCCGATTTTCTCGCAGGACGCAACGACTTCGTGTTACTATACTCCGGCGGACGCCTCGTGCGCTCGCCGGATCTTTATTCCTTCGAGGCCAATCACCGGCTTCAAGTTCAGGTCGTCGGAGCGCAGCCGGAAACACCCTCGATTTACCTTCGCCCGCCGTTCTACGCCGTCCTGTTGATGCCGCTGGCCGCTCTCCCCTACCCCGTCGCCTACGCGACGTTCCAAATCTTCAACGTTCTCTGTATCGCTGCAGCCGTGTGGCTGTTGGCTCGAAATTCGATAGAGATCGCGGTCCTAGCAAGCATCTCCGTGCCGATCTTGCTCGCCGTAATGTACGGCCAGGATACGGGCTTCCTTATGCTCGGATACGCGGCCTTTTATCTGCTCCTGAAAAGGGGCCGAGGGGTATCTGCCGGCTTTGCGCTTTCCATTTGTCTGATCAAGTTCCATCTTCTCCCTCTTACTGCGATTGCGTTGCTGCTGCGAAGGGAATGGGGCGTACTAAAGGGCGCCGCCGCAGCCAGTGCAACGCTGGTCGCCGTAAGCTACGCAGCGCTGGGCGGGGCCTGGCCCCGGAGGTACTGGGCGGCGCTGCGGAATCCGGCCGTGAACCCGAGCGCCGAGATCATGCCGAACCTGCATGGGCTCACGGCTCTGATGGGATGGGGCAATGTGACCGAGGCAGTTTTGATGGTAGCAGTGCTCGCCGCTTTCGTGGTGGCGGTGGTGCGGGCGGAGCGCCCGCTCCTGTATGCGCTCGCTCTTGTCGGCGGCCTGTTGTTGAGTTTCCACGCCTACCCCGGGGACGCGACCCTGTTGCTGGTGGCGCTGGGCATTCTCGATCGGGCTGCGCCCGCAGAGTGGTTCCAGCGGTTATTGAGGGTCAGCCTTACGCCGCTCCCCTATGCGTTTCTCGCCGTGCGGAACCGGTGGAGCACGATGCTGGTACTGCTGCTGCTGGCTGCGTTTGCAAGCGGAGTTTGGCAGGCCATCCGCCCAGGCAAAGATTCGGCAACCGCCTCGCCGCAGTTGTGAAGAAGTCCTCCTCGAAGCGATGCCCTGGGTGTGTCGCGCAAATGTTCTTGCGCCCAGTTGTCCAACCAAGTCTGGGATGGCGCATTCTAAACCATCGCCTCACGGTGACCGCCCGCCTGTTTTTAGTGCAGTCACGCCATTTCACTGAGCTCTTTTTCCTTTGATCGCAGCCCCTTGCGCTTTTTGAACCGGTTGTCCGGCGCGCCACGTGGGGTATGCTTCAGGCGAGGAGGCCACTATACACTGGGACAAGCTATGAAATCCTTCGTGCTCGTTTTGCTGATCTGCGCCGCGGCCTCCGCCGAAGTACGCACCCTGACCCTGCGCGAGGCCGTCGCCATGGCGCTCGCCCAAAATCCCGATCTGCTGCTCGCCCGCCTGGATCAGCAGAAGGCGCGCGACCAGGTGACCATCGTGCACGACCCCTTCGCGCCCAAGATTTTTGCCGGCAGCGGCGCCGCCTACACCTACGGCTACCCCAGCGGCCTCGACGGCAGCGCACCTTCGATCATCCAGGGCCGCGCGGTCATGGCACTGATCAACCGCCCTCAAAAATATCTGGAGGCGCAGGCGCGGGAAGGCGTGCGGGGAGCGGGGATCGATACAGCGCGCCGTCAAGAAGAGGTCGTCTACCGCGTCGCGACCCTGTTCTTGGACGTCGAGCAGACGGCGCGGAGCCTGGACGCCGCCGGACGCCGCGTCGAGAGCCTCACTCGCGTGCGGGACCTGACGGCGCAACGCGTGGCCGAGGGCCGCGAGCTGCCGCTCGAATCGAAGAAAGCGAATCTCGCCGTGCTGCGGGCCGCGCAGCAGGTGGAAGCGCTGACGCTCGACCTGGAATCCGGGGAAACGACGCTCGCGCTCGCGCTCGGCCTGGGCGCGGGCGACCGCGTGCACGCAGCGCCCGCCGAGCGCCCGCCCGTGGGCCTTCCCGATTCCGAGCAAGCCTCCATCGAGCAGGCGGTGGCCAACAGCAACGAGCTGAAAAGCCTCGCGTCCAGCATCGAGAGCAAACAGCTCGAAGTGAAAAGCTACCGCGCCGCGTGGCTGCCGAAAGTGAACCTGGTGGGCGAATATGCCATGTTCGGGCGCTATAACTACTCGAACTATTTCCGGACTTTCCAGCGCAATAACGGCGAGCTCGGCGCGTCCATCGAATTTCCGCTGCTGCTCGGGCATTCGAGTTCGGCTCAGGCTTCGCAGGCGGAAGTGGAGATCTCGAAACTCAAAATCGAGTCCACTCGGGCGCGCGAACGCGTCGCCGCCGATACCAGCGCGGCCTACCGGAATCTGAAGCGCACCGAAGCCGGCCGCGACGTGGCCCGCGCCGAACTGGACGTCGCGCGCGAGGAGCTGACCGTGATGCTCGCGCAAATGGATGAAGGTCGTGTCCCGCAGGCGGCCGTGGAAGCCGCGCGAGCGGCTGAGGACGAAAAGTGGCTGGCCTACTACGACGCCCAGCGTGCGGCCGAGATGGCCCGGTTGAATGTCTTGCGGCAGACTGGAACGCTCGAGGCCGCGCTCAGGTAGCCCGCGCCTCGCTAAGCGCGCCCTTCTTCAAGATTGGAGATGCGACGCTCATGCAGGTGGGCGATCCGCGCCAGGCTGTCGATGCTCTCGACCACCTCAGCGAGCATAACCTGGGTCTTGGCCATGACGGCGTCGTGTTCCGCCAGGAAGTCGGCGTGCTTAGCCAGAGTAGCGTCGTGCTTGGCCATGACAGCGTCATGTTCCGCCAGGAAGTCAGCGTGCTTCGCCAGAGTGGCGTCGTATTTTGCAAACGCCTCCCGGTGATCGTGAATCATCAGTTCGATGCTCTGGGTCAGCGCCTCGTGGCGCAGCGCCAGCCGGTCCAGCCTTTCATCGATCGTCATACTAACTACAGTATATCCAGCGCGGAATTCCTCTCAAGCCATCGGCCTTAAACTCCGCTCGATTTATTTCCGGGCTGACCTGATTTATTTCCAAGCGGAGTAGATCGGCTTGCTCACCAGGAACGCCGGATTCGCGCCGGATTTAGGCGTGAATTTCTGAGCGCGGCCGCTGTCCACTTCGGCGACGTAGAAGTTGCCTTGCTGATCGACGCTGAAACCGTGCACTCCCCAGAAGCCGCCGGCGAAATCGCCGCCGACGCCCCAGGAATACAGGAAGTGGCCGTCCAGATCGTACTTCAGCATCTTCGATGTTCCGCGATCGTAGGCCCATAGGGTGCGGTCCGCGCCGATGTAAATCAGGTGAATGTCGGAGGGATCTTCACCGAAGCTCCACTCATAAAGATGCTTGCCGTTTTCGTCGAACACCTGCACACGGTGGTTGCCGCGATCGTTGACGAACACGCGCCGCGTCTGCGGATCGACGGCGATGCCGTGCACATTATTGAAGTAGCCCGGCCGCTTATCGTTCGGAGGCGTGCCCTTCATGCCCCAATCCAGCAGGAATTTGCCGTCCTTGTCGAACTTCGCGACGCGCGTGCCGTTGTAGCCGTCGGCGACGAACATGGTGCTGTCCGGAAACCAGGCGAGGTACGTGGGACGGTTGAAGTGCGTGCCGTCGGCGCCCTTCTTGGTCGGCGTGCCGATGGTCTGCTCCAGCTTTTTACCGTCGTGCGAGAACTTATAGATGGCGTGCATGTGATCGTCCAGAATCCAGACGTGCTTGTCGGGATCGTAAGGATTGATAGTGACGAAGTGCGGGCGTTTCAGGATGCTGTCCCATTGCGTCCAGCGCTCGATGATGTTGCCCTTGGAATCGGCCACCACGATGCAGTTCTCCCACTTCGCGTCCACGCCCACGGTGCCCTTCCACAGCTTGGGCCCGTCGTCGGGATCCTGACCGGTGCCGCCCGCGCCGGGAAGCGCCGAAACAGTCGCGTCACGCCACGGCAGACGTCCGATGGGGAACTGGATGCTCGGGCCGAAGTCGGGAAGGAGCTTCGTCGCAGGGCGCTGAATGTTGGGCAGCTCGCCACGGAACAGCATGAAAACGCGGTCCGGGTTCTCGGCATAAATGCCTTGCCCCGCGCCGTAGGTCCATTTCTCGTTGCCCGGAACGGTGCTGATGTCCTTGGGCCATCCCTTCACCACTTCATACGCGCCAAAGATATCCTGGCCTCCCTTGGCGCCAGGAATTGCCGCGAATCCGGCGCCCGGCTTGGCCTGGGCTTCGACGGTCCGGGGCCGGAGAGCAACCACCAGCGCCGCCGCCGCCGCGATCACCAGCAGCGCGACGATTAAATGTTTGCGCATAAATACCTCCTGAGAAATTCCTTCTTGAAATCGCCGCCGGATTCCCAAAGGCAGCGGAGATGGGCGATTTTAGGGGCCGCCCGCGAATTTCGCGATCTGAATCCGCGAGGTATCATAGCACCTGGCAGTTGATACGCACAAGCAACCGTGGCACGGAGTCGCCGGGAGTAACAGGGGCGGCGATCCGTTGGGACCGGCTTCCTTGCTCTACTTCCCCGGAACTTGCTCGTTCTTCAAGAAACTATCGAAGTTCGCGTTGTCGAGGCAGATCATTTCCGAAATCGTCCACTTGGGGCGCAGCGAGAAAACCAGGTGTCCGCCCCACGGCTTCGTGTAGGCGATGGGATCGTCGATGGTGACGTCAACGGCCAGCGTGTTGGCGTCGGGGCGCTTGAAGCGTTCGGTGACTTTCATCATGTCGCTGTGCGGATGGCCGGCGCGATCCGCCCACGTCTTGTCGTTGAACCCCGAGGTTTCGACGACGAACGTATCACCGTCCCACCTCCCGATCGAATAGCCCATATAGGTGTCCTGCGCGTCCACCGGCAACGGGCGGCCGTCCGTCGACACCTGGCGGACCTGATGATCGAACTCGTACAGGAAGATCGTGCGGTTCGGCGTCTGGACGATTTCAAAGGGGAACGGGTGCAGATAAATGCGCGGCACGCCGGGAGGGTAACAGCCTTGCTGGCCGACGATGGTGGGATTCACTGGGTCGTTGGAATCCTTGAAGGAACGCGGCCCAAAAGAGGGCTTGGTTCTCTCGAACCTTTCCTTGGCCCACGCGGTCATGGAAGGCTCTTCCGGCATGAAAGTGTAAAGACGATACCCCGAGTCGATTCCCAGGCGAGCCGCGGTCCACACTCCGGAAAGGTCGCGGGGCGAAAAAGCGGCTTTGGCCGGAGGCTGCTGCGCGAAGAGTACTCCCGAAGTGCCCATTGCCGCGATAACGAGCATCCAGGCTTTTATTGCGCTACGCATCATCAAGTTTCCTCATAAGATTTTAACATTCGGTATCCGAAGCTCAGCGACCGGACGGCGGGTCTGGCTGCGCGCTCTACGTCTTCCAATACTTTAGAAGCAGATCCCTCTCCGCGCCGCGGGATCGGGATGGCGAATCTTTTGGGAGAATAGATGAAACTCGGGTGCTACACTGGCCATGTGAAAACGCAACTCGCTCCGCTGTGCTGCGCAGCCGCTTTGCTGATGAATGCGGAATCCGTGGCTGGGATCAAGTGGACGGCTCCAGCGGGTTGGAAGACCGAAGGCTCGCGGCCGATGCGCGCGGCGACGTACGCGGTTCCCGCCGCTCCCGGCGATTCCGAAAGCGCCGAATGCGTGGTCTACTTTTTCGGAGCCGGCTCGGGAGGCACAGTCGAAGCGAACATCGAGCGATGGAAGGGGCAAATCCTGAACGCCAGTGGAAAAGTGGCCGATGCCCAGATTCTGAAGCGCACGATTCACGCGCTCGCGGTGACCACGATCGATTCCACGGGCGCTTACACAGGAATGGGCGGGCCGACGGCGCCGGGCGCGATCGTCAAGCAGCAATACCGCATGATCGGGGCGATCATCGAGAATCCGGGCGGGAATCTGTTCGTAAAGTTCGCGGGTCCGGTGAAGACCGTGACGGCGAACAAGGCGAAGTTCGACCAACTGCTTCAATCCTTCGAGAAAAATTAGTATAATCTTGGCGGCAGTATAATCGCTGCCGGCGCAAGTACCGCGGGGGTAGATTTATGAACACCAGGCGGCTGACGTTGAGATTCGTGGCGGGCGCCGCGGGCCTATTGGCCGCGCTCCCGCTGCTGGCGCATCATTCCTTCCAGGCGCAGTACGACGAAGCGATGCCGGTGACCCTGATGGGCACGGTGACGAAAGTAGTGTGGAAGAATCCGCACGTGCAGGTCAACCTGGATGTGAAGGACGCCGATGGCGCCGTGCAAAACTGGCTCCTGGAGCTGAACAGTCCCAACGCGCTGATGAGCCAGGGCTGGAAAGTGGATTCGATCAAACAAGGCGATCAGATTACGATCACCGGCTTCCGCGCGCGGGACGGGTCCAACGTCGCGAGCGCCCGGAAGGTCACGCTCGCGGCCCGCTAGGGCCTGCTAAAAGACGGGCGTCCTCATCACGACGCGAATCTCTTTAGGATTATGCGGGATAGCCCCGAGTCACATACCGGTCACTGACGCCAACGTGACTGCGCTGAGGATGGAAATGTCCGCCTCCCGTGATACGCTCCAGGGATGGGGCCTTCGGTTGACAACCGCCTGTGTGCGTCGAACCGCCTGTAGATCGACAAGGTGGCTCAATCCAACGGGCGATCCCCATCGTTTTTATAAAGAGGCCGATGAAGTCCGCATTCCTTCTACTCGTCGCCGCACTCGGGGCGTGTTCGCCGGCTCTATGGGCCGCCACCACGGGAAGCGTTTCCGGCGTGCTGACCGATCCCAGCGGGGCCGTGATTCCAGGCGCCACCATTATTGCGGTCAATCCGGCGACGGGTCTTCAAAATAAGACCACCACCGACGAAAAAGGCTTTTACGCGTTCCCCAGTTTGCCGATCGGCCGCTACGACCTCAGCGCCGAGGCGCCCGGATTCAGGCCCGGAAAGCGGCCAGGCGTCACGGTGGACGCCGACAGCAGGCTGGAAGCGAACCTTACGGTGCAGATGATCGAGAAGATGGAGGAAGTGACCGTTATCGAAAATGAGCTGCGTGTCGAAACGGAAAGCACGCAGATGGGCGAAGTGGTTACCGGTTCGGCGATGACGGCGGTGGCGCTGAACGGACGCAGCTACACGGACCTGATGGCCCTGCAGCCGGGCATCGTCCCGGCGACGACCCAACAGGCCGATTCCATTGTGATGGCCGGGGTCACCACGGCGATCGCTCCGTCGGGCGTTTTGAACGCGGGCAACCAGTCCATCAACGGGCAGCGTGAAGACGCCAACGGGTTCATCGTGAACGGAGGCGACGTCAAGGAGCTGATGAACGGCGGCACGCTGGTGGTTCCCAACCTGGATTCCATCGCCGAGTTCCGCATCCTGACCAACAATTTCGACGCCGAATACGGCAACTACAGCGGCGGCGTGGTGAACGTCGTCACCAAATCGGGAACCAACGTGCTTCACGGCAACGGCTTCGAGTTCCTGCGCAATACCGATCTCGATGCGCGCAACTATTTTTCGCCGGAGCGCAGCTTTTACCGCCAGAATCAGTTCGGGGGAACCGTCGGGGGGCCGGTCAAGAAGAACCAGATCTTCTTTTTTGGCGACTATCAGGGAACCCGGCAGAGCCAGGGCATCGACACCGGATTGATTGCGGTACCGTCGGCCGCCGACCGGGTGGGTAACCTGGCGGATCAAGCCGCTTCGCTCGCCGGACAGGTCAGCGGTCCTTACCTAGCGAATCTGCTCTCGCAAAAGCTGGGCTACGGAGTTTCCGCGGGCGAGCCTTATTATTTGGCCGGGTGCGCGGTAGCCTCGCAGTGCGTTTTCCCGAACGCGATGATCCCGATGCGGGCGTGGTCGGCTCCGGCGCTGCATCTGCTGCAATATATTCCAGCTCCCAATGCCGGGAGCTCGACGTTTTCCACCGCATCCGACGGCCAGACGCTGCGCGACGACAAGGCGAGCTTCCGGGCCGACGGCAGCAGCCAGCGCTTCGGTCTCATCTCCGGCTACTACTACTTCGACGATTACGCACTGAACAATCCTTATCCGCGCCAGCAAGGAGGCGCGAGCGTCCCCGGATTCAACGCGCTGAACCTCGGCCGCGCGCAGTTGTTTACCGTGGCGGATACCAAGACGTTCGGAGCTTCCACAGTGAATGAGCTGCGCCTCAGCGCGATGCGGAATTCGAACAATCTGGGACAGCCCTCCGGCGGCGTCGGCCCGAGCCTGGCGTCGCAAGGATTCGTCACGGGCGTCGGAACGCCGGGGATCGTGCCATTGGCGCCATCGATCGAGGGCGTCGAAAACGTGGTGTTCAATTCGTTCACCATGGGCACGCCGATCACGAACCTGAAGCAGGCCAATAATACGTTTTCCGCGATGGACCATTTCTCGAAGGTACGGGGCGCTCACACATTGAAGTTTGGCGGTGAATTCAGTTATGAACAGGTCAACGTGAATCCGAACGCGACCTTCAACGGATCGTTTCTGTTCACCGGATCGGAGACCGGCTCGGACTTTGCGGATTTTCTGATCGGCGCCGCGAGCAACTACAACCAGGCCGATTCCGAAGCGTACTATGGCCGTCACAAATACGCGGCGGCCTTCCTGCAGGATAGCTGGCGCGCGAGATCCAATCTCACGCTGAACCTCGGAGTCCGTTGGGATCTGATGGAATATTGGTCGGAGAAGTACAACCAGATTCCGACGTTTATTCTGGGCGAGCAATCCAAAGTTTACCCGACCGCGCCCGCCAGTCTGGTCTATCCGACCGATCCTGGGGTTCCCAAGACACTGGTTCCCGCGGGAAATCGCTTCGCTCCGCGGCTCGGCGTGGCCTATTCGCCGAGCACATCCACAGGCCTGCTCGGCAAAATGATCGGCGGGCCGGCGAAGACCAGCATCCGTGCCGGGTACGGAATTTTTTATTCGGTCATTCAAGGCAACACAATCGGCATCGATGAGCCGCAGCCTCCCTACGGCTTGAGCTATACGAGCTCGGGGCGCCCGCTGTTTGCAACGCCCTTCATCAATGCGTCCGATGGGACGGTCCACGTGAATCCATTTCCACTCACGTTCCCGCCGCTCAACGCCACGAGTTCGAATCCCAATCCGAACATCGATTTCAGCCCGTTTATACCGCAAGCCGGGATGGACGCACCGCCGCCATCCAACACCTATCCTTACAACGAGAACTATTTTCTTTCCATCGAACGGCAGCTTGTGGCCAACTCGGTCCTAAGCTTGAGTTACGTGGGGTCGCAAGCGCATCATCTGCTGACGGTGGTTTCGGCCAACCCTGGAATCCCGGCCCTGTGCCTTGGGCTGAGCGACCCCAGCGCCGTCAAGCCCCATACGTCTACCTGCGGTCCTTTTGGCGAAAACAACACGTACGTTACCGCGGCCGGCCAAACCATCCGGGGAACGCGCGGACCGCTGGGGCCGAATTTCCAGAACGACAGTTACCTGGCGAGTATGGGCAACTCCAGCTACAGCGCATTCGAAGCCAGCTTGCGGCGCTCCGGCCCGCGCCTGGATGTGATGGTCTCCTACACCTTCAGTAAGTCCATCGATCAATCGTCGAGCCTTGCCGATCCGCTCAATCCCTACAACTACGGTCTAACGCGGGCGCTTTCGGCGTGGGATTTGACCCACAATCTGGTAACTACCTATCGGTATCAGCTTCCGTTCGACCGTTTGTTCCGGCACGCGAAGGGATGGGCGGACGGCTGGTCGATTTCCGGAATCACGCGCGCGAGCAGCGGGTTCCCGGTGACCATGCATTCCGACGGCGACAATTCGCTGCTGGGCAGTATTCCCAATGGCGTGAATAACCACAGCATCGATCTGCCCGATTACAATGGCGGTCCCTTGCAGCTCAATGGGAATCCGCGTAACGGGCTGCCGTATTTCAACGTGTCGGCATTCAGCCTGAATGCCCTGGGAACTCCGGGCAGCGCGTCGCGCCGCTCCTTTCATGGGCCGGGCGCGCTGAATTTCGATGTGGCTCTGCTCAAATCGATTCGTCTGAGTGAATCGAAAGCCTTGCAATTCCGTCTGGAGACGTTCAATACTTTCAATCACACGCAGTTCTTCGGTCCGGCGGCCGTGGACGGCGGTATCTCCACCGCGCTTTTCGGTCACGTTGTGAATGCCGCGCCGCCCCGGCTGGCACAGCTCGCGCTGAAGTTTACGTTCTGATATTAAGAAATCAGCGCCGGCCGTCAACGCGCGCTTTCGGTTTCGGACGCCGCGGGCCGCGTCCAATGAAAAGGGAGAGAAAATAGGAGGGAGAGGGAATATGCGAATCAATAGAGCGATCCTTATCTTGTTTGTCTCGAGTGGGATTTTCGGTTCTCTTGCGGAGCGCTCCGCGGCCCAGGCACCGGCGAGCCGTGGCGCTGGTACTGCTACGCCGGCGCCGGCCAAAGCTAGCGCTGCCGCGGCGGCTCCCGCCATGCAGGTGCACGCCAGCCTTCTGCAATTGATGAGGGGTACTTTGTATCCGGCTTCGAACGTCCTTTTCGCCGCGCAGGATAAGAATCCGGCGGATGTCGCGCCGGCGAACGATCCGTCGGTAGCGGTGAACCCCCTGGAAAGTAGTTATGGAAAATGGGAAGCCGTGGAGAACAGCGCGCTCGCGATCGTGGAAGTGGCCAATCTTCTGACGCTCCCCGGACGCAAGTGCGCCAATGGCCGGGATGTTCCGCTCAGGAATCCGGATTGGCCGAAGTTCGTCCAGGGACTGCGGGACGCCGGGATGACGGCGTATCAGGCGGCGAAATCCAAGAATCAAGACAAAATCGTGGATGCCGCCGACGTGATTACCACGGCGTGTGCGAACTGCCACAACAAATATCGCGAAACGCCGACGCTCGCGGACCGTTGCAAATAGCGCCGCGCGGGCGACGCGATGCCTCGACGGGCGCATGTCGTGATTGTGGCATTGTCGCAGCCGGGCATCCGGTGTTATGATCGGCTTGAAGGCAACATCCCTCCAAACAACCGTGCTGTTATTTGGATTTGAAGGAGTGAAATCCAAATCCATGCCTAGCAAGAAGTCGGAAGCAATAAAATCCCCGGCTGGCAAAGTGTCGGCGCTTCACGCGCGGACGCAGAGGAAACCCACAGCGGTCAAATCGAAGGCAGCCGCGGCGAACGGCGACTCGATCCTGAATCTCGCGGACGCGGTCAGCGGCGGGATCGCCCCCGAGTTGGTGGCCGAGCGGGCGTATTTCCACTGGATCGAGCGCGGATGTCCGATAGGAACCGCCGAGGAAGACTGGTTCCACGCCGAACGGGAACTTGCCGCAGGCCACTGAAGCTGGCGGCACGCGCACCGCTCGACCGGCTTCGTTGCCAGGATCGAAGCCGCGCTAGTTTCCCCGTCTTCGATCCCGGACTGCAGCCGCACGCTAGTCCGGCGAAGGAGGTTCCGCTGGCTGTTCCTGCGACGCCTGGCTGGACGAAAGTCGCGCCGTCGATCGGGACGTTGTCCTTCGCCGTCAGCACGCGGATCGTCGAGTGCGTGATGGGTTCCAGACGTGGCCCCGCCGGTTCCATGTGGATCAGGATGCGGTTCCCGCTTTGCCCCACGCCTGCTTTATTCCGCACCTGTATCCCGCGTATGATACACTGAAAATGTCTTTGTAGTACTTGCCCCGGGGCAGTACCGCCGCGTTTTGGTCCGCAGATTGAGTTCCAGCGCAGCTGACTCGAAGATGACCTGGCCGGTTTGAGGAGCGCAGTCTGATGACCAATATTTTCGTGGGGAATCTCAATTTCCAGACGACTCAGGATGAGTTGCTCGCGGCGTTCAGCCAGTACGGGGCGGTGGAACGCGTGAATATCGTAACCGATCGCGATACCGGTCAGCCCCGCGGTTTTGCCTTCGTGGAAATGACCAACCGGGGCGAAGCTGAAACCGCCATTTCGCAGTTGAACGGAGCGGAGCTGAACGGCCGGGCGATGAACGTGAACGAAGCTCGTCCCAAACCCTCCGGCGGTGGTGGTGGTCGCGGCGGCGGCTGGCGTGGCGGTGGTGGTGGTCGCGGCGGTGGCGGTGGTTCCCGCTGGTAGACGATGTTTTTTCGCCCCATCCGGGGCTTGACCCTGGAGGGCTTTTCGGCACTTTCGCCGTCAGAGGAGTGATCATGGCGGGTCGTGGACCGCAAAGTTTTAAGAAGCGGCAAAAAGAACAGCAGCGGAAAGAAAAACAACAGGAAAAGCTCGCTCGGAAGCTTGAGCGCAAGCGCCAGATCCTGGCCGGGGAAGTACCTCCCGAGGAAGATTCATCCGACGAGTTTTCGTCCGCCGGAGAGCGCGATTTATCGCACATACCGGGTATCGTGGATTAGGAACGGGAGCAAGCTGGAATCTACAGGTCGGCTGGGCCATGGCTGAAACCGCCGGTGAGTGTGGGCCGTCGACATTGGAGCAGGTAGGATCGTGAGCGCACCGATGCAATATTTTGTTCGCACCATGGAAAAGCACAAGGAAAGCACCAAGGCTTTTAGCCTGGAGGTGCCTTGCACAGGCCTGGCCGCGGCCCAGGATAAGGCCCGGCAGATCGTCCGGGAATCGCCTCCGGCCATCATGCTGCAGGCCGACGCCTGCCTGCGCAACCGCAATGTCGTCCGCACCAAGTACCGCTGCTGGATCAACGAGCGCGGCGAGTTCCAGGAACGCCTGCTGGTTTAGCGGGTATTTCTACCCGCTGGCGTCGTGCACGCGTCACCGTTTCACAGGGACCTGCTTAGCCGCCCTCGGCGTTTGACGTTACTTGCCTATCGCGCCTTCCGGCACAATTCGCAGAACGGTCCTGTGGGCCGGCTCATGCGAGGTTCATCCGCTTCAGGATATTTTGAAAGCGCGGCTCGCCCCGCAGCGCACGGAATGTCGGGTACATGTTCATCATCATGCCCGCCATGCCGCGAGCGTCGCAGGCCTTCTCAAGACATGTCAATGCATTTTCCACATCGCCGAGACTTGCATAGACCACGGCGACGGAAGCGAAATCGTTGGCTTCCCGTTGCCCCCGGTCCAGAAGCTCTTGCAGTATCCCCATGGCTCCCGCGCGGTCCCCGGCCGTGGCGTGGGCGCTTCCCAGCGCGCCGACCACCCATGACACACCCCGCCTACAAAGATCCACGGCGGTCTCGAGCTCACGGATGGCCTCGGAATATCTGGACTCCATCTGGTACGCGAGCCCCAGCCAAAAGCGCAGCAGGAAATAATGCGGATCGTTCTCCAGCCCTTTCAAGCAGCGCTCTTCTGCCTCCTGGTAGCGGCCGGCAGAGACGGAGTTCATCGCCGCGCCATGCATGATCACGGGTGACAGCGGCTCCAGTTCCATTCCGTGACGGATTTGCTGCTCGGCTTCCTCGCAACGTCCGCACGAGGTCAGGACGATCGCATACCAGTACGGCGTGACCCAATAACCCGGATTCAACTCCAGCGCGCGCTGAAACTCCTTTTCGGCTCCCTCCCAGTCCCAGTCCCAATACGCGCGGATGAAACCCAGCGAAGTGTGCCCTTCCGCGAGCTCGTCGTCAAAAGCCACTGCCGCTGCGGCAGCCGCTTTGGCCTTGGCGAATGTCTCCTTGGAAGGAAGAACCGAATACAGTGCCAGGATGGTGTAGCAATCGGCCAAGCCCGAATAGGCCAAGGCGTAGCTCGGGTCCTTTTCGATGGCCTGCTGAAAGTACTGGGCGCCTTTCGTCACCTGATCAGGAGTTCGCCTGGCCCAGTGGTGGCGACCCCTGAGATAGAGCTGATAGGCCTCCGTGTTTTCTGTGAAACGCTTGCTCAGGCGGCCCTTCTCTTCCCCGGTGAGCTTTATGCGCAGGCTCTCCGAGATCTTGCGGGCGATCTCTTCCTCCAGCGCGAAGATGTCGCTGATTTTCCGGTTGTAGCGTTCGCCCCAGAGTTGTGACCCCGCTTGCACATCCAGCAGCTCCGTCCCCACCACCAATGTCTCGCCCCGTTTGACCACGCGCCCCGTGAGCACCACGCGCACGTTTAGCTCACGTCCCGCCGCCTGCGGGTCCAGATCGCTCCCCTTGTACCGGAATACCGTGCTCCTCGGTGTCACGCGGAGTTTGCCGATCTGCGCCAGGGTGTTCATGATGCTTTCGGTGATCCCATCGCACAGGTATTCGGTGTCGGGATCGTTACCCGCATTCGTGAAGGGCAGCACCGCGATGGAATCGATGGCGCGAGACGAAGGCGCCGTGGCGCTGGGCGCGCTTAAGACCGCCTTGATATCAAAGGCCAAGTCGCGAGCCGATTGAAATCGCTCCTCGACGTTCTTTTCCAGGCAGCGAAAGATCATCGGGCCGAGTTCCCGAGGAACCTGCGTCCCGGAAGCCGCCAGTTCCCCGGGCGTATCCCGCAAGATCGACGACATCGTTTCCGCCGCCGTCGGGCCCGCGAAGGCACGTCGTCCCGAAATCATCTCGTAGAGCACGCATCCCAGAGAGAAAATGTCGCTGGCCGGCCCTGCGGGAGTGCCGCGAACCTGCTCCGGCGACATGTAGCCGGGAGTGCCCATCACCGTTCCGGCTTCCGTCTGCGTTTCCGCGTTGGGGCCCGTTGGTCCCGCTTCGACGCGCGCCAGTCCAAAATCCAAGACTTTCACCCGGCCGTCCAGCGTGATAAAGATGTTTTCCGGTTTGAGATCGCGGTGGGTAATGCCTTTGGAATGGGCCGCTGCCAGTCCCTCGGCCAAGGCGGCTCCGATTTCCACCGCCTTGCGCCAGGGCGGTGCGCCGCGTGTGAGCCTGGCGCGCAGGGATTCACCGTCCAACAATTCCGTGACGGCGTAGCTGACTCCATTCTCGGTGCCGGTATCGAAGATGGCTAACAGGTTAGGATGCGAAAGCGCGGCCAAGGCTTTGGTTTCGCGCAAGAACCTGGCCAACGCCTGGGGATTCCGCGAAAGGTGCTCCGGCAGGACCTTGATCGCGACGTCGCGCTCCAGTCTGGAATCGCGTGCGCGGTAAACCTCTCCCATACCCCCCGCACCAATCGGCGCGAGGATTTCGTACGGGCCCAGTTTGTCCCCTGCAGCGAGCGGCATAGGAGTGAACCAGTTTAGTTTAACCGAATCAGAAAGCGGCTCGCGACGGCTTTTTCAAGGACTCACGGCTGCGCGGTCTCCAGCGGCCGGTCCGTGTGGAAGTACTTCTTATACGCGGCGATCCAGTCGGTCGAGATCTCGCGCTGCGCCGTCTCCAGGTCCAGTTGCCCTTCGCAGACCATATCGCGCAGGCGGTCCTCCAGCGCATCCTTCACGCGGGCGTTCCAGCCGTTCGCCGCGTAGGATTGCGGCCACAGATTGCGGATATCGTCGGCGCCGCCGAGCGCCGGCGTAATCAGATAGTCCACTTCGTACGCTCGCGGCTCGGCGTTGCGCACGCCGTATTCCTCGAAAACCTGCCTCCGCAGCGAGGCGGGAACCAGGCGATTTTTCGGCGCCGTGGAGGCACACACGTCCTGGCGGCCGACGAGCACCGTGGCTCCGGGCGTCAAATGCGCATCGGGCACGAAAACCGCGGGAGCTTTCCGCCCGGGCGTCTCCCTCACGACGATCAGAATTCCGAGCAACAAGCACAACGAAACGGCGATCAGGCCTGCCGCCGCGTTGCGGTGCTTCGACGGAAGCCAACTCATTCTCCACCATGCGTTCCCGGCCTCACGATCGGAAGCGAGCGCCGCGAGCCGCGCCTTCAAAAGGGCGCGCGGACCAGCCGCCGCGGGAAGTTGCGGTTCCATCTCACGCTGGCGCAGCCGGACAAAATCGGAGATGGACGCCTCTATTTCCTGCTTTCGCGCGCGGCAGCTCCAGCAGGCCGAAAGATGCGACTCGACACGCGCCCGCTCGCGCTCCGACAGTTCGCCGTCGATCGCCATGAGCACTTGGGAATCCGAGAGATGCACTTCTTGACGCCGCATCGTTCACCGTTCGCCGGCCCGCGTCAGGCGCGCGAGCGACCGAGCCAGGGACACCGACACCGAGCCGAGGGACATATCCAGAACCCCGGCGATTTCGCGATAGCGCAGCCCTTCCGCCCGCAGCGACAGGCACCGCCGGTCCTGTTCCGCAAGCGCCCGAAATACCGCCAGCAGCCGCGCGCGCGTCTGCGCGCTTTCGAACTGACGCTCGGGATCAGGGGCCGGATCGATCGCGGCGTCCTCCCTCGCATCCACCCGCGCATCCTTGGTAGCGGACGCATGCCCATCCCGGCGAGCCCGCAGGCGCATCCTCAGCGCCAGGTTATGCGCCACGCGGAACAGCCAGCCCCGCAGATTGCGCCGCGATCTGCCGCGCGTCAGATGCCGGAACAGCGCGAGGAATGTTTCCTGGATCACCTCTTCGCAATCCTCCACCGGAAGCCCGAACGTCAACACGTAGCGGAACAGACGGTCCCGGAACTGATCGAAGAGATCGACCACTTCCTGCTCTGACAACGACGGCTCGCGGACGCGCTCGGCCGCGCCCGAAGCGAGGTCGGACAACACGCTCGAGGTGGCTTGGGAATCCTGCATGGACAGGCTTGTGTTCGATTGATTATTCCACTTTCCGCTCTTTTGTTCAGGGATTTTTCGCGGAGGAGGGTTCGCCCCGCAAATTTCCGCCGCGACCGGACGCAAAAAACTTGAACAGAACGGGGCGTCTAGGAATGTTGAAATATGCACTCTTACAGGAGGCGAAATGTCTGCCTCGTCGCGGGCGCTCTGGCCGTCGTCCTTTGCGCTATCCGGCTGCACGCTCAACAACTTACAGGCTCTATCCAGCTCGAAGTGAAGGACCCTTCCGGCGCTCCGATGGAGGTTTCCGGAAGGCTCGAAAATCGGGCGGCAAACCTCGATCGCCGTTTTCAAACCGACGTGCGTGGCGTCGCAACGCTGGACGGCCTCTCTTACGGCTTGTACCGCCTGGAGATTTCCAAGGAAGGTTTTGCGACCCAATCGGTTTCGATCACGGTGCGGTCGGCGGCCCCGGTCTCGCGGGCCATCACGATGACCATCGGCGCCGCGGCCTATGCCGTGGACGTGGTCGGGACCGCGCCGCTTCCCGGCGTCGACCGCGCTCTCGAGGAGGTTCCCTTTCCGATGCAGACGGCCACCGATCGCGACGTCGAACAGAGCGGAGCGCTGGATCTCTCGGATTTTTTGAACAGGCGGCTCGAAGGCGTTTATCTGAACCAGATTCAAGGCAACCCCGTGCAGCCCGATTTGAACTATCGCGGATACACAGCCTCGCCGCTGCTCGGCACGCCGCAAGGCGTCTCCATCTATATGGACGGCGTGCGCCTCAATCAGCCCTTTGGCGACGTAGTGTCGTGGGATTTGATCCCGCGGATCGCCATCGCGGAGATGACCGTGATTCCGGGATCGAATCCGTTGTTCGGGCTGAATACGCTTGGCGGCGCGCTCGCGCTCGAAACGAAAGACGGGCGCCGCAACCCGGGCACCACGCTCGAATTAAGCGGCGGGAGCTTCGGCCGCAAGATCGCCGAGATCCAGCATGGAGGATCGACCGCCAGGGGCCTGAACTGGTACGCGGCCGGCAATCTGCTTTTCGAGGACGGCTGGCGCGCCCATTCCCCCTCGGACGTCCGTCAGTTGTTCGGCAAGCTGGGATGGCAGGGCGCGAAAACCACGCTGGGGTTGTCTTTTTCCTACGCCAACAATCTGCTGAACGGCAACGGCCTGCAGGAGCAGCGCTTCCTGGCGCGCGACTATTCGAGCGTGTACACGTGGCCCGATATCACGGGCGACCGTTCTCCGTTTCTCAACTTCAACGCGCGGCACAGCGTCGGCGCGAATGTGACTTTCTCCGCGAACGCGTTCTACCGTTACATTCGCGCCAACACCATCAACGCCGATCTCAACGAAAACTCGTTTGACCAATCCGTCTATCAGCCGACCGCCGCCGATCAGGCCGCTTTGACTGCCGCGGGCTACACGGGATTTCCGTCAAGCGGCGCGAACGCCTCGAACACGCCGTTTCCCTCCTGGGTGTGCATCGCGCAAGCCCTCCAGCTTGCCGATCCCGCCGACGAGTGCAACGGGCTGTTCACTCGGACGCACAGCGCCCAGCACAACGGCGGACTCTCGGGACAAGTGAGCTGGTCCGCTTCACCCAAGGGGCGCCGCAACGAATTCACGGCCGGCGCGGCGTACGATCGCAGCAACGTGGATTTCGAGCAAGCCCAGCAGTTCGCCTTTCTGAACCCGGTTCTCAGCTTCACGGCCGTCAATGCGTTCGCGAACGGCACGACAATTTCAGGTGGTACTCCCTACGACACTCGGGTTGACTTGTCCGGACGCATTCACACCGGCAGCGTTTATTTCACCGATACGTTGTCGATCGGAAGCGCGTTGCACCTGACGGCGTCGGGCCGCTACAACCGCACGACGATCGATAACGCCGACAGTCTCATGCCGCTCGCCGGCCCCGGCTCGCTTACCGGCACTAGCGTGTTCGGACGCTTCAATCCGGCCGCCGGCGTCACCTACAGCCCCGCGCGGCGCGTCAACGCGTATTTCAGCTACAGCGAAGGCAGCCGCGCACCGACCTCGATCGAGCTCGGATGCGCCGATCCCAACCAGCCGTGCAAACTTCCCAACGCCATGGCCGGCGATCCGCCTCTCGATCAGGTGGTCACGCGAACCTTCGAAGCCGGCGTGCGCAGTGGCGCCGAAAGCAAGCTGCGCTGGAGTGCCGGATGGTTCCGCGCCGAAAATCACAATGACATTCTGTTCGTCGCCTCCACGCAAACCGGGTTCGGGTACTTCAAGAATTTCGGTGTGACGCGACGCCAGGGCGCAGAGGCGAATCTCAGCGGGCGCATCGGACACTTCAATCTGGGCGGCGGTTATACTTTCCTCGACGCCACCTACCAGAGCGTGGAAACGCTGAATGGGTCGAGCAACAGCGCCAACGATTCGGCGGGCATGGTGCGAGGAATCGACGGAAATATTCAGGTCCAGCCCGGCGGCCGAATTCCGCTGATCCCGGAGCACATGCTCAAGGCGTTCGCCAACTGGCAGGCGACCCCGAAGCTGTCGCTCGACCTGGGCCTGATCGCGATTTCGAGCTCCTACGCGCGCGGCGACGAGAACAACCTGCATCAGCCGGACGGCGTGTATTACTTGGGTCCTGGGACGTCGCCGGGATATGCCGTGGTCAACCTGGGAGCCACCTATCAGGTGCATCGGCGCGTGCAGTTGTTCGTCGAGATCGACAATCTTTTGGATCGCCACTATTACACAGCCGCGCAGTTGGGTCCCACTGGGTTCACAGCCAGCAATACTTTCGTGGCCCAACCGCTCCCGGCCGTCGACGGAATTTTCCCGATCGTGCACGCGACCTTCTATGCGCCGGGCGCACCCCTCGGGGCGTTCGGAGGCGTGCGATTCAGTTTCTAGGCGGAACGGCCGGATTCTGTTTCGCTCCAAACCATAGAGCGGATGGCGACCATCGCCGCCGCCGCCACTTGGTCCGCCGTTGGCGTTATTATTTGGTTAGAGGCTCACGATTATGCTCATCCGGAAACCAGCAGATATTCGCTCGTCCGAGATCACTCCCAAGGACGTGTACCTGAACCGCCGCAGCTTTCTGGCCGTTGGTTCGGCCGCCCTGGGAGCCCTCGCCCTGCCCTCTGGAGCCGATGCCACCATGAAACTCAATGGCTTGGTGAAGAGCTCCTACACGGTGAACGAGAAGATCTCCTCCAAGGATGATGCGACGCATTACAACAACTATTACGAGTTCGGTACCGGCAAGGAGGAACCGGCCCACTACGCGACAACGCTGATCACTTCGCCGTGGGCGATCCAGGTCGGCGGACTGGTGAATAAGCCCAAGACCTTCGATTACGACGAAATCGTAAAGCTCGCGCCGATCGAGGAGCGCATCTATCGCATGCGATGCGTGGAGGCGTGGTCTATGGTGATCCCGTGGGCGGGCATTCCGCTAAGCGCGCTGCTGAAACAGGTGGAACCGAATACCAAAGCCAAATACGTCGCGTTCCAGAGCCTCTACAACCCGAAGCAGATGCCGCGCGGGAAGTACGCGGGCATCGATCTGCCTTATGTAGAAGGTCTGCGCCTGGACGAGGCCATGCATCCGCTCGCGATCCTCGCCGTCGGGATGTATGGCGAGACGCTGCCCAACCAGAACGGCGCACCGATCCGGCTGGTGACGCCCTGGAAATACGGCTTCAAGGGGATAAAGTCGATCGTCAAGATCACGCTGGTCGAAAAAGAGCCGCCCACCACCTGGAACATCGCCAACGCTCACGAGTACGGCTTCTATTCCAACGTGAACCCGCAAGTGGATCACCCGCGCTGGACGCAGGCGACCGAGCGCCGCATCGGCGAGCTGTTCAAGGTCAAAACGCTGATGTTCAACGGCTACGCCGACCAGGTCGCGAGCATGTACGCGGGCATGGACCTGAAGAAGAATTACTGACGCCTTCCGGCGGGGAACATTTCCAATGAAGAAGGGGACAGACTACCCTGTCCCGAACCGTAGATTTTGGGTTCACGTACGAGCCGGGGGAGTGGACAGAGCGGTCTGTCCCTTTTTCAATATTAGGAAGCAGACCCGCGAGCTGCCGCGGGATTACGCACTGTGTGGAAGAAGATCTTATTTAATCCCTGGACCAAGCGCTCGCTATTCGCGGTGTGCCTGATTCCGGCGGCCCTGCTAATCTGGCGCGGCGTCGAGGGCCATCTGGGCGCGAACCCGGTGGAGTTTATCGAGCACGCCACCGGCGACTGGGCTATCCGCTTCCTGCTGATCACGCTCTGCGTAACGCCCTTGCGCAAGATCTTCAGCCAGCCTCTGCTGACGCGCTTCCGCCGCATGCTCGGCCTGTTCTCCTTCTTTTACGTCGTGGTCCATATGCTGATGTACCTGACCTTCGATCAGATGTTCGACGTCCGCGCGATTTTCGCCGATGTGGCCAAGCGTCTGTACATCATGGCGGGAACCGCCGGACTTCTGATGTTGATCCCGCTCGCGGTGACCTCGACGGCCGCGATGGTGCGGCGGTTAGGCCCCAAGAGATGGCAGCGCCTGCACCGGCTGATTTATTTTGCGACGCTCGCCGGAGTGATCCATTATTATTGGCTGGTCAAGTCCGACATTCGGGAGCCGCTGATGTACGGCGGCATTCTCGCCGTCCTGATGCTGTTCCGGCTTAGGATCTGGATGGACAAGAAGCCGAGGCAGGCCGCGCCGCAACCGGCGGCATCGGTGCGCGCGTAATAGCGCACAGGCAAGTGGCCAGCTTGCGCCCGTTCAACCGGCCCTGTCGTCGCTCGAAATCCCGGGACTTCGCCAGCCGGTAAAATCTTACTAGCGGCCCCCGCAACCTTTATGCTGCGAGAGGCGTTATGAATTCTTGGAGGGAAAATAATATGTTGCGGAAGATCTCGCTCACACTGTGCGTTGCCATCGTCCTGAGTTGCGTTACGGCCCGCGCCTCCGATTGGACCGAGCCGGGCGGTGGAACATTGGCCCAAATTATGGACCAGGGCGGAGCCCGCACCACCTTCACCCTGATCAACCTGGATGCCGTTGCGGCGCCTTACACGCTGAATTTCTACGGCGACAACGGCAATCCCCTGACGCTTAGCACTACCGCTGGCACGGCCGCTTCCCTGTCCGGTACTTTGCCCGTGAACGGCTCGATCATCATTCAAACGAACGGATCCGCCGCCGCCCCGCTCGTTCAGGGATACGCAGTGCTAGTCACCAGCAACACCATCGCTGGCTCGGCGGTCTTCGGCCTTCCCATCGGAAACGGGTTCTTCGAATCCACCTGCCCGCTGGATACTGGAACGGATTATAAATTCGGGATTCCGTTCGACCACACGACGCCCGGCACCGTCGTCGGCGTCGCGCTGGCGAACGATTTTGGCTACGCGCCTCTGAACATCACCGTCACCGCATACGACGAGAACGGCGTTCAACTCGCGACCCCCGCGCTTCCCGCCATGCTGGCGAACACGCACACGGCTTTCTTGCTTACCGACAAATTTCCAGCTCTCAAGAACGCCAAAGGCACCATCTGGTTCACGGCGGTCGATGGCATGGGCAATGGGACCTACTTCAACGTGCTGGGCGTGCGCGCGACGACGGGCACCTACACGTCCATCGTTCCGATCGTTCAGGCGGGTTTTTAGAGCTGGAAGGGCCGGGGCCCGGCGCGGGCAGTCACCGGCGCTACTTGACGAGCGTGCCGTAAGGGATCGGCGTGCCGACGCGCTCCGCTGCATCCACGCGCGAGATCTTCCAGCCGCCAGGGCCTTTTTCGAGGAATACGGTCTGAGCTTCGTTGCGGTCTTTGTACACGTACTCCACACGCACCTTCACTTCCGTTTCACCCACACGCTCGGGATCGAAAACGGTGACGCCCATCACCGCCGCGTTGGTTTCCTTCAGATATTTGCCGAAATCGGCTTCGGTCGTCGCCGCGAGTGTCTGATCGAGCGAAGCGAGCATCGGCCCGGTGTAATAGGCGACGTAGGCCTTCGTATCGCCGGCGCGGGCCGCGTTCATCATCGAATAAATCGTATCCTGCGGCTCGGGATCGACTCTCTCGGCAGGCAGCAGCGCCGTTCGCCAACTGTTGACGTCCGGCATGCGCCAGTTTGTCTTGCGGCCGAGGCGTACGCCGACCGCGATGGTCAGAACCGCGGCTGCGGCGACCTGCGCGATGCCCTGCTTAGTCATGTGCCTTAGTCATTGGGACGCGTCATTTCGAGGAAGCCGGCGTCGCCTCTCCCCGGCGCAGGATCGTCAAGTCGAGGTTGCCGTTCTTGTCGACGATCAGCTTCTTGATGCGCGGCAGAATCTGCTCCATGGTTTCCAGGTACAGACGCTCGCCGGTCACCTGCGCGGCCTTGCCGTATTCCGCGGCGATCTGGTTGAAACGCGCGGCGTCGCCCGCGGCTTCGTTGATTTTCCTTTGCCGGTAGGCTTCGGACTCCTCGCGCATCTGCTGCGCCTGGCCGCGAGCGTTGGGGATCAGGTCGTTGGCGTAACCCTGGGCGTCGCTCACGATGCGCGCGGTATCGGCGCGCGCACTGGCCACGTCGCGAAACGCGTCGGCGGCTTCCGGCGGGGGCGCGGCGCTTTCGATGTTGACCGTCGAGATCTGCACGCCGGTCCGGTAGCGGTTGAGCAGTTCCTGCGCGGCCGCGCGCACTTCATATTGAATGGCCGCCTTCTCGGTGGTCAAAACGGCGTCTACTCCGCGATGCGCCACGCGCCGCGCGATCTCCGATTCCACCGCTGCGCCCGTCACCCGCGCCGGATTTTGCGCCAGGAACAGATAATCGGCCGGCACGCCGACCGAATACTGCACCACCACCCGCATGTTGATGATGTTCTGATCGCCGGTGAGGAATTGCGACGCGAGCGGCTGCGCCCGCCCGATCACGGTGTCCGGCAGATCGCCCCCCACCACCAGCCTCTGTAATTGCCGGACCTTCAACTTGTAAACATTTTGCAGCGGCCACGGCAGCGCGTAGTGCAAGCCCGGCAGGACGCGCGGGGCTACCACTCTCCCAAACATCGTTTCGACCGCTTGCTGATCCGGCGCCACCAGGTATACGCCCGAGAGAATCCACAGGCACGCGAGCGCCGCGAGGACGGGCTTGCGATCCCACCGCGGCGTCCAATGTCGGACCTCGGGAGGCGGTTCGGCGCCGGTATCCAGCCGCGGCAATTCGAATTGGGGCGCGAGAATGCTCACTTCGCTCCGGCTTCGCCTTTCATCAAGACCTTCAAAAGCTCCGAATCCGAGCTGAGGATCGCCGTGGTCTTGTCGTCGAAAACTTTCTTGTACGATTCCAGCGTGCGCAGCAGCTTATAGAAACTCGGATTTTTGGAGTACGCCTGCCCGTAAATGCGCGTCGATTCGGCGTCACCCTGGCCCTTGATGTTCTCCGCTTCCTTGTAGGCCAGCGACACAATCTCTTCCTTCTGCCGGTCCGCGTCGGCGCGAATGCTCAAGGCTTGCTCCTCGCCCTCGGCGCGGTATTGGCGCGCGATACGCTGGCGCTCCGCCCGCATGCGCGCATAGACGCTTTGTTTGTTCTGCTCCGGCAGGTTCAGGCGCTTGATGCGCACGTCGACGACGTCGATGCCATATTGCTCGAGCGCCGTGCGGTCCGTCGCCGACGTCAGGCCGTCGAGCACCGCGGCGGTTTGCACTTTGTCCGCATCCGTTCCTACGATCGAATCCATATCCTGCGCGCCCAGGGCGGCGGACAGGCCGGACCAGATGATATCGTGCAGGCGCATCTCCGCCGCAACGGCGTCGCCAACCGTCTGCACGAAGCGATCAGGGTCCTGGATTTTCCAGACTACGTAGTTCTCGATGACGATATTCTTCTTGTCGCGCGTCAGAAATTCCGAGGGGCGCGGATTGTAGGTACGCAAGCGGCGGTCGAAGTAAATGGCAGTCTGGAAGAACCACTTGGCGTTCAGTCCCGCGTCGGTGACGGTACGCACGGGCCGGCCGAATTGCGTCACCAGGACGAACTCGGTCTCGCGCACCGAAAATAGCGTCAGATAACAAAGAATCAACAGCGCCACGACCGCCGCCGCGGGATAATACTTGCGATAACGATTCAATTCCGGATAATCTTCCCACATTGTACTTACTCCACCGCGCTTTATTTGGCGGGCTGCGCTCCCAAAATTCCGGCGCCCGGCGGCGCGAGGTCCAGGCCGTCTTCTAGCAGCATCAGATGACGCCGCGACTTGCTGGAATCGACGATGAATTTCTTTTTGCCCGGCAGAACCTGATCGATGGTTTCCAGGTACAACCTGGTTTCGGTAGGACCGGGCGCCGTGCGATACGCCTGTTCTTGCTGTTCGAAACGGCTGGCGTCGCCGGCGGCCCGATTCTTGCGGCCCAGTGTATAGGCGCTGGCGTTCTGCACCTGCGCCTTGCCGTTGCCGCGCGCCAGCGCCACCTGCTCGTTGCGATATCCCTCCGCGTCGTTCACCAGCCGGTTCTTCTCCTCAAACGCCGCGGACACTTCGCGAAACGCGTCCACCACTTCGAGCGAGGGATGCACGTCCTGCAGTTTTAACTGCAGCACGTGGACGCCGGTTTCGTACCGGTCCATGCGGCGCTGCAATTCGGCGAGCGCTTTCCGCTCGATGGCCTGTCGGCCCGTGGTCAGCACGTCGTCGAGCGGTGTGGTGCCCGCGATCCCGTGAATCACGGATTCGGCCGCGTCGCGAACCGTCGCGTCGCCATCGAGCTGCCGGAACAGGAAGGCGTCCGGATGATCGATGTTGTAGTGCACGGTGGCGTTCAACTCGATCATATTCTGGTCGCCCGTCAGCGCCAGCGCTTCGTCCGGGCGGCTTTGAAAACGCCCCGTGCGATGCTGCACGTTCCATTCGTAAGCGGCCGGTTCGGCGCTGCTCGAAGCTGCATTCGAACGGAACCCGATTTCGACCACTCGCACGCGGTTCGCTTGCAGGCGAGTCAACCGCTCTACCGGCCACGGCAGCTTATAGTGCAGTCCCGGAGTCCGGAACGGCAATACTTTTTTGCCGAAGCGCTCGATGACGCCGATCTCGTCCGGCTGCAAGGTGTAGATGCCGCTCAGGACGATCCATGCTCCGGCCAGGCCCAGTGCCGGTTTCGTCAGTTGCCGCCAATGCCGCACCAGCCAGCGGAACGCCACGCCCGGTTCAAATCCGCGCAGCCGGTCCCGCCATGCCGGAAGCGGCGATGCCTCCAGCCACTGCGAGAAACGCTCGCGCCATCCGGAAATCCGCCCGCCCGAGGATGGTAGACGTTCGACGCGCAGCAGGCGCAGCGAATTCAGCATCACGCAGAAGGACGAAAGCTGATGCGTCAGTGCCGCGCCGATAGGCCCCAGTTTGCCGAACGCGCAGGCCAGGACAGCCAGGAGATTCAGCGCGCCAGCGAACAGCACGATGTTGAGCCAGGCCGTGTGCATCGCGCGCCGGCTTACTTCGAACAACCGCGGCAGCTTTTCGAGCGAATGCGGAAGATAGACCACGTCGGCGGCCTCCGCAGTGATATCGCTCGCGCCGGCGACGGCAATGCCCACGCTCGCGGCGGCCAGCGCCGGCGCGTCGTTGATCCCGTCGCCGACCATCGCCACGACGTGTCCTTGCGCGGCGATCTGCCGTACGCGCTCGAACTTCTGTTCCGGCAGCAGCTCAGCCTCTACGTCGTGAATGCCGATCTCGCGCGCGATGGCTTCGGCCGCGCGCCGCCGGTCGCCGGTCAGCATCGCCTGGCGCGGAATCTCCAGCGCGTGCAGTTGCGCGGAAGCTTCCCGAATTCCCTCGCGAATGCGATCGCGCAGCAGAATCGCTCCGGCCAGCCGGTCGCCCTCCGCCACCAGCACCACGGTCGATCCCAAACGGTCCGCTTCTTCCTGAAGAGCGCTCGTGTCCAGGATCCCATGCTCGGCCAGATATGCTGCGCTTCCCGCGCGAATGGGACAACCGCCCACCGTGCATTCGGCGCCCCGTCCAGGCAGCACGCGGGCGTCGTCGGGTATGGGAACGGACAGCCCACGACGCTTCGCTTCCTGGGCGATGACGCGGGCGAGCGTATGATCGGAGCCCCGTTCCGCCGCCGCCGCGAGCGCCAGCAAGCGGTCTTCTTTCCCATCGAGCGCGATCACGCGGGTGATCTCAAAGCGTCCTTCGGTGACGGTGCCGGTCTTATCGAACAGCACCGCGTCCACTTTTGCGGCGCGCTGCAGGACCGCTCCTCCGCGCACCAGGATCCCACGCCGGGCGAGTCCCCCGATCGCCGCGACCATAGCCGTGGGCGTCGCCAGGATCAGCGCGCACGGGCACGCGACGATCAGCACCGCGACCGTGCGCAGCCAATTACCGGTGAAATAAAACGTCAGCGCCGCGGCCAGAAGCAGCGCCGGCAGAAAGTATTTGGCGTAGCGGTCGGCCAGGCGCTCCACCGGCGCGCGCTGTTGCCTGGCTTCTTCCACCAGACGGATCACGCGCGCGATGGTCGTCTCCGCGCCCGCGCGGGTTACGCGAATCCGCAGCAGCGCGTTGCCGTTCATGCTGCCGGAGAAAACCTCGTCGCCGGGCTGTTTATCTTTCGACAAAGGCTCGCCGGTGATGGAGCTTTCGTCGACGCTCGAAACTCCCTGCTCGACCACGCCGTCGGCGGCGACGCGCTCGCACGCTCGCACGACGATCATGTCGCCGGCCGCGAGCGTCGCGGCGTCCACTTCTTCTTCCACGCCGTTCCGCAGCAGCCGAGCGATCCGCGGCATTTGCGCGACGAAGCCGGAAATGGCGGCCGCGGTTCGTCCGGCGGCGTAGGACTCCAGCGTCTCGCCCACCATCACGATGAACATGGCTTCGCCGGCCGCCAGGTATTCGCCCACCGAAAGCGCCGCGATCACCGCGATGCACAGCGCCACGTCGGCGGAAATCGTTTTTTCGAGCAGCGCGGAAATGGAGTTGTAAAAGGTTTTGTATCCCGCGAGGACCGTCACCAGGATGGCCGTGTTGAGCCCGAAAATGGTCTGAAAAAGGCCGGTGAGATTTAACAGCAGCAGCAAGCCGAGGATCGCCGCTAGACCGTACTCGGACGCGTTTTCCGCAAGCAGAGCCGTGAGATGAGAACCGGCTCCCGCGGTTTCACGGCGTTCCTCAGTCATGATTCTGACCTGCCATTTGCTCCGCTCCTCTAGAATATCCCGCGCGGAATCTCATGCGGCCCGGCACCGGTGGGGGCTTGCAAAAACGAAGCGCTACTGCATCGTCACCCACATGGGACTCACCCACACGATGTTCCCGTCGGTCTGCAAGCCACGCACGTAATAGTAGCTGGTCTTGCCCGATTGCGCGGCGGTGTCCTGCCAGTTAAAATACACGGCGCGGCCTCCGCTGGTGGAAAATACGATGTTGTTATCCTTCACCACAACCACCTGCTGGAACGGCTGAGTGCCCCACAAGCGCACGGTGAAAACCGGCGCAGTGGACGTGGTGAAGGTCTCCCCCATGAAGTGCGTGCCGCTGCGAAAATCGGCGACGATGTTGTCGGTGGACCCGTACATGCGACGGTTGCGCATCGCATCCATGATGCCGGCTCGCGTCGGGGACGTCACCCACAGATTCGTGAAGGAGATGTGCGTGGAAATGTGGTCACTGGAAGCCTCAAACCCCAGTTGAACGCCCCTGCTGAGGGCGGTCGAAACGTAACCCGGCGATTCGTAGCCGGAGATCGAATCGATCGGCATGTTGACGCCCGTGCCGGTGTTGGCGCGCGGGGCGCCCGGCATCTCGTAATCCTGGCGGTCGCCCTGATAAATTTCGACGAACGGCTCCACCACCGGATCGCTGTTGCGCCAATCCGTGCCCTGATCCGTCGCGCTGGTGTGCGGCGCGCTCAGGCCGTTAAAAAAATGCAGATATGCATACAGCATGGTCGTGTCTGGAGCGGGTGGGCCCGGCGGCGACGCGACCACCGCCGAAAGAGGAAGCCGCGGAAGGGGGCGCACGCCGCGCTGCTCGAACACCACGTTGCGATGTCCTTCGGGATAACTGACGCTGCGCTCGTAGTAGTACATCGGGACAAACTTGGCGCCCAACAGATAGGCATCCGAGAATTTCTGGGTGATCCACCATGTGTATTCGCGAGCGTCGCCGTTGTCGTGATCGCAGCATCCTACCCAGCCCAGGCCGACGGCGTCGATGAAGTAGCGGTAGCTGTCGATCAGTGGGCCGTCGCCGCGGCCATCGAAAGAGATCTCCGTGTGCCGGTGAAAATCGCCGCGCACCAGTTGCAAGCGCTGCCCGTTGACGGCGGGTTTATAACGCTCGCTCGCCTCCAGCGCCTCGCGTTCGGCGCGCACCGAGGGATCCAGCGGCGCGGGAATCGCCGGCCCCACGGGCGTCAGCTGCGGCGAAACTTGTGCTCTCGCGATCTGCAGCTCGGATTCGAAAATGTCGGAGTTGACGCCGTCCCGCGCCGGCGATCCCGCCACGATCGGGCTGAGCCGGTGATCCGACGAATGCGCCAGCAGCAAATGTCCCGGACCCAGCGCCAGGATGGAAGGACGGTTGTCGCCCACCGCGTCGGTGAAGCCCAGCACGCCCGGCCCGTGCCACTGCGCGCCATCGAACCACACCATGCCGCCGGTCCAGATCGAGCCCACGCTGAGAACGCTGGTCGAGTGACTCGACGAGAGACCTGCGCCGGCCAGTTGGCGGAAGGCCAGATAGATAGTGCCATCGGAATCGGTCGCCAGGCGGGGAAAACTGTTCTTGGCGCCGTTCGGCGGCACCACGCCGGCGTTCGGCAAGCGGTTCGTCGCGAGGGTGGGATCTGGCGCCAGCGGAAACGGACCCGGCGTGCTCGGCTCGAACATGCGGGTGGCGACTATACCCGGAAGAGCTTGGCTAACATCGTTGGTGGTCGTGTACAGGTTGTTCCCCACCAGGCAGCGGACCTGAATGGTGTGCGTTGAATACAGCGGAAGGCCGGTAGTGTCGTAGGCGCCGAAATCCTTGCCCCACCGGGAGCCCGCGATTTCATAGGCGATCCACAGACGATTCTGCGCATCGTACGCCAGGGAACTGCGCGCCTCGAAGTCCGCGGTGGCGGCGATCGGAATCGGAGCCTCGGGAACGATCTGACCGTTGAACTGCACGCGCCGCACGTACACGTCGTAATCGCCTTTGGCATAGGTATCCCAGGAGATGGCCACTTCGCCGTTGGGAGCCGTCGCGATGGCCGGATCCCAATCGCTTTCCGGCGAGGTCGAAATTATGGTCTCGGGCGTAAACGTGGTCCCGTTCTGGGCGCTGGCCAGCACTTCCAGATTGTTGTTACGGAATCCTTGCCAGGTGACCCATACACGGCCTCCTGAATCGGTGGCCGCGGCCGGAAAAATGTCCGTCCCGGGGTCCGTGGTCAAACGGATTTCCGGGGACATCGTGCCGTCGGCGGCGGAGCTCCGGGCGTAGATATCGAAATTGCCGGACCGCTGCACAGAATAGAAAATCCAGGCGCGCCCCTGGCCGTCGACGGCGACCGCCGAGCGCATGGCATCCTCGCCGGTGTTGGTGACCGCGAAAGGGCCGGTCCACGTCCGCGTGGAGATGGAGTAATGGATCAGCAACACCTGGTCGCCCCCGGCAGGCCGCGCGAGGAAACGGAAATCGGTGATGGGCGTGGGGGTGAAATCGCCGACGGCCAGCGTGCGGTCGCCGTGCACGAACTCGGTGTAAGTCAGATAGACATCGTCGCCGGACTGCGCCATCGCCGGGAAGTCTTCCTCTTCGTCGGAGGTAGTCAGTTGGAACTGGGCATTGACCTCGGTCACCAGGGCTCGGCCGCTCAGAAACGTCTTGTTCACGCCGAAGGAGACGTCCGCGGTCGAGAAGCTGAAGTTACCGTGCGGTGTGGTGACGCTGAACGTAGCGATGCCGGCGGGCACGCTGATTTTGGCGATGATCCCGTTTTCCTGTACGGGGCCGACCGCCGGAGGAATCGCGAGCGTGGTCCGTGTGCTCATGGTCCAGCCCGTCGTGCCGTTAAGAGAATCGCTTCCGGGCTTGAAGCGCCAGCCGCGCAGGATCTCGATGCTCGCGCCGCTGACGTTGATCGTGCCGTCCCAAACGGTGGGCGCCGTATCGTTCACGCCGAGGACGATCAAGTATGAGAGACCGGGCCCGGCAATCGTGGACGCCGCCCGAATGGAAACAGAAGGATAAAAAACGCGCTTGGCAACCACGCCGGCCAGGACGGCGAGCACAAGCACACCGGTAAAGACATAGCGCAGCCGCATGATCGTCAAACCCTTTCGCAGGCCCGGAGTTGCGCTGGAGCCGACCATCTTTATTAATTTACCGAATTGAGATGACACCCGAAGCAGCCGCTTTGGTTCATGGTCCCGCCCAGGGCGGCATGCGTTTACAGCGGCTTACCGAGCCGCGACAGAAGTGATGGAGCGGAGGATGAAACTGATATTTCCGCAACCTGTTAGTAGTGCTACAAGCGCGCAACCTCGCGGAGCCGCAAAGCGACTGTGGTATCCTGCTCAAAGTTGCGACCTCCACCGGTTTCCGTCATGCTGGTCTTATCCAAAATCATTCTTCGCGCGGCCGGAACGTTGGCGATCGGATTGCTCGGTGGCACGTTGGCCTACAGCCAGTCTTCGGCCACGAAGCCTCCGATGGCGGAGGAAGTATTTAAGAACGTCCAGGTGCTGAAGGGAATCCCGGTCGGCGAGTTCATGGACACCATGGGCATTTTTTCGGCCGCCCTGGGCATATCCTGCGAGAACTGCCATTCGCTCAGCGACAAGTCCTGGGCGGATTACGCGCTCGATACCACCGACAAGAAGAAAACCGCCCGCCGCATGGTGGTGATCATGCAGGCCATCAACAAAAACTACTTCGGCGGACGCCAGGTGGTGACGTGTTTCTCCTGCCATCGCGGCGGCGATCATCCCAAGACCACGCCAGACTTGGGCGCCATTTACGGAAATCCACCCGAGGACGATTTGGATGACGCCGTCGAGGCCGACAAGGACCAGCCCACGGCCGATCAGATTCTCGACAGGTACGTTCAGGCGATCGGCGGCGCTCAGAAGCTCGCGGCGATCACGAGCCTGGTGGCCAAGGGAACCACGTCAGGATACGGCCCGGAAAGCGGGCAGCGCGGCATTGAGATCTACGCCAAGGCTCCCAACCAGCGCACGCAGATCATCCACACGGATAACGGCGATAACACGACGGTCACCGATGGCCGCTCGGCGTGGATCTCCGCGCCCCTGCGTCCCGTCCCGGTGCTGGAGTTGGCCGGCGGAGAATTGGACGGCGCGAAGGCCGACGCGGCGCTGGAATTTCCGGGCCGCATCAAGCAGGCTTTCACGCAGTGGCGCTCCGGGGCTCCCAGCCTCATCGGCGATAAGCGGGTTCAGGTGGTGCAGGGCTTAATCGGAAATCAGACGATGGTTTCCTTGTATTTCGATCCGGAGACCGGACTCCTGGTGCGGATGCGGCGCTACGCCTCCTCGCCCGTGGGCCGCATTCCGACTCAATACGACTATTCCGATTACCGCGATGTCAACGGTGTCAAGATGCCGTTCAAATGGAATATGCTGTGGCTCGATGGACGCGAGAGCGTCGAGTTGAGCGAGATCCGGGCGAACGTCGATATCGACGCGGCGCGCTTTAATAAGCCAGGTCCGTCGGTGGCTCCGAAGCGGTAGCACGCGTCTGCCTTTCCGGCGCTTTATGCGCACGATCGTCCATTCGTCCGAGGAGCCGCAGAAGTCCGTCTAAAATCGTGAGCGGATGAGGTGGGCAACCGGGGATATAGAGGTCCACCGGTACGAGGGCGGCGGCGCCATTGTGAACTTCCGTGTGATTGATGTAAGGCCCGCCGGAGATCGCGCACGCACCCACCGCAATCACAATCTTTGGCGCAGGCACGGCTTCGTAGGTCTTGCGGAGCGCGAGCCCCATGTTTCTCGAAACACACCCGGTAACCAGAAGGCCGTCGGCATGGCGCGGAGATGCTACAAACTGAATACCGAAGCGGCCGAGATCGAACACGACCGTGCTCAGGACGTTCACGTCCGCTTCACATGCATTGCAGCCGCCGGCGCTCACCTGGCGCAGCTTCAGTGACCGGCCGAATAGCTTCCGCGCACGCTCGTCGAGCGCCGCGGCCAGTTTCAACGCCTGTCCCTTCAGTACCAAATCTTCCCGAGCGCGTGCCGCCAGTCGGTATTCCTCTGTGTATTTAATAGATCCTTCCGGGCAAGCTTCCACGCAATCGGTGCAAAACAGGCAACGCCCCAGATCGAGCGCCAACCCATGGTTGTTCGCGACTGGGTTAATCCCGATCGCATCCGTCGGGCACGCGTCCGCGCAATTGCGGCAGCCCTCCGGGCACTTCGCGGCATCGATCGCGGGAAGGCCACGAAAGCGATCGGGCAGCGTGACGTCAGGGGACGGAAATGCAACGGTCCGGTGTCCCTGTTGCAAACGTGCGGCAAGCGCCTTAAACATATAGACAAGAGCTCATAGGTCGAACCCGCAATAAGAGAGGTTGAAACTCTTGTTGCACAGCGGAAAATCGGAGATCTGCTGGTTACGAAGCGCCAGCGCCAGCCCCGTCCAGTTGTGAAACGAGGGATCCACAACCTTGTAAGCGGCGAAACGCCCGCTTGCATCCGTCACTGCGACGTGGCAAATCTCGCCCCGCCAGCCTTCGATCAGAGAGACCGCGATTCGTTCCGGCGCCAGGGGACCCACGTCGACTCGCACCGGCCCATCGGTCAGAGCCTGAAGCTGCTCGCGAACGAAGGCGCCCGAGGCTTGGATCTCCAGCCAGCGCACATAGGCGCGTGCGTACACGTCTCCGGAAGATCCAGTCGAAATCGAAATCCGCGCAGCCCGGTAAAGCCCCCATGGAAATTCATGGCGCACATCACGCTCGAAGCCGCAGGCCCGCGCAGCGACGCCCACCAGCCCTAGCTCCTGGCACTGCTCGGAGGTAATCGCTCCCGTCTGTTCGAAGCGAGCCATCACCGACACCGAATTCCACAGGAGGTCCGCCGCGATCGTAACGTCCTTGAGCGCGGCCTCCAATCGCTCCAGAGCCAGGCTGACGCGGGCATCATCGATATCGAAGCCTACGCCGCCCGGCCGCACCAGCCCGCGGCCGAAGCGATTCCCACACAGCAGAGCCGTCAGGTTTAGAAAGTCCCCACGAATCCGGCCGCAGTAGGAGGCCGTCGGTAAATACCCAACATCATTTGCGAGCGCTCCCAAATCGCCGGCGTGATTTGCAGGGCGCTCTAATTCGAGCGCGATCGCTCGCAAGGTTTCCGCCCTCGGCGAAACCTGAGCGCCCGCGAGGGCCTCCACCGCCTGGCAATACGCGGTGGCATGGCCGATGGTTGTATCGCCCGCGAGCGTCTCCATGTAATGCAGCGTCCGTTTATTGGGCCCGCCCTGAAGGTTCCGTTCGACGCCGCGGTGCTGGTACCCCAGCGAAATCTCCAGGTGGAAAACATTTTCGCCATGGCACTGGAACCGGAAATGCCCGGGCTCAATGACACCCGCGTGGACCGGGCCCACGGCGACTTCGTGGACCTCTTCGCCATTCATACGAAAGAAGTCCATGACACCCACGGGCGCCGCTGGGAATCGTACTGGTTTTAGCCAGGGATGGCCCTCTGGCCGGACGCCACACTGCTCCGCGATCTCCCGCTCGAAAAGATGAACTTGGGGGAGTTCCAAGGTGAGCGAAGGAAACGTGTCCTGCACGTCCGTTGAGACGACGTGCAGCGATTCTTGAGGTCCTGCGATGACGGCCGTGAGACGGGTATTGCCGGCAGCTGCCGGGCGCCCGAAGAATGCCGCGATGCGGCCACTCGAATCGAGCACCGCCTGCCGGAACGCGGAGAAGCTCAAGACGGGAACATCCGCCAACGGTACGCTGTGTCCGTTGCGGATCGCGCAGGTTGACGCAACCGGCATCACGAACCTCCCAGCGTATGTGCGATCTCCTGCAACGCGCGGCTCAGCGGCGGCGGAATATACACTCCTAGAACCAATACCGGGATCGCCAGCACGGCAGGCGGAAGGATGGAAAAGAGCGGTTCCTTCGCGTGCTTCGAGGCGGGACCTTGGGCCATCTTCAAGGTGATGGAGGCCATCCCCACGAAGATCAATCCGAGAAGCCCCAGATACATGATCGCGACTCCGGGGCGGTGTTGATCCAGCGCGGCGCGCAGGATTGTAAACTCGCTCAGGAATGTCCCGAAAGGCGGAGAGCCGGTGATTGCCAGGAATCCAGCGACCCACAGCGTTCCCGAAACCGGAAGGGTGCGCGTGACACCGTGCACCTCCGACGCCGATTTCGTCCGATATGCTGCGAGGATGTTTCCCGCCACCAGGAACAACATCGCCTTGGAGAGCGAGTGATTGATGCTATGGAGCATCGCGCCGAAAGTCCCGGCGCCGGCCAGACCCACGCCGAGCGCGAGAATGCCCATATGCTCCACGCTGGAGTAGGCCAGCATCCTCTTATAGTCCGGCTGACGCAGAATGAACGCCGCCGCGAATCCCAAGGAAACCAAGCCGAACCCAACCAGAAGCTGCCTGCCGAAGAGCGCTTGCCCGGCCGCCTCCATTACCTGCTGCACTCGTAGAATTCCCAAGAACGCACAGTTCAGCAGCGCCCCGGATAGCAGCGCGGATACAACGGAGGGAGCCTCGCTATGTGCGTCGGGCAGCCACGTATGCATCGGCGCCAGGCCCATCTTCGTCCCATAGCCCACCAGCAAGCACAGGAAAGCCGCTTGCAGCCAGGGGACATTGAGACGCGCAGCGTGCTGGAGCAGAGCTTGGACCACCAGCGGGTCGGGCATGCCGCTTTCGCGCGTCGCCGCTACCGCCAGAAAAAAGTTTCCCAGCAGCGCAATCGCAATCCCGATCGAACAGATCAGCAGGTACTTCCACGCCGCTTCCAAGGAGCGGTGGTGATGGTGAAAGTAGATAAGCGGCGCGGTAGCGAGCGTAGTGCCTTCCACTCCCACCCATAACAGGCCAAAATGCTGGCTTACGGTGACCAGCGTCATGGTAGAGAGGAAGAGCAGGAGGCAGCCGGTGAAAACCGCTTCAGGAGCGTTGGCGAACAACAGTCCTTCCTCGATGTCCCGGTGTTCGTCTCGAATTTCGCGTGCCAGGTAGCCTACGGCATACAAAGCCGCGCAGAGGAACAGTGTGCTCGTGATTGCGAGGAAAAGAAGCCCCACGGCATCCATGGCCAGCCATCCCTCCATGGGGGCGACCGGCACTCGGCCGAACACCGCGATCGCCGTCATAGCCGTGTGTGCGATTGCGGTGGCCAACAGAAGGGCGCGGCGCAGATCGTCGCGGCGGATGAAGAAAGCAAGGAGACCGGCGGCGGCGGGCACAAGGATGAGGGCAATCAGCATCGGGAACCTTTAGGAGTGGTCGTCTTTGAGAGTCGCGAGCCGGTGGACCTCAATGTGGTCGAACTCGCGGCTGATATGAAAAATGATAATGCCCATGACAAACACGCCCACCAGCAGATCCAGCAGGATCCCCAGCTCAACCATCAGTTGCTGTTCATAGGCCAGCGCGATCCCGAACGTATAAACACCGTTTTCCAGCACCAAATATCCCAAGACTTGGCTCAAAGCAGTCTTGCGGCTCACGACCAGTAGCAGCCCCGCAAAGACGGAAAAGAAAGATACCGGCACAACCAGCGATCCCGCTTGCGACGGGGGTAACGGCAGGCGCGAGCTCATCCAGATCGAGAGACCCAGCAAGGCCATCCCCATCAAAACCGAGAGTGTGTAACCCACAAACGGCTCCACTCCACGGCGCACGTCGGTTTCCCGGACGGCGCGGCGCAGCAGCCAGGGGAAGACGCCGGCCTTCACGAACGTACTTCCGAGCGCCAGCAGTAAGGTGCGTAACCGGACATCGTCTGCGTGGACCAGTATGGTGAGTATCCCGAGCAGGAGACCCTGAATCGCCGTCAGCCGAATGCGCGCGGCGGGCCGCCTGGATCCCAACAGGATGAAGTTCGTCAGGACTAGAAAAACCAGTACGGAATCGTTCCAAGCATTCATCGGAGCGCGAGTAAGAGAGCCAACACCGAAAGAACACCGGCGCCAGCCAAAAATTGGGGTACATGAGTCAGTCGTAGCCGAGCCATCGTGGACTCGATAATTCCGGTGACCACAGCCAACACGATCATTCCGGCCAGGCGCAGCACCACGTCGAGCCAAGGTCCCGTCTGCACCGGCAGTAGGATTCCCACGAGTAGAACGCCCAGCGTCCACAGCTTGAGTGCAGAGCCATAGAGGATGAAAGCCAAATCCGGCCCGCTGTGGTCGAGCACCATCACCTCGTGGATCATCGTCAATTCCAGGTGCGTGTTCGGATCGTCCACTGGAATGCGGGCGTTCTCCGTGAGAAAGACAACCAGCAGCACCGCGACCACCAGCGCGAGCGCCGGACCCGTCCGGAGCCAAGTGTGAGCGGTGATTCCCGCGAGCATACCCGAAAGCGAGAAGCTCCCCGTTAAGGGCGCAAGTGCAGCGAGCCCCAATAGCAACGCGGGTTCGGCCAGCGCGGAAAATTGCACTTCGCGGCTGGCTCCCATTCCTTCAAAGGCGGATCCGGTGTCGAGCGCTGCGATCACCGTAAAAAAACGTAGCACCGCGAACAGCCCCGCAAATAGGATCACGTCCCCTTCGAATGCCAGCGGCGCCCGCTGGGCTCCGAAGGGCACCAGCAGAAGCGCCGTGAGGAGAGCCGCCAAACCCACGATTGGCCCGGCGCGAAAAACCCACGTCGTCGTCCGGCTGTAGACGGCCCCCTTGCGGAGCAGTTTGAGGAGGTCGTAATAGACCTGCAGCAGAGGCTGCCCGGTACGTCCGGCGAAAATCGCCTTGGTGCGATTGATCACGCCCAGCAGGAAAGGCGCGAGAATCATTGCCACAGCGATATGAAGAAACGCCGCGACGTTCATGCGATCTTCCATGCCAGCAGGACCACCAGCGTCAGAGCGATGTAGAGCACGTAGAGATGCGCATGGCCGGTTTGAAACCGCCGCAATTTCGTGAGTCCCCAATCGACGGATAGGAACACCGGCTGGAACAGTTCCTCGCGGCACACATCGGGCGTCTCGGTCGCTAAGGACGCCTTCGAAGGAAACAGACCCGACGGGAGGGATGCATGGCGCGATGTTCGCAGCAGTTGTCCGAAAAGGTCCGTGAGAGGCTGCGCAAAGGACGAGGCCGTATACTGCATCGTGGCCGTTGGCCTGGCGTATCCGCAATCCCACGTCGGCGCCGCGGTCACCGATCGGCCTGCCAGGAGTGCGTTTCGCAAAGCGGCCAAAAGTGCAATCAAAACAAACAGCACGGCGGCGCCCAAGACAAACGAGTTTAGTGTTCGTGACACGCCGATCAGCTGGTTTCCTGCGCTTGAACCCGCTACGAACCCGACGACACCGTCCATGGATCTGAGCACCCCAGGCGAGAGGATCCCAATCCCGAAGCATCCGGCCGCAAGTAAGATCATCGGGATGCGCATCGCAGGACCCGGTTCGTGCGCGCTAGCCGTGTCACTGGTGCGAGGTTGACCCAAAAAAACGACGCCGAATGCCTTTGTAAAGCACGCCGCGGCGAGACCGCCGATCAGCGCCAGCCCGAGAATGATGGCCGCGGCCGGAACGATCAACCCCACGTCTCGCGACGCGACGCCCTTGTATGCGCCTAGAAAGATCAGAAATTCGCTGACGAAACCATTCAGTGGCGGCAGGCCCGTGATCGCGGCGGCGCCGATGAGAAATGTCAAACCCGTGAGCGGCATCTTCTTCAGGAGTCCGCCAAGACGGTCAATCTCTCGCGTGCCCGTCGCGTGTAGCACTGCTCCCGCTCCCAGGAAGAGCAACCCCTTGAAAACAGCGTGATTGACGACGTGAAGGAGACCGCCGGCGAATCCAAGAGCCGCCAGCGCCGGAGAATGGTAGCTCAACCCGAGCAGCCCGACTCCGAGTCCGAGGGCGACGATCCCGATATTCTCCACACTGTGGTAGGCGAGCAGCCGCTTAAGGTCGTGCTGCGCGAGAGCAAACAGCACGCCTAGAATGCCCGACGTGATGCCGATTGCGACGAGCGTCCATCCCCACCATGGCGCAGGATCGCCCACAAGGGTGATCGTCCGCACCAATCCATAGATGCCTGTCTTGATCATGACGCCGGACATCAGCGCCGAAACGTGGCTCGGCGCCGCCGGATGCGCTTCCGGTAACCATACATGGAGCGGCATGAAGCCCGCCTTTGTGCCGAAGCCCACCAGGGCCAGCAGGAACAGCGCGGAGCTGTTCCCCGGATGGTGAAACTGGTCGAAATCAAGCGAGTCCGCGCCGTTACCCAGCAACAGAAACAGCGCCAGCAGGAAGGCGTTTCCGAGATGTGTGGCTACCAGATAGGTCCAGCCCGCTTCGCGCACATCTTCGCGTTCGTTCTCGAAGGTCACCAGAAAGAAAGAGGCGAGTGACATAGCCTCCCACGCCACCAGGAAGAGGACGCCGTTCTTCGCTACGACGACGAACGCCATCGCGGCAATCAGCCAGTTGTAGAAGAACCACGGCGGCCCTAGCGCTTTCCCCGCGCGGAAGGACAGCAAGTATTCACTGCCATACAGTGCACCGAGCGCCGGGAGGACGAAGACGGGAAGCAAGAAGAACGCCGAGAGTTTGTCCAGCCCCAGGTAAAAGGAGCCGTACGGAACGTCCCACGATAAGCGCAGCGATTCAGAATTTCCGGCCAGTATTCGTATCGCAGCAACCAGGCCGAGGAGGCAGCCAAGGAGCGCGCTTCCGCTGCCAAACCAAGACGCCAGACGCGGGAATCGCGAGACAAATAGTGCGCTCAAGCCACCCGCGCAGAGAATCGCGACAGCGGCCAGAAACAAGCGCACCTAGCGCCGCCCCTTCCCAGGCATGGGTCCGTGCGAGGCGTCGCGCATGAGAGAAACACGACGTCTGCTCATCGAAATTGAGCGGGTTTCCGGACGGTCAGATCACCCTGGCGAGAGTCACCTTGGGAAATCCAAACTTTCCTGTCTTCAAATAGCTGCAATTCTATCGGTCCATCACGATTGTATCATCAGACTTCCACGCAAGAAGTCGATCCAACCTCTTTTGCCACAAGCAAACATGGCCTGTTGCGGACTATGCTTCGCCACACTTTGACAGCTGCGATACTCGGTCGCGGTTTCCACGCGCTCCTGCACGGCCACCACCGGCCATCTTCGTGTGGTGGGTCGACTGTCCGGTAAGTTCACGACACGCTTTTGAAGGAGGAGGCAGCACGTGCAGCCCGAAGAGGACATCGATGTACTCGATTGCTCGGTCCGCGTTCCGAATGCTAGGCCGACAACTTGAGCGACAGTTAAGCGGCTACCTTGGTGCGGAACGGTATTTCGCGGCCCGATCGAGTTCCGCGGCGGGCGCTAAGATGGACTCATGGCACAAGACAACGGTGAACGAATCCTTTGGTTCATTGCCGGCGCGGCCGTGGGCGCGACCTTCGCGCTGCTATACGCGCCTCAGTCCGGCGACCGGACCCGTAGATTGATCGGCAAGAAAGCCCGCGAAGGCCGCGAGGTGCTGGAAGACAGCGGACGCGATCTGCTCGACAAGGGCCGCGACCTATATAAGCAGGGCCGCCGGGTTGCCGACGATGCGGCCGATCTGTTCGAGCGCGGCCGCAAATTGGTCGAGCGAAGTTGACCGCAGCGCACTTGCCCGTGTTCGCCAACGAGCCGTACGCGGATTTTTCGCAGCCCGGCGTGTGGGCGGCCGCCGAAGCGGCTCTGGAGAAGGTGCGCGCCGAGGCCGGCCGCGAATATCCGCTGTGGATCGCGGGCGCCGAGCACCGCACCGGGGACCTCGTCGCGAGCGTCGATCCATCGCATCCAACGGAAATAGTTGGGCGCGCGCACAAGGCTACCGTCGAGCTCGCGGCCCGCGCGATCGAGGACGCCCACGCTTATTTCCCCGTATGGCGGCGCACCTCACCCGCGGAGCGCTCCGCCCTGCTGATGCGCGCCGCGGCGATTCTGCGCGAGCGCAAATTCGAGTTCGACGCGTGGATGGTGGTGGAGGCCGGCAAGCCGTGGCCCGAGGCTGAGGCCGAAATCGGGGAGGCCATCGACTTCTGCGAATACTACGCGCGCGAGATGCGGCGATATTCCGATCCCCCGAGGCTCCTGCAACTGCCCGGCGAGCGCGACGAAATGAGGTACCTGCCGTTGGGCGCGGGCGTCGTGATTCCGCCGTGGAATTTTCCGCTGGCGATTCTGACGGGCATGACGGTCGCCGCCCTGGTCGCCGGCAACACGGTAGTGATCAAGCCGTCCAGCGAGACGCCTGTTATCGCGCACAAGCTCGCTGAAGTTTTACTCGCAGCCGGATTCCCGCCGCGCAGCTTCAGCCTGTGCGTGGGCAGCGGGGCGGTGGTCGGCGACACGCTGGTGGAACACACGAAGACGCGCTTCATTTCCTTCACGGGATCGCGCGACGTCGGGTTGCGCATCGTTGAACTGGCCGCGAAACTGCGCGCCGGGCACATGTGGATCAAGCGCGTGACCGCCGAAATGGGCGGCAAGGACGCCATCGTCGTAGATCGCGAGGCGGATCTCGAGAGCGCGGTTGCGGGCGTCGCGCAGTCCGCGTTTGGATACTCCGGGCAGAAGTGCTCGGCGTGCTCGCGCACTATCGTCGACGATCCGGTGTACGAGCCATTTCTCGAAAAACTGCGGGCGCGAGTGGAGGCGATCACAGTCGGCCCGGCCGAGGATCGCCGCAACTCTATGGGCCCGGTGATCAGTGCGGCCGCGCGCAAGACGATTCTGAATTACATCGACATCGGCAAGAACGAAGCACGGGTGGTAACGGGAGGAGGCAGCGCGGACGGCGACGGATACCTCATTGCGCCGACGGTCTTCGCGGGCGTCGATGCGGCCGCACGTATTTTTCGGGAAGAGATCTTCGGCCCGGTGCTCGCGGTGACACGGGCGCGCGATTTCGCGCATGCGCTCGAGCTCGCCAACGACAGCGAATACGGGTTGACCGGTGCGGTGTATACGCGCAATCCCGAAAAGATCCGCCGCGCGCGCGAGGAATTCTTCGCGGGCAATCTGTACATCAATCGCAAGTGCACCGGGGCGATGGTGGGCGCCCACCCCTTCGGCGGATTCAACATGTCGGGGACGGATTCGAAGGCCGGCGGCCCAGATTACCTGCTTCAGTTCCTGCAGGCGAAATCCATCGGTGAGAAGTTATGAGTCCGCCGCGATGTTAAACTAGAGAAGTCTCACCTCATACGGCGGCTGTAGCTCAGCTGGTAGTAGCGCCAGATTGTGGTTCTGGATGTCGTGGGTTCAAATCCCACCAGCCGCCCCAACGCTTCTCCCAAAAGATGTTATTTCGGCGGATCCCAACGCGCCGCCTTGAGCGAGATCCATTCGACAACTCGGATAAGAATTTAGACACCCGACACGCCCCGTTAATCCCTTTGTAACAATCTATGCGTTACTCTGATAGGCAGGGGCGCTAATGAAGAAGATTGTACTCATCGAAGACGACGCCGATCTGTTCCGTCTGGTCCAGTACAACCTTGAAAAAGAAGGGTTTCAGTTTACAGGGCTGCAAACCGGAAAGGGTGCTCTGGACTTGTGCCGTCGCGAGCGCCCCGACCTGATCATCCTCGACGTGATGCTGCCGGATTCGGATGGCCTGGAGATTTGTAAGGCCATCCGAGCCCACCCGGAGCTGGCCCACATCCCGGTGATTTTTCTGACCGCGCGCGCGTCCGAAACGGACCGCATCGTCGGCCTGGAGTTGGGCGCCAACGACTACATCGTCAAGCCGTTCTTTATCCGCGAGCTGATCGCGCGCATCAAGATCCATTTCCGGGACCAGGCGCCAGCGAAGAAGATTCTTCGCGCCGCCGATCTCGAGCTGGATCGCACGCGCTGCCAGGTAAGTCTTGCGGGCAGCGAAGTCACGCTGACGGCCACCGAATTCCGCCTGCTGGAATTCCTTATGAGCCGCCCGGGCGTGGTCTTCAGCCGGGAGCAACTCCTCGACGCCGTGTGGGGCCATGATCGCGCCGTCACGGACCGCACCGTCGACGTCTACATCCTGCGCCTGCGCCAAAAGATCGAGTCCGAAGAAGGACCTTCGTTTATCCGCAGCGTCCGCGGCTTCGGATACAGCTTCAGCGTGGAACCGGCCACTGCCGAGCCCGTCCACTGACCGGCCCGAGCGGAAACACGCCGCTCACGCCCGCCTACAATGAAAAGGCGTGCGGCATTTTTATAAAAGCTTCTCAGCGTGGTTATTCTCCGCGCCCTTATCCGCTGGCGAGCCGGCGCCCGATTTCTCGCTGCCCGATCAGGATGGAAAGCTGGTATCTTTGGGCGATCTGCGCGGACATAACGTCGTTCTGGTTTTCTATCCCGGCGACGATACCACGGTCTGCCGCCGCCAGCTCTGCGAATTTCGCGACCGCTCGTCGGAGGCCGCCGCGAAGAACACGCTGGTGTTCGGCGTCAATCCGCAGAACGCCGCGAGTCACCATCGATTTCGCGCCAATAGCAAGCTGCCGTTTCCCTTGCTGGTCGACCGCGGCCAGAGGGTGAGCGAGCTTTATCACGCGCGCGGCCTGATCGTGAAAAGAACCGTCTACCTGATCGGTCCCGACGGCGTGATCCGCTACACGCGCCGAGGCACGCCCCCTCCGGACGAGGTTCTCGCCGCCGCCGTATGATCGCGCTCCCCGCTTTTTATCCGATTCTCGATACCGGTGCCGCCGCGCGCCATTCGATCGCGCCCTTCGATGCCGCAGTGCAACTGATCGAAAGCGGGGTCCGCATCCTGCAGGTACGCCACAAAGGATTCCTGTCCCGCGAAATCCTGGAAACCCTCGAGCGCCTTTCCAAAATGTGCCGCGGGGCGGGTGTTTTGTTCGTGGTCAACGACCGCGCCGATATCGCCCGATTGACGGGCGCGGCGCTGCATCTTGGCCAGGACGATCTTCCCCCTTCGGAGGCCCGCAAGATCACCGGGCCGGATGCGATCATCGGTTTCTCGACCCACAACGAATCGCAACTGCGCGCGGCGGCGCCGGAGCCGGTGGATTACCTGGCGATCGGGCCAATCTTCGGCACGTCGACGAAAGAAAATCCAGATCCGACGGTGGGTCTCGACGAGTTTCGCCGCCTGCGCCCTCTGGCGGATCGCCCGTTGGTCGCCATCGGAGGCATCACGCGAGTCAACGCCAAGGCGGTGCTTGACGCCGGAGCCGATTCCGTGGCCGTCATCGGCGATCTGTTTCCCGACGACGGCAATCTGCGCAGACGCGCCGCGGACTGGCTTACGGTGACTGGTTCGGCCAGCCGGTAAAGAAGAATCAATGCCGGTGCGCGTCCGCGATACCGAAGCGGCTCGCGGTCTCCCCCTCGAAATCGAATTCGATCATCACGGCCGGCTCGTCGCCCACTACCCATCCGTCGTGACCCGGCTCGATCGTCACGGCCTGGGGCGCGGTCATCTCGATCACGCAGCCATCGGAATATTGAATGTGGATTTGCCCGTGCGCCAGAAAACCGACGTGGGCGTGCTGGCAGAAGTCGCTCGCGACGAGGGGCTTCATGTGCGTGGACCAGCGGAAACCCGGCGGATAAATGCTGCGCTTGACGCGTCCCGCCCCGGCACGTACGACGTCCATCTCGACGCCGCCGACGGTGCGGTGCTCGGCGCCCCGGATCGTGGCGAGCAATGGATCGGAAGGGTTCATACCGCCACTCTACACGTATTGGCGCCACAACACAGAGGGGCGGCGCTGCCGGGACTTTTACTTGCCGGGCGGTTTGAGGTGGCCTTCTGTCACCTCTTTGTTGTTCTCGTTGCAGTTGTATTCCAGCAATTCCCAATCGGGACGCAGCGTGAATGTGCGCGCGTTTTTCCACGGATGCGTGTACGCCTTGGGATCTTCAATGGTCACTTCGTAGGACATGTGTCCCATGTCCGTGCGCCGGAAGCGCTCGACCACGTGCAGCGTGTCGCTGTGGGGATGCCCCTTGGTATCGATCCTGGTCTGCTCGTTGAAGCCCACCGTATCCACCACCAGCGTATCGCCGTCCCATTTTCCGATGGAGTGCCCGAACCAGGTCGGCTCCAGATCCTTGGGATGCGGCCGCCCGTCGGTATAGATCATGTGGAAGGTGTTGTTCATCTCATACAACATCACGACGCGGCCGGGCCGCTGCTCGATTTCGATCGGCATCGGTGAGTTGATGGACCGCGTATATCCCAGCGGCAGGCAGAACGCCGAATAATCGAACTCCTCGATCAGGTGCGCCTTGGCCCACTCCGTATAGGGCAGGCTCGGCTCGCCTTTCTGATCCGGGGCGTCCTTGCTCATATCCTGCACGAAGGGATGCTGCCACACGCCGCTCAGGTCCGGTTTGCCGTCCGGCATGCGCGGGGCCTCACCCGTGGGGGGCGCGAACTTCCTCTGCGCCGCGGCCGGCGCCGCCGCGATCGCCAGCGCCGCCGAGCACACCAGAGCCGCTCTCAAAAAACGATTGCCGAGCATGAAAACCTCCTACGAAAACGGGACAGACTGCTCTGTCCCCCCTTATTAAAAGATCGGCCCCACGTTCACGACCGGCCGTGGACAGAGAGGTCTGTCCCCTTTTTCTATTCAGGGATGTCACTGTTTGGAGGCGTCGTCGGGGTTCGACCCCGAAAATACCTTGCGGCCGTCCGGCAATATGATCTCGCGGGCCGAAAACGTGTCGGTGGCGTCCTTGGCGCGGTACGCGGTCACTGAAACGGTATCGCCCACCTTCAGCGAATCCTTCCTCCAGCCGTTGCGGATCAGGATATTCGGCGGCCCCGTCTCGCAGGCGTAATTCTTCACCTGCCCCGCTTCGTCCTTCACGTCCAGGTAAAACCAGGCGTGCGGGTTGGTCCACTCCACCTTGGTGACGGTGCCGGTAAACTTCGCGGTCTTGCTCTGATCGAACACCGATTCGAAGGAGTGATGCGCGACGATGGGCCACGCAGCGATGAACATTCCGGCAGCGATTCCAATCCAGGCTCTTCTTAATAGCGCACCTTTTGACAACGACGACGGGCTTCTCAACATCTTGGATGCACGCCTCCTGAAACCTATATATTCCGACCGCACGCAGCGCCGAATCAATCGTAGGATAGTTCGGAGGTCGATCGGACGCAAGCGCGCCGATAATAGAGAAAATGCCTCGGGCGATCCTGCAAGCGAAACAGCTACTCTAGCCCGGCTTTCTTCCACAATTCATCGACCCGTTCGCGGACTTCCGGGGACATTTTAATCACGTCGGGCCAGGGACGGGTGAAACCTTCGCCGGGCCATTTTTTCGTCGCGTCGACGCCCATCTTCGAGCCGTAATTTTCCAGGCGGCTCGCGTGATCGAGCGAATCGACCGGTCCCATCACGAACTGGATGTCGCGCTCGGGATCGATGTTGTTGAGCGCCTTCCACGCCACTTCCCTGACGTTCTGCACGTCGACATCCTCGTCGACGACCACGATGACTTTCGAGAACATAGCCTGGCCCAGCCCCCAGATGGCATGCATCACTTTGCGCGCGTGTCCCGGATAGGATTTGCGGATCGCGACCAGAATCAGGTTGTGGAACACGCCTTCGGCGGGCATCGCGATGTCCCGCACCTCGGGCAGTTGCAGGCGCATCAGCGGCAGGAAAATGCGCTCGACGGCCTGGCCCATATAAAAATCCTCCATGGGCGGCGGACCGACGATCGTCGTTGCATAAATAGGATTCTTACGATGCGTGATGCATTCGACGTGGAACACGGGGTAATCGCCTGCGAGCGAATAGAATCCCGTGTGATCGCCAAAAGGTCCCTCGCGGCGCAGCTCGCCGAGCTCGACGTAGCCTTCGAGCACGATCTCGGCGTTCGCGGGAACTTCCAGGTCCACGGTTTCGCATTTCACCATCTCGACCGGTTTCGAGCGCAGGAAGCCGGCGATCATCATTTCATCCAGATCGGGCGGGACGGGCAGAATCGCCGAATACATGGTGGCGGGATCGGCTCCCAGCGCAACGGTTACGTCCATACGCTGGGCGCCCTTTCCCGCGGCGACCCTTCTGCGGTAATGTTCGGCGCCCTGCTTATGGGTCTGCCAGTGCATTCCGGTGGTGCGATGGTCGAAGATCTGCAGGCGGTAGCAGCCGCAGTTGCGTTTCCCGGTATCGGGGTTGCGCGAGAACACCATCGGCAGCGTGATGTACCGCCCGGCGTCCTGCGGCCAGCAATGCAAAATGGGAAAATCGTCAAGCGAAAAATCGGCGCGCCGAATCACTTCCTTGCACGGGCCGCTCTCCACCGTCTTCGGAAAAAACGCGCCCACTTCGGCGAGCTTCGGCAGCATCTTCAGCTTGCCCATGATGCCCTCGGGCATGCGGAGTTGGAGGAACTCCGTGATACGCGCCGCGACTTCGTCGACTGAGCCGACCTCCAGCGCGATCTGCATCCGCTTGGCGCTGGCGAAGGCGTTGATCAGCACGGGGATGTTCGAGCCTTTCGGTTTTTCAAACAGCAGCGCGGGCCCTCCGCTCTTCACGCTACGGTCTGCAAACTCGGTGATCTCCAGGTGGGGATCGACTTCAAAGGAGATGCGCTTCAGCTCGCCGTGTTTTTCCAAGGCTCGAATGAAGTCGCGGAGGTCGGCATAGGCCATAATCTTAAATATGACAAACAGAACGGCTCTGGTTACGGGCGCGAGCCGCGGAATCGGGTTGGCATGCGCGAAGGCGCTGGCGGCCGGTGGCGCCCGCGTGATCCTGGCCGCCCGCGATGAGGCCAAGCTCGAAGCGGCAGCGGCCCAGATTCAGCGCTCGTCGTGGGTAAAACTGGACATGGCGTCGCCCGAATCCATCAAGGAGGCGTTCGCCAAAGCCGGCAATATCGACATCTTGGTCAACAACGCGGCCATCACCAAGGACGGCCTGGCGCTGCGCATGAAGAAGGATGATTGGGATTCCGTGCTCGCCACGAATTTGACCGGTGCGTTTCTGGCGGTTCAGCAGGTGCTGCAGCCAATGATGAAGGAACGCTGGGGGCGCATCATCAACATTGCGTCGATTGTCGGCGAGACGGGCAATCCGGGGCAGGCCAACTACGTCGCGTCGAAGGCGGGCCTGATCGGGCTGACCAAATCGCTGGCGCAGGAAATGGCCAGCCGCAACATCACGGTTAACGCGATCGCGCCGGGCTTCATCGCAACCGATATGACCGCCATCCTTTCCGAAGAACTGAAGAATAACATGCTCTCGCATATTCCGCTGCGACGCCTCGGCAAGCCCGAGGACATCGCCGCCGCCGTGAAATTCCTGGCGAGCGAAGAGGCCGGCTACATCACCGGAGCCGTGCTGAACGTCAACGGCGGAATGTATATGTAACGGCAAGAATCAGGGGCCGGGGGCCAGGGGCTACGGGCCAGGAATCAAGGTTAGCGCAGAGCGCACCTTCAGAAGCAGTTGCGGATCGTTGCCGTCGATCACGAATCCGTTGGGCCTCCAGCGCGCGGCCATGCGATCGCTGGCGAATCCCTTCGCGACGCTGATGAGCGGAACGCCGCACGCGGAAGCGACGTGGCCTCCGGCGGAATCGTAGCCGACGAATAGCCGCGAGCCCCGGATGAGCGAAGCGAAGACTCCAAATGACCCTTCGTGCGTGCGCGCTCCGCCTCCGTGGGGCGGAACATTCAAAGACGGCAAGACTCGCTCGACACGGGCGGCCTCCTCGGGACTCCCGCCCTTGTCCACCAGAACCGATGCGCCCGTCTCCATAAGGATGCGTAACAAGTCGCGTTCGAAGTCTCCCGCGACGCGCTTCGATTCGTTCTCGCCGACACCCAGGCTGACGGTAATTTCGGCGCCCGGAAGATCGGGCTCGCGCGGCGCGATGTAGGGGCGGGATCTTCCGACATCGAAAATTTCGCGCGCCCAGCGCGCGGCCAGATCGGGGAGCTGCTCCAGACTCTCGCCGCCGTAGCTCCGGCTGGGAAAAAGGAAATAGCGGTCCGCGGGACAAACGGCAATCAGGCCCAGCTGGGTGAGGCGCGAATCCGGGTCGATCACGAGGCCATCTTCGATCCACAAGCCGGCCGAGGAGCGCAGACGGTCGCCGAGCGAGCCTCCGCGCGAGTAGGAAGTGGGCACATGGCGGACGCGCGGGTCGGCTTCGAAGAGTTCGTACGACTTTCGCGGTCCAACGAAAACGATTTCGGCATCGGGATAACGCCGTTTGGCCGCGTCCAAAAGAACGCTGGTTACCGCCACGTCGGCGCCGAGCGTCACGCGCGAGAGGACGTACACGCGGTCCGCGGTTTCCGGAGGCGCACTACGTTCCGCGCCAGACGTGCGCAAACGCGGCATCAGCTCCGGCGCGACGCGCGCGATCACATCCGACATCAGGCGGTCATAGACGGCGCACAGCCGCGGCTCGAACAAATCGCCAAGCCGCTCGACGACTACAGAGAAGAAAGCGCGTCCGGAATCCTCGGCGATGGCGCGATCGAGGAGATCGTTCGTCCACGGTTCGCCGCGCAGACAGAGCGCGAGCAGCTCGCCGCACGCAGCGTGCGGATTATTTGAGGTACTTCCCAACGAGCAGCTCCAGCTTCCGGCGCGTCGCGACGGGAATCGCCTTGGGATCGGTGATCAGCGCGTGCGCCAGCGCCCTTCCGCATTTGCATTCGCGCGCAGCGGGCATGGCAGCGACCGCGGCGGCGATGAGCCGGCTCGCGTTCTCGGCATTCTTATTTAAAACGGCGATGATCTGGTCTACGGTAACCGCGTCGTGCTCGGGATGCCAGCAATCGTAGTCGGTCACCATGGCGATGGTGACATAACAAATTTCGGCCTCGCGGGCGAGCTTGGCTTCCTGCAGATTGGTCATGCCGATGACGTCCATGCCCCAGCTGCGATACAGGTTCGACTCGGCGAGCGTCGAAAACGCGGGGCCCTCCATGCACAGATACGTGCCGCCCGTCTTGACATGAATTCCAACCGCCGTACCCGCCGCATGCGCCACCTTCGCGAGCTGGCCGCAGATGGGATGCGCGAAGCTGATGTGCGCGACCAATCCTTCGCCGAAGAATGTCGACACCCGGCCGCGCGTGCGATCGACGAACTGATCCGGAAGCACGAAATCCATGGGCTTATGTTCTTCTTTGAGCGAGCCGACAGCGCTGAGCGAAAGGATCCGCTCGACGCCCAGCGCTTTGAAGCCGTAGATATTCGCGCGAAAGTTCAGCTCGGAGGGCATGATGCGATGCCCGCGTCCGTGGCGCGCCAGGAACGCCACCTCTTTACCGGCGAGCCTGCCGACCACGTACGGGTCCGAGGGCGCGCCCCACGGCGTCTCGAAAGCACGCTCTTCCTGAGCGTCGAATCCGGGCATGGAATACAAACCGCTGCCGCCGATGACTCCGATTTTAGGGTTCATATAAAACGATCACTCACGCCTGAATCAATTCCAACAATACGCCGCCGGTGGAGGAGGGATGCACGAACACGTATATATGCCCGCCCGCGCCTTCGCGCGGCTCATTCAAAACGCGCGCGCCCGCCAATCTCAGGCGCTCGACCGTGCCCGCGAGATCCGGAACGCGCAGCGCCACGTGATGCAAGCCCTCGCCGCGGGTTTCGATGAATCGCGCGATCACCGAACCCGGCTCCGCGGCTTCCAACAGTTCGATGCGAGGAACGTCTGGTGACGCCGCGCTCATCGGCAAACCCAGCGGCAACATCGCGACGTTCACTTTTTCGATCGGCACGGTTTCCCGCAAGGCGACACTCAATCCCAGCTGGCCGGTGTAGAATTTCAGCGCCTGATCGATGGAGCGCACCGCGATTCCCAAATGATCGATCTGCGTGGACGCGGCCGCGCCCGGAATGTTCGGATCAGGCATGCGAAGGATCGCTCTTCAGCAACTGGCGCGCGATGACCATTTTCTGGATCTCGCTGGTACCCTCGCCGATGGTGCATAGCTTGACGTCGCGGTAGAACTTTTCCACCGGATAATCTTTGATGAAACCGTAGCCGCCGTGAATCTGCACGGCTTCGTTGCACACGCGAACGGCGATCTCCGAGGCGAACAGTTTCGCCATCGCGGATTCCTTGTTCACGTCGAGCCCGGCATCCTTCATCCAGGCCGCGCGCAAGGTGAGCAGGCGCGCCGCGTCGATCTCCGTCGCCATGTCGGCCAGTTTATGCTGAATGGCCTGAAATTCGGAGATAAACCGGCCGAATTGTTTGCGGTGCTTGGAATAGCGCAAGGCCGCTTCGTAAGCTCCCTGGGCGATGCCGACCGAAAGCGCCGCGATGGAGATACGCCCGCCGTCCAGGATGCGCAGAGCGTCAACGAAGCCTTCGCCGGCGCGGCCGCACAACTGGGAAGAGGGCACGCGGCACTCGGAAAGGATCATTTCGTTGGTGGGCGAGCAGCGCATGCCCAGCTTGTTTTCCTTCTTGCCGGCCCGGAATCCAGGCGTGCCCTTTTCGATTAGGAATGCGGAAATACCATGCGGAGCGGCGGAGCGATCCGTTACCGCCATCACGACGCAAATGTCGGCAATCTCGCCGTTGGTGGTGAACGTCTTGCTCCCACTGATGACCCAGCAATCGCGTTCGAGCACGGCGCGTGTGTGCGTGCCGCCCGCATCCGACCCGGACTCGGGCTCGGTAAGCGCCCAGGAGCCGATCCATTCTCCCGAAGCGAGCTTCGGAACGTAGCGCCGACGCTGTTCGTCGCTGCCCGCGACATAAATATGGTTCGTGCACAGCGAAATGTGCGCGGCGACGCTCAATGCGATCGACGGATCGACGCGCGCGAGCTCTTCGACGGCGATCGAGTAATCGATATACGTGTAGCCGGAGCCGCCCAGGTCCTCGGGGAAAATTGCGCCGAGCACGCCCATCGCGCCAAGCTCGCGGAGCACTTCCACGGGAAAATGCTGCGCCTCGTCCCATTCCATGACGTGGGGATTCATTTCCGCCTCCGCGAATTCGCGAATGGTGCGGCGAAGCTGGCGTTGTTCCTCGGTGTGTCCGAATTCCATGGCCCCGGTTAGTAGAGCGATGAGAGTTCTAAGCGATTTCTTCCAACGTGGGATCCCAGCGGACGATGCGTCCCTGCCGGTAGCTCTCCACCGCCATGCGGCAGGCGACAGCGACGCGAAAGCCGAGATCCAACGGACAGTTCGGCTCGCGGTTCAAGCGAATCGCGTCGAAGAAGTTCTGCATATGGGCGTGTGGGGAGTTCGCGGCGCGCCCCAACATCTCGCCGTGCGCCGAGGTACACGTCTTCTGCGGCGCGTAACGCACTTCGCTCGCGCGGGAGATGGTTCCCGCCGAGCCCAGCAGATCTTCGCCGATGCCCGGATGATTGTTCCCGAAGCCCGCGGACCAGCTCACCAACATGCGTTCGGGCTGCTCGAAGGAAACCTGCATGGTGTCGGGCGTTTCGCGGGCGTCGTTCCACAGGTACACCCCGCCCGTCATCGAGGCCGTGTCCGGAATCTGCAAATCCAGCGCGCGATACCAGAAGGCCAATTGCTGGCTCATATTTTCGGTCACGCCGCCGCCGGAATAATCCCAAAAATAGCGCCAGTGAATCAGCCGGTGAGCGTCGAAGCCGCGTTGAGGAGCTTGACCTAAAGAAGTTTCGCCGAGAAAAGCGTTCCAATCGACGTTGCGCGCGTTGACGTCCGACGTCAGCAGCGCCGGGCGGGCCCATTGTGGCTTGCTCGGAGGCGTATTGCGGAAGGAGCGCATAACGAGCGCAGTGATCTGCCCAATGCGCGACGGATCGCGCAGGAACTGCCGCACGTCCGCCATCTGGCCGTGCGAGCACGCTTGATGCCCGATCTGGACTGCGTGGTGCCCGCCATCTTCGCGCCAGGCTTTGCGCATGCGCTTGGCATCGACGATAGTGAGCGCCAGCGTCTTTTCCTGATACACATGCTTGCCCGCTTCGAGCGCCGCGCAGAACTGAGCGGCATGCAGATGGGGAGGCGTCGCGATCACCACGGCGTCGACGGTGCGATCGTCGAGCAACCGGCGCGCGTCGTTGTACATCTTCGCCCCCGGCGACATCGCGCTGGTCTGGCCCGCGGCCTTTTCCAGGCGCTTCGTGTACACGTCGGCGAACGCGGCGATTTCGGTATTCGGGCAGGCGCGGATCTGGTTCACCAGCTCGAGGCCCCGGTCGCCCGCGCCTACGATGCCGACGCGAATGCGGTCGTTCGCGCCGACCACCCGCGGCACGCCCGCTAGGGTCCCGGCCAACCCGGTGGCGACCTTACCGAGGAAATTTCTGCGAGAATCCACGTAACTAGAGTGTAGCAGGGGCGCCCCGAATCGTCGATCCTATCGCGCTTGTCATCCCGAGCGAAAGTCGAGGGACCTGCTGCTAAAGTTTTGGAAAAAGCGCGAACAAAAAGCAGATTCCTCGACTGGCGCTCGGAACGACGAGATCATCGCAGCAGGTTTCCGGAGCTGCAACCTATCTCGGAGACAAGACACTAGCGCACGGCCACTATTCCAGTTGCTTGCTGAAGCGCCGGACGCTCAGCCCCAGCACGACGGTTCCGAAGATCGCGAGCGTCACCAGTTGCGGCCACAGCGTCGAGACGCCCGCGCCCTGCAGGAATACGCCGCGCACGATCTCCATGAAATAGCGCACGGGATTCAGATAGGTGAGCCACTGCACCGTTTCCGGCATATTGCGAATGGGGAAAGAGAATCCGCTGAGCATGAAAAAGGGCTGGAACAGCAGTGTGGTGGACATCATGGCCTGCTGCTGCGTGCGCGAAATGGTGGAAAGGAACAATCCCGCGCCGAGCGTCGTCAGCAGGAACAACAGCGCCGCGAACAGCAGCAATGCGAAGCTGCCGTTGAAGGGGACGTGAAAAACGACCAAGGCCGTGGTCACCACCAGGATCAGGTCCCAATACCCGACCACGACGAAGGGCAGCGTCTTGCCGAGAATCAATTCCAGCGGCCGGATGGGCGTCACCATCAACTGCTCCATCGTGCCGATTTCCTTTTCGCGCACGATGCCCATGGCGGTGAGCGACAGCGTCACCAGCGTAATGATATTCACGACCACCCCGGGGATGAAATAGTTGCGGCTTCGGAGATCGGGGTTGAACCACACGCGCGTGCGCGCCGTCAGTTCGGGCACGGGGAGCGATAAAGGCCCCCCGCTGGCGGTGGTTCCGGACACCAAGCGGGCTCGCTGGGCGTCGCCGAGAACCGATTGCGAATAACGCGCGACGGTCTGGCTGGCAAACCCGGAGATGATCGACGCGGTGTTGGAATTGGTGCCATCGAGCAAAACCTGGACGCTGGTGAAGCGCCCGCGGGCGACGTCCCGTCCGAATCCCGGCAGCACGCGAACTACGCCATCCACCTGGCCGCGATCGAGCGTCTCCTGCATCTCCGCTTCGTTCGAGGGCGTCGCGCCAATGACGAAATGGCCCGAGCTGGCGAAGTCCGCGTACAGATCGCGGCTCTGCGGCGAGCGATCCTGATCCATCCACGCGATGCGCGCCGTATCGACGTCCAGGTTCACCGCGTAGCCGAACACCAGCAGCTGGATGAGCGGCGGGAAAATCAGCATGCCGCGCATGCGGGGGTCCCGCAAAGCCTGGATGAACTCCTTGCGAACCATGGAACGAAGACGCTGGCGCATGGATCAAGCCACCTTTTGCCGCAGTTTGCGAACCGTGAAGAAGAACATCACCGCGCCGTATACGCACAGCAGAATGAAATCCAGCCACGACATCTCGATGGCCGTGCCCTTCAAAAACACCGCTTTGATGATGTTGATGAAGTAGCGGGCCGGAACCAGCAGGCTGATGAGCTGAATGACGCGAGGCATGCTGCTGATGGAATAAATGAAGCCGGAAAGCAGGAAGCCGGGCAGAAACGTCGTGAGCGTCCCCAGTTGATAGGCGATCAGTTGCGTGCGCGCCGCGGCGGAAATCAAAATCCCGGTGGAGAGAGCGCCGAACAGAAAGACGCAGCTTGAGACGATCAGCACCAGGAGATTGCCCTTGAACGGCACGTCGAAAACGAAGACGCCCATCACCAGGCAGATGGACATATCGATCAAGCCCACCAGAAAATACGCCGACAGCTTGCCGAGCGCGAGCTCGAAGGGACGCACGGGCGTCGAAAGAAGCTGTTCCATGGTTCCCGATTCCCACTCGCGGGCGATGGTCAGCGAGCTCAGATTTCCGGTGATGATCATCATGATGACGGCGATCAGGCCCGGGACGATGAAGTTGCGCGACAGCATGTCGGGGTTGTACCAGACGCGCGTTTCGAGTCCCACGCCCATCCGGGGAACTTTCCCGGCGCGCATGGTCTGGGCGTCCGTCCGCACGTGCCCGCCGTAAAGTTGCACGACGCCCTCCGCGTAACCCTGAGCGATCGACGCCGTGTTGGAATCGCTGCCATCCAGCAGCAGTTGCACGGTCGCCTCTTCGCCGGAGAGCAGATGGCGCGAATACATCGGAGGAATCACCACTGCGAGCAAGGCGCGGCGCGCGTCCAGCGCGGCTTCCACCGGCCGATAACTTTGCGATTCCTCCACGACTTGGAAATAGCGCGACCCTCGGAATTCGCGAGTCAGCTCCCGGCTTTGGGGCGTGTGATCGAGGTCAAAAAGAATGGTTGGGATGCGGTCCACGTCCAGGCTCAGCGCGTAGCCGAAGATCAGCAGCATGGTGAGCGGAGTGGCGATCGCCGACGCGAGGCTGCGCGGGTCGCGGACGATATGCAGAATCTCCTTGCGTGCAATGGCCCACCACCTGCGTCCGCTCATGCCGCCGCCCTTTCCTGCTGTTCGATCAGGCTCACAAAGACGTCCTCCATGGAAGGCGGAATCTGTTCCAGCGTGCGAATTTCCACGTGGCTTTCGGCCAGCAGAGCGCGGATCGTTTGAATGCCGCTCGCGGCGTCGCCGACCTTGACGTGCAATCCACCGCCGAACACCGCGACGTCGAGAATGCCTTCATGCCCCACCAGGCGCGCCAGGCTTTCCAGCAGATCCGACGTTTCCAGGTTCAATAAATGCTCGCCGCCGAGCGATTTCTTCAGCTCCTCGGGCGACCCCAGCGCGATGGTCCGCCCCCCGTACATCAGCGCGATGCGATGGCAGTACTCCGCTTCGTCCATGTAGTGCGTGGTCACGAAAATGGTGTGGCCGGCCGCCGAAAGCTGGTAGATCAGCTCCCAGAAACCGCGCCGCGCGATGGGATCGACCCCGCTGGTCGGTTCGTCCAGAAACAGAATAGGAGGCTCGTGCAGAATCGCGCAGCCCAGCGCCAGGCGCTGCTTCCATCCGCCCGAAAGCAGATGCGTTTTCGTATCGCGTTTGTCTTCGAGGCTCGCCATGTTCAGCACGAAATCGCGGCGCGCGGCGAATCTCCCGGGCGGCACGCCGTAAACGCCCGCAAAGAATTCGATGTTTTCGCCCACTGTCAAGTCGTCGTACAACGAGAATTTCTGGGACATGTAGCCGATGGTCTGCTTGACCCCCTCGGAGTCTGTCGCGACGTCGAAACCTCCCACGGTCGCGCTGCCGGACGTCGGCCGGAGCAACCCGCACAGGATGCGGATGGTGGTGGATTTTCCGGCGCCGTTCGGCCCCAGGAATCCGAAGATTTCGCCGCGCGCCACGTCGAGCGTGACTCGATCCACGGCCGTGAAATCGCCGAAGCGCTTGACCAGGTCTTTCATCCGCACCGCGGGACCGTTGGTTTCAGGCAACACGCGCGGCCTCCTGCTTGTACATCAGGGCGATGAAGACGTCTTCGAGCGAGGGCTGGATGCGCTGGGCGTCGAACGGCGCGATGCCGCGCAAAGTGTCCAGCGAGGTGCGCTCAGGCTCCAGAAACAGGTGCAGGTCGGCGCCCATGGGCTGCAGAGCCAGCACGCCCGGCTGATGCACCAGGGCTTCGCGCGTCTTGCGATTGTCGTTGGACGTCACGCGGTAGCACTCGTCGCCAAGATTGCGCTTCAGCTCGTTGGGCGGTGCGCATTCGATCAGCCGTCCCTGGTGCATGAAACCGACACGATTGGCGCGCTCGGCTTCGTCGAGATACGCGGTGGCGATGAACACCGTCAAGCCGTCCTGCACCAGAGTGTAGAGGATCGCCCAGAAATCGCGGCGCGAGACGGGGTCCACTCCATTGGTCGGTTCGTCGAGAAATAGGATGCGCGGCTTATGCAGCAGCGTGCACATCAACGCCAGCTTCTGTTTCATGCCGCCGGAGAGCTTCGCGGCGGGCCGGTCGGTAAACGGCGCCATGCGCGTCATGCGCAGGAGCCGCGCGGTCAGCTCCTTGCGCTCCTGCCCGACGATCCCGAACAGATCGCCGTAAAACGCCATATTTTCGGCGACCGTCAGATCCCCGTACAAACCGAAGCGCTGCGCCATGTAGCCGATCTGATCCTTGACGATGTCGACATGCTTGGCAACGTCGTGGCCCGCGACGATCGCGCGGCCTTCCGTGGGGTCCATCAAGCCGCACAACAGGCGCATGGTAGTCGTCTTGCCGGCGCCGTCGGGACCGACCAGACAGAAGATCTCGCCCTCCTGCACTTCCAGATTCAGATGGTCCACGGCCGTGAGCGCGCCGGGCATCTTTCCAAAGACCCGCGTCAGATTCTCAGCGTGGATGATGGTGCTCACCACTGGACCTCCGCGGTCATAGCTGTATCTCGGCGTCGACGGGCATGTTGTTTTTCAGCTCGTGCGCGGTATTGTCCACGTCCACCTTGATGCGGTAGACCAGTTTCACCCGTTCTTCCTTGGTCTGAATCTGCTTGGGCGTGAACTCGGCCTCGGCGGAAATAAACGAGACGGTTCCGGCGTAGTATTTCCCGGGGTAGGAATCCGTGGACAGCTTTACTTTCTGCCCCAGTTTCACGCGCCCCAGCTCGGTTTCGCCGATGTAAGCCCGCAGCCACGGATGATCCAGATCGCCGACGGTCACGATCGTTGTGCCGGCGGCCAGCACCTCGCCGGCTTCGGCCGACTTCACCAGCACGACGCCGTCAATCGGAGCGTAGATCACCGTATCGTTCAACTGCGCATCGGAAATGCCCGCCTGCCCGCGGGCCTGCTCGATCTGTGCACGCCGCGCGACCAGCTCCTGCCGTTTGCGCGCCAGCTCGATGCGATTGGCTTCGGCGGTCGCCACCGCCGCCTGCGACCGCGCCACCTGCGCCCGAGCCGCCGCGATATCTTCCTTGCGCGGGCCTTCCTTCACCAGCGACGATTTCTGCTCGGCCAGTTGCACCTGCGCCGTCGCGCTGTTGAAACGCTGGCGAGCCTGATCGAACTGCTGGGTGGAAATATCCTCGTTCTTGTACAAGGTCTGGGCGCGGTCCCAATCCGAGCGCGCCCAATCGAGCTGCGCCCGCGCGTCGGCGAGGGACGCTTCGGCCTGTTGAATTTCCTGGGGGCGGCTGCCGGCCAGCAGCTCGTCGAGCTTCGCCTGCGCTTCCGCGAGCTCCGCCCGTCGCGTCGCGATGTCGCTTTCGAGCGTGGCCTCCTGATATTGAATGGTAGTGTTGAGCTGGTCGTAGTTCGATTGCGCGTTGGAGATGGCGGCGATATCTCTAACGCGCTGTTGCTGGAGCTGTGCGGGATCCAGGCGCGCGATCACCTGCCCCTTTTTCACCCAATCGCCTTCCTTTACGTTCAGCTCGGTCATGCGGCCGGCGATCTTGAAGGATAGATCGACGAGCGTCAGCTCGAGATTCCCCGAAACCACGATGCGATTGTCGGGCGTGCTGAAGCGGCCCGATTTCCACAGATACAGCCCCACCGCCGCGGCGGCCAGAAGAATCAGGATCGGTAATCTCTTTTTCATTGGTTGACATACTCCCCGATAGTTCCCGTGGCGGTGGCCAGGTCGAGCCGGGCCACGTTATGGTCGTATAGCGCGATCACCAGATTGTCGCGCGCCCGTTGCAGGCGCGTCTGCGCGTCGGTGACTTCGACCGAGGTCGCGACGCCCGCTTCGTAGCGCCGGCGCGCTTGCGCTAGTTCGCTTTCGGCGAGCGTCTGGCCCTCCGTCGCCGCTTGCACCTCGGCGGCGGCCGAACGCAGGTTTTCGAGCGCGGTGCGAACCTGCAAATCGATCTGCTGCCCGAGGTCGCGCGTGCGCAGCTGCTCCTGGCGGTACTGCGACGTGCTTTCCCCGATGCGCGCTTCGCGGCGGGCTCCGTCGAACACCGGCACCTTCAGAGAAACGCCCAGCGTGTAGGTCGGATGCGTGCCCACGATCGCGGACCCAATCGTTCCGTAGTCCGCCGAGGCTCCCACCGACGGAAGGCGTTCGGACTTCACGGCGTCGACGCTTACGCGCGCGGCGTCCTCGCGCTGCTGCTGCGTTTTCAGCTCCGGCCGGGACTTGCGAGCCTGCTCCACCAGCGTGGCGTCGGTGGCCGTGTCCACTGGCCTAAACTCCAGCTTGTTGGTGAAGTCCACGGGAGCGTCCAGCCGCAGGCCCATCGCCTTCAAAAGGGTCAACGTGGCCCGATTGCGATCGTTTTCGGCGCGGATCAGCGACTGGCGATCGTTGGCAAGCTGTACCTCGGCGCGCGTTACCTCGATCCCGGTGCCGGTACCCGCCGATTTCTGCTGCTGGGCTAGCTTCAGCAACGTCTCGGACAGCTCGACGTTGGATCGCGCCGTTTCGCGATTGGCGTCGGCCCGCAGGCAGGCGAGATAATCGCGCGCCACTTCGTCGCTGACGTTGTTGCGCGTCGCCGCCGCATCGGTCGCGGTCGCGGCCACCGTAATCTTGGACGCCCGGTAGCGGCGCACGTCGCTGAAGTTGAGTACGGACTGCTGGGCTGTCGCGCGAGCGTCGAAAACTGTGAAGGGTCCGACGATCGAAGGAATCGCGAATCCCGGAATGGGCAGTTTGAAGTTGAAACCGAACGCCTGCAGATTGGTGACCTCGCGGCGATCCTGCACGGAGGCGTCCAGATTGGGAAGGAACGCCGCTTTCGCTTGCGCCTGCCGCGTCTTCGCCTGCTCGATGGATTCCTCTGCCAGCGCCACTCGCGTGTTGCCGTCGGGCGCCAGGGCGATTTCGACAGCGCGTTTCAGGCTGAGCGGCATGGCCGTCTGCGCGCAGACACTACCGGCGGCCAGCAGAGCGACCGGCACCACGCGCTTGATTCTGTTCTTCCGCACCCGCATGTCAATTTCTTTCGGCATGGGTCCTCTCCGCGTGTGGTGGTTCCGCAGGGGTGCTTTCCGGGGCCTTCGTTTCGGCGACCGCTGTCGCCCGGAATCCCGCCGCCAGAAATCGAACCATGCGCCTTAGCAGCGCTTCGCGGCGGATGGGCTGGATCGGGAGGGGCGTCATTAGGGGCAGCACATCCCACAGCGCAAGCAGATGCGTCATCGCGCCGGCCATAAAATGCAAACGCCAGAAGCGTTCCTCGGCCGGCACACCTGGAAGTGCGGCGGCGAAGGCTTTGTCAAATCGCCGGGCGACCGGAGCTAGGTGCCTCTGAAAAATCCGCACGGCGAATTCGGCGGGATTGGAAAACACCCTACCGATCATCGGCCCAGCGTTCAGAAGCTCGGCTTCCAGGACGGGCGAGAGAAACGCCTCAAGGATCTGCTCGAGGCTCGGCGAGGGTCCGGCTGCGTCCAGCATTTCCATTCGGCGCTGGTTCACCGGTCCGAGTCGCCGGATGATGACCGCGTCGATCAGGCTCTCCTTGGACTGGAAATGGTAATTCACCGCAGCCAGGTTCACCTCCGCCTCCGTGGTAATATCGCGCAGGGAAGTTGCGTCGAAACCATTCTGCCCAAAGAGCTTCTCAGCCGCGTCGAGAATTCTTGTCTTGGTGCCAACTGGTGCGGCAGTCATACGTATGTTTTAATCATACGAATGTTTACTCGCCCTGTCAAGCTATAATTGGCTTAATGCTACCGTTCCAGCTCATCTATCACGAAGCGTACGATTTCCGGCTACGCGGGCATGTCTTTCCGGCGCAAAAGTACCCTCTGATCCGGCAGCGCCTGCTCACGGAGCACATCGCCGAGGAATCGGACTTCCTGACGCCGGAACCGGCCTCCGACGACGATCTGCTGTTGGTGCACGAGGCGGGGTGGATAGCGCGCCTGCGCGACGGCACGCTATCGCGGTGGCGATCCGGCGCATGCAAAAAGACCGTCGCATTCGGACGGCCATGGTGATCGATGCCGATATCCACCACGGCAACGGCACCGCGGCGATCTTCGAAAGCGACCCTTCCGTCTTCACGCTTTCGATTCATCAGTACGGAAAGTATCCGTCGTTTAAGCCGCCTTCGAATCTCGATATTTACCTGGAAGACGGCGTCGGCGACGAGGAATATCTCAAGCGGCTCCCCGAGGGATGCGGGCAGGCGTTGGCGGGATTTTCGCCGGATATCGCTATTTATGTGGCGGGGGCCGATCCATATCGGGACGATCAGCTCGGCGGATTGAAGCTGACCATGGAGGGCCTGATCGCGCGCGACCGCTTCATTTTCGAGCTGCTACGCGAGAGTAAAATCCCCGTTGCGGTCACACTCGCCGGCGGGTACGCCAGAAACGTCGAAGACACCATAACCATCCACGTAAATACGGTGAAGGCGGCGGCTTCCCTTTAGAGACAAGTGGCGGAGACAAGCGGCCGAAATCGCTATCTCTGGTTAGCTGGAGCATCGCGAAGGTAGCCAAATATTCACTGGACCTTTGAAATAATGTGTGCGACTCTGCGAAATACCGCGAACAATTAAGAACGGGAGGTTCCCGATGGATACAAGTCAACCTGCAACCGGCGTAGTGGCCGGCATTCATTCTTACCGCCACCAGTTGGTCCGGCGTCCGAACTGCAAACCCTATTTCAAGCCGAGGCGGGCTGCCGCACGGGCCGCTGGTGGAGGCGGAGGACCGTGGGACGTCCCCGCACTGTGCGCCGCCTACGACTGGCCAGCCAACCTCCCTGGAGGCGGCGTAATCGCCATCGTCGAACTCGGCGGAGGATGGGTGCAGTCCGATATGGACCAGTTTTTCGGTGGGATCGGGCAACCTTCTCCGCAGATCGTCGATGTTTCCGTCGACGGCACTCAGAACAGCCCCGATCCTAACCCCAACAGTGCGGATGGCGAGGTCGCTCTCGACATCGAGGTGGCGGCCGCCGCGTACTACGTCGCGACGGGCAACCCCGCCACGATTCGCGTGTACTGGGCCCAGGACATCGCCAAGGCGGTTCGCGCCGCAACGGCCGACGGGTGTGACGTATGCTCGATCTCCTGGGGGGCGGATGAAGCCAATTGGGGCGCGCCGGCCGGCCAGGACATGGAGCAGGCCGCCACGGAGGCTACCGCCGCCGGCATGGTCGTGTTCGCGGCGTCCGGCGACAACGACTCCGGCGACGGCGGGCCGAACCCGGCCAACGTCGATCTCCCCGCATCCGCTCCGCACATCATCGGCTGCGGCGGCACGAACAAGACCGCGACAACCGAGACCGTCTGGAACAACGATCCCGGCAATCCGAGCGGCGAGGGCACCGGCGGCGGGTACTCGACCCTGTTCCCCCTACCCGACTGGCAGATCGGGGCGCCGAACGGGCCGGGGCGGATGGTGCCGGATGTGTCGGCCGACGCCGATCCGAATACCGGCTACAACATCGTTCTGCACGGCGCGCCGGCCACCATCGGGGGAACCAGCGCGGTCGCCCCGCTGTATGCCGGGTTGTTCGCCGCTTTCGGGACTAAGCTCGGCTTCATCACCCCTGAGCTATACCTCAACCAGGTCTGCTTCAACGACATCACCGAGGGCGACAACGGCGCTTTCCGGGCCGATCGCGGCCCCGACCCTTGCACCGGAATCGGTTCGCCGATCGGCACCAAGCTCGCCACATTGCTGACGCATCCGATGGCGAGTGGTGCGCGAAGGCTGAAGGACGTCGAGGCTGAAAACGCGCGGTTGCGCAAAGTCATCGCCGGGTTGATGGCCAAGTAGGAACGCGAACCGCCGACCGCCGCTCGCACAACATGGTGCATGGCCAGATGATACGCAATGACGGCTGCTGAGAGGAGGCTCGGGAATTTCGGGAGTCTTCTCACAAACCGTTTCACAGCCGCCCAACCAAGAGCACTGATCGCCGTGGTCCTATGCGGATCGTTGAACGCAATGGCAGCTTGCCCGCGAAGGAAGTAACAACTTGTGAAATGTCCTCGGTGCGGTCTTGACAATTCAGAAACTGCGCTTCGGTGTGGTTGTGGGCAGAACCTTCAAGGACCGTCCAAAGCCGCTGACGACAGCCCGTTCAGCATGTTCGGTACCACCTTCAAAGGAGCGCGGATTATTCGGTCGCCCGCGAGCGACAACGCCAAACAGCTTATCACTCGGTCATTCATGATCACCTTGGCTGTGTCCTTTATAGTACTGGTTCTACTGTTCATAAGCGAGGCCGATATTGTCGGATCACTAATCCTCATGGCTGTGTCGGTCTACATCGCCTGGGCTTCCTATTGGGGAATTGTTGGGGTTTTCAAGTTCATCCAAGGGCGGCGCACTGCTGTCAAAATCGGTCATTTCTTCGAGCGCCACTCATTTCTGAAGGGATTGGCTGAACGGTTTCTCACCGAAGGAGTTGGACTAGGGGGGATGATTGTTCTTCCGGTCGTGTACGGTGTGCTGGGCGGTGGCGTGTACGAATTCATACGTTGTCGGAGAATCGCGCAGAATCCGGCGCTCGATCCGTTAGACGTCGAATAATAGTTGTTGTCGTCCCATAAAGGTACGTTTCGGGGCAAAAACCGAACCCAATGAAATCAGGGCTTGCACAGTCCCGTTTCTTTGTCCCGTTGGAACCCGTTTCTGGCTGAGACACAGCGCCGCGCTCGCGTTGACTTGTTCCCGTTTTGTCACTTGCAGAATTATGTGGCGTAGAACCGACATAATACGTGTGCCGGATTGGCATATCGGCAATTGATCTCAAGACCCACGAAACGGCTCGGGAGATCGCGGGGCGGTATCATAATCACATCTACGACGCGCTGGTACTTGCGGCGGCGGGCGCCGCATGGTGCCGGATTCTTTATTCGGAGGATCTCCAGCCCGGGCAGGCGATCGGCGGCGTGACAGTACGGAATCCTTTCCTTCCTGAGTAGGCGTCGCACAAAGGAAGGCTGTGCGGCCGATGGCCTACGGGTTATACTAGTCATCGACTGGTTAATTTATGTCCACCGTTACGGCATTTGAGGCGAAGACCCGGTTCGGCGACCTATTGGAGCGCGTCTCGCGCGGCGAGGAGATCGTCATCACGCGGCACGACAAGCCGGTTGCCAGGATGATCCCCGAGGGTCGTCCGCTCTCGAGCGAGATTCAATCCGCGGGGCGCGAACTGAGATCAATCCAGGACGAATTGAGAAACCGCGCCGGGCTCCGGCGTCTAACCCGCCGGGAAATCCGCGACGCGATCGAAACCGGAAGACGCTAGGCCCGTGACCGCCCAACAAAATTCGCGCCGACTATCTGCCACTCCGGTGTCGCAGAGTGTGGAGCATTCCGAAAAGAACCGAATTAGGCGGGTGCGGGCCTAGTGTCCGCGCCGGGCGGTTTTGTCGCGGACGCCTCGGTAGGCGTCTCTTGGGCCATGCCTTCGCAACGGAGCGACGTCACCAACGATTTGTTGGATCAAATTATCTCCGGAATTCCATTCGTTGTGCCGGCGCTGTGGCCATTCGAGGTGGGGAACGCGCTATTGGCGCTCAAGCGCCGTGGAAAAATCGATTCGGCGCATTGCGCACGCGCCCGGAGAGCTCTGGAGCGTTTGAATCCGGTGATCGACGACGAGGGCCAAAACCGGGCGCTTGCCGCCGTGTGGCAGCTCGCCGACGATCATGCTCTTTCGGTGTACGACGCCGCCTATCTGGAACTCGCTCAGCGAAGAGGGCTCGATCTGGCGTCACGCGATGCGGGCCTGAATCGCGCAGCCAAGAGATGCGGGGTGCGGACGCTACTCTAGCGGGCCCTGCGCTACTTCCCTGGCGGCAGCACAGGAGCGTTGGCCAGCAGTGCGTCCTCGAACGAAAAATCCTGCTTGGGAAACTTCGCGTTGCGCGCGTACCACTGATATGTTTCCTTGAGTCCGTCCTCGAAATCGGTGGGCTTGAATTTGAGCATGCGTTGCGCCTTGGCGGTGATCTGGGTGATGGGGGGAACGTCCAGATACACGCCGAAGTACATCTTGGGGCCCATGGGATGCCCGCCGGCGCGCATGATGTATCCACGCGGAATGCGCACGCACCTCGCCGGTTTGCGGCACACCTTCGCCAGGGATTCGACCAGCTCCATCTGCGAAACCGGGCGGGCGTTGGCGATGTTGAAGGCGTGCCCCACGGCGCCGGGCTCCTCCATGGACTTCAAACTGGCGCACACCAGATCCTTAACGTAGACGAACTGCATCAGCCGGCGCCCGTCTCCCGGCAGAATCACCTGCCGGCCCAGGCGCAGGCGATCCCAGAAATACGCCTCACGATACAGAGGATTGTGCGGGCCGTAAACGAACGGAGGACGCAGAGTCACCACCGGAAGGCCGATGCGCTGGTGCAGGCGGAACAGCGCTCGCTCGCTCATGGCCTTGTTGCGGACGTACATCTCGGCGGCGTCGTCGGGCGCCAGCGCGTCGCCCTCGTGATGATTCAAGCCGTCGCCGTAGGCCGCCACGCTCGAAACGAAAATGTAACGATGCAGGTTGCTTCCGGCCGCGCGCGCGCTGCCTTCGACGTGGGCGGCCGAAGTGCCGCGCTCCCAGTCGTAGACATGATCGAAAACGACGTCGAAATTCTTTCCCGCGAGCGCGGCTTTGATGGCCTTGGGATCGTTGCGGTCCGCGACGATGTTCCCGACGCGGCGCCCCAGGGCGTGCTTCGGCTTGCGATGCAGGACGGAGACGCGGTGGCCGGCTTTCAACAGTTCGGCCACCAGATTCCGTCCGATGAACTGCGTTCCCCCGATGACCAGGCAATTCATGGCCGCGATGTTTCAAATAACCGGATCAGTCGTAGTATTCCAGTCCGAGATGCGTGATGAGGTCTTCGCCCCGCATCCAGCGCAGGGTGTTTTTCAGCTTCATGAGCTGAATGAAAATATCGTGCTCGGGATACAGGCCCGGGGCCGTCATGGGGGCCTTGAAATAGAAAGAGAGCCATTCCTGAATGCCGCGCATGCCGGAGCGCTGCGCCAGGTCGAGGAACAGAATCAGATCCAGCACCAGCGGGGCCGCGAGGATAGAATCGCGGCACAGAAAATCGATCTTGATCTGCATCGGGTAGCCCAGCCACCCGAAAATGTCGATGTTATCCCAGCCCTCCTTGGCGTCGCCGCGCGGCGGGTAATAATTGATGCGCACGGCGTGGTACAGATTTTCGTACAGCTGCGGATATAGCTTCGGTTGCAGGATCTGTTCCAGCGAGCTGAGCTTGGTTTCTTCTTTGGTCTTGAACGAGCCCGGATCCTCCAGCACTTCGCCGTCGCGATTCCCGAGAATGTTGGTCGAAAACCAGCCGTTGATGCCGAGCATACGCGCCTTCAGGCCCGGGGCGATCAGCGTCTTCATGAACGTCTGCCCGGTCTTGTAATCCTTGCCGCAGATGGGAACGTTGCGGTCGCGCGCCAGATCGAGCAGCGCCGGGACGTCGGTGGTCAGATTGGGCGCCCCGTTGGCATACGGCACGCCCGATTTCAGCGCGGCGTAGGCATAGATCTGGCTAGGGGCGATCTCGGGATCGTTCTTGCACAGGCCGTTTTCAAACTTTGCGAGCGTCGAATGGACGTCCGCCGGCTTATGGAAGACTTCCGTCGATCCGCACCAGATCATCACCAGGCGGCTCGCTCCACTCGATGCACGGAACCGGTCGATATCGTCGATCAGCGCCTGCGCCTTATCCATCTTGGTGCCCTTGTGCTTCACGTTGGGCCCGTTGATGCGGCGGATATATTCGGGATCGAACACCGCGGACATCGGCTGGATGGCCGAAAGCGGCTCTTTGAGCTGGGCCAGCAAGGCCGGCTCCAGAACCTTTGCGTTCACGGCCGATTCGTAAGCGGTGTCCTCGAAGATATCCCAACCGCCGAAGACCAGATCGTGAATCCCGGCGAGCGGAACGAAATCCTTGATCATCGGCGAGCGGCCGTCGGTGCGTTTACCGAGCCGGATCGTGGAAAGCTGCGTGAGCGAGCCCACCGGCAGCCCGAGCCGGCGCTTCACCGCTTCGACGCCCGCCATGAACGTGGTGGCGACGGCGCCGAGGCCCGGAATCAGGACGCCGAGTTTGCCCTCGGCGGGCGCAATCTGGACATTGTCTTTTCCGGGCAAACCGATGTGCTCCTCAAGTGCTGATGTACGCGACACGCGGCTTCTTGCAAACCCAGTTTGCAAACGTCAGGGCGCGGGGCAGGAACTTCCTAGAAGGTTGCCTATCCTTCGATATACTAGCATCTTATGGCAAATCGCGCGACTGGCGGCGGCGTTTTATGGTGAACCGCGCGCCCGGCGGCGCTGTGGCCGCCGTTATTTCCGCGATCCTGGTGGACGACGAGAAACTCGCGAGCGAAGAACTCACGTATCAATTAAAAGAGTTTCCGGACATCGAAATCATCGCCACGGCAGCCAACGGACTCGAAGCGGTCAAACTGATCGAGGATCTGGAACCGGACCTGGTGTTCATGGACGTGCAGATGCCTGGCCTCGACGGCATGGGCGTGATCCGCAAGTTGCGCGAAAAAAATATCCCGCTGCCGCATTTCGTCTTGGCGACGGCCTACGATCAATACGCGGTGGAGGCGTTCCGCCTGGAAGCGCTCGACTATCTTCTGAAGCCGGTGGAGAAGGACCGGCTGGCCGTCGCGGTGGAGCGCGCACGCAAGGCCATCGCCGAAAAATCGAAGGCGGCTCCGGCGGAGCAGCCCGCGCCTAAACCCTCGCTTCAGCGATCCAAGCTCCTGATCAAGAGCGGCCATCGCAACTTTATCGTCGACGCGCAGGACGTGGTTTACGCCACCATCGAAGACGGCCTGATCACGGTGGTCGCCACCGGCATGGAGGGGCAATCGAATTACCGGACCATCGAGGAGCTGCAATCGAACCTCGATCCGGATATGTTCTGGCGCGTGCACCGGTCGTACCTGGTGAACATCCACCGCATCAAGGAAGTGATTCCCTGGTTCAAATCCAGCTTCCAGCTCAAGATGGACGATAAGAAGCAGACCGAGATCCCGGTGAGCCGGGTGCAGACCAAGCGGCTGAGGGCGCTGCTGAAGCTGTAGTTAAGACCGGAGGGAGCATGTTCGACAAGGAAGACTTGAAGGCGCTGGTCGAGTGTGCCAAGCGCGCCCTGGAAGATGAAGGATCTCACCTGACCAAGTACATCAAGGCGAACGACTGGCACTTCGCCGGTACGGGGGTGTGCTGCAACCAAAACGAACGATACTATCAGTTTCTGATCTGGCGGGAACTGATGAAGTCCTTTCGTTGGCGGCCTCAGACCGAAGCGCAAGGCCGGTCGGACCTTGCGTTCTACAACAACACGACGAACAAGATCGTCGGGGTTGCCGAGATTAAGTGCTGGTGGACTGACGGACGAACCGAGGTGAATTGGATTCGCCTGGACATCGAAAAATTACGAGAGTCGCGAAACACGGGCGTGATGCTCGTCCTCACGACATACATCAAGGAAAAGGGCTATCAAGCAAAGGAGGTTTTTGACGATCTCGCACGGAGAATAGGAATTGCGCTCGAAGACATGGAGATTCGATCTTTCGACAACTCCGCCAGCGCGCACAGCAGGGAGCGTTGGGAGTTTTCCGTCGCCGGCTTCTTCGTGTAGGACTCTAGGGACAGATGATTCGCGCAAACTACAGAGTTGTCTCAGTCGAAAACGTTTCAGGCTATACGCTGCGAATCGGTTTCGACGACGGGACGGCGCAAACGATCGATTTCAAGCCGATTCTCGCGGGCGAAATCTACGGCCCTCTTCGCGATCTAAATCTCTTCAACCGGGTGACCATTGATCCAGAAGTGCACACCCTCGTGTGGCCCAACGGGGCCGACTTCGATCCTGCGACGCTGCACGATTGGCCGGAGCACGAACAAGCCTTTCGGGAAATGGCCCGGCGCTGGGAGACGGTGAAGGCGTGAGGCAAGCGGCGTGCGGCAAATAATGACGCGGATTTCCATCACTCTGTTATTGGGTGCCGCTCTACTCGCCCAGACCGGCGGCGCGATCCAGTACAACAAAGACGGCTCGATGGTCCTGCCGACGGATTATCGCGAATGGGTGTTTCTAAGCTCGGGAATCAATATGACCTACGGTCCCGCGGCCGGAACCAACGACCACCCTCGGTTTGAAAACGTATTCGTAAATCCCGCCTCCTATCAGGCGTTTCTCAAGACCGGTACCTGGCCCGACAAGACGGCGATGATCCTGGAAGTCCGCGACTCCGACAGCAAGGTTTCGATCAACAAGGACGGACGCGTGCAAACGCAGGTGGCCGCCATCGAGGCTCACGCCAAGGATTCCTCGCGCGGAGGCTGGGCGTTCTATGCGTTTCACGACGGAGGGCCGCAGGGCACGCCTTTTCCCAAGACCGCCGACTGTTTCTCCTGCCACCAACAGAACGGCGCCGTCGATTCCACCTTCGTCCAGTTCTATCCGACGCTGATCGACGTCGCGCGAAAGCACGGCACGTATAAAGCGACTGCCGAATAGGCGAGGACGAGGAAGTGCGAGGCCACCGTTGACCGCCTTGCGCAAATTCGCGATCCTCTGCCATCGCTGGATGGGCGTGGCGTTCTGCTTGCTTTTCACGTGGTGGTTCGTGTCCGGAATTTTCATGATGTATTGGGATTTTCCGGCGGTGCGCGATGCGGATCGCCTGGCCCATGCGCAACCTCTGGATGCATCCCGGATTCGTGTTTCCCCTGAGCAGGCTTATATAGCCGTCGGCATTGATATCCCTCCCGACCAAGTCCGCCTCGCCAGGTTCGACGGGAGGCCCGCGTACTGGTTCGGGGCGATTCCGGATCAAGTCATCGTCTACGCCGACGACGGCAAGGTGCAGGAGAGTTATCCGCCCGAGCTGAATCTTCGCACGGCGGCGGCCTGGGCGGGATTGCCGTCAAGCGACGCAAAGGTCGAAGAGATCCGCGAGCCCGACCAATGGACCGTCGCCGGAGCTTTGCGCGATGCGCTTCCTCTGATCAAGTATTCGTGGCCGGACGGCCAGCACGTCTACGTCGGGCCAACAAGTGGACAAGTGATGCAGTACACGACGCACGCGTCGCGGCTGGGCGCATGGCTCGGTCCCATTCCGCACTGGCTCTATTTCACGCCGCTGCGCGTGAAGGATTCGCTGTGGAGCCGGATCGTGATCTGGCTGTCGGGCGTCGGGACGCTGATGGCGATCTCGGGTCTGGTTGTCGGTGTGCTGGTCTATTCGCCGTCGAAACGGTATCGCTACGAAGGCCAGCCGGTCGGCATCCCCTATTCGGGCACCAAGCGCCTGCACATGATTTTCGGATTATTTTTCGGGATCGTCGCTTGCACGTGGGCCTTCAGCGGGATGCTTTCGATGGAGCCGTTCCCCGCCCTTGCGGCAGGGCGTCCGGCGACTGAGCTGGAAGATCGCATCTCGCACGCGCTGCGCGCCGAATCCGTCGAACTTGCGGCTTTCTCCGAACGGCTTCCGGCGGCGGCGCTGGCGTCTGTGCCGCCGAATCTGAAAGTGAAGGAGTTGGAACTGGTCTCCTTCGCGGGCGCTGCGGCTTATATTGTTCGCGGATCCGTCGATCCGGGGGAGACCGAAAGCTCATGGGTTGTGCCGGTGCGCGGAGCGCCCGGCGCGATGTTCGAGCGCGAACGCATGATCGATGCGATCGGCAGGGCCGTCGTGCCCCCACAGCTTGCCGAAGTACGGATCGCGAGCCAGTACGAGGCCTACTACGTCGATCGCAAGGGCGAGCGGCCGCTGCCGGTTTTATTCGTGAGAGTGGGCGGCGAGCGCAAAGGCGAAGAAGGAGCCGGATTTTATGTGGACCCGCGAACGGCCAAGATCGTCGGGCGGCGGAATCCGGGAGGGTGGTTTAATCGCTGGCTGTATCACGGATTGCATTCGCTGGATTTTCCGTGGCTCTACAATCACCGGCCGGCGTGGGATATCGTGGTGCTGCTGCTGCTCGCCGGAGGGACGACGCTGAGCGTCACGTCGGCGATTATCGCGTGGAAACTGCTGCAGCGAAAAATCGCAGGATAAAGTTATGCCAGCGGGCGCCTGGCGATCCTATTACAATGGCAGGGCTGACCTAATGTTGACGCCAAGAACGCAGCAAGACACGGCCGCCGTGAACGTGCAGCAGGTGATCGACCGGCAGGATTTCGGCCCGTTTCACTGGTTCGTGACGGCGATCTGCGCGGTGGCGGTGCTGATGGACGGCTTCGATGCCCAGGTGATGGGATTCGTCGCGCCGGCGATCGCGGGCGACTGGCACATCGCGCGCGGCGGGCTCGGCCCAATCCTGGTCGCCGGCCAAGTGGGGATGCTCGCGGGCGCGCTGGTCTTCGGACCGCTCGCCGATCGCGTGGGCCGCAAGAGCGTCCTGCTGTTTTGCACGCTGTGGTTCGGAGTCGCATCCCTGCTGACGGCGCGCGCGGATTCGATTTCAAGCATGTTGATCCTCCGCCTGGTGACCGGATTCGGGCTCGGAGGGACCCTCCCGAACGCGATCGCGCTGACATCTGAATACATGCCGCAGCGCTTGCGCGCCACCGGCGTCATGATGATGTTCTCCGGTTTTTCAGTGGGCGCGGCCGCGGGAGGGTTCGTGGCCGCGGGCTTGATCGCGCGCTTGGGATGGCGGTCTGTGTTCGTCGTGGGCGGCGTGCTGCCCTGCCTGACCGCTGTGCTGCTGTTGTGGCTGCCGGAATCGATTCGATTCCTGGTATTGAAAGGCGGGCAGGCGGAAGCTATCGCAAAACTCCTTAAAAGAGTAGCGCCGAGTATTTCGATCGCTCCCGGTACCTCCTTCGTCACCGCGGAACATCGCGCGAAGGGGTTCCTCGTCCGGAACCTTTTCACCGAGGGGCGCACAGGTATGACGCTGCTGCTGTGGGCGATTTACTTTCTGAGCCTGCTCGATCTCTTCTTCCTGACGAGTTGGCTGCCCACCATACTGCATGACGCGAAATTCAGCATCCAGCAAGCCATTCTGATCACTACGATGCTGCAGGTGGGCGGAACCGCGGCAGCGCTGATCCTTGGGCGCTTCATCGACCGGGCGTCTCACAAGGTGTTGGGATGGGCGTATCTGGGCGCAGTGGCCGGCGTGTTCCTGATCGGAGCGGCGGCGTCGTCGGTGGCGCTCGAAGCGCTCGCCGTGTTCGCCGCCGGATTCTGCGTGGTGGGCGCGCAGACCGGCGCCAATTCGCTGGCGGCGCAATGTTATCCCACCGCGATTCGATCGACGGGCTCGGGCTGGGCGCTGGGAATGGGACGGCTCGGCTCGATCGCCGGACCGATGCTGGGAGGATTGTTGCTCTCTTCCGATCTCGAAATCGGGCGCGTGTTCTGGGTCGCGGCGGTACCGCCGCTGCTGGCCGCGCTCGCGGCGTTCGTCGTCAGCCCGAGAGGCGAGCGGACATAGATCCTAGCGATGGCCATCAACCTCAAACCGGTTGACGTAGCGGTGATTGGGCTCGGCGCGGCGGGCGGCGTCGCGGTGCTGCCGCTTTCGCGCGCGGGGCTGAAGGTGGCCGCCCTCGAGGCCGGCACGTGGATGCCTCCGCGGACGTTTCGAGCCGATGAGATCCACAACAACGTGCGCAATCGGGTCACCTCAGTCCCCAAAGCGCAGCGGGAGATCCCGACGTTTCGCACTAGCGCATCGGAGCGCGCCGTGCAGCCCGCCGTGCATCCGATGATGAATGCCATCGGCGGCACGTCGATTCATTACTGGGCGCAAAGCTGGCGCTATCATCCCTGGGATTTCAAAATCCGTTCGGAGGCTGTGCGCCGCTACGGCGCGAGCGCGATTCCCTCGGGCAGCACTCTTGAAGACTGGCCGCTGACTTACGAGGAACTCGAACCCTTCTACGATTTGGTCGAGTATGAGGTCGGCGTATCGGGCAAGGCCGGGAACATCCAGGGACAGATCGATCCGCGCGGCAACATCTTCGAAGGGCCCCGGCAGCGCGAATATCCCATGCCGCCCCTGCGGGACACCGAGTTCACGGATCTGATGGCGACGGCGGCGAAGAAAATCGGATGGCATCCGTTTCGCGGTCCCGCCGCGATCAATTCGGTGCCGTATCGCGGACGTCCGGGATGCGCGCTGCACGGTTATTGCGATCGCGGAGGCTGCCACGTCAGCGCCAAGAATTCGACCGCGGTCTCGACCATTCCCGAAGCGCTCGAGACGAAGAATCTTACGATCTTCGACCACGCCCACGTGACGCGGATCGTCGCAGGGGCGAGCGGCAAGGTCGCGGGCGTGCAATACATCCGCGAAGGGAAGGAATATTTTCAGCCCGCCAAAGTTGTCTTGCTGGGCGCCTATACCTACGAGAACGCTCGTCTCCTGCTGCTATCGAAATCGGCGGGGTTTCCCAACGGTTTATCGAACAATCACGGGCAGGTGGGCAAACACTATTTCGGGCATTGGGCCGCCGTAAACGTGACGGCGCTGTTTCCGTTCGATCTGAACATCTGGTACGGCGCGATGGCTCAAAGTGTGGAGATCGACAACTGGGCCGACGATCACCAGGATCACGCGGGCCTCGGATTCCTGGGCGGGACAGGCCTGCACGTCAGCACGGAGAAGCATCCCATCGGGGCCGCGGCGATGAACACCTACCGCCGCGCGCCGTCGTGGGGATCGCGCTGGAAATCCTTTGTTCGTCAGAACGCAGGGCGCTGGGCGGCCGCGTATCTGCAAAACACTACGTTCCCTTACGAAAATACCTATCTCGATCTCGATCCCGATGTGCGTGATCCCCTCGGCGATCCGGTCTGCCGCATCACCAGCGGTCCAAAGCCCAACGAAGCGCGGTGCATGGCCCACGGCCAGGACAAGATGGAGGAGTGGTTCCGCGCGGCGGGCGCCGTCGAAGTCGTCAAAGCGCCGTACACGGGTCCGGTCCTCAGCACGCACGCGCTCGGCGGCACGCGCATGGGCGATAATCCCGAATTCAACGTCGCCGACCGCTGGGGCTTTTCGCACGAGACCCCGAACCTCGGAATCCTGGGCGGGTCGGTCATGGGCACGAGCGGCGCGCGGAATCCGACGCTGACGATTCAGGCGCTGGCTTGGCGCACGGCCGATCATCTGGTGAAGAACTGGAAATCGATCGGGGCGTAAACCGGCCCAGGCCGAGCCATATGCGGGTCGCCGTCCGCGCGGCGGCGTGCGGCTCGGGGCGGCTTTATCAAGCTAACACTGATCCAAGTGCCCGAATTAACGCGACGATGTCCCGCCCGTCCACTTCGCCCGCAAGGCGGCGCGATCGACCTGCGCCCCGCGCAGATAGACGCTCGAGATTCGCCGCGTATTGGTGATGTCGTCGAGCGGATTCGCGTCCAGCACCAGGAAGTCCGCGCTCTTCCGCGCCGCCACCGTTCCGGCGTCGGTAAGTTTCATCAGATCGGCTGCGTTGCGCGTCGCAGCGACAATGACCTGAGCCGGCGTCATCCCGCATCCCGCCATGTCCGCCATCTCCTCGTGCGCCGCCCACGGGATGGGTCCGTCCGAGCCCAGTGCGATCTTGATGCCCTCCTTGCTCAGCCTCCCCAGGTTCCGGCACTGGATTCCAAAAAATGCCTGCTCTTTGGGATCGTCCTTGGTCTCGGCCTGCACTTTCTGAAACTCTGCGGCGGGCATGCTGTCGCGGAGCCAACTGCGGTCCACCTTCACGCCGCGGTCGGGAAGGTTGGGGTCCACGATGAAACCCGGCTTGGCCTTTATCAGTTTTATGTACTCGTCGTCGACGTCCTGGTCCCTGACGCTGTGCGCGAAATTGTCGATGCCCGCGCGCAACGCTCCCTTGGCGTCCTCGAGCGTGAAAATGTGAGCGATCGTCCGGAAGCCCTTCTTGTGCGCTTCGTCGATGCCCGCCCGATACAGCTCCGGGCTCAGCTTGGTCACGGTGTGATCCCGGTCGTCTATCCAGAACTTTATGATGTCCACTTTCTTCGCGGCCATCTCGTCGACGTCCTTGCGCGCCTCGGCTTCGGTGGTGACGAAGAAAGGCGCGTGGGAGCGGTTTGGCTCCGGCCCCGTCAGGCCGCGTCCCGCGGTGCGATATCGAGCGGCGTTGGGGATCGTCTCCGTCCGCACGCCGTACACCTCATCGCCGGTATCCTGGCCGAGGCTCATCGTCCCGCCGATGCCATAGTAGGCGAAATGCTGCAGCTGATCCACAAGCTCGGCTCGCATCGGCGAAAGGTGCTTGTGGGCGTCGACGATCGCCGGCATGACGGTCTTGCCGGTCAGATCCACATGCGCCGCGTTCGCCGGAACCTTGAGCTTCCCTTTTTGGCCAACCGCGGTGAAGCGGCCGTTTTCCACGATGAAGGCGGAATCCGCAATGGGCGCGCTGCCGTCTCCGGTAATGAGCCGCGCTCCTTCATACACGGTGACCGCCGCCGTCTGTTGCGCCTCCATCACCGCCACCGTCAGGCAGCCCGCTGCCAGTAAGAGAGCGATCGAAAACACACACGCACGGAACATTATCGTCTGCGATCCGGCCTTCCGCGATCCCCAATCTATATGCCGCATAGAAAACTCCTTCCGATACTGAAATCACTCTTGTATCGCAGCAAGTATACACCTCCCGCGAGCGGCCTCACACAGGTCAATCGTAGAAGGTCAATCGTAGAAGGAGATCCGCCTGCCGAGTTCACATTTTGGGGTTTGCGCAGCTGCAGGATTCACTCGACGACGCAGGTCCACTCGCCCCGGGCGTCCTGAAAGCCGGAAAGAATCCGCCGCCGGGCGACGCGCACCAGGTCAGGATGCAGATCCTCGATCACCGCCTCGCTGATGTTGGCGACCACCACGTCGAAGGCTCCGTCGCGCACGGCATCGACGCTGCCGACGAAAAACCGGGCAGTCTCCTTAATTCCGCGCGTGGCCCGCGCGGGTGCGGCTTCCGGGTCGATGTCGCAGGCGATGATCCGTCCCGCGCCCAGGAGCTTCGCGGCGATTGACAAAATTCCCGAGCCAGCACCGACGTCGAGCACCGCATCGCCCGGCCGGATCACGCGCTCCATCGCTTCCAGGCACAGGCGCGTGCAGGGATGCTGGCCCGTTCCGCACTGCATGCCGGGGTTGATCTCGAGGCGAAAGCGGCCCAGAGGGGTCGGCTCAGTGCGCCACGGAGCAACCACGAAGAATTTCTCGCCGACCAGCAGCGGCGGCCAGGCTTCCTCGGTGAAGCGCACCCAATCCACGTCGGGGGCTTTCCGCGATATGCCGAAGCGCGACGCCGCGGCCTCGTCCTCGAAGTAGGCGTCCAGATAGCCGTCGCCTTCGATCACACCCGACGTTCCGGCTTCCCATAAGTTGGCGGCGAGGGCGTCCATTGCGCCGGGCTCGGCGCGAACCCTCACGAGGAACATGCTCAACGGGGCGTCTCGAACCGCTGTGCCGTTTGCCGATCTTCCCGGGCGCCCGCCGCGTCGCCCAGATTGGCCCTGGCAAGCGCACGCGCGCGATACGCATAGGGAGCGTCGCGCTGCTGGGCGATGGCGTTATCGAAATCGGCGACCGCCTTCCGATGCTCGCCCATCGCCTCATACGCGAGGCCGCGCTGATAGTAGCCGTCGGTGGTGCCGCGAATCCGGATGGATTGCGTGAACTCCTCGATGGCGCGCCGGTTGTCGCCTTTCTCGACGTAGATGCGGCCGCGCTCGTCGTAGGCGCGCGTCAGGTCGGGGTCCAGTTCGGCCGCTTTGTCCAGGTCCGGCAGGGCGGCGTCGGCCCGTCCCAGGGCGCGCTCGGCGATGCCCCTGTTCAGGTAAGCTTCCGCGAATCCGGGCCAGATGGCGATGGCGCGATCGAAAATCGCGAGGGCGTCTTCGTAGCTGCCGGGCGCCATCAGGTGCATGCCGCGCTCGAATTCCACTCGCGCGCGCACGGGAGCGAAGGCAATGTATTGATAGACCAACCAGCCGCACGCACCAACGAGGGCGGCGGCCACCGCGCCCCAGATCAATGTTCGTTGTTTGCGTCTGCGCGCGCGAGCCGCTTTGCCAAGCGTCTCGGTGGAAGGAAGCGGCCGGACGGCGTCCCACCATCGCGTGAGAGGAGACTCAAGCGACATAGTTGCGAGCACCCATTATAGCGCCCGGCCGCTAACTCGCACTTCTCACAAGGATTCGGGCGCCACGTCGCCGGCGTGTGAGAAATGCCGGTTAAAGCTCCGCCACGCGCCGGTGCGCCAGCAGGAAGTACAGCCCCATCGCGGCGAGCAGGCATCCGGTGGCCACCATGGTCACGGGCGCCGTGAAGATGGGGATCATCCTCCCCAGGATCAGGCTGCCCACCGGCATGCCTCCGCGGAACGCGACGTTGTACACGCTCATCACGCGGCCGCGCATTTCGTCCGACGCCACGTGCTGCACGAGCGAGCTGACCATGGACATCGACACCATCATGGAGCCGCCCGAAAGAAAAATCAGGCCGAGCGAAAGCGGCAGCGACGTCGAAAGCGAAAACGCCACGATCACGCAGCCCAGCGCCACCAGCACCATCAACGCCGTGCGCCCCTGGCCCTTGATCTTGCCGGCGGCCGCGACAATCAATCCGCCGCACACCGAGCCGGCGCCCGAAAACGCCAGCAATTGCGTGAACGCCGTGGGTCCGCGATGCAGCACGTCGCGCGCGAACACCGGCAGGAAGGTCAGCAGCGGAATTGCCAGCAGCGTCATGCAGAACGCCAGCACGATCAAAGAATCCATGCCGGGCTTATTGCGGATGAAGCCGATGCCGGCCCGCATGCTGGTCAGGATCGGCTCGCTGCTGCGCGCCGGGATGTACTTAACCTGAATCATGTACAGCGAGGCGATCACGGCCAGGAATGACAGCCCGTTCAGGCCGAAGCACCACTCCGCGCCGAACTTAACCAGCGTGATGCCGCCGATGGTCGGCCCGATCACGCGCGCCAGGTTGAACTGAATGGAGTTCATCGCGATGGCGTTCTGGATATCTTCCTTGCCCACCAGCGACGGCAGCAGCGCCTGGTAGGCCGGCCCCCCGAACGCCTGCCCGCAGCCGACCACGAAGGACAGGCACAGAATCTGCCACACGTGGACCATCTTGAAAAACACCAGCGCCGCGAGAATCGACGCGGTGGTCATCTGAATGTACTGCGAGATCAACAGAAGATTACGCCGGTTCATGCGGTCGGCGATGACGCCGCCCACCAGCGAAAACAGGATGATCGGAACCTGCGCCAGGAATGTGTCGAGGCCCAGGTAGAAGGAATCCCGCGAGAGATCGTAGACCAGCCAGGCTTGCGCGGCCGATTGCATCCACGTTCCGATGGTGGATACGCACGCGCCCGTCCACATCAGGCGGAAATCGCGGTATTGAAAACTTTTGAAGACGCGGCGAAGCAAGAATCCAACGCTACCTATCTAAATATTCGGGGAGAATACCCTATCTTAGCAGGCCTTCCGAAACGTTGTCTCCTTTGTCTCCTGACTCCTGTCATCGGTCTTCTTGTTTAGTACACCTCGAAGCAGAACACGCGATTTGAATCCGAGGGCGAGATCGAGTATTCGCCGTCGTCCAGCGTTTCGTCCACTTCCACGCGATAGAGTTTGCCGTCGAGCCTGGTCACGCTGAGGTGCAGCGGCCGCGCGCCGCCGCGCCGCTTCGATTTCGACATCACCACTTCGCGGTGGCCGCTCTTGACGTCCAGCTTGTAAAGCTCCAGCCGGTCTGGCAGAAGCTGATCTGCCTGGACCAGGAAGATCGGCTCGGCGAGCGGCGTTCGGGCGGTCGAGGCCGCGCCCGGGATGGTGTACACCGGCTCGTCCTTCTTGCCTTCCTGATGAGCGTCGGCCGCTTCGGTCGGTACCAGGTTATCGGCATGCACCAGGTACAACAGATCGGGCTTGGGAGGCCGCGGGCCGTCGTAGCGATCCGCCGCGAGTGCGGGGCTAGTGAGACACAGTGCAAGAATCATCCCAACCCAGACCGTCCGGCGAGTGCTCATGGTTCTCATTTTATTCGATCCAGGACTCCTCGATCCAACACTCCTCAATCCAATACTTGCACGAACTCGGCGAGGATCCGGTAACGCTCTTCTTCGGGGTCCAGGTCCCAGGCCTCGAACTCGGGATTCAGCGGTTCAAGGATGATGCGTTCGTGCGACCATGTGCCGTCCGGTTTTTGGATCTTCTCGCTGCGATAGCGCTTGACGGTGTAGCGGTCGTTGGCGCCGCCGCCCAGCGCTTCCACCAGCACCAGCCGTCCCTGTCTCGATCCTGTCACGCCGCGGCGGAACACGCACAGCGCCCCGTCGAAGATCAGCGGCTCCATGGACCGGCCTTGGATGCGCGCGACGAACATATCGCGGCTAAGGCGCAGAGGAGCGGGAGCTTCTTCCCAACCATCCGGTTCGGAGTTCACCTCGCGATTCTCCAGAAACGGTCCGGCGGCGACGGCCAGCGAATAGCGAGGCAGATGGGTGACGAACTCGCGCACGTTCGACGCCACGTGCTCGCGGTACAGCCGGCCCAGGGTGCGCTCGAAATCGTCAACGACGATCTCGCGCCGGTCGCTGATCCTGACCACATTCGATAGCGTGCTCTCGAGATAATCGAGCAGCACCGCCGCACCGGATTCACGGGCTTTCGACGTCAGATCGTATTCCAGCGCCGAGAGCACCTCGGATTCGTCCGCGTCTTCCTCCCCGACGATTTCGTCCCAATCGCGGCGCAGCCGGATGTACAATTGGTCGGCGGCTACATCTTCCAGCAGCACGCCCGCCACGGTCTCTTCCACACCGGGCAAATGCAACGTGAGCAGAGAATAGCGCGCTCGATGGGTGGTCGCGACAGGCATGCTCTCGTGCCCTTATCGGCCGCCCAGGTCGGTGAAAAATGAAAACGGCCGGCCAGGACGAATTATCGCATATGCCCTTGCGGTGGACGCGACTTAGGTGCGATGGAATAAGAGGGCGCCTATTCGAGCAGCCCTTACAAAGATCGAAGCGCAGGCTGTGGCGCCCGCTGGAGAGTGTGCGCCACAAACGCTGCGATAGTCCGCAATCTGTGTGACGCCCTACGCTACCGCAGCGGCTTCAGTTCGGGCTTCTCGCCCTCCGGCAGAGGATAGCGGTCGATGTCGAGCATCATCGAAACGAAGCAGTAGTAACCCATCACGCCCGTCAGATCGACGGCGCCGCGCTCGCCGAATTTAGCGACGGCGGCTTTGAAGGACGCGTCGCTCACCTGCCGGGTCTCGAGCAGATCGTGTGCGAAGTTGTACAGCGCTTCCTCGTCCGCCTGCATCGACGGGGGACGTTTGCCGGTGGCGATGGCGTCGACGATCGCGGGGCTGAGGCCGGCTTTCAATGCGGCTCGCTTGTGCGCCGTCCACTCGTATTGCGCGTCCCAGAACCGCGCCGTCATCAGGATGGCCATTTCGTTGAGCCGGTTCGGCAGCGTGGTATGGAAGCGCAGCAGCGCTCCGAGCTTCTGCGCCTGGTCGCCCACTTCGGGGCTGCGCAGCGTGACGTTGAACGGTCCGTTCATGCCGCCGCGCTCGCCGGAGAGCAGGTGATCGGCCATGGTCTTCTGCTCGGGCGTGAGCTGATCGTAGGTCAGCGGCTTGAAACGGTCGCCCCGCAGGTGAAGATCGGGACTGGCCGGAGCCTGGGCGAGCGCGAGAGCCGGCAAAATGAGAATGCTGAGACCAACCATGGTGAGCCGCATTGTTGTTCCTTTCATGAAGGGTCCGAAACCCTGGCTATCCATACTAACTCATTGGTACGCGGTCATCACGCGGTTGTGCTTTCGGTTGTGGGAGTGTCGAACCTTGGGGGCCCCACACGCGAGGGCGATCTGTGGTCGTTCCCATCCCTTTCGCGGCCCTAGATTGGACCCAAGACGAACACAAGACCGATCGCAAAACACAAAGTCGCGCCACGGGCCTGGAAATGGCCCTGGAGGCCATTTTAAAAAAGGGGTAGTTTAGTACCGGGAAGGCCCCGAAAGTCGCTCTAAGCGCCGGCAAACGCGTTTTATTTTTGATGTCCTTATATCGTTGATTCTATGACACTTATCTGAGCGGCCGCGTAAGGGCCCGAAAACTCTGGGTGACTTCGCTGGAAAAAACATTTCTGCCGCGAAAACAATCGTTTGCGATTTGCCCAGCAGGGAACTTTCTCCCACGTGTGCATCGGCGAGGGTCCATCGCCCGGTGCTGCGTCAAACCGGCCACGACCGCCGTAGTCCGTCGCTAAGAAAGAGTTCGGCCAGGGGGCCGAACGCGGGCGAGGACGCCCGCCCTACAAAACGCGGGTAGGGCGGATCGCCTGATCCGCGGCCGACGCCCTCGTCGGCCACCCCACGGGTGACGCGGCCTCCAGGATCTCCGACAGCCCCGTGAGGCTCCCGCGCCGATTATGAATCCTTACCGACGGATTACGGACATTGCCGCTGGCAATAGAAGGGGCCGCGGGCGCAAAGATTTGTGAGATCCTCGTGCTCAAGAGCACGTCTCTGCCAATCGCGAAGGAGGATCGCAAATGGCGCACATTGCAGTCGCTTTCACGTTTCATAGCGGCATAAAGCGCCACTTATTTCGCAATGTCCGACTGTCCGGAAGCTGGAATGCGGCCGGGCACATTTCCAATCTATGGACGGAGGCGCCGATGGCGGCATCGCGAGATGAGACCGGTTGCGAGGCCTTCAGCGCCAGCGTGTCGTTCGATGCAAGCCAGATAGGAACCGTTTTCCAATGGGGTGTGGTGGCCGATATCGAGGGAGCCTCGAACGCTTGGGTCGTGGTAACCGAGACGGCGGACGCAGGCTCGAATGAGCGGTTTCGAAGCTTTATTCTCTCGGCGGGCGAAATCCAGCAAGACTACTGGTTCGCGACGGGGCGCAGGTTCGGCGCGCAGAAGTATTTCGGCCCGGGATCGCTGAGCCCTGCTATTCGGTTCGCCGTGTGGGCGCCGCATGCCAGAAACGTCGAAGTGGTTTTTGCTCCGTTCGATTTAACAAGTGACATACCCACGGGCTATATCGCGGATGACGGTAGGAGTGTGGATCCGACGGCTGCGGTCGTGCCACTGGTGTCGAAGGGCGGCGGCGTTTGGGAGAGTGACATCGCGAGGACGCCTGCCCTCGCCAACTTCGACGACTACATGAATCGTTTGTACATGTATCGGATCACAAATGAACAGGGCGCTCTGACCTATAAGGTCGATATTTTCTCGCGCAACCAGGTGGGTCGTGGCGGAGTCAATCCTGGCGGCGCCGACTATGCAGGTTCTTACTTGGATTTGGACGGGATCGTGAGTTGTTCGGTTGTTTCCGATCCAGATCGATTGGCTGAGGACTTCAATGATACGGGCATGGACAAGCGGACGCTGATTCCGGAGGAAGAGTTCTGGGCGAGCGAATTCACTCCGGGACGAATGCTGCCGCGTAACATCGAGGACCTCATCATCTACGAGCTGCATGTGGGTTCTCTCGGATTTCCTTCGGCGTCGGCCGGAACATTTGCCGATGCGATGGCGTTTGTGGAAAAGCTGACGGACCTTGGCGTGAACGCGGTGGAGTTATTGCCCGTGTTGGAATTCGATGGCGACCTGCAGTGGGGCTATGGGACTTCGCTATTCTTTTGTCTGCAGACAAGCGCGGGCGGCGCGAATCAACTGAAGCATTTCGTGCGTGCGTGCCACCAGCGGGGCATTGCGGTCATTCTGGACGTGGTTTACAACCACTTCGCGACGGCGGACAACGAGCGGTCGGAATGGGGATACGATTCGGACCCGAATGTCGCGCCGCAGAACAACGTCTGGTACTGGTATCAGGGACAGCCTACGGACTATCCAGGGAATCTCAACGGCGGGTACCTGAACAACCTGTCTTCCGGATATACGCCGCGTTTCAGCGAGGAGAATGTGCGCCAGATGTTCACCAGTAGCGCGGCGGCTCTCCTCGACGACTTTCACATCGACGGGCTGCGCGTGGACTTGACCGACGCCATTCATCAGGACAACACCCTGAACGCGAATGGAGCGTCCATTGGGAGCGCGAATCTGTACGGAATCAAGTTTCTGCGGGAACTGGCCAGAACAGTGAAGTTGTTGAATCCCTCGGCGTTCCTGATCGCTGAGGACCACACCGGCTGGAGCGCGATGACGCAATCACCCGATCAGGGAGGTGTGGGATTCGACGCCGTTTGGTACGCGGATTTCTACCATCATCTGATTGGCGACGGCAATTATGGCGACAACTTCGCGAAGCTTCTGAAAAATGCGGGCTATGGCGCAGGCGGACCACTCAACATGGACTATTTCGCCGGAGCGCTCCTGGCGACGCAATACAACAAGATCGCCTATCACGAAAACCACGACGAGGCCGGCAATGAGACTAACACTGAGCGCACTATCGCGACGGCGGTAAATCGGGCGCCTTTGATTGCCGCCACACGGCAGTATGCCGAGGCGCGCTGCCGCTTCTGTTTCGGTCTGGCGGCCCTGTCAGCCGGGACACCAATGTTCTTGATGGGGGAAGAGGTTGGCGCGGCGAAGTATTTTCGGTACAACGATTTCTTCATGAATAAAGAAGATCTCATCGGCGAGCGTACGGCCGACGGGCGGTTTCTGTTCCGCTTCTACCAGGACCTGATTCGGCTAGTGACGGAGAAACCGGCGGCGCGGTCACGCGCACTCGATGTAATATACCGGCACAATGACAACCGCGTGATTGCTTTTACGCGCAGCTCTCTCAACCAGCAACTCCTGGTTTTGGCGAGCCTGAATGACGCGCCTTTCGATCACGGGTATTTCATCGGTACGGACTCCGTGCGGCTGCCGGCCGGCGGATGGCAGGAGATCTTCAATAGCGATGCCGCAATCTATGGAGGAGCTAACGTGGGCAACGGCAGCGCGACGTTGCTGGCGAGTAGCGGCCGGATGAACGCGGTGATCCCGGCGCGCGGATTCGTGGTGTTCGAGAAAGTGAGTTAGCGGGCGCCTAAGTCTGCGCCCTTTCCCAGAAGGTTTCAGCGGTTTAAGTAGGGTATCGGCCGCCTCAACTGCGGTAGGCATTGCTGTGGTTCCTTTCTTCGAGCCCGGCGCCGTGCCCGGTGTCGTGCCCGGTGTCGTGCCCGGTTGATCGGCGAAGCGCGTCAATGTAGAATAATCGCTCTTAGATGCCGGGCGACCAACCAAACGGAAGCGGACGGATGGACCGCCTGGAGCGGCTGATGGAGCTGCTGATCGACGACCGTGTCAAGTTCCAGGAAGAGCACAAGCTGCTCCTTACGGCTCAAGTCGTGCTAACGGATCGCGTCGACAGGTTGACAAAAGACGTGACCGAACTAACCACGGCGCAGAGGTACACCGACGAGCGCCTGAACGCCCTCATCACTATCGTGGACGGCTCTATCCGCAATCGCCCTCAACCGTGACGGCCCCGCGCGTGCCCTGGCAACGGCCTTCCTCGAACGAGCGGGACTACACTTGTAGCAAGGGAGGCCGGATGAAACGCCTGCTATTTCTCGCCTTAACTGCCGCAGCGACACTTTGCGCCGCCGAATATAAGATCAAAGCCTCTCCGGAAACGACTGCTTGGGGGTATTACTGGGCGGGCGCGAAACCGGTTCTGACGATTCGCTCCGGCGACACCGTCGAAATCCAGACGGTCTCCGGAGATCCGCAGATTCTGGAGCGCGCGGGCGTGCCGGCCAACCAGGTTCAGCCGGAGCTTCGCAAAATCCGCGCCGAAGTGCCGAAGGAAAACCGCGGGCCGGGTCCTCATCTGCTGACGGGGCCGGTGGCCATGGAAGGCGCACAGCCCGGCGATGTGCTGGAGGTTCGCATACGTGAAATCCGTCTGGACGTGCCTTATGCGGTGAACACGGCGGGCCGCGCCGGCTTTTTATCCGACGTCTTTCCCGTGGGCGTGACCAAGATCATCCAGCTCGATCGCAGCCGTATGATAGGACGCTTCGCTCCCGGCATCGAACTCCCGTTGAGACCGTTCTTCGGCAGCATGGGCGTGGCCCCGCCCGAAGCCGCGGGCAAGATCAACAGCGGACCGCCCGGAATCCACGCCGGCAATCTCGACAATAAGGAGCTCGTGGCGGGCACCACGCTATTTATCCCGGTGTTTGCACCGGGTGCGTTGTTCGAAGTGGGCGATGGCCACGCCGGACAGGGAGACGGCGAAGTGAATATCACCGCGATGGAAACCTCGCTCACCGGTGTGTTCCAATTCATCCTGCATCGCGAAATGTATTTGAAGTGGCCGCGCGCCGAAACGCCGACGCATTACATCACGATGGGCCTCGATCCGGATCTGACGCAGGCGACGCGGATTTGCACTCTCGAAACGGTGGACTTTCTGGTCAATCAAATGAAGCTGAGCCGTGAGGACGCCTACGCTCTCACCAGCGTGGCGATCGACCTGCACATCACCCAACTGGTGGATGGAACCAAAGGGGTGCACGCGATGATCCCCAAAAGCTTGTTCGCCGCGGCGAAGTGAGTCAATTCACCTTCTCGAAGACCACCGCCGTGCCGTAGCACAGCACTTCGGTGACACCCTGCATGATTTCCGTAGCGTCGTAGCGCACGCCGATGATGCCGTCAGCGCCCATTTCCACTGCGTGTACAATCATCCGCTCGTAGGCGTCGCTACGCGTCTTCTCGCACAAATTCGTCAGCAGCGTGATGTTGCCGCCCACCAGCGTCTGCAGACTCGCGCCAATGGTTCCGAAAATGGAGCGCGACCGCACTACAATGCCGCGCACCAGCCCGAGGTTCCTAGTGATTCTGTAGCCGTCCAGCGTGAAGGCGGTGGTGACGAAGTCGTGGGTCATATGAACAATCATACGAGCCACGCGCGGGAAATGTTCTCGCGCTCGCGGATGGCCTTAGCGCGCCGGCAGCCTGAATTCGACCTGCCGTTCGTCGTTGAGCTGGCGGGACAGGTCGCGATCCACCTGGTCGAGCGGCACGCGCTTGACGCCGCTTTCGACGGTCACGTAATTCAGGATGTCCTTATCCACCCAGTAGGCGACCACCGGATAGATCGTGTGGTCCTTCATGGCGATCAGGAAAATGGTCGGCTGATCGTCGGGAAGCGCCGCGGCCTGAGGACGCGACGAGGGCTGTTGAGCGCCGTTCTGGGGCTGCGGGCGATCCAGCCGCGTGACGTTCGATGGAGGCGCCGAATTCGTGTAATCGTACAGCACCGGACGCGCCGTGTCGGGTTGGAAATTCTGGTTGATGATCACAGTGGGCGTCTGCTGTTGCGGAGCCTGTGCGTAGGTTCCGGGGTTGTAGTTTCCAAAAATAGGATCGTAATAGCCAGGCTCGGGAGTGTAACCGCCGCTGTATCCGTACCCCCCGGCGTATCCCATTCCGCCGGCGTATCCCATTCCGCCGGCGTACCCACCATAAAACGGATCGATGGGAACCCCGTAGGGAATGAACACAGTTCCCCCCTGACCGAATCCTCCGCCGGGACGCTGGTGAACACGGGGAGGACCGGAGGCGGGAATCCCCGGATGCAGAATGTTCCCGCCCTGGCCGATCGGGTTCAGGTGGTGCTGGCCGGCCGGGTTCAGGTGCTGCTGGGCGAAACCGCCCGCGGCGGCTAAAAAACAGCCCGCGGTAGCGACGGCACGTATGAGAGTTCGCATCCTAATACTCCCTGCTCAAATTGTAGACGTTTGGGAGCGGCACGGCGTTGCGGGAATCCACAGGTCGTTGGGCTTGGAAGGACAAGTGGCGGGTTATCAACTCGCCGCAGGTTCAAGGAGGATGCTGAAAAAAACCTAATAACCGCTCCCTGTGGTCGCGGCTCACAATGGGCGCTTTGTGTTTACAGCGTCTTGCCGAGCCGCGACCACTGGGAGCGCTTTACCTCGCGCGTTTTTCAGCAGCGTGTCAAGACCTGCCCCATCTCATAAACGCGATCCACCGGCGCTCCCGACTGCGAGCGCCCTTTCCCGCGAAACTTCAGAACTGATACAGCATCAGGTAAACCACCACGCCGGTGACGCTTACGTACAGCCAGATGGGCAGCGTCCAGCGGGCGATCTTCTTGTGCCGCGCGAAGAGTCCCTTCAACCCGCGCCGCAGGGTAACGATCGCGAGCACGGGCACCACCGCCGCCAGGGCAGTATGGGTGAACAGGATGGTGTAATACACGGTCCGAATCGGCCCCGTGTGAGGATACCGCGTCACCCCGGCCTGGAAATGGTAAGTGAGATACGAAACCAGAAACAGAATCGAGACCGTAAACGCGCCCAGCATCGCCTTCTTATGCTGGTCGCGGCGCCCCTGCTTGATCAGGATGAACGCCGTCACCAGCAGTACCGCGGCGGTCCCGTTGAGACAGGCGTTCAGCAGGGGCAAATCGTGGAGACTCATTTAAGAGCGTTCTTTGAGCAAGCGCCGGGCGTCCGAGATCAAGTTCGGAATCGCGTCCTGGTCCGAGCTTGCATAGAATCCGCGAATGCGCGACTGGGCGTCCACCAACACGAAGCGCGTGGAATGTTCGAGGCTCCCATCCACGTTGTTCAGGCGAAAAACGTCGCGGCTCAAATGATTCAACGTCCCCGTTGCTCCCGTCAGGAAATACCACTTGGCCGGATCGGCCTCGAAATGCTTGGAGTAGGCCGCCAGCACCGGCGGCGTGTCGCGCGCGGGATCCACCGTGAAGGAAACGAATCGCACGCCCGCCTCGGACGCAAGGGCGGATTGCACCTGGTGCATCTGCGAGCTCATGCGCGGGCATGGGCCCGGGCAATTGGTGAAGATGAAATCCGCCACCCAGACTCGTTTATCGAGCGTTGTACTCGAAAACGCGGACCCGTTCTGATCGGTCAAAGTGAAGTCGGACACCACTCCATAGGAAGGCAGGGGCGGCTTTCCGGAACATCCGGTCAGCACCACAAAACTAAGAGCGGGAACCGTCCAGCACCAGGAGGCCATAAAGCAACGGAAGATAAACCACGCTTGCGAGCAGTACCTCTCGCGCCCGCGCCACCGTGCGGTCGCCCGCGACGCGGAACCCAGCGTACAGGAAATACAAACCCAGCGCCAGCGCACCGAAGAAATAATAATTCCCGGCCATATTCAGGTATTTCGGCAGCAGGCTGATGGGCACCAGAGCCAGGCTGAAAAGAACAATCCGGCGCGCCGTGGATTCATTCGACGGCTCCACCACCGGCAACATCCGGATACCCGCACGCGCATAATCGTCGCGGTACATCCAGGCGATCGCGTAAAAATGCGGGAACTGCCATAAAAACAAAATCGCGTAGAGCACCCACGCGCCCCACGTCAGCGTGCCGCAAGCAGCCGCGTAGCCGATCAGCGGCGGCATCGCGCCGGGGATCGCGCCAATGGTCGTAGAATGCGGCGACCGCTGTTTCAGAGGCGTGTACACCAGCAGGTAACTCAGCTCGGTGAAAAGCCCCAGGAGGCTGGTGAGCGGATTCGCGCCCAGCCACAACTCGACGAACCCGACCACCGACAGCGCGATTCCAAATTCGAGTGCGTGCGCGGGGGTTACCCGGCCGCTGGGGATCGGGCGATTCTTCGTCCGCGCCATCTTCCCGTCGGCAATGCGCTCATACCATTGATTCAGCGCGGCGGTACCGCTTGCGATCAGGGCTGTGCCGATGGTCGCGTGGAGCAGCGCCATCCAGGTCCAGGCTCCGTTCAAATGGGCCCCGCACAGGAACCCGATCGCCGCGCTCATGAGAATGAAGCAGGTGATGCGGGGCTTGGTCAGTTCGATATAGCTGCGGGCGGAAACCATTGCGGTGGAGCTGTTCCTCCCCCAGTGTACCTCGAAATACGTATCTGCGCTATTCTCGCCGGAACGGTTACACTTAAAATCGAATGAATGCGGTCCCCATGGCGACCTTCCACCGATCTGGCCCGTCAAGTCGCGAAAAGCGATACGGGAGGCCGTCTAGGCTCTCATCGTCCGAGATGACCAGATTTTGGCCTCCAGAGTCAACCTAACGACCCTATGACGACAGACTTGCCGGCCTGGCTGACTTCCGCCAATTACGACTTCGCGCGCAAATATCCCGGGGAACCGGGCGACCGACAGCCGGTCCATGCCGTCTACGGCGGCGCGCACCTGTTCAAGTTCGATACCTGCCGCAAGTTTGGATCGCTGGCTGAGAAGGCGTTGAGCGAATACGCGCCCGACCCTGCGGCGTTCGCGGAAATGTTCGGCGTCGCGCCCCAGTTCGCCGAAACCGTCCGCGCGCGGGTGATCGAAAAGCTACGCCGTGAGCCGGTTGAAGATTACCGCATCGATTTCGAGGACGGCTACGGTACGCGACCGGACGCCGAGGAAGACGCTGCCGCCGTCGCGGCCGCCGGCGAGGTGGCTAAAGGTCTGGCCGAAGGGACGCTGCCGCCGTTTATCGGCATCCGAGTGAAGGCGCTCGGCGAAGAGACGAAAGTTCGCAGCGCGCGCACGCTGGACCTGTTTCTTACTGCGTTACTCGAACGAACCGGCGGGAAGCTTCCGCCGCGCTTTATCGTGACACTGCCGAAGATCACCGTACCGGAGCAGGTGCGCGCGATCACGGAGGCGCTCGACCCTTATCCCAGTATCGGCCTCGAAATCATGATCGAAACGCCGCAGATCCTGTTTCATCTGGACCAGCTGATCGAGGAGGGACGCGGGCGAATCGTCGCGGCGTCTTTCGGCCCCTACGATTACACGTCGAGCTTGGGGATCTCCTCCAGCGAGCAGAACCTGCTGCACCCGGCTTGCGAATTCGCGCGATCCATCATACAGATTTCGTTTGCCGGAACCGGCGTACGGCTCGCCGATGGGCCCACGACGATCCTGCCCATTCCGCGCTACCGCGGCGGCGACGCAACCGAGGCGCAGAAGGCAAGCAATCGCGAAACGATGCAGAGGGCCTGGAAGCTGCACTATCGCCACGTGCGCCATGCGCTGCACAACGGATTTTTCCTGGGCTGGGACCTGCATCCGGCGCAATTGCCATCGCACTACGCGGCGGTTTACTCGTTCTTTTTGGAGGGTCTCGATACGGCTTCGGAACGACTGAAGAACTTCATCGCGTCCGCGGCGCAGGCGACGCGCGTGGGTGACGTGTTCGACGACGCGGCGACAGGCCAGGGTTTGCTCAACTATTTTCTGCGCGCCGTGAGCTGCGGGGCGCTTCCGGAAAGCGATGTCCCCGCGCTGACGGGGCTGACGATCGCGCAGCTTCGGACGGCATCCTTCGCACAAATCCTGAAGTTGCTATAGATTGCGTGGGACTCACTCGCCTTGGTTAGGGCCGTCGACCGGCTGCGCCAGGGCGCGCACTAGCGCCTCTGGACGGAACGGCTTCTCCAGCACTGCGTCGACCATCTCCGCTTCCGGCCGCTCGTGCAGGTCGCCCATCCAACCCGGTACGACGATGATGCGTACCTGCGGGGCTTGAGCCCGAAATTCGCGGATCAAAGCCAGACCGACTTCCGCCCGCGGCAAGCGCAGATCGAGGACAACGATCTCCGGCGAATTTTGCGCAAATGCCCGCCGTGCCCCCTCGCTGCTGCCTTCCGCAAAAACCGTGTGGCCCGCGCGCTCGCAGATCAACCGCCGGATTTGCAGGCCGTCGCGATCGTCGTCGACCAGCAATACTCGGGACATCTCGCTCCGTGTGAACAGTTAGGAAAACTTGACGCCGGCGATGACCAGCTGCGGCATCGTCTGGTTCCAGCTCTCCGGAAGCTCGTCGAACGGCAGCCGGAAGGACCTCGTCTCGCCTGGCTTCAGCCCGCCCATGCGCGGGCTTACAATGGGCACGCGCTTCCGTAGCACCAGCTGGCCGTAAACGTCGTGAAAAATGCAGTAAATCTCAACCGTGTCCAGAGGGCGGTCGCCCGCGTTGCCGATCTTGCCTTCGATTTCCACCACATCCTGCCCGATGTAGCTGGCCGTCGCCTTCATCGTGACGTCGTCGAGCCGGAGGTTTCGCGTGTACGCTTTCGCTTCGGGCGTGAGCGCGATTTGCTCGCCCGTGTGCCGGGCCGACCATTCCATGTAAGCGTAGAGCGCGCCGCCCAGCACGACGAATGCGCCGAGCACATACAGCATCGGCGACGGCCCCGAGGAGTCCCTGCCAACGGGGGTGCGGTCACTGGCCACTGATGGTCATCTCCCGGATCAGAATCGTGGGCGAGGCTATCGATCCGCGAAATTCCAGATCCGACCCGATCTCCGCGATATCGAGAAGCATCTGTTTCAGATTCCCCGCGATAGTGATCTCGGAAACAGGATACGTCAATTTCCCGTCCTCGATCCACAGGCCCGCTGCGCCGGAAGAATAATCCCCGGTCACAGTGTTGCCTCCGCCGCCGATCAGCTCAGTGACGTACAACCCGTTCGGAATTCCAGCGAGAATCCGATCCGGGGAGACCGTGCCATTTTCAAGAAAGAAATTCCCCGGACCAACGCCGGCATTCCCGGTAACGCCGCGCGAGGCGTTGCCGGTGGTCTGGAGTCCCAGCTTGCGAGCCGTATAGGTATTCAGCAGATAACTGGTAAGCACGCCGTTCTCGACGACCACGGTGCGCCGCGAAGCCACTCCTTCGTCGTCGAACGGCGAGGTGCCGAATAGACCCGGGATCGTCGCATCGTCAACGATCGTGACGCTGTCGGCCGCGATCTTCTCGCCGAGTTTTCCGGCTAAAAAGGATGCATGCCGGTAAATCGACGAGCCGTTGACCGCGTCGAAGATATCGCCGAGCAGCGCGCGCGCCGTCCTCGGCTCAAAGATCACCGGGGCTTTCTGCGTCGGCACCTTGCGCGGATTCAGCCGCCGGATCGCCCGCTCCGCGGCCTTGCGTCCGACCTCCTCGGGATTATCGAGACCGGCGAGCGAGCGCGCCGCAGTGTACCAGTAATCGCGCTCCATGGAGCCGTCCTGTTTGGCTATGGGCGAAACGGAAAGGCCGCAACTGGACGTGCGATAGCTCCCGACAAAGCCTCGCGAGTTCGCGAACACGCGCCGCGAGTGGGAGGAACTGAAACCCGCCCCCTCCGAATTCTGAATGCGCGGATCGAAATCCAGCGCAGCGCGCTCAGCCCTTTGCGCCATCTCGATCTTGGTGGGAGTTTCCAGGCGCTCGATTGCTTCGTCGCACATGCGCAGATCGCCTTCACGTTTCCCCAGCGACTCGCGCTCCGGCAATCCCGCGTGAGGATCTTCGCTGGTGATCCTGGCGAGCGCAAGCGCGGCGTTCACCATGGCCGCGATTCCTTCCGGCGAAAGATCCGACGTATAGGACGATCCGGTGCGCTGGCCCACCAACACGCGCAATCCGGCGCCGCGCGATCCGGCTTCCTTCACGCTCTCGATCTCGCGCATGCGTACGCTGACGGAAAATTCCTCGCCTTCGGAAATGGTGCACTCGGCGTCGGTCGCACCCCGTTTCAACGCGGCATCTGCGACGTCGGCGGCAAGCCGTTCCAGGTCCCGGACCACCCCCGCTCCGCTCACGCGGCGGTGCCTCCCACGGTCATGCGGTCGATTTTCACGGTCGGAATGCCGACGCCCACCGGCACGCTCTGCCCTTCCTTGCCGCACACGCCGATGCCTTCGTCGAGTTTCAGATCGTTGCCCACCATGCTGACGTACTTCAGCGCCTCCGGCCCATTGCCGATCAACGATGCACCGCGCAGTGGCCGCGTCAATTTGCCGTTTTCGATGAGATAGCTTTCGGTGGCGGAAAAAACGAAGTTGCCGCTGGTGATATCCACCTGGCCGCCCGAGAAGGTCGTGCAGTAAATCCCTTTTGCAACGGAGCGAATGATTTCCTCGGGATCGCTTTCGCCCGCCAGCATGTAGGTGTTGGTCATGCGCGGCATGGGGATGTGTTGATAACTCTCGCGGCGGCCGTTGCCGGTGGGCGTCCGGTGTGTCAGGCGGCTCGACAGCTTATCTTGGAGATAGCCGCGCAGAACGCCATTTTCGATCAAAACATTCTTCTGTGTCGGTGCACCCTCATCGTCCACGTTCAACGATCCGCGGCGGCTGTCGATGGTCCCGTCGTCGATCACCGTGCACAGAGGGCTGGCGACTTTTTCGCCGATGCGTCCGCTGAACGCCGACGTGCCCTTGCGATTGAAATCGGCTTCGAGCCCGTGGCCCACCGCCTCATGCAACAGAATGCCGGGCCAACCCGGACCCAGCACCACTGTCGTTTCGCCGGCCGGCGCCTCGGCGGCTCCCAACTGCACGATGGCTTGGCGCGCGGCTTCGCGCGCAAACTGCTCCGGCGTTTTCTCCGTCAGGAAAAAATCGAGCGTGACGCGACCGCCTCCACCCGCATAGCCATGCTGGGGCGGCCCGTCTTTTTCGCGAGCCAGCGCAAAGATGCTCATGCGGGCCATCGGCTGGCGGTCAAAACTCATTTGCCCTTCGCTCGTCGCCACCATGACGTAGCGGAGACTGTCGGCATACGTCGCCTGCACCTGAAACACGCGCGGATCGTAAGCGCGCGCGGCGTGATCCGCCCGGCGCACCAGATCCACGCGTTCTTCCAATCCCATTTCATGCGGGGCGCGCAGCATCGGATAAAGATTGTGCTGGCGCGCGGTTTCGAAGCCGGAACTCACCACGCCGGCCGGGCCTTTGGCGATGCAGGCGGCGACGCGGGCGGCCTTGCGGATCTTTTCCGGGCTCAGGTCGTCGCTATAGGCGTAGCCGGTGCGCTCACCCGCGAGCACGCGCACTCCGACGCCGAGAGTTACACCTTCCGTCGCGCTCTTGACGATGCCTTCGTCGATGCCGATAGAACTGGTCGCCAGGTATTCGAAGTAGAGGTCGGCGTAATCGCCGCCTTCCGAGAGCGCCTCGTTCAAGTAGGATTCCAGATCGCGCTCGGTCAGACTGAAACGTTCGGCGAAAAACGACTCGGAGAAGCGCATACTTCGAGCGTAGCAGGGGGCGAGCGATCATGGCCGGCGCTCACTGGTTCTTCACCGCCACCAGGCGCAGCCGCCGGTAATCCAGCGTCCATACACCATCGCGATAGCGGCTCTCGCGTAACTTCCCGGCAACCGCCCGGAAGATCTCCTTTTCGCTTCGGGGTCTGGTTCCCACGCTGGAGCTCGCGGCGGCGGCCAGCCCTGCGAAGACGGACAGCCAGTTCTCCATTCCATCCTCGCCTTCCACCTGCGTGGGCCGGTCGAAGAGCCGGGCTTCCCGAACCTCCAGCCCGTGGCGCTCCAGAATGGTCGCGTATTCGCCGACGGCCGGGAAATACCAGGGAACCGGCGCGCCCGGCCCGAGCACATCGCGCAAGGCGTCGACCACGGATTGAACGTTCCCCTGGCCGCCCAGCTCGGCAACGAACCGGCCTCCAGGCTTGAGAGCACGAGCGACACTGGCGGCGACCCCCTCGGCATCGCGGACCCAGTGCAAAGCGGCGTTGGAAAGGACCGCGTCCACGGGCTCGGGGAGCGCGAAGTTCGAGGCGTCGCCCTGGATGAATTCGAGGGCCGGATAATTCGCGCGCGCTTGCGCCAGCATCTCCGGCGAAACGTCCAGCCCGACGACGGTCGCACCGGATTCGGCGATTGCCGACGTCAGTTGCCCGGTCCCGCATCCCAGGTCGAGAATGCGCTCGCCCGGCTTCGGCTGGAGCAACGCGACCAGATCCTCGCCGAAGCGAAACACGTAGCCGTGACGATCCTGATAGCCGTGTGCATCCGTCATTCCAGTCATGACTAGGGAGTCTTGGCGCAGCGGAATCCGATATCGGAAGACGCGTAACGCTCGGGGATAGCGGTCCATTCGTAAGTAACCGCGGCGGCGAGCGGCGTCCTGAACGAGCCGCCGCGAATCTGGATCCATTTTTCCTGCGCGGTCGGCGGCGGGCTCAGCAGATTGGCGAACAACGCGACGGCCGCCTCATTCGGCATGATGTCGCCTTCCACCATTTCCCAGGCGTTGCCCGCCATCTGATACATCGGCAGCGGTTTGAAGGATTTTACCGGCATCAGGGCGTGCGTCGCCAGCGCCGGGTTGTCGCGCAGATTTGCGAGCGTCGGATCTTCGGCATCGCCCCACGGATAGCGCCAGCCATCGGAACCGCGCGCGGCATGCTCCCATTCAAGCTGCGTCGGCAGGCGCTTGCCTTTCCACTGGGCGAACGCGCGAGCCTGCACGGCAGTGATATTCACCACGGGAAGATCGGGCCCTCCAGCGGGAGCGGGACATTCTGTAGAACGGCCCTTGGCGCGGCAAAAGTCCGCGAAGTCCGCGTTGGTGACTTCCGTTATATCGATGAAGTACGCGTTCAATTGGGTGGACGTCTTGTTCGGGCCCGCCAGAAAAAGTCCCTCGGGGACGTAAACCATGCCGGGCTGCGCCGGAATTCTGCCCATCCAGACGTATACCATGGTCGCCGCCACCAGGGCGAGGATGATGGCGACGAAAACGATCACGAAACGCCGGCTCGATTTCCTTCCGACCGGAACTTGCGCCACGGGAGGCTGCATCTTCATTAGACGACGCGGGCCAACCGGAGAGCGATCACGATGGCCCCGCCCAGCGCCGCGACAACCGCCGCGCCCAGAACGATCAGTCCCCCCTGCGTTCGGAGCGGGGCCGGAAGCTTGGCGAGCCAGGCGGGAAGGTCATCCGCTGCGCCACGCGGGTCGAACTGCCGCGCGTGAGCGCCCGCGCCGCGAACCTTCGACGGCGCATGCTCCGGAGCGGCCGTCTGCCAGGCGGCGTCCAGCAGCGTTTCGAGCTGCCCCTCGATGGCCGCAAGCCCCTGCGGGCGTTGCCCCGGAGCCTTCGCCATACAGCGCGTGATCATATCGACGACCAGCGGCGGAACCTTGGCTTCCTCGAGCGGTTCCACCGGCACCGGCTGATACAGGATCTGGTGGAACACCTGTTCGAGATGATCCCCGCGCACGGGTTTCGCGCCGGTCATCAGCTCGTACAGCACGACGCCGAACGCATAGATGTCTGCCTGGGACGTGGCGGGCTGCCCCATCACCTGCTCGGGAGCCATGTAAAACGGCGTTCCGAGAGTGGTCCCGCTACGCGTCAGCGAGGCGCCTTCGCTCTTGGCGATACCGAAATCCATGAGCTTTACGCGGCCCGCGCGATCGACGTGGACGTTTTCGGGCTTGATGTCGCGATGCACGATTTTCTTGGAATGGATACACTCGATGGCGCGCGCGAGCTGCAGAGCGATCTTCACCTTCCGGCGGAAATCGCCCGCCCGCGCGGCTTTCATGGCGTCGCGCAGGCTTTCGCCCTCCAGATACTCCATCACCATGAACGGACGTCCGTTCTCTTCGCCGAAATCGTACACGGCGATCACGTTTTCGTGGCTGATGTTGGAGGCGATACGGGCCTCCTGCAGAAAGCGCGCCTTGGAAGCGCCGTCGGAGGTGGCGAGATCGGTGAGAATTTTCAATGCGACCGTGCGGCCAAGAACCGCGTCCTTCGCCCGGTACACGTGCGACATGCCGCCGCCCAGAAAGGCCTCGACCTCGTATTTCCCGATGCGGGAAGGATGCTCCATCAGCGCGTCACCGGCGCCCTACACTTCAGTGTAGACAAATATCCTTGCTGAACACAGCCGGACCGCCCCCCGTAATCCGTCGCTAAGAAAGAGTTCGGCCAGGAGGCCGAACGCGGGCGGGGCCGCCCGCCCTACGAGCGCCAGGTAGGGCGGATCGCCTGATCCGCGGCCGACGTCCTTCGTCGGCCACCCCGCGGGTGACGCGGCCTCCAGGATCTCCGACAGCCCCGTGAGGCTCCCGCGCCGATTTTGAATCCTTACCGACGGATTACGGCCCCCGGTATCGACGAAGAATTCGTGGTAATGCGAGCGGCCGATTCTCCAACATGGACGCACAGTCCTCGGAATAGCGGCCCTGGGTCTGAAAATGATGGGACCCAGGTACATGCCTTCCGACCGAACGACGCGGGAGAGTTATTTCATCGGCGCGCCCGAAGTCCACACCTGCCCCCATTGATACGTAACGGCTGATACGTAACGGGCTACGGCGGGGATATACTGAAGGAGATGAGTGAGCAAACCGCCCACCTCCTCCAGAGATTCGAGGCTCTACCGGCGGGCGAGAAGCAGGAGTTCGCGCTTGAAGTTCTCCGCCGGGCCCGCGCGATGCCCCTGGACTCCGGTCCTCTGACCGACGAAGAAATCGGCGAAGCTGCCATCGCTTTGGCCGGGATTCTCGATCGGGAAGAAGATGCACCCAGCCAGAGGTGAGGTGTGGCTTTTTGACCTCGGCATGGCAGCCAAAACCCGCCCCGTGCTTGTCGTAAGCGTACCTTACCGGGATGACGACCGGGCGCTGATCACGGTGGTCCCCCATACGACGTCGCTACGCAGCTCCTCGTTTGAGATCCGGGTTGCTGCGCCGTTCCTGAGGCCTGGCGCCTTCCTCGTCCAGGGCATCTCGACCTATCCAAGAGCTGGGGCCGTCCGAAGACTGGGGCTCCTGCGGCCGGAGCACTTCACTCTAGTGATGGACGGCGTCGCGCGGTGGCTTGGGCTGGCGACACAATCTAACATCTAATCAGCCTGGTCCGTTCCCGTGCCCCGGTTTGCCGTCGGCATGCAATGGCGCGGTGCAGTGCTCGTGGGCCAGCTCGCAGCGCACGTGCTCGAACTGCACCGTGGTGTGCCGGATCTCGAAGCGGTCGCACAAAATCTGGTTGATGCTCTTGAGAATGGCGTCGCTCGAGGACGGCGGCATATCCTCGATCAGCACATGGCAGCTCAGCGCGCGCGATTCCGACCCCAGGTTCCAGATGTGCAGATCGTGCACGTCGATCACGCCCCCCACGGTACCGAGCTCCCGGCTCACGTCGCGCAGCTTCAGCCCTTTGGGCAGGCCCTCCAGCAGAATATTCAGGGAATCGCGAACGATACCCCAGGCCGTCCACACGATGCCCGCGCCGATCAGGATGGACAGCAGCGGGTCGATCGCGTGCCAGCCGGTGTAGCGCATCACGACGGCGCCAACGATGATCGCGACGCAACTGGCCGCGTCGCCTACCATGTGGATCCACGCCGCGCGCACGTTCAAATCGTGCCGGTGATCGCCATGCCCGCCGAGCGCCCGTGCGATCCCCACGTTCAACACCAGGGCGATGGAGGCAATGACGATCATCGTCATTTCGCCGACCGGCTCAGGACGCATCAGCCGCCGGTAGCTTTCGTAGAACAGCACCAGCGCCAGAGCCGCGAGCGTCAGCGCATTGACGAACGCCGCCAGCACACCCGCGCGCTGGTATCCATAGGTCTTGACGTGGTCGCCGGGGCGCGCTTCCCAATACACGCCGCCGGCCGCCAGCAGCAGCGCGAAGGCGTCGGTGAAATTATGCCCCGCATCGGAGAGCAACGCGAGGCTGTGCGCCCGGAAGCCCGCGACCGCCTCGATCGCCACGAAGGCGAGCGTCAGCAGCAGCGACGCGAACAAAACGCGCGTTTTGCGATGCGAGTGGAGCATCCAGCTTCATCGTACAACCGTTGGCGGGAGGACGGTTGGTAGTGAGGCCCCACCACTGTCTTTACGGTAGATTTGACGCGGGAGCGGGCGAGGGGGTCCTCGCTTGATACAGACGCTGGATGCAGACGCCTGAGGCAGTCACTGATGCACACGTGGGCGAGAGTTTACGGTTCGTCGAATTGCAAACGATTGTTTTCGCAGCAGAAATATTTTTTCCACAGAGGTCACCCGGAGTTTGCCAGGTTTTGCGCGAGCGCGCCGCTAAGTGCGCCAGAATCAATAGGATCGAGGTTCTATAAAACATAACGCTCTACGCGCGCTGGAGAGCCACTTTCGAGGGCTACCCGACCCCAAACTACCTGTTTTTTAAAATGGCCTCCAGGGCCATTTCCCGGCCCGTGGCGCATCTCGCGGTTTTGGGATCGGTCGATGTTCAGAGCCGGGCCGCGAAAGTACGGAGCGGAGTGGCTCTCGCTCAAACTGATCACCCCTTGGACGGTTTGGTACGCCGTCAGCGCGCCGGCCAATCCCCATTCCAAGCGGGTCTTTCAGTAACAGGCCGGACCAGCCCCGCCGGTACGGAATTTCAGTGGAATCGCCTCTCAGTATTCGGTGTTGACCCGTAGTCGACTACGGGTTCTAGACTGGATTGGTAGAAGGGCGCGCAGCATGACGACATTACGGATTGGCGAGCTGGCGAGCAAGGGCAACGTCCATCTGGAGACTATTCGCTATTACGAGCGCGAAGGACTGCTGCGGCCGCCGCGACGCACACCGTCCGGACACCGGGCCTATGCGCCGGGAGACGTGCTCCGCCTGCGCTTCATCAAACGGTCGCAAGCGCTCGGTTTCACCTTGACCGAGATCAAGGAACTGCTTGCGCTCAAAGTGACGCCGGACCAACCGTGCATCGACGTGGTACATCAAATTGAAGCGAAGGCGCTTGAGGTGCAAGCGAAGATCGCCCATCTGCAAGCCATCCGGCGCACGCTTCAAAAGATGAAGGCTTCCTGCGAGGGCCGGTGCCCAGTGAGCGAATGCCCGATTCTAGAGAGCTTGGACTCCGGACGCGCCGCGTGATAACAAGTGCAGCGCAAAATGCCGCGCGTTGTCGTGCGTTCACACTTCTCCTATTGTTCATCCCGTCGCTTGAGTTGGTTTCGCAAGAGCCGCCGCGCGCTACGATTCGCGTCGAAGTGCGAACAGATGCCGACCCCGTAGCGGGAGCGGCCGTCAGCGTGAACGGCATTTCCATGCAAACGGATCAAAACGGCGTCGTAGTTATCGCTGTCCCTCTGGGAATGGCGGATGTGAGGGTCGAAAAGGAAGGGTTCTTCCCGAGCAAGACATCCCTCTTGGTAAATGAAGCTCGCGAGTGGCAGATTACTGTCGCGCTCAAGCCCCAAGAGGGGAGAGAAGACGAGGTAACGGTCTTCGCTACACGAACCGAAACACGACTCCAGGATCTCCCAACGCGCGTTGAAGTGTTGGGCCAAGAAGAGATCGACGAAAAGACGATGATGACGCCGGGCGACATCGTCATGATGCTCAATGAAATGGGCGGGCTTCGGGTCCAGAGCACATCCCCTTCGCTGGGGGCAGCCAGTGTACGCATTCAGGGAATGCGCGGGCGCTACACCGCTTTCCTCGGCGATGGTCTTCCATTGTTTGGCCAGCAGGGCGGCGGCCTGGGGCTGCTGCAGATTCCTCCCGTGGATCTCGGACAAGTCGAGGTGATCAAAGGCGTCTCCTCGGCCCTCTACGGCGCTGGAGCGATGGCCGGTGTAGTGAACTTGATCTCCCGGCGTCCGAGTCAAGAGCCGGTGCAGGAGCTTCTCTTCAATCGTTCCACGCGTGGCGCCACAGACGCCTCGCTCTTCGTCGCGAGGCAGCTGGCGCCGCACTGGGGTGTATCCTTCCTTGGTATAGGCGACTGGCAAGAGCATGACGACATCGATCACGACGGATGGGCGGACATCGCAGCCTACTCGCGGGGCGTCGTTCGGCCGCGGTTCTTCTGGGACGATGGCAATGGTCGAACGGGTTTCCTCACGGGCGGGGTCACCTACGAAAATCGTGACGGCGGGACACTTCCCGGAGCTGTTCTTCCGGCGACAGGCGCGCCCTACGTGGAGGCGCTGAACACCCGAAGGTACGATCTCGGTGGCAACTTTCAGGTCATCGTCAAGAAGCGGTACGTCGTGACGGCCCGATTCACTGCGTCCTTGCAGGACCATGACCACCACTTCGGCGACATCCGCGAACGCGACCGGCACGAGTTGCTATTCGGCGAGCTCACAGCCCGAGGGACGTTTCATCGGAACACCTGGGTTGTCGGGGTTGCCGCCGAGCGGGAGGCCTATCTTCCTCGCGATGTTCCCCAGTTTACGTACCGATACACGACGCCCGGCGTGTTCGTGCAGGACGACATCATCATCACACCCTGGCTTTCCGTTTCGGCAAGCGGCCGTGCGGACTTCCAGAGTCAATACGGGACCTTCCTGAGCCCCCGAGTTTCCGCGCTTCTTCGTTGGCTCGGTTGGACCAGCCGCCTCTCGGCTGGCCAGGGGTTCTTCGCTCCCACACCTTTGACCGAGGAGACCGAAGCGGCCGGCCTAACTCGTCTGGTCATCCCCAGGCCGCTCGTCGCCGAACGCGGACGAAGCGCCTCGTTCGATCTCACGCGCAAGATCGGACCGGCCTACTACACGGTGACGCTATTCGATTCCAGCGTGCGCCACCCAATCAATGTCGACCAGATCGAAAGCTACGAGATCGTCAATCTCGCCCGGCCCACCCACAATGTAGGACTCGAATTTCTCGGCACCCTGAGGAAGGCCGCTTTCTCGGCCACCGCTAGCTATACCTATGTGCACTCGCGCCAGTTTGAGTTCGGCGAACGTGTCGATACCCCGCTCACCCCCCGCCAGAGTTTCGGACTCGTCGGCATGTGGGAGAAGGAGAAGGCCGGTCGCATCGGTGTCGAAAGCTATTACACGGGGCACCAACGACTGGAGGAGAATCCGTACCGCAACGAGTCGAAGGCGTATGTCCTCTTTGGCTTCCTGGCAGAGCACGCTTTCGGCCGGTTCAGACTCTTTGTGAACGTTGAGAACCTCACCAATGTCCGTCAAACGCGATGGGACCCTCTGCTTCGCCCGGATCGCGGGATTGATGGCCGATGGACCGTCGATGCGTGGGCCCCCTTGGACGGCCGCGTTCTCAACGGCGGCGTGCGTTTGAAGTTTTGATTCTTCGAGGAGTTAGACTATCGTGGTCCGCTGTGGGGCATGGCTTCCGCCTTGCCGCCGGGCTTCTGCCCGGCGATTCGCCAAGAGCAACGGGCAAGCCGCGCAGAAGCGCGGCTGCAGCCCGGAAGGGCTGCCCCACAAGAACGGTCTACGCGATCTACGAAAATGTTTTAGACCCCGTGATCGGAGTTACTGAGGACCGCCTACGTCCATCCGGTGGCTAACGCCAGGGGCTATAGCCCTCCGTAAAGGCTGGGATAACGACGTATGGCTGTATCGGTCTGCGAAAACTCAGAAAATGGCTACTTTCTCACCGCTCCTTCGATGGCTTCCAGTTCCTTGCCTGCGTCCGCCCACTTGCCTTGCGAGGACAGTTCACGGTAGCGCTGCAGGTGCATGCGGACCGCGTCGATGCGCGGATCGTTGCCTCCACTGGCGAGTTTCGCCGCCGCGGTTTGGGCGCCGCTGGATAGGGTCGTTCCAGGCAGCGTCTCGCCTGGCGCGGACGACGAAATCGACGGCGTCTTACCGCCTTGGAAGCCTTGCAACTGGGCCAACGCCTCGTCGTAGGTATCGGCGTAGATCAGCGTGTTGCCCTGCACCAGCGCCACTTTTTTCAACTGCGGCATGCGAGCCTGGGCGGCCTGGATGTAAATGGGCGCGACGTAGAGAAACGTCTGATCCACGGGCAGCGTCAGCACCTGGCTGCGCAGCACCTGCGAGCCCTGCTGGTTCCACAAGGTCAGGTCCTTGGAAATATTCTGGTCCTGATTGATGAGCGCTTCCACCTGTAACGGCCCGGAAATCACTTCTTGTTTAGGAAGCTGCAAGTAAACGAGCTCGCCCATGTGTTCGCCGTCGCAGCGCGCCACCATCATACCGATGAGATTCTGCTTGTTGCGCGGCGTGAAGGGAATGGTCAGCAGGAACTCGGGATCCTTCTCGCCGGGGAGCTTGGCGATCATGTAAGTGGGCGGCGTGGGCGCGGGCTGGCCTCCCTGCCCGGTGGTGAACGTGGCGATGTCCCACAGATCCGCACGATTGTAAAAGGATTCCGGATCGCGCATATGATAGGTGCGGTAGAGCTCCGCCTGTGCGCGGAACAGCATTTCCGGGGAGCGCGTGTGCGCCCGGAGCTGCGCGGGCATTTCCGATGCGGGCGTGAATAGCGCCGGAAAAAGCCGCTGATACGCCTGTATCAGCGGGTCTTCGGGGTCGAAGACATACAGTTTCACTTCGCCGTCATAGGCGTCGACGGTGGCTTTCACGGAATTGCGGATGTAGTTGAAGCGCCCGAGGCCCTCCATCGCGACGTCGCGCGAATACGGGTGCGATTCGCTGGTCAGGTAGCCGTCCATGATCCACACCAGGCGCCCGTCTTCGGTCAGCACCATGTAGGGATCTTCGTCCCAGCTCATGAACGGAGCGAGGGTGGTCAGCCGCTCGGTCAACGTGCGGCGGATCATCATGCGGCTGTCCGGCGACAAAGCGCCCGTCAGCACGATGTTGGCGTCGCCCTCGGAGATCGCCGCGAGCAGGCGGGTCCCCATGGATTCGATGGGGAAACCACCCATGCCCTCGTAGCGCGTGTTCACTTCGCTCGATCCGGAGGGATAGTTGAACTCGGGCTGGGTCGTGCGCACGAACACGGCTTCCGCGCCGGCTTCGCCGTAATAAATTTCGGGCCGGGTCACCTTCAGGCTCTTGGCGACCACCATCACGGGCGCGTCCTTTACCAGCAACTCCGGCAGGCCGTTGTCGCTGATGCGATTCGCCTCGGCGAGCACAAAGCCGTAGCCGTGCGTGAACGTCAGGCTCCGATTGATCCACCGATTGCGCGCGTCGCCGAGCTGATTCAGATCGAGCTCGCGCGGGGCCAGCAGCGTCTGCCGCAGGCGGCCATCGATCTGGTAGCGGTCCACGTCGGTATCGGCGTAGGTGTAGGGGCGCAGCGGCTGACTTTGGCCGAGCGTGTCGTGAAAGGCGCGCCAATCCCACAGGCGAACGTTGTCGAGCAGCGTCTTGTTGGCCGCGAAGTCTATGCGCCCTTCCTTGTGCGCCTGGAAATCGATATTGCGGGCGCGGTGGTCCAGGCCGTAAGCGGCGCGCGTGGCTTCCAGATGGCGCTCGATGAACGGCTTTTCCAGGCTGAGCTCATTGGGCCGGACGTACAGGCTTGAAACCAGCGGCGGCAGGGCCCAGTCGACGACCAAAATTGCCGCGCAGGCGATCGCGAGCTTGGGCCGGCGGAGCAGCACGAGAATCGCCGCCAGGATCGCGAAACCGGCCTTGGCCGTTTGTAGCGGCAAACCGAGATTTTGCTGGACGTAATCGACGCCGACCATCAGGTTGCCGTGATCGCTCAGCAGCATTCCGTAACGCCCCAGCCAGAATTGCGCGGCCAGCGCCACCAAAAACACGGCGGCGAGCGCCTTGATGGTTCCAGCTTCCAGCGGGCCCATGCTGAAGAAATCGCGGAGGTCGATTTCATGGCCCATCTCGAAGCGCGGCATGTTGCGCCTCAACTGCCATCCGCGCGCCGAAAGGTAATAGACGACGGCGCCCGCCACCGCGACCACGGCGACGAACGTTACCAGCATGTCGTAGAAAGGCAGCTCGAAAAAGTAGAAGGCCAGGGGACGCCCGAAGACGGGATCGGTCCACGCCGCAGCGCCGGCAGCGGCCCCGCTGTTGGCCCTCCCCACGTAACGTGCTACCGTCCAGCCGTCGACGGTCGAAGCCGAGATGATCCAGGAGACGATCGCGAGCGCCAGTGTGCCCAGGCGCGCGTACAACGGATTTTCCCGCAGGCTCTCTCCGGCGTGCTTTACTCCTCGCGCGTGGGAAATCAGCAAAACCGCGAACACGATCAGCCAGCCGCCGGCGGCCGGCGCGTAGCGGTACATCCACATGCGCAGCCAGGTGCCCACCTGGCCCATTTCCTGCCACCACAGGTAATCGATGAACAGGCTGCACAGGCTGCGTCCGAAGATCAGCAGCACAACAACCGCGGCAACGATCCAGGCAACGCGAAATTCGGGATGGCGGCGCGGCATCGGCAGAATGGACATGGCTAACCTAGCGTACTACTCCGCTGCGTCAAGTGCGCGGGGAGCGGCGAAGAACCAGAGTCTCAATAAAGTAGATACGAGAAACCTGGCTACCTACCCTTGGCTGGCGGTGGGGCGGGCGCCCCCGTCCGCGCTGGACCCCCGGTCCGGCCCATGATTCGCAAGGGCGGCGCTGGACCAGCGGTAATCGGCGGAACGCCGCACCAATCCAGTTGCGCGGCAGGCACTGCGGCGTATTCTCAACCCTGAAAGAGCCGACCGGGGGGTCGGCTGCGGACCAGGGGGTCCGCCCCACATAAGAACAGCGACGCGAGGCTACAGCAAGCGGAAGTTGACTTCGATGGTCGCCATCACGGGCACGGGTTTGCCGTCCTTCATTCCGGGGCGGAAGCGCCATTTCTCCACGGCTTCGATGGCTTTTTGATCCAACCCGAGGCCCAGTGAACGTACGACTTTCAATCCCTGCGGACGTCCCTGGTCGTCGACGACGAGCGACAACACCACGGTTCCCTGCCATTTGGCCTTGCGCGCTTCCTCGGAATATTCGGGCTCGACCTTGCTGAGAATCGACGGGGCCGAAACGCCGCCACCGATGCGATAAGCTCCGCCGCCGAAGCCGCCGCCGGAACCGGGTCCCAGTCCCGCACCACGGCCGGCTCCAATTCCGCTGCCGATGCCACCTCCCAAACCGGGGACGCCAAGCCGGGCCAGCGGATCGCCGAAATTATTGGCGTTGATATTGGGGATATCGTCGGGCGCGATGATGGATGCCGGCATGGGCAGCTTGGGATTCTCGATCGGCTGTACGGGGGGCACGAATTGTTTCGGCGCGGGCTTGGGGACCATGCCCTTGGTGGCCTGCAACGGCGACCGCTGGCCGCCGCCGCCGCTCGCCTTCTGCTCCTTGGGCGGCGCCAGATAGGGCCGCAGATCCGGCATGAGCAGCGTGGCGGTCTGCTTGGCAAGCTGTTGCACCGGCTTCAGCGATCCCAAAAATACAAGAAGCGCAATTACGCCTACGTGAATCAGGAGCGAAGAGATTCCCGCTGTAGCCTCGTTGCCGGCGTAAATCTTTATTTCCGTGATGGGTACGGGCTTGGACGTCAGTTCCAGGGGAGGCAGCTTCGGCGGGTTGACCATTTCCCGGACTGACTTGGCAATCGTGAGAAACCAAGGGAGTTCGATCTCGCGGGGCGTCAGCAAGTGCTGTAGATGAATATCCGGGTCATCGATTAGGACTGCTGGCGGCGCGCTTACTGATTCGGGGACGGTTTTAACTACTTCCTGCTCCGGCACTGGCGCTCTCCCGTTAGATAAACTACCACGCCTTGTATGACGTACGAAATGGGCGAAACGTTGCTTTGCGCCCGCAGCCCATTCACGGGCTTTGCCCCCAGTTTAACATAGCGGATTAGCCGGTCTCTTCACACCTACGGGTGAGACGGCGCGGCGCCGTAGAAAGACGCGAGCCCTATCTTCCTGCTGGCATACTGGTACTTTCATGTTTCATATTCTGGAAAAACGTATCGGCGAGGCTTTCGCCGCGCGGGTGGCGTCTCTTTACGGACAGTCCGTCCCGGTACAGTGCGAACAGCCAAAGCAGACTTCTTTTGGGGAGATTGCGGTTCCGGCGGCGTTTCAGCTCGCGCGGCAATTGAGGAAGGCGCCCCGGGCGATCGCCGCCGAACTGGCCGAGGCCGCCGGCAGGATTGAAGGGGTCGCGTCGCTGGAGATCGCCGGCAATGGGTATATCAACGTCAGGCTCGATCGCGGATATTTCGGAGCCGCATTACTACACGGACATGTTGGTGAGCCGGCCGGAACCGCCGGCGAAGCGGAAAAAAGAGACGCGGAAAAGACGATCATCGAGCACACCAACATCAACCCCAACAAGGCGGCCCACATCGGCCACCTTCGCAACGCGATCCTTGGCGACACCTTCGTGCGCATGCTGCGCGCCACCGGCCATAGCGTTGAGGTGCAGAACTACATCGACAACACCGGCGTGCAGGTAGCCGACGTCGTGGTGGGGTTCAAGCACCTGGAAAACAAGACGCCCGCCGAGGTTCGCCGCTTGATCGAGACCTCTTCCGGCCCCGGGGCAGCGCGCTTCGACTATCTGTGCTGGGATCTTTACGCGCGCATTTCGTCCTACTACGCCGAGCACCCCGAGTCGCTCGAATGGCGACGCGACATGCTGCATGAGATCGAAGGCGGCCAAAGCGATGACGCCGAGATCGGGCACCTGGTGGCCGACGCGATCGTCAAGACGCACCTCCAGACCATGTGGCGTTTGAACATCGTCTACGATGTGCTGCCCCGCGAAAGCGAGATCCTGCACCTGCAGTTCTGGGCCACGGCGTTCGAGCTTCTGAAGCAGCGCAAGGCGATTTATTTGGAGACCGAAGGGAAAAATAGCGGCTGCTGGGTGATGCCTGGTTCAGCATTCCGGACGGCGTCAGCGAAGCCGCAGGCAGATGAGCCCGCAGCCGGTGGCGTCGCGCGGGAGGAACGTGCGGGGGATCAAGGTGACGACGACAGCAAAGTAATCGTGCGGTCGAACGGCACCGTCACCTACGTCGGCAAGGACATTGCGTATCAACTCTGGAAGTTCGGCCTGCTCGGTAAAGACTTCTACTATCGCAAATGGCACACCTATCCAAACGGGCACGAAGTGTGGTCGTCAACGGATCGCCGAGAGGATAGTCCGGCACCGCATTTCGGCGGCGGAGCGCGCGTGTATAACGTGATCGACTCTCGGCAATCCTACCTACAGGACGTGGTGGTGGCTGGGTTGCGGGCGCTTGGCTTCACGGAACAGGCCGAGAATAGCATCCACTTTTCCTACGAGATGGTCGCGCTCTCGCCGCGCACGTGCGTCGAGATGGGCATTGAGTTGTCGGAGGAAGATAAGCGCCGCCCGTACGTCGAGGTCTCCGGCCGCAAGGGACTCGGCGTCAAAGCCGATGACCTGATCGACAAGCTGATCGAAAAGGCGCTGGATGAGGTGACGTCGCGTCACCTGGAAGAATCGGAAGATTCGCGGCGGCGGGCGGCCACCCGGATTGCCATTGCCGCGCTGCGCTACTTCATGCTGAAGTACACGCGCAATTCGGTGATCGCCTTCGATTTCGGCGAGGCTCTCGCATTCGAGGGCGAAACCGGTCCGTATGTGCAGTACGCCGCTGTCCGCGCGCGCAAGATTCTCTTAAAGCTCCAGGAACGGGGCGAATCGCTACCCGATTTTCGGTCGTCGCTGACGCGCGAGGCTATGGCCCGGCAGCTTGCCAACGAAGATTGCTGGCAGGCGCTGCTGGCGGCGTCGAAGGCAGATTCAGCGATCGAGCGCGCGGTCTCGAGCGGCGAACCGGCGCATGTCGCGCGCTTCGCATTCCAGCTCGCGCAGGCCTTCAGCGGGTTCTATCAAAAATTCCACGTGCTCGACGAGCCGGACCCGGAGAGAAAAACGTTCCTGCTGTGGATGACGGATTATTTTCGGGCGCAACTGGAGCGGGCCATGGGCGTGCTGGGGATCGAAGTGCCGGAGTATATGTAATACGGCGGCAAAGGATTAGAACAGACTGCTGATCTCCAGAGAGAAGCCAGGCAAGAGGCCGGGGGCTTCGAGCGTGTCCCGATCTCCCAGAACGCGCGCGGGACCCGCCTCTGATTCCCAAGCCTCGACTTCGCGTGTTTGCGGATACACCAGCCACACCACCTTCGACCCGGCCGCGAAATACTGCTTGACCTTACGGCGTATCGCGGCGGCCTTGTCGGAGGGAGAGAGAACTTCGATGGCCAGATCCGGCGCGCCTTCGATGTCCTTGCCAGTCTCGATTTGCCGCATCCGTTCGTTGGTTAGAAATGCCAGATCCGGGGCGCGTTTGGTCGTGGGTCCGAGAACGAACAGATTGTCCGTACTCAAGACCTCGCCGATCGGATTCCGATCGACATACGCGAGCAGCGCACGGTCGATTACGCGAACAATACGGTTATGGGGGTTGTAGCGTGGACGGACCATCTCGATCAGCTCTCCCTCGTCGAGTTCGTAGCGAAGCTCGTCCGGCTCAATCAGCCGGTCGAAGTCGGCGACCGAGATCAGCGTCCTGGTGCTCACAACTCGATTATAGTTCGCAAATGCGGGGACGGTGACGCCGCATTTTCGAGCTAATCTACAATCCGGCCGTCGAGCATCCGGACGATGCGATGCCCGTAGGCGGCGGCTTCGGGATTGTGCGTGATCATGAGAATGGTCTGGCCGAGCCGCGCGTTCAAATCCCGCAGCACGCCCAGGACCGCGATTGAGTTCTCCGTATCCAGGTTGCCGGTGGGCTCGTCGGCGAGGAGAATCGCCGGATGATTCACCACGGCGCGCGCGATCGCCACGCGCTGCTGTTCGCCACCGGAGAGCGCACGCGGCTTGTGGTGCAAACGCGATCGAATGCCGAGGAGATCCAGAATCTGCTCGAACTGAACATCGATTGAACCGGGCTCCGCCCGGGCGGGGCCGCGTGTCACTGCAGGGTGACCTGCGATGTCGCGGGCGATTTCGATGTTATCGGCCGCGCTGAGGGTCGGCAAAAGATTGTACTTCTGGAATACAAATCCGACCTTCGATTTCCGCAGCGTGGTGCGTTCCGCGTCGGTCATCGCGGCCAGATCGCGTCCGTCGATGTGCACGCTGCCGGAGGTCGGCGGCGTCAGCCCGCCTAGGATGTGAAAGAGCGTCGATTTTCCCGAGCCGCTCGGCCCTACGACGGAAAGGAATTCACCGCGCGCGACGGACAAATTGACGCCGCGCAGCGCGTGCACGTCGACCTCGCCCACGCGGTAGGTCTTTCTGAGATCGCGGACTTCAATCATGAATACACGGAGGGAGGAGCGGGCGTCTCGTCGTTCGCAAACGCCGCTCAATCATATGCAAGGGCCTCGATGGCGTCCTGGCGCGACGCTTTCAGGCCCGGATAAATCGCGCCGATCAGCGCACCGGTTAACGCAATGACCGCGGCCCAGGGCCACCAGGCGTGCACGATCAGCATGGGCATGGTGGGCACAAAGATCCGCATGATCCAGCGCGTGCCGAAGCTCATCAGGATTCCGGCGACGGCCCCCGCCACCGCCAGCACCAGCGTCTCGCGCATCAGGATCGCCATGATGTATCCCGGCGACGCGCCCAACGCTTTCAGGATTCCGATCTCACGGGTCCGTTCCAGAACAGCCGTGTACATGGAAAGAAACACCACCAGGAAACCCACGATCACCGCGAGACCGATCACAACAGTGGTGAAGCGCTTCAAAATCGGGATGCTGTCGACGGAGATCAGCGAGACGAACTCGTCGACGGAGAAGACTTTATAATCCTCCAGGCGCGCCTTCAGCGCCGTAATGACGGCAGCGGTATTGGCGCGATCGTCCAGCTTGACGTACACCATGCTGACTTTGTCGCGGGCCGAATATTTTTCCTGCAAGGAATCTATGGGCGCGAACAGATGGGATAGCTTGCCGGACTCCACGACGCCCGAAATTCGCCATTTCAACCCGAGATCCAGCACATCACCGGGTTTGAGGTGATGTGCGTTGGCATAGACATCATCGACCAGCAAATCGTCGGCACCGGTGAACGGTCCTCCCGCGAGATAGCGCAGCCCTCCGCTCATGGCGTTGAACTCGGCGAGATCGATGCCGGTGATCGAATCGAAATTGCCGATGGATTGCACGAGCGTGCCGGTCGCCAAGGCGACATGGGGTTCCTTGCGGATCAAGCCCACGACGCCTTGCGGCATGTTGCCGGAAAACGCCAGCACGGAGCTTCCGGGGGGGCGCACCATCACGTCGGCGCCGGTGCCGCGGGAGCGCTCTGCGATATCGCCCAGAACGCCGTTGCTGACGCCGACCAGCGTCAGGATCATGGTGACCTGCACGCCGATGGCGATCGCGCTGAGCATGGTCCTGACGGGCCTGTGCTTCAGATTTTCGAATACCAGACGGTGAATCAATTCGTTAGTGTAGCAGCCACGTATTTGGGGCCCGCTCAGGCTTTCGCCAGCCACGCCGCATTGACGACCGCAAGCGCCGCGAGCGCCGCGGTTTCGGCTCTTAGAATGGACGGCCCCAAGGAAGCCGGCGCCCAGCCAGCCGCGGTGAAGCCGGCTCGCTCGTCATCGGTCCAACCGCCCTCGGGGCCGACCAACAGAGCCACGGTGTCGGACGACTTGCGAGTTTCCGGAAAAGCAGTCGCGAGAGGACTGGCGCCCGGATCTTCGTCGAGCGCATAGCGCGACTCCGCGACGATAGAAAGCGCGTCTCGCCAGCGGGCCGGTTCGCCGATCTCCGGAAGATGCGCCCGGCGCGATTGCTGGCTCGCTTCGACGGCGATGCGCCGCCACCGCTCCAGGCGCTTGTGCGCCGCCTTGTCGAGCCCCCGTTCGGTGCGGACGGCGATAACGGGAACGATGCGCGCCACGCCCAGTTCCGTAGCCTTCTCGATCATCCCTTCGAATCGATCGAACTTGATCAGAGATGCACACAGAATCACGTGGACGGGCGGCTCCGAGGAATCAAGTTTGGAAATGGTCTGAAACACAACACGCTCTTTGCGCGCGCTCTCCACTTCCGCCAGGTACACGGCGCGATTGTCGGAAATCTCGTACTGCTGGCCGATCTCGACGCGCAGAACGCGCGTCAGATGATGGGCGTCGGCACCGGATAGTTCCGCGCGTCCATTGCGCACGTGTTCCACGAAAAATCGTCGCATCTTTTGTTGAACGGCGCACAACGCAAGCTGTGCGCTCTACGTTCTTACGTCGCGCACAACGCAGGCTGTGCGCTCTACTTTCTCACGTCGCGCACAACGCAGGCTGTGCGCTCTCTAGTATTCTTTGTTTTAATGATCGCCCATCTGCGCGGGACCCTTTTGGAGAAGCACCCCAACGCGGTCGTCATCGACGTCCACGGCGTCGGCTACGAGCTCGCCATCCCGGTATCCGCGTATTCGTCGCTGCCGGATAGGGGCGCGCCCGTGCAGCTCCACGTCTACACGCACGTGCGGGAAGACGCCATTTCGCTGTATGGATTCCCTGCCGCAGTGGACAAGGCGCTATTCGAGAAGCTGATCTCCGTCTCCGGCATCGGGCCGAGCGTGGCGATCAAGGCGATGGGCGGAATGACGGCCGCCGATCTGGCGTCAGCGATTCGCAGTGGCGCGATCGAGCAACTGGTGCGCATCCCCGGCGTGGGCAAGAAAACCGCCGAACGCATGGTACTGGAGTTGCGCGATAAGCTCGACCTCGTTGGGCTGCCCGCGCGTACGGAAGCGGCCACGGCGAAATCCGCGTTTGCCGCCAACGAAGAAGACGTGATCTCGGCGCTGATGAATTTCGGGGCGACGCGCGCGGCAGGCGAAGCCGCTGTGGTGAAGGCGCGCTCGGCGACGGAGTCCAACGATTTCGATGCGTTGTTCCGGCGGGCGCTGAAGATCGTCAAATAGGGTGTACCAAGTTGGCGTCCTTAGTACACTGAAGCTTTAATCCTAAAGAAACTTCATGCGCGAACAGGGAATCGTCTCGGCATCGCTGAAGGAGGACGAGAGACAGTTCGAAGCCGCGTTGCGCCCGTCCCGCCTGGCCGATTTCGCCGGCCAATCGAAAATCAAGGAGAATCTTTCCATCGCCATCGAAGCGGCGAAAAGGCGCGGCGAGGCGATGGATCACGTGCTGCTCTATGGACCGCCGGGCCTGGGGAAAACCACGCTGGCCGCGATTATCGCCGCGGAGCTCGGCGTAAACATCCAACAGACGTCGGGTCCGGTGCTGCAGAAGAAGCTCGATCTGGTCGGCATCCTGAGCAATCTGCAGGAGCGCGAGGTCTTCTTCATCGACGAAATCCATCGCCTGCAGCCGGACGTGGAGGAGATGATATATTCCGCGCTCGAGGATTTTCGCATGGATATCGTCATCGGCACGGGACCCGGGGCGCGCACGGTGGCGATGGACATCAAGCGTTTCACGGCTATCGGCGCGACCACGCGGCAGGGAATCATCAGCGCTCCGCTGCGCGGCCGGTTTGGCCTGGTGCTGCGGTTGAATCCGTACGACGTGGAAGAGCTCGCGCGTATCGTACACCGTTCGGCGCGCTTACTTGAAATCCAGATCGACACGGCCGGTGGCGAAGAGATCGCCCGCCGCAGCCGGGGGACGCCGCGCATCGCCAACCGCCTGCTGCGCCGCGTGCGGGATTACGCGCAGGTGCGCGCGGCTGGCCATATCGATCTCGATGTGGCGTTGAAGGCGCTCGACCTGCTGGAGGTGGATCGCCACGGCCTGGACGAAATCGATCAGAAGATCATGCTGACGGTGCTCGAAAAATACGGCGGCGGACCGGTGGGGCTGGGGACGATCTCGGCGGCGATCGACGAGGAGCCCGGCACCATCGAGGAAGTCTACGAACCGTACCTGATTCAGCTCGGATTTTTGGATCGCACGCCTCGTGGAAGGATCGGGACCGAGAGCGCGTTCGAGTACTTCAAAGTCGCGAAGAGGATGCGGGGCGGGTCGCAGAACACGTTGTTTTGAAGTTGAAGTTACAAGTCCTCGGGTCTCATCCCCGTCCGCTTAGCGATCCTGGCCAGCATACCCGGTCCGATCTCGTCTTGATCGTGAGACGTAAACTCGTAATCCGGCCAGTCCGGGCGCTCCAGCATGCGATGAGAGCCACGCTGCCGCTTCATGCGCCAGCCGATCCGCTCCAAGGCGGCGAGAACGCGACGAGCTTTACTGGCGGGCCAGTTGCTGATCCGGAATCGTGAACGCGACGCCAAGGGCGGAGGATGGCAGCTCGCCGTGGGCGATTCTATCGGCAATGACCTCGATGGCAAGGCGCTCGGCGCTGCTGATCGCTTCGTCCCGAGTCTGGCCGTAACACATCACGCCCGGAAGCTCGAGGGCTTCCGCGATCCAACGGCCGTCGTCTTCTCGATCCAGATCAATTGTCACATTCACGTTTTCATCATACTCCGGGCGCACGGGGGTGGTCCTTTTAGCTCGGGCATAAGGAATTGTCGCGAATGGGCCGATGAAAGATCCAGATGAGTCCGACTGCGACGGCCGGGCTGGCCGCCCCCGCCACTGTTTCCGCGAGGCGCTTGCGATGGTTCAAGCCAACCCTCGCGGACTTGTTGTTTCTCGCCGTGGTTTTGTGGCTGATCGCCTATACGGTGACGGGCGATACCACCGGGCTCGGGATGCTGAAGGATTCCCAGACGGGCTATCACATACGCATCGGCGAATACGTGCTGGCGAATCACCAGGTCCCGCACACGGACTTCCTGTCCTTCACCAAGCCGGGCGAGCGTTTCTTCGCGTGGGAATGGCTATCGGGGGTGGGCGCGGCGCTGCTTTATGAATGGGGCGGCCTGCGAGCCATAGTACTGTTCAGCGTCCTGACGATAGGGCTGACCATCGCGATCATGCTGCGCCACCTGGTCGAGCGCGGCGCGAACGTCTTCGTCGCGCTTTTCCTGATGCATCTGGCGATCGGCGCTTCGTCGATCCACTATCTGGCGCGGCCGCACATTTTCACGCTGCTGTTTTTCGCCTACGCGCTGTGGGTCCTGGATCGCGATTCTCGCGAACGCACCTGGCTGATCTGGACGCTAGTGCCGCTCGCGGCCGTGTGGGCCAACTTGCACGGCGGATTCGCGGGGCTGCCGGTCACGATTGGAATTCTGGCGGCGGGGGCGCTCGCGGAATGGGTCTGGGCGCGAGATCCGAAACGGCTCGGCGACATGCTCCGCTACAGCCTGTTGGCGGTTCTATGTTTTGTAGCGTCGATCGCCAATCCGTACGGATTGGAAAATCACCGGCACATCGTGAAGTTCATGTCGGAGACCTGGTATGGCCATCTGACCCAGGAATATCAGCCGCCGGATTTCCTGTCGACGCCCGGGGCCTACTTCGGCGTGGCGCTGGCCGCCGGGATCGTCGTGGCGCTGCGGCTCCTGGGGCGGAAGAAGATCGGCGAGGCGCTCGTGATCCTGGCATGGGCGTATGCGTCTTCGCGTTCGATGCGGCACATCCCGCTTTATATGATCGTGGTGCTGCCAGCGCTCGCCTCGGAGCTGGCCGCGCTGTGGCGCGCGTGGGTTCGCGGCAAGCCGCCTAAAACGCTCGCCGGGTTGCTGGATCGAATTGCCACCGATCACCAGCCGTCGCTGGCGCGAATCGGTCTGTTCACGCCGCTGGTGGCCGTGCTCCTGTTCGTTTTCCCGCTCGGCATCGACTATCCGAAAGATTTCCCGGAAGCCGTGTATCCCACCAAGCTCATCAACCGCCATGCCGCCGAGATTGGCGCGGCGCGCGTGTTCACCAGCGATGGATGGGGCCACTACCTGACGTACCGCTTCCCTGCTCCGTATCGCATCTATATCGATGGCCGGACCGACTTTTTCGGCGAGGCGTTCACCCGCGAATACCTGCGCGCGATCAACGGCGAGGCCGGATGGGATGCGACGTTCCGCAAGTACGGCGTGCAGATGGTTCTGGTGCCCTCCGACTATCGATTGGCTGCAGAGATCAAGCGGGATGCGAGCTGGCGTCTGGTGGAAGACGACGGGTCCGCCGCGCTGTTCGCGCGAAAAGTCCTGTAGATCGCCAGTGGACGAACAGCCCTCCGGTGTACTGCGTCACACAGAGTCCACATTATGCTCGACAAGTGGCGCACGCTCTCCACAGGCTGCTGAAAAACGCGCGAGGTAAACCGCTCCCTGTGGTCGCGGCTCGGCAAGACGCTGTAAACACAAAGCGCCCACTGTGAGCCGCGACCACAGGGAGCGGTTATTAGGGGTTTTTCAGCATCCTCTCTCAGCGTGCCGCGTCGGCACTCGTGCCGACGCTTGGCGTCCATGGTCATCATCGAGGTGTCGAGAAGAGTCTCGGCACGGCACGAGTGCGTGCGCCACAAAATCCGCCGTTCGAGACTCGAACTATAGTGCTCATCATTTCGGACGCACCTACTAGCCGCGCACCCAGCCCGGTGCGACGTAGGCGTAGAACAGCGTCAGCAATCCCATAACGCTCGCGAGGAACACGCTATGCTTCAGCGTAAAACGGAACAGACGAGCTTCTTCGGTGCGCGGCATCTGGGCGGCCGCGACGGCGATGGCGATGCTCGACAGGCTGATCATCTTTCCCATCACCCCGCCCGCTGAATTGGCCGAGGCCATTAGGGACGCATTAAAGCCGAGGCGTCCGGCGGTCACGATCTGCAGATTTCCGAATAGCGCGTTCGCGGAGGTGTCGCTGCCCGTCAGAAACACGCCGATCCAGCCGAGCAGGGGACTGAAAAAGGGGAACGCGGGGCCCGTCGCAGCAAGTGCGAGGCCCAGCGTCGCCGTCTGGCCCGAGTAATTCATCACGAACGCGAGCGCCACCACGCTGACGATCGTCAAAATGGGAAGCGCCATCTGCTTCGCCACGTCGCCGGTCCAGCGGGCCAGTTGGCCGGGGCGGACGCGCAGTGTGATCGCCGAGACGAACACAGCAAACAAGGCCGATGTCCCGGAGGCCGATAGCCAGTTCAGTGCAAACGTGGCTCCGTAGGGCGAGGGCGCGGGCGTGATGGGCGAGACGCGCTGGACCAGGTTATGTAATCCAGGCCATGGCACGATCATCGTGGTGCGGTCCAGGATCGCTTTGGTGCTCGCCGAGCCCCACACCAGCACGAAGATCACCAGAAATACGTAGGGCATCCACGCCACCATCGCCTGGCGCGAAGTGTGATCCGGCATGTCGGCCGCTGCGACGCCTTTCGGTCTCCATACCTTCATCAGGACCACGAGTGCGGCGAGCGCGCTCAGCGACCCGAGAATATCCGTTAGATACGGGCCCAGCGCGCTCGAGACAAATAGCTGGACGGAGGCGAACGCCACGCCGCAAACGATCGCCGCCGGCGCAACGGCGCGCAGCGCGCTCCAGCCTCCCATGACCAGCATCAGGTAGGCGGGGATGAACAGCGATACCGGCGCACACAGGCGTCCGGTGTTCGCCGAGAGCGACGCGAGCGGCAGCTTCGTGACTGCCTGCAGCATGACCAGCGGCGTGCCGATGGATCCGAACGCCACTGGAGCAGTGTTCGCCAGCAGGCATATCGCGGCCGCGTAGAACGGAGCGAATCCCAGGCCCGCGAGCATCGCCGCGGCCACCGCGACGGGCGTACCGAACCCGGCCGCGCCCTCGATGAAAGCCCCGAACGCGAAGGCGATCAGCAGCGCCTGCACACGCTGGTCGCGCGTCAGCCCGCCAATGGAGTTCTTGATGATTTCGAACTTGCCGGTCTCGACCGTCAGCCTATACAGCAGCAGCGCGGTGAAAACGATCCAGCCGATGGGCAGGATGCCGTTAGCGGCGCCATACGCGGCCGAGCTTATGGCCATCCCAGCGGGCATGCCGTAGACGAACAGCGCGACCGCGAGCGATGCTGCGAATCCAGCCAACGCCGCCACCCAGGCGGGCGCGCGAATCACGCCGAGCAAAACGAGGAGCACAACGATGGGAAGCGCGGCGACCAGAGCCGAAAGGCCTAGACTGCCGCCAATAGGGTCGTACACTTGGGGCCACATATTGGGTCCTATGCTACCGCGTTTTTTCGCCTGAGAATTTCCCTCGGCCTGGCGCACTAATTGTCAAAGACACGAAGAATATCCTCCGAACCGTGGATAGGCGTTCCTCCTGCGAGGTTCAGCGTGCACCAACCGCCGCAGGGGGAAAGCCTTTTTTGGCCTCCTGACTCGCGTCCCCCGACTGCCCGACACCGACTGCCCGGCCCTTGCCAGTACGCTGCTTCCCGAGTATCTTAAGGTGTTGTTCAGGTTAGCAACATAGACTCGCCAAGGGAGGACTTCATCGGTATGCGTCGCAAAAACGTGGCGGTGATCGCAGGAACTTGTCTGGGTCTTGCGCTGCTTCTCGGCGGTGCGCGATCCATACCCGCCGCTGCTGGCGCGTCCGGCTATCACATCGTGAAAACGATTCCAGTTGGCGGCACCGAGGGCTGGGACTACGTCACCATGGACAACGATGCCCGGCGTCTCTACATAGGCCGGGGCAATCACATCGACGTGGTCAACGTCGATTCCGGGGCCGTCGTCGGGAAGGTTACTGGTTTCGAGGGGACCTCCGGCCTGCTGCCCGTCCCTGAACTGGGCCGCGGGTTCGCGATGAATGGCCCCGCGAGCCAGGCGTTCATCGTCGACCTGAAAACTCTCCAAAAGATCGGGACCGTCAAGACCGGCAAGGACCCCGATTCGTTTGCTTACGATCCCGTCACCAAGCGCATCTTCATCATGAACAGCGCGAGCGCCGACGCCACCGCCATCAACGCCGCGGATGGCACCGTCGCCGGCACGATCGCCCTGGGCGGTCAGCCCGAGTTCGTCGTGGCGGACGGCAAGGGCCGGATCTACGTCAACATCACCGACAAGGATCTGATCGCCGAGATAGACGCAAAGACCATGAAGGTGCTAAATCGCTGGCCGCTGGCGCCCGGCGTAGGACCTTCCGGGCTGTCCATGGATCAGAAGAACCGCCGTCTGTTTTCCGCCTGCGACAATCAGAAGATGATCGTCATGAACGCGGACACCGGCAAAGTGGTTGCCGCGCTGCGCACCGGCGCGGGTACCGACGCCAGCGTTTTCGATCCCTCCTCCGGGAACGCGTTCGCTCCGGCCGGCGGCTCGGGAACACTTACAGTGATTCATGAGGATTCACCGGATAAGTTCACGGTTTTGGAGGATCTTGATACTCAATCCGGCGCCCGGACGGCGACTCTCGACGCGAAGACGCACAGCGTCATGCTGGTCACCGCAAGGCATGGCCATGGCTCGACCCACTTGGACGTCCTGCCCAATACGTTCGTCGTCTTAGTCGTCGGCAAATAAAGCTCTCAGGAAATAAACATTTCCGGCTGATCGCGTCGCAATCGCGGGCCGCACATGCCCATCGGATGGCATACTGGTGACGTGAAAGTGAAGGAGTTGGCCGCGTGGCTCGACGCGCCCTGGGAAGGCGACGGGAATCGCGAATTGCGCACAGTGGCTCCCGTGGACGACGCCGGGCCGGACGATCTTTCTTTCGTCTCCCGCGCGAACGCTCTGAAGCTCACGACGGCCTCCCCGGCCGGCTGTCTATTAGTCCCGCAAGATTTTCCTAACGGGACTTTTCCCGACCAAACCCGGCGCACTATCATCCGCGTCCGCGACCCGCGGGCCGCCGTCGCGCGCGCGATCACGAAACTGCATCCGCGCCTGGAACCGACGCCCGGGATTCATCCCACGGCGGTGATGGGACCGGGCTCGATCGCCGCACCCGGCTGCTCCATCGGACCGCACGCCGTGGTCGGCGTGGGAGTGCGCATCGGCGCGGGAACTACCGTCGGCCCCGGGGCCGTGATCGGGGATTACGTCCACATCGGCGAACACTGCACCATCCACGCCAACGTCACCATCTATCGCGACGTCACCATCGGCCACCACGTGATCCTGCATGCCGGCTGCGTGATCGGGGCCGACGGATTCGGCTACGTGCTGACCGACGGCGTGTACGAGAATTTTCCGCAGATCGGCCGCGTGGAGATCGGCGACTACGTCGAGATCGGCGCGAATTCATGCGTGGATCGCGCTGCCCTTGGTGTGACCTCCATAGGCGCCGGTACCAAGCTCGACAACATGGTGCACGTCGGCCACAACTGCCGCATCGGACGCCACGTGGCGATCGCGGCGCAGACCGGATTATCGGGCGGCGTCGTCGTGGAGGATTACGCCGTAATCGGCGGCCAGGTCGGCATCGGCGACAAGGCGCGCATCGAATCGCGGGCAGTGCTCGGATCCGGCAGCGGCGTGCTGACCTCGAAGATCGTGCGCGCGGGGCAGGTGGTGTGGGGCACCCCGGCGCGTCCGCTGAAGGCGCACCTGGAACAGTTGGCGGTGCTCAGCCGGATGGCGAAGAAACGCAAATCGGCGGAGTAGGTCGCAGCGCCTTGACACAAAAAGGCCGCCTTCCCGATCGGCTTAAGGCGGCCTCGTCAAGAGAATCAAGCGGGGAATCACAGAGTCGGGTGCAGGTGCAGCGTCTTGCCGGCCGCTACGTAGATCTGCTCGGCGAAGATCCTTTCGCCACCTTCCTTAATCTCGACGTTGTAGCTGCCCGGGCGCAGCCGCATGGTCTTGTTCTCATGCGTGGTACCCGCGTAGGACCCATCGATGAACACCTGAGCGTCCTTCACCTTGGTGTCCAGTTTCACTTCACCCGAGTTCGGATAGGCGTAGTAAGGACCCGCATAACCGGGGCCCCAATACGGCCCCCAGAACGGGTCGTACCATCCGCCGCCGTACCATCCGCCATAGTAGCGGGGACCCACCACAACCCCGCCCCGGACCCTCGCGGCTGAGGCGCTCATGGGTGCCAGTGCCATCACAACCGCTGCTAGAACCAGCAATCCTTTTTTCATGATTCACCTCCACCCAGCAGAGGGGCAATTCCCTTGCCAGTAAAGGAAGTCTCTCAGAATCAATCTGTTATGGGCTGGTCCGGATGGCCGAATATCACCACGTGGCCGAAATCGGCCACCGCCGCGCGATCTATTGCCGCCACTCGGCCGCTTGCGTTATGCGCACGCCTTCTTTGGGAATCACGGTCAGCCGGAAACGCACGTCTGGGGTGGTGTTGCGATAGAGCAGCGTTCCGTTCCGCAGCTGGGCCGCGTCCAGTTCTACGGCTTTCATAACGCCCTGTTCTTCGATTTCCAGCACGCCGCGTTGCGAGGCCCGCACGGCTGGCGCCATCCGATCCCAATGGACGCTGAGATTCTGGTCCACCTTCGTCACCGCGAGCGCCAGCGAAAAATCCGTGGCCGCCGCGTTCGACGAACGATTTGCCACGCTGAGAGCCACCTGGTAACCCAGCGCCAAGCCGAGCAGCAGAAACAGGAACGAAAGAGGAATCCACACCCATCCGGCGCCCGTACGGGATCGCGCGTTCATGGCCGCATAAGCGGGATCCAGATCCGGATTCATTTCCGCCCGATGTCTGTCCGCGCGATTCGCGTACCCCGCAGGCTCGGGCGCGCGGACGTTTTCCGGCGGAGATCCGTCGCTTGCGGGAGGCCGTTCCGGGGATGGCTCCGTATCGCGCCGGCGCGGGCGGCGCTCCGGCATCGAACGTCGTCCGGGAGCCTCCTGGCCGGTCAATTCCTGACGGCGGAAAGGGAACTCGAGTGGCGTCGTGGCTGGAAATACTCCATTCTCGCGGATGAAAATCCCGGCGACGCTGACTTTCGTCGCGTAGGGTTTCACCAGCAGCGCGACCGTCGCGGGTCCGGTAAAGAAGTGATCCAGCAGCTCGATATCTTCGGCGCCCAGCGAAAATCCGTCGCGCGTGTGGCTGCGAAAATACCCGACGCCGTCGGCGCGCATGCCCGCCTTCTCAAAAGGCTCGCAGTCTTCTTCGGTGAAGATGTAGGAAGGGCCGCGCCGGTACTGGCACGGGACGGCCTGGAAATCCTCGACGCAAACTACTGTGGGCGCTTCCATCTTGCTTAGCGCGCCTGCGTCGCTGAGAGACGAACCAGCCTCGACGCTTCCGATGAGCACGCCGCCCATCTCGGCGCTACGTTTCGGGTTGGCTCCATACCCGCGCATGAACTCGGCCGACAGCCGGTCGATGACGCTCCATGGGATATGCACCGCGACGGGCTTTCCTGGAACTTCCCAAACGTAATAATCGGGCAAGTCCTGTGACACTCCTTGTGGCGTGCCTTGCGGCGTAGCTTGTGCAGCGGGGTCCATTTCAGTTACCGTTTCATCGTACTACGGTGACCGGAACTCTCTATGTTGTCGCGACCCCTATCGGGAATTTGGAAGACATTACTCTGCGGGCCTTGCGCGTGCTGCGCGAGTGCGGCCTGATCGCCTGCGAGGACACGCGCCAGACGCGAAAATTGCTGGAGCATTTCGGCATTGCGACGCCCACCGTCAGCTACCACGAGCACAACGAAGCCGCTCGCGCCGCTGAACTCGTCGCGAAGATTGAGGCCGGCGCGAGTGTCGCACTTGTTTCCGACGCCGGCACTCCACTGATTGCCGACCCCGGCTATCGGATCGTGCGCGCGGCCATCGACGCCGGAGTTACCGTGGTTCCCGTGCCGGGAGCGTCGGCGGCTGTGGGGGCCTTGAGCGCGGCGGGCCTTCCCTCGGATTCCTTTCGATTCTGCGGGTTCCTGCCGCCGAAATCCTCCCAACGGCGGCGCGTCCTCGAAGAGTTGCAAGCCGAGACCGGCACACTGATCTTCTATGAAACGCCGCACCGAATTCTCGACGCGCTCGACGATATCGCCGCCGTGATGGGCGCGCGTCCTCTCGCCGTCGCCCGGGAGCTGTCCAAGATCCACGAGGAATTTCTGCGGGGAACGGCGGTGGAGGTTCGCGCGACGCTCGCCGCGAGACCCTCGGTGAAGGGCGAGTTCACGGTATTGATCGGCAAAGCGGAGCCTGGCGTTGCAGTCGATCAAGCGCCGATCGAAGATGCGGTGCGGGCCGCCGAGCGCGAGGGCTTATCGCGGATGGACGCGATCAAGCGCGTGGCGCGCGAACGGGGGTTGGGGAAGCGCGACGTGTACCGCTTGGTGGAGGGCGGCTGAGGCAAGACCATCCACGGGAACTCTCGGGTATCCCCTCAGGCACGGCCGGAGGCGCGCACCAATCTATTTCGGTCGTTGAGGTATGCAACAGCCTGGACACCGCTCCGGCTCCTGGTCCGCCAGCTCGGCGATCATGCGGATCATCGCCGGATGCGTCTCCACGGTTCCCGCCCGCACCATCCGGACGCCCAGCTCCTCGCACGCGGCGCGAGCCTCCACGTCCAAGTCGTACAACACCTCCATGTGATCGGAAAGAAATCCGATGGGAACGATCACCACATCGGCGCGACTTTCCCGCAAATATTCGGAAATATCGGGCCCCAACCACGGTTGGCTCGGAGGACCGCTGCGGCTCTGATACACCAGCGTCCAATCGCGCACACCCACCGCCTCCGCAACCAATCGGGACGCGGTTTGCAGCTGTTGCACATAGGGGCTCGCCTGTGCCATCGCGACGGGAATGCTGTGCGCCGTGAAAACGATCCGCGCCCCCGGGAGCTGCTCGACCGCGGCTCGCACGCGATCTGTCATCGCTTCAATAAACAGGGAATGTCCGCAAAAGGGACGGATTTTGGCGATATCCGGGACGTTTTTCGACGGGTCTTCCGCGGCTACGGCGGCGCGCGCGTTTTCGATATTCTCCTGATACTGGCGGCAGCCGGAATACGATCCGAATGCCGACGTCGCGAATGCGACGGCCCGGCGGATCCCGTCGTCGCGCATCCGGCGAATGGCGTCCGCGAGCATCGGGTACCAGTTGCGATTGCCCCAATAAATGGGCATCGGTAGCGCGTCGCGCAGTTTGGCTAATAATTCGCGATTCTGGTCGTTGATGGGGCTGCGGCCATCGAAATGATAATAATGTTCGGCTACCTCGAGCATTCGCTCGCGCGGCACGTTGCGTCCTCGCAACACATTCTCCAGAAAAGGGATAACGTCTCCATGCTTTTCCGGTCCGCCGAACGACACCAGCAGTAACGCTTCAAATCGTGGCACATCTCTTATTTTAGCCGTACGCTGAACGGCCGGACGCGCAAAACACGCGCCGGTGTGGGCTATAATGGGGCTCATCAGCGCTACGTAGGCTCTGCCCGAACTCTGCCATTATGCTTGCGCTGACCGTCGCCACCACAGTCCATATCGGGGTCCTCGGAATATTTCATCCGACGCAGGTAGATGTGCGGCCGGCGCCGAAATCGACGCTGGTGATCGAAAGATCCGAACGTTCTGAGGTTATCCAGACTCCCGAGTCCGTGCATTTGGATGGCCCCGCGCGTATCACCGGGCGTAAAGGATCGTTTGCCAGATTCATTATTCGCCTGCCTGACGGGACGCAACGGGAGTATTACGGGCGGTTGGAAGTGCGGCGGCACGATGAAGAGCTGCAGTTGATCGTCGAAATGGATCGCGAAGTAGCGGTCGCTTCGATTCTGGCGGCGGAGGGCGCGTACGCTTTGCCTCCCGAAGCGCTGCGCGCGCAGGCGATTGTCGCGCGATCGTATTTGAGCGGGGTGCGCGGACGGCACGTGGGCTTCGACATGTGCGACACGACGCACTGCCAGCGCCTGGAAAGTCCCCCGGCGTCGAACAGCATCGCGACGAAGGCTGCCGCCGAGACGCGCGGCGAGGTCCTGACGTATTTCGGCAAGATCGTGCCCGCGATGTATTCGGCGAATTGCGGCGGCCACACGAAAGCTTTTGCCACCGCCGGCCTCGCGCCAGGAGACTATCCATTTTTCGCCGTGGAATGTTCGCGGCGCGGACACGCCTCGGGACACGGCGTCGGATTGTGCCAGTTGGGCGCGATGGACATGGCCAACGCCGGTGAGAACGCCGCGGAGATTCTGGCGCATTATTTCCCGGGAACGCAAATTGAATCGATCGACGGCAGCCCGCTCCCGCCAGGTTCGATACATACCGCGCGGGAGGGACGCCACCGCGCGCGGGCGTTTGTGCGGCAGACGCTCGGTGGTCCTACCGCGGATACGGGTGGCCGCGCAGGGTGGTCACCGCCCGGTAAATCTGCTCCGCCAGCACCACGCGCGCCAGCTCATGCGGGAGCGTCATAGGGGTCAACCCCAGCAGCAGATCAGAGCGTGGTTTCCATCCCGGCGGAAGACCATCGGAGCCGCCGACGATGAACACCAGATCGCGTGCGTCGCTCTCGGCTTTGTTCACGAGCGCGATGAATCCCTTCGAATCGAGTAGTCGCCCGGAGGGATCGAGCAGCACTCTCTTCGCATCCGGGTGCCTCCTCCAGGGGTCGAAACGGCGCGGCTGAATCTCCCGCATTTCGCACTTGATGAAGCGCGAAGATCGTTTGATGTACTCTTCGGCCATTGCGTTCGCGTGCGGGTCGCGCGCCTTGCCGACGTAGTAAAGGTAGAGCCTCACGCTTTCCGGAAGAACGGAATGCCGTTGCGTTCCTCCGCGAAATCCACGCGGTCGCCGATCGCCACGCGGGCACCTTCGACGCGCGCGGTCAGGCGCTTACCGCCTTCGAACGTGACGATCGCCAGTTGATAGGGCGCGTCGGCGACGAACTGCTCGGGCGGCGCGTGCACGACGGTTTCGGTATAAACGATGCCAGATCCTGGATTATTCATCTTCTTTTGGTCATCCCATGTTATGTATCAGAAGTTCATCGTTTCTTTTCCCACATTACTGCGTGTCATCCCGAGCGACAGTCGAGGGATCTGCTGTTCCTCGCGGGGCAATTCCGTCAGCCTCACGCGGCGGTCAGGATCGTGACGACTGCGGTGGCCCCGGAGCCGCCCAAATTCTCAGCGAGCCCCAGCGAATGGCGAGGCACCTGGCGCTCGCCCGCCTCGCAGCGAAGCTGCTGCACCACGTCGCAAATCTGGCCCGTGCCGGTCGCGCCCACCGGATGGCCCTTGGATTTCAGCCCTCCGCTGGTGTTGATGGGTCGCTCGCCTTTCAAGCACGTCTTTCCCGACAGCGCGTACGGCCCGCCTTCGCCCTTCTTGACGAAGCCGAGGTCCTCCATCGCCAAAATTTCGGCGATGGTGAAGCAATCGTGCAGCTCCGCGAATTCGATATCGGCGGCGTCGACACCGGCCATTTTGTAAGCCTTTTTCGCGGCCGCGACGACCGCGCTCAGCGTCGTGATGTCGGCCTTCTGATCGAGCGCCACTTGATCCGACGTCTGCGCGATGCCCAGCACCCGCACCGGTTTATCGGTGAACTCGCCGGCACGCTCGAGCGGGGCGATTAATACGGCGGCGGCGCCATCGCTGATCAGCGAGCAGTCGTATACCGTCAGTGGCTCGGAGATGGGCTTGCCGTTCAAGGCCTGCTCCATGGTGATCAACTTGCGCATGTGCGCCAGCGGATTCTTGGCCCCGTTTTCGTGATTCTTCACCGCGACCGCGGCCATCTGCTCGCGCGTGGTCCCGTATTGATACATGTGACGGCGCGCGATCATGGCGAACAGAGCCGGAAATGTCGCCCCGGCGCGCACCTCGCCGCACGTATCGCCCGCGCCCGCCAGAATCTCGGTGACTTTGGGCGTTGTCTGCGAAGTCATTTTCTCGACGCCGGTCACCAGCACGAGATCGTTCAAGCCAGCCGCCACGCTGGACACCGCGTGATAAAACGCCGCCCCGCTCGACGCGCAGGCCGCTTCGAACCGCGTGCACGGAACGCCCAGGATGCCCATTGCGCCGGCGATGTAGGGAGCCAGGTGGTTCTGTCCCACGAACGACGGTCCCGCGAAGTTGCCCAAATAAAACGCCTCTACCCGTGACGGCTCGACGTGTGCGTCGGCCAGGCACTTCTCGCCCGCTTCCACCGCCAGCGACCGCAGGTCGCGGTCCGCGAAGGCCCCGAACGCCGTCTTCCCGATCCCGATGACCGCCACGTCTCTCATATGCCTTGGGGCCTCATATATCATTAGGATAGCTGCTGGTTACGCGGTTTTGGGAGCGGCGCCGCAGCGGGCAGGAAAGGGTGCACGTTTGCGCCATCGGGCGCGTCATGGATTAGTAGGAACCCGTAGGGTCCCGCGACAACCATGTACGCCCGACTAGCATTGGACAGAGCGATGAGCGAAACGCCGGGCTTCGCCCGCTACGACGCGGGCTCGTTGTCGTCGGAGGCGCAAGGGCGCTTTGTCGCCGACAACATGCGTCGCGTCTTCCTGCTGATCTACCGCATCGTGGGCAACGTGGCCGACGCGCAGGACCTCACTCAGGAGGCCTTTATCAAGGCACTGCAGCGTCAGGACCAGTTGAAGGATCTCGAAAAAGCGGCGCACTGGCTCTCGCGCATCGCCACCAATACCGCCATCGATTTCCTGCGCCGCGCGGGGCGCGTGAGTTTTTCGGAGCTCGAAAATCTGCCGGAGCCGGTCGCCGCGGGCTCGGGGGATAGTCCAGAGCAAATGGTCTTGCGAGCAGAGCGGCGCGACCGGCTGGCCGCGAGCCTGGAAATCCTGACGGAGCGCGAACGCCTCGCTCTGCTGTTGCGCGACGTCGAGGATATGCCGGCCGAGGCCGTGGCCGAGCATTTGAGCTGCTCCAAGGCGACCGTCCGGTCGCATATCGCGAACGCGCGGGCGAAGCTCCGCAAGCATTTCGAGCGATTGCAGCGCCGAGGGATGGTGTAGAACCGTGCAACACGCATCGGAAGCAAATCTGGCGTTGTACGGCACCGGCGATCTCGCCTGGTGGCGCTGCCAGTGGATCGGCCTGCATGTCGCGCGCTGCGCGGAATGCCGCCGGCGCGCCGACGAATATCGCGCCGATCGCGAGCGCCTCCGATCCCTGGCCGACGAGTTGCCCGGTGTGCGGTGGGAACGGCTGGCCGCGGAGATGGCCGCCAACATTCGCGTGGGCCTGGCCGCTGGAGAATGCGTGGCGCCGCGTGCGCCGAAGCACACCATCCCCACGGGATGGCGGGTCGCTGGGGCGATCGGCGGTTTTTGCGCGCTGCTGGTGCTGGCTTGGTGGCTGAACATGCCTCCGGCTCAGACGGCCTCCTTGGGCCGCGCGATGAAGGCGATCGTGAACGGTCCGCAATGGCAAGCCCGGCGCGCGCTAGGGCTGGACGACGCCTTGACCCTGGTGCAGGCGTCGGCGGAAGGCGTCGAGCTGCGCGAAAACGGCGGCGCGCTGACGCTTTCGCAAAGGGGCGTGCGTCCGGTGAGCGTCACGTTGAACACGCAGGGCTCGGCGCGGGCGCGCTACGTCGATTCCGACACGGGACAGGTGACCATTACGAGCGTGTATGCGCAGTAAGCTCATTTTCGCGTTGCTGACAGGCGCGGCCGCATCCACGTACGCGCAGGGTTTCGGCCAGGGCTTTGGCCAATTCCAGGGTCAGGCTCCCGGGCAAATCCCCGGGCAGCCTGCGCTCGCGCATCGAATCGATCTTCCCGGCGACGCGCCGGTGGCGCTGGTGGCCGACGAATGGGGCGGTTCGGGCGCGACCATCCGCGGCAGCGCTTATCAATTGGATGTACGTGTCTCGCTATCCTTGCGCAACGCGAGCCAGCGGCGCATTCGCGGCATTACGATGACGGTGACCGCGCAGGAAGCGGCGCCCGGCGGCAAGGGCTCCATTTCGATTCCCAGCCTGGATGTGGCGGCCGGCGAAACATTTCCGGTGCGCGGCGACCTGCACCTGCTGCGGCCCATCGGCGGGGGCTCCGGGCCCCTGGTGGAAGTGAGCCTGGATGGTTTGCTGTTCGACGACCTCACTTTTTACGGACCCGATAAGCTTCACTCGCGGCGCAGCATGCTGGTGTGGGAAATGGAAGCGCGGCGGGACCGGCAATATTTGCGGGCCGTGCTGGAGCAATCCGGTCACGATGGATTGCAAAAGGAAATGCTTTCGAGCCTGGCCCGCGAGGCCGATCGCCCGCAGTACGGCGTGCAGGCCGTACGCGGTCGCGCGGCCAATTCCGACGGCGAGCAGGATCTGAAGTTCGCGTTCCTGCATTTTCCGAACGCCCCGGTCGAGCCCATGGACGGTGTGGCGCGCATCGCGGGGAACGAAGCTCGAGCCCCGAAAGTGGTGGTGCTCAATCGCTCGCCGCGCGTTGTGAAGTATCTCGAAATCGGCTGGATCGTGAAGGATCAGCAGGGCCGCGAGTTCCTGGCGGCGACGGTGCCCGCCGATATGCGCATGCCCTCGCACAGCTCCAGCCAGATTCTTGACGATATCGCGCTGCGCTTCGATCCGCGCACGACGGTTCAGTCCATGACCGGCTTTGTTTCCCAAGTCGAATTCACCGACGGCGGCATTTGGATTCCAAGCCACGCGGAGCTGGACGATCCGATGCTGCGCCACCTGGTCGCGCCGTCGCCCGAAGAGCAGCGCCTGGTGCAGATTTACCGCAAGCGCGGCGTCGGAGCCGTGATCGACGAACTGAAGAAGTTCCAGGACAAGCCAATCCCCGCTGTTCAATAGGCGCGGCGCAGAGACTCAGTTCTTCCCCGGAAGCCGGTGCAGTTTTTCGAAATCCGTCACCAGCTGGCGTGTGATCCGGTCCGCGACGTCGGCGCTCGCGCCCCGGAATTTCGCCCCGTTGCTTTCCTGCGTGGTGGACCAGATCACGTCGCCGTCCTTGTTGACGATGCGGACCGTCGCCAGCGCCTCGTGCCGGCGCTCCCGCACGCTGGAGGATTCATTTTCCCCGATGCCCATGTTCAGGGAGCGCGCGGCGCTGCGGCTCGCTCCGCCGCCCGCGCCGTTGAAGCGAGTGCTGACGCCGGTCGATCCGCTGTCGCTTCCGCCCACGTGCGCGTTGATCCCGTCGAAGGACTGGAACTGGTCGGTGTAGATCAGATCCTCGGCCGCCCCGCGCAGAAATGCGTCGGCGCGATCGGCGTTTTCGGTCAGAATGAACAATTTGGAGCCTTGCAAACTGCTGATGATCAGGTCGCGCATCTGCGCGGCCGTCTCGCCGCCCGTCAGGCGATCGACGAAGATGCGCCGAACGCCCAGGAGCTGTCCCGGTAGTTCGTCTGGACTTTGCGCCAAGGGCGCGGGCGGAAACTGTGTTGCCAGCGTCACGGGTGAATTTTGCGCCACGGGCGAAGGAGACTGCGCCAGCGACGCGCCCGGCGTTTGAGTTATGGACGCGGCGCGTGGTGGTCCCGGCGGCGCGATGGGCAACTGCCCCAGCAGAGCGACGGCCGCCACGAACAGGGCCGTCATCCCTTCCCAGCCTTCCGCGCTTCCTCGTCCTGATACTGCACCTTCAGCCCCGTGCGCGCCTCCAGGCTCACCAGCGCCGCGCGGATCGCGTTCTTATCGACGCGGAAGACCATCGCCTGGTGGTTCCCGTCCTCATCCATATAGCCCACGGTCAGGAAGTGCTTGTGCTGCTTACTCAGCACGAAAATCGGCGAGAGCGCGATGGCCAGCAGCAGCCGCCGATCCACTTTTTGCCCGTATTCGATCAATTCGATCCGATCGTAAGGGACGCGCACTTGCCCGTTTCTCGAATAAAACGCCAAGAAGTGTTCGTCAGTCATTTCGAGCGACCCCGCTTGCCCGGCCGCCAGCGTCCCTACCGTGCCGCCGAGGTAGTCGGCGCGAGTCTGCGGGGCGGCCATCGCGCCACTCATGGCAGCCAGGCTCGGCCCGATGATCATTACAGTGGTAGCCCAACGCTGCTGCACGTGAATGTAGTGGAGGTAAGGCGGAGGATTTCTCCGTGGAACATGTGAAAAAAAGGGGTCAGGGGTCAGGGGCCAGGCGCGGTAGATTTGGAACTATGGCTGAACTCATGCCCGAAGCCCCTTTTGACTCAGGTACGCGGCAGCAGCCGTCTATCGAGCCGCTCGCGATCGAAGCATGGATGCGCGGCTCCATTCCGGGCGTCGATCCTCTGCTGGCCCCGGTTCTGTATTCTTTTCAACAAGCTCGCGAGGACCTGGCTCGCTGGACCGAGGGCTTGACGCTCGACCAGCTGTGGGCGACGCCGCATGGCTTCGGCTCAGTCGGATTCCATCTGCTCCACATCGCGGGATCGACCAGCCGCCTGATGACCTACGTCCTTGGCGAGCAGCTCACCGCCGCGCAATTCGCGTTCCTAAATTCGGAGCACGAACCCGGCGGCACGCGCGAGGAATTAATCGAGGCGATCGGCCGGGCGTTTCACCAGGCGGAAAAGGTCGTGCGCTCGCTCGATCCGTCGAAGCTCACCGAGCCTCGCACTGTGGGACGCAAGAAGCTGCCTACGACCGCGATCGGTCTGCTGGTCCACATCGCCGAGCATACGCAGAGGCACGTCGGGCAGGCCATCAGCGCCGCCAAATGGGCGCGAATCGCTTCCTGATGACGCCCCATCATTCGACTGAGCCGTGCCCGCAGGGAGCGGTGATTCTGGCCCAGTAACTTTACTCCTTCTTCTGCGCCGACCGGAGCTCCGACGCAGGCGGCACGATATTTTTCATCCGCAGGTAGCTGACCATGCTGCCGTAGATCTCGTTGTTGTGCCCGTAGTTCAGGATCAGCAGCCCCATTCGAAGATTGCGCGTCTGCCGCCCGCTCTCCTGCGTGATGTCGACCATCTCGGCGCCCGAGGCGTCCGTCAGCGAGCCGTACACTTCATCGCAGTATGTAAAGGCGTCGGTCAGGGCCTTGATAAACTCGGCCTTGGTCGTGAGCTTCTCGAGATCGTTACCCGCCTGGGGATTCTTTTCCCCTCTCGACTGTGAGCACCACCGGAAGTTGTAATTCGCCAGGTGCCCCACCTGCTGGCCAAACGTGCGCACTTCCTGCTGCGCGCCCGGACGCATGCCGTAATTTTCCTCGGGCATCCTCTCGGCCATGCGCAGAAGGCCGTTGCGATTGTTCGTATAGGTGTTGCGCAGAAACGTCGACAACGGATTCGCGTTGGGCGCCTGCGCGGCGGCCCGCAGCGCCATAACGGCAAGAAGCATCATTCCGAACAACCTGGTTCCCAAAAACTTATGCATCGATCGTCTCCTTGTGCGGCCCTATCATCATGATCGGCTGTGACGTGTCCTTTCGGCAACGCTGCTTAAGGACTTCACCGTGAATCTCCAAAACCGTTTGGGCGGATCGCGCCGCGCGGCATGAACAGCAGGATCAGGACCGCCGCAAGGACCTCAAGCCCAGAGACCACGTAAAGGCCTGTCGCGGTCTTGCCCGTCAAATCCTCCAGCCAGCCGACAATCGAGGGGCCTACCCACCCCGAAAGACTGCCAAGCGAGTTGATCAGCGCGATGCCGCCCGCGGCCGCGGAACCGGCGAGAAGCATCGGCGGTATTTGCCAAAACGATCCGTTATAGCTGAGAGAGCCCGCCACCGCTACTACAAGAGCGGCGAATGCCAGGGCCGGAGTGTTGGCGAAAATGCCGATCCCCACCAGGCCGGCGGCGCAAGCGAGGCACGGGAGCGCGGCATGATAGCGGCGTTCCAGAGTGCGGTCGGAATGGCGGCTCACCAGCACCATCCCAATCAGCGCGCCAATATATGGCACAGTGGAAAGCACTCCGATCGTCAGGGTGCTCTTTACGCCCAGACCACGGATGATGGTCGGGACCCAGAATCCGATAGTCACGTTGGAGGAGATCGCGCAGAAGTGGATGACCGTTAGTAGCCACACACGGGGAAGCTTCAACGCCTTGACGAATCCGTGCTCGCGCGGACCGGCTTGCCGGTGATCGGCCTCCAGATCGGCGAGGACAAGCTCCTTCTCCCGATCCGTAAGCCAGCGCGCCTGGCTCGGTTTGTCAACTACGATGAGGAGCGTCAGCAGCCCCACGACGATCGAGGGAATGCCCTCCAGCACGAACAGCCATTGCCAGTTGGCGAGGCCGTCACCGCTGCCCATCGAGCCCATGATCCAGCCGGAAATGGGGCCGCCGACAATCGCGGAAATTGGGATGGCGGCCATGAATCCGGTGACCATCTGTGCGCGGCGCCGGGCGGGAAACCAATACGTCAGATAGAGCACCACGCCCGGAAGCAGACCGGCCTCGAACGAGCCAAGCAGGAAGCGCAGAATGTAGAACGACGTAGCGGTCTTCACGAGCATCATGGCGATGCTGGCGATGCCCCACAGGATAGTGATGCGGGCGAACGTTTTCCGGGCGCCGATTCTCTCCAGCAGGAGGTTGCTCGGGATCTCGAAGAGCATGTAGCCCAAGTAGACGATACCCGCGCCGAACCCGTAAACCGCCTCGCTGAAGCCGAGGTCCTTCACCATCTGCAGCTTGGCGAAGCCGAGATTGTACCTGTCCAGCCATGCCGTCAGGAACAGCAGCACCATGAAGGGCACGATCCGCTTGGCGATCCTGGCGTACACCGCCTCGACATCGGCACTGGCGCTCGGAATGACCGGGGAGATGGTTCTCATTCTTAGCCGGGCTGATCACTCCCTCTCAATGATTCGAGGCCCTTATCCTCGCCATCTTCTCTTCGAATTCCACTTCCCGGGCCGCCGAAAACTGGTTGAAAATCTCGCGATTGATAAACAGCTTGGGATCGGCTTTCGCCTTAACCAGCCGCTCGGCGAGCGTTCCCGACGGTTGGTTCAGAATGCCGCCCCAGGCGTACATGCCCAGTTCCAAATAGATGTCCACGGGATACAACTTCTTGAACGTCTCGAACGTGTGAGCGACCGACGCCTCGGTGATGTAGGCGTTGGCCGTGAGATCGTCGGGATATTCCCAGCAGCAGAATTCGATCACCTTGTAGCTGCGCCCGCCGTCCTTCACGGTGTAAGCAAACGTCACAGGCGTAGGACTGTGCCCCGGAATCAGGTAGGTGGTGACGCTCAAAGGTCCCACCTTGACCACATCGCCGTCGAACAGCGCGCGGTCCACTTTCGCCGCGGGATAACGCGGCGGTCCTCCGCGTCCCGGTGCGCCTGCAGGAGCGGGCGGAGGAGGAACCGCGGGAGGATTGAACATGCCGTGCTCGATAAACGGAACCTCACCGAAACCGGCCATCAACGTAGCGCCGGTCTTCTCCTTGAAGTAAGCCGCACCACCCGACTGATCGCCGTGATTGTGATTCACCAGGATGGCCTTGATGTCGCCCATCTTAAAGCCCAGGCTCTCGATGTTTTTCTGGATCGCCGCGGTGGTGTTCGCCGAACCCGTGCCCATCATGATGTGGCCCTGCGGCGAAGTCAGCAGATAAGCTTCCCCGTTGGCATTGCCGACGAAGTACAGATTCCCGACAATCTTGAACGGCTCGGCGGGGTTGTCCATGTTGGTGATCTGCTTGCGGACGTCGGCGGAAGTCGCGGCCAGCGTCTTGCCCAGCTCGGCTTGCTGGGCCGTGAACGGAGGATAAGGCGCTTTCTGCGCTGGAAGCGTCCCGCAAACGAGGCATGTCAGCAAACCGGGCATCCAGAAATGTCGTCTCATAGATCTCCCTTGCGCAGCCCTTAAAACGCCCCTCCCCTTCTTAACGGGGGGGTTCGTAATCGAGAAGCGCCGTTCGGAACCGCGCGCGTCAGCAAGCGGAGCACTGTGGATATCTTCCGAGGTCTCCCAGTCCTTACAACATCACGTCCTAATTATTGATATACCAGTAGCCGACCTTGTTATTCACCGAGCTCCCGTACCACATCCGCCCCTGCGAATCCGTGAAAAACTCGCGCATCGAAACCTCGGCGTGCGGATACGGATATTCGATCACCTCGCCCGTTTTGGGGTTCAGGCGGTTCAGCGTGTCCTGCTCGTGCGAGGAATACCAGATCATCTTGTCGCGGTCGATGCCGATCGCGTAAGGGCTCGGGTTGGGTCCCGGCAAATCGAATTCACGGAACGTCTCGGTCTCGGGATCGAAGCGGCCGATCTTGTTTCCGACGCGCTCGCTGAACCACACGATGTTGTTCTCGTCCACCTGCAGGCGCTGCGGCTTGCCCTTGGTGGGCGGATAGAATTTGTCCAGCTTCCCGTCCTTGCTGACCCTGCCGATGGGGCCGTCGTTCCGGAAGGACGTGAACCATTCGTCGCCGTTGTGTCCCGTAACGTTGCCATAGGTTGCGCCCAGATCGAAATGCGACCACTCCTTGGTCGTCGGATTCAGCATCGAGATCATGGGACCGCCGCTCGACCACGCGCGCCCGCTCTCGTCGATGCGCACCGTATGGGTGCCGTTGCGCCGTCCGTTTTCGGGAGGATTTTGATACTCCACGATCTTCCCGGTCTTCGGATCCAGCTGCCCCAGCTTGCCGAGCGCCGCTTCCGTGAACCACACCGTGCCATCCGGAGAAGGAACCGCGGAATGAATGCCGGCCGTCTCGTTGAACGGCAGCGGGAAGCGCGTCAGCTCGGCCGTCTTGGGATTCAGACGCACTACCTGATTGCCGCGCCCGTAGTAGGGAATCCACATCATGCCGTCTTTATCCTCGACAGCGCTCCACGGACCCTGCCCCTTGTTGGGCGCGAAATCGTATTCCACGTAGGCGATGTTCATGGACTTCGGCCCGTAGGTACGCACCAGCTTCTTGTATTCGGCCATGTCCGGGCCTTTCGCGGAATTGGGGCCGAACAGCGCGGTCAGGAACTGAGCATAATCCGCGGCCCTTTCGTCGCTAAAATTGCCTTGCCCCTCGCCGCCCATGATCGTGTCGCGCATGTACTTGACGGCCGTGAGCCAGCCCTGTTCGCTCCGGGTCGTCTTCGACATGCGGTTCTGAAAGGAGTGGCAGGAAATCATGCAACTGACGAAGAACTGATCTTTGTACGTTTTCGAGAGGTCGTGCTTGTCGGTCTTGGGCAGCAACTGCGTTCCCTGATAGGTGGTCAGGTCGCTCCACTTCACCGGGGCCGTCTGCAATGCGAAATCGAAGGAGGCTTTCTGGTCGGCGCTCAACTGGACGCCGTTGTGGGGCTCGCCCTTATAGCCCACTGACGAGACCTGTATCGAATAGCTCGCAGCCGGCAAGTTGTTGATGTGATAGCGGCCCTGCGCGTCCGACAGCACCGTGACGGTCATCTTGTTCTGGGTGTTCTCGGCGACCACGAAGACGCCCATCATAGGCTTGCCGTCGGGTCCTTTGACATTGCCCGTGATCGAGGCCGCCGAGGCAAGCGACGACGCCAAAGCAAGAGAAACTAACAGGTTATGGACGAAACGCATGTTTCCTCCCAATAATACAAAGCTCTAGACGCAAAGCTTACCGGAGTATACATCATCAAATCGGTCCGAGCCAATTCCGCAGTTCTGTGGTCCGAACATACCTCGATTACGCAATCCAGCTTGTGATTTCAGAAGGAATAGCGACGACGGCTACCACACAGTCCGAACCGTGGACGCCTGAATGCGCCGGTCCCGGCTGATAACGGGTACGCCAAAATAAAGAGCGGTTGCCGCTACGATGCGATCCGGCATGTCGGCCACCGCTTCCCGCGACACTTGCCGCATGGCCTCGACGATTTCGCTGGTGAAGGGCACTTCCTTCAGAACGTGATCTGAATCGGCCAATGCGGCTTTCAGATCGTCGTAAGCCGACGGCGGCAATCGATTCTTTTCGACCAGATAGACAACTTCGGCAAGGCTGACCGAAGAAACGACGATCCTACGCCTAGCCGCTGCGGCCTGGTCGATGAATTCCGCTGCTGGACGCGAAAGCCTGGGATCGTCGAAGAGGTGCCACAGAGCAGTGTGCGTATCGGCAACGCCCGAGATCACGAAGCATTCTCACCAAAGCCGCGAAACATATCGGCCCGGTTTGCGTCGATCTCCTCGGCCGACGGCGCACGTCCGTATTTCGCAAGCAGCCCTCGACCGGTCTTAAATGGAGGGCCAGGCGGTTCCTGCTCCATCCCCAGAGCGCGTTCGAGAACCCGGCGGGCAAAGCCCGCGGCATCGACTCCTTCGGCTTGCGCATGCGTATTGAGGGCCTGCGCCAACTCGCCCGGCAGATCGATAATCAGAGTCATTGGTTCTTCTTCAGCTTAGCCCATCGCCGATGCTCTCATGTTCGCCTCAGAGCTCCTAACCGGACAGGTTATCCTGAGAGTTACCCCTATCTTGAAAAAGGGGACAGACTACTCTATCCCCAATCGCAAACTTCGCGCCCGCATGCAAAGGTGGGTGCGGACAGAGCGGTCTGTCCCCCTTTTTCAACCGGCTCTTAGGACAGGAAAAAATGGAACAGGAAGTAGTGGAAGCCGAAGGCCATCTGATCGACTCCCACCTGATGGAGCAGATCTTCGACACGGTGGTCGAATACAACGGCCGCTTCGAGGTCGAGCAGTTCCGCATCGGGCGCACCAACGCCGATAATTCCTATCTGCGCCTGAAGGTGGAGACTGAAGGCGACGCCGACATGCAGCCGCTGCTGATCCGTCTGCTGGAGCTCGGCTGCGCTCCCGCCGAACCGGGCGACGCCGTCCTCGCCGCCGTTGATCGCGATTGTTGCGCTCCCGAGGAGTTTTATTCCACCACTAATCAGAAGACCGCGGTGCGCTACAAGAAGCGCTGGATCGACGTCGAAAACCAACGCATGGACGCCATGATCGTGATCGAGGGCGCCGGCGGAAAGCGCCGCGCCGTGTGCCGCCGCTTGCGCGATCTGAAAAGGGGCGATCAGGTGGTGGTGGGACTGCACGGCATCCGCGTAATCCCCGAATCGAAGGAGCGCGACCGCCTCTCGTTCGCCTTCATGAGCAACGGCGTGTCCTCGGAGCGCCAGGTGGAGGCGGCGGTGCGCCAGGTGGCCGGCCTGATCCGCCAGGCGCGCGAGGCCGGTCAAAAAATCGTTATTGTGGCCGGGCCCGTGGTGATCCACACCGGCGGCACGGCAGCGATGGCCCGGCTGATTCGCGGCGGATGGGTACAGGCGATGCTCGCCGGAAACGCGCTGGGCGTGCACGATATCGAGGCCGCGCTGCTCGGCACCTCGCTCGGCGTCCGCCAGAGCGACGGGCGCCAGGAGGAACACGGGCATCGCAACCATATGCGCGCGATCAACGCGATCTATCACGCGGGTGGCATCGCCAGGGCTGTGGAGGCGGGAAAGCTGTCGAGCGGCGTGATGTATGAGTGCGTCAAGGCCGGCGTGCCTTTCGTGCTGGCCGGAAGTTTGCGCGACGACGGGCCGTTGCCCGATACCATCACCGACATGAACCAGGCTCAGGACGCATACGCGGAGCAACTAAAAGGCGCCGGCGTGGTCCTGTGCCTTGGCTCGATGCTGCATTCGATCGCCACCGGCAACATGCTCCCGAGCTGGGTGAAGGTCGTGTGCGTCGACATCAACCCGGCTGTCGTGACGAAAGTCAGCGATCGCGGTACCGGCCAAGCCGTCGGCGTGGTGACCGACGTAGGTTTGTTCCTAGAACTTCTCGCCAAAAATCTCGAGGCTCCTGCAGGAGCAGCCGCGTGAAACGCCAATATTCGGACCAGCACGCTGAAGCCGGCGTCCATGCCGATCTGCCCGACATCGAATGCTGGCCGAATCAGTATCCGACGGGTTACGAGATCGAAATCGAGATGCCGGAGTTCACCTCGGTGTGCCCGAAAACCGGGCTGCCGGATCACGGAACGTTGGTGCTGCGCTATGTGCCCGATAAGCTCTGCCTTGAGCTGAAGTCCTTGAAAATGTACACGTTGGCGTATCGCAATCTGGGGATTTTCCAGGAGAACGTGGTCAATCGGGTGCTGGAAGACATCGTAAGCGCGGCGAAACCGAAGGAGGCCACCGTGGTTGGTGATTTCATGCCCCGCGGCGGCGTCCACACCAGGATCACGGCGACGTATTCCAGGCCTAACGGGAAGCGCAGGCGAGCCTCGCCATAAAGTTCGCCCCGACCCGATAGGCTTGCGGGACGGCCCTCAGCCGCCGAGCGGGATGTGCTAGAAAAGAGTGGCGAATTTTTGTAAGAACAGGGCTATGATGTCCTTATGCCTACGCAACCTTTCGCCGGTATCCTGGGTGTCATCGCGATTCTGTTGATCCTATGGGGACACTTTCGCGCTCTCGGACAGATCAACAAGAACTTGAACGATCTCAAAGACATCCTGCGCTCCAAAGATTCCAAGTAGGCCGTCACCTTGTCAAGGTGTTCCGCTACCCGGCGTGGCGCGCCTTTCCTGCCCCCGCCGGACGATCATTTAGTCTGCCAACTGTGTTAGTCTGCCAACAGGAGAGGCCTTTCATGCGCATACACTTCGCGAGCGTCCTGATCGCTGGATTCCTGGCGGTTTCCACGGCGGTTCCGGGAAGAGCAGCCGACGTTACGGGCGCGTCCGTCACCTTCAATCGAGACGTGCTGCCGATCCTGCAGAAGAATTGCCAGAGCTGCCACCGCCCGGGCGAAATCGGTCCGATGGCGTTGCTGACCTACGAAGGCACGCGCCCGTGGGCCAAGGCGATGAAGGCGGCCGTGCTCTCACGCAAGATGCCGCCGTGGTTCGCCGATCCCCAGTACGGCCACTTCTCTAACGATCGCAGCCTGAGCGAGGCCGAGATCAACACGCTGGCCTCGTGGGCCGATAGCGGAGCCGTCGAGGGCGACGCCAAGGATAAGCCCGCGCCCGTTCAATGGGTGGATGGATGGAACATCCCCAAGCCGGACGTGGTGGTAGAAATGCCCAACGAGATCGACGTCCCGGCCAAGGGAACCATCGAATACACCTACATCATCGTGCCGACGGGCTTCACGAAAGATACCTGGGTGGAACAGATGGAGATGCGTCCGGGCAACCGCGCCGTGGTGCATCACGCGAATATTTACATTCGCCGGGCCAATTCTCCGTGGCTGCGGCAATATCCCGTGGGCGTGCCGTTCGTCCCGGAGGAGCAGAAGAACAGCTCCTCGGCCGGAGCGCCGCTCGCCGACGAGAACGTCGCCGGCTACGTTCCCGGCAAGCAGACCGTGGTGTTGTCACCCGGAAAAGCCAAGCTGATTCCGGCCGGTTCCGACATCGTCTTCCAGATGCATTACACCGCCAACGGGACCGCAGCGAAGGACCGGACCAAGTTCGGCATGGTGCTGGCGAAAGAGCCGCCGGAAATGCGTGTGGCGCGGATCTACGCGGCCAACAATACCTTCGTGATCCCGCCGGGTGCGAGCGACTATCGCGCCGAGGCGTCCACCACGCTGCAGGCGGATACGACGCTGGTATCGCTGAAGCCGCACATGCACTTGCGCGGCAAATCCATGGAATTCCGCGCCGTGTATCCCAACGGCGAAAAAGAGGTGCTGCTGAACGTACCGAACTACAACTTCAACTGGCAGCTCGAATTCATCCTCGCGCAGCCCAAGGTTCTGCCCAAGGGTACGCGCCTCGAAATGTCCTGCAGCTTCGACAACTCCCCGAACAACAAGTTCAATCCCGATCCGGCCAAGGAAGTTCGTTGGGGCGATCAGAGCTGGGAAGAGATGGCCATCGCGTATTTCGAGGTCGGATTCAACCCCAAGCTGGACATTCCCAATCTGTTCCCGGCACGGATGAAGCAGCTGGAATAGTTCCATTCCGAGCCGCGCCCGCAGGAAGCGGTAGTAGAGCGGTATTTCAACCTCCGATTGACCCCGCCCCCCGTAAGCCGCGCGCGGATGCCCCCGGGGCTTAAGCTAAAAAGATCCGCACATGATCCGCATCGCCAACGCTCAGGGCTTCTGGGGGGATTCCCTGGAAGCGCCTTTCGAGCAGATACGCTGCGGGCCCATCGATTACCTGACGCTCGACTACCTGGCCGAAGTCACCATGTCGATCCTGCAGAAGCAGTTCTCGCGCGATCCACAGGCCGGCTACGCCCGCGATTTCGTGCAGATGATCGAGCGCGCGGCGAAGGACATCGTCACGCGGGGCGTGAAAGTGGTCGCCAACGCCGGCGGCGTGAATCCGGAAACCTGCGCGGCGGCGGTGGCCGCGGCTCTCAAGCGCGCGGGCTACGGCGGCCGAATGAAGATCGGCATCGTGACCGGCGATAACATCTTAAGCCGTCTGCCCGACTTCATCGGGCGCGGCGCGGCTGCCGGAACTGGGGTCCTGGGAGATGTGGCCCTGAGGAACATGGACACGGGCGAGCCGCTGGCCGCCATCCTTCCGCGCGTCCGCAGCGCGAACGCCTACCTGGGGGCGTTTCCGATCGCGGAAGCGCTCGGTCAAGGCGCGCAGATCGTCGTGACGGGACGCTGCTCCGACGTCGCACTATCGCTCGGACCGGAGATCCACGAATTCGGCTGGAAACAGGACGATTGGGATTTGTTGGCCGCGGGCGCCGTGGGCGGCCACGTGATTGAATGCGGAGCGCAGGCGACGGGTGGGAACTGCCAGGTGGATTGGGAAACGATCCCAGATTTGGCCTCCATTGGCTATCCGATTCTGGAAGCCGAGCGCGACGGGCGTTTCGCGATCACTAAGCATCCGGGCACGGGCGGACGCGTGACGGTGGCGGGCGTCACGGAACAACTGGTTTACGAGATCGGAGACCCGCGCGCCTATATTACCCCGGACGTCATCGCCGATTTCACGTCTATTGAGTTGCAGCAGGCCGGTCCGGATCGCGTGCAATTCTGGGGGATCAAGGGGAAGCCGGCGACCGATTCCTACAAGGTTTCTATCAGCTACGCCGCCGGATTCAAGGCCGTCGGCACCATGACCTATGGCTGGCCTGACGCTTACAAAAAAGCTCGCGCGGCGGACCGGATTCTGCGCACGCGTCTCGAACGCCTGGGCCTGAAATTCGAGACGATCCACAGCGAATTCGTCGGAGCGAACGCGTGCCACGGCGAGGCGTTGTCGGGAGAGCCGTCGCCGGATCTAGCGGAGGTCACCTTGCGTGTCGGCGTGCGCGGGCCGGACCCGGCGCCCATTGACAGATTCACGCGGGAACTCGCACCGCTCGCACTAAACGGGCCGCCGGTGGTCACGTATCCATCGGGCGGGCGGCCAAAGGTCGAGGAGATCATCGCGTATTGGCCGGCGCTGATTCCCAAAAGCGAAGTCGCCGCGAAGGTCGCAATTTTGGAGGCGTAATGAAAAAGGGGACAGACTACCCTGTCCCCTCGTGTAAGGGTCTGGCTTCACCGACGAATCTGGGAGTGGACAGAGCGGTCTGTCCCCTTTTTCATCGCGAACGCGATCAGACTGGAGGTTTAAGGATGGCTCGGGTGCAACTGCGGGAGATAGCACATGCGCGCAGCGGCGATAAAGGCGACTCCGCCAACATCGGGCTGATCGCCGTGAAACCGGAGTATTATCCCATTCTGGTGGAACAGGTTACCGCTGAGCGCGTAAAGGATCACTTTAAAGAGTTATGCTGCGGTCCTGTGGAACGCTACGAGTTGCCCAACCTACGCGCGCTGAACTTCGTGTTGCATCAGGCGCTCGATGGTGGCGGCACGGTGTCACTGCGCACGGACGCCCAAGGCAAGACGTTGAGCGCGGCATTGCTGCGGATGGAAGTAGAGATCATCTCAATAACCGACACTCAATGAAGCGGCCGATTTCCATACGGGTGGTGAGGGCGCCCGCCAGCTTCCGTGCGGCTAACGACGTCTCTTTGAGGCAGAAGCGCGGATAAACCGACGACGCGGTTTCGCCAGTCACAAACGAAACTGATCTTCGTCCGGAGGGGTATCCTGCTGTCCGCTGGGCATTTCGCGACCCGCCCCCCGGCGATTCTGGCACCGACGACCCTGACGAGTGCCCTATCATGCAGCCGGAGGGACACCGATTTACATGAGCATCGATCTTGCCCAGACGCCCACGCTGCAGGCTGTAGCGACCGGCGATGAGCGCGTCCTGGAAAAGGATCTGCAGCAGCGCGTGGACGCCGCCGCGCAGCAGGCTGCGTCGCGACCGGAAGTGATCGCCGCCGAAGAAAGCGAACAAGAAGCGGCGGAGAAACTTGCCAGGCTGATGCGCGCCGAGCGAGCCCTCAATGGTCACGCCCGGCAGATTGCAGTGCGCAGCGCGGAGGTGCGCGAGGCAGCGCTCGATACGTTGATCGAATCGGCGGCGTTAAGCGAAAAGCCGGACTACAAGCCGTTGACCGAGCTCCTCGTGCTGGAGCATCGCGGACGGTACTTGAGCCGCGCCCTGGAGCGTCTTGTGGAAACGCGCCTGCCGCTGGCCCGCATCGCGCGTCTGCGGGAGGAATCCCACGCTGCGATGGTGCGCGCCAAGGCGCTGGAACAAGTGGCGTGCGAGCGCGCGGAAAAACTCCTGGATCACTTGCGCGACGCGGTCAGCGAGGAGGTCGTGTTGCCGGTGGATATGTCCAAGGGCGTGGCGGGGTCGCTGGTGGCGCAGGCGGCCGAATATCGCAGGCGCGCTGTGGCCATTTCCGAAAACGCGGATCAACTGGAGAAAACCTACGGCCCGCGGCGATAACCGGCGCGTGCGTTGTCTAGTGAGAAAGTCGGGGAGATCATGAATTCGAAATTCGACAAACTGGTGCGAAGCCTGGAACAGCCCGTGCTCGAAGAGCTGCGGCGGTCGGTGGTAGCGGAACTGGGCGGGCGGAGGACGCAAACATCTATGCGGCTGGAGGACATCCATCCACGGATGTCCGACGACGAAAAGGCCCGCGCGATCGAACGAATCACGCGCGTGCTGCGCGGGGAGGACGGCCATGCGTGATCTGCAGAAGTATTGGCAGGAGATCCGGACGCTCCAGAATTCGCTGCCGAATCCGGTCTTTCTGGTGAGCCTGGAGGATGGCAAGCGCGGCATGCGGGGCGGCCGGCTTGTGGAAGCCGCGGCAGAAACCGCCGCCAAGCTCCTGCATGCGAATTCTCATCGGAGGGCGACGGACGAGGAGATCGAGGCGCATCGCGGGAGCCAGGCCGAGGCGCAGCGGGCGGCGTTTCACGAGCGGCTGCGCCTGAAGGGAATTGCGGTGGTAGCGGTACCTTCCGGCGAGACATCCGGACCGAGGCGATGACATGGCCTCTCGTTTGCCGGTTCCTGGCATGAAGCAACCGCTCCCTTTGGTCATGGCTCAGCAGGACGGACTTTGCCGAGCCGCGACTGTGCAGGAGCGGTACTAAATCTCCCGCTGCGGCAGTCCACTAGCCGCAGAAGAAATCGAGAGCGCGGGCGATGTACTGCTTCATCTCGTTGCGTTTCACGACGGCGTCCAGGAATCCGTGCTTCAGCAGAAATTCGCTGCGCTGGAAACCGGCGGGGAGTTTCTGGCGGATGGTCTGCTCGATGACGCGCGGGCCCGCGAAACCGATCAGTGCGCCCGGTTCGGCGATATTCAGATCGCCGAGCATCGCGAAGCTCGCGGTGACGCCGCCGGTGGTGGGATCGGTCAGGACGCTGACGTAGGGAATCTTCGCGTCGTCCAAACGCGCGAGCGCGGCTGAGATCTTGGCCATCTGCATCAGGCTGATGGCGCCTTCCTGCATGCGCGCGCCGCCGGAAGCCGAAACCACGATCAAGGGAGCGCGCCTCTCGACCGAGCGCTCGATAGCCCGCGTTATTTTTTCGCCGACCACGGCGCCCATGCTGCCGCCGACGAACTTCAGCTCCATCGCGCAGACGTTCACGGAGCGGCCGAATAGCAGCCCGCGTCCCGAAATCAGCGCATCGGACATGGAAGTCTGGAGCTGTACGGAGGCCAGGCGCTCGGAATACTTGCGCGAATCGGTGAAATGGAGCGGATCGGTGGATGTGAGCCCCTGGTCCATCTCTTCGTACTCGGCGTCGTCGAACAGGAGGGCCAGCCGCGCGCGAGCGTCGATGCGGAAGTGGTAATCGCACTGCGGGCAAACCTCGAAGTTATCTTCGAGCGCCTTCTTCCAGATAATCTGGCCGCAGCTTTCGCACTTGAGCCACAGTCCCTCGGTGCGGACGCGTTTTTCGCCCTCACCCGAACTCTCTTCGACTCCCGGTTTCTGCCGCGAAAACCACGCCATGGACTCTTTCCACTGTAGCGGATCAGCAACGTGAGACGCCGGAAACGGAACGGTCTGCGTTACCGGAAATCCCACACGTGGGCCGCGAAAAGGCGGCGCCGGACGAATCCCATGTGCTCGTAGAGCCGCAGAGCGCTGTCATTGGCCGCCGTCACGGTGAGGCTGGCGGTCCGGCATCCGTGCGCTGCGAACGCGAGGAGAGAACGCCGCAAAAGGTCGCAGCCGAGGCCCCGGTTCCGGTGCGAGGGCACGACGCACAATTGCGTAACGTGTCCGGTGTCCCGCGCGACCAGGCTGGCGAGCGAAAGGCCGCACAGCCGGCCCGTGGAGAGGTCGAAAGCGGCATAAGAGGCAGCCGGAAAAAATGCGCCGCAGCCGGGATATTCGATGATGTTCGAGAGGAAACGCCGCGCGCCCGCGGGCGACCGGTATTGATCGTTGATCTCGCTGTCGATGTGCCCTCGATAGGCCTGGGCAACGAGTTTCGCGGACTCGTCGTGATGCGATTCCTTCCACGGCTCGATGCGGATGCCGGTGCGCTCGCGCGGGGCGAGTACAGCGGGCAAGGCGAATTCCAGAAACCAGCGGGGATGAACGTGCACCCAGTTGGAAAAAGGCACGGGCCGGCCAGGCACGCCGCTCAGCATCAGGAGCTGCGATTCCACGCGGCGCAGGCCGGGCATGCTGCGCAGCTCACTGAGAACGGCGTCGATGAGGGCGTCTTCCCGCGCCGGAGTGCGGTAGCGCTCCACAACGTAGAGATCTCCGATGAGTCCCTTGTTCTCCTCGCGCACGTAATATGAGTACCCGACGACGCGCGGGCCGTCGAGCAGAGCGAAGCCGTTCAGCGCCTGCATGCGCGCGTAGCGGCGAACCAGATCGGCCGAGGACGAAAGATCCCAGTCCAGCTCCTGGCGCCAGACGGCGGCTTCTTCGTCGAGCACCGGCGCGAGGTCCTCTGCGGAAATTCGGCGCATTTCCACGACGCGCGGTTCGGACCATTCGGGTAGCGCGGCCATGACCGCCTTTATTATGACAGGACGGTGGCTGCAGGACCGGACTGTCGCTGCACCGATCCGTGACGCATAATGATCGCAATGGAAAAAGACGGCCCGCGTTATTACGATTTTTGCGGGCAACCATCCCAAGGAAAAACGACGGGACAGCCCGCTCTGTCCACTCGCCGCCGACCGCAATCCATGAATCATCGCCGAGCGCGGCTTTGGACAGAGCAGGCAGTCCCGGTTTTTCCGCGAAGTCTAGCCCTTGCCGAGCAGCTTCAGCATGTCGGTATAAGGCACGACGCGGCCGTGCAGCGGCGCGATGGTGGTAACGTCGAGCTTGAGGCGCTGCAGGTTCTCGTACAGTTGATTGGTGAAGCCCATGGCGATCGGCACCGGCGGCGGACCGTTGGGAGCCGGAGGCGTGTACAGATCGGCTTCGATCAGCACTTTCGACTTGGGCAGATAGCCGATCATCATATCGTTGTTGTGATCGTTCGGATGCGTTAGGTAAAGGTCGAGCGTCTGATTCCCGTCGGTGAGGGTGTACTTGTCCTTGACGGTGATGAACGTTGCTTTCTTGGGATTCTTCGCCAGCTTGTCGGGGTCCAGCGTATGCGGGGCCTTCCAAGTCTGTTCATAGAACGACTTGTTCTGCTCGTTGGTGATAATCGTGATGCCTTCGGCGGCGGCGGCGCGCAGCCCGCCGGAGTGATCCCAGTGATGGTGAGAGTTGATCACGTACTTGATCGGTTTGTTCGGCACCAGCCGCCTGGCTTCGGCGAGCACCGCCTCGGCGCGCTCCTCGGTTAAAGGAGTTTCGACGACGGCGATGTAATCCTTGAACTCCACGACCACGCTGTTGTGCGAGCCGCCGCCCACAAACCAGGCGCCGTCGCCGAGCTTCTGCGATTCCACCCTCACGGGAGGAATCTGCGCCTGACGCACCGCGTCGGCAACCGTAAGCGACAGCGGACCGGGATTCGCCTTGACGGAAGTCACCGCGAGATCGAACACCGGATGGCCGCCCTGGTTCTGCACGATCTTCCCGGGGAACTTCACGCCGCCGAAATCTCTGTAGTCCGAATACAGTGTCTCTACCAGCATGTCACCCGCCACGGGACTCGGAATCCAGGTGTCGACCTTGGTCACCATGCCCGCCGCGTCAATCGTCCCGACGACCTTGTACTTGTTCATCGCCGTGAACGTCACCTCGGTCCCGCCCTTGCCCTTCTTCATGGTGGCGTTGCCGTCGAGCGCGCCCTTCAGGAAGCCCTGCGGCGTCAGCCAGATTTGGAGCTGGCGTTCGTCAGCCGCGGCGGGCTGGGGTTGCGGCTGCGCGCCCGGCTGATTCCAGGCGTACTTGTCGCTGACCAGGTTCACCTGCTTCTGCTCACCGCCGAAAGGAGCGCCACCACCTTTGGGCGGCGGATTCTCGTTGGTGCGGGTCAGCTCTTCCTTCGAAGACTTGCCGACGAAATCCACCGTGCGGGTGTAAGCGGTGACAAGGGTTTCGGGATTCGGTCCGTTGGGAATGTAGTTCTGGCCCAGCTGGGAAAGGTGGCCGGTGCCCGAAAATTGAATCGAGTTCAGATTCGACGCGCCCATGGCGATCGACGATTTCTGCAATAAAGCCTTCGCATCCTGGGCGGACGCCAGATTCGCAGCGAGCCCGAAGACCGCCAGTGCGATCACAAGGTGTTTCTTCATGGAACCTCCTTAACGAAAAAGGAGCGTGAACGCACGGCGCCCACGTCCCGAGTAAAACCGACTATCAAGAGGCGGGAAAGTATCCCGCAAACTCCTAAACATGAGGCCAAGATGACAAGGGCGCGAACGGGGAGTAAGCCACCCGAAAACATCGTACAGAGGATACAATACCAGACTTTGCGCGACCCTCGCATACAGCCCGGACGGGGCGGCGCGCGATCGCAACCGCACACCCGGCAGAAATTCCTACGCGTCTTTGAGCATCTTCTTGATCCCGCCGCAGGCCTGCCGCGTCCGCTGGGGATTTTCGATCAACGAGAAGCGCACGAAGCCTTCACCGAGCGGGCCGAATCCGATGCCCGGCGACACGGCGACTAGCGCTTTATCGATCAACACCTTGCAAAATTCCAGCGAGCCCATGGCGCGATACGGCTCCGGAATGGGAGCCCACAGGAACATGGTGCCGTGCGGTTTTTCCACCGGCCATCCGGCTTTGCGGAGTCCCTCCACCAGCACGTCGCGGCGCTTCTGATACACCCCGCAGATCTTCTTGGTGTCCTCTTCGCACTCGCGTAGCGCGATGATCGCGGCGATTTGCAGGGGCTGGAAGACGCCGTAATCCAGATAGCTCTTGATGCGCGCGAGCGCAGCGATCATCTTCGCGTTGCCCAGGCAATAGCCGATGCGCCAGCCCGCCATGTTGTAGCTTTTCGACATTGAGAAAATCTCGACGGCGACGTCCTTGGCGCCTTCCACTTCCAGGATGCTGGGCGGTTTGTAGCCGTCGAAGCCGAGGTCGGCGTAGGCGAAATCGTGGACCACCATGGTGCCGTGATGGCGGGCCAAGCGTACGATCTCCTTCATGAAATCGAGATCCACGCATACTGTGGTGGGATTGTGCGGGAACGAAATCAGGATCATGCGCGGAGGCTTGGAAGATCTCCGGTACAGGTCCTCCAGCGCATTTAGAAACGTCGCTGGATCGGGCATCGGGAGCGTGCACGCATGCCCTTCCGCCATAATCACGCCGTACTGATGAATCGGATAACAAGGATTCGGCGACGCGACCACATCGCCAGGGCCGATCACGGCGAATAAAAGATGCGCGAGCGCGTCCTTGGCGCCGATGGTCACGATGGCTTCGCTCTCCGAGTCCAGCGTGACGCCGTAGTTGCGTCGGTAGCGCTTGACGATCTCCTCGCGCAGGTGCGGAATGCCCCTGGACATCGAGTAGCGATGGTTGCGCGGGTTGCGCGCGGCCTCCACCAGCTTGCTGACGATGGGGCGTGGAGTAGCTCCATCCGGATTCCCCATGCCCATGTCGACGACGTCGTGCTGGGCGGCTCGCGCCTTGGCCTTCAGATCGTTGATGACGGCGAAGACGTAAGGGGGGAGCTTGCTGATCCGGTAGAACTCGCTGGAAGGCTGCATCACTATTCATAATCGCGCACAACGCATTCGCTGTGCGCTCGCCATTTGTAATCGCGCACACGCATTCGCTGTGCGCTCGCCATTTTCGAACGCGAGGCGCGCTTGCTTCGCGATTCGTTGACTCGCGTCCCGGCTGGCGGGCAATACGGTGCGCTGAGGGATATCATATGGAATGGCCATGAAGTAGTCGCGGCCACGAAGCGAGGACTCATGAAAACTTCCCTCTGGATATTGGCGCTCACTGCCACGTTCGCCGTATCGGCACATGCCCAGGCTCTGAAGGCCGAGCCTCAACCGAACCCTTCGAGCGCGGGGAGCCTGCAGGCAAGCTGGTCGCTGGCCGCCGACGGCAGCCCTCTGCTGAGCTGGATCGAGACGCAGAAGGAAGGCGCGTACACGCTGAAGTACGCCGTGCGCAAAGGCGGGCAGTGGTCGGAGCCGCGCACCATCGTTGCCAATCGCAAGTTTTTCCGTCATCCGGCCGAGCTCCCGGAGGTCATTGCGCTTCCCGATGGGACGCTCTTCGCGCATTGGATCGAGACGCCCGGCGACGATCCCGAGGCCGAATTCGTCTACGTGTCTTCCTCGCACGACGGCGTGAAATGGACCACGCCGATCCCGGCGCACAAGGATCGCAGCATGGTACAGCACGGGCTCGCGTCGGTAGTGGCGAGCGGCGACCACGAAGCGTCGGTGGTGTGGCTCGAAGCGCTGAAGGGCGAGGATGGCCCGATTTCGCTGAAGCGCACGATCGTCGGCGCCGACGGCAAGGTGATAAAGGAAGAGAGCATCGACAACGACGTGTGCACGTGCTGCCCGACGTCGATCGTGAGAACCGCGAAGGGTTTGCTGATCGCCTATCGCGACCACACGCCGCAGGACATCCGCGACATTTCCGTGGTCCGTTTCGAAAATGGGCAATGGTCGGCGCCCAAGAACATCAGCCCCGATCAGTGGAAGATCAACGCCTGCCCGACCAACGCCGCCGCGGCTGCGGCTAAGGGCGATCGGGTCGCCATCTCCTGGTTCACGGGCGCGCAGGATAAACCGCGCGTGCAGGCGCTGTTTTCCTCCGACAGCGGGACCACGTTCAGCAAACCGGTCATGGTGAGCACGGGAAAAGCCTTCGGCTATACGGCGATCGCGCTCGACGATCAGGGTGGCGCGTTCGTTTCGTGGCTCGAGCAGAGCGACAAGGGCGCGAAACTTCTAGTCAGACAAATTTCGAGCGCGGGCGTCGCGGGACCGGTCACGCAAGTCGCCGAGGGAGGCCGCAGCACACTGGGCTATCCGCGAATTCTGCACACCGGCGGCGAGACGTGGGTCGCGTGGGCGGGCGGCGGGTCGAAAGTACTGACGGCACGGCTGGTGAAATAACGTCTGCACTGCGCAGCGAGAACGATCGCAATGACAAGAGCTGGCGGTGTACCGGCTACCGGAGGAGATATTTCGTGTGAGCGCCTCGACCGAGCGCTATTCATTCGTACTGCTAGTGCGCACCGCGCTCGGAGTGCTGCTGTCCTCATCGAGTCTCCCCGCACAGCGTGTCTTCGAAAAGGGCGAGGACGTAATCTACGAGGATTCGCAAGGCAAGCAAATCAATTTAGGCCACGGTTACAGTCCTGTTCTTACAAGTCAGGGCAAAATCGCGCTGATTCGCGGCCCGCGCGCTGACTACGTAGGTAGCGATGCTGATTGCATCCACAGCCCGACTAAGAACTGGGTTGCCGTGTACGATCCGGCTGCGCATTCCGAGAAGATCCTGTTCGATCGTTCCGTAGTTTTCTTCGACTCGGAATTTTGCGTTTTTGAACAGATGCAGTTGTCGCCCGACGGCAAGATTCTCTACTTGGTCAGCCCTGTATCGCCAACTTCCGGAAGTCTCGCGCTCGTCCGTCTCTCTGAAAATCGAATTACATTCGTGCACGGCGTTAATGAAGTTCACGTGATCGAGAACGGACCTCATCGCGGTGAGCTCATTTATCAACGCCGGTTGTGGCAGAAGGACCCACATGACGGCAATGCGTATCCGCATTACCCCTTCGTTCACGCGAGGGCGGACGGCACACAAATTCGAGTGCTTGCCGACGAGTATTTCACCGTCGGTGGAGGAACCGATCACCTCCCGCGGTTGAAGGCCTATCTTCAACAGATCGGCGGCCAGATCAGAGTGAATGGAGAGCTATTCCCGTAGCAATCGCTGCCGTGCGCCTTGTCGCGCGTGTCATCATAAGATTTGTCCGGCAAAAATCCGCTGCTCCCCATCTTTCTGATCGTCGCCGTGGATGTCCTCGGCCTGACGCTCATGATCCCCTTGTTGCCGTTCTACGCCGAGCGCCTCGGCGCGACGCCCACGGTAGCTGGGTTGCTGGTTGGCGTGTACGCGGCGTGCCAGCTTGTCTCCGGCCCGCTGTTGGGGCGCCTTTCCGATCACATGGGGCGTAAACCCCTGCTGATTGTGAGTCAGATTGGCACCTGTGTCGGATTCCTGATCACCGCCAGCGCGCACCTATTGTGGCTCGTGTTCCTGGGACGCATCATCGATGGCTCGACGGCCGGGAATCTTTCGCTCGCGCAAGCCTACATCTCCGACGTCACCAAGCCTGAGGAGCGCGCGAAATCGTTCGGCGTGATCGGCATCGCCTTCGGCCTGGGATTCCTGATCGGCCCGGCCATCTCCGGCTTCCTTTCCAAGTTCGATTACCGCTACCCGATGTACGCGGCCGCGCTGATGTCGTTCACCAGCATCCTGGCGACGACGTTCCTGCTGCCTTCGGTCGCGGTCAGTCAAAAGGCCCGCGAGGCTTCCGGCGGGGGATCTGCTTCCGCTGGTCCCGGCGGCCGCCGCGTTTCCATCGTCCAGTGGGGCGAATACTTCAAGTATTTCCGGCAGCCCGCGCTGGCGACTCTGCTCGCACAGTTCCTCTTCTTCGCCTTTTCGTTCTCCATGTTCGTGGCGGGATTGCCCTTGTTCGCCGAACGCCGCTTCACCTGGCACGGCCGCCCGTTCGGCCCCGAACAAACGGGATACGCGTGGGCCTGGGCTGGATTCCTGGGCATCCTATTACAGGGTCCCGGGCTCGGAAAGATGGTGAAGCGCTTCGGAGAGCGGGCGCTGAATCGCACGGGCTTCGCGGCCTACGTGCTTGGCTACCTGATGATGGCGTTCGCCCACTCGATTCCCATGCTGATCGCGACCATCACCGTGCTCGCGTTCGGCGGCTTAGTCCGCCCCACCCTCACCAGCATGATCACGCATGTGGCCCCCCGCGAAGAACAGGGCAGCGTACTGGGATTGAACCAATCGCTGAATTCGGTTTCGCAGATTGCCGCGCCGCCGCTTGGCGGCTTATTGATTACGCACCAGATGCTCGCTGCCTGGGCGATCGTGGCGGCGTGCGTGGCGGCGGGCGGACTGGTACTTGCGACCAGGAAGTTAGGGGCTCCGCTACCCGCAAGTGTAGAAATCGACACCTAGTACCTATAGCGCTACCACCTCCGCAGTCGATTGTATGCCCCTAAGGGAAATGGCGTGAATTCTATCAGGGTATTTGCCTGCGAGGCGCAGCCCATCGTGCTGGAAGGTCTGGCGCGGGTGCTGGGTTCGGCAGAGGACTTCGAGTTGCTTGGATCGGCGTCGGCTTTCAACGACGCGCTGGACTATATTCGCGAACATCATCCGGACGTTTTGCTGGTGGATCAGAGCGGCGGCCTCAAGATGGTGTTTCAGTTCCTCTCCGACGTCAAAAGCACGTGGCCGCAATGCCAGCCGGTGCTGTGGGTGAACGATCTGGCGGAAATCGACTGCTTCCGTGCACTGCAGTTGGGAGCGCGGGGCATCCTGAAGAAGACCGCGGAAATTCCCGCCATGATCGAATGCCTGCGGGCCGTGCATCGGGGCGATGTATGGATCGAGAGCTCGCTTTCCGATCAGGCGATGGGGGGCACGGACCGGCGCACCTCACCGCGTTTGACCCCACGCGAAAAAGAGATCGTCCATCACGTGTGCGTGGGCCTGAAGAACAAGGAAATTGGAGAAGCGCTGGCCATTACGCCGGGGACCGTCAAGGTCCACCTGATGCATATTTTCGAAAAGACCGGCGTGAAGGACCGCTTCGAACTGGCGGTGCATGGACGCCGCCTGCTCGGCCTCGACCGAGCCCCCGATGTTGCCCGCGTCGAGCGTGGCGCTTCTACCGAAAGCACCGTCGCTTGAGCATTTAGGCCGAGCCGCTGGGTTTTCCCTCTCCCGGCGGCCCGGCCCCTCTCCCAGGAAGAGCGCTCGGGACCGATTGCGTCGAGCCGCGCTGCCGTACTCTCCCGCGCACGAGACTTTATAATAGGCGGCATGCAGCGCGCACTCCTGTGGATGCTAGTCGGCACCGCCGCGTATGCGCAAACCAACCCGGCGCCCTCGAATCCAGCTGCGCTTGCGGCGAGGCACTGGCGCGAGCAGCACGAGCGCACCATTCTCGACGAGTTCACGGCGCTGCTGGCCATCCCCAACATTGCCCGCGACAAAGCCGATATCCAGCGCAACGCCGAAACGATTGCGAAGATGCTCGAAAAGCGGGGCATTCCGGCCAAGCTCGTGACGATTCCCGGAGCGAATCCAGTGGTTTACGGCGAAATCCAGACGCCGGGGGCGACGCGGACCATCGTCTTTTACGCGCATTACGACGGTCAGCCGCTCGATCCCAAGGAGTGGGCGACGCCGCCATTTTCTCCCACCTTCCGCAACGGGATGCTCGAAAAGGATGGGCAGGTGATTCCTCTGCCCTCCTCCGGCGGGAAAATCGATCCTGAATGGCGGCTGTACGCACGCTCGGCCGCCGACGACAAGGCCGCGATCGTCGCGATGCTTTCCGCCGTCGATTCCATTCGCGCGACAGGCCCGAAGATGAAATCGAACGTCAAGTTCGTGTTCGAAGGCGAGGAAGAAGCGGGTTCCGTGAATCTCGAAAAGATCCTCACCGCCAATCGCGAGCTTTTTTCGGGTGACCTGTGGCTGATGTGCGACGGTCCTTTGTATCAGACCCGCCAGCAGTTGATCACCTTCGGCGCGCGCGGCATGACGCGCATCGATGTCACCGTCTACGGCCCGCGAGGGGAGCTGCATAGCGGGCATTACGGCAATTGGGCTCCCAATCCCGCCATGGAGCTGGCGAAGCTGCTCGCCTCGATGAAAGACGACAACGGCCGCGTGCTGATCGACGGCTTCTACGATGGGATTGCCCCGCTCAGCACTACTGAAAAGCGCGCCATCGCCGAGGCTCCCAACGTCGATCGGGAGCTGATGCGTGAATTCTGGCTGGGGTCGACGGAAGGCCAACCCGCGAAGCTCACCGAGCTGATCACCCAACCGTCGCTGAACATCCGTGGCATGGCGAGCTCGCGCATCGGCGCGCAGGCGTCCAATGTCATCCCGGCGACCGCGACGGCAACCATCGACATGCGGCTGGTGAAGGGCATGGACCCGGCTAAAACCGCCCAGCGTGCCATCGAGCACATCCGCGAGCAGGGGGTTTTCGTGGTCGTGGACGCGGAACCCACTCCCGAGCAACGAATGTCGCACGCCAAAGTAGCCCGGGTCGACGTGCGCGAAGGCTCCGAGGCCATCCGCACGCCCATGGACCTGCCGATTTCCCAAGAAGTGATCCGCGTGGTGGAAAGCGCGCGCGGCCCCACGATCAAACTGCCCAACATGGGCGGCGGCCTGCCGCTCGACGCGGTCGAGCACCCCTTGCACGCGCCGACGATCGTGATTTCGATCGGAAATCACGATAACAACCAGCACAGCTACAACGAAAACCTGCGCCTCCAGAACCTGTGGGACGGAATCGAGCTGATGGCCGCGCTTATGACGATGTAAGTATAAGAAACTCCTAAAGTCGTCAGCCTCTCCAGGCGAAGTAGTAGGGGAGAGGCATGACTCCCCTGGAAAGCATCGCCGCAGCCGGTCCGGCCACCCCTTCGGCCGCTGCGACCCCGAAAAAAAGACGGCAGATGGAGTCCGTGCTCCAGCAGCGCTGGGCGCGCCTGCTGATACCTTCGCTCTCCGACCTGTTCTTCGTCGCGATCCTGTGCTGGCTGTTCATGGGCGCCTTCGGGTGGACGGCGCTGCTCGCCGATGGCGACGTCGGCTGGCATATCCGTTCTGGTGAGTACATTCTGAATCATCGCGCGGTTCCGCATCAGGATCTGTATTCGTTCTCCAAACCCGGCGCGCCGTGGTACGCCTGGGAATGGCTGAGCGACGTGACCGACGCGGCGCTCTACCGTAGCGCGGGATTGAAAGGCGTGGTGCTGGCGGCGGGCGTGCTGATCGCCCTGTTTTCGACGACGCTGATCCGCCGGATCACGCGGCAGGGCGTGAATCTGTTCGCCGCCATGATCGTCGCGCTGCTCGGTGTGGGTTCGGCGTCCATGCATTTTCTGGCGCGTCCGCACGTGTTCACGCTGGTGCTGCTTTCCTTTTCCATGTGGCTGGTGGAAACCGACCGCGACGGTTCGGCGCCCCGGCGGCGCATTTTCTGGCTGATTCCCGTCGTCATGGTGTGGACCAATTTGCACGGAGGGTTCCTCGCGATCGTGGCCGTGCTCGGCTTGACGTCGATCGGTTCGGCTGTGGAGCAGTGGCTCGCAGACAGGGACTGGAGCAAACCCATACGCTATGGGATTCTCGCGGTTGCTTGTGGGGCCGTCTCGCTCGTGAATCCCTACGGCTGGGGCCTGCACCGGCACATCGTCGAATATCTGCGCTCGGACTGGATCCGCACGGTGATTCAGGAATTCCAATCGCCCAGCTTCCGCAGCGAGAACATGCTGCAGTTCGAGGGGCTGCTGTTCGCCGGGTTGATCGCGGCGGGTGCGCTCTTGCGCCGGCGCCGCATCGCCGAGGGTCTGTGGATCCTGCTGTTCGCGTATCTGGCGCTGTCAAGCGTTCGCCACGTGCCGGTGTTCGTCGCGGTGACCATGCCCCTGATCGCCGGCGAAGTCGCGTCGTGGTGGCAGGCGCTCACCGCCGGAGCGCCGAAGCACTCTCTACGCGGCATCTTGAACCAGATGGCCGCGGATTCGGCCCCCCAGTTCCGCCGCACCAGCCTGTGGCCGGCCGCGTTCGTGGTTTCGCTCGTCGCGATCGGCCAGCCGATCAAGTGGCCCGTCGATTTCCCAAGGCAGTTATTTCCCGTCGCGATGGTGCACGCGCACGAATCGGAAATCGCACAAGCCCGCGTGCTGACCACCGACCAGTGGGGCGACTACCTGATTTATCTGCATCCCGAGCGGCAGAAAGTTTTCGTCGACGGGCGCAGCGATTTTTACGGACCGGAGGTGGGCAACGAGTATATCCGCTTGGTGAACGGCGGGTGGGATTGGGATCGGCTGATGAACAAGTACGGGTTTAATCTCGCGTTGCTCCCGGTGGAGCTGCCCGTTGTGCAGCTTCTGAAGCTACGCAGGGAGTGGCGAGTGGTCGAAGACGACGGTAAACATATCCTCTTAGTTCTTCGTGGAACCCCAGTACCAGGTACGGCAAAAAGTATTCCATAACCAAGGTTCTAGGGACTAAGGATGTGACGGTCCATAAGCCTAATGAAAACCCCCGATCCGGTCGAAAGAGTAATGGGAGTAGCAGTAGAGGATGAAGTCGGAGAACGAGGGCCCGGATAAACCGAGCGCGGGACGGAAGCGCACGTCGGGCAGCATCCCCCATCTACCGATGGAGTGGATGGACCCGATGAGCTGGCGGCTGCCGTCGGGGAAGGCTTTGGCGGAATTTGCGTTGCAAGCGGGCTTTCTCGCTCCTCTGATTTTGAACGGACCTAGGTTGAAGAAGAAAAAGTCGTCGTCGAAAGAACTGAACGTGAAATTAGAACGTTCACTGACGGGCGAGGAGGTGCCGGAGCGTTCCGGCACGTTTCGGCACCAAAGATGAACGCACAAATGTGGATCGCGATCGCGGTGGGAGTGGCGGCCATGGCGGATGACCTGGCGCGCCGGCACATCGCGAACTGGATTCCGGCTGCCGCGCTCGCCGGCGGACTGGGCTGGCAGATAGGGCGGGAAGGCTGGCACGGCGCGCTGACGGCGCTGGGAGGCGCGGCGGTGGGGTTCTGCGTGTTTCTGATTTTTTATCTGATGGGCGGTATGGGCGGCGGCGATATCAAACTGATGGCCGGCTTCGGAGCTTTGCTCGGCGTGGGACTGGTTCTTCAGGCGGCGTTGTGGGCCGCCGGAATCGGGGGCCTGCTGGCGGTTGCGGCGCTCGGGTGGCAGGCGGTCGCGAAAGCATTTTCGAAACGAGACGCTCGGCCGACGCCCGAGCAGATGGAGCGTAAGGCCTCCATCCCGTATGCCCCAGCGATCACGCTCGGTGTATGGCTCGCGCTGGTGCCGAAAGGCTGAGGCCTTAGAGATTTTTGAGCGGCGGCCCTACGTGAGACGGCTGCCGCGAAGGAGATACGTATGGATCGCAGGTTTATGACGGTTTTGGGCGTCAGCCTGGTGTTCGCGCTGGTGGTCTCAGCGGTGTTCTACCAGATGACGGCGCGGTCGAGTACGGCCCGGCGGGCCGAACCCACCGATCAGAAGGACCTGGTCATCACGACGCGCCCGCTGGGCGTGGGCGTCATGGTCAAGCCGGCCGACGTGAAGGTGATCAAGGTGGGCTCCATTGCGTTCCCCAAAGGCGGATTCAGTAAAGTCGAGGACGTCCTGGACCGGCCGGTGATTTCCAACATGCTGCTCGAAGAACCGGTGCTCGATGGACGCCTGGCGCCGAAGGGCAGCGGCTTGGGCCTCGCTCCCACCATTCCGGTGGGGATGCGCGCCGTCACAGTGCGCGTCAACGACATCGCGAACGTCGCGGGATTCGTGCTGCCGGGCATGCGCGTGGACGTGCTGGTGACGGGACACCCTCCTGCGGGCGACAGCGACATGACCACCACCGTGCTGCAGAACATGCTGATCCTCTCGGCCGGCACCGCCATGCAGGCGGACGCCCGCGGCCAGGCGATTCAAGCCCCCTCGGTCACCATCCTGGCCTCGCCGGATCAGGCCGAACTGCTGACGCTCGCGGGCATCGACGGAAAGATCCAATTAGTGCTGCGCAACTCGAGCGATACCAGCATGGAGAAGACCGCCGGGCGCGTGGTTTCCGAGCTATACGGCAATCGCAAGCCGGTGAAAGCCGATCCCGCACCCGCCAAACCGTTCGCTCCCAAGCCGGCTCCGGTCGTGGCGCAGGCCGCTCCCCCGCCGCCGCCGGTGGTGGTGGCTCCGCCTCCGCCTCCCGACCAGATCGTGATGATTCGGGGAACCCAGAAGACCGTCGAAATCATTCCCAACAAGGCTAATTAGCCGGAGGTCAGTCACATGAAGCCAAGCACAATCGAAACAATCGCGAGCCGGACGGCACGGCGCAGGATGTGGATGGGCCAGTTGTGGATCGCGGCCGCTGCCGCCTGCGGCGCCGCTGTGGCCTTTGCACAGGGGGCGGAGGATCTGCGGCTCACGGTGGGCAAGAGCGTCGTGATCGACTATCCGTCCGACATCCGTCAGATTTCCACCAGCAATCCGGACATCATCGACGCGAGCCCCGTCACGACCAAAGAAATTCTAATGCACGGCAAGGGCCTCGGCAACGCCACGCTGATCGTGTGGAGCCGCGCGGGCGACCGCACTTTTTACAACGTCACCGTGGATTTGAACCTGGATCCCCTGCGCAAGATCGTGAAAGACACCTTCCCCAACGAAGCCATCACGGAGGAGAGCACGCGGGATTCGATCGCGCTGAACGGACGCGTGTCCAGTAAGGACGTGAGCGACCGCGCCGTGGCCCTGGCCGCCACCTTCGGCAAGACCGTCGTCAACAATTTGCAGCTCGCCGCAGCTCCGGTCGATAAGCAGATTCTGCTGCGCGTGCGTTTCGCTGAGCTGGACCGCCAGAAGGAAGAGCAATACGGCATCAACTGGAACGCCATCCCGGGCGGCACCCTGATAGGGGCCGCCACCGGGGGGGTTGGCACGGGGGCCCTCAGCGCCCAGCTGCAGACGGGCGCGACGTTCCCGGGCGCGGGGGGACTGGGCGCTCCGATCGCTCCGATCCTGCCCTCGACCGGCACGATGAGCATCTCCCAGGCCTTGAACATTTTCGCCTTCAATCCGACTCTCAACCTGGGTTTGTTCATCAAAGCGCTGCAGTCGGAGAATATTTTGCAAATTCTGGCCGAGCCCAACCTGGTCACCACCAACGGCAAGGAAGCTTACTTCCTGGTGGGGGGCGAATTTCCGGTCCCCATTCTGCAGGGCGGCGCCAATTCCGGCGCGGTCACCGTGCAGTTCCGCGAGTTCGGCATCCGGCTGCGCTTCACGCCGACACTGACGGAAAACAGCACCATCAAGCTGCATTTGGCCCAGGAGGTTTCGAGTCTCGATCCCGCGCATGGGGTCACCGTGAACGGATTCTCCATCCCCGCGCTGTCGACGCGGCGCGCCGAGACCGAAGTCGAGCTCGGCGAGGGGCAGAGCTTCGTGGTCGCCGGCCTGCTCAACAACCAGGAGACCGACGCTTTCTCGAAGCTGCCCGTCCTCAGCAGTCTCCCGATTCTCGGAAACCTTTTCAAGACCAAGGACGAAAACAAGCAGCGCACGGAGCTGATGCTGCTCGTGACGCCCGAAATCACCCAGCCGCTCCGCGCGAGCGATCCGAAGCCCGAGATAGCCTTCCCCAGGCAGTTCCTGGTACGGCTCGATCCGAGCCAGATTCCGCCCTCCGGCGGAGCGAAATCCGCGAAGAAGAATTAGCAGCTTCCGATGACCGGGAACCCGCGGCCCCGGCGCCGGAACGAGGCCCAGAGTGCAGAACGAAGCGCAAATCACCGCCCTCCTCATCGCTCCCCAGCGGGAGCTCGCGCAGGAGCTGATCGCGAGTCTTCCGCAGACGCGCGGATTCCAGATCCTGGCGGACCTGAAAAATTATCCTCCGGCCCAGACCCTCGAAATCCGGGTCCGGCAATTGAAGCCGGAAGTCGTGCTGCTCGATCTGGCGACGGACCTGAACGTGGCGCTCGGGCTGATCCAGTTCCTGACCGGGCTGACGCCGCCCATTCATGTCGTCGGCCTGCACATCCGCAACGATTCGCAGGCCATTCTGCAATCGCTGCGCGCCGGGGCCACCGAGTTCCTGGCCGCGCCTTTCGAGGCCTCGACGCAACGCGACGCGATCACCCGTCTGCGGCGCCTGTGCGTGCCCGAGAAAGCGCCCGAGCCGGAGGGCGGCCATGTGATCACGTTTTCGAGCTCCAAGCCCGGGTCGGGCGCCTCGACGCTCGCGACGCAGACGGCTTTCTCGCTGCAAAGGATCACCGGCCGGCGCATTCTGCTCGCCGACTTCGATCTGACCGGCGGCACGATCGGATTTTATTTGAAGCTCAGCCACCCCTATTCGGTGGTGGACGCGCTGCAGCACGCCGAGCATCTGGACAGCGCGCTGTGGACCTCGCTCGCGGTAAATCACGGCGGGCTGGACATTCTTCCCTCCCCGGCGGCGCCTTACGCCGACGCGGTCGATCCGAATCGCATGCGCGTGCTGATCGAGCACGCGCGCCATCTGTACGACTGGATCATCCTCGACACGCCCACCGTTTTCAGCCAGACCAGCCTTATGGCGGTTTCGGAAGCGGAGAAAGCCTTCATCGTCACCACCGCCGACCTACCGAGCCTGCACCTGACGCGCAAGGCCATGAACCTGATCGAGCACGTCGGATTCGAGCGGGCGCGCTTTCAGGTGCTGATGAACCGGGTCGATAAGCGCGATGGCCTGGGGATCGCCAATATGGAGAAGCTGTTCAACTGCCCGGTGTACGCCAACCTTCCGAACGACTATTTTTCCCTGCACCGCGTGGTGACGCTGGGCCAGCCGCTCGGCACCGAGGGCGATCTGGGCAAAGCGATCGAAAATGTGGCCCTGCGGCTGTGCGGCGGCCACAGCGGGGGCAAGAAGCCGGCCGGCGCCGCGCGCGAAATGAGACCGGCTCTGTCCGGGGTTTGAGGACTTGAAAACGACCTATGTTCACTCCGCTTGAAACCGGAACCAAAAACGCCCAGCAGGTTTCCTGGGAGCAGCGGCTGCTGCGCAACGCCGGCCGCCAGCGCACCAGCCTGAAGCCCGAGTATCAGGAACTCAAGTTCACCCTGCACCGCAAGCTGGTGGACAAGATCAACCTGGAAGCGCTCGCCAGCATCGACAACCAGCGCGTCCGCAGCGAGGTCCGCCAAGCCGTCATCCAGCTGATCGACGCGGAGCCGACGCTGCTCAGCTCGCTCGAAAAACAGCAGATCAGCGACGAGGTGCTGGACGAGGTTTTCGGACTGGGGCCGCTCGAGCCGCTGCTCACCGATCCGACCATCTCCGATATTCTGGTCAACACCTACAAGCAGGTGTACGTCGAACGGCGCGGGTTGCTCGAGCTGACCAACGTCACCTTCCGCGACGACCAGCACCTGCTGCGCATCATCGACAAGATCGTCAGCCAGGTGGGCCGCCGCATCGACGAATCGACGCCCATGGTGGACGCCCGCCTGAGCGACGGATCGCGCGTCAACGCCATTATTCCACCGCTCGCCGTCGACGGGCCGATCCTATCGATTCGGCGGTTCTCCACCGACAAACTGATGCCGCCGGATCTGGTGGAGCGCCTGGCGATGACCCAGGGCATGATGGAACTGCTCGAGTCCGCCGTCAAGGCCCGCCTGAACATCATCATCGCGGGCGGCACCGGCTCAGGTAAGACCACGCTGCTGAACGCGCTCTCGGCGTTCATCAACGGCAAGGAACGCATCGTCACCATCGAAGACGCCGCCGAATTGCAGTTGAAACAACCGCACATCGTGCGCCTCGAAACGCGCCCGGCCAACCTCGAGGGCAACGGCGCGGTGCGCCAGCGCGAGCTGCTGGTCAACAGCCTCCGTATGCGTCCCGACCGCATCGTGGTGGGCGAAGTCCGCGGCGAGGAAGCGCTCGACATGCTGCAGGCCATGAACACCGGTCACGACGGCTCCCTGACGACGGTCCACGCGAACTCCCCGCGGGACGCCGTGTCGCGCCTGGAAGTCATGGTTTCGCTCGCCAATTCGAACATGCAGCTGGTGTCGATCCGCCAGCAGATCGCGAGCGCGGTGCATCTGCTGGTGCAGGTGGCGCGCTTGAGCGACGGGTCGCGCCGCGTGGGGTCCATCACCGAGGTCACCGGAATGGAAGGCGACGTCGTGACGCTCCAGGACCTGTTCGTGTTCGAGCGCCGCGGCCTGGACCCCGACGGCAAGGTGATCGGACGGTTCGCGGCCACCGGCATCCGGCCCAAGTTCTACGAAAAGCTGCTGAGCGCCGGCATCCGCCTGCGGAGCGAGTTATTCGAGGAAGTCCTGGAGGTTTGAGCATGAGTTTTGTGGTGATTGTCGTCGCGGTGTGGGCCGTGGCCATGGCGGCCTGGTTCGTGGTGTCGAAGTACTTCAAGTCCGCCGACCTTACCCGCGTGAAGGCGCGTCTGCTGGGCACCGCGAAGGTCAAACAGGCGAAGAAAGACACCGAGCGGCCCCAGGTCCTGACCAAGACTGTGTCGACGGAAAACAACTTCGCCCAGGTGCTGGTGGAAAAATACCAGCTGGGCCCCAAGATTGGCGCTTTTCTGGAACAGGCGGGCGTGAACTGGACGCCCGCCCGCTTCGTGCATCTGACCATCATCGCCTGCGGCTCCGGGATGGCCGTCACGTGGCTGTTTCTGCCGCTGCCGGGCTTGACGATTCCCGTCATCGGCGCGCTGACGGGCGCCCTGCCCTTCTTCCAGGTGTGGCGGAAACGCCGCGCGCGACTCAAGAAATTCGAGGAGATCTTCCCCGACGCGCTCGAATTCGTGGCGCGCTCGATGCGCGCCGGCCACGCGTTCTCGGTCTCGCTCGAAATGATTCACCGCGAATTTCCGGAGCCCGTATCGAGCGAATTCCGCCGGACATTCGAGGAGCATAACCTCGGACTGCCCATCGAAACGGCGCTGCAGAAGCTGGCCAAGCGCGTGCCGTCGCTCGACGTCCACTTTTTCGTTTCCGCCGTGCTGCTGCAGAAGCGCACGGGCGGGAACCTCGCCGAAATCCTGGACAAGCTGGCCTACGTGATCCGCGAACGCTTCAAGCTGCGCGGCCGCATTCGCGCGGTCAGCGCCCACGGTAAGATGACCGCCACCGCGCTGTCGCTGATCCCGGTCGCGGTCGCCATCCTGATGTTCTACACCAATCCGGATTACGTGAAGTTTTTTTTCACCGACGACGTGGGCAACATCATGCTCGGCTCGGCCGTGGTGCTGCAGCTGATCGGCTACGCCATCATGAAAAAAATCGTGGATATCGAGGTCTAACGCCATGCCGGTTCTTTTTACGATCGTCGTGTTTTTCGGGATCGCCGTGGGGGCCGCCATCTTCGGCATGAAGATCTACGTGCGCCCGAAAGAAGCCATCGACCGCGTGGTAGGCGGCATCGAGCATGCCGAAGAGGTCATCCCGGACCATCCCAGCCTGGCGTTCCACGAAATCATCAAGAAGCTGGGGAATATCGTTCCCCAATCTCCCAAGGATGTCACCGTGATGCAGCGCCGCCTGATCCGGGCCGGCATGCGGGGGGAGAATTCGCTGAAAATTCTGTACGGCGTCAAGGTCGTGCTGGGGTTCCTGTTTCCGGTGCTGACCGCCGCGTTCGTGCTGGGCTCCTCGACCGATTCGGGCAACAAAGTCGTCGCCATCCTGAGCGCCACGGCGATCGGCTTTTTCGGGCCCAACGAGTATGTGCGGCGCAAAGCCCAGAAACGCCAGAAGGAAATCGCGCGCGGCCTTCCGAACGCGCTCGACCTGCTGGTGGTGTGCGTTGAGAGCGGCCTGGGACTCGACCAGGCCATCCTGCAGGTGGCCAAGGAGCTGGATGCCGCGCACCCCGATATTTCCCAGGAATTCGGCATCGTCAACCTGGAGTTGAAAGCCGGCAAGCGGCGCGTCGAAGCGCTGCGGAACCTCGCTGAGCGCACCGGCGTCGACGATCTGAAAAAACTGGTGGCCGTGCTGATCCAGGCCGACCGCTTCGGTACCGGCGTCGCCCAGAGTCTGCGGGCGCACGCCGATTTTATGCGCGTGCAGGCCCGCCAGGTGGCCGAGGAAAAAGCCGCCAAACTGGGCGTCAAACTCATCTTCCCGATCTTCTTCTGCATCCTGCCCAGCCTGTTTGTGATCACTGTGGGACCGGTGGCGATGAAGATCATCCGCGAGCTTATTCCGATGATGAATAACATTTAGTACCCCCTAAAGGTTGGTGCTAGAAGAGCCGAATTCACAACTGTCGAGGAAAGGAGGGAAGCGATGGACACTTCCACAGTTCGAATCGTTTGTGCGGTCCTGGGCGTCCTGTTTATCGGGATCATCGTGCTGCGCCGCAAGAAGAACGCCGAGTAACTAAAGAGGAAACCAGACCTTTGCCGGAGGGCGTGAACCAGCGGGCGGAGCGCGCTTTCCGGGCCAGGATTCGTGCGTCAAAATTGCTGGGATCAAGGATTGTCGAGGAGGAGACGGACCTGCGCCCTCGGGCTTCAGGTTCGGGGTGATAAAGATCCGTGGTGATAAACCGGAGTGAACCATGTCGGTTAGATTCGCAAAAGTGATCGCCGCCGTTGCGCTGCTTCCGTGGGCCGCCCGGGCGGCCACGTTCGGCACCGTGGTGCAGGTCCACGGAGCGGTGTCGGATATCGCGCTCGACGAAACGCGAGGCCATTTGTACGCCGCCAACTTCGCGGCCTATCGCGTCGAGGTGATGGACACCGCCAGCCGCACGCTGATTTCTTCGATTCCGGTGAGCGCTCCGCCCAGTGCGGTCGCGGTCTCCCCCGACGGCCATTACCTGGTCATCGGCCGGTATCAAACGCCCAACAGCACAATTTTGGGCGGATTCTTCCCGAACACCGGAGGTCTGAGCATCGTCGACCTGAACACCGGCGTGATCGTGCGCAACATCGAGCTGCCCAGTCCGGTGCTGTCGGTCACCTTCGGAGGCGATGGAAAAGCGCTGGTCATATCGCGGGTGTTCGCAACCCTTCCACCCAACGCCGAATGCGTCACCGGGACCCCGCTCTCCGGCTCCAATATCGTGCTGCTCGATCCCGCCAGCGGCGCCCTGCAGCCCATCGCCGCCTGCATCGCGCTGAGCCGCCTTCTTCCGCAAAACCCCTCCGCGGGCGAGGCCGATGTCTTGCTGTCGGTGGCGCCCATGGAAATCATTCAGACCGCAGCGGCCGTCTCGGGCGACGGAAAAACGATCATTATCCTCGGCGCGGCCGTGCCGGACGATTCGGCCAGCTCTAAGAATTCCGTATTCTTGCAGTACGACGTCCCCTCGCAGAGCATCGGTGGGGGCGCCGGGACCAGTGCACCGGCCATGGGCCCACGTTCGATCGCTTCCGATATGACCGGCGCCAACGTATTGGAGGGATGGGGTTTGGACAGCTCGACCTGCCTGCAGGTTCCCGCCAATCCGTGCGGGCTCGCGCAATTTCCCCGCCCCGATGGCCGCTTCCAGATTGGAAGCCACGCCTGGGACACCACTCGCAACCTGATCTACTCCCAGGTTCCCGCGCCCGGCGACGGGCCAGTGCTCCACATCCTCGACACCGACAACCTCACCGTGCGGGAGCGCCTGCAGATCCAGGAAAATCTCGCTGGCAAATCGCTGATGTCGCACGACATGAACACGATGTATTCCGCTTCGGTCAGCGGCGTGACAATATTTCCAATCGGCCAGCTGCCGCAGACCCCCCAGGTCGGGACGGTACAAGAAGACCTGCTCTTCGCGGATACGGGCAACGGCTGCACCGCGTCGCTGTTCGCGCAGACGCTGAATGTGATCAGCCTGGGAACCGCCGCGGCCGATTTCACACTGGCGCTGCCGCCTGGAACCGCCGGTGTGACGCTCTCGAGAACTACCGGCACGACGCCCGCCCAGGTGCTGGTGACCATCGATCCGGCGGCGTTCCAGAACGCCAAGGGCACCACCGCGATCACGCTGACTATCACTTCGACTGCGGCGGTCAATCTGCCGCCCACGGTTCGCCTGCTGGTCAACATGCACGACTCCAGCCAGGTGGGCCGCATCGTGAACGTGCCCGGCAAGCTCGTCGACATGCTGGCCGACCCCTTCCGCGGACGCCTGTACCTGCTGCGCCAGGACAAGAATCTGGTGCAGGTCTACGATATGAAGACTCTGACCAAGCTGGCGGATATGCGGACCGGCAATACGCCCACGCACATGGCCATGACGCTCGACGCCAACTTCCTGATCGTGGGCAACGACAACTCGCAGATCGCCAACGTCCTGGACCTGAATAAGCTCGCGCCGACGGCCCCCATCGTGTTCTTCGGGCACTATCCGCGCGCTATCGGCGTTTCCTACTCCGATATCTTCGCGCTCGTGCGCAACGCCGGCGTGCCTACTTCAGCTCCCTGTAAAGTCGAAACGCCGGCGGCCATGCTCGACCGGGTGGATTTCACCAACCGGTTCGGCTACACGCCGTGCACCCTCGACGGAGCCCCCAACGCGGCCATCTCTTCCAACAATCTGCCTAGCTTCGACGGCGTGATGGCGGCCTCCGCCGACGGGCGGTTTCTTACTCTCGCGCTCGCCGACAGCACTGTGGGCGAGTACGACGCCGCCGCAAACACGTGGGTGGCCGGGCGGAAGGATTTCGCAACTCTGGGCGGCAGCTACGGCGCGATCAACGACAACCTGTGGCTAGCGGGTCCCAATCTGCTGGACGCGGCCTTGGTGCCTGTGGGCACGCCCTTCCCGGCGACGGATGGGACGCCCTCCGGTGTGGTGGCGGACCTCGGAATCGGCTTGCGGACCAGCGCCACGGCGTCCAACGCTCCCGGCGTGCTGCAGTTCATCAACACGCTGGATCTGAGCGAGTTCGATTCCGCCCTCATGGTGGAGGCGCCGGTGACCCACGACAGCATGGCCTATCCGCCGGTGGGACAGATTGGCGAGAGTATCCTGTCGTTCACGCGCTCGCTCGCCGTATCTCCGGATCAATCCACCATTTTCGCGCTGACGGTTTCGGGCCTGACGGTGATCCCCGGAAACTTCTATGTGCCGGTGGGCAAGCCGTCCATCGCCGCCGTGGTCAGCACCGCCGACAACACGTCGCCGGCCTCCTCCGGCGGGCTGGTTTCTATCTGGGGAACCAACCTCAGCGGAACCAGCCAGATGTCGGGATTTCCGCTGGCTACCTCGCTCGGCAATACCTGCGTCACGGCGAACGGGGAGGCGTTTCCGCTGTACTTCTCGTCGCCTTCGCTGATCAACGCGCAGATTCCTTACGACATCGTGGGGAACGCCCCGATCGTGGTGCGCGGCCCGGCCGGCGTCAGCGCCCCCTTCCCGGTTCAGGTGCAGCCTTTTTCGCCCGCCGTGTTTCAGAACACCCAGGCGATCCCCGGCGCTTCGGTTCCCTTCATTGTGCGAGAGGCCAACGGGTTGCTCGCGACGCCTTCGAATCCAGTGCATCGCGGCGACACGTTGAAGATTTACGTCGCCGGCATGGGCCAGACGACGCCCCCCGCGACGGCCGGCGTCGCGGCCCCCACAACCCCGCCCGAGGAAGTACTCGTGCCTCCCACCGTGACCGTCGGCGGCGACGGAACGGTGTTGCTCGACGCCAGCCTGACGCCGGGAGTGGCGGGTGTATATCAGGTTCGCGTCACCGTGTCACATTCGGCGCCGCTCGGCCTGAGCGTCCCGCTGACCGTCACGCAGGGAGGGGTTTCCCAAACCTCCCAGGTTCGAGTGGTGCAATAAAAACCGAGTCGTGCAATAAAGACCGGCGCAGACCGGCCAGCCAGAACGATTGCCAAACTGAGAGAGAAGAGACATGGACATAAAATTAACGCACGTGTTGGTGGTCGCCGGGGCGCTCGCGGCAGCCCCGGCGGCCCTGGCACAAAAATGGGAATTCGGCGGCGGGGCGGGGAGGAGCTTCTCTCCTGGCAATGACGTCACCAACGGCGGGGCGACCGCCACCGTGAAAACGCAGAGCAACGTCGCGGCGGGTGTGTGGCTCGCCAACAACATCGGCAACCATTGGGGCGGCGAAGTGCGCCTGGATTATTCGCGCGGCGATCTGCAGCTCTCAAGCGGCGGTACGCAGGCGGCGTTCAACTCGGAAGCCTACGCCATGCACTACGATTTCCAGTGGCACTTCACGCCCGCCAGCTCGAAGGTGCGGCCGTTCGTGGCTGCCGGAGGCGGCGTCAAATATTACCGAGGCATCGGGACCGAGGTGGAGCTCCAGCCGCTCAGCCAGTTCGCACTGCTCACCAAGACTACCCAGCTCAAACCCATGGCGAGCGGAGGCGCCGGAGTAAAATTCCAGATCACGCCGAAATTCGGATTCCGCGTGGAAGTGCACGATTTCGTCACGCCCTTCCCGAAAGACGTCGTCCAGCCCAACACCGGCTCGAAGATCAGCGGCTGGATGCAGGATATCGTGGCCATGGGGGGCATCAGTTACTTGTTTTAGAAGGATGGACCTTCTCCCGAGAGGACCGGCCGATGTATTTTGACACGACTCCGCTCAACCTGACGACACTGCTGGTGGTGGCGCTCGCCGTCATCGCCGTCGTATTCCTCTCCAAGGGGCGCTATCACAGCAATCTTCCGCTGCTGTTCTATGCCGCCGTGATTACGATGGCCACGACGACGGACCGCGGGGTGAACACGTACCTGTTGTATACCGGCGTGGGGCTGGCACTGATCCTGCGTTTTGAGTTCATGGGTGGGGGATTCACGAAGTTCATCGCGATCCTCACCAGCTCGGCCATGTGCCTGATCTCGCTGTCCTATTTGGATCAGGTGTTCGGCAACGGAACGATTCTGACGTAGCGGGCGCGGCATCATCCGTTTCACAAGCGGCGGCTTGGTGGAAGCGACAATCGTAAGCTTATCCAGATCACGCCGACTTTTGGGAGGGACGCTACCGGCGGATAGCCGAGGGTTCAGAGGTGTTTGATCAATATCCAGAACCGATCCGCCCACTTCCCCTTGCGGAATTGACAAACGAGCAACGGCTGAACATCTCAAGCTGGTACTACATAACCTGCCTATTCGCGCCCCTCGTTATATTCGTGCTGCCCAACGCCGCCATCGTGCTTCACGTGGCAATCCCATGGCTTTCAATATTTTTGGCGGTGCGATTCGCCGGAGACTTCACACTCTCCCCAGACCCAATCAGCTCACGCAAACCGCTTGCGTTTGGTTGGTTTATGGGTGCGGTGAATTTGCTGTCCCCTTTGCGAAGCGTTTTCCTGGGTGACTCTTCGAGCGTACCCTGGATTGCTTGTATTCTTGCGGGGACGCTCTTCGTCGCCGCAGTGATCACGGAAAAGTTCGTTTCAAGGAACAGCACCGTCCTCGTAGTCATTTTGCTAGCTTCCTTACCATACGGGTATAGCGCCGCTCGCGAGCTGGACGTAATGCTGGATCACTCAGAGGCCCACCTATTCCAATCGAGAGTGATACACAAGAACTTTTCCAGAACCAGCCAAAGTGTCGAGATCGCCCCGTGGGGCTCGCTAACCGCGCCGGTGTATGCAAGGGTGGACGGAGCGCTATGGGATAACCTTAGCGAAGGTGGTCCGGTTTGCGTCGAACAGCGGGACGGCGCCTTCGGGCTGAGTTGGTCCGCGGTACGGCCGTGCCCTTAGCCGGCAAGAGCCCTAGCTCTGCTCCCTTGTGCGGGGCTAACTCGATTACGAGAATTGTGAACTTGGCCTAATTCAGCGGCACGCGGATTTCCAGGCTGGCTCCCTGCCCCGGACGCGATTCCAGCAGCAAATCCCCGCCCAGCATGCGCACGCGCCGCTTGATGCTGACCGGCCCCATGCGCATCAGCTCGAGCTCTTCGAGCGTAAACGCTCCGCTGAACGGGAAGCCGCCCCCGTTGTCCTCGGCCTTGACTTCGAGCCGCGGGCCCCGTTGGCCCACGGATACCGCCACGCGGGACGCGCCCGAATGCTTGTGAATGTTGGTGAGCGTTTCGCGGACGATCTGCAGCAGCTCGAGCGAGACTTCGGTCTGCGCGGGATCGTGAAACTCGGCGCTGGCGAAGGTGGCGGCGATGCCGGTGTCGCGCTGGAATTGCTCCACCATGCGGCTAAGCGAGGCGCCCAGGCTCGCGCCTTCGTCGACCGGGCGCATGCTGCGCACGAAGCTGCGGAGCCCGGTGACCTGGGTCTTGCAGAGATCTTGCAACTGCCGCAATTCTTCGGTGGCGGCTTCGACGTCGCGCGCCAGCAGTTTCTTGACGATCTCCAGCCGCATCTGAAAGCTGATGAAATTCTGGAGCGGCCCGTCGTGGAAATCGGCGGCCACGCGTTCGCGCTCGGCTTCGCGCGCGCCTTCGGCCTCCGAGCGGATGATCACGTTGTGACGCAGGACGTTGGACATGCGCCGTTCGAGGTAATCCTTGTGCACCGCCAGGGCAGCGGCCAGGATGGCGGCCGCGAGCGCCAGCCACAGGAAAGGCCCCATACCGGTCCCCAGGGCGATCAGCACCACGCCCCCCGCGCCGGCCCCGATCACGCGCGGGTAGGGATGCAGCATGGCCGCCGACGTCAGCAGGTAGCCGAAGGCCAGCGCCGGAGCCCACGCCAGCGGCAGCAGCCACAGGCAATAGGCGAAAAACGCGCCGTCGATCGCAAGCGAGATGATCGCGCGCGGCTGGGTGTCGAAAGCCGTCTCGTAGAGCGTCCCGGCCGCGAAGATCGCGTAGGCCACCAGGAATGCGAGCGACGCGGAAACGCGCGCCCCTTCCACGAACGGATAGGCCGCCAGCGTGGTAAACGCCAGCCCCGCCCGGGCTACGCGCAACGCCATCCGGCCGCGATAAGGAACCATATCAGCGCTGGTAAAGGAACAGGCGATGGCTGCGGCCCTCGCCGTCGTCGTCGATATCGACTACTTTGGCCGCGGTCCACTGGAAAAATTCGAAGTCGTGCGCGACCACCCGCGCGCCCTTCTTAAGCTGTTTGTCCAGGATCGGGGTCACCTTCTCGATCGCCACCGGCAACAGATAAATGGTCACCAGATCGGCCGAAGAATAATCCTGCTCCAGCAGGTCGCCCTCGACGATGTGCGCCGTGGCCGCAAGACCCAGCGTGCGGATCTTATCGGCGCTCAGCTTCACGAGAGCCGCGTCCAGCTCCACGCCCACCGCCTGCGCCTTGAACTTGCGCGCGGCCATGATCACGATGCGCCCGTCGCCCGACCCCAGGTCGAACATCTTTTCTCCCTGCTTCAGGCCTCCCAGTTGCAGCATTTTGTCGACGACCGTCTCGGGCGTCGGGAAGTACGGCGCGAGCTTGGTGTCGGACTTGGTTGTATCGGACGCATCGGATTTCTGCCGAGCGTCGCTCTTCTGGGCGCCGCCGGCTTGGCTAAAAGCCGCCGCGGCCGCGAGCGTCAAGGCGAGGAACAGGCGTGCAGTTTTCATTTAAGGTTCAATATACACGCGGACCCGGTTGCTCGCGGTGCCTCCCACGTCGACGTACAGCTCGGCGGGGCCGTAGTTGACGATTTTGGGAACCGTGATTTCCACCAGATACAAGCCGATGTAACCTGGCGCCAGCACCGCGCGCGTCACTTCCACCGGCGTGCGATCCAGAAACGCATGAACCGCACCCGCGACGCGCGGCGGATTTTCCGCGGGAGCGGCGAATCCAGCCGGCCAATCCGGAGTCACTTGGCCCAGGCCGGCGGCGAGGATCTGAATGCGGCCGCCGGAGTGCGCGGGAGTCATGGCGTCCAGCAGGATGCCGCTCTCGGCGTCGAGCAGCATCGGCGTGGCGTCGGGTCCCACGAAAATCGCCGGTGACGCGGCGGCCACCGGCAACGGAGCGAACACGAGGCTTGCGCCCGCGCCCGCCCCGGTCGTGTTTGTACCAACCAGCGCGAGCGAGTTGCCCCGCACGTCGAAGGGAACCTGCAATTGCGATCCGCCCGGCGTCGCGCTGAGCACGGGAACGGTGACATCGCCGGCGCGGACCGCGGCGACCTGCGCGCCCAGGATGCTGATCAGCGAGCCGGGAGCCACGGCGCGCGCCACCAGGTCGGCCGCGCTCACCACTCTGGGATCGCGGAAACGGTGCGGCGCGAGCGCCGCGTACACGCCGAATCCGTCGAGCGCCACCCACAGCTGATTCGCCTGCCCGTCCAGCATCGCATCCACCGCCGGAGCATTCGGCAAGCCGGCAAGCGGGGTCCACTCCAGCGCCGAACCCAGGCTTCCCAAATCCGCGTATCCGGCAAAGACGCCGCTGTCGGTGGCGACGTAAATCGCCCCGCTGGCGCGGTCGGCGGCGATGCCGTGCGCCGCCACATCGGGCAAATTGGCCGTCAGGTTATCCCACACCGCCCCACCGTTCATAGTGTGCAGAACGTGAGCCCGCAAATCGAGCGCGGTCGCGCCCGCCGGAGTTGCGCCCAAAACCGCAAGCGCCACGCGCGCGTCGGATGGATCCACCCATAGGCGCTCCACGCGGCCCGAACCGTTCGCCGTGTACGTCTGCCACGTTTGGCCGCGATCGGAGGAAACCCGCAGCCGCCCGTCTTCGGTCCCGGCGTAAACCATGTCGCCGGAGATGGCGACTGCGCTGATCGCGACCCCCGCGAGCGACCCCAGCGCGCCCCGCAACTGCGCCTCGGCGACGACGTCGCCGTTCCCGGAGGCGAGCCAGACTTGCTTCTCACCAGGCGGCCACTCGGCGGCCAGATTGGCCCCGAGCTCGATCCTCACGCCCTGGCCGCCTGCCGGAATGGCCAGCAGCCGCCGCACCGGCAGGTTCGGAAGCGCGTCGTTCAATCCGGTCCAGGATTTTCCTCCGTCGGCGGAACGGAAAATGCCCTGATCGGTAGCCACGGAGATTTCATCGGGATGCAAAGGCGATGCCGCAACGTCGCGTAGCGCTCCAGGAACGCTCGCCGAGCCCGGCGCGAGTCCCAGCACGCGGGTGAGAGGAACCGGCGGAGGCGAGACCACCGAGGCCTGCCAGTTTTCGAGATCGGAAGTCTGATAAGTCCGGCCCGAAGAAGTCCGCGCGAAAAGAGTGGAGCCGTCGACCGAGTACCAAACCTGATCGACCGGACCTGAAACGCTGCCGCTCAAGGGACCATCTAGGGCGTATGTCCCGATATGCCGCCAATCCGGCGGGGCCTGGCCGTGGCCCACCGCTGGCAGGAATGCCCACACGAGCCCCAGTGTCAGCACCGACCGTACTGTGGCCTTCCTACACATAGGACGAGTCCATTGTATCCTTAGAAATCGGCATTTCGAGTCAGAAGTTGCTGATTCGGCACGAAATTTCTGTAAAAAATGGCCGGTTGTCTAGTTGCATCAGCATCTTTAGTGGTACACTAGCTAAAAGGCTGTAATGAAACGAGCGTCCAGGGTGCGCGGAGGGCTGCTGTCGCTTCTTGCCGGAGCCACGGCGGTAGTGTGCCTGGGCCAGTTACCTCCTTCCGACGCAGGCAGTTACGCCGCCAAAGTCCTCACCCAGAGCGGCCAGGTTTCCGTTCTCAAGGATTCGCAACCGTGGGCTCTTTCGATCGGCGACAGCGTCCAGGTGAGGGACCTGATCCTGACTGGGCCGGACGGCCACGCTGTTCTGCAGGTTTCCGACGGCAGCACCTTTGAGGTGTATCCGAACTCGCGTGTGGTGTTCCGCAAGAATCCGCCGAACTGGAAAGATTTCCTCGACGTGCTGGTGGGACGGGTGCGCGTTCACATCGAGCACTTCGGCGCCGTTCCCAATCCCAATCGCATTCTGACGCCCACCGCAGTCATCTCGGTGCGCGGCACCACCTTTGACGTTTCCGTCGACGACGACGACGAGACTACGCTCGTCGAAGTGGAAGACGGCGTCGTCGAAGTGCAGCATGCGCTGCTGCCGCGCGGCAATCCCAAGGTTTTGAACGCGGGCGACACGCTGAAGGTCTATCGCAGCGAACCGCTGGAAGCGAGCCTGCTCGATAAAGGAACTCTGGCGCGCCAGGTGCTGCGTTCGATGGCGGACGCTGTAACCACCTATATCTCCCGCGTCCCGCATGTGGGCAGCACCGGCGGCGTGCTCGGCACCGGCGGAGCCGTGGGTGATACGCAGAAAGTTCCGCCGCCCCCGCCTCCTCCACCGGCCCCGCCGCCTCCGCCGCCGGTCCCGTAGTAAGCCGCGATACGAGGGATCCTGCGCGTTCTCTTATTTCGCTGCGACGACGCGAAGCGGGGCGTCGAGTTTAAACGTCAGCACCGATTCCACCGGGATGCGAATAGAACCGCCCTTGGTCAGAATCTGCGTCAAGGCCCCTGCGCCCGCGCCCGATCCGGCTCCGATCGCCGCGCCTTTGCCGCCGCCTGCAATTGCGCCGATGATCGCTCCGATCGCCGCGCCTCCGCCGCTGAACTCGGCCGTGCGCCGGTTCTTGCCGATACCGTCCTTGCCGCGCTGGCCGACGTCTTCCGTGCTCAGCGAATACGACTGCCCATCGACGGAAACCGAGGCGAGATCCAGCACCAGATCGGACGCGCCGCGGAACCGTCCGCCCTTGGAAGCCGACTTGATCACGATCTGCGCGTTCGATCCGCGCGGCACCACCACCGCGCCATCGGCGTCCAGGATGTCGCGCGTCACCTCCGCGGCGTAAGTCTGGCCTTGGGCGGCGACCGCGGAGTCGATGGTCTCCTCGGTGCGCACCGCGATTTCCGTTCCGACGCCGACCGTGTAGGTCTTCGTGCTGATCGCCGCCTTGGCGGGATGGTAGTGATCCTCGTGCAGGGCATCCGACTCCGCCGGGCTGGGAACTCCCGATGCCGCCGGAGCGTCGCTATAATCCACGCGCCGAACCTGCTTCATAGGGATGGTTTGAGACTTGCCGTCGGCTCCCGCGATGGTGATTTCGGCCGGCGAGCTGGAGATCACTGAGCCGGACGTTCGCGTGCCGTCGCGCATCACCACCGTGGCTTGCGGCCGGTCTGCGGCAGCCGTCTGATCGCTCTTGGCGCACCCCGAAAGCACCAGCGCCATCGCAACCGCGAAACTTAACAGGTAGAAACGCATACATCGCCTCCTTTCATTCGATTCTTTATGATGCCGGCGGGCTGAGAGCCTGTTTCACGAGACTGGCCAAGCCTAACGCATGAGCCTGCTTCGGCGATTCGGCCGTCACGAGGCCCCGCACAAAAGTCCACGGGATCATCAGCTCCAGCCCCGGCGAGTTCTCGGGAGCGATCCACACGCCGGCCCCGTGCTGCGCATCCACCAGCAGGCCGGCGAGCGCGCAACCTCCCGCTTTTTCGGCGCCTTCCGCCACGCGAGCTTCGGTCACACCCGGCTCGATCAACACCGTCTCTTCCAGAATCCGCAGCATTCCCGCCGAATGCAAAAATTCCTCGGATACCCACACCAGAACATGCTTGCGTTCGTCAACCATCAATACTCATCGTAGCTTGATCGAGCGGAGCTGGACCGTCGATCACGAGGGACGGCGGGAATTGCAAGCGCGCTAGCTCAACAACTGAGCGTCGAGTGTAATATTCGTATGGAAGAGCTTCGAAACCGGACACCCTGCCTTGGCCCCTTGGGTTGCCTGCTCGAACGCTTCGGCGGTGACTCCAGGGACTTTGGCTTTCAGCGCCAGGTGGCTTTCGGTGATCGCGAAACCGCCGTCCTTTTGCTCCAGAGTTATGGTGCAGCTGGTTTCTAGGCTCGCGGCGGGGAAGCCGGCCTTGGCCAGTTGATTGGAAAGAGCCATGGTGAAGCAGCCGGCGTGGGCGGCGGCCAGGAGCTCTTCGGGATTGGTTCCCTTCCCTTCCTCGAACCGGCTGTGAAATGAGTACGGCACATGGGACAACGTCCCGCTATCGATGCTGATGTTTCCCGAACCGCTCTTCAGGTCTCCTTGCCATTGCGCGCTGGCTGATCGTTTCATGTTTTTCCTTTCGAGCAAGTGATGCAGTCGCGGGAGAGTAGGATACAAGAAAATCGCAGGTTGGCACAAATCGGGTGGTGCACGATCTGACGATCTCCGGCGGCTACGGCCAGTGCGAAGGTCGGTTGACGAGAAGTTCGATGACTCATGACACCGTCTCTCAAATCCAGTTACCATAGAACTCATACTCCGCGACCTAAAGAAGGAAACGCTGCCTGGATCAGTGAGCTGATCGCAAGATTGGAGACGTTGAATGTCGGGATTCTCTCAATGCCTGTTGGGGATCGGTCTGTTTTGCGCCATCGCATCTCTGAAAGCGCAGTCTGGCGCCAAGAACGGAGAGTGGCGGACATACGGAGGGGACCTGGGGAACACCCGCTATTCGCCGCTCAACCAGATCAACGCGTCTAACTTCGACAAACTGCAGGTAGCCTGGCGTTTCAACACGGCGAGCCTGGGTCCACGGCCTGAATTCAACCTGGAAGCCACGCCGCTGATGGCCGGAGGAGTGATTTACACGGTGGCCGGCTCGCGTCGCGACGTAGTGGCCCTCGACGCCGCTACCGGCGAAATGTTGTGGATGCACACCGAGAAGGAAGGCGCCCGCGGCGACGCCGCACCGCGCAGACTCTCGGGACGCGGTCTCGCTTATTGGACCAACGGCCGCGAAGAGCGCATCCTCTACGTGACGCCGGGGTACCGGCTGATCGCGCTGGATGCCAAGACGGGCCTGACGATTCCGAGTTTTGGCAAATCCGGGATGGTCGATCTCAAGCTGGACGACGACCAGGAGATGGATCTGATCACCGGCGAAGTGGGACTGCATGCGGCCCCCACCGTCGCGGGCGACACCGTGATCGTCGGGGCCGCTCACCTGGCTGGCGGCGCGCCCCGGAGCAAGAGCAATGTAAAGGGTTACGTCCGCGGCTTCGATGTGAAGACCGGCAAACGCCTGTGGATCTTCCATACCATCCCCAAGCCGGGCGAATTCGGCTACAACACCTGGGAGAACGATTCCGCCGAATATACCGGCAACACCGGCGTGTGGGCCCAAATCAGCGTCGATGAAGAATTGGGATTGGTGTATTTGCCGGTGGAACTGCCGACGGGCGATTACTATGGCGGCCACCGTCCCGGCAATGGATTATTCGGCGAGAGCATCGTTGCGGTGGATCTCAAGACCGGCCAGCGGAAATGGCACTATCAACTGGTGCATCACGGCATCTGGGATTGGGACATTCCCTGCGCGCCGATGCTGGTCGACTTCAATTTGAACGGGCGCATGGTGAAAGCGGTGGCGCAGCCCACCAAGCAATCCATTCTTTACGTATTCGACCGCGCCACCGGCCAGCCGATCTGGCCGATCGAGGAGCGTCCTGTGGCGCAATCGGACGTGCCAGGCGAGAAAACCTCGCCTACCCAGCCGATGCCGACCAAGCCGCCGGCCTATGGGCGCAACTACACATCCGTGGATCAATTGATCGATTTCACGCCGGAACTGCGCACCGAAGCAGAGAAGGTGGCCTCGCGGTACAAGATGGGTCCGCTGTTTACGCCGCCGGTGGTGAGCAAACTGGAAGGGCCGTTGGGCACGCTGGTGGGCGGATGCTGCCAGGGCGGCACAGGTTGGCCCGGCGGATCGTACGACCCGGAATCGCACTTGTTGTACGCGGCCACCTGGGCGTCCGTAAGTCCGCTGGGAATGCAACCTCCCGACCTCGGCAAGTCGGACATGAATTTCATCAACCGGATTGCCAGGCCTCCCGCGGCGGCCCGTCCCGCGGGCGACCCGAGCGGCGAGGCCCCAGCTCCACCGCTCACCGTGCAGGGACTGCCGTTGTTCAAGCCGCCATATGAAGAGATCGTCGCGATCAATCTGGACAAGGGCGACATCGCGTGGCGAGTGGCGCATGGCGAAACGCCTGACAACATCCGCAATAGCCCCGTCCTGAAGGGAATGGCCATTCCGCGCACCGGGCGAGGCGGGCTGGTGGGCGTTCTGACCACCAGTTCCCTGGTGATCGCGGGCGAACGAGGAACCTTCACCGACGAGCAGGGCCGCAACGCTGCGAGGCTCCGTGCCTATGATAAGGCCACTGGGAAGGAAGTCGGCGCGGTGTTCATGCCGACCGGTCAGACGGGCTCCCCCATGACGTACATGATGAACGGTAAGCAATATATTGTGATCGCGATCGGTGGACCGAATTTCCCCGGTGAGCTGGTGGCCTACAAGCTGCCGGATTAGGGGAATCAGGATTGGTTTGCCGATCGGATGGGCGTGCGGAACGCCTTCCGATAATGTGACACAGCGGGAGGGTTATCTCGGTCGGCCAGCGCGCTGCGGCGAAGCGATTGCCGCCGGTCCGTAAACGCCAGCATCGCCGTCTGAATGAGCGCGTTCAAATCGTCCGTATCCACGGATGGAGTACAATTTCTATACCAGGAGGCGGCTGAAAAACGCGCGAGGTAAACCGCTCCCTGCGGTCGCGGCTCGGCAAGACGCTGTAACCACAAAGCGCCCACTATGAGCCGCGACCGCAGGGAGCGGTTATTAGGGGGTTTTCATCAACCTCATAGAGTCGCACTCCGCAGTAGTTTTCCGAAAGGAAGGAGTACCTGATGAAACGATTGATTTTGAGTTTCGCTGTACTGTTGGCACCGGTCGCATCGTGGGCGGAAATCCCCCCTCCCAATGCGGTCGGCGTCTCGAACGGCCACCTGCACTTGAATGTGCGCGACGTGGCGGCGAGCACGAAATTCTTCGCCACATTGGGAGGGACCCCGTTGAAGGATCAACCCGGGGTCGTGGAGTTCCCGGACGTGGTGGTCCGTTTGAGGCAACAGGCGCCCACTGGTGGCAGCGTGGGAAGCGTGGTGAATCATGTGGGTTTCCTGGTGCCGAACGTTCCACAGTCGGTGGCCAAATGGAAAGCTGCCGGCTTGAGGACCGAGCCTGGCAACCGGCCGGAACAGGCGTTTGTGTACACTCCGGACGATCTGAAGATCGAGATTTTGGAAGACAAATCCTTGAACGTCCCGATCAGGAATCACCACGTCCATTTTTATGTGAGTGAGGCCGCCATACCTGAAATCCAAGCCTGGTACGCCAAAACCTTCGGCGCCAAACCGGGAATGCGGGGCCAAAACAAGGCGGCGGACATCCCGGGCGTGAATCTGACGTTTTCAAAATCCGATGGGCCTACCGTGCCAACCAAGGGACGGGCGCTGGATCACATCGGCTTCGAAGTCAAGCACCTGGAGGCGTTCTGCAAGAAACTGGAAGCCAGCGGTATAAAACTGGACCGCGCCTATGGCAAGACGGACACGGGCGTGGGAATCGCATTCATCACCGATCCCTGGGGAACACAAATCGAACTGAACGAGCATTTTGAGTAACAGCCTGCAAAACGGGGCTGCGGTGGCTCCCGCAGCGAGGTGCTCTGTTGATTCGACAGGCTGGCTCCGATTTCTCTTCATTAAGATTGATGGCGCGTTACGGGCCCATGACGATTTTCAAGGTTTACCCTTGCCCTATCGGGTAAAAGGGTTCACTTCGAGAACAAATGGTAGTTACGATCTAATCCCCACCTGAGAAACCTCGCGAGGACGTAGAGAACTCCAACGATGACCGTTACGCCGACAACCAACAATGTAATCTCAACGATCCGCCCCAGGCGGCCAATCCTCAGCCGTAGCTCGGTCATGGCGTAAGCCTATCACGCTCTGGGAAGCGAACAGCACATGCGCTTGCCCGTCCCATATTCTGCGTCGACGAAGAGACGGCGATTCAGGCGCTCGACCGCCTCGACCCGGGCCGGCCAGGAAATTCATATTCGCGCGCGATAATCTGTCGGCTCACAAACCCACACGGTGAAGGAGCTCCTTGACCGACCACCCGCAAGTCCGGTTTCACTTCGCCCCACCTACTCCTCGCGGCTGAATCAGAATGGTAACGCAATGACGGAAAGTCGGCTAGTGCGAGCTAAGGAATTTCAAAACCGTACGGTTAAAAAGCTCCGGCTGCTCCCAGTAGGCGGAGTGGCCGGCTCCAGGGACGATGGAGGTCTCGGAGCTTTTGATCCGTGCCGCGAAAAGCTGCAATACCGGTGGAGGTGCGTAAAGGTCCGCGTCGCCGGTGATCAGGAGAGTGGGCGCCTGGACGGTTTCGAGCAAGGCAAGAGTGATGCGGTTGCGCAGCGACTGGGACGGTGCCGGAGGCCCCGGTGGCCGGCTCAACTTTTCCAACTCCACCCAACGCTGGGTGCCTGCGGCATTGGCCGCCCGGTAGGAGGGACCCAATTCGCGGAATTCCGGCGGCAGCGCATCGAATTGCGGCGGACGAATCCGGCGCCCCAGTTCGAGGTAGTCCGCATCCTGCGCGCCACCGATAGCGTTGGCGATCACCAGGCTGCGCACCCGCTGCGGGTACGACAACACGAAGTCGAACGCGACTGACCCTCCGGCTGCTGTACCGACCAGATGGGCCCGATCAAGGCCTAGCTGGTCGAGCAAACCCCGTAAGTCGTCGGCCGCGGTGCCTGGCCCCGACTCGGCGGAATTGGTTGCGGTCCGGCCCCAGCCGCGCCGGTCGAAGGCGATCACGCGATAGCCGGCGGCGGCGAATGCCGGGATCTGGTATTCCCAGGCCCGGCTGCTTCCCGTGGCCGCATGTAGCAAGATCACCGGCACTCCGCCACCACCGGTATCGCGGTAGAAGATCCGCGCTCCAGGGACCGTTGCATAAGCGTCGCGGACTCCCGATTCCGCAGAGGCCGGGGTCCGGGCCGGCTGCGCCGAGATGAGCAATGCGCCCAACCCCAGAGCAGCCCATGTTGCTAACGTCCAGTGCGCTAATCGCGGCGTCTGCTGCGTCCAAGCTCTACAACAGCTACTCAGCGGGCTTAGCCCTCGCGACTCTCTTGGCTGGCTTGATCTGAGCAACACGCTGAGGCGATTTTATCGCAGAGTTGATCCGTCCCACGCGGACCAACCGGCAGATGGCTGTGCCGGGAAGCTATCGGGCACTAGTCTCCTGTTTGAAGTTCGACGAACAAAACGTGGTGGGGCGGACGCCCTCGTCCGCTCCGGACCCCTTGGTCCGGCTTCTGAATCGCAACCAAATAGGGGCGACGTGGGCGTCGGCTGCAGTCCAGGGGGACCGCCCTGCCCGCGCTGACTTATCGCACGAGCCACTGGGACAGGAGACTAGCGGGAAGAGGTAAATTAGTGCCATGCAGACACTGTTGTCTCTTTGCCTGGGAATTGCCGTTACTGGAACTGCAGCCACTGGTTTCGCTGCGTCTATGACGGTAACGACGCTGGTGGGCACGGGAAATCCGGGATTCTCGGAGAACGCGGTGAACAACCCCTACGGCATGGCGATCGGGCCCGACGGCGCCTTGTATTTCTGCGACCTTGATAACCAGCGAATTCGGCGGCTGGACCTCAGGACAAAAAAGCTTACGACCATCGCGGGCAATGGAGAGAAGGGCTATCGGGGAGATGGAGGTCCGGCGCAAGATGCGTCCCTGAACATGCCGCATGAATTGCGCTTCGATGCCAAGGGCGATCTATATATCGCGGAGCGGGACAACCACGTCATCCGCCGAGTCGATATGAAGACCGGACTGATCTCAACTGTGGCCGGGACAGGCACGCCGGGCTTTGGCGGTGACGGCGGACCCGGTACGAAGGCCCAGCTCCGCCAACCTCACAGCCTCCTTTTTGACCGGGACGGCTCCCTCTTGATTTGCGATATCGGCAATCAGCGGATTCGAAGGCTGCATCTCGATACGGGAGTCATTGAAACGTACGCCGGTACGGGCGAAGCGGCGGAGACTCCCGAAGGAGCGCCGGTTCGCGGAACGCCACTGAAAGGCCCACGCACACTGGCAATGGCGCGCAATGGCGACCTGTATCTGGCGCTGCGTGAAGGCAACGCCATTTACCGGATCGACGCGAAAACCCAAACGCTACATCGGGTGGCGGGAACCGGGCAAGCAGGCTACAGCGGTGATGGCGGTCCAGCCTTGAATGCCGCATTGGGGGGACCCAAGGGCCTGGCGTATGACGGAGGCGAGAACCTCTACCTGGCGGATACCGAGAACCACGCCATCCGGCGCGTAAATCTTAAAACCGGGATCATTTCGACCGTGCTCGGGACAGGCGAGCGGGGTGATGGCCCCGAGGCGAATCCGCTGGCGTGCAAGCTCTCGCGGCCCCACGGAGTCTTGTTCGCAAAGGGCGTGTTATTCGTGTCGGACAGTGAGGCCCATCGTGTACGCGAACTTCGCTAGTCAACCGGCCCTTGGAACAGATGGCCGGACCCGGGGATAGCGCCTTTTCGGCGCACTCGCCGTCCACCTGGCGCGACCTCGCAAAAAGTCGAAGCGGGGGGGCAGGTTACTCCATAAAGCGTCCGCACGCTCGATCATGGTTTGCTCCGCGGATCGAACTGGACCACTCGCCCGCCCTTCATCACGAACGCCACCCGCCGAACGGCCGTGATATCGTCGAGAGGATTGCCCTGCACCGCGACCAGGTCCGCCTCAAAGCCGGGCGCCACCGTCCCGATCCTGCCGCCCAGCCCGAGCGACTCGGCCGCCACCGAAGTCCCGCTCAGGATCGCATCCATGGGCTTGTCGCCGCCCTCCTTCACGCGATAGATAAACTCCTCGTAGTTGCGGCCGTGCGCTCCCGCGTTAGCGTCGGTGCCGAGCACTACTTTCACCTGGTGCGCGCGCGCCCGCCGCAGGGCTTTGCCCAGCTCCGGTAGCACCTCTACCATCTTCGCGAACCCCGCCTCGTTGTAGTTGCCTATGCCCAGGTATTTCTGCTTGTTGTCGAGGTAATTGTGGAACACCAGGTAATTGGGATCGAAGAAAATGCCGCGGTCGTGCATCAGTTGCAGCGTGGGGTCGTCGAGAAACGCTCCATGCTCGATGCCGGTGCAGCCCGCCAGGATCACCTTGCGTGTGGCGTCGGCAGTATACACGTGCACCACCGCCCGCATCCCCTGCGCCTTGGATTCCCCGCACGCCGCCGCGATCTGCGCGTCGCTCATGGTTTGCTTACCGCCGTCGCGGATGCTCGCGCTGGCGAAAATCTTGATCACGTCGGCGCCTTCGGCCTTCCACTGCCGTACCAGCTCGCGCAGTTTAGCCGGATCGCCGGAATTGTCGTGGATCTGATGAATCGACGTCAGCACTCGCGGTCCCGGCAGCGCACCCGCGTTAATCGCATCGCGCACGGTTTTGTCCACCGGCGCCCCGAGGGTCTGCACTGTCGTGAATCCCGCCTGAAGCGTCGCCAGCAGATTGCCGGCCTCATAGACCGCTTCCTGCTCCACCGGCTCCTTGCCGTCCACGAAGCGGTTGTTCTTGTCGAAATGTGTGTTCGGATGCGCGTGCGTGTCGATCCAGCCGGGCATCAGCGTAAGTGAGCCCAGATCGTAGGTGGACTTGGCGGCGCCGGCCGGCTCGATGCGCGCGATCTTCGAACCCTCGACGCTAATCACCACGTTGCGCCGCACGCCGCCCTTGCCGTCGATGAGCGTTCCAGTATGGATCGTGACGGACTGCGCCGCGCACAAACTCGCGCAAGTTAATAAACACAATTTCATAAAGCCTCGCAATTCCGGTTGCCGGCGGGTCAGTGCGCCCGGCGAACGGCTTTACGGCTCCCGCGCCGCACACCCCGCCGGATTTGATCTCCCGGCCTTCTACTGTAACGCGGCGATTAGCCTGCCGGCCATGATAGGGCCAGTGGGTACGGGTCAATTGAACCCTGGCCATGATCCAAAACCGAGCCTCGCGCCACGGGCCTGGAAACGGCCGTGGGAGGCATTTTAAAAAAGGGGTAGTTTGGGGTCGGGTAGGCCCCGAAAGTCGCTCTCAATCGCGTGCAGAGCGTTTTGTTTTTTAAAACCTCGATCCCATTGATTTTGGGGCACTTAGCGGCGCGCGCGCGTAAAAGTTGGCAAAGTGCGAGTGCCCTCGATGGAAAAAATATTTCTGCCGGGAAAACAATCGTTTGCGATTCGCCCACCCGCGAACCTTCTCCCACGTGTGCATCAAGCGTCTGTATTCTTCCGCGCGGCGGGCGGCGGTTACGATGCGGGCGCGCTCACGCCCGGCAAGCCGTGGACCTTCGCGTCGCCGGGCGTTTCGATCAAGCCGTATCCGTCGGGATCGCTGACGCATCCGGGAATGACGGAGCTAGAACGCATCATCCGCGAAAACAAGATCAAGCCGGAAATGGTCGAGCGGCTGGACGTCGGCACCAACCAGTACATGCCCACGGCGCTGATCCATCACCAGCCCACCGACGCCCTGCAGGGCAAGTTCAGCATGGAGTTCTGCATGTCCTCGCTGCTGGTGTACGGGAAGGCCGGATTGAACCAGTTCCGCGACGAAGTGGTCCGGCGTCCCGAGATTCAAGCCATGATCCAGCGCGTCCACTTCGGCGTCAATTCCATCGCGGAGGCGGCGGGCTATAACAAAATGACCACCATCCTCGATCTGCATCTCAAGGACGGACGCACCATCTCCGGCCGCGCCGATTTCGGCAAGGGCAGCCCGATGTATCCGATGAGTTACGACGACGTCGCCGAAAAATTCGAGGATTGCGCGAGCTTCGCCCAGTGGCCGGCGGAGAAAATCAAGACGATCATCGCGACCGTGCGGAAATTCGAGGAAATTCGCGACGTGCGGACTCTGACGGCGCTGGTGAGGGCGTGATTGCAGCGGCGATGAACTGCCGGGACCTGATACGCTGAGAGTGCTGGTCCCAAAACAACTATGCCCACCGTGGTCACATCGAAAGCCGAAATCGTGGTGCCGAGAAGCGTGCGCCGCAAGGCTGGCATCAAAGCCGGCGAGCCGGTCGAGTTCATTGTCTCCGGCCGGGTGATCAATATCATTCCGAAGCTACCGTACGCCGATGATACCTTCACTCCCGAGGAGACCGCGCAGATTATCAGAGCGCGGCAGGAAATGCGTGAGGGCAAATACGTAACCCTAGCGGAACTGGAACATGACCTGGCGCGTAAATATCCACCGAGGCGCCGCAAACCAACTTGAAGCGATCCCGCCGGACCGGCGCGAACGCATCCTGAACGACATCCGGGAATCTGCGGAGGACCCTTTCCGGGGCCTCGTGAAGCCACTAAAAGGTAAAAAATTCAAAGGCTTTTACCGCAAGGTGTCCGGCCGATACCGCATCATCTTCGAACCGATCTATGCGACGCGTACCGTAGAGGTTCTTGCTGTCCTCCTACGCAACGAGGGAACTTACAGATAGCAGGGGTGCAGATGCTACGCCTTCCTCGCTCCCGTTTGAGCCTCGGCGATGGCGTCTTTCTCTTCGAAGTGGGGCAGGCCCTCGGCCTGCGGCCGGTTCTCAACCGGCCTTGCCGTCGTAATCACGAACAGCGACGGCTGAGAGCCGTCGCGCAGCTCAAGGAGCTGCCCCACTCCGCTACGCCTTCTTCGCCTGCGCCTCGGCGATCGCGTCCTTCTCTTCGCGGAACGGGTCGTTGACGACTCTACATTCGACGTTCCACACCATCGTGGCGCGCTGCGAGGGAGTATAAACCGGCCAGTTTGGAATGCCCTTATGGTTGGGATTCCCGGTGCGCACGAAGGCTACGTACGCGGTGGACATCTTGTCGGCCAGCAGCTGGCGCTCGGGCCCGCTGCCGATTTCCGTCTTGGCCACATCGACGTTTTCGAACACGTAGGGAATATCCATGGTGTGCATGCAGCGCAACATTGAATCGCGCACCGGCGAATACTTCTGGAAGTAGTATTTGTACACGGCCCCTTTGCCGAGCTGCGCCTTGGCCATCGCTTCGGTGTCGGTTCCGGTCCGGAAATTGGACGCGTCGGTCGATGCCAGAAGATACACGTCCAGATTGCTCGCCATCGGACGATTCTTCTTGTAAACCGCCGCGACCTTGTCCGCTCCGGCCGCGCTCACTCGCAGCGCTTCCATTAAATTCGCACGCAGCGCCGCGTCGTCCATGGGGTCGTACTGCTGCTGGGCGTTCCAGGTGACTTCGGTTTCCGTCGATCCGATCATCAAAGGGATGTCTTCCGATATCGTCGTGGTTTTGGGATCGAACACGTGCGCGGGCAGCGTCCTGCCATCGACGACTGGACCGAGCGGCCACGGCATGCCGATCGCTCCCGGACGAGTCATCGAAAGCAGCTTCAGCATCGGCACGGTCTGCAGGTCGGCTGCGTCTTTCACGTCGAGAGTTTTCATCAACGCCTGGGCGGCCCTGGTCGCATCCTCGCGCGGAATCGATCTCACCTGCGATCCGCTCATGGCGATAGCGCGATGGAACAGGCCTTTGGCGGCCGGCATCCCGAGCAGCGTGCTGACCTTGCTGCCGCCGCCGGACTGCCCGAAGATCGTGACGTTGCCTGGATCGCCGCCGAACGCCGCCGCGTTATCGCGCACCCATTCGAGCGCGAGCACGACGTCCAATATCCCGGCGTTCGATGCCTGCGCGAAACGCTCGCCGCCGATATCGGCGAGATACAGAAATCCGAAAACATTCAGCCGGTGATTCACAGTGACCACCACGACGTCGTGCTTGAGCGCGAGATTGCTGCCGTCATAGAGGACGTTGCCGCCGCCCGAGCCGGCCGAGAATCCGCCGCCGTGCAGCCAGAACATCACCGGGCGCTTGCGCCCGTCCTTGATTCCCGCGGTGTAGACGTTGACGCACAGGCAGTCGCCGCCCATGGGCTCGGTGCGCTCCATCACGGCGTATTCGGGAACCAGATTGCCGGGAAGCTGCGGGGCGCGCTGGCCGATATCGAGCGCGTCCTTCACGCCGGCCCACGGCTCCACCTTCGCGGCGGGCATGAAGCGCATTTTGCCTGTGGTCGGCGCGCCGTAATGCACGCCCTTGAAGGAGAAAACCTTGCCGCTTTGCACGCCGCGGACTTTGCCACCGGTGGTTTCGACGATGGGGCTCGCGCCGCCGCTCAGCTTCGCCGCCCGTGCGATGGGCATTCCTCCGCGGAAAACAACCCCGGCTGCCAGGGCGCTGCCGCTTACAAAGGTGCGTCGATTCATGAGTGCATCTCCTCGTGGGTTCGGCTGCGACTCATTATAGGACACTGCGTGCCAAAATGCGAAAAGGGAGAAGACTCAATAAGATGGCGGGGACGACGGGGCTCGAACCCGCGACCTCCGACGTGACAGGCCGGCGTTCTAACCAACTGAACTACGTCCCCGCTGTGTGTCAGGCCAGTGACCAGAATAACACAGCGAGACTCGCCGGCATCATTTGAAAAGGACTCGTTGAAAGGTTTCACCGGGGACGCTTCCGCGGCGCGCGTGGACGGACTATAATTCGGAAGTTGGCTTTTTAAAGTTGGGCGATTTGCAAAAGCCAAGGAGACTCCTTCAATGAAAGAACAGAACCGTGTATCCCGCCGCAGTCTGATGACGGCGGCGCTTGCGGCCCCCGTCACATTGGCCGTACCTGCGACAGCGGCGGCCCGCAGCAAGAACTCTTCGGCGCCGGGCAAACTGTGGAGCAACGAATACTGGGCCCACAAAGGCTCCGGCGCAAACGAGGTCAAGCTTTACATGTTCCGCAAGCGCATGGGAGCTCCCAAGGCTGGGGAAGCCCCGCTGCCCGTGCTGATGCTGGTGCACGGGTCTTCGAACTCGGCCCGTTCGAGCTTCGATCTCGCCACGCCGGGCAAGGGCGAATACTCGGTGATGAACGTGTTCGCGAACTACGGCTACGACGTGTGGACCATGGATCACGAGAACTACGGCCACTCGAGCCAAACCAGCGGGAATTCCGATATCGCCAGCGGCGTCGAGGATTTGAAGGCCGGCGTCGAGCTAATCGCTAAAGAGACCGGCGCGCAGAAGGTGCACATGTTCGGCGAATCGTCGGGCGCGATCCGCGCCGGAGCTTACGCAGCGGCGAAGCCGGAGCGCGTCGACCGCCTGGTGCTGGGGGCTTTCACGTACAAAGGCGACAATTCGCCCACGCTCGCCGAGCGCGCCAAGGGGCTCGAGTATTACCGCACGCACAACCGCCGCCTGCGCGACCGCAAAATGATCCAAAGCATCTTCACGCGCGATAAACCGGGCACCAGCGATCCCGCCATCGGCGATTTCCTGGCCGATGAAGAATTGAAGTTCGGCGATCAGGTTCCGACCGGCACGTATCTCGACATGACGGCGAACCTGCCGCTGGTCGATCCCAAGAAAGTGATGTCGCCGGTGCAGCTGATCCGCGGCGAGTACGACGGCATCGCTACAGTGGACGATCTGCAGGATTTCTTCAAGCAGCTCCCCAACGGCGACCGCCAGTTCGTGATCCTGCCGGGGATGGCGCATTCGGTGGCGATGGGGCTCAACCGGCAGACGTTCTGGCACGCCATGCGGTCGTTCCTGGCGATGCCGAAGATCGCGACCAGCTAACGTTTCGCTGGAGCCCGGGTTCGGCAGCGCGGGATTGCCGGTGCGCGCGCGGGATCGCGGTGATACAATCGCGCCATGCGAAAAAAGATTTCACTCGCCTCGGTTCTTGTAGCGCTGCTGGTCGTAGCCGCCGCCCTTCCCGCGCAGAACGCCGGAGCGTTCACTTTCCCGGCCTCGCAGTTTTCGGCGAAGTCGCAGGTGGGCTACCGCGTTTTCCCGAACATCACTTACATCACCGCCAACGGTTACGACGCCAAACTCGATATCTACCAGGCGCGCGACTCGGGCGCGCCGGTTCCGACGGTGCTGTACTTCCACGGCGGCGGCTGGACGCAAGGCTCGAAAGAATCGAGCGTCCTTTCGGTAATGCCCTATCTCGAAATGGGCTGGAACGTGATCAACGTGGAGTACCGGCTGGCCCGTGTGTCGCTCGCGCCCGCAGCCGTCGAAGATTGTCTCTGCGCGCTGCGCTGGGCGATTCACAACGCCAAACAATACAACGTCGACGTCAACCGCATCGTGGTGACCGGTAATTCGGCCGGCGGCCACCTGGCCCTGACCACCGGAATGATTCCGGCTTCGGCGGGACTCGATCGCGAATGCCCCGGACCGGAGGAACTGAAAGTCGCCGCCATCGTAAACTGGTACGGCATTACCGACGTCGCCGATCTTCTCGAAGGCGACAACATGCGGGTGTTTGCCGTGACGTGGCTCGGGAGCCTGCCGAATCGCGTCGAGATCGCCAGGCGCGTTTCTCCGATGACGTATGTGCGCGCGGGGCTGCCGCCCACGATTTCCATCCAGGGCGACTCCGATCCGACGGTTCCCTACCAGCAGTCCGTGAAGTTGCACGCCGCGTTATCCAAGGTTGGCGTTCCAAACAAGCAAGTGACGGTAGCCGGCGGCCTGCACGGCAACTTCAAGCCCGAGGAATATCCGCGGCTATATTCGGAAATCCGCGATTTCCTCGCGCAGCACGGCGTGGCGAAGCGCGGCATTTAGGCTTGTCTACAGACGAAATACCGCTTCCTTCGGGCGCGGCTCAGAATGGGCGCTTGATGCTTACCGCGTCTTACTGAAGCCGCGACCACAGGGAGCGGTGTTGCCGCTGACGTACCCAGCGCACCCAGCAGGTTGCGCGCGGGTCAGATGCGGGCGGTCGCTAAACGCTCCAGCGCGTCTCCCGTGAGCCGGTACTTGGTCCATCCCTCCACTGGTGCGGCGCCCAGCTTGCGATAGAAATCGATGGACGGCTGATTCCAATCGAGCACTTCCCACTCCAGCCGGCCGCACCCGCGCTCCTTCGCGATCGCCGCCAGACGCTTCATCAACGCGAGTCCCGCGCCCCGGCCGCGCGCATGCGGCTTTACGAAAATATCTTCGAGGTAGAGGGCGGATTGCGCGAGAAACGTCGAGAAGGTTGGGAAGAATACCGCGAATCCGACGCATTCCGTTCCCTGATACGCGAGCAACACGCCGGCCGCCGGGACTTGTCCAAACAGCGTCGCGCGAATGCGGTCTTCGGTGGCGGCCACCGCGTGCGAGAGCTTCTCGTACTCCGCCAGATCGCGAATCATCTGGAGCACGACGGGGGCGTCCCCCTGGGTTGCGGATCGAATTTGAATGGACGACATCTTTGCGACTTTTCCCTGCGGCCACGGATTTCGCTCGCCACGAACGACTGCCCCTCACTCGTGCCGTCCCATGGCGGAGGAGCGGCGAGTATCGCGCATCGCCACATAAACGACGAGTGAGGTGGCGATCACTGCCGTCAGATAGAAATAGAACCAGCTCTCGTGACCGATCGACTTGAACCACAGCGCGATCGATTCCGCAGTCCCGCCAAAAATGGAAACGGTGACTGCGTAGGGCAGTCCTACGCCGGTGGCGCGAACGTTGGTGGGGAACAACTCGGCTTTCACCACGGCATTGATCGAGGTGTAGCCGGCTACAATCAGCCACGCAGCGGCGATCAGCAGAAACGCGGCGAAGGCGGTCTTGGCGGCCTGCAGCGAATAGAGCAGCGGGATGGTCCCGATGGTTCCCGTGACGCCGAACCAGATGAGCAGCGGTTTCCGGCCGATCCGGTCCGAGAGAGCGCCGTAAACCGGCTGCAGGAATAAAGCGAAAATCAGCGAGCCACCGGTGACCATGGTGGTCTGGATATCGTTGAGGCCGACCGACAGCTTGAGGAACTTCTGCATATAGGTCGTGTAGGTGTAGAACGCCGTGGTGCCGCCCATAGTGAGCCCCACGACCACTAAAACCTCGCGGGGGTATCTCAGGAGCGCTTTGATCGAACTTTCTCGGCGGACCACTTTTTTGGCGGCGATGAAATCATCGGTCTCGTGCATGTTGCTTTGCATCGCCACAACGACCAGTGCCAGAAGGCCTCCAATCGCGAAGGGGATGCGCCAGCCCCAGGCCTTCAATTGAACCGGTGTGAGCAGGAGCTGTTGGAGGAGCAGTAAGACCAGAATCGCGCACAGTTGGCCCCCGATCAGCGTCACGTACTGGAAGCTGGAATAGAAGCCACGGTGCTTCTCGTCGGCTACCTCGGAGAGGTAGGTGGCGCTCGCGCCGTATTCGCCGCCCAGACTCAAGCCCTGAATCACGCGCGCGAGGCCGAGCAACACCGGCGCCGCGCGGCCGATGGAGACATACGTCGGCGTCACCGCGATCATCAGCGATCCGAGGCACATGAGGAGTACGGAAAGTATCAGAGATTTACGCCGCCCGTAATGATCGGCGAGATAGCCGAACAGCCATCCGCCGATGGGACGCATGATGAAACCCAACGCAAACAGGACGGCTGCGTTCAGCTGCTGCACCACCGGATCGTTGCCTGGAAAGAACGAGCTGGCGAAATAGAGTGCAAACGCCGAATAGGTGTAAAAATCGTACCACTCGACAAGGTTGCCGGCCGAACCGACGAAGATCGCCTTCACGCGGCGCCGCATGTCAGCGAGTTGAAGTTCCTCGCCGCCTCTGATGGTCGATGGCAAAGCCATTGCAAACTCTTTTACCACAACGCTGCCACGAGCGCTGGTTGGTGGTGTCCTACCAGATCGTTGCTGACTGGTGGCGGCCTCGCAAGTGCGGGCCGCCAGTGCGAGCAGTATGGCCTCAAAAAGCTTATCGAAAGCGCGATAAAGTTCTACTTTCGGTTTCTACCTTCCCGCGGCCATCAACACTCAACCCGCACTAAAAAAGTGATACGCTGGGCGCGATGAAACTCGCGCCCTTGCTTTTGATTCTTGTCGTTGTGGCTACTGCACAGCAACAACAATCCGGACCTGCTCGAACGAAAGGTGCTGGGAGAACTGTGCTGGACGTTCCCCTATTAGCGAATGCGCTCACTGCGCCGATAGGCGTGGGGTCATTCAAGGTTGTTATCCAGGCGCTGAATAGTACGCCGGAATCTACCCGTTTTGCGGAAGAAATTAAGAGTGCTTTTGTGGCGGCGAAATGGGCCGTCTCTGGAGTGTTTTACGCCACCCTTGGCAGCTCTCCAGTAAGACCAGGCGTGCAGGTAGCGCAAGGTCCACGGAGCCCATCTGGGTCTTTAGTTCAAGCTGCATTTACGAAGATTCACATAACTGCAGACTACGGGAATCTCGCGAACTTGGAGGCCGATACAGTCGTAATTGTCGTCGGCCCAAAGCCCATCGAATAACAGCAACGATCTATTGGGACACTACCAGCTGATCGGTAAGGGTCGGTTTGACGCAGGAGCGGGCGAGGGGAGTCATTGCCGGATCCGCTGGGAGCTTCGAGAATGCGCTCGCTGACGGTCCAGCCGCGCATCACGAAGTCCGCCGCGACCACGCCGGATTCGGCGGCTCGGCCCGCATGGAAGGGCTTGGTCATGGTCCCGAAATTCTCTCGCAAGCCGGCCGCCTGGCTCGCCGCGAGACCGAGCGCGCGCGCCATCGCGTGGGCGTCCGCGCCGTTGAGTTTCATCGCCGCCGACGCCGATCCGAACGTCCCGACCGTGCCCGTGGAATGGAAGCCTTCCTCATAATGCCGGGGGAAAATCGCCTCGGAAATCTTGCACTCCACTTCCACGCCGACCTGATACGCCAGCATCAGATCGCGGCCCGAGATCCCTTTGCTTTCGGCGACGGCGAGCGCGGCGGAAAAACACGGCGCGGTGGGATGCGTCAGCAATCCGTACACGCGATCGGGCGCCACGGCGAGCTGCGTGCCGTCGTAATCTTCAGAATGGATGCCGACGCCGTTGGCGAAGGCCGCGAATTGCGCCGGCGCCTTCATCGGCGTCCCGATCACGGTCGATTCCGCGTTGCCGAACTTCATCGATTCCAGATAGCTCCTGACGATCTTGCCGGAATCGTCGATGGGTCCCACGAGCGCGAGGCCCAGGGCGTCGAGAATCGATTTCTTGCCGAGCTCGATCACCTCCGGCGGGATATCCTCATAACGCGTGCGCACGGCGAATTCGGCAACCTGTTTGGTGACGCCTTCGTTGCCCGTCATTCCACTGCTTTTCTGGCCACTGGATTTTTGGCCGCTGGATTTCTTTGAATCGTCGCCTTTGGCGCCTTCACCTTGCGCTGCCGGGGGGCTTTGATTCTGGCCGCGCGCGAGCATCGCGGCGCCCGTTCCTAGCCCTGCGAATTCGGCCATCTGTCTGCGCGTAAGTTTCATTTTCATCTCCTGCTGCCCCATCGTCCATGAAGCCGGCGGTGCCGCGATTTCTTTAGTAGTTTGGCACGTTCCGGGCCCGATTGTAGAGCTTGGCGGCGTTGTGTACGATGTACTAAACGAGGGCGCGAAATCTATGCGTGTTCGGAGAGTTTTGACGATTCTGCCGCTCGCCGCTTTGGCTCTTCTGGCGCAGGACAACGCCACCGTGGTCAACGCGGGCAGAGGATGGCGCTACGCGAACAAAATTCTGGCCCGTGGGCAGACCATCCCCGTCCGTTCGACGCAAGTGGAGCTTCAGCTTGCCGCGGGTGCGACCGCCGGCGAGCTGCTATTGGAGTGTCCCCGGGGACTGGTCCGCTACGCCTGCACCGAAGATTGCGGTGTTCCCACGTGCGCCAAACAATCCGACACGCTGCGCAGCACGAAGGTATTCGAGCTCCCGGACTTCGCGCGATACGGCTGGAGCGAGGCCGTCATGCGGGCTCTGTTCACCCGCGAGCCACGCGAGATGGCCGCGCTCGGCGTGCGCGGCGGAGGCAATCCCTCCGACGCCGTGCTGCTGATGGACGCCAAGGGCGTTCACTGGGGAGCGGCGCTCGCGCGCGTGCTGGAGGGCCGCTACTGTTTGCGCCTTACGCCCTTGCCCTCCGGCCCCGCGCGCGCCGTCACGATCGATTGGGATCGCGCGACGGACGCGGAAGGCATCGCGCCGGCCGCGGGCATCGTGGCCGGAATCTACTCGCTGGATAAAGGCATGCCGGGGGCGACGGGCGCGTGTTCGGTGGAAAGCGACGCGCGGGCGGCGTGGGTGGTGATTGCTCCTGAAGCGCAGTTTAATCGCATGAATCCCGGCTGGAAGCAGCAGTCTGCCGAGATCGCGCAACTGGAGCGTTCCGCCGCCGGTCCGGACATCGCCGCGACCCTGCGTCACGCGGTGCTGGCATCGCTCGCCGATGCGCCGGACTCCAAATGAGTCGCTCTCGCGGAGCCGCGCCTCCGCGGCGTTTCGCCCGCGCGATGTGGCATGCGGCGCTCAACCATAGGGTCCCCCTTCTGTGGGGCCTTTTCCTGGTGGTCGGCATGCAATTCCTCGAATACCACCGGCTGCTGGGCGGATTCGAAGGCATCGTTCTCGACTGGTGGGTGCGCGCCTCGGCGTCCAACGTGGCCGAAACCGTTCCGATCTTGATCGTCGATATCGATGAGGCCTCCCATCAGGCCTGCTTCGGAGGCCGCTCGCCTCTGCCCCCCGAATCGATTCGCGCGATTCTGTCCGAGCTGACCGATCACATCGGCAAACGTCAGCCGGTCGTCATGGGAGTCGACATCCTCACCGACTCCGCAACCGAGAATTACGACACTCTGCGGGATCTCTCGACGCGACGGGAAAAAGACAATGTGGCGTGGATCGTGTGGGCCGCGCCTCCCGCGGTTTCCAACACCGATGTCCCGCCGTTTTGGCGCTGGTTGTGGGGCGAGGAAGAAGAAATCGTGGTGGAGTCCTCCTCGGTGCTGGGTCTCGATCTCAACGGCAATCTGGTAGACAAGCGGGCCCGCGATCCAAACCAACCGGCACCGGCGCCGCAGGCCCCGGAGAAGCCGCCGGACGCGGCGGACCACGGCATGCTTCCCGTGCCGGACGGGAACCTGCATTGGGCCATGCCGCTTTATCCCAAGGAAGAGGACGCGCGCGTGCGCCGGTACCCGCGTGAGATTTTCGTCGCCAATTCGCTCCGGCCCGACAAGATGGAATACACCTGGCCGCGCCAGATCGCGTACCTTTACGCCCGCCACCAGGACCGCTTCGGCGAGAAAGTGAAGGAAGTCATCGTCTCCTATAATGCCGGCTTCCTTCCGGGCAAGAACCCCAGCCCCGCGGGGGCTTCACCCCGGCCGCCTTATTCCTACAAGCTGAACGAGCTGTTTGTCTGCGAGGAGAATCCCGGAACTAAGAATGTTACGTTCGCACCAACATCCGAGATGGAGCGGTATCGAGGCCTGTTGAACGGCGAGAACCCTCCGATCGTTCTGCTCGGCGGTACGTTCGAGCTGGAGCGCGACACCTACCCGACTTCCCGCGGAACCACCCCGGGTCTCTTCATCAACGCCTATGCGCTGGCCGCCGAAATCGCGAAAGGCAGTAATGGGATCGGGATTCGCGAGTGGGATCGCCGCGTTCCGCTGGGTCTGGATTTTCTGGTGATGCTGGGGATCGTGTGGGTTTTCTCGTTCGACGTAGGCATCCGCGGAAAGATCGGTCTCAGCGTGTTTCCGGTGCTGGCGACGCTTGGATTAAGCTATGGCGCTTTCCGGCTGCACTACTTGTGGGTGAGTTGCGTCGGCATCGCTCTGGGCTTCCCGCTGCATTTGCTGGTTGAAGTTTTCCTTGACGCTGGCCATATCCACCAAGGCCGGGCGCACAAGAAATCCGCGTAGCCGATGAGACGGCCGCGCCCACTCACGCGCCTGCTTTACGCGCTGCCTGTGCAGCCCGCTCCGCCCGGAGGCGTTCCGAGCACGATCTCCGAGGCGTTCTGGCTCGCAGCCATGACCGGCTTCTGATCCTTCTTGTAAGCGCGGAGCGCCCGCTCACTGACGTCCTTCTGCACGGCCGCGAATAAATCCGCAACCCGCACGCAGCCCTTGCGCTCGCGGAGGCGGGCGATCAGGCTCGCGGTGAACAATCCGTGTCCGGCGTCCTCATAGGAGCGCTGATTGTCTTCGCAGGAGCTGACCACGTAGCGCCCGGCGCCTTCGCGTAAGCGGTCGATGTCCTGGCTGGAGAGCGCCTGGCTCGCGATTCCCGCGCCGCTATGGCAGGTATCGAAAATCACCAGCGTGCGTTGCGCCAGGCAGCGCGTGGCGATGATGCTGGAAATCTCCACCATGGCGAGCGCGGTGCCGAAAATCTGATCTTTGCCGGTGACGTCCGTGTCGTAGGTGTATAGATAGCTGACGCCGCGCAGGTCGTCGGCGCGCGCCGAGCCGTGCGTCGAGACGTACACCACGACGATATCGTCCGCTTTCGCCCGTGTGGCGATGAAGTTGAGCCGCGCCTTGATGGCGGGGGCGGTCGCCATCTCGTTCGTCAGCGCAAACACCTGATTGGAGGGAAAGCGTCCCACCGACGAATCGCTGAGAAGCTCGGCGAACGCCTTGGCGTCCGTGGCGGCATATTTCAGGGTCTCGGCGCCGGACTCGGGATTGAACTGACTGATGCCCACCACCAGCGCCCACTTCTGTCCCACGACGGCCAAGCCCGGCGCGATCGACGGGACCGCCGTCGTGAACGGATCGCGCATGTCGCGGAATGCCTCGGAATTGTAATTCTCGGCTGCGCGGAGCTCGCTCCGCTGCAGCGCCGCATCCTGATTGAGGCGCTTCAGGCACATGGCGCGATAGTAATGCGCGTCGCCGAAACTGGGATATTCGTCGAGCGAGGCGCGCAGGAAGCGGACCGCCCGCGTCACTTGATCCGGCGTCGCGTGACCGGAAAGCAGCTCAAGCGCTTGATACATCAAATCGCGGGCGGCACCGACGCTTGCGCTCGATCGCTGGGCGCGAAGCGCAGTTGCGCTGGCCGCCAGGGCTAGTAGCTCTCGCCGCGTTATTCGAGTGACCCTTTCATCCAGCAGCGGCATCCTTACCTCTTGACCGGGGTCCCGGTCGTGCGCTAAATGTGTCCCTGGCTCTTTCAAAATGCCACAATGCGGTCAAACCGGAACCTGGGGGTCGAGACGACGACGTGGGCCTTAAACTTCCAAGTCTCTCCAACGTCGAGACCACCCTGGTTTGCAAGCGCCGTACCAATTACGCTGCCGGCCTCGTCGAACAGCCTAAACGTGATCCCCACATAACGATAACGACGATCACATGCGTTCTTCACGCTCCCACTTATGAACGTTGATCTGTCGTCCACTGCTCCCTTATAGGAAACCAGACTTAAGCATGTTGCTGGATCGGTCGGGGTTGGGGGCGGCGGTGCCACTAGCCTCGCTTCTTCCATGTTCAAATCAAGGTTACGCTCAAGCCCCGGACCGCGATTAGGATCAATCTTGCGCCTCGTAAAATAGCCGATCGCCACGACGAGCACCACAATGCCAATCGCCGCTTTCATGAAGGTCGTCACCGCTTTCTATATTATCCCTTCGCTATTCCGTCCCCGTGTTCAAACGCCACGCGCTGCCTGATTCCACTAGGACATTTAGCGCATCACCCGGCGTCCTCTATTTCTTGACTGGCGTCAGCAGAGGGGCCCCCACCTTCGCGCGCATCTCGTTCTGCAAACTGATGGGGAGCTTGGCGCGGGCGATGGCGATCGCCGTATCCTTATCGAGTGGATCGAACTGCATGGCCGATCCGCGGATGATCGCCGCGATTTGATCCTCCGGCACGTTCGAGGTGAACATCTCGATGACGTCGCCGACCTTCAAGATTTTGGCTTGCGCCTTCTGGGCCGCCGGCGGGGCCGGTCGAAGCGATGTTGGCGCCTGTTTCGCCACAGGGACCGCAGCAGCGGGAGGAGCGGTCTGCGGACGAGGCGTGGCGCTCGCGACGACGGGAGCCGGCTGTTTCTGAGCCACGGGCGCCGTCTGTTTCGGAGCGGCCGGAGGCGTCGCCTGCGCGACATTGACTGGTTGCGGCTTCGCTTGTACGGTCTGCTTCACCGGGGTTGGCTGCTGCTTCGCGGGCGCCGGTTGCGCCTGCGTTAGCGCTGATTGCTGTTTGGCCGGGGCAGGAGACTGCTGAGCGAGTTCCTGCTTGGGCGATTCCTTAGGTGGCTCGGGAGCCTTGGGCCGCTTCGCGTCGTCGACGGCCATGCCCTCGAACGCCTTGTAACGCGCCAGTGCGTCCTTGGACCGGGCCACGGTCTCGACGAAGTATTTCTCCTTGCGATTCATCTCCAGCGCTTTGTCGTAATACTCGGTCGCCTGGAGCAAATTCGCTTTTTGATCCTTCAGCAGCGGGGCTTCGTAAGACATCGCCTCGTATACCAGGCCGAGGTCGTACTGCCGGTAAGCCTCCGATTCCTCTTTAACCAGCGGGGTCATCTTTTCCAGCTCATCGAGCGCGCGCGACCACAATTGTTTGTCCATGAACTCGGCCGCGCGATTCAGGTGGTCCTCGCCGGCGGCCACCTGCACCTGGATGGCCTGCCTGGTGTTGCCGAGCTTGGCGGCGACTTGCTCGGCGACTTCATCCACCAGAATCTGCTTCATGTCTTCGGCGCTCTGCGGCGCGGCGTTGTCTTTGGCCTTTTTCCGCCCCGGAAACGGGATTTTATTAAACGGGTTGGCTTTCGGATTGGATTCGGACTCTTTGTCGTAGTTATACGTTACGTTGCCGGCGTCGAACGCGCGGCCGCCCCGGTTCAGGGTCTGATAGGCGACGTGCAAGGCGCCCGTCCAGCGCACGAATGTCAGGCTGCCAACCACGCGCTGCTGCGGAACCCCGATGGAAAAACTCGTCACCCGCAGCGCGATGGTGTAATCGGCCTCGGCCGGCGGCTTCTTCACCAGCGATTTTTCATTGCTCAACAGCTCGGTTTCGAGCGTCGGCACCAGGCTTTCCACCGCCGGCAGGAAACCCTTCTCGGCGGTCGTACCCGTCACCGCAAACGACACGTTGGAGAGCCGCACGGCGGCGGGCTGCCGGATCTGCAGATCGAGTTTTTTCTTGCGTACCGTGCCGAAGCCGGGATCGGCCAGCAGCGTGGAAGCGAGGGATACCGCCAGGCACACGGCGCCGGCAACGCGTAGCGCGTAAATACCGGCGCGTAACGCGTGATGATTAAAGACGCGCGGCGGGTAAATACGGCCAGTAGCCACGGCAGCCCTCCGGTTAAGGACGATCTTATCAAAAAGGCGCCGTGCTGATACTACGCAGTCCGTCTTAGGCGAAATAAGATCGAACCTTAGTAAGAGTGGGACCCGCGAGTCGGGTGATACGACGCGCGGAGGGTCTCGCGCCGCCGACGGATCGCGGCCAATGCCAGCAGCCCCCCAAAGCCGGCGCTCAGCAGGACCATCGTCGAAGGCTCGGGAACTTCGCTAAAGCTCGACGTCCCGCCAAAGGTATTCTGGCTATCGGACGGCACCGTATAATCGAAAATAGACGATCCTACAGCGACATCCCATTGTTCATTCCCGGCAGTGACGCTGCATGATCCGGCGCTGCAGTTCGTCCCGAAGAGCGCATCGATCAAATTCCCACCGCCATCGAAAGAGAGCCCCCCGGTATTCGCCGTGGCCTGGGTATAGGTGATCCCGTCCCAGGTGATATTCAGCGAAGTCAATAGCCCTGTACTATTGTTCACCGTGCCCGGAGTGATGCTGCTTGAATCGTAGGAGAATGTGCCGGAAGCCGTGTCCCCACTGAGCGGCCCCGTCGTCGCCGTCATCGTGAAATCGTAAAAGATCGTTGTCGCGTGGGCGCCCGGGAGCAGCGCGAACGCCAATCCAACCCCCGCCGCCAGTCGAATCAGACACCTGGTAAAGCTCATGAGCAAGCTCCCTCCGTTAGCGCATCCGGCCGCTCGACATCGCGTCCCGATTCTGTAGTGTATCAAAAACGGATCGGATTTGCACTCCCTTTGCCCGGTTCGTCAAGACCGCACGGGGACGGGGGTTGTGGCCACAGAAGCCGATACGTCTTCCGCAAAGCCTTTCGCAGAGCTTTTTACATGTGATCAGATCGGTACGCTAAAATCGGGGTTTAGCCGTGCCCGCGCTCAGCGCCTCCGCCGCCTCGCTTGCCGCCCAGCCGGCCGTGCGGGCGTGTCTCGATTGGTTCCGGCGGGAGCGGGCCTGGATCAACGAGCAGCATCTGAAGCTGTGCCGCATTCCGGCCGCGACCTTTTTCGAGCAGAAGCGCGCCGAATGGATGGCCGAGCAGTTCCGTGCGCTCGGATGGGAAGCGAAGATCGACCGGGGAGGTAACACGGTTGCCCATCTTAGAGGATCGCCGGACGGGCCGCGCGTGGCGATGACGGCGCATCTCGATACGGTTTTCGCGCCCCGGACGCCCGCGGATATCAAGGTCGCCGCCGACGGCCGGTTTCTGGGACCGGGGGTCGCCGATAACGGCGCAGGTCTCGCGGCGCTGCTCGCTCTCGCGGCCGCCTGGACCGCCGCGCCTCCCTGGGAATCGGCCGCGTCGCCGCTCCTGGTCGCGAACGTCGGCGAGGAAGGCGAAGGGAATCTCAACGGCATGCGCTACTTCTGCCGTAACACCAAGGCCGCGAAACTCCGTGCGGTGCTGGTGCTGGACGGTCCGGACGCTGAGCACATCACGTCGCGCGCGCTCGCCAGCCGCCGGTTCGAAGTGACCATCACGGGTCCCGGCGGGCATAGCTGGAGGGATTACGGCACGGCGAATCCGGTCCACGCGATCAGCCGCGCGATCACGCTGTTCGCCGACAGAGCGCTTGAGGAGACGGCCGGCGAGCCGCGCACCACGTTCAACTTCGGGATCGTCGAGGGCGGGTCGAGCATCAATTCGATTCCGAGCGAAGCGCGCACCAAGATCGATCTGCGCTCCGAGGACAACGCCCGGATCGACCAGCTCGTCGAACACCTGACCGCAGCTGTCGAGCGGGCGGTCGAAATCGAAAACGCCGCGAGCACCGCCGGCCGCGCTACGGTGCGGCTGAAGGAAATTGGATCGCGGCCCAGCGGCGCGCTTCCCGACGACGCCCCCATTCTGGAATGCGTCCGCGCGGTGGACGCGCACCTGGGCATCCGCAGTTACCTGGATTGTTCCTCGACGGACGCGAACGTTCCGCTGTCGATGGGGCTTCCGGCTATCTCGATCGGCGCCGGAGGGCTCGGCGGTGGCGCGCATACCGCGGCCGAATGGTATTCACCGGAGGGCCGGGAGCTGGGCCTGCAGAGGATTCTGCTGATCCTGTGCATGCTGCTCGGGGGCGAATAGGGTCCGAGCTCAAATTTCGGGGCGGCGGCAACCCTCCGGTGACCGAACGCGTCCATATCGCTTAACCGCATCGTCGCCGATCCGCGGCGGTATCACGAGCCACATCGGTCCACGTATAATGACAATAGCCGTTTGCCCGGACGAGGCCGGATTATGAGGTTGCCAGAAATGAAGTTGCTTGACCTGCAGTTGCTTAAAAAGATGCGCCAGCAAAAACTCCTTTCCATCACGCTGCTCCTGGTCACGCTGTCGATCGGGATCGTGCTGGGGACGCTGATCAATACGGGTGTCCACGCGCAACGCGGGCAAAGCGCCGCGCCGGACGCCACGCCGCTGACCATCCCGAGGGCGGTCATGCAGGGCACCGAGATCACCAAGCTCGCCAAGACGCTGGAACCGAGCGTAGTGAACATCACGGCGGATTTCACGCCGAAAGCGACCGCCAAGGGAAAGCGCGGGCAGCCCGACGACGACCAGGCCGAAGATCCCAGCGATTTGTTCCGCCGCTTTTTCGGCGGCCAGGGCGGCGGAGATCTTCCGTCACCCAATCAGCGCCGGGAACAGTCCGGCAGCGGGTTTATCGTCGACAAGAATGGCTACATCGTCACCAATAATCACGTGGTGGACGGCGTCGACCGCATCCGCGTGAAGCTGCACGGCGACGAGACCGAATACCGTGCGAAGCTGATCGGCACGGATCGCGAGACCGATGTGGCGGTGATCAAGATCGACGTCAAGCACCCGCTGACGCCTGTCACCATTGCCAATTCCGACAGCGTGCAGGTGGGCGAGGAGGCGGTCGCGATCGGTTCCCCGTTTGGACTGGAGGCGACGGTGACGGCCGGCATCGTCAGCGCCACCGGCCGCGACATCGGCGCGCAGCAGTTTCAGAGATTCATCCAGACCGACGCGGCGATCAATCCCGGCAACAGCGGCGGCCCGCTGCTGAACATCCGGGGCGAGGTGATCGGCGTCAACACCATGATCGCGACCCAGAGCGGCGGCTATCAGGGCGTCGGTTTCGCCCTTCCCATGAACATGGTGGTGCGCGTCTATAACGACATCATCAAGCAGGGCCGCGTGACGCGCGGTTCCATCGGCGTTTCGTGGGACAAGAACACCAAGAGCGAAACGCTGCGGGCCCTGGGCGTGGACCACGGCGTCCTGGTGGGCGACGTGCGCAAGGACGGTCCCGCGGATAAGGCGGGGATTAAGGCGACCGACATCATCCTGGCCATCGACGGACAGCCGGTGAAGGACGGCGACGACCTGGTGGCGCGCGTCGCGGATACGCCGGTGGGCTCGCAGGCGACGCTCACCGTCGATCGCAACGGCAAGAAGATGGACTTCAAGCTGACCATTCAGGATCGCACCAAGGTCTTCTCCGACGACCCGCGGGTGGTGGGAGAAATCGGACCATCCGGCGCGGAACCCGATAAGCCGGAGACGTCGCAGGTCCGCTTCGGCATCAGCATCCGGCAGGCCAGCGAAGAAGAGAAGGACCTGACCCCGGACAAGCGCGGCGTTACGGTGACGCGCGTCGAGCCGGGCTCCTTCGCCGAGGACATCGGGATGATGGAGCGCGACGTCATTATCGCGATCAATCGCGAGACGGTAGGCTCGGTGGACGATATCCGCAAGATTCAGCAGAGCCTGAAGGCCGGGGAGCCGGTGGCGTTCCGCGTGGTGCGCACGCCGCAGGGAGCCCGCGGCCGCACCGGCACAGGATCGTCCGCGCCACGCAGCGTCACGCTGTTCCTGAGCGGGACGCTGCCTAACTGAGGAGTCCGCGGACGGGTGCGAGGAATTACGATCTTCGCTGCGGCGCTCGCCTGCTCCCGGTTGGTAGCCGCGCAGACGACCGTTCCCGGGAGCGGCGGTAAATCATCCACGAAATCCACTGTCGACGCCGCGAAATCGCCGGCCGCGAAAGCCTCGGCTGGTTCCACGGGCAAACCGGGCCGGAAGTCGGCGACCCCGCTACGGACTGCTTCGGCAAGCGCGAAATCCGGAGCGAAAGCCAAGGCGCCCACCTCGAAATTGGGCGCGCGCGCGGCTGCAGCGGTCGGTAGTAGCGCCGGGAAAAGCGCCGCCGCAAAAGCCCCGCCGAGGCGCGCACCTCAGCAGCAGCCGACGCCGGACCGGTACCGGGAAATCCAGCAGGCGCTCGCGGACCGAGGCTATTTTCACGGCCCAGCCGACGGCGATTGGGGCGCGGAGTCGGTGGATGCTCTGAAGCGGTTTCAGGCCGATCAAAGTTTGGATGCCGACGGCAAGATCGGGGCGTTGTCGCTGATCGCGCTGGGCCTCGGCCCCAAGCGGGAAAGCGCGGCTGCGCGGCCCGCGTCCATGCTGAATCCCTCGCCAAATCCTGTAAGCGCCCCAGCGCCCGAACCCGCGCCGGCCGATCCCGCGGCGATTGCGGTTCCTGCGCCTGCCCCGGCACCTGCGCCCTAGTCTCCTGAAGTTCGATGAACAAAACCGGGTGGGGCGGACGCCCTCGTCCGCGCCGGACCCCCTTGGTCCGGCTTCTGAATCGCAAGCAAATAGGGCCGACATGGGCGTCGGCCGCGGCCCAGGGGGACCGCCCTACCCCGCTGACTTATCGCACGAACCACTGCGACAGGAGACTAGCAGCTTGGTGAAAACTTCTACAACCGCTTCCTTTGGTCGCGGCGCCGTAAACCGGTCCGACTGAAGCCGTGACCGAAGGGAGCGGTTGCATCTTTGCCGGCGAACTCGCACGACCGGACACCAGTGAGATGTGCCCGTCATGAGATGCACCGGCATAACGATAGCGGGGCTGAACCGCTTCCGGCGCCCGGGTTCCCGCCGCGCCGAGCGCAGCGTCTGGAAATAACGTTTGCTCTTGCAGCCGGCTACGATTTCGCGAAGTACAATGACGTCGCGCGCTCCAGCTCGGATTTGGTCATCAGGGGCGAGCGATTCTCGTACCGGCCGATGGATGTCAGGATGTTGCAGATATCGGCGGGGTAGCAGGCGCGCAGCTCGGTGCGCCCCTCGCGCAGGCACAGCTTGCGGAGGTATTCGGCGCTGTCCGGTTCAGCGGGCATGTTCCTGCCCTTCACCACGCGCTCGAAAATCTGATCGAAGGTAGCGGGGTCCACGGCCTCCACGTAAATCTTGTTGCGGATGCGGCGCAGGAAGGCCTCGTCGGCCAGATCGGAGGGCTCCAGGTTGGTGGAAAACACGACCATGGCTTCAAACGGGATCTGGAATTTCACGCCGTAACGCAGCGTCAGATAGTCCACGCGGCGGTCCAGCGGAACAATCCAGCGGTTCAGCAGGTCGCGCGGCGACATCAATTGGCGTCCGAAGTCGTCGATGAGCAGGATTCCGTTGGTCGCCTTCATCTGCAGTGGAGCGGCATAAATACCGGAGGCTTCGTCCAGGCGCAGCTCCAGCATGCTGGGGATCAGCTCGCCGCCCACCACGATGCAGGGGCGCTTGCACACGATCCAGCGCGGGTCCATGTCCGGATCGTCGTGGTCCAGCGGGTGGTGCACGACGGGATCGTACAAACTGATGATCTGGTTGTCCACTTCCACCGCGTAGGGGATCAGCACGGCGTCCTTGTAGACGCGCAGCATGCGCTCGGCCAGGCTGGTTTTGCCGTTGCCGGTGGGGCCGTAGACGAAAATGGAATTCTGCGAAATGATGGCCGGCCCCAGCGCGTCCAGCATGCGATCGGTAACCACCAGATCGGAGAAAGCATCGCGCAGGGACTGGCGGTCGACGGTCACTTTGGCGGCTTGAGTTTTGACGGCGGCCTGGTAATCCTTGAGCGAAACCGGGCAGGCGCCCGCGTACTGCGACACCTGGAAGCGCTCGCTCGCCATTTGCTTGCCGGCCGCCGACAGCGTGAAGTTGTAATCGTTGCCGGACATGCCCTTGACTTCCACCAGCTGCTGCTGGCGCATGTGCTTGAAGGCGATATCGACGATGGGGACAGCCAGGCGCAGCGCGCGGGCGAGCGTGTGGAGGTTGCTGTACCCCTCGATCACCATGCGGCGGAGGACCAGATCCAACACCAACGATTCGGCGATTCCGAGATCTTGAATGTTTTGCGGAATGGCCGGGTTGAAGGCGGTCTGGACCGGCGCGTAGGTGGTCATGGGTGTATGGAAAATCCTTTCCACATGACCTATCGGCGGAAGAACCGCAAGAGTTTATGCCATCCAGGAGGGACTCCGCCCGTCCGCGAAGCGGGCCGGTCCCTACTGAACGGGGCGCTCGGTGGGCGGGGACGCCGCGCGGAACGGGATGCGGAGCTTGCGGGCGATCTCCGGCCAGAACTCGCGCAGCACGTCGAAGCCGGTATCCTGCAAGATGTTCGAGCTCACCTGCCAGGCGATCGGCCCGGGGCCGTGCGTGCTGCCGGGATGATAGACATCGCTGAGGAGCACGCCCGCGGTGGTCCCCGCCCATTCCGCGAAGTTGGGCATCAGCTTGCCGTTGTCCTGATGCGCGATGAATGCATGACCCAAGGCGTGCAGCAGGCGATGCCCGCCGCTCCCGCGGCCAAGCCGGTAGTATCGGGGATCTTCGGAGAGCGCCGTGGGAAACAGAAACTCCGAAAAAAATCGCCCGGACACGTCGCTCGCGGTATTGGCCCCCAGGCGCTTACCAAACCCCTGCATACCCTGCCCGAACCTGGATTCGGCGTTCTCCGCCTGGTCCAACCCGGAGTTGAACACGTCGGCGAACAAGGTAACCGGGTCGACGGAATCCTGCAGGAACAGGACGAATTTGTCCTTCACGCCGAGCGAGCACAGGACCGAGCCGGGCTTATAGTGCGGCTGGTTAATCGACGTCCGGTCCAGCTTCCCGCCCACCGTGCCAACGAGCTTGGCGAACGGACCGTTGTAGTCCTGCCAGCGGACCATGGGCGGCGGCTCCAGGCAGGTGCTGCCTTGAGCCTGGGTCGCCTGTTCCCGTTCGGGTGTGGTTGGCTCCTGCGCCAGAACCGGCCCGGCGAGCAGGACGGTCCAGGCGATCAGGGACGCGGACAGACGAGGTCGAAATCCCACGAGAAGCGTTCGCGCAACCGGCCAACCGGACAGGCTGGCGTCGATCCGCTCAATCCATTTCCTGCTCCCGCCAGAGGCGTAACGCCTGCTGAACGGGGCAATCGGAAGCGCTGAACAGGATCGCCTGTTCGGAGGCGTGGTGCGACACAAGGGTCCATGAAGGCACGACAAAAATATCGCGCGGACCCCAGGCGAACGTATGCTCGCCGATGCGGCTGTGGCCGCGGCCTTCCATGGCGCAGAAAATCGTGGCGTCCGTGGAGCGATAGGGCACGCCGGCGAATCCCTTCGGAAGCATCTGCAGAAAAGTCCCGATGGTGGCCATCGGGTGGCCGCCCGTAGCCGGATTTACATAGCGCATTTTGAGGCCATGGCAGCGATGCGGCTCGAGGGACCTCGCGCTTTCGAGCAGGGCCGCGCGGCTGCGGTCGTACGGATAGCAGCGGAGCGGAGAATTCCCGGACGCTGGCGCGAAATCGATCGGAAATAAGCCCGCTCCGTAGCGCGCCAGCGAATCGCCTTCGGGGCGCGTCACCGGCTGCGTCTCCTCGGGATGATGCTCGGCGAACCCCACGGCCATATAGTTGACCATCGGCAGATCCAGGACGTCCATCCACACGATGGGGGCCTGCGAGTCGTTGCCGTGATCGTGATAGGTCCACGACGGCGTCACGATGAAATCGCCGGGGTGCATGGTGATGCGCTCGCCGTCGACGGCCGTGTATCCGCCTTCGCTTTCGAGAACGAAGCGCAGCGCGGACGGGGTATGCCGATGGCTGGGCGCTACTTCCCCAGGCAACACGAGCTGCAAACCGGCGTAGAGCGTCCCGGTGATTTGCGACTGGCCGGCGAGAGCCGGATTTTCGAGGATCAGGACGCGGCGCTCGGCCTCCTGCGCCGTAATGATGCCGCCCGCTTCCATCAGCAGGGGCCGGAGCTCCTCGTAACGCCACAGGTGCGGAACGCCCACCGGCCTGGGCTCGGCCGTGACGATATCCGACAGTACTTCCCACAGCGGCGCGGCAGACTTCGTGCCCAACCGTTTGTAGAATTCCTGGCGCTCCGCGGTCACCGGCGGCTTCGCGTCCAGGGCTGAGGTAGACATACAGCCTCCCGATACAATTTATGAAGACAAGCGGACCCGTGTCGGACCATCCACATGATACTTCAAGCGATCTACTCGGCGCTCCACGCGCCTTATCCGTGTCCCAGTTTCGTCCCGTGTCTTCTGCCCGCCAAAGGCGTGTCATCCCGATCCCGCTTTGTGGGGCAGCCCTTCCGGGCTGCAGCCGCGCTTCTGCGCGGCTTGCTCGTTGCTCTTGGCGAATCGCCGGGCAGAAGCCCGGCGGCAAGGCAGAAGCCATGCCCCACAACGGTAGATCCTTCTTGTGGGGCAGCCTTGCGGGCTGCAGCCGCGCTTCTGCGCGGCTTGCTCATTGCTCTTGGCGAATCGCCGGGCAAAAGCCCGGCGGCAAGGCGGAAGCCATGCCCCACAACGGACGACGACATGAGCGGTCGAGAAGTTCATCGCCTGATGCACACGTGGAAGAACGTTCGTAGCTGGGGAAATCGTAAACGACTGCTTTCGCGGCAGAAATACTTTTTCCATTGAAGTCACCGGCAGTTTTGGGGCCCTTACGCGCCTGCGAAGATAAGTGTCACAGAATCAATGCGATAGAGAGATCAAAAATAAAACGCGTTTGCAGGCCCCTAGGAGCGACTTTCGAGGCCTTCCCGGTACTAAACTACCCCTTTTTTGAAAATGCCCTCCAGGGCCATTTCCGGGCCTGTGGCGCGAGGCGCGGTTTTGCGATCGGTTTTTGTGCGACCCCGAAAGGGGTAAACTCCGGTAGCGGTTAAGCCCGGCTATCGTTACGACCGGTCCACTAGCAGGCTGCTGAAAAACGCGCGAGGTAAACCGCTCCCTGTGGTCGCGGCTCGGCAGGACGCTGTAAACACAAAGCGCCCATTGTGAGCCGCGACCACAGGGAGCGGTTATTAGGGGTTTTTCAGCATCCTCCTAGAGATACTCCAGGTTTGTTACGATCAGATGCGAGTGAGGTGTCGCATGCGGAATCGTTTTTGCGCCCCGCCGGTAAATCGATGTCTGGCTCTGGCGGCGGGCCTCCTGATCGCGGCCCCGGCGTTCGCGCAGATGGAATTTTCCGGCGAATGGGCCCCGGTGCAGGATGAAGATAACGGCGGCAATCCGTACACCGGCGAATTCATCGGCATTCCGATGAGCCGCGCGGGAATGTTGCGCGCGCAGGCCTGGAATGCGTCGCTCTATACGCTGCCCGAGTGGCAGTGCCGTCCGCACGGGGCCATGTACATTTCGCGCGGCCCCTCGCAGGTGCGGATCTGGAAGGACGTGGACCCGGATTCGCGCGAGATCATTGCGTTTCACGCCGAATGGCTCCGTTCCATCGACAATCCTTATTACATGGATGGGCGCCCGCGGCCTTCCAAATACGCTCCGCACACGTGGGGCGGATTCTCCACCGCGGAATTCGTCGGCGACATGTTGAAGATCACCACGACGCACCTCAAGGAAGATTATTACCGGCGCAACGGCGTGCCCTCCAGCGACGAAGCCACGCTGACGCAATACTGGATGCGGCGCGGCGATATCCTCACCTGGGTCACCATCGCCAACGACCCGCTGTACCTCACCGAGCCGATGATCCGGGCGAGCGAATATCGCCTTTTGTTAGCCATGCGCATTCCGCCCTATCCGTGCACGGTGATCGAGGAAGTGGATCGTCCGGCCGGCGTGGTCCCACACTACCTGCCGGGAACGAATCCGTTCCTGACGGAATGGGGCGAAAAATACAAGGTCCCGCAGGAAGCCGCGGGCGGGGGCGCGCCGAGCATGCATCCGGAGCTCGCGAAGAAGGCTCTGAAAGCCGTCAACGCCACGGCGTCGAACACGGCTCAAACCAAACAGGCGGCCAGCAAATAACCGCGACGCGAATTGGGGATCGCAATCGTGAAGAGGAATTTCTCAGTGACGACGAAGTTGAGGCTTGGCGCCATCGCGGGTTCCATGTTGATCGCGGCCACCGGCCTAGCGTTCGCGCAGCCGCGCCCGGTGCTGGATTCGGCGGACGGCAACATCGAGGTCGTGCCGATCCGCGACAACATATATCTGGTGGGCGGCGCGGGCTCGAACATCGTGATTTCGGCGGGTGCCGAGGGCGTCCTGATGGTGGATTCCGGGCTGGATCAAAACGCTGATAAAGTCATCCAGGCCATCGATAGGTTGACCACCGAATTGAATACTTTCGCCAAACCGCTGACGCGCCTGTCGGCGACCGGCTCCGGCGACGTGCTGGCGGGCTATCGTCCTCCCAAGCCGATCCGTTTCCTGCTGAACACCAGCGCCTTGCCGGAGCACACCGGCGGAAATCTGAAGATCGCGGCGGCGGGCAGGACCTTCACCGGCGGCAACGTCACGGGCGACCTGGGCGACGTGACCGAGGGCGCGGCCGTTCTCTCGCACGAAAACGTGCTGCAGCGGCTGAGCGAGGGCGGCATGCCGACGCGCGGCCTGCCTACCGAGACTTTTTACGGCAACGTCATGAAGCTCAGTCATTTTTTTAACGGCGAAGGCGTCGTGATGTACCACATCCCCAACGCCATCACCGATGGCGATAGCTTCGTGTATTTCCGCGCCGCCGACGTCATCGCGGCCGGCGATATTTTCAGTTTCGCCAATTATCCGCAAATCGATCTGGCCAAGGGCGGCAGCGTGCAAGGGGTGCTCGCCGGGCTGAACCGGATGCTCGACATGGTGGTGCCGGAGTTTCGCTCCGAAGGCGGGACCTTCATCGTGCCGGGGCACGGGCGCATCGGCGATACGGCGGATCTGGCCTACTATCGCGACATGGTCACCATCGTGCGCGACCGCGTGCAGGACGCGATCAAGAAGGGCCGCACCCTCGACCAGGTGAAGGCCGCGCGGCCCACCGAGGACTGGGATCCCCGCCTGGGGCGGAATCCGAAATGGACGCCGGATCAATTTGTCGAGGCCGTTTACAAGAGCCTGACGAATCCGCCGCAGCCGAAGAAATAGGATCACAGGAACATGAGTCGCATTTCACTACGAATCGCACCAATGGCTGCTGTGATCGCGGCATTGCTTATCACGATGCCGGTCACGAGCCTCGGGCAAGGCGGGCGCGGCGCCGAGCCCGCGCGCACGGCGAAATCGGTCGCGCCTATCGACGTGACGGGATATTGGATGTCGATGATCGTCGACGAATGGCGCTTTCGCGTGACGCCGCAGAAGGGCGACATTCCGTGGATGCCGCTGAACGAAGAAGCCCGCAAGGTCGCGGGAACGTGGGATCCGGCGAAGGACCAAGCCGAAGGCAAAGCCTGTAAAGCCTACGGCGCGGTGGGCATCACGCAGCGTCCCGGCCGCATGCACATCGTCTGGACGGACGAGAACACGCTCAAGGCCGATTTCGACACCGGCACGCAGACGCGGCTCTTCCATTTTTCAGCGGCGCCGGCCGATAAAGGAGCTCCGAGCTGGCAGGGTTATTCGGCGGCCGCGTGGGTGGCGCCCGGCAACGTGCTTTTGTTCACCGGCGATGGATTCGTGCCCGCCCTGGGTGGACGCGGCGGGCGTCCGGCGGGACCTCCACCGACCGGAACTCTGCGCGTGACCACCACCAACATGCTCCCCGGCTACGTTCGCAAAAACGGCGTGCCGTATAGCGAGAAGGCCGTCCTCACCGAACATTTCAATCGCGTTGCGGGCGCGCAGGGCGACCAGTACCTGGTGATGACCCAATTCGTCGACGATCCTGCGTATCTCACGCAGGCGTTCATCCGGACCTACACCTGGAAGCAGGTCCCCGACGCGGCCGGTTGGGATCCCACGCCCTGCCTGCCGCGCTAGGATTCCGAGGCCGGCGAGTATTTGCGGGAGCAGTTTGTCCGCGCGGAGGCGATTTCTTAGTGCCACGCGCGAAGAGGGGACGCGCCGACGCTGGCCGCATCGACAGTTCATTATCCAGATTCGAGTCGGCGCTCCAGCAGTTGCCTCGGAGAGCACCATCCGGCCCGCCAGGAACAATTCGTAAGAACAATTTTCGATTGTCCTTAAGCAAGCACACCTATTTCCCAACTTAGAGGCCAGACCGATAAAGTGAGCGTCGGCTCAACGCCATTTGCATTTCGAAGCGGCGGGAACGGAGATCGAACGGAATGTTCCGGCTTGGCTATCTGCTCCACATATTGCGGGCTTATCAAGACAGGCGTGGACAAGATCTTGTCGAATACGCCTTGCTGGCCGGTCTCTTCGCGGTCGGCGCGGGAGTCGTCATGCCAGACGTTGCAGATCATCTTCGAACTATCTTTGAGCATGTGCGCATGCTCCTTCGCTGCGCAGCCGGTTCTCACCGCGGGGGCGACCTGTTCCAGGAGGTTTGCCTCGGTGAGGGCTAATCTAAGCTAGTGTGGTGTCTCGGAAGTTCGTTGCGTAACAAATACGCCTTTCTAAAATGATATCCCCGCGCAGTCAGTTTGGATAGATGCAGCAACATTACGCAAGGAACAATCGTGATCCTACGCGAGCAACTGCTTCGTCGGTGAGGCCGGGCCTTGGTCAGCGCGAAAGATCGATGCCCAGCTTCTTCATCTCCTCGGCGTAGTAACGCCTGTGGAGCAGGTCCCACTCTTCGGTTCCTTCCGAGATCTCGCGCTTCTGGGTCTTGATCTTGGTGCGCGCCGCGCGATCCACTTTCTCCTCGGTCTGCAGCAGCTCGGTCATCACCTTGACCAGCTCCAGGCGGACTTCGTTGGGGTCGCGCTTGAGACGAAAATCGCGGCTCTTGCGCAGCGCGGCGACGATCTTGTGCGACAGGTCGTTGATCTTGTCGCGCGAAAGTTTCATGGCGTCGCCCGAGTCGCGGCCCGCCGCGCGGATCACCTTGCGCTGCGTGATCAGGGTGTTCTTGATGCGCCGGAACATTTCCTGATAGCTGACGCCTTCGCGGCGCATGTACTCGCTGTACTGGCTCAGCAGATCGCGGACTTCGTCGTTGAGCTGGTCCTCGACGGCCAGGTCGGCTTCGACAATGCCGCTTATATATTCGGAGGCCGCCGCCGGACTGGACGTTTCCATCCACAGCGGCGTCAGCTTCCGGACCATTTGGCCTGCGATGTAATCGACGAGCTCGCGCGCGAGAAGCATCCCGTGTGCTTCCAGTCTATCGGTTGCGCTGGAAGAGAGTCAATTTGGACATTTGGACAGTGGACCGTGGATGAACCCCAGTGCCCGTGACCCCAGTGCCCGAAGGCTGCGAGCGGAATTGTTGGACCACGTGACGAGGCCTCGTAGCCGTATTTCATTTAAACTCGGAGCAGCATCGTTATCTTTAGAATCGGTCTACCGTTTCTTCCCGCCGGCCGCCGCGGCGATCACCGATTCGCGGTCCCCCTTGGTCCACGCGTCCTCGATCTGCTGGTCGGTCAAACCCGCCACTCGGCCGGTCAGCACGAACGCCGGCAGCGCGTGCGCCAGCGTTTTCCAGCGGGACATTTCGACCAGCGCGGGGAGCGCGCGCTCCCGCAACTGGCTCATGGTGGAAGCGTCGCGTTTGTCGGTCAGAATCTGAAGAGCCTTCAGCGCGTGATCGCGATCGGACCAGGACAGCGAATTCAGCATCTCGATGAACCAGGTGGGCTCGATGCGGATCGCGAGATCCGGATTGAGGCGCGCATACACCGCGATCGCCATCAATCCACGGACGGCATTGGCGCGTACGGCCGGATCGGCGTCCCGCAGGGCGAACTGCAGATCGTCGACGATCACGCGCTTGTCGGGGGCATAAGCGACGACGTACGCCGCGGCCGCCCTCTGCTCGTCATCGGAGGAGTTGCGCAGGACGCCGCGCAGACGGAGCAGGTTTTCCTTGGCCAGCCCCGGGAACTTGAGCTGAATCTCGCGCGCCAGCGGGTCCGTCATCAGAGAATGCCCGCGCGTAAGATCTTCCGCCAGCGCGTCGCGCCGCACGGCGGCTGCATATGCGTCCAGGAAGTCGCGATAGCCGGACAGGATTTCACGAGGCAGCTCCGCGGCGCCCTCGGGAGGCTCGCGTAGATCGAAATGAATCGCCCCTTTTTCTTCGATCCCCACATACAGAACCGTTTTGCCCGCGTCACAGCACACCGCTTCCAGATGGGATTCGACGACGTCCGGCTGCTGGTCGAGCCGCTCCTCGACGTCGCCTTTGGAGGACGGGAACGGATCGCCTTCCTTGAATCCGAGAACCTTCCGGATGGCGGCCTGCGGGATCTTGTTGAGCCCGAAGAAATCGAGGACATCGACGGAGGGCGCCTGCGCGATCGGTTGCGTCTGGGCCGGTAATAGCGCGGCCGTCAGAAGCAGGCCGGCCAGCGCGAGATAAGGCGAGATTCGCACGTTTCGCTTCAAATGTAATCCTACAAGCTTGTTGAAAAAGGGGAGCGACATCTGTCCCCTCCACCCTGACAAGCTAAAGACAGCAGATCCCTCGACTTCGCTCGGAATGACACAATCGGGCTTGTTCCAAAAAATCGAGCAGGTGGATAGACGCACGCGCGCCGCATTTGGCTACGCCTGCTTTTCGGCCAGCGGACCAACCACCGGAAGCACCCAGCGCTCGCCATTGTAGGCCTTATACATCAGCGCCAGCCACAGCACGAAAAAACACAGTCCGGCGATGGGATACAGCACGAAGCTGAGCATCACTCCGATAAACGGAATGATCCGCAGGATACCCGTGAGCACCGCCAACGCGATCATCGTGGCGAACAACGCCAGGTGCACGAAAATCGACTGAAACGCGTGGAAGCGGATCAGGCGGTTCTGATTGTAAGGGGCCAGCACTAGAAACAAAATGCCGGTCAGCAATCCCAGCACGTAGCACAACGCCGCGGCCAGATTATCGGTCATGCCGCCGGCTTGCACGGTGGCGCCCGGAGGCGGAGCGGTGTAACCCGGCTGCTGATAACCCGGCGGAGGCGGGACATAACCTTGCTGCGGAGGCGGCGGTGTGTAACTTTGCTGCGGACTCGGCGGAGGTGACGGAGGCGGAGGAGCGCTCGCCGCGGGACCGGCGGCGACCGGCGAACCGCACTTCGCGCAAAATCGTCCTTGCACTTCCGCACCGCAGTTTGAGCAGAATGCCATGGCCGTCGCCTCCCATTCTCGTGTTCTGGTGAACTTCGCTTCAACTTTACTTGAAAGACTTCGACGAAGCAACGGCAGAGCAGCGAGCGCGACGGTCGGCATTGTGGCCCTGATGGGAGACCGCTGAAACCTATGGCGACCGCTCCCTGCGGTGGCGGCTCAGCAGGAGACGGAGCAGACCGCCGGAAGCGGTCGTCGCCGGTTTTCGGATTCTCGCGGCCCCTAGCTTATGATCCCCTTGCGCACCGCGTACAGCACCAGCTCCGGGACGGTGTGGATGTTCAGTTTTTGCAGGACATGGGTGCGGTGCGTCTCCACCGTATACAGGCTCAGGTTCAGCAGCGCGGCGATCTCCTTGTTGCTCTTGCCCTCGGCGGCGAGCTGCAGCACCTCGCGTTCGCGCGGCGTCAGCAACTCGTAAGTGTCCTCGGAGCCGAGCTTGGCGAGCTGGAAAATGTAATCCTCCTTCAAAATCTTGCGCACCCCCGCGCTGAAGAAAGATTTCCCGTTGGTGATGGCTTCGATCGCGGAAATAAGATCGGACTCCGCGGAATCCTTTAGCAAATACGCCTGGGCGCCGGCCTTCAAGGAACGCAGCACGTAACTTTCGTCGCTATGCATGCTGAGAATCACCACCGCGGTGGCGGGATTGCGCGTCACGATCTGGCGCGTGGCTTCGACACCGTTGAGATGCGGCATGGCGATGTCCATCACCACCACGTCGGGCTTCTCGGCAGCCGCCTTATCGACGGCTTCGCGTCCGTCGGCGGCTTCGGCCACTACTTCCAAGTTGGCCTGGCGCTCCAGCAACAGCCGTAACCCGCTGCGCATGACGACGTGGTCGTCGGCGAGAAGAATGCGAATGGCTGGCATCGTTATAAACCTAACTGGCGAGCGGAAGCTCGACCTCCAGTTGTGTTCCACCGCCCGGCCGCGAATGCACGTGGAAGGCGCCGCCCAGGTGATGGACGCGCTCCGCCATGCCGGCGAGCCCCAGGCCGCGCACGCGCTTGGCGTCGAAACCCTTCCCGTCGTCGTCCACCGAGAGCAGAATGCGCGTCGCTTCCTTGAGCACCTGCACGTTCACGCGATGCGCCTGGCTGTGCCGCGCGCAGTTATGCAGGGCTTCCTGCACCACCCGATAGATGCACGTCTTATGCTCCTCCGGCAACTCGCTCGCGCTTTCCTCCGCGTCCACCAGCACCAGCAGCCCGGTGCGCTTGGAAACCTCGCGCGCCTGCCATTCCAGCGCGGGCACCAGCCCGAAGTCGTCCAGCATGGAAGGCCGCAGCAGCAGTGTCATGTTGCGAATCACCTGCACGCTCGCCTCGGCCAGTCTCTTGATGGATTCCACGTGGCGCCGCACTTCCACGGCGTCCGCGGGCACATTGGCCACGGCGTGGCCCGCTTCCATCAGCAGCGCGGAAAGGGACTGCCCCACTTCGTCGTGCAGCTCCCGCGAAATCGCGCGCCGTTCGTGCTCCTGCGCGGAGAGCAGGCGCGCAGAAAGGTCCTGTGCCTCCTGCCGCGCGCGGGCGCCTTCGTCGTAGCGCGCCTCGATTTCCGCTTCCATCCGCAGCGTGCGGCGCACCGTGAAGGTGGCGAGTAGCAGCCCCAACGCGACGCAAGCGGCCAGCACGAACAGCAGACGCGACCGCATCCGGTCGAACGTGGCGCTCAACTTTGCGTCGTCGGCCAGTAACTGCTGGGTATGCAGGCCGTTCAGGCGATCCACCACACCCAGCATGCTATTGCGCCGCTCGCCGAGTTCGCCCGAATAATAGGGGCCTTCCTTGCTGTTGGCCGCGTGGCTCAGGGCGCGGCTGAGGACTTCCTCCTGCAATTCCCAATAGGCCGCCAACTCCCCTTTCAAAACGTTGAACACGGGACGATCGCGCGCGTCCATTTCCGCCGAATAGGCCTGGATCGCCGCGTCGGTCTTGGAGCGAACATCCCGCCATCTTTCTGTCTCCCGGCGCGCGTCGGCGCCCTCGCCGGCCAGCAGATAATCGCGGACCACGGTCGCGGATTGGTAAATGCCGGAGCGGATATCCTCCACCAGCGCGTCGCGGCGTAAATACGCGTCGCGGATCTGGGTCTCGTTCGTGCGCACCGCGCGCAGCACGGCGAGCGCCTCTACGCTCGCGACGCCGATCAGCGCGAGCAGCGCGCCGAAGCCGGCCACCAGCCACCGCCGCCCGCCTCGAAACGCTTTCGTCATCGGCATCCATGCTTAGTCTAACCGACCTGAGCGCGGCTGAAATACCGTCCCTATGGGATTGTTCGCGATTGAGCGATGCGGTTCGATGGGATGGTGCCCCATGCGCCCGGGCGAAGCCGTCCGGAGAAGCGGCACAAGCCGAGAAACAGCTCGTAAAATCACGAAAGGAAAGGAAAATGAAGTTTGCAATCTTAGGGATCGGGATTGCGGGAATCGTCGTCAGCGTGGGCTGCCACAAGGCCGTGCCGGTGGCGGCCAAACCGGCCGCGCCTGTTGCAACGCCCGTCCCAGCCACTCCGGCTCCCGCTCCGCAGAGAGCGGCGAACCGCCCCACTCCGGTAACGCAGCCGTCGCCGCAGCAGCAGACGCAGCGCTCGGGTCAACTGACGCCGGCGGAACGGGCCACGCTCAACGAACGGTTGGCACGGCTCGAAGACGCGCTGTTCGACTACGATAAGGCCGCCATCCGCAGCGATGCGACCACCGCCCTTCGCGACGACGTCGCCGTGATCCGCGATATCCTGGCGAACTACCCCGTCCAGAAGCTGATCATCGAAGGCCATGCCGACGAGCGTGGCTCCGAGGAATACAACATGGCGCTCGGCGATCGCCGCGCCCGCGCCGCCGAAAACTTCCTGGTGACCATGGGACTCAATCAGAACCAATTGACGGTGATCAGTTACGGAAAGGACCGGCCGCGCTGCACGGAGCAGACCGAGCAGTGCTGGCAGGAGAATCGCCGGGCCCACATCACGGCCGCTCCCTAGTTCTATTGCCCGAGCATAGCCTCTCTTCGAGATACGGAAGTTCTCGAAGGGAGGCTTTTTTCGTCTAAGCGTTTTTCCCGGTTGATACACTATAAGGCCAGGGAGGCGAGCCCATGCAGTGGTTCTACGCGCAAGGCGGGCAGCAAATCGGTCCCAGCGAGGAGACCGAATTCGAGGCCCTGGTTCGCTCCGGAATCGTCCGCGCCGATACGCTGGTGTGGCACGAGGGCCTGGCGAGTTGGCAGCCGCTCGGTGTGCTGCGCGGCTACGTGGGTGCGCCCCCGGCCGTCCCGCGCGCGCGTTTCGCCGGCTTCTGGATCCGTTTTCTGGCCCGCCTGATCGATGGCTTCATTCTGTCGATTCCCACGTTCGTGCTGGTGATCCCCTTGCTGATCATGCTGGGCGTTGCCGGTGCGCGCGGGCGCCTGTCGCCGTTTGGACCGCTGCCGTTCGGACCCGCGGCCTTAATGATGCAAGGAGTCCTGATGCTGATCAGCTTGGCCGTGGGAGCTACCTATGAGACTTACTTCGTGTCGACGCGCAGCGCGACGCCGGGCAAAATGGCGCTGGGATTGAAGATTGTGCGCCCGGACGGATCGCCGGTGTCCGCCGGTCTGGCCTTCGGGCGCTACCTGGCGCACTTGTTGAGCGGATATCTGCTGGGAATCGGCTACTTGATGGCGGCTTTCGACGTCGAAAAACGCGCGCTGCACGACCGCATGTGCGAGACCCGAGTCGTGTACGCGCGATGAGCGGGATTTCAGACGGTACCCGCGATTGCAACCCTAGCCGGGTTGTGGTGAAGTGATAAATGATGAAATATCGGCAGCCCCTGTTGCTGTTGCCCGTCGTCCTGCTTTTGGTGTCGTGCAGCCAGGATCCCAAGGCGCAGGCGCAGCGCTACCTGAGCAACGGGAATAAGTTCTACGACAAGGGCAAGTACAAGGAAGCGTCGATCATGTACCGGCGCGCCTTGCAGAAGGATTTGAAGTACGGCGAAGCCTACTACCGGCTGGGCCTCGCCGACATCAAGCTGATGGCCTTTGGCGACGCGGCGCGGGCGCTGCGGCGGGCCGTCGACTTGCAACCCGAGAACGTGGACGCGGGCACCAAGCTCGCGGAGATTTTCATCATCGCCTCCGGCCAGGACGCCACACACGCCGGGGACTTGCGCATGGAGGCCCGCGAGCTGGCCTTGAAAATGCTGCAGGGGAACCCCAACTCGTATAACGGGCACCGCCTGATGGGACAGCTGGCTTTGCTGGACAAGGACGCCCCGAAAGCGGTGGAAGAACTGTCCACCGCTTATAAGATCGACAACAAGACCGACCTATCGCTGGCGCTGTTCCAGGCCCTGGTCCAGGACGGCAAGGCGGCGGAGGCCGAAAAACTGGCGGGCGAGGTGCTGGACCGCGACAAGACATACGGTCCCATGTACGACCTGCTGTATGTGCAGTACGTGCGCACCAACCGGCTCTCCGAAGGCGAGCAGCTGCTGAAGCGGAAGACCGAGAGCAACCCAGCCCAGCCGAATTTCGTGCTGCAGCTGCTGTCGCACTATTACTTCGCGAAGCGCTTTGACGACATGGACGGAGTCTTGCGGCAACTCACCGACGAGAAACGCTTTCCCGAGGGCCACCTGCTGGCGGGGGATTTTTTCTTCTTTCGCGCGCGCGAATACGATCGCGCCCGCATCCAATACCAAGCGGGCGCCAAGAGCCAGCCCCGCGATAAGGCCGCGTACCAGAAGCGCCTGGTCGAATTGATGGCGACCATGGGCCAGAATCAGGACGCCAGCCGGTTGCTGGACTCCCTGCTCGCGGAAAATCCCAAGGACAGCGACGCGATCGCCATGCGGGCCGCCCTGATGCTGCAAACCGGCAACGCCGGGCAGATCCGGCAGGCCGCCAACGATCTGCAATCGCTGGTCGCCAAGACGCCCGAGAACCATCTGCTGCATTACAACCTGGCCCGCGCCTACGTGGCTCAGGGCGATGCGGAGCAGGCGCGCCTGCAACTGGAGGCCGCCATCAAGATTCGTCCCGATTTCATTGTCGCCCGGGACTTGCTGGCCCGTATTTACATGGCCAAGAACGATCCCGCGCGGGCGCTCAAGGAGGCCGACGAGATTATTGCGCTCGACGCCAACGACCTGCAGGCCCGCCTGATCCGGTCAAGCGCGTTGATCGGCATCGGGGACCGGGAAAAAGCGCACCTGGAGCTCGATGCCGTTAGCAAGCTCGCGCCGGACAATCCGGACGCGCGCTACCAGAGCGGCTTCATGGCCTGGCAGTCCAAGGATTACAAGGAAGCCGAGCAGACGTTTGCCGCGCTCTACAAATCGAATCCCCGGGATATGCGCGGGTTAGTCGGTGTCGTGGAGACGCTGGCGGGCCAGAACAAGATGCCGGAAGCCATCAAGGTGATGCAGGAGGCATCGGATAAAGAGCCGGAGCGCCGGGACATGAAGCTGGCGCTCGCGAACCTGTTCGTGCGCGACTTGCGCTACGACGACGCCATCCGCATTTATAACACCTTGGTGCAGTCCGATCCGAAGTCCAGCGATCTGTTGTTCCGGCTGGCGGAAACGCAGCGCCGCAAGGGCGACGTGAATACCGCGATTGAAACCTTCCGGCGCGCCAGCCAGGCGGCTCCCACAGATCCGCGGCCGCTGCTGCAGCTCGGCCTGCTGATGGACGGCACGGGCAGGCGCGAGCAGGCCAAGCCGATCTACGAGCAGATTCTGAAGCTGCAGCCGGATCATCCCATCGCCCTGAACAATCTGGCTTTCATCAAGGCGGAGGAGGGCACGGATCTGGACGAGGCGCTCACCATGGCGCAGCGCGCGCGCCAGAAGCTTCCCGGATCGCCCAACATCAAGGACACGCTGGGCTGGATTTATATCAAGAAGAATTTAAGCGACGACGCGGTGCGCATCTTCCGCGAGCTGGTGGATCAGGAGCCCGGCAACCCGTCCTTCCACTACCATTACGGCCTGGCCCTTTTACAGAAGGGCGACCGCCCCTCGGCCAAGCGCGAATTCGCGGTGGCCATCCGCGACAATCCATCCAAGGACGAAGCCGGCAAGCTGCGCGAGCTGCTCGCGGCGAATTAGTGCCCGCGAGGCCGCGCCGGGATCGTCTCCAGGCGAACACGGCAATGCACATTGAACGGGTGCGCGACGGCGCCTCGGCCGCCCGCGCCCGCGTGGCGCTGTTCGATTTCGACGGCACCATTTCGACCATCCGCTCCGGCTGGATCGACGTGATGGCGCCGATGATGGTGGAGATCCTGGTGGATCTTAACACCGGCGAGTCCGAAGCCGACCTCGAACGCCTGATCCGCGAAATGATCTGGCGGACCACCGGCAAGGAGACCATCTATCAGATGATGGATTTCGCTGCCGAGGTCTCGAAACGCGGCGGCGCCCCGTGCGAGCCGATTGAGTACAAGAAGATGTACCTGTACCGCTTGTGGCAGCACATCGCGGGGCGCATCGAGGATCTGAGGGGGCAGAGAGTGGCGCCCGAGCGTTACATGGTTCCCGGCGCGCGCAACCTGATCGAGGCCCTGCGCAAGCGGGGACTCAAGATGTATCTGGCGAGCGGCACCGACGAAATTTTCATGCGTGAGGAAGCACGGCTCCTGGGCGTCGCCGGGTTGTTCGACGGCGGCGTCTACGGCGCGCAGGAAGATTATCGAAGCTTCTCGAAGAAAATCCTGATTCAGCGGATTTTGTCTGGCACCGATGTTCGCGGCGCGGAGATCGTGTGCTTCGGCGACGGCTACGTCGAGATCGAAGAGACCAAACTCGCGGGCGGCGTCACCGTGGGCGTCGCGACTAAAGAGCCGGAGTGCGTGGAGATCGACGACTGGAAACGCGAGCGCCTGATCGGCGTGGGCGCGGATTTCGTGGTGCCGAACTTCCTGGCTCATGATGAGCTGATCGAAACCTTGTTTCAGAAGTAAGGCCGTAAGAGTAAATGTATACGAAATGAATACCCTGGCCATCGACATCGGTGGCACCAAGCTCGCCGTCGGACTTTTCACGGGTCCCCTTTCGGGGAATGTCACCGGCGACGACGCTCTCTCCGATAAGCTGATTGCGCGCGAGATTCGGATGACGGATCGCACAGGCGGTCCAAATTGGATGCTCGGCCAGATCGCCGAGATCGCGAAAGCCTGGATGCGAGAACGGGAGATCGACGCATGCGGCGTCGGCTTCGGCGGCCCGGTCGATTTCGCCCGTCAGCGCATCGCGCTCTCGACGCACGTGGAAGGCTGGCGCGATTTTCCATTGCAACAGCATCTGCACCGGATGCTCGGCGTCCCCGTCGTGATGGATAACGACGCCAATGCCGGGGCGCTCGGCGAGGCTGTATACGGCGCTGGTTGCGAGCCAGGCTGCGGCACCAGCGGGGCCGCGCGGCAAGGGACCCGGCCGCTGTTCTACATGACGCTCTCCACCGGGATCGGCGGTGGAATCGTCCTCGAAGGCGATCCAATATTGCGCGGCGCGGATTCCTACGCCGGGGAGATCGGCCACCTGACGATTCGCCCGGAGGGTCCCGAGTGCCTGTGCGGCGCGCGCGGATGTTTTGAGCGGATGTGTTCGGGACTGTGGCTGGAGCGCGACTACGGCAGACCACCTGTAACGTTGTTCGGCGATCCGGCGTTCGTGGAGCGTTACGTCGAAGACCTGGCGTTGGGACTCAAGGCCGCTATCATGCTGCTGAACCCCGCGCGCATCGTGATCGGCGGCGGCATCTCGAAAGCGGGAGACCGCTTGTTCGTTCCCCTGCGGGCCGCATTGAAGCGCCACATCACGGATTGGTCGCGCGCGCGCATCGACGTCGTGCCGGCAGCGCTGGGCGACGATAGCGTTCTGTGGGGGGCGCTGGCGCTAGCCGCGGCAGGGGGCAAGGGAAAGCTGGATAAAGATTACCCGTGAGAGTCGGCAGATTCCGGTGACGTTCTGAAGTCGCCCGAAGAATGTGGCGCACGCACTTTTGCGTGCCGCGTCGAGACTCCTCTCGATGCAGGGCGACCTTTGCACTAGCGCCAGGCATCGACACAAGTGCCGATGCGGCACGCAAAAGTGCGTGCGCCACGTTCCGGCCGACGCCGAGCCTAAAATGGGGGAGCTAGAGTTTCTTGAAAAGATTGTCGAAGGCCGCGCGGGCGTCGCTAGAGTCGCGCACTGGCGCATTGGCCGTTGTTCCCGAGGACGGCGCTCCGAGCGACGGCGGAGGCGCACTCGCCGCGTCGCGCGCCACGGTGACGCGGGACTTGAATAGCGCGCACTCGTTGGCCTGATCCTTCTGCGCGATGCGCACCGGCACCGGTTTCAGGCACTGGAAGCGCGTGGAAGGCTCGAAATAGGTGCACTGCTTGCAGCAGTGCAAGGCCGCGCCGCACTTCGGGCAGTTGCCGCGAAAATCCACATCCTGCGGCAGTGCCGTCGAGCAGTTGTAGCAGCGCGATGCCGTCACCGCCTGCACCAGCCTGGGCAAGCGTGGCCCGGTGACGTCGATAGGCGGCCGGGGACCCGGCGGGCGGGCGCCCTCCCCGCGGGGCCGGTCATGTCCTTGAAAATCGCGGTCGGATTCCTGGTAACCGCGTTGTTTGTACTTGCGTTCGCCGTCCATAAGTTCGCTGGCGGGCTTTACTCCTTTACGGAAATGGTGGATTCCAGGCGGGATTGAATAGAGATCACCGGACGCCCCGTCACGGGCGCGGGGATTTCTCGGAATACTGCGGGAGCGGACAGAGCGGCCTGTCCACTTTATTCAACGTCCTCCTGAAAACCGGAGATCGATGTGTCCTCGACGGAAGCTCACGGGCGGTCTCATTCCAAGACCTTGTTTGGGAAACAACCGCGAACGTCTAAACACTATCTACCACGGAACGCCCTGGGAATCCAGTAAAATCTTTGTCCTAATTCCTCATCGGTGGGGGAGCAGGGTACCATTAGGCCTCCCTTCGCGCCGGTACCTACCTAGCAGGCTGGCTGTGAGATGGTACTACGACCAAACTCCCTAACGCTGTGAGACATTACCGGCAACCGCTCCCTTTGGTCACGGCTCTGGATCGAACGACTTTACAGGCCGCGACCGAAGGAAGCGGTGGTGGAAATTCCGGCTACCGGTTCATCCACTTGAAAGGCGCGTTACAAGGCCGGTTCAGAGGGTCTTCGCAGTGGTTGGGGGTGACCCGCACGGCATAGCCCAGCCGCCCGGTGTTCAGCGGGGCGAAATCTCTTCCAAACAAATACACATTTCCGTGTTGTTCAAGCGGATCGAGCGTCAACACCTGAGTATCCACCAGTTCCCCGCGCGGGCCGACCCTGCCGACCACCGCTTCCACCCGCACGTCGCGCGGCGTAAGCCCGGCCAGATCGAGCCCCGACCGCAGCGGTACGGTGGACCCGCTTAGGACGGGCGAGACGGCCGTGGTGCCCGGTTCCGTGAACGCCACGCCGGGCCACCGCTGTTCCACCTCGCGAGCCCACCTCACGTAGTCCCGGGCCGCCGCGAAGCCGTCGCGGACGGTCTCCTCCCATTTGCGGTGGGCGGGCTCGTAAAATTCGGCGCTGTATTCGCCCACCATGCGCTGGCTGTTGAAGTGGGCGCTCACGTAGCGCAGGCACTGGCGCACGCGCCGCATCCAGCGCATCGGCACGCCATGCTCGCGCGCCTCGTAATACAGCGGCACGATTTCGTGCTCCAGCAGCGAGTAAATCGCGGTGGCGTGCGCGTCGTCGCGGTCCGGCGAATAAGGCTCCCGGTCGCCGATGGCCCAGCCTCCGGAATTCTCGGCGGCTTCGTCGAACCATCCGTCGAGCGAGCTCAGACTGAGGACTCCGTTGACGCCGGCCTTCATCCCGCTGGTGCCGCAGGCTTCCTCGCCCCGGCGCGGCGTGTTGAGCCACAGATCCACGCCCTGCACCAGCTCTCCGGCCACTTCCATCCCGTAATCCTCGACGAACACGATGCGCCCGGCCAGCTCCGGATCGCGCGAAAAATGTGCGATCTCGCGGATCAGCGTCTTGCCGGGCACATCGCGCGGATGGGCTTTTCCGGCGATCACGATCTGCACGGGCATCTTCTCGTTGGTGAGAATGCGCTTCAGCCGCGCCACGTCCCGGAAGATCAGCGTGGCGCGTTTGTACGTCGCGAAGCGGCGCGCGAAGCCGATGGTGAACGCTTCGGCGTCCAGCACTTCCTTGGCCCGTTCGATCTCGGCGGCCGGCGCGTTGCGGACGGCCGCGCTGGCCCCTACACGCTCCCGCACGAAGGAGACCAGGCGGCGCTTACGGCGGCGGTGCGCCTCCCACAGTTCCGTGACCGGGATGTCCGCCGTCTGGTTCCACATTTCCGGTTCGGCGTGCCCCTCCCGCCAATCCGGCGTCAGGTACTGGTCGTACAGATTCGCGAGATCCCCGTTGATCCAGCTGGTGAGATGCACGCCGTTGGTGATGGAGGTGATCGGAACTTCCCACACCGGCAGGTTCGGCCACAGCCCTTCCCACATTTCCTGGGACACGCGGCGATGCAGGCGGCTGACCGCGTTGCGGAACGAGGAAGTCTGAATGGCGCAGATGGCCATCGAAAACGCTTCGTGGTGCTCGGCGCCGCCGCGGCGTCCCAGCGCCAGAAATCGGTCGAACGGAATCCCGGCCCGTTCGCAATAGGGGCCGAAGTATTCGTGAATCATGGCCGGATCGAAGATGTCGAGTCCGGCCGGAACCGACGTATGCGTGGTGAACACGTTGCTGCCGCGCGAGGCGTACAGCGCCTCTTCGAACGGCAGGTTCTGCTCGGCCATCAGCACGCGGATGCGCTCGATCGCCAGAAACGCCGAGTGCCCCTCGTTCATGTGGAAGACCGTCGGCTTCAACTGCAATTCCTCGAGTACCCGCAAGCCGCCGATCCCCAACACGATCTCCTGCCGGATGCGCGTATGCACGTCGCCCCCGTACAGTTGATTGGTGATTTCGCGATGCTCCGGCGCGGCGTTCTGCGGGATGTTGGTATCGAGCAGATACAGCTTCACGCGCCCCACGTCGATGCGCCAGGCCTTCACGAACACCTCGGCGTGGCCCAGCGGCACGCTGACCAGCAATTCGGCGCCGTCCTGTTTGGTGAGCGGCGTCACCGGCAGCGAATAGAAATCGTTGACCGGCGTGCGCTCCTGCTGCCAGCCGTCGGGATCGAGCGATTGCTGCAAATAGCCGTTCTGATACAGCAGGCCGACGCCGGCGAGCGGCACCATCGCGTCGCTCGACGCCTTCAAGTGATCCCCGGAAAGGACGCCCAACCCGCCGGAGTAGATGGGCATGCAGTCCAGCAATCCGTATTCCATCGAGAAATACGCTGTCAACATATTCGACGACGGGCTGGATGCAAGATAAGCGTCCAGGATGTCGCAGGCCCGCCGGTACAGGGCCAGGAAGCGAGGGTCGGCCGCGGCGCGCTCGAGCGCAGCCTGCGACACGCGTCCCAGCATCACCACTGGGTTGCGATTGCTCTCCTTCCAGGCCGCCGGATCGAGCCGCCGGAAAACGGCCCGGACTCCATGGTTCCAGCTCCACATCAGGTTGGAACCGAGCTCGGGAAGGCGATCCAGAGCCGGGGGCAGCGTGGGCCTGACCAGAAATTCTCTTAAAGGACGTACATCAAACGACATGTGAGCAACGACATCCCGTCTTTTCGCGACTTTCTGAGAAACGCGGACAGACCGCTCTGTCCACTCCCATACTCGCACGTGAAATCAGAGGTATACGAGAAGGGACAGAACACGGGGTCCCCCCCTTTTTCATAATAGAATAACAAAGCCGCGGGTCTTCGAACGTTCGCGTTATGCTGGAAACGAATGACTCTACGAGGAGTTACTTGTTCCTTGCTCGCGTTGCTGACCTCCCTTGCCATCGCCTGTGGCCGCGCTGTTCCCACCATCGTTATCGGCTCCAAGAACACCACCGAAGAGTCCATCGTGGGCGAAATCGTCGCCCAGCACGTCGAGAGCCGCCTGGGATTTCACGTCAGCCGCCGCCCCAATATCGGGGGAACGCTGCTGGCGTTTCAGGGTCTCCAAAGTGGGGATATCAACGTTTATCCGGAGTACACCGGAGCCATCATCACCGAGATTTTGAAGGAGCAGCCCTCGAACAATGCCGACCAGATTTTCGAGCGTGCCAAGGGTGAAATGGGCCGCATCGCCCAGTCGCTGCTTCTGAATCCGCTGGGGGTCGACGATGCGTATGTCGCGGTGATCCGAAAGTCCGATCCGCACGCGGCCACGCTGTCGACTTTGAGCGATGCCGCCCGGGTCGCCGACGGCTGGAAACTGGGATATAGCTATGACTTTCAGCAACGATCCGACGCGATGCCGGCACTGACGCAATATCACCTGCAGATGGCGATCCCGATGCGGGCGATGGACGACGCCGCGCTCTTCAAGAGCATGACGGACGGGCAAATCACGATGATTTTGGCCACTCCCACCGACGGCGCGCTCCACTCGGGCGATTGGAAGGTCCTGCCAGACGACCGCAACGTATTCACCCCCGAGGAGTTATGCCTGGTGGTGCGGCAGGATCTGATCAAAGCCGAGCCCCGCCTGGCGGGAGCGCTGGCCGAGCTTTCCGGCAAGTTCACGAATGAGAAGATGCGCCAGTTGAACGCCCGGGTGGATATCGACCACCGTCCAGTCGCGGAAGTGGCGAAAGGCTTCCTGGCTGGCGTAAAATAACAGGAAGCACCGCCGTTCAGCGCTCCCCTCGGTCCGTTTCCAGAGGTCTGGTTCCTGGTCGAATACGGCTATTCCGATGGATTTTTAGGTGATTCATCCACCATCATGATATAATTGGAGTTAACTAAATAGTACCGATCATGCTTGCAGGCACGGAACAACAACTTCCTCTCGCTTTTGGATTCTCGTTCGAGGATCTTTACCGGCAACCCTCGCTCGACCGCCTGGACGCGACGTTTCTGTCGCATCTGAACGCGGCTGCGCCGGCGCTCGCCGGGCGTCTGGGAGACGCCCGCTCGAACCCGGATTCGCTCACTCGCAAGCAGCAGTCGGAATTGCTGGTGGACGCGGCTCCTTACGTCGAGGACTTTATCGGCGAGCTATTCGGCATCACCAGCGAAATCGCAGCGCTGCAAAACCGGCACCATGCGCTCGCGCCCATCTACGCGCTGAAGCGGCGCTTTGTGCAGAAGAAAGCTATCAGCGGAGCGACGGCCGAACAGGCCGAGGCGCTGAACGGATCCGCTCTTCAAGCGGAGCTGGAATCGCTGATCAACGAGGAGCTCACCGAGCAGAGCTTCGTCGAGCACGTCACGCGCTGGCTCGATACAGAAGCCGACCATTCTTCTCAACTCAAAACCGCCGCGCAATACGCGCTGTGGGCCGCGCTTTCACGCGCGGGCCGGGAGAAGCATCATCACGGAGTGCTGTTCAAGGTGCCGCACAAACTGGACCTGCAGCACCTGGTTCCGGTCGAGACGATCCATCTGAATGACGCGCTGAACGGCGCGGGCGTGAACGGCGCCGACGCATTCGTTCTGCCGGAGCGGCACTGGCGGCATCGCGAGGGCTTCAAGCTCACCGACGCGGGCATGAATCTGAACCAGGCGCTCGACCAGGCAAATTACTGCATCAAGTGCCACAACCAGGGCAAGGATAGCTGCTCGACCGGGCTCAAGGAGAAAACCGGCGAGTTCAAGTCGAGCGTGTTCGGCGTGACGCTGGCGGGCTGTCCGCTGGACGAAAAAATCTCCGAGATGAACGTGGTGAAGCAGAACGGGTACTCGGTGGGGGCGCTCGCGATCACGGCCATCGACAATCCGATGGCGGCGGCGACGGGCCACCGCATCTGCAACGACTGCATGAAGGCCTGCGTGTTCCAGAAGCAGGATCCGGTTGACATTCCGCAGGTGGAAACGCGCGCGCTCAAGGACGTTCTGGAACTGCCGTGGGGCTTCGAAATTTACAGCCTGCTGACGCGCTGGAATCCGCTGAATCTGGTGCGTCCAGTGCCGCGCGCGGCGTCGGGATACAAAGTCCTGGTGGTGGGATTGGGTCCTGCCGGGTTTACTCTCGCGCATCACCTGATGAACGACGGCCACACCGTGGCGGGCGTGGACGGTTTGAAGATCGAGCCGCTTCCCGAGGACGTCTCCGGCGTCACTCCGCACGGGAAGCGCGTGCCCTTCCGCCCGATCCGCGACATCAACGAGATTTACGAATCGCTCGACGACCGCGTCATGGCGGGCTTCGGCGGCGTCGCCGAGTACGGCATCACGGTGCGCTGGAACAAGAACTTCTTGAAGGTGATCCGGCTGCTGCTCGAACGGCGTCATGAATTTCGCATGTTCGGCGGCGTGCGCTTCGGCGGCACGCTGACCGTGGACGACGCTTTCAACCTTGGATTCGATCACGTCGCGTTGTGCGCGGGCGCCGGACGCCCGACCGTGATCCCCATGAAGAACGGACTGGCGCGCGGCGTCCGCCAGGCCTCCGATTTCCTGATGGCGCTGCAATTGACGGGCGCGGCCAAGCCGAGTTCCATCGCGAATCTTCAGTTGCGCATGCCGATCGTGGTGATCGGCGGCGGATTGACGGCGATCGATACGGCGACGGAATCACTGGCGTATTACGCGGTGCAAGTCGAGAAATTCCTGGAGCGCTTCGACACTCTCGCGAAAGAAAAGAGCGAGGAGCAGGTTCGCGCCGGGTGGAACGCCGAGGAGAACGAGACGGCCAACGAATTCATCGCGCACGGGCGGGCGATCCGGGCGGAACGTGCCAAGGCCGCATCCGAAGGCCGCGCGCCGGAATTCATCCACCTGCTGAATTCCTGGGGCGGGGTGACGATCGCCTATCGGCGCCGGCTGGTCGACGCTCCCAGTTACACGCTGAATCACGAGGAAGTCGCGAAGGCGCTCGAAGAAGGCGTGCGCTTCGCCGAGGGATTGTCTCCCGAAGCGGTTGAAGTCGACGCCTACGGGCATGCGGCCGCGCTGCACCTGAAGAAACACGTGTTCGATCCGGCGACCAACAAAATGTCGCAGGCCGGCGAACCGGTGCGCCTGGCGGCGCGATCGATATTAGTGGCGGCGGGCACGCAGCCGAACACCGTGCTCGCGCGCGAGGATCCGCACAACGTGTTCGTCGACGGCCGCTGGTTCCAGGCCGTGGACGAAGATGGCCACGCGATCCAGCCGGAGCGCGTCTCGAAACCGAAGACGCCGCATGTGCTGATGTCGCTGCGCGCCGACGGCCGCGCGATCAGCTTTTTCGGCGATCTGCATCCGTCCTTCGCGGGCAACGTCGTCAAGGCGATGGCCAGCGCGAAGCAGGGGCATCCAGTGGTGACGCGGACGCTTTTACGCCGTCCTCCGGACGGCCCACCTGCCGAGGAGCTATTGGAAACCTTGACCAACGAGCTGCGCGCCTCGGTGCGCGAAGTGGTGCGCCTGACGCCGACCATCGTGGAAGTGATCGTGCAGGCGCCGCGAGCCGCCCGCGCCTTCAAGCCTGGGCAGTTCTACCGGCTGCAGAACTTTGAAACGCTCGCCCTGCGCGTCAATGGCTCACATCTGCCGGGCAAGGCCCAGCATGAGACGGTGCTGGCGATGGAAGGACTGGCGATGACCGGCGCTTCGGTCGACCGCGAAAAGGGACTGCTCTCGACAATCGTGCTCGAAATGGGCGGATCGTCGGATCTGTGTGCCGAGCTGAAGCCGGGCGAGCCGGTGATCCTGATGGGGCCGACGGGAACGCCCACGGAAACTCCGGGGCGCGAAACCGTTCTGCTGGTCGGCGGAGGCCTGGGCAACGCGGTGCTGTTTTCCATCGGCCAGGAATTGCGGGCGCGGGGCTCGCACACGATTTACTTCGCGGGCTACAAGAAGGTGATGGACCGCTATAAGATCGAGGAGATCGAAAAAGCGGCCGACGTGGTTGTATGGTGTTGCGATGAGGCTCCCGGATTCCAGCCGGGACGTTCGGGTGACAAAGCCTTCGTCGGAAACATCGTCCAGGCGATGGTGGCGTACAGCAGCGGGGCTCTTGGTGAGGTAGCAACGCCGCTGAACCTTGTAGACCGTGTGGTCGCGATTGGATCTGATGGCATGATGGCGGCGGTCGCGAGGGCGCGCCACAAGGAACTGGCTCCCTATCTGAAGCCCGGGCACAAGGCGATCGGCAGCATCAACTCGCCGATGCAATGCATGATGAAGGAGATCTGCGCGCAGTGCCTGCAGCTCCACAAAGATCCGAAAACGGGCAAGGAGACGACGGTGTTCTCCTGCTTCAATCAGGATCAGCCGCTCGACGAAGTGGATTGGAGCGTGCTGCGCACAAGGCTCTCGCAGAACAGCGTGCAGGAGAAGGTCACAAGGCAGTGGATCGATCGGTGCTTGCGGCAGATCGGTGCGAGGGAAGCGGTGGTTTAGGCGTGCCCTCAAGGGTAGGCGACGTGTCAGTTTCCAAGATGCGCGTTTTTCGTCCCTGTGGATTGTTTCCCGGTGGCACGTCATCTGATCCTTTCACCGCCAGTCTGGGCGGGTTAGAATCGACTAACGCGACATGTTGCTTTCGACCGATCACGCCTGCCCTAACGAGATTCTTGCGCCCATCGGCGCAGGCGGCATGGGGGAAGTGTATCGAGCGCGCGACACCGAGACTCGGCGCCACCTGCAGTCTATTCACCTTAGGCCGATACGTGGTTGTTGTATGGTAGGACTCCGGACTACGAACCCGCAGAACTAGGGGGCTCAATTGTGAAGACGCTTCTGTGCGCGTCTCTTGCGGCCGCGATTGCGGCTGCGGCGCCCTTGGTGCTGATGGCGGCTTCCGTGCGGAAGCCGCTAGTGCTCGCCCGGGACAGCTATTTTTTCGTCGGCGGCAAGTACGTCCACGAAGCGGATGGGGACATCATAAGCGGCCAGATGTATGTCCACGCGCTGATCCCGGAACGGACCACAAAACCATATCCCATCGTGATGATTCACGGCTACGGACAGAGCGGAGTGAATTTTGAGGGGACGCCGGACGGGCGAGAGGGTTGGGCGCAATACTTTGCGCGATCAGGATATCAAGTGTATGTCGTGGACCAGCCGGCTCGCGGACGGTCGGCCTATCATTCCAGTCAGGACGGACCGCTGACGCCCCGCATCTATTTTGCGAACACTCTTGGGATGGCGCAGACCTTCACCGCGCCGGAAGCCTTCGAACAGTATCCACAGGCGCATTTTCACACTCAATGGCCAGGGGATGGCCCACACAAGGGGCAGCAGGGAGATCCGATTTTCGACCAATTCTTTGCGTCGCAACTGGAGTCGGTTCCCACGGTCACGGGCAAGCCAGAACTCGGCGTGAAGGCGGCCGGGGCCGCGCTGCTCGACAAAATCGGGCCCGCCATTTTGCTGACGCATTCGCAGGGCGGGGCGTTCGGATGGCAGATCGCCGACGCGCGCCATGGACTGGTGAAGGCGATCCTCTCGATCGAGCCAGCCGTCAGCCCCAGTGTGGCGCCGGAGGGATCCCCGACCGGTCCCACGGGAAATTACGGTATCACGACTACACCGATCACCTACGACCCGCCGGTTTCCGCCTCGGAGGATCTTGGCCGACAGACGCAAACGGCTCCGGATGCGCAGGACCTGGCGCGCTGCTGGATGCAGGCTACGCCGCCGCGCAAGCTTCCTGGGCTAGCTGGAATTCCCATCGCCGTTGTAGTCGCGCAGGCCTCCAATCTCGCGCGTACGGTGCATTGTGTTTCGAAATATCTCACCCAGGCCGGCGCGGCGAACGACTTCATCCGGCTGGAAAACGTCGGTATTTACGGCAATGCGCACATGATGATGCTGGAAAAGAACAGCGATGAGATTGCGCAGATGCTCGTAAATTGGCTGCGTCGTAGGGGACTGTGAAGCCCGGAGAGGCATAGGCACAATCATGGTGCGCGGTGAGCTCTACCGGGGCTGGGGCAACTCCGACAAGGCCACCGAGTGGCGGAAAAAGCTGCAACAGGCGAAGCGCTCACCCTCCGATAAATTGCCCTAGCCACGAGTTAATCGGGCAAGCGGGCCGGCAACGCTGAAGTAATTTACATGGACGAGAAGTCGCCATCTCGGAAACTGACCCGTTATCAAAAAATCGGCTGTGGATGTGGCGCACGCCCGTGGCGTGCCGCGTCGAGACTACTCTCGACGCCTGCCGAGGACCACGGATAGTCCTGCGGGTTCTCAACCAATCCAGCCGTCACGGGAATGTTCTCGATGTAGCCTCGAATTTTCTCGAGCGATCGGATTTCTTACCCAATGATCGTAGGATTCCTTTTGCCAAAACGATTCCCCCGTCCGTCCGAGGAGTCGGTTAGCCTCTCGTGCAGTCGAGCCCTTGAGAGATATTTCAGCAAGCGATCGGGGGCAATCCTGGGCCAAATCAGCAGATGCACATGGTTCGCCATCACCACGTAGGCAACCAGTTCGTAATGCCCCAACTCCTCCCCTTTCCGGATCGAACGCACGACAATTTGTGCGATCTCGGGCTGCTGGAGGTACATGGGCCCAGTTCGAATACCATCCAGTTGCCGGTCCAGCCAGATAAACGCTTGCCCAGCGGAGAGAGAACCCGGCGGCGGTAGCAACGACGCCGGCATACTGCCGTGCAAGTGCCAGGTCAGGAACAGGGCTGCTCCCTCGGGGTAGATGTGTGGCAGCCGTCGGCGATGAGGAGCCATCAGTAATTAGTGGCAGAACAGAAAGAAGTTCTCAGGTAACATCGGCAGGCATCGACACGAGTGTCGATGCGGCACGCCACGGGCGTGCGCCACATCCACAAATCGGATCAAGAGAAATGCACGCGGCTGCTGCTCATTTACGGCGTCACCAGAAGCGTGCCATTTGGCAGATCGCCCGGCGGCAAAGAAGAGAACACGGGGAACGCTTCGGCATTCAGCGACAGGCAGACGATCGGGGCGGTCGACGTGATCTTTACGAATCCCGTGAAGTGCGTCAGTCCGAGCAAGGGTCCGACGTTGGCGGATCCGTGCGCCAGGGGACCCAGCGTCACAATTTGGCTGCCGATCGGGGTTCCGGTGGTGCTGTAGACTTCAACCGTCACGGTGGCCGATAGTGTCGTGGACGGATTAGCATAGGCGATTCCGGTCGCCGTCTGCGCGAAGGTGGCGAACACAGTGGCGGCCGAGGTCTCCGCATTCACGCTGGCCTCACCGACAGGCGCTCCCGAAACGTAATAGCGATACAGCAGGCCGGCCTGGACCGGTCCAGTACAGAAAGCCTGCGCCCAGCCTTGCACGTATGGAGGAGCCAGAGTGGCAATGGTCTGGTCATGAACGGATGCCCCCGGCAGCATCGTATCGGTGCGCGTCGAAACGTTTCCTTGAGCGAAGGGGACCGCGAGCGGCGCGCCCGCGTCGGAATAGAACTTGGTGGTGCACGTCACCGTCTGCGGAGAGTAGTTCACGTACGTGAGAGTCGTCTGGTAGCCGCCGCTGAAAGCGAGGTCCGAAAAATAATAGTTGTTGCCCTGATTGAACGTGGCGCTGCCTATCACCGCTCCCGTTATGATCGCCCCCGCCGTAAGACCCACTTGCCCCACCGAACAACTGGACACGGCCGTGCCGCTGCATACCGCGGGTGGAAAGTTAGTGTAGACGAAGCCGAACGTGGCGCCGGCTGCGAACTGGCCTCCCGCTTCGATGGGCACAACGACAGTGCCACTAGGCGAAACCAAGGTCAATGTCATCGTTGCAGTTGCGGGGATCACGGAAAAGGCAAAGAGGTCGGAGCCAGCGGATTGCTGGACTCCCTGCAGCGGGGTGGTGCCGGTACCAACATAGGTAGTCACCAGAGTATAGGTGCCACTGGTGAGTCCCGCGGCGGTGCCGGTAAAGGCGCCGGAAAGTGTGCAGGTCGTACTGCCTCCGGCGGGAGTGCAGGCCCCCATCGTCACGAAATACCGGCCGAGGCCGCCCGCGTTTGGCCCGAGACCAGCCAGCGTCAAGCTCTGCGCAGTTTGGCCGAGGGTCACCGTGACGGACGCAGCTTGCGCCAGGAACGGGGACGGCAGCAATCCTCCTACTACACAGAAAACGATCCACGAGGCGGCTTTCTTACAGGAGACGATGCCGGAAAACGCGAGATTTCCGTTTCTATGGGTCATGGATATTCCTCCTCAGAATAAAGTTCGGGTAAGTGGTCGCGAAACGATAGAGGCCCGGAAGCCCGGGGAACACTTCGATAGGAATGCCGGCGGCGGTTTACCCGGCAGTTCCGGGGCAACCGCGAACCTCTGCCAATGGATCGATGCCAGTCGGATAACGTTACCGCGTTCGAGAGAGGACACCTACTCACGCACCAGCGGAATGTTTGCCGGTGGATCGAATGGGGGCGAAATAACGGCGTGGAAACGCCTTGAGGCTACCGCTCCCCGTAGTCGCGGCTCCGTATCGCGCCTGGTTCTATTGCGGAAACTGCCGGATCAGCGATTCCCGCAACAGCCTTTGCTCCTCCGGCGAAAAATTCTGTTTGAATTCGGGGCTATTCAGGCGCTCCCGAAGCTGAGGGGTCGGCAGCTTGCGCAGCGCCTGCAATTCCGAGCGCACCGCGGCCTGGCGATCGCGCGGCAGTCCTTGAAACTCGTCGTAGCGCTGCAGCAGCCGCGCCCGCTGATCGGGAGGCAGCTTTTCCAGGCGATCGAGCTGCTCCTCAATGCGCGCGCGGCGCTCGGGAGGCAGGCGGGACAGAACTCTCTGGCGCTGCTCCGGCGTCATCTGGGCGAGCCTTTGCAGCGCGGGCCCGGGCAACGCGGGTGGTCGGCGCGGCAGCGCTTTGGCCTGCCCGAAGGCGGGTAGCACCGCAGCGCACACGGCCAGCACGATCACGGCGACGCGGATGTGAAAACCTATGTGGATGCGAAAACCGCCGTTGCTTCGGACACCGCTCATAGAATCACGTTCGTTGCATCACAGCTTGCCGGTGTATGCTGCGGGCGGCGTCAGCATGTCCAGATCCTCGAGCGTAACCTCAACCTGTTCGACGTCCACGGAGTCGGGGCGAAGCTGCTGGAAGGAATCCTGCGACTTGGGCATGTGCAGGGCCGGCAGATACAAAGACAGACCCACGGCCACCACAGCCGCCGCGGCGATGCCCGCCAGCACCGGTTTCCAGGACCAAGCCCGCAGCGATGGCCACCATCTGCGCCACGGAGACGCGGCTCCTTCTCGCGCGATCCGGGCGTACAACCGGGCGTCGAAATCCGGGGAGACCTCGGGGACGGCCAGCTCGCCGAGCGCGCGCCAGACCTTCGTCTGCGCGGCGATCAGAGCCCGGCATTCCGCGCACTCGCGGGCGTGATTTTCAAGGGCGCCGGCGCGCTCGATATCCAACGTTCCGGCGCAATACTCCAGCAGGATCGCGGTGTCCCGCTTGTTCTTGCTGAGACAAATCATAACTTCTTCCCTCAAATTCAAATCGCTCACGCCAGATGAGACAGACGCTCGCGCAAAGTTTCGTACGCCCTGAACAGCAGCGATTTCAAGGCCGATTCCGAGATCCCCAAGGCTTGCGAGATCCGATCATAATCCAACTCGTGATATTTGTGCATCACGACGGCGGCGCGTTGCTTAGCCGGAAGAGCGTCGATCGCCCTCCGCACCTCGTCGAGCCTCACATCGGTCAACATCCTGTGCTCGACGGTCGGCCGCCGGTCCGGAATCTGCCGTCCGACGCCTTCGATCACTTCTTCCTCGAGGCTCTTGTGGCCCCTCTCGTTCTTTCCGTCCCGGATCCAATTCAAGGCCACGTGGGTTGCGATCCGGAACAACCACGTGGTGAATTTCGCGGTGGGCTGATAAGAGCCCCGGCTCCGATAGACCCGCAGAAACACTTCCTGCGCCAGCTCCTCCGATATGGCCCGATTCTGGACCATCCGGAACAGGAAGTGCACCACGGGCCGCCGATGCTGATTCAACAGGAGTGCAAAGCTGCTTTCGTCGCCTTCGCGGACGCGAAGCATCAACTGGGCGTCGCGTTCCAGTGCCGCCACTCCCTCCATATGTTCTCTAACACGAGCGCGGTCAGAAGGTTGCGCCGTTTCGGAAAAAGGAGGCGATGGCCGGCGGGGAAACATCCTATTCGCTCTTCAGGCTTCGCTCCATCAGGTCGCGCAGCGCTTCGCGGGGCGGCTTCGAGAGATGCAAAACTTCGTGCATCTGTTGAATTATCGGCAGATCCACGCCGAACTTTGCCCCCAGCGCGACCGCCGACCCGCACGTTTCGACGCCTTCTGCGATCATGGGCGTCGAGGCGGTGATCCCGGCGAGCGTCCGCCCGCGCGCCAGTTCGATCCCCACGCGGCGGTTGCGGCTTAGATCCCCGGTGCAGGTCAGTACCAGGTCGCCGAGGCCGGCAAGGCCAGCGAGCGTCTTGGGATGCGCGCCCATTGCCACGGCCAGGCGGGTGATTTCGGCGAGGCCGCGGGTGATCAAAGCGGCCATCGTATTGTTGCCGAGTCCCAGCCCTTCGACGGCGCCCGCCGCGATGGCGATGACGTTTTTCAGCGCCCCGCCGATTTCGACGCCGAGGGGATCGCTGCTGGCATACAGACGGAAGGTCGGGCCGGAGAAGGACTTTTGCACACGACCCGCGGTTTCGGCGTCGGACGACGCGACGACCACGGCCGCCGGCTCCCCCTGCGCAACCTCGCGCGCGAAGGTCGGCCCGGAAAGGACCGCGATTCGGGGCTCGAAACGGAGGTGCACAACCTCTGCGAGCACTTCGGACATGCGCAGGAGCGTCCCCGATTCCAGACCTTTGGTCGCGCTGACGAACGTCGCCGCGGAGTCCAGATGCGGGAGCGCGCGCCGCCACAGCCCGCGCGCAAAATGCGAAGGCACCACGCCGAGAACGATATCGGCTCCGGCGAGCGCGGCAGCGAGATCGGTGGTGATCTCGATGGCGGAGGGCACCGGCAGCCCCGGAAGATATACGTCGTTTTCGCGGGCCGCCTGCATTCGCCGGGCCAGATCCGGCTCGTACACCCACAGATGGACGCCGTCGAATCGCGGCGCGAGAACCATCGCGAGCGCGGTGCCCCAACTGCCTCCTCCCAGGATCGCGAGTCTCACCGCTTGGTCCAGGAGAAAACGTTTTCGGTGCCCGCCCGCAGCCGCGCGATATTATCGCGGTGGCGATACACGATGAACGCGCCCGCAATCAGCGCGGCCAGCGTGATTTCCATGGGCGGATGCAAAATCATCCACACGCCGAGCGGAAAAGTGCCGGCGGCCACAATCGATCCCGCGGAAATGTGGCGCGTCGATGCGACGGCAATCGCAAACAGGAGCAGAGATACAGCCAGGGGAAGCGGCGTCAGGTAAAGAAACGCGCCGATGAAGCTCGCCACGGCCTTCCCGCCCTTGAATTGCAGGAAGACCGGATAGGCGTGGCCCGCCATGACGGCGAGCGCCGCGAGGCCGGTCCACAACGGCGCGTCATCGGTGAGTTTAGCGGCAAGCCACACGGCGGCGAATCCTTTGGCGCCGTCGAGAAGCAGGGTCGCGACGGCTTCCGCGGGGCCGGTGGTGCGTAGAACGTTGGTCGCGCCGGTGCTGCCGCTGCCGGAGGCGCGCACGTCGGCGCCTTTGGTAAACTTCACCAGCAGATAACCGAAGGGAATTGCTCCCAGAAGATAGGCGATGAGAATAGCAAGAAATCCGAGCATGGTTTAGGAAGGTGTCGAAAAAGGGGACAAACAGCTCTGTCCACGCCCAGGCTCCCTCGGGGAGCCGGAAATTTGCGAGGAGGGATAGGGAGGTCTGTCCCCTTTTTCGTATAGAGAAAACGCCGCGAGCCGGGTGTATTTGCCCCCGGCCGAAAGATACAGAAAAAATTCGGTGGCGCGGAACGAACCGAAATCCGCGGCGGTCTTGGCGAGGGCCGATCGCACAGCGTCGAGCGGCGCGGGCTCGCGAATGCGCGCGAGCGTCAGGTGCGGAGAAAAAATACGACCCTCGACGGGCACACCCAGCGCCGCGACGGCCTGCTCGGTCGTGCGAGCCAATTTCGTCAACGATTCGCCGCTCTCGACGCCAGCCCAAAAGACGCGCGGACGGCGCTCGTTCGGGAACCAACCCAAGCCGCGAACGGAGATCTCGAACGCACCGCCGCCAGGCATCGCAGCAAGGGCCTGCTTCATCTCGTCGAGCCGATTTTCCGGCCATTCGCCGATGAACTTGGTGGTGATGTGAAGATTGGCGACCGGGCTCCAGTTGATTCGAACCAGCGGCTTCAAGCGATCAACCAGGGATCGCAAATGATCGCGCACTTCCTCGGGAAGATCGATGGCGGTAAACAATCGCATGGCTGGTATTAAACGCGGTCGCGAAAAATGTCCGGCTACCAGTGTACTGAAGTGGTCCCGCGGGCTGCGCGGATATTGAAAAAGGGGACAGACTACAGACTACCCTGTCCCCTCCCGTAAGTTTCTGACTTGATGTTCTAGGATGGGAGTGGACAGAGCGGTCCGTCCCCTTTTTCGACTGCGGGCTGCGCGGGAGCGAGCATATCGGGAGCGCGGGCTGCGCGTTTCAAGGTGTTATGCTGGCCTTCAAAGTGCCGACGTTGCATTCGAGCCGTCCATTCCTTGAAAAACACGGCGCCACCGGCCGAGTCTTGCATCGATCCTTCTACGCAAGGCCCACGGTGGAGGTGGCGCGCGCGCTGCTCGGCAAGATCCTGGTGCATGGCGAAGCGGCCGCGCGTATCGTCGAAACGGAGGCGTACCTGGGCACGGCCGATCCCGCGTCGCACGCCTATCGCGGAGTGACGCCGCGCACGCGGGTCCTGTTCGGGCCGCCCGGCCGCGCCTACGTTTATCTGATCTACGGAATGTATCACTGTTTGAACGTGGTCGCCGAAGCGGATGGGACCGCCGGATGCGTGCTGATTCGCGCGGCCGAACCCATCGCGAACCTGAACGGATCGGCTCGCGGTCCTGGACGCTTGACCCGGGCGCTTGGGATCGTTCTCAAGCACAACGAAGGAGATCTCATCCGCGGGCCGGTCACGATCTGCGAGCCGGCGGCGTCGGAACCGTTTGAGATCGCAATTTCACGGCGAATCGGCATCCGGGAGGCTGTCGATTGGCCGCTCCGATTCCACGTTCGCGGCAATCCGCACGTGAGTGGCCCCCGCAGTATCGGGGGCTGACCAACGAGGAACTGACGGGCGCGCGAGCTGCGTCAGGCTTTCGGCGGCATCATCTGAGGCTTACACCCTATTCAACGCCCCTGCCGAAACCAGCAGAATCAGGATGTGAAGATCCGCATCCTCTTTTTCGGCTTCGCGTGCGCCCTCAGCCTGTACGGCCAGCGTAAATTCAACTGGCAGAACTATTGCTTCCAGAACCCGACGGCTCCCTTCTGCATGGGGCACGAGGACGCCATCAGGCATGTCCCGCAGGGAAAAACCGCGGAGCCACAAACCGGCGTCAAGAGCCCGCTCTCCTCGACAGCCGGGGCGCCTGAGCCCGATCCGATGATCGTCGGCGGCATTGACTGGCGATTTGCCGATCCTTCGGCGGACGCGCTCGCGGCGCTCGATGGCGGGAAGCTCCCGGCCTCGCCTCTCGCTCGCAGCCTGATCGTCCAGTTGGGGATCAATCGCGGCCTGCCCGAGGCGGAAGCGCGGAAGATGTTCGAGGCGTTGTGCGGCGCCGGCCACGTGGCGCTCTCCGTCCGGGGGGAGCAGAGCGTGCTGATGTTTACTGGACGCGCGCCGGATTCCGTTCTGCCCGCCCCCGAAGCGGGCTGGGAAGCCGTGCCGGTGATCGGGAGCGCGATGCTGATCGGGCCTGCCGAGGCGGTGGACCGGGCCGTCCAGCGCATCTTGACGCAGGACCAGCCCGGTGAGTTGGCGCTGATGGCCGCACAGCGGCAGACCGACAGCGAGTTTTGGGCCGCCGGGTCCGCCAAGCTGGCCGGTCCGGAAGCCGCGGTTGCGGGGGTGAGACGATATTGGCTCGTGGCCTCGATGGGGGACCGCTTGGCGAGCGACACGGCGTTCGAATTCGACGCAGCGCCGGACGCCAACGCACTTCGAACGTGGCTGAAGGCTCCCGGCGAAGCTACGATCGAAGGCAACGTGGTCCACGTGAAAATGTCCGCGGACGCCGAGGAAGCGCGGCAGGCGTCCGGCCAAATTGCTGCGAGTCCTCTGGGCCAGCGCTTGAGCGCCCTGGTTCAGGCGGCCCGAGGTCTGCCTATGCGAGGCGCCACCGTACACACCAAACCGGTGATTTATGGTTTGGACGGCGGTGCGAGAGAAGTGCACTAAGCGCCAAAAGAGCCGCGACGGTGCAGGAGCGGTGTTACCATTCCCGCCGCGATCGGCCGCTAACACCGGGTGGCGAAAGTACCCGCCTGGTTCTCCGCGAGTGACAATCCTCCAGCTTGATTCGAGTAAAATAAACCCTTGGCGACGACTGTCTGGAATGGGAGGCCGGATGGGATCGGAGACTCGGGGGAGGAGTGCGAAGTCTGCGGTCACTCTGCACGAGTGCCCCAAGTGCGGCGCGGAGGCCCTTCTCGCTTCCGGCCTTTATGGCGTGCGCGAGCAGGTACTATTTGTCTTGGGCGCTTCCGTCTATCGCTGTCACAGTTGCGAGGCGCGGTGTGCCCACCTGAGCCGCTGGACGCTTTCTCTGGGCGATCCCACCGAGGACCATGCGCCGTATTGGGTCGCCGCAGCGATTACGGGCGGAGCGCTGGCGGTGGCCGCGATTGCACTGTGGGCGCTGCGGCGCAATCACCGATGGCCTTTTTGAAGTATAGCGGCGCTGGCGCTTCCGATCAGTCGGAACTCTTGTGCTAACTGGCCGCCGGAACCGCTTTTTTGCGCGCACTGCGGCGCTTTTCCACCGGCGGCTGACGGTCGCTTTTCTTCAGGTTCGGTAGCACGATCGCTAGAACGAACTTCTTTTCCCCGTGGTCGTCGAATTTAATGACGATGTATTCTTCACTGCAGGAAAGGACGCTGCCGAAGCCGAACTTGGGGTGTTCGACCTGCGCGCTTTGGGCGAAGGCGGGTTTGGTGGCCATGGCTACGTGGAGATCCTTTGGGGAGCGAGGGGCTCCTTAATTTATTGTAACAAAAGCCAATAGCTCCCGCAGGGCGGCTCCCATCAAACATCGCGGATGCGATTTGTTTGGATTGGCGATTGGACGGAACCGTGGGGCCTCCAGCGGTGTCTATGGTCTTGTCGAGCGCTGTGTAGTTGGCCGCGGTAAACTGGGGACGGCGATAAACTGAGGGGACGGGAGCGATTGTGGCGGATACGGCGATCACGTTTTCGTTCGGCGCAAAAGACCTGGCCGCTGGGGCGCTCAGCGAAGACCGCGCTCTGGTCCGGCGCCTGTGCGCCGCCGAAGAGGCCGCCTACGAAGAGCTGCTGCGCCGCTTCGAGCACCCCATCTACAACCTGGTGTGCCGCCTGACCGACCATCCCGAGGATGGCGCCGACGTGACCCAGGAGGTGTTCCTCAAAGTATTCCGCGGTATCGGGTCCTTCCGCGGCAGGAGCTCGCTCAAAACCTGGATCTACCGCATCGCCGTCAACGAGGCGCGTAACCACCGGCGGTCTTTCCTTCGTCATCGCAAGCAGGAGGTCCGGCTGGAGCCGGAGGGCGGCGATTCGATGGGTTGCGCGGATTGGGTGGCCGATCCCAGTCCCTCGCCGTACGAGATCGTGCTGGATCACGAGGCGGAGCAGTTGATCGAGCGTACCCTGGCGGAATTGAATCCGAACTTTCGTGCGGCGCTGGTCCTGCGCGATATCGAGGGCATGCCGTACGAAGAAATTTCGGAGATTCTGGAGATCTCCCTGGGAACCGTCAAATCCAGGATTTTGCGCGGCCGCGAAGCGCTGAAGGAGCGGCTGACGGCGCATCTGGAACCCAGCCCGCAACCGTTCGCCCGCGGGGAAGGACTGGTAGCGCGATGAAACGGTATCAGGAGCGTCTGCTGAATTCGTTGCCGCGGCTCTCCGCGCGAAGCGTGCCGGCCGAGCTCAGCGTGGCGTTGCGCGTGGTGGCGTCCCATGAGCGCCGGCGGCAGGTTTCCCGCAGGAATGTAGCGGCTCGCGCGCGGCATTTACACGATCGGGTCCGCCGTTTCTGCGACGAATTCGTGTGGCCGCTGGCGCTGCCCTTCACGGGAGGCGTCGCGTCGGCGATCGTGCTGTTCAGCATGTGCGTGGTGCCTGCGTATCCGCTGCGGCCGCCGTCGCTCGCCGATGTTCCGACCATGCTCACGACCGCCGTGGAGGTCAAGGGCACGTCTCCGTTCGTGACCAGCTCCGACGAAATGGTCGTGGATGTGTGGGTGGATGGACAGGGCCGCATGTTCGACTATGCGATCGTCGCGGGAGCCGGAGTGCTGGCCAACAGCCAGATGCGCCGGCGCCTGGAGAACATGTTGCTGTTCACCGAGTTCACGCCCGCGACCGAATTCGGCCGCCCGATGTCCGCCAAGGTGCGCTTGCGCTTCGGTTCGAGCCGCGTCGACGTGCGAGGCTGACCTGGGCCGCCGGCTGGGGCAACACTTCCTCGCCCGCAAATCCATCCTCCGCCAAATAGCCGAAGTCTGCGCGACGGATTCCGGTGGAGAGCAAGTCGTCGTCGAAATCGGACCAGGCAAGGGCGCACTGACCGAGGAATTGCTCGCGCTGGCGGGTAAAGTGATCGCGATCGAAGTGGATCCGGTCCTGGTGCATTACCTCCGCCAGCGGTTCGCCGAGGCGGTCGCCGCCGGAAAGCTTACGCTGATCGAGGGCGATATTCTTAAGATCGATATAGGATCGCTCTCGGCTCGCCCGGTAATCGCAGGCAATCTGCCCTACTACATCACGTCGCCGATTCTTGAGAAAATCTTTGCGCTGCGGGGCGCCTGGGAGAGCGCCGTGTTTCTGGTGCAGTCCGAAGTGGCGGCGCGGCTGGCGGCGACCCCGGGGACCCGCGATTTTGGATATCTTTCGGTGCTCGCGCAAGTCCACGCGCGCGTCGAACTTCTCTTGGACGTGCCACGGGACGCGTTCCGGCCGCCTCCCAAAGTGGATAGCGCGGTGGCGCGCCTGACGCCGTTACCGCTCGAAACCGCGGATATGGGAGGCTTCTTGCGCTTCGCCCAACTGTGCTTCCGGCACAAGCGCAAGACCCTGCGAAACAACCTGACCGCGGCCTACAGTAAGGATCGCGTGGACGAACTGGCCGAGGCTCGCCGGCGAGCCGAGCAGTTGAGCGTCGCCGAACTGATGGCACTGTATGAAAAGCTCTCGGGACACGCTGCAAATTCTCGCTGAAGAAGTCGTCGGCTGCCAGCGTTGCCCGCGCCTGCGCCGTTATTGCGAAGAAGTCGCGCGGGTCAAGCGGCGCGCCTATCGGGAGCACGATTATTGGGGCAAGCCGGTTCCGGCATTTGGCGATCCGGAAGCGCAATTGTTAATAGTTGGTCTAGCGCCCGGCGCGCACGGATCCAATCGCACCGGCCGGATGTTCACGGGCGACCGCTCCGGCGAATTTCTTTATCGCGCGCTGTTCGAAACCGGTTTCGCGTCGCAGCCGGATAGCCGTGGGATCGGAGACGGGCTCACGCTGACCGACGCCTATATTACCGCCGCGGTGCGCTGCGCGCCCCCGGATAACAAACCCGCGCCCGACGAATTCGCACGATGCCGCCCCTACCTGGAACGCGAGCTGGATCGGCTGAAACGCGTCCGTGTCGTCGTGGCGCTGGGGAAACTCGCCGCCGACGCTTATCTCGGCATCCAGCGCGATCGCGGAATCATCCGCAGCCGCGCGCAATTCCCCTTCGGCCACGGCCGCGAGCACATCATCGGCGCGAGGCGCCCCATTCTGCTGTGCTCCTACCATCCCAGCCAGCAGAACACGTCCACGGGAAAGCTGACCTTCGAGATGCTGCGCGAAATCTTCGCGCGAGCTCGCGCCATAATCCATCGCCGGTGAAAAAGGGGACAGACAGCTCTGTCCACTGTCGCGCCAGTACTTGAAGTCATAAATCTACGGGAAGGGACAGAGTAGTCTGTCCCTTTTTTCGCCCATAATACGTAAATGATCGCGCGCCTGGAGCGGTACTTCGAGTTCGAGCGGCTGGGCACGAACTGGAAGACGGAACTACTGGCGGGGACCACGACGTTCGTCACCATGGCGTACATCGTGTTCGTGAACCCGTCGATTCTGCGCGAGACGGGCATGCCCTTTCAAGCGGTCGTCGCGGCCACGTGCCTGTGCGCGGCCTTCGGCAGCATCCTGACGGGCGCGGTGGCGCGCTACCCCATCGCGCTTGCGCCGGGCATGGGCCTGAACGCCTACTTCACCTACACGGTGGTCAAGGGCATGGGGATTCCGTGGCCGACGGCGCTCGGCGCGGTGTTCCTCTCCGGCGTCGCGTTCCTGATTCTGACGCTTGCGGGCGTCCAGCAGCTGGTCGTCAAGGCGATTCCCCGCGAACTATACGCGGCGGTCGCGGCGGGCATCGGCTTGTTCATCGCGCTGATCGGATTGCGGAACGCCGGAGTGATCGTCGCGAGCCCCACCACGCTTGTAACGCTGGGAAACATGCGGGACAGGAACTCGCTGATCGCGTTGTTCGGATTGCTGCTGATTGCCGGACTTTCGGCATGGCGGGTGCGGGCGGCCATGCTGATCGGGATCGTCGCTACCACGCTTTTGGGGGCGGCGTTCGGGCTGGTGCAATGGACTCCGGGAGTCTACCGGATCTCCGATCTCGCGGCGACCGCCGGCCAACTGGATATCAAGGGAGCCTGGAACATCGGCCTCGCGGGTATCGTGTTCGTATTTGTGTTCGTGGATATCTTCGACAATGTGGGAACGCTGATAGGCGTGGGCACGCGCGCGGGATTGTTCGAAGCTGATGGTAACATTCCCCGCGTGCGGCAGATCCTGTTGTGCGACGCGACGGCGACCATCGCCGGGTCGCTTGCGGGGACCTCGACGGTGACCAGCTACATCGAGAGCGCGTCGGGCGTGGCCGCGGGAGGACGGAGCGGGGTCACCTCCATCGTGACCGGCCTCCTGTTCATCGCTGCGATGTTCCTTGCGCCGCTGGTGGGCGCGGTGCCTTCGGCCGCCACGGCTCCAGCGCTGATCGTGGTGGGATCGCTGATGCTGGCGCACCTGGGCGAAATCGACTGGGGAGATCCCGTGAAATCCATCCCGGCGTTCCTCACGCTGATCACGATTCCGCTGACGTTCAGTATCGCGAGCGGCCTGGGGTTCGGGTTCACCAGCTACGCGCTGCTGAAGATCGTCCGCGGCGAATTTCGCGGAACCCACTGGCTGGTTTACTTGCTGGCGGCGCTGTTCGTCGTGCGATTCGCGTACTTGGGATCGATCTGAAAAAGGGGGCAGACTACTCTGTCCCCTTCCGCAAACTTTTCGATTTCACGGGCGAATGTCGGAGTGGACAGAGCGGTCTGTCCCCTTTTTCCAGTGGATCATTGAGATGAGTGACGCGGGCTAGCGACCACTTCGTGCTGGCCGCGCGGCAGCACCAGCGTCCGTCCCAGGATTTCGGGTGTCACGGTCTTACCGTCGATCTCGAGATACTGCGGCACCGGATCGAGAATCGCCAGCGCCCGCGAGGCGCTTTCGTACAGGAATTGGACGCTGCCATCCGGACGGATCGCCGCCCCGCGCAGTTCGCCGTTGATGTCGAGGATTCTGGCGGACGGAATTTGCGATCCGGCCTCGACAATGTGCGTCCCGGGCGGGAGCCACAACAGCGTGCCGTCGGTTACAGGCCACGGTTTTCCGTCCACCAGTCCGGGCTTTTTCCAGGGCACGCCCACCCCTCGTTTCGATTGCACGATCAGGCGGCCGCTGCCTTCCACTACGCGATCGACCGACGCCGCCGCGGGAGCGAGCAACGGTGCGTCCGCCGCCGATATCGAGTTCTCAAAATACAGCACGACCCGCGGAAACGCGGCCGAAGCCATATGGATGGTTTCGAGGAGCTCCGAGCCCGCCAGCGGTTTGGTGGGATAAACATCTTGGTAGCGTTCCACGATATTGATATCGATCGCAAGCTTTTCCTGGGAGGGCGTCACCGGAGCGTAACGCGCCGCGATCTGCGGGTACCGGCGCGGCCCTTGGTTCCAGATGGTGGCGGGGTCCTCGATCAAGAACGTGAAATCGTGCTGGCCCAGCATAGGGAGCACGCGCGAAGTATCCGCGCCGAGCTCTTCGCGCATGCTCTGGTCGAACCGGTCGTCGATATGGGTCAGCGCCAGGTCCAGATACGGCTTGGCCTTGCGAAGCGCCTCGATCTGGGCGATCCACGCGGCCTGCTGGCGGCGCGCGAGCTCCGCGCGGTAATCCAGAAAGCGCACGAGTCCTGCGCTGTTGTTGCTCCAGTGGCGCGGCGAGTCCGGCTGGAACAGATCCACCGGATCGAATCCGGCATTATTACGAAACTCGGCGCGAATATCGTCGTTCATCGGCGTAAAGCGCGCCGGATTATCGTGACCCTCCAGCGATTCGAAATACAGCTCTGCCAGATTCACCCCATCCCAATCGAACCGCGTCACCAGATCGCTCATCCCTCGGGAAACGGCGGCGAACGCTCCGGGATGCGAGAGGTTCACCAGTTTGCGCCAATCGAGCTGGGCGTCTTGCAGCAGCGCGGTTTTCTCACGCCATTCGGGGTGCTCGTTCCAGAAGCGATCGCTCACGTGCGGCAACTCGAACCACGCGTAAACCAGGATCGCGTTGCGATGACATGCGTCAATCAAGTGGCGGAGATATTCGTCGTTCTCGGGATCGCGCTCCCAGAAATGCCACGCGGCAACGTGCAACGCGGCAATCCCTTGGACCCGCCAGCGCGCCGCGAAGTAATCCAGATCGACGCGCGAACGATACGCCGAATCGAAGAACGCCCACAATCTCCGCGATTGAAACGGAGGCTCGAGTCCCAGGTCGATGAGGGCGTGTAGCAGGTACGGGAACCGGTCGTAGCCGCGCGTTCCCGGCGGAGCAGCCACCCACAGAACCGCGCCCGCGCCTCGGCGATAGCCGGCGAGAAGGGGCGCTTTCTTCCAGCGCTCGCGGGCGAAAACCCGAGCCTGCGGTGGTAGCTCCATCACTGGCAGATCGAGGGCCCTCTCCCAGACGATGCGCAGATCGGGCGCGCGAAGATCCTCTATGCTGCGCACGGAGACGAGCGGGTCGCCCTTCTTATCGATCGTGCGCCGGAATCCGAAAGCCGTCGCCAGCGGCGATTCCCCTTCCAGCACCAGCATGGCGCCATGGTCGACGCGGGAGGTCCAATCGGAGGGGGAAACATCCGTGCCGCGCGGCGCGACGACGACGCCGGCCGTAGCGGATGCACCGCTCGCGAGGCCGATCGCCGAGAGCAGTTCCGGCCAGGAGCCCGGCTCATCGCCGAGGATGTGATAGGTGAAGCGCGGTTCGGCGGAGAGCGGGGTGCATGCGGCAAGAATTAGAAAAAGGGGACAGACCGCTCTGTCCACTCTCCAGCCCGCGCGCGAATTCGGAGGCTTACGGGATGGGACAGAGTAGTCTGTCCCCTTTTTCATGCTAGTGAGTAAACGCATACCAGACTCCCACGCGAAGGTCGTTGAACATGGGCGGATGCGGATTCCCTTGGTTCACCAGGTAGCCGCCGCGCAGCGCGTTAATCGAAACCAGCACGGAACGAGGCGCGCCGGGCGGATGGAATCGCAATCCCGGGCCGGTCTCCCAAAAATTCGCCCAATATTCGCGCTTCAGGTCGACGGTCGCGTTCCAATTCCAGTACAACTGCGCGTGAAACAAATCGTGCCCGAAGCGATTTTGCGAATAGAACAGCGTGTCTTTGTCGAAACGGTAGACGTAAATCAAATCGTCGTTGGTCTCGGCGAACCAGCGCCGCCGATCCAGGCCACGAGTAACGCCGCGCGCGAAGGACACCCCGCCGCGATAATCCGGCGCGACCGTGCTTACGTCCAGCGGAGCGGGCCGGAGATGGAAGGATTCTCCCGCCTCGAACCACCCGTTCGCGCCATGCCAGGGCCGCGTCGCGACACCCGCGCCCACAATGACGCTTTGTTCGGAAAGAAACTGCGGCGCCCAGCCCGCCGCGAAAATTTCCGAGCCGTGCGTATCGCCGACGAATCGCACCGACCCGTAGGGACGCAGCCACGGCAGGCGCGGGAACTGCATTTCCGTCTTGGCCTGCGCGTAGGCGAACACATCGTGCCAGCGCGTTGAAAACGTCGGAAAGGCCCACACCGTGGTGCGAAAACGCTCCGTCGCGGGCTCCAGATTGCGATACGCCTGCGCGGCCTCGGCGGCTGTCTGCGGATCGGGACTATGACGCGCCAGATCGAACCACTTGGCGGCCTCGCGATCGTTCTTCAGGATATTGTTCGCCCAGCCGAGCTTCAGCATCACGTCGAAATCTACGGGATCGTTCTCGTGCGCCACCGCAAGATACTTGACAGCGTCCTGCAGATAGCCTTTTTCGAGGCTTTTCGCGCCGAGTTCCTTGGCCTCGGCCGACACCGATGCGCGAGGCTGCTCGGTGCGGCCGGCGAGCGTCTGGGGAAGCTGCAGAGCCTGGCGAACGCGATCCGCGAGTTCGGCGTCCGGTCCGCGGAGAACCTTCTGTAACAAGGGCAAAGACGCCGCGGTATTGCCTTGCTTCAAGCGCAGCAAACCGAGCTGTGCCGTGGAAAGGAGATCCTCGGGAGAGCGCTCCACAACGTAAGCGAATTCGCGTTCCGCTTCCGCGCCTTGGTCCATGGCCAAGTGCAGATACGCCAGCTCGCGCCGCAACTCGACGTTGGTGGGATCGAGCGCGAGCGCCTTTTCGAATTCGTAGACGAACGGATACCGCGCCGGCAGCAGCTCGCGGGCTTGCTCGGCCACGCGAGGCTCGGCCCCACGGGACGCCGCCAGCAGCGCTGCGTTCGCGTCTTCATCGCGGCCCAATGCTTTCCAGGTCCGCCCCAGATCGAGCAGCACTTCGCGGCGTTCCGGCCGCAACCGCCACGCCTTTTCGAAATGCTCTGCCGCCAGAGCGATCTCGTCGCGCTGCTCGGCGAGCCGGGCCAATTCCTGATGCCCGCTGTAATCGCTGGTATTGGCGGCGACCGCCTCTTTCCATCGTGCGATCCCTTCGCGCAAGGGCCGGTCGATGTTCTCGAACGCCTCGGCCGCCGCGGCGTCGGTTGCGCGCAGGCGATCGAAAATGCGGCGGGCCGTGACGGGTTGCCCCGTCTCGTAACACAGGAACGCGTATTCCAGCGCAACGTGCGTATCGGCGGGATCGAGGCGCATGGCCTCGGCGAAATGATCCCGCGCGCGGGTATTCTCGCCGATCTTGAGCAGCGTGTACGCCAGGTCCTTATGGATCGACGTCCGCTGCGGCGCGGCGGCGATGGCGCGCTCGAAATTCGCCACCGCCGTGTCGTAATCCTTGACCCGCAGCGCCTGGTAGGCGCGATCCAGTGGCGCGTATGCCGGATCTTCCGTCTGGCCAAAGACTGGGGTTTGGCCGAAGGCGACGCCGGCAACTAACGCCAGGAGTATTCTGGGCAAATGTACCCCCTCGGGAGGGATACCAGATAGTGCCTAGAGGTCGATACTTTTCTCTGCCACGAAGCCACGTGTTTTCATCACGGGGTACATAGACTACATAGGCCGTAATCCGTCCGTAAGAATTCACAATAGATGCGGGAGCCTTACGGAGCAGCCGCTGACCCTTGAAACTGCGCCACCCATGCGGTGGCCGACGAGGACGTCGGCCGCGGATCAGGCGATCCGCCCTACCCGCGTTTTGTAGGGCGGGCGCCCTCGCCCGCGTTCGGCCTCCTGGCCGAACTCTTTCTTAGCGACGGATTACGGTAGGCCGAAGCTTCATTCAAGCACCGGTAGCGAGAGGGCATGAGGTGGTAGCGGTAGCGCGGCTCGGGGCATGGTCCGCACGCCTGGAGTATACTTTGCCCCATGGGAAGCCAAGCGATGATTTCATGTCGATGCTCGGGCGGTGTGTCCGCACTCGCCGTGATCCTGGCGGCCGCCCCGCACCTCGACGCCCAGTGGGTGAAACTGCCCCCGCCGGGTGCGCCGCGCACGGTGGACGGCAAGGTGGATCTGCGGGGTCCGGCCCCTCGCACGGCCGACGGCCACCCGGACCTCTCCGGCATGTGGCTTTCGATGGCTAAGTTCAACACCAACCTGGCGGCGGATTTCAAGGGCGAAGTACCCATGACCGCCTGGGGGAAAGCCTTGTACGAAGAGCGGAGGGCGAACAACAGCCGGGACGACCCGGACACCTACTGCCTTCCCGACGGCGTGCCGCGTATCACCGCGGCGGGCGGTCTTCCCAGCAGAATCGTGCAAACTCCCTTCATGGTGGCCATCCTCCACGAAAGGGGCCTCTTCCGCGAGATTTTTATAGACGGCCGCACGCTGAAAAAAGATCTGAATCCGAGTTGGATGGGCTATTCTACGGGCGCCTGGGAAGGCGATGCGTTGGTTGTCCGAAGCACCGGATTCAACGACAAGACATGGCTCGACGACGTGGGCCACCCGCATTCGGAAGCGCTGAAGGTGATCGAGCGTTACACGCGTCCCGATTATGGACACCTGGTGCTCGAAATCACAGTCGAGGACGAAAAGGCCTACACTCACCCGTGGACGGTCACCCAGGAATTGCCGCTGGATCCTACGGGCGACCTGCTGGAATACGTCTGCAACGAGAACGAGCGCGACGCAAAACACATCGTGGGCCGGTAGGACGCCGTCCCGGCCTAGGCGGCCCCTGAAAGACTCCCTGCCCGCCCGATGAATCGCGTGGTTCAGAATCGGCGCCGCGCTGAAGAAACGACTTGCCGAACTGCGACAGATGAAGCTATGGACCGGGCCAGAATCGCCCATGCGAGGCGTTTTTCAGCAGCCTCTTAGACTGGTCTCTCTTTGATAAACTGAAGGTTCATCCCCCGAGCTTGAAGAGATTGGAGAACGTGTGGCCGCGCCACGGTCGAAAATCGTAGCAATCTATCCCGGCTCGTTCGACCCGATCACCAACGGGCACCTGGATCTGATTGAGCGCGGCAGCCGGCTGGCGGACCGCCTGATTGTCGCGATCCTTGAAAACCGGCGCAAACAATCGCTATTTTCGGTGGAAGAGCGCGTGGAGATGCTGACGGAAGTGGTGCGGCCGTATCCCAACGTGGAGGTCGGCTGGTTCCACGGCCTGCTGGTGGATTACGTGAAAGCGCGCGGCGCGAATTTTATTCTGCGCGGCATTCGCGCGATCTCCGATTACGAATACGAACTGCAGATCGCGCACATGAACCGGCGTCTGAGTCCCGGCGTCGAAACGGTTTTCTTGATGGCGGGCGAGGCGTACTCGTTTATCAGCTCGCAACTGGTGAAGGAGGTGGCGTCGCTCGGCGGCAACGTGACGGGGATGGTCCCGGCGCTGGTCGATGAGCGGCTCAAGCGGCTGATGGCCGCGCCACAGTAAGAAATGGACGCGGCTGATGGCCGCGCGAAATTGAGAATGTAGGCGGCTGATGGCGGCGACGCGCTAAGGTTCGAATGCGGCCGATGGCCGCCGAAATAAAGGAGCAAGAACGAATGCAAACAGTGCAGTCCCTGGCGGAAAGAATTTCGCGGATCAGCGCGTCCTCGACCATGAAAGTGGCGGCCGACGCCGATCGCCTGCGCCGCGAAGGCGCCGATGTGGTCGATTTCGGTGCCGGGGAACCCGATTTTCCCACGCCAGAGAACATCAAGCAGGCCGCGATCGACGCTCTCAATCACAATTTCACGAAGTACACGAATACGAGCGGCACTGAGGAGCTGAGGCAGACCATTTGCGACTGCCACAAGGCCGACTACGGCACGGCGTACACCACCAAGGAATGCATCGCGACGGTCGGCGGCAAGCACGCGATCTTCAATCTGACGCAGGCCTTGATCGATCCCGGCGACGAGGTCGTGATCCCGGTGCCGTATTGGGTGACCTACAAGGACGTGGTGAACTACGCGGGCGGCAAATGCGTCTTTGTCGATACCGACGAGAACGAAGGCTTCCGCCTGACGGCCTCCATGGTGGAGCGCGCGCTGACACCCAAGACGCGCATGATCATTCTGAATTCGCCGTCGAATCCCAGCGGCGCCGTTTTCGATCGGGCGGAGATGGAGCGTATCGCACACATCGCCCGGGATCGCGGCATCTGGCTGATGACCGACGAGTGCTATCATCGCTTTCTTTACGAAGCCGAAGGCCACTCGCTCGCCGCGCTCCCGGGGATGAAGGATACAGTCCTGGTGGCCGGCTCGCTTTCGAAAACCTACGCGATGACCGGCTGGCGCATCGGATTCGTGCTGGGACCGGCGGCGGTGGTCTCCGGGATCGGCAAGCTGCAAAGCCACTCGACTTCGAACCCGACATCGATCGTCCAGAAGGCCGCCATCGAGGCGCTGCGCGGGCCGCAGGAATCGGTCGGGCTGATGCTCGCGGAATATCGCAAGAGGCGCGACTACGTCATCGGACGGTTGAAGGCGATACCCGGCGTCACCGCGCAGGTTCCGCAGGGAGCCTTTTACGCGTATCCGAACGTCAGCGCGGCGTTCCGGAACGGTATCTCCAATTCGCTCCAGTTTTCCGAGAAACTGTTAGCCGAGGAATTCGTGGCCCTGGTTCCGGGCGAAGCGTTCGGCACCAACGATCACGTCCGCATCTCCTACGCGACGTCGATGAAGGAATTGGAACGCGGCTTGGACCGGCTGCAGCGCTTCATCGCCGCCCGTTTGTAAAATGCCGCTCCGCAAACTGGAGCCGGAGTTTCGCGAGCGCGTCTGGGGATCCACCCGGTTGGAACCGTGGTTTCCTAATCCTACTTCTGCCGTCGGCCCAGCGAAAGCGATCGGTGAAGTCTGGCACGAGGCGCCCGCCGACCTGCCGTTGCTGGTGAAATTCCTTTTCACCGCGGCGCCGCTTTCGATCCAGGTGCATCCGGACGACCCATATGCGCGCGTGCATCACGATTCGCCCGGCAAAACTGAGATGTGGCATATTCTGGCGGCAGAGCCGCGAGCCAGAATCGCCGCGGGATTCCGAAAAAGCGCAACGGCGGAAGAGGTGCGCGCCGCCGCCCTTTCGGCGACTTCGAGCGTGATCGAAGGGATGCTCGAATGGTTCGACGCCGCCCCGGACGAGACGTTTTTGATTCCGGCCGGGACCGTGCACGCCATCGGTAGAGGCCTGGTCCTGTGCGAGATCCAGCAGCCGTCCGATATTACCTTCCGCATTTACGATTATGGCCGCGGACGCCCATTGCATCTCGACGAGGCGCTCGCCGTCGCGCGGTTTGGCCCGCACGCCGCTCGGACGAAACTTCCGGTGGCTTGCGATTACTTCGTCACCTCGCGGCTGACCGTCCATGACCGGGTTCTGTATCGCCCCATGACCGGCCAACCGCAGTTGTTGATCGCGATCCACGGGCAGGGTGAGATCGACGGGCATCCACTGAAGGCCGGCGATGTGTGGTACGTACCCGGCGATTCGGGGCATGTGGCGATCACGGGCGAAGTCACGCTGTTGCGCTCGCTGGTGCCGCGACATTCGTAGGTTCCTGCACGCTTCGCTCCCCTCGGCGAGCTCCTCTTCCCGCCAGCCCGCGACCTTGCTATCATCGCATCCGGAGAAGCTCTCTATGGTGAAAACGTCCATTACGCGCCGGAAGTTTTCCGCAACGACCGCGGCCGCCAGCGGCTTGATTCTCGCTCCCGCGGTCCAGATGCTGCGCGCCCAGTCCACGGATCGCACGCGCCTGAGCGCCCGCCCGGATGCGTCGGCACCGCGCTCGGCAATGCCCGGCCTGCGTCCTGTGGGACTGCGCTCGCAGCGGGACGCGCTGCTCTACGTGCCTGAATCGTCCGCAAAATTCGAGCAGGCGCCGCTGTTTATTTCGCTGCATGGGGCTACTCGCAATGCGGACCGCGGGATCGAACCGTTCCGCTCGCTCGCCGACAAGCATGGATTTCTACTGCTCGCTCCGGCGTCGGAGGACCACAGTTGGGACGCCCTCGAGGGTGACTTTGGCGCCGACGTAGCGTTCATCAGTCAGTGCATGGCGCGCATCTACGAACAGCGGCGCATCGATCCCGCGCGCATCGCCATGGCAGGCTTTTCCGACGGCGCGACCTATGCCCTCTCCCTCGGCCTGGCGAACGGCGACCTTTTCAACGCCGTGTTTGGATTCTCTCCAGGTTTCGTGGTCCCAGCCGAGCGGATCGGCAAGCCGCCGGTCTTCATTTCGCATGGCACTATCGATCCGGTTCTGCCCATCGAGCAGTGCAGCCGCGTGATCGTCCCGCAGCTCGAGCGCTTGGGCTACCGCGTGACCTACCGGGAATTCGAAGGCAAGCACACGCTGCCGCCCGAAATCGCCGCCGACGCGCTAAGTTGGTTCATGGAACGCCGGTCTATGCAAGGCACTCCGTCGAAAGCCTGAGGGGAGCGCCGAAGGAGGCTCGGTATGACGCAAATGGGCCGCTACATCCCCGCCGACGGCGCTCCTGGTGAGCTCGGTGTACACTCCGTCGATCATTTCAGCCTCAACGTCCCGGATGCCGCCGAAGCGGAACATTTTTACAAGAGCTTCGGCATGGACGTGCGGGCCGAATCGGCGAAGCTGGTCCTGCGCACGGCCGGCAACCCCCACACCTGGGGCGTGATCGCAGAAGGCCCCCGCAAGTGCCTGCGCTACCTTTCCTTGGGCGCGTATGAGGAAGATCTCCCGCGATTCAAGGAGCATGTCGAGCGGCAGCGGATCAAGCTGGTCGATCCGCCCGCCGGGTGCCAAAGCAATGGACTGTGGTTCCGCGATCCGGATCAAAATTTGATCGAAATCAAAGCGGCGGAGAAGGTGTCGCCCGACCGGAAGTCGCCATTCGTGAATCCCTCCACTCCGGGTGGCCAGCGAGGCGCTCCCATGCGGGCGGAAGTGCAAGTGGTTCGCCCCAAGCGCATGTCGCACGTGCTGCTTTTCACCACCGACGTCGAGAAAGCCGTGCAGTTCTATGGAAACGTAGTGGGGTTGCGGCTCACCGACCGCGGCGGCGACGCCATTGCCTTTATGCATGGTATCCATGGCAGCGACCATCACCTGCTGGCGTTCGGCCTTTCGCCGCATCCCGGATTCCACCACGCCAGTTGGGGCGTCGATTCCGTCAACGAGGTGGGCCTGGGAGCCATGCAGATGGCGGACAAAGGCTACAACGCCGGATGGGGGCTGCTGCGGCACGTGCTTGGGTCGAATTATTCCCATTACGTGCGCGATCCGTGGGGCAGCTATTTCGAATACACCTGCGATATCGATTACATTCCCGCCAATTGCGACTGGAAGGCCGGCCACTACAAGCCGGAGGATTCTATCTACCTGTGGGGTCCCCTCTTGCCGGACGACTTCATCGTCAACCAGGAAGTGCCCGAGATCGAATCGACCGCACGCTAACGCCGGGATCGCCCTGTTTCGACGCCTATTGCCCCGCCTTCATCCTGACGATATGAGGGGATGATGGCACTTTGGCGCGAAGATCTGTCGAGCGTTACCTTGGCGGACATTCTCAGCTCGCAAGCCGAGAATCGGGCATGGAGCAAGGAACTTCGTCAGAAGGCTAACTCGCTCATCAACGAGCGGCTGGCAAAGAACATCAGCCAAGCCGACTATTTGGCGAATCGAAAACTAGGTCGCGAGGAGGCCTCCGAGTGCCGGCGCCGGGCGGCCATTTTGGACGAACAAATCGTCCGCCGTACCATCGCTTCGCCGGATCGCCAAAACTGATGGCATCGCAGCTGGCAAGCCCGATCCCCTTCCGGTCCCTTCCATTGCGCGCGAGCGCCCATACCTGCGATACTTAAAACACCTCGATCCGAGAGTATCGTCGCATCCGCAAGCGCTGGGCGTCCCTCTTCTTTCCAGGTAGAATCGACGCCGCATATGCACGAGCCTTCCTTCAAACAAAAACGAACTTCCGGACGAGCCGGTTCGGCCGCTTCGCCAGGCGCGCCGGTGGAGGGTGCCGGCGCATGAGCACCAACGTCCGCAAGCCCAGGGAGGATGAACCTAAGCTGCTGAATTCCACCGAAGTCCTTACCAGTATTCGCGATCTCATCGTACATCTTCATCGCGGCAACACCACGCTCGCGGAATCGATCGTGTCGGACGTCGCCGCGCATCTGAAAGGCATCATGCAGTCCGGCGCCGATCCCGGAAGCAGCGAGATGCAGCGTACGCGGCAAACCATGTTCGCGATCGACGAGGTCCGTCTGCTTCTGGCGCAACGCGATAGCGAAGGCGCCATGGCGGCAGCCAGGGACGCGGCGAAAGAGTGGAGACAGGCGCCCGGCCCGAAAACATCGTGACACCGCAGCTTCACGCCGCCTAATCCCTCGCGTTTTCCCACCGATCGCCCGGCCTCCCAACCGGTTGTTCCAGGCTGGCAGGGCTCCCAGCGATGGTCCAGCCCTGGCGTTGCTCGGGGAAAATCAAGATCGATCTCGAATAGGGCGTAAGAACTCAGGCAGGCACAACGGCCAGCCGGGTATCTCCGTGCGGCCCGCACTTCACAGCAAAGCTGGGGGACGGTGGCGCGGGCATCAAGCCGCGCGAACGCCCGGCGTCTCGGATCGCATCCAACGACGCAGGGCGTCCCGTCGCTGCCGCAATTGCCTGCTCCTACGAGTCCGGACGGCAATCGCGCCAAGGAACATCACGCACAATAGGGCCACGATGATCAGGAAAGCCAAAGCTTCCGAATAAATCATGCATGCCTCCCAACGGCATTATCGCCCTCCGATTCGTCCAAATTGTTTCATGGCCTGCAGTGAAAGACAAGGGGGGGTGCTAGAGGGAAACGCCGGTCGAGTCGTAGGGCGAAAGCAGGTGGGCGAATTTCTTCTACCGGCGCTTCGCCTTGATGACGATGGGCGTCCCCTCGAAGCCGAATCGTTCCCGAAGCCGGTTGATCAAATAGCGCTCCGCCGAAAAGTGCAGATGCGCGGCCTTATCGGTGAACACGACGAACGTGGGAGGCCGGACGCTCGCCTGCGTCAGGTAGTAAATCTTCATATCGTATTCCCATTGCAGCGTCTCGACGAAGCGGTTCAATTCGCCGGTGCTGACCCGCCGCGACGCGGAATCGTCGGCTTTGCGGATCAAAGGGAACAACGCGTTGGTTCCGGAACGCTTTTGCGCGGAAATGAAAGCGATTGAGGCGTAGTCGAGAAACTTCAAATCGTCGCGGATCTCCTCCACGAACTGGCGCTTGTCCGGGTTCTTCGTCGCGTCCCATTTGTTGACGCACAGCACGACGGCGCGTCCTTCCTCATGCGCGTATCCGGCGATGGTGGCGTCGAGAGCCAGCATACCCTCGGTCGCGTCCAGCACCAGGACGGCGACGTTGGCCATGCGCAAGTGCCGGCGGGCCATCACGACGCTCAGCTTTTCCGCCATCAGTTTGGTCTTGCCTTTGCGCCGGATGCCGGCCGTGTCGACGAAAACGTACTCCACGCCATCCTTCGTTACACCTTCGTCGACGGCGTCGCGCGTCGTGCCGGCGACCGGCGAAACGATGGCGCGCTCGGAGCCCGTCAATGCATTCAGCAATGTCGATTTGCCGACGTTGGGCCGCCCGATGATGGCAACCTTGATCGGGGCCAACTGTTGCTCTGGCGCTTCGGCGGACTCCTGCGCCTCAGCCGCCGCCCTTTGGCTGCGCCGGGAGCCTTTCGCGGAGGATCGAGCTTCCTTCACCGACGGGATTTCCTGGGTCACGTGGTCGAGCAGGTCGTCGAGTCCCAGGCGATGCTCCGCTGATACCGCGAACACGTGCTCGAAGCCGAGCGAGTGGAATTCGTGGGTCAGATCCTCGCGCCGCTGGCTGTCGATCTTATTTACGGCGACCGAGACCGGCTTGCCGAGCTTGCGCAGCATCTTGGCGAGATCGCGGTCCGTGCCGGTGATCTCGGTGCGCCCGTCGATCAGGAAGACGATATGCGAGGCATCGTCAAGCGCCACGCGAGCCTGCTTCAGGATCTCGGCCGGGATCATCTGCTCGTCGTTAGGAATGATGCCGCCAGTGTCCACTACCTCGAACGCCCGGCCGCGGTATTCGGCCTGGCCGTAGATCCGATCGCGCGTGATGCCGGGCTCGTCGCCGACAATCGAACGCCGCTGGCCGGTGATGGCGTTAAAAAGCGTGGATTTGCCGACGTTGGGGCGGCCTACGATGACAACGGATGGAAGCTGGGGCACTGATCTCCATCATCGCGTACACCAAAGAATCGAAAAGGTCTCTGTTCGTGCGACAATGAAGTTTCCCCCCTGATGTCCAACGACTCCATCCGCAACATCGCCATTATTGCGCACGTCGATCATGGCAAGACTACGCTGGTCGACGCCATGCTCCGGCAGAGCGGCATTTTCCGCGAAAACGAGGAAGTGGCTGAGCGCGTCATGGATTCGAACGACCTGGAACGGGAGCGCGGCATCACGATTCTCGCCAAAGCCACGGGCATCCGCTACCACGACGTAAAAATCAATATCATCGACACCCCCGGCCACAGCGATTTCGGAGGCGAAGTGGAGCGGGCATTGAAGATCGTCGACGGCGTCATGCTATTGGTAGACGCGAGCGAAGGCCCCCTTCCGCAGACGCGCTACGTTCTCTCGAAGGCCCTGGAAGCGCAGCTGCCGCAGATCGTCGTGATCAATAAAATCGACCGTCCCGATGCGCGCATCCCGGAAGTGTTGAACGAGATTTACGACCTTTTCATCGATCTGGACGCCACTGAGGATCAACTCGGCTTCCCCGTGATTTATACCAACGGAAGGGCGGGCATAGCTAGGCTCCAGATGGAGGACGATAGCGCCAACCTGCGGCCGCTTTTCGAGACAATTCTGGAACGCATTCCGCCGCCGCCGGGCGATTCGGAGGGCATCCTGCAGATGCTGGTCGCGAATCTGGATTACAGCGATTACCTCGGCCGTTTAGCAATAGGCCGCGTCTTCAACGGAACCCTGCGCCTGGGCGACGAAGTGGCTATCGCGAAACTGGATAAGACATTTCACAAGACCAAGATCACGAAACTCTATTCGTTCGAGGGATTGAAGCGCGTCGATGAAACCATCGGACGTCCCGGCGACATCCTGGCGATCGCCGGCGTCGAAGGCATCACCATCGGTGAGACCGTGACCAGCGCGGAAACGCCCGAGCCACTGCCCCACCTTCCGATCGACGAGCCTACCATCGCGATGACGTTCACCATCAATACCTCGCCGTTTTCCGGGCGCGATGGCCAGTTCGTGACGTCCCGCAACCTCCGTGATCGCCTGGATAAGGAACTGCTCACCAATGTTTCGATCCGCGTGGAAGAGGCCGGCGGACCGGACGCGTTCAAGGTCATGGGCCGCGGCGAACTGCAGCTCGCCATCTTAATTGAGATGATGCGGCGCGAAGGATTCGAGCTGGCCGTCGGGAAACCGGAGATTCTCACCAAAACCGTCGACGGCAAGCTCAGCGAACCGCTGGAGCTGCTGGTGATCGATTGTCCCGAAGCGTTCGTCGGCGTGGTGATCGAAAAACTGGGGGCGCGCAAGGGCAAAATGAACAAGATGGTCAACCACGGCTCCGGCCGTGTGCGATTGGAGTTTCTGATTCCCTCGCGCGGCCTGATCGGCCTGCGCAGCGAGATGCTGACCGATACCAAGGGCACCGCGATCATGAATTCGCTGTTCCACGGATACATTGAGTGGCAGGGCGAGATTGCGACGCGCTCGACAGGCTCGCTGGTCGCGGATCGTCCCGGCAGGACCACCGGCTACGCGTTATTCAACCTCCAGGAGCGCGGCGATATGTTCGTGGCGCCGGGCCTCAAAGTTTACGAGGGCATGATCGTCGGCGAAAACGCGCGCGACGCGGATCTCGACGTCAACATCGTCAAGGAAAAGAAGCTGACAAATATGCGCGCTTCGAGCGCGGATGAGGCCATCCGCCTGGTCCCGCCGCGTTTGCTGAACCTGGAACAGGCGCTCGAGTTTATCCGCGAGGACGAACTGGTGGAGGTCACGCCGAAATCAATCCGGCTACGCAAGAAAACCCTCAAGCAGAATCAGCGCTAGACTCGGTCAGACGTTAATCGGCGTGTTCTGCGAACCAGCTCAGCACACGCTCACCGAACATCGCGGGATTCGCCGAGTATGCTCCGACGTGCTTTGCATGAGGCACAAGCCATAACACGGCACGCGAGTTCCGGTTCGCCAATTCCACCGATTCGCCCGGCGGCGTCTCCGTGTCAGCCAAGCCATGGACTAATAGAATCGGGGTCCGAATTTGCCCGATTGCACTGATGGGTGATACTTCCTCCAAATTGACGCCGTATCGCACTCTAGCGTATTGCATTGCTGTTCCCACCATTAAGGCAGCCACTGGTTCCGAAACGCGGGGGACGGCAATCATCCGTCCCACACGATAACCGGCGACAGACTTGAGATCCGAGTAGGAGGATTCGGCGACGATCGCACTTAGATCGTGGGTGACCGCTGCGGCCTGAATCAGGACGGCGCCACCCAGCGACTCCCCGAGTCCGAAAATCCGTTGACACCCTTGTTTGCGCAGCCAGGCAATCCAGGATGTCACGTCAAATTTTTCGCGGATGCCGTACGTGACGATGTCTCCGCCGCTCGCTCCGTGTCCTCTGCTGTCCGGCAGCAGTACGTTGTAGCCGGAACTGAGAAAAATGGAGGCGTATCCAGCACTGCCCACGCGAGAGTCTCCGACGCCGTGCAAGACAACCACGCAATTGTGTGTTTTGGCCGAAGGTTTGACGAACCAAGCCGCGAGTGATATTCCGTCGCGGGCGATCACCGAGACATCACGCCAATCGCCGAGACGACTCGAAGGCAGATTTTCGCTGGCCTTGTGGGGAACATATAGGTTGGCTTCGCAAAGCGCGATAGCTCCCGAGATCAACGCGGCAACGACCGTGCCAACCAAGGTAGCCAACGTGATCGTTACGCTTCGCATCGCTTCCAAGGGATACGCAGCCTGCGCAGATACAGTTCCAATTGCTGGGTCGAGTCTCCTTCGACCCAGTCGCCAAAAACTGCGACTCGACCTGTCCAGGTTCGAAATGACATCTCGCATAAAATTTTGCGAATTCCAACAAGCCCTTATATATCAATACTATCAGTGCGCTTTACCGGCCCATTTGCCTTTGCAATCTCGGTTCCCTGTGCAATACTAGCGGACGCACATGACTCTGGCGACCGAGGCGATCGCCCGTTATCACAAGTTAATCGAGAGCGAACCCTATATCGACCTGGGTTGGGCCGGGGAGCTACAGGAGCGCCTGAAGGCCGCCAAGCTCACCAACCGGCCCGTGTCGCCGGTTCTTCGTCCCCACTTCGTCACCAGCCGCGATCATGCGGCTGTGGAGAAAGCGACGGCCACAGTTCTCTCGGCGATTCATCGCGCCGAGCAACTCGTGCTGGCTTCGCCCGCGCTGCTGGCGCGGCTGCAGCTGCTGCCGGCCGAACGCATGCTGGCCGCCGTCGATCCCGGATTTTCGCCGCTGACCATGACCGGCGTGCTGGACGCCAGCGTCCACAACGGATCCATGCGCTTCCTGGGACACCGCGAAGCCTCGCCATCCGGCATCGTTTACAGCGACCTGCTGGCGGACACCTACTACGAGGCTGCTCCCGTAAAAGAATTTCGCAAGAAATACAAACTGACCAAGCTGGCCGCCGGGAGATACTTGCTGCAGGCCATCCTGAAAGCGTACAAGGAATTCGGCGGCAAGCAGAAGAAGCCGTTCATCGTCATTATCGAATCGCGCCCCCCGTTCCAGCCCCCCGAAGCGAGCGAGAACGCCTTGCTGGTCGAATTCTTCCGGCAGCAAGGCTATGCGGCGGAACTGGTAGCGCCCGAACATATCGAGTATCGCGGCGGGATGCTGCGGCGCGGCGAGCAGCCTATCGATATCCTGTACCGCTCGCTGCGGCTGCAGGAATTCCTGGTACGCTTCGATTTGAATCATCCGATTGTGCGCGCCTATAAGGATCGCGCGGTGTGCATGATCAACAACTTTCGGAGCGAGGCGATCACCAAGCGCGCCTTGTTCGATGTGCTGACCGACGAGGCGTTTACCGCGAAATTCCCGGCCGCCGAGCGCAAAGCGATCAAGGATTTCATTCCCTGGACCCGGCTGGTGCAGGCGGCCAAGACCACCCACCGCGGACACACCGTCGATCTTCCCGAGTTCGCCATGAAGCATCGCGCCAAGCTGGTGCTGAAACCCAACAGCGATTCCACCGATCTGCAAACTTTCCGCGGCGCGGATACCGACGACCTCGGCTGGGAAAAAGCCTTGCGCCAGGCCATGCGCACGCCCTACGTGATTCAGGAAGCGGCAGAAAGCGCGCGCGCGGTGTTCCCTCTCTACCAATACGGCAGCCTGGTAATGAAGGAAATGCACGTGGAGATGCATCCCCACTCCTTCGCCGGGAAGGTCCACGGCACGTCCAGCTGGCTTAGCGTCGCGGGATCGACCGGCTTCACGACGCTCTCCGGGCTCGCGCCCACGTTCTTGCTGGAAACCAAGTAGAAGACCAGGATCGCCGTTAAGTTCGATCCTAAAGAAGCCTGCGAGCGGAATCGAGCGTCGATCGCCGCGCCGGCAGGCTCACCGCCGCGCCAGATGGATCAGGGCAAACATGGACCAAGTGTGCGGCCACGCACCCAACCACGATTCCAATGCGCGCCACACGGGGAAGGTCGCTGCGGGCATCAACTGCCGCATGGAAACTCCCCCGGAGACTAAATAGCGGAAGGGCATGAAGGGCTGTACCATCCGGATTTCGAGTTCGGGAAATTCGAATTCGAACTTAGGCCGGTCGCGTTGAAAAATGATCCAGGGCAGCGCGCCGTTCGCCGCCGAGAGCGGTCCGGCGGCGGGGAAAGTCCACTGCACTGCGGCGGGGTCGAAGGGCTCGTGGTGCAGGTGGGTATAAATCGGCCGCGACCACGTCGAGACCCACGGCTCAATCATAATGACGGTACCCCCGGATCGCAGGCATCTGCGCGCTTCCCCGAGGAATGCGCGGCTGTCGGGAATGTGATGCAGGACGTCGACCATGACGATGGCCTTCAAACATCCCGATGCAAACGGCAGCCGGCGGGCGTCGAGAACCAGTTGAATATCGGTACACACGAACACGTCCGAGGCGATCAGTCCCGGCACGTATTGCGCGAGAAAGCCCGCGCCCGAGCCCAGCTCGAGAACACCGCCGGCGCCGTCCGGGATGCAAGCGGCGAGTGACCCGTACCATTCGTCGTAGATGCGCCACAGAAACCGGTTGCCCTGAATGATGCCGCGCCGCCGTGCGGTGGTTCGCGGATCGTCCACGCTTAGATCGCGGGTGTCGGGGTGGGCAAGCAGCCTCTTAATCGCTTCGACCATGTGCTCCGGCTATCCGACGCTTTTTCACGATCGCGCGGCCTAACCGGTTTCCGGGTCCCGAACACCCGGTCGGGTCGTCGCTGAAACCAGTCTAGACTGAAAGCAGGCTGGCGCCGTGCGGCGCGGCCTCTACACGCCAAACGTGATTTATTCCTCCCTACTTTCTCAGCTGGACTGGCTGGAACACGGGTTCGGCACGCGCGCCGGACCTCTTTCTCAGCAGGGGATGGCGACACTCCGGCAAATCCACTCAGCCCGCGTGCTGGTCGCCGATCGGCCCGGCCTCGCGGGCGAGGGCGACGCGCTGGTGACGAAGCGCGCGGGCGTCGCACTGTCCGTCCGAACGGCGGATTGCTACCCGATTCTTCTCGTGGACGTGGAAGCGCGGGTCGTCGCGGCCGTTCATGCGGGATGGCGCGGTACCTCGGCGGGCGTAGTCGTCGAGGCCCTGCGCCGGATGAACTCCGCTCCGGAACGAGTATGGGTGGCCATCGGACCGGGTATCGGCGCTTGTTGCTATGAGGTCGGCGCGGAGGTAGCCCAATTATTCGGCGACCCGCACGCCAAGCGCGTCGATCTCGCCGAAGCCAACCGCCGCCAGCTCCGCGCAGCCGGTGTTCCGGATCGAAACATCGACCTCCTCCGGCACTGCACGCGTTGCGATGCGGAACGTTTTCATTCCTATCGCCGCGACCAAGATCGAGCCGGTCGCCTGATCTCCTGGATCGCGGCCACGGAGAACGACGCGCAGAAACCCAGCGCCCCCGTCGATCCCGCGCAATGTACCTAGCAAATCGAGTCAGTCGTCTCTCCCTCGCAGAAACACGTTGGGCGCGGAACGGCACGCCGTGGTGTGCTCCGCGCCCGCGATGAAACCGTGGACAGAAAGACGGTGGACGATTACGCCGCCGGAACCAGCAGTTCCTCCAGGCTCTCGGAGCCCTCGCCGTTCTGGTTGCGGTCGGCGGTCTCCTGGCACTGAATGCAGAACGGCGTCCACGGAACGGCATTGAGCCGCTTGGGACTGATATCTTCCTCACAGTGCAGGCACACGCCAAAGGCACCTTCGTCGATGCGCCGCAGCGCGGCTCTCACGTTCCGCAGCAGGTGCGACTCGCGGTCCAGATTGCGAATCGCGAGCTCACGCTCGGCGGCGTGCTGCACTTCATCGAGCGCGTCCGGGCTCTTTTCGATGGCGATGCCTTCGCGATTCCGGACAAACAACTCCAATTCCGCCTGCTTCGCCTCCAACGTTTCTCTGAACTTTTTCAATTCGTTCTTTGTCATTTCATTGTCTCCAGTGTCGTCTCTCGGTCCGTGTTGCGTCTCTTAATTCACTAGCGTTATTCAGCGTTGGAATCCCGCCTCACGTCTTACGGATTAGACGCGCCGGTCTCCAAAAAGGTTCAAACTTCTAAATCCACTGCTCAGGGGATGCGTTCGAGCTGCTTGCGTCGAACAAAGGTGCCGCAGCAAATTCCAGGCTGCGGTTCTCCGAACTCAATTTTCAAAAATCATAACACAGTCGACTACGGACCGCAAGCAATCTTGCTGCCAATCCCAAGACAGTCAGGTTAGCGCTCCCGTACAGACCATCCATATCGGCTTGCGTTGTCCAAAGCATTATATCCTCAGTGACTCCGCGCGCAGGACCATGAATCCGGCTCAAGCAGCCACCATCCTGTACCTTCGCGCCCGCCGAACCAGTCTAACCCTCCTGCCGTATACTGTTGCGTAACATGGCACAAACTCTCACTGCGACCTGCACTCCGCCGTCCAGATCCTACCACACGCTTTCCCGTTTTGACTCGGTCAATTGTCCCTTGGAGTGGCGATTTTGGCGTCGTACGCCCCGAACTCGACAGAGACCACAGTCTGTCAACAAACCATATCTACATGTATTCATTTGAGATGTACGCCACGGGTCCAATTCCCCAGCAGAAACGTCTTGAATGGGGCTGGTCGCCGTAAGCGCCATTTCGCGGGTGTGTGATGGTTGTGACTGGCTAGGTGATGGTGATGCAGAACGCCTGAAACGGACCGGAAAATATTACGGATCCAGCTGCATCGTTCCGGCATTGTGGTGTCCTGTCCCGGAGGCGTGTCGAAGCTCTACATGAAGCCCGCTGAAATGAGACGTAAAGCTTTTTTTATCAATCCCATAAAAGTGGATCTTCAAGTGCCGGGAAAAGGCCGGAATCATGGGCAAGCTATCTGCGTTCGGGGTGTTGGCGATAATGCCGCTCGCGGCGACCACGCTCGAACAACTTCCGCTTCCCGAAATGGCCCGGAAATCGACGGCTATCGTGCTCGCCCGCGTCACCACCTCGACCGGTGTGCTGCGAGGCTCCGACGTTTACACCGTCTACCAACTGCATCCAGTTGAGATCTGGAAGTCTCCCGCCTCCGGCGTGCCGACGGAGGTGGCCGTGCCGGGAGGGATCGCGGGGGGCTTCCGTCAGCCGGTGGACGGCGCGCCTACGCTCACCCCAGGCCGCGAATACGTCCTGTTCCTGTGGACCGGGCGGAACGGCCTGACGCAGTTGATCGGTCTTTCGCAGGGATTGTTCGATGTCCAGGACGGCAGGATGGCCTGGCGCCCGCCGGCCAGCGAGCGCATGCTCGATAGCGCCGGCCGCCCGGTGCGGGAAGAAGCGATTTCGATGCAGCTCGCGGATTTGAAGGCGCAGGTGGCTCGCGCCCTGGCGGGGGCACGCTAAGCCCATGCGCGCGCTCGCCAGACTGATGGCCGTGGGAAGGCTGATCGCATTAGCCGCGGGAATCGCCGCGATGTCCTCGGCGGCGTGGGCCTATTCCCACTGGATCTTTCTGCCGACGCCGTCGGCGCCCGTAAGCGGCCGGTTCGATCTGACGGCGCTCACCGACAACACGGTAAATTACTTCATTTCCGATGTGGCCCCCGCGGCGCTGATGCCCGGCGACAGCATGACGGCAATCTACAGCCAGATCCACCACGCGGCCGAGGTATGGAACGGCGTCCCGACGTCTTCGTTGCGGCTGCATTTCGGAGGCGTGGCCCCCACCGGGGCGCCGCAGACGGCGCCGGGAATCGAAGTGGTGTTCGACGACAACATGCCGCCGGGGATTATCGCGCAGACGCGTCCGACATTTCCCGCCGATTTGAGTTTTCTGAAGCCGCCAGCCGTTCCTCCCGGGTCGCTGGCCCCCACCTTCATTCCGCCGACTTTTGTTCCGATGTTGCGTTCCAAGGTGCAGTTTCGCAGCAATCTAGCCGTAGCCGGCGTGCAGCAAATCAGTTACACCGACAGTTTCTTCCTGACGGCGGTGCACGAGTTCGGCCACGCGGTGGGCTTGCAGCACTCGATGACGTCGGCCGTGATGTCGACGGCGATCACGCGGGCCACCATGCGGGGCGCGCCTCTGGCCGCCGATGATATCGCGTCCGTTTCGCTGCTCTATCCCGTGGCGGGCTACGCCGCTTCGACAGGAACCATTACCGGAATCGTCACGCTGGCGGGCGTTGGCATGAACATGGCGAGCGTGGTGGCGATTTCCCTGTCGGGCACCGCGGTGGGCGCGCTGACGAATCCGGATGGCACCTATCGCATTGACGGGCTCCCTCCGGGCCAGTATATGGTGTACGCTCATCCGCTGCCGCCAGCCCAATACGGCGAAGCATCGCCGGCAAACATCTTTCCGCCCGTCGACGCAACCGGCAAGGCCTATCCGGCCGACATCGGCTTCGATACGAGTTTTTTCCCTTTCACAAAGGATTGGACTAAAGCCGCGCAGATCCCGGTCGCAGCGGGTCAGTCGGTCGGCCCGGTGTATTTCACGGCCGCCGCGCGGCCCGGCCCCGTAATCTACGGGATGGAGACGTACGGCTATATCGACGGCGGCGCTGTCCCCGAGCCTCCTCTCACGGGCGGAACGCAGGGCAATCCGATGGTCTTTTACTCACCGGGCACCACCGTAAACAACCAGACCGCGATGGCGCCGGGGCTGAACGTCAGCGTGATTGGCGGAGCGGCTGCCATCGAGCCGGCCACATTACGGTATTACGTTGCGGGCTTCGTGCTGATGTACCTGGACACGGCCAAGGTCGCGGCTCCGACGCCGGTGGCGCTCGCGGTCAACCTGGGCGACGACCTGTACGTGTTGCCCCAAGCGTTCACGGTGGAGACCGTGAATCCGCCGTCGATCACGCAGGTGACACCGGGAACCGCGGCCGATGGCAGCGCGTTCGCCACCATCACCGGCGCCGGCCTGGGCGCTCTGTCCAAAATCCTGTTCGACGGCGCGCCAGCGGCCATTCAATCCATCAACGCGGACGGTTCCCTCGTGGTGATCCCTCCACCGGCGCCGGGCGCTTACCTAGCCACCGTGGAGGCGGTGAATCCGGACGGTCAGACGTCGCTGCAATCGATCGGGACCGCGGCGGTTCCGGTCTATCCGTATGCCGTGTCCAACGCCGCATCGATCGCCGTGCAACCGGCCGTGGCGACGGCCGGAACGGACGTCATGCTGACGATTTCCGGCGCGAACACGCACTTTGCCGATGGGCAGACCATCGTAGGAGTGGGCGTCAGCGACATCACGGTGCGGCGCGTGTGGGTGGTTAACCAAAACCTGATCCTGCTGAATGCGACCATCGGCGGGGGCGCCGATATCGGTCCCGTAAACCTGACGGTTTCGACGGGCCTGGAAATCGTGACGCGGCCGGCGGCTATCACCGTCCAGGTACCCGGCGTTCAGCAGATCAGCCTGCGCGTGCCGGTGATCAATGCGTTCACGGGATTGGCGGGCGTCCCGGCGGGCGGTTTAGCGGCGCTGACGGCTACCGGTTTGCCGGCCGATCTTACGGGCTGGACACTGACCATCGGAGGAGTGCCCAGTCCGTTCAGCGGGTATGACGGCAACAGCATTATCGTCGCCGTGGTGCCCGCCACGCTCGCGCTGGGCCCACGGGCGCTGCAAATGATACCGCCCGCGGGAGCGGGACCCGCCCCGATTGCGATGCAGCTGGACGCGCCGCCGCCGGTGATTGTGGCCGCCTTCGACAACGCCACTTCGACCAGCCCCGTATTTGCCGTCGGCCCGTCGTCGCCCGCAAAGGGTGGCGACATGATTACGCTGGACGTCTCGGCATTGGGCGCCGGGCTGCCTGCTGTGCCTGCGGCCAGCGCAGTGTGGATCGCCGTGGGTAGCGTGACGACCCAGCCGATTTCCATCCTGCCGGCGAGCGGCGGCATCGCCCAGGTGCAATTTATCCTGCCCACGGCGCTGCCGTACAATCCTGCGACGACGCGTCAGACGGTTGCGGTCTCGGTCGGCACCGGGACGCGCCTCTCGGCGGCTTACGCACTGGACATTCAAGTCACTCCCCCCGCCGCGCCTGCCACCGGCCCATAGAAGCCGCATTCGCGGATTTTTCACTACAGTTCGGAATGGCGCCGATAAGGGACCTTAGAGAAAAAGGGGACAGACCGCTCTGTCCACTACCCCGCTTGCACATGAAATCAGCGATTTACGCGGAGGGGACAGAGTCCGGAACGGACCCTCACAACGCGTAATCTGTCCCCTTTTTCCGCGGGTCGAGCGCCGGGAGGGATGGTATTCGAACGATGTCCTTGGACGTGCTGATTGTCGACGATTCCGCGGCGATACGGAAAATCCTGCATCGCGTTCTGGTGCAAGCGGAGGTCCCTCTGGGCAAGGTGTTCGAGGCCAGCGACGGGATAGAAGCCCTGGAGAAGTTGAAGGCCCGGAAAGTGGGACTGATTCTTTCCGACATCAACATGCCCGTCATGGACGGCATCGAACTGCTCAGCAAGCTGAAGGCGGACGACGGGCTCAAGACCGTTCCCATCGTCATGATCACCACCGAGGGAAGCCAGGCGAAGGTGATGCAGGCGCTCCAGTTGGGCGCGGCCGGCTACGTGCGCAAGCCGTTCACGGCGGAGCAAATCAAGGAAAAACTGGCGGGAATCATATGATCGACCGAGTCACCTCGGAGGAAATCGCCGCCGCGGTGCGCGCGGCGTCCGCCGACGTTTTCGCGACCATGCTGCAGTTGCCGCTCGTCATCGAGCCCTTCCGCAACGAGACCCGCGAGCCCGAGAGTTTCGACGGCGTCGTGGCGCTGGTGGGCATAGCCGGCGCCTGGACCGGTACCGGAAGGGTCGCCTGTTCGCCGCACTTCGCCTGCCGGGTGGCGGGCGCGCTGCTGATGACGCACTACGAGGCGGTCAACGAGGAAGTGCTGGACGCCACCGCCGAAGTGGCCAACATGATCATCGGCAACGTCAAGACAATTTTCGAAGAAACGCTGGGGCCGTTGGGGCTGAGCGTCCCCACGGTGATCTTCGGCCGCAACTATCGCACGCACTCCTCCGGCGTGCCCAAATGGACCGTCGTACCGTTTTCCACCGAGGGTGAGGGCTGGAAAATCAGCTTTTGCCTGATGCCCGCGAAAGTGCACGCCCATCCGGGATCGCGTCCTGGCGCGCTGCGCATGGCTTAAAAGGGGACAGATTACCTCTCCCCTCCCCGCCAAGTTTCCGATTTCACGCGTAAGCGCTGGAATGGACAGAGTCCGGAACGGACGCCAACAACGCGCGGTCTGTCCCCTTTTCAGCTCCTAGCAGGCTGCTGAAAAATGCGCGAGGTAAACCGCTCCCTGTGGTCGCGGCTCGGCAAGACGCTGTAAACACAAAGCGCCCATTGTGAGCCGCGACCACAGGGAGCGGTTATTAGGGGTTTTTCAGCATCCTCCTAGATACGCGCTTCCGCGTGATGGCGGACGTCGACGCCCTTCACCAGGAACAGGACGTCCTCGGCGATGTTGGTGGAATGATCGGCGATGCGCTCCAGATTGCGCGTGATCGAAAGCAGAGCGAGCGCTTCCTGAATATTGTGCGGGTCCTGCTCCATGAAGCTGACCAGTTCGTGATAGCACGCCGTGCGCAAGCTGTCGACGGCGTCGTCGGAGGCGAGCACACTGCGAGCCAAGTCCGCATCGCGCTTGACGAAGGCGTCCAGCGCTTTCCGGACCATGGATTGCACCAGGCCGGCGATGTGGGGGATGTCGATCATCGGCTTGATAGGCGGTCCCTCCATCAGCGCGAGCGCGCGGTGCGCGATGTTTTCCGCCAGATCGCCCATGCGCTCGAGATCCGTGTTGATCTTGAGAGCCGCGACGATGAGCCTCAGATCGGCCGCCATGGGCTGCTGCAACGCGAGCAGTTTCACGGCGAAGTCGTCGATTTCGACTTCGATCGAGTTGATGCGCGCCTCGTTGCGAAAAACCTCGGCGGCCGCGCTCCGGTCTTTCTGCGTGACGGCCAGAATACTGCGCTGGACGGCGGCTTCCACCAGGGAGCCCATCTCCAGCAGCTTGGTTTTCAACTGCTCCAGTTCTTCCACGAAATGACGCACTTCGTTTCTCCTTGGGGGATCAACCAAACCGGCCCGTCACGTAATCTTCGGTTTCCTTCTTGGCTGGATTCTTGAAGATCACGGTGGTGGAGTCGAACTCAATCAGGCGGCCCAGCAGGAAGAAACCGGTATTATCGGCGACGCGCGCCGCCTGTTGCATGTTATGAGTCACGATGACGATGGTGCAGCTGTCCTTGAGCTGAAAGATGAGGTCCTCGATCTTGGCGGTCGCGATGGGATCGAGCGCCGAGCACGGCTCGTCCAGCAGAAGGACCTCCGGATTGACCGCCAAGGCCCGCGCGATACACAGACGCTGCTGTTGCCCGCCCGATAATCCGTAAGCCGACTGCGTCAATTTGTCCTTGACTTCGTCCCACAGCGCGGAGCGGCGCAGGCTGCTCTCCACGCCGTCGCGCAGCTCCGCGCGGCTGGAAGCCATGCCGTTGATGCGAATCCCGTAAGCCACGTTGTCGAAGATCGACTTCGGGAACGGATTGGACCTCTGGAACACCATGCCGACGCGGCGCCGCAGTCCGGACACTTCCAGGTCGAATATGTTTTCCCCGTCCAGCAGAATCCGGCCGTCGACGCGCGTGCCGCGCACGGTCTCATTCATACGGTTCAGGGTGCGCAGAAAAGTGGATTTACCGCAGCCGGACGGCCCGATAAAGGCCGTCACCTTGTTGGCGTAGATGTGCATGGAGATTCCATGCAGCGCCTTGAAGCTGCCGTAGTGAAAATTCAGATCGGTCGCGCTGATCTTGGCTTCGCCCGCGCTCACAGCGGGAGATTGCGCGGGAGGCTCGCCACTGGGAACCGGCATCTTGACCTCGGAGGAAGGTTGCTGGATCGGAGTCATGGGATCACCTGGCGATGTGCCGATTTCGCGCCAGAATCAGGCGCGCGATCACGTTCACGCTCAGCACCAGCGTGAGCAGGACAAAACCGGCGGACCAGGCCTGCTGGTGCCAGTCTTCGTAGGGAGCGATGGCGTAAGTGAAAATCATCACCGGCAGGGCGGCCGTGGGCTGGGCCAAGCCCTCGCTCCAGTAACGGTTGCTGAAACTGGTGAAAAGGAGCGGCGCGGTTTCCCCGGCTACGCGCGCCAGGTTCAGCATGACACCGGTAATGATCCCATTTTTCGCCGCCGGAATCACCACCGTGAAAATGGCCTTGGCCTTGGAGGCGCCCAGCGCCATGGAGCCCTCCCGCAGCGAACTGGGAACCGCCCGCAGAAACTCCTCCGAGCTGCGCACCGCGATGGGGATCATCATGACACCCAGGGCGAGGCCGCCCGCCCACGCCGAAAAATGCTTCTGCGGCAGCACGATCACGGTGTAGGCGAAGATGCCGATCACGATCGACGGAACGCCATTGAGCAGATCGGTTACGTAACGGATGATGAACGACATTGCGCCGCCACCGAATTCGGCCAGATACACGCCGGCCAGAAACCCGATCGGCACGCCGATCAGCATCGCAATCATTAACAGTTTCGCGCTGCCCACGATGGCATTGGCCATGCCGCCGCCGGTTTCACCGACCGGAGTCGGCAGCTTGGTGAAGAAATTCCAATTCAGGCTGGCGGCTCCGTGCACGAACAGATAACCGAGGATGAATACCAGCACTCCCACGGCGAAGAACGTGCACACCCCGGTCAAGCCCAGCATCGTGAAGTTCACGGCTTTTCTGCGGAACAAAAGGTAGTTCATCTGTTCCTCTCCGTCCCCGCCACCAGGAGGCGGGCCGCGCCGTTGATCACGATGGTGAGCGCAAACAGCACCAGGCCCAGCTCGATGAGCGCTTCGGTATACATCCGGCCGGTGGCCTCCGTGAATTCGTTGGCGATCACGGCGGCGATCGAATAGCCGGGCGCGAACAGCGACGCCTTGATTTTCGGATCGTTCCCGATCACCATCGTCACCGCCATGGTCTCGCCCAGCGAACGGGCCAGGGCCAGGAAGATGGATCCCGTAATGCCTTTGCTCGCGTAGGGGATCACGGCGTCCCACACCGTCTCCCAGCGGGTGGCTCCGAGCGCCAGCGCCGCTTCGCGCTGGTCGCTGGGAACGGCCCGGATGACCTCACGGGAGATCGAAATAATGAACGGCACGATCATGACGGACAGCACCACGCCCGCCGAAAAAAGACTGACCCCGTAAAAAGGTCCGCTGAAGAGCGGAGTCCAGCCCAGAGCGCTTTTGAGGTACGGCTCGATCACGCGGAGAATCGGAATCAGGATAAAAATCCCCAGCAGCCCGTAGATCACGCTGGGGACGGCCGCCAGCAGCTCGATCAAAAACGCCAGGGCATCCGAAAGCCAGGGAGGCGCGAACTCGGCCAAAAAGATCGCGGCGCCAATGCCCAGGGGAATGGCGATGATGAGCGCTAGCGCCGAGGTGACCAGAGTCCCATAAATGAACGGCAGAGCGCCGTACTGCTCGGCGACCGGGTCCCAGGTCTGGGTCACAAAGAAAGACCACCCGAACTTCTGCCGGGGCAATCCGGAATTGATCCACAACTGCCACACCAGCAGTCCGGTCACGAACAGGATCGTAAACGCCGCCAGGAAGGTGATCCCGAACGCCACTTCATCGCCGGCTCGAACGCGTTGCCAAAACGACTGCGCGGGCCTCGCGCTGGTCAGGTGTGTTGAGGGAGCCGCCATCTACAGGGTCTTCTATTGAGTCATCTATTGAATTTTGGCGATCGCCTTCTGCTCTTTAGCCACAACGGCCTTGGGCAGCGGGGCGTAGTCCAGCGCCGTGGCCATCGGCTGGCCCTCCACCAGCATCCACTTCAGAAAGTCGGTGATCGCTTTCTTCTTGGCGGCGTCCTGGATCTTGGAAGGAACCAGTAGCCAGGTAAAGCTTGAGATCGGATAGGAGTCCTTGCCGGGGGAGTTGGTGATGGAGACGCGGAAATCGTCGGGCATTTCCTTGACGGCGCCAGCGGCGTCCGCCGTGACGCTCGCCAGACTGGCTTCCACAAAGACGCCGGCCGCATTCTTCACCTTGCCGAAGGTCATTTTGTTCTGGCGGGCGAAGATCAGCTCGACGTAGCCAATCGAATTCGGCTGCTGCTTCACCTGCCCGGACACACCTTCATTGCCCTTGCCGCCGAGGCCCACCGGCCAATTGACCGACGTACCGCGGCCCACCTTGGTCTCCCATTCCTTGCTCACCTTGCACAGATAGTCGACCCAAATGTACGTGGTGCCGCTGCCATCGGAGCGGTGCACCACCACAATATCGTTGCCCGGCAGTTTTACACCCGGGTTGGCCATGACAATCGCGGGATCGTTCCATTTCGCGATTTTCCCAAGAAAAATTCCCGCCAACGCCTCGGGAGTGAAATTGAGCTGTGCGCTGACGCCCGGGATATTGTAAACAGGCACGTCGCCACCCATGACCGTCGGGAAGTGCAGAACCGGAGCGCCGCCGTGCTTGGCCTCGAAATCCTTCAGTTGCATGTCGGTCATCGGACCGTCCGTGGCGCCGAAATCGACGGTTCCCTGAGTCACCTGCTGGATTCCGCCCCCGGAACCGATCGATTGATAGTTGAATTGAAGAGTCGGAAATTTCTTGTGATATTCGTCAAACCACTTCGAGTACATCGGGTAGGGGAAGGTAGCGCCCGCACCGTTGATCAAAATCTGTTGAGCCGAGGCCACACCAAGCGCCATCGTGACGGCCAAAATCACCCATTTTGCCACTCGTGACATTACTCGCCTCCTATTTAACCAATGTCTTGTTACAAAACGATTACACCGCCCAACCCCCGTGGCTACCCCGAATCCCTGCCTGGATCAGTACTTGATTGTCGGAGCGGTGCCCGGCAAGACGTAACGAAGATTGAACCAGATGGCGGTTTCATGCGCATTCTTAGGTGCGTGCAACGCGACGTACCAGGGATCGCGGAAAAAGTAAGCGTATTGCGCCATGTACTGGAGGGCGCCGTACTTTCCGTCCCGCCAAATCGTGTGCGTCCATCCAAACGTGAGTTCCTGAATGGAGCGGTTCTGGCTGTTGGCCGAACCGGTAAATCCATACCCGATCGGCGTCTTACCATCGAGATCCAGCGCCGTATTCCGCGCGGCATAGACGCCGCCATAGTAGGCATAGGGCGCGAAGTTCTTGATGGTCGCCTCGAAGCCGGAAACCGTCGAGGCGGAATGCATCAACGACGGGCTGCCATCGGCGCGGATGATGAAGTTCGGCACGGCGCCGAACAAATACCGGCCAGCGCCGTCGCCATAGAAGTTGTTAGTCACTACGCGGAAGTTCTTGAACACCTCGGCATTGATCGCCAGGGAACCGGCGCCGCCCGCCTTGGTGAAGTACAGGTTCGTGTTGGGATTGAATGTTTTGACAGTGCTCTCCACGCCGCCGACCTCGAAATGGAAGCGGGAGGAAGGCTGGATCACGAACTTCGCGATGATGTCCGGATGCACGTTGGGAGTCGTTCTATCGTTGTTCACCGAGTTATCGACCTCAGCGTTGTAAATCGTGTTGAGTTTAGCCGGCAGGATTGGAACGCCACCGCCGCCGGAGCCGCCGAAGTATTGAGTGGAATTCTCCAGCGCGAGCCCGAACGTCACTACGTTGTTGGGATGTCCGATGAAGCGGATGCCCGGAATGCGGCCCCAATACAAGCCATTGGTATAGTTCACGTCCACGACCTGCGTATAGAACAGATCCGCGGGCAGAACGCCCATGCCGTTGCGGTTCGGCAGGATCATGCTCCAGGCCTGGCCCGCCAGCACTTCCCAGAAGCCCTTGCGCACGTCGACGTAGTATTGCCGAATGCGGAAGAGGAAACTGTTGCTGTTCACCTGGGTGTTGTTCGCGCCGTTGCCGGCGCCACCCACGAAATCGCCCTCGAAGTACCCGAGCACGTTCGCGCCCCTGACGTTAGCGTCCACACGCAAGCCGAGACGCGAGTTCTCGGCGCTCCACTTGTCCTCCGTCAATCTGCCCGGGACCGTGTTGTTGTAGGGAAAGCTGCCAAAATTCGTCTGGAGGCTAGAGCCCGCGTTGGTGCTACGCCAGGTGTTGGTAATATCCATGAACCCGACGGGCGTGATCGTCGCGTCGCCGATCTTTATCTGAAGCGGTGAACTCTCGCTGGCTGCCCCCGCGCCTCCCCCTTGAGGTAGCGGAGCTGGAAGCGCTGCGGGGAGGGCCGCCGCCCGCGGGACCATCGCCGTCGTGCTTGCGAGCTGGCCGAGTTCCGGATACGCGCTATTGCCAGGAGTCACAGGTGGGGTTACCGGTGCAGTGGCCGTCGCGGCCGGCTGAGCGCCATTCCCGTTCTGCTGGGCCAGTTGGCGCCGCAATTCGTCGATCTGCCGCTGCTGATCGGCCAGCATCTGCTTGAGTTGTTCGATGTCGGAAACGTTACTGCGAGACGTAGTGGAAGCAGGCTCGTTCGCGGCGCCCGCTGGGTCTGCCGCGCACAGCGGCATTACCCCGATCAGCACGCAGGCTAGAAGTACCCGCCCGCCCGGGTGGTCGAATCTGTTCATCAGTTAACTCCTCTGTTTTCTTTGATTTGACTAACGCAGACGCCCTGCCTAGGAACCGCTTACGCAGACGTACCCCACGGTTTTAAGAACCGGAAGGGCGATCTTACGGGCGCAGAGTTAGGTTGTAATGAATGTAGCGTTACAAGAAAGTTACTTTGCGGCCCGTGAAATCTCGGCTTCGGCTGCTTCAAGAGTGTCGAAAATGGGAAGAAGCGTAGCAACGTGGGTCACTTCAAACAGCGTTTGCAGACGGCTGCTGAGCCCACACACGGCGAAACCGAGGCCTTTACTCTGGCAGGACGTAAAAACGCTGACGACGCACCCCAATCCCGCCGAGTCCATGTACGGGACGCCGGTCAAGTCGACGATCACGGGCTTCGACATTTCGCGGCGCGAAACCGCCTGGAAATCGAACAAAGTCCGGATGGTCAGGGGCCCGTTCAATTTCATCACGTGGGCGCCCGAGGCGCTTTCCACTACATCGATGGTAAAAGACTCTTGGGTTGGGTTCACAGAGTGCTCAGTGTAATGCGCGACCGTTCACCTTTTGGTGAATTTCAGGTTACAACAAAATTACACCTGCGCAGTTATGCCGTGGGCATCCGCCGACCGCGCCGCCGGAATTCGGATGATAAACGTGGAGCCGCGGCCCAGCTGGCTCTCGACGCTGACCGTCCCCTTCATCCTTTCCACCACGTGCTTCACGATGGAAAGGCCCAGGCCCGTCCCCCCGACCTGGCGCGAACGGGCTTTATCCACGCGGTAGAAGCGTTCGAAGATGCGAGGCAGGTCTTCATAGGGGATGCCCATGCCGGTATCGGCGACGGTGATGGCTGCCATCCCGCCTCCCTCGCGGCGGACGCCCACGCGGACTTCCCCGCCGGGGCGATTGAATTTGATGGCGTTGGCCAGCAGATTTAGAAGCGCCTGTTCCAGCCGCAAACGGCTGCCCGCTACGAAGAGCTCCTCGAGAGGGTCGCGCTCCAGGGTGACACCCCGCTCGCGAGCCTCCCCTTCCACGGTCAGCAGCGCCGATTCCATAACGCCCCGCACGGCGATGGTTTCCTGCTCCTGGGGCTCGGCGCCGGATTCGAGCTCGGAGAGCACCAGCAGGTCCGCCGCGATGCTGCCCAGCCGGACGGCGTTGGCGCGTATGATATCCACGAATTGGGCCCGATTCTCGGAGTCCTCCAGCGCGCCCTCGAGCAGCGTTTCGGCATAGCCGATGATGCCGGCAAGCGGCGTCCGCAGCTCGTGCGAAACGTTGGCGACAAAATCCTTGCGAACCTGTTCCAAACGTTCCAGGTCCGTGATGTCGTGGAAGATGACGATGGCTCCGCGCCCCACGGCCATGGCGACCGGGGTGGCCTGCACGTCGAACACTCGGGAGGTGGCCGGGGACAGCTTCATACGGAGCTTGCCTCGCTCGCCGCTCGAAACCACGCCGCGGATCAAATCGTGCAATTCCGGATCGCGCACCATTTCGAGCAGCGATAATCCTTCGAAGTTGTCGCCGTGGAAGTGGACGGCGCGCAGAAAGGCCTGGTTGCAAAACGTGACGCGCAGATCCGGATCGATCGCCAGAACGCCCTCCGCCATATTGGCGAGAATAGCTTGGCGGCGCGCGGACTCGAAGCGCAGGCTATCGACCAGCGTATGCAGTTCCCGGGCCACCGTGGTGAGCGAGCGCTCCAGGGAGCCCAGATCGTCGCCGGGGTCGTAAATGGAACGGGGCTCGGGCGCGGTGCCGGCCAAGCCGTCGGCGACGCGTTTAAGCCGCCGGACCTTCCGGGTTAACGAGCGGGATACCAGCGCGGCTACGGCGAGCGCGAGCATGGCCGAGCCGAACGCGATTTCGAGAACCCGGCCGCGAACTTCGGCGCCGATGGGCGCGCCCAACCGCTGCTCCGCGTACCTGGTCAAGGTGTAGTCGATCGCGCCCAGCGTCAACAGCAGGAGCACCACCGCGGATATCGCTAGTCTGGCAAACAAAGAGCGGACCATGGCCGGAGGTTCGTTTTCAGACTAACAATTTGAACGGCGCCCGGGTTTTTCCTTCCGACTCTGTTGCCACCGTTGCGGTCTTGCTGAAAGCGGCCAGGTACCGGGAACAACCACGCGGACGGATGCGTACAATCAAACATAAGGCAAGCGTAATGTCATCGGAAGAAACAGGAGAATTCGCGGCTTCCTACGACACCACCACCAGGATTGTCTCGGGAGCCGTGTGCGCCGGGACGGTGCTGGCAGCGGCTACAGCGATGGCCGCCGCGCACAACATTATCGTCGGATGTTTAGTTTTGACGCTCCTCCCGATAACGTATGTGTACTCGCCAAGGGGATACAAAGTTGCCGGGCGGTCGATCGTCGTGAAGCGTCTGATTGGGAGCGTAACCGTGCCGCTGGAAGGCCTTCGCGCGGCCAGGCGGATCAATGCGGACGATCTTCGGGGATGCATACATCTGGGGGGCAGCGGAGGGTTGTTCGGCTACTTCGGCTTGTTTCGAACCTCCAGCCTCGGGCGATGCACATGGTACGTCACGAATCGCAAGAATGCCGTGGTGGTAATCGGCGCGTCGAAGACGACGGTTTACAGCCCCGACGATGTCGACGGATTCCTCGCGGCGGTCTCTGAGTCTCCTTCCTAGCGGCCGCGAGCGCGCGTTCGTTTATCACGGCCTCCGCCTCATATATAGTAAATGCCATGCCTACACGTAGAATGGTTCTCATGGCTCCTTTGGCGCAAGCGGCAGTTTCGTCCCTCAAGGGCGCGGACAAGACGGCGGAGGCGGGGAAGATGACGTTGTGCCTGCACCAGAATACGTCGATCGCGGCGGGTTACAGGAAGTCGCTGGAAGGGTGGGCGCGGGCGGGGATCCGCCAGGTGGAGTTGGTGTCGTCGATGCTCGACGAATTCCTGAAGACGGACACTTTGGCCGCGGCGCGGCGCGTGGTGACGGACGCTGGGTTGACGCCGGTTTCGTGCACACCCGGATTGCAGGATTTCTGGAATCCGCACGCGGGACGACCGGCGCTGCTCGAAGCTTTCAAGAAACGTTGCGAGCAGTACGCGACGTTCGGACTGACCAAAATCTATAATCCGTCGGGCACCACGATGAAGATTACCCGCGACGATTACAAGGCCGGGCTCGACTGCATTCGCGAAACCGGGGAGATCGCCAAGCAATTCGGCATGACCGCGATGATCGAGTTCGTGCGAACATCTCCGTATATTTCCACACTTGGAACGTGCGTGAGGCAGATCCATGAGGCGGGGCACCCGAACGTGCGCGTGCTGCTCGACTTTTATCATTTCTGGTCCGGGCAGAGTAAGTTCGAAGATCTGGATCTCCTGCAGAAGGGCGACATCGGGCACGTGCATTTTCAGGACGTGCCGGACATGCCGCGCGAGCTGCTGGACAACACGACGCGCCTGATTCCGGGAGACGGCGTGACCCCGATCGCGAAGATTTTGAAGAAGCTCGCGGAGAAGGGTTATGCGGGGCCGCTCTCGGTGGAGTTGTTCCTGCCCGAGTTTCAGCAGGGCGACCCGTACGAGGTGGCGAGCCGGATTCGCGAGAAAGCCGAACGCGTGATGCGGCAGGCGCGGGTCGGGTAAAAGCGTGAGGGACGGCACGTGCGCTCACGTGTCTAATTTTGCGTGAAGGAGGCCAGGACATGAATTTGTACCGCGCCCTCGAATCGCGAGGTTCTCATCTCGCGTTAGGAATTGCTGTGCTTGTCAGTATCTGGGTTGGTGCTCCCGCAGGCGTGCTGTTTGCTCAATCGGCGCCCAAGCACCTTAATCCCGTCATCGAAAAGCTGGCCGCCGGCAAACCCTTTATCGGCTATCAAACGGGAGATCTGTCTCTGGAGAATGCCCGTGCGATCGCCCGCGCCGATATCGACTACGTCTACCTGGAAATGGAGCACGGGCCCATGGATTTTGAAGGGCTCCACCGGTTCACGGTGGGAATGCTCGACAAGGCCACCATTCTCAAAAAAGGAAACGCACAGCCCAACGTGGCCATATTCGCGCGCTTCGCTCCTTACGGCCGGGAGCAGGCGCAGTGGTTCGTGAAGCAGGCCCTCGACATCGGCCTGATGGGCGTGATCTTCAACGGAATCGATAACCCGGAGCAAGCTCTGCTGGCCGTCCGCAACATGCGCTACCCCCAGAAAAGGACGTCGAAATATCAGCAACCGCCCGGGCTGCGCGGCTACGCTCCGGGAACCGCCGTGTGGTGGTGGGGCGTTTCCGATGCCGAATACGAACGGCGGGCCGACGTCTGGCCGCTGAATCCCGATGGCGACCTGCTGGCCATCATGATGATCGAAACAGCCGAGGGTCTGAAGAACGCCGATGCGATAGCGGCAGTGCCCGGTGTCGGTGCAATCTTCGTGGGCGCGGGGGGAGATCTGCACCAGTATCTGGGAGTGGAAAGCAACTCACCGGAAGTGGAGCAAGCTTTCCAAACCATCCTCAAAGCCTGCCAGGCTCACAATGTGGCCTGTGGGATTACGGCCCTCAACGGGGATGACATCGCGAAACGGCTCGCAGCGGGGTGGAAAATGATTCGCACCACCGCCCCGGCGTTAGTGCAGTGGCGAGCCTCTCAGGCCGGCCGGTAGCTGGAGCATCAGAGATTCAGGCGTCAGAGATCCTGAAGGTTAAGCTTGGAAGTGGGGCCGGCCCCCCGGCCGGCGCCGGACCCGCGGTCCGGCTCCTCACAGCTTGCGGAATCAGTTCCGCACGGCCATCAGGCCGCCTACGTCGGCGTCGCGGTCCAGGATAAATCCCAGGTTGGGAGCCATCATTTCCTCCCAGCTCTGGAATCCTTGATACACCCACCTGTTTGGATCGGGGTTGTATTTGTTGTTGACGGAATTGTCGTACCAAAATTCGAAGTGCATGCGCGTGCCCTTTGGCAGCTTCAGCGTGGTTCCGTAAGCCAGTTGCCAATTGAAATCGTATCGCGGAACGTTCAGCACCACTTCCTCGCGTCCGTCGGGATAGGTGATCGTGTATCGCGCGCTCTTTCCGCGAACGTGCGCGTGTGGGCGCAAGCTCACGATCTCGACGTCTCTCAGGAACGTGATATCCATCGGAGGCGCCAAATAATTTCCGTCGTTCGGCGGAATTCTAAATTCCGGATTGTAAGTGGAGGCGAAAGCCGCCCTCTCGTTGGCGGGTGTCTTCGCCGTGACGGGGGTATCCTCGCCGGAGCCCTGCACAACGAACTTCCTCGTCGGCGGCGTTTTCGCCGTCGTGAAGCCGATCTTCGTCTTGTCGACGGTATCCTTGCCGTTCGTCGTGTAGTGCAGGCTCACGACGATGTCCGATCCGGCCGGTACCAGCTTCCCGGCATTCCATTTGCGATAGTCGTCGTAGGTTGCGCCCGGAAGGTAGCAAAAATCGAGGGTCTGCTTCAGGGTCGGGTGGCCCTTTCTGTATTTGACGTCGGTGCTGCCGACGTCGCGGGTGGCGATGGTCATGTCCGGCAACTCCGCGAATCCTTCATTGCCCGGCGTGGGATTGCCGGTATCGTCGCGCGGCACGGACACCCATTCGTACCGGTTGTATACGGTGGTGGGCTTGTGCTTTTCGAAACTGAAGCAGATGTGGTGCACCACCGACGCGTCGCCCGGCAGAATCTCCATCGAGGTGATCCAGGTGTCCTCTTTGAAGGGCGCCGGCATCGCCATCAGCTCCCATTCCAGAACCCCCTTGGCCGGCACGTCGTGCGGCGGGAGGTCCACGACAACTTCCGGCTGGACGCCCCAGCCTCCCTCGGGCCATTTCACGGCCGGCGGCGCGTCCTTGGGATCGCCCGGCGCGGCTCCGGTATCGGCCCACTTCACCAGCGTGTCGATGTCGCTCTGCTGCAACGAACGATCGTTCACGAAATGGCCATATTTCGAATCTGCGAACCACGGGGGCATCTTCCTGGTCGAGACCGCCGCCTTGATCGCCTTGGCCCAGGGGCGCGCGTCCTGATACGTCAGGAGCGACATCGGCGCAACCTGGCCCGGCCTATGACAGCTCTGACAGTTTTTCTGCAGAACGGGAAGCACGTCTTTCGAGAACGTCACCGGAGAGGGTAGATCGGCTGCCAGGACGGCCGTTCCGACTGCCATACCCGCGAGAACCATACGCATCATAAGCTTGCCTCCTTGGCCGGGATTCCGCTGGCGACGGCTGAACACGACTCATTATACAGTTGTGAGCGCCGTATGCAAATGGGTCGACCGTCCAGCCCGTAATCCGTCGCTAAGAAAGAGTTCGGCCGGGAGGCCGAACGCGGGCGGGGCCGCACGCCCTACGAGCGCCAGGTAGGGCGGATCGCCTGATCCGCGGCCGACGTCCTTCGTCGGCCACCCCGCGGGTGACGCGGCCTCCAGGATCTCCGACAGCCCCGTGAGGCTCTCGCGCCGATTATGAATCCTTACCGACGGATTACGGTCCAGCAGTCGGGGGGGCAACGGCGCCTTATCCGTCGCACGCTTCGAAGGTTCGGAGAGTGGGCTAGGACTACCAGGCCGAAATGGCCCTTGCATCGCCGCCCTGGGACATGTATGCTTCCCCGGTTCGCCAAAGGAGGCGTTATGGGAAAGATCAATATGAACCGCGTCGTTCTGGGCGGCCTCGTTGCCGGGATCGTTGCAGATGTCTTGGGATACCTCGTGGATGGCGTGCTGCTGGCGCCGCAGTGGGCCGATGGAATGAAAGCGCTGGGGCGGCCCGAGTTCACTATGAATCAGTGGATCGGGTTCAACCTGCTTGGGCTGGCATCCGGAATTTTTGCGATCTGGCTCTATGCTGCGATCCGCCCGCGCTATGGCGCCGGTCCGCGGACCGCGATCCTCGCCGGGGTGGCCGTGTGGGTCATTGGAACCCTGCTGCCGAACGCGGCCCTCATGGGGGTTTCGGGCTTTTTCGCGCTTAACTTAACGCTGCTGACGACGCTCGGCGGCATTGTCGAATTGGTCGCCGGGGCGCTTGCGGGAGCCGCCCTTTACCAGGAAGCCGCCGGCGCCGAGCGAACCATGTCCGCCCGCGCGTAACGCTGTGGGCTTCGGTTCTCCGCCATCCGGAGGACCAGTTGCGCCGGAAGTGTTCGTTTACCGTGCCGCGTGTGCGATCAGTTCCACGAACAAGGTTCGGCCCGGCTGATGCATCGTATCGACCAGCGGGTTCAGCGCGATCGGATCCGAATAGCTACGGTTAAACACGTTGCGCAGGCCGAACTGAACGTCGAAGTTTGGCAAAAGGCGCCGCGATGTAATCGTGAAATCCGCCAGGTAGACCGGTCCCGCCAGAGCGGTTGCGAGCGTCTGCCGCGAACTAAAGTATTGCATGCCGCTGCTGGCCTCGAATCTGCGGCCGAGCGGTACGGCGAAACGTAGCTTGGCCAGGTGCACCGGCGAGTTTTCGAGAACATTTTCTTCCACGTCGTCCGTCGAGTTTTGAATTGAATAACTGACCGTGGTTTCGAGCCACGAGGCGGGCCGGCCACTGAGCTCGACTTCGAGCCCCAGCGCGTGAATCTTGCCTACGTTGCGGTACTGGATCAGCCCGCCCTGGCCGCGTTGACCGACCAGCAGGTCGCGCAGAATATAACCGTACGCCGAGGTCACCAGGTTCAGGCGCTTCCCGATCCTCCGCTCGGCGTCGACCTCCACGGTGTCCGCGTTCTCCGAACGAGCCGCGGGATTGGCCAGCCCCGAGAGGCCGTTGTCGCTGTAGAACAGTTGAAAAGCGCTGGGATTCCGGAAGCTCCGCCCGTAAAGAAACTTGTACGTCCAGGACGTAGGTTGATAGATCAGCGCGGCGCGAGGCGCGAAGAAATTGCGGCGGTACAAAGAGTAGTCGAAACGCGCGCCGAGGTCGGCCGTCCACCGGCTCGACAGCTTTCTTTCGTCTTGCGCAAACAGCGCGAAGGAACGGTCTGGGTCGTCCGTGTTCAGAAATACGAGGGGCGCCGGCGCGATATCCTGATCGCGCTGGATCGCCCGCAGATCCGCTTTCGCCTCGCTCCCCACGGTCATGGTACCGATCCGGGCAAGATCGAAGCGATAGGTGAGCGCGGTTCCGATCCATTTTCCGTCGGTATCCTGGATGTTCTCTTCGACCTCGGGGCCGAGCGGATAGTCGAAGCGCGCCCGCTCCACAAATTCGTCGTAATATGTGCGCCACCGCAGCGTGCCGCCCCTGATCTCTCGGCTGTAGGCGGCTTCCACGAAGTCCCGCCGGTCGTTCACGTTGGTTCCACGGTCGTTGAAAATCGTCGGCCCCCAGGAAATGGGTTGGATTACGTCGCGATCGCCGAAAGCCGCAGTCACCGCCCAATTCCTCCAGGTCAAGCTGGTGAAGAAGTGGTACCCCCTTTCGCCGTTCATCCGGATCGCCTGGCCAAAATTGCTCTGAGGGTTGTTGAACTCCGGAAAATAGAGCGGGCTTTGGCCGCTATTGTTGAAAACCGTGCCGGAAAGCAACGCCTTCACGCCGCCGAGCGACCCGCTCGCTGCGAATTGCCCCTTCTTCTCGCCGAAACTGCCAATATCGGTGATGAGGCTGGCCGGCCCGATTTCCTCGGCCGTTTTGGTGATGATGTTGACGGTGGCGAACATTCCATTCGTTCCATACAGCGCCGAGGACGGCCCGCGAATGACCTCGATCTGCTTGATCAGACTCGTTTCGATGGGAAAACCCTGATCGAAGGCGAGCATGAAATCGAAAACGTTGTCGGCCATGTTATGGCCGTTCACCATGATCAGAAAGCGGCTGGCGTAGTCACCTGGCGAATTAAAACCCCGGACGCCGACGGTTTCGTAGGTCCGGTTGTTGCCGGTATAGAACCCCCGGACGGAAGCCAGCGCTTCTCCCAGGGTTCGATATCCGTATTTGCGGATGTCCCCGGCGGTGATGATGGTGACGCTCGCGGGCGCATCCTGAAGAGTTTGCGGATGCAGCGCCGCGCCCTGTACTTTCAATTGCATCAACTGTTCCAGGCTCATGGCCCCTAGATCCACTTGGGAATCGCCCGCCGATGCGTCGCTGGGGCGGGCGGCTACCGCAAGCAGCAGACCGGCGCCGGAGATGAGCAGCACACGTCTCACGCCCCGCTCATCGGTAAGCCCCACCCGATTATGAATCGCTCATAAAGCCACACCGCTGGCCGATCAGACTTTGGACGGGTGTGGACTAACGCGCGCGGCGCGCGAAGCATGCTATTACGACTGGCTTTCGGGATACTCGCGGGAGTTCTGCCGGGAACGGCGTTGCACGGGCAGACGGTCAACGAATACCGCGTAAAAGCGGCGTTTCTGTACAATTTTGCCAAGTTCGTGGAATGGCCGGCGCACGGCGCGAAGGGCCCCGGCGACGCCATCGCGATCTGTGTGCTGGGAAAGAATCCGTTCGGGGACGCGCTGGCCGAAGCAGTGAACGGTAAGACGATTGAAAACACGCCCTTTATCGTCCGGCAACTGGCGGACGTTCAGGAAGCGGGCGCGTGCCGGATTCTGTTTATTAGCTCCTCCGAGCGGAAGAACTTCCACGCGATCCTCTCCGGGCTGCGGACCGCTCACGTTCTCACGGTGGGCGAAGCGGACAATTTTACCGCCGAGGGCGGCATTGTCACCTTCAAAGTCGAGGACGGCAGCGTCCGCATCCAGATCAACCCGGATGCCGCGGCCGAAGCGAAGCTGCATATCAGCTCCAAGCTGTTGAGCCTGGCGCAGATCGTGAGCCGGTGATCCCATGAGCGTTTCCGCATGGTATGGGAACCTGGCGGTGAAGCGAAAGCTTCAGCTGATGATCCTGTGCGCCGTGGGCGCTGCGGGGGTGCTGGCCGGCTCGGCGATCCTGGCGTACGACCAGATCGCGTCCCAGCAGAACGCGCGCGACGATCTGGAAGTGCTCGCGGATATCGTAGGCTCCAACAGCACCGCGGCGCTTACCTTTCACGATCCGCGCGCCGCCGGGGAGATTCTGTCCGGACTCCGCGCGAAACGCCACATCGTCGCGGCGCACATTTACTCGGAGGGCGGCGAGCCCTTCGTCAGTTATTGGCGCGGGGGAACGGCGGCGCCCGTTCCCATCCTGAAGCGCGAGGGAAGCTCGTTTGCGAAAGGCGAGCTCATCGTCTTCCGCGGCGTTCGTCTGGACGGCCAGCGCATCGGCGCCGTGTGTCTCGAATCGGATCTGGGCGAGTTGCAGTCCCGTCTCGACCGGTTTGCCGGAATCGTGCTGGCGATCCTGCTCGGCGGCTCCGGGCTGGCGCTGGTCATCGCGTCCCGGCTCCAGCAGGTCATCTCCCAGCCGATCGCCCACCTCGCGCAGGTCGCGAGGTCGGTTTCCGAACAAAAGAACTACGCGGTGCGCGCCGTGAAGCACGCCGACGACGATCTCGGCAAGCTGATCGGCACCTTCAATCACATGCTTTCCGAAATCGAGTCGCGCGACGCGCAACTCCTGGACCACCGGCACCGCCTGGAGGAGGAGGTCGCCGCCAGGACCGCGGAGCTCGTCCAGGCTCGCGACCGGGCGGAAGCGGCCAGCCGCGCCAAGAGCGAGTTCCTGGCCAACATGAGTCATGAGATCCGCACGCCGATGAACGGTGTCATCGGAATGACGGAGCTGGTTTTGGACACCGACCTCACGCCGGATCAGCGCGAATGCCTGGACACCGTGAAATCGTCGGCGGAAACGCTCCTGACCGTCATCAACGACGTCCTGGACTTCTCGAAGATTGAAGCGGGAAAAATGGATTTAAACGTGGTTCCTTTAAATCTCCGCCAAAACCTCGAAGAAACGGTCAAGGCCTTCGCGTTGCGCGCCCATGCCAAAGGCCTCGAGCTGGTCTTGGACGTGGCGCCCGAAGTGCCGGACCATGTGGTCGGCGATCCCGTGCGCCTGCGGCAGATCGTTACGAACCTGCTCGGCAACGCGATCAAGTTCACCGAGACGGGCGAGGTGTCCGTCGTGGTAAGCGTGGATGCGCTCCTGGAGGACCGCTGGCGGCTGCGCTTCGAGGTGCGGGATACCGGGATCGGCATCCCCGAGGACAAACAGAAGAGCATCTTCGAGGCGTTTTCGCAGGCGGACGTGTCGACAACGCGCAAATTCGGAGGCACCGGCCTGGGCCTGACCATCTCCACGCGGCTGGTGAAGATGATGCAGGGCGATATCTGCGTGCAGAGCCAGCTGGGCCGGGGAAGCTGTTTCCGATTCAGCGCGTGTTTTGGCGTCGCCGATGAAACCGAGCCGGATGGCGAGACCGAAGAAGCTCCTCTGGTTGGCAGGCGAGCCCTGATCGTCGACGACAACGCCACTAATCGGCGCGTCCTGACGGCGTTGCTCTCGCTGTGGAAGATGGAGTCGGCCTCGGCCTCGAGCGGCGCTGCAGCCTTGGCCATGCTGGAGCGCGATTCCGAACGCGCAGAGCCTTTTTCGCTGGTGCTCACCGATTGCCACATGCCGGAGATGGATGGCTTCGAGCTCGCCGCCCGCATACGGAACTGTCCGCACTTGACCGAAGCGGTCGTAATGATGCTCACGTCCGGGGAGCAGGCGGGAGATCTCCGGCGCTGCCGCGAGCTGGGGATTGGCGTGCATATCACCAAACCCGTCCGCCGGACCGAGCTGCGGTCGGCGATCGCGCGTGCCCTATCGCGCACGGCCAGACCGGTCGCCGCTACGTCCAACTGGGCGCCGGCCCGCCAAGCGTCTCTGAAAGCCCGCATCTTGCTGGCCGAAGACAACGTCGTGAATCAGCGCGTCGCGTTGCGGATTCTGGAGAAAACCGGGCACAGCGTGGTCGTCGCGACGAACGGAATCGAGGCGTTAAGCGCTTTCGACGGCCGGGACTTCGATGTCGTCCTGATGGACGTCCAAATGCCCGAGATGGATGGATTCGAGGCGACCGCGGAAATTCGAAAAAGGGAGCGCGGCCGCGGCACGCACGTTCCCATCATCGCCATGACCGCGCATGCCATGACCGGCGACCGGGAACGCTGCCTCGCCGCCGGCATGGACGACTACATTTCCAAGCCGGTCAACGGGAACGCTCTGACCAAGCTGGTCGAAACGTATTGTCCTCAAACGGTGGCTTGAACGCCGCTTCCCCGCCGCCGTCAAGTGAGCTAAGATCGGTCCCAGTGAATTGTTAGACCGGACCGTGGCGGACGCTTGCAGGCCGCAAGGAGGACATCCATGGCCACTAGAATCACGGTGAATCGGCGCGTGCGGGACATCGACGCACCCGCTGACACGCCGCTATTATACGTTCTGTCGAACGATCTCGAATTGCACGGCCCGCGCTTCGGTTGCGGCCTCGCGCAATGCGGCTCGTGTTCGGTGCTGGTCGATGGCGTCGAGACTCGATCCTGCGTCACAGCGCTTGGGAAGGTGGCCGGCAAGACGATCACGACGCTCGAAGGGCTGCCCGCATGGTACGCCGAGCAGCGAAAACTGCCGGCCGCTCCCGCGTTACATCCGTTGCAGCAGGCTGTCATCGACGAGCAGGCCATGCAGTGCGGCTACTGCTACAACGGGCTGATTATCAAAGGATCGGAACTGCTCTCCAAGGTCCCTCAGCCGACCGATACGCAGATTCGCACGGCAATGAACGGCCATCTGTGCCGCTGCGGCACTTATCCGAGGATGCTCAAGGCCATTCAGCGCGCCGCGCGCGTGATGGCGGGAGGTGCGCAATGACTAACGCATCATCGTCTGCCGCGTTTCCGCGCCGGGAGTTCCTCAAGGCGGGCGGCGCCCTGCTGATCGGATTCGCGATCGCTCCGGAGGCGCGCGCGCAACCACCCCAGCCGGAGCTGATCCCAGTTGACCTCGCGCCCGGTCCCGGTCAGCCGGATCCGGACCGGCTCGACACCTGGATTGCGGTCCATGCCGACAACACCGCGACCATTTTCTTCGGCTACGTGGACCTGGGTCAGGGCATCGCGACTTCGATCCTCCAGATCGCCGCCGAGGAGCTCGATCTCGGACTGGACCAAGTGAAGACCGTGCGCGTCGAGACCGGCTCTGGACCCAATCAGGGCAACACCGGCGCGAGCTCGGGAATCAACCGGGGCGGACCGCGCATCCGTCTCGCAGCGGCGGAAGCGCGGCAGGCCTTGCTGCGCATGGCATCCACACGTCTGGGTGCGCCGGTGGACCGTCTGACGGTGTCGCGCGGCGTCGTGTCGGTGGCCGCGAACCCGGCGCAATCGGTGACGTACGGCCAGTTGATTGGCGACCGTCACTTTGACGTCCCCTACACGGGCACCGCGCCCATCAAGGATTACCGCACCTACAAAATTGTGGGGACCAGTGTCCCCCGCGTCGACATGCCGGACAAAGCCAGCGGCGCTTACGCCTTCATGCAGCACGTTCGGTTGCCGGGCATGTTGCACGGCCGCGTGGTGCGGCCGCGCGGTCAGGGATCTTATGCCGATGGCGCCCGTGTCACTAATGTGGATGCCGCCTCGATCCGCGATATCCCCGGTGCGCGCGTGATCCGGCGCGGCGATTTCCTGGGAGTGATGGCGCCGAGCGAGTGGAGCGCGGTGCAGGCCGCTCAGCGATTGCGCGTGACGTGGGATCTCCCGGCGGCGCTGCCGGCGACATCCGCCGAGCTGTTCGAGCGGATGCGCGCCGCGAAAACCATCGACCGGAAGGTGCTGGACCGCGGCGACACCACCGGCGCGTTCGCGCACGCCGCACATGTTGCATCCGGCCGGTTCGATTCGCCCTATCAGGCGCACGCGCCCTTCGCCCCGAGTTGCGCCGTCGCCGACGTCAAGGCCGATTCCGCCCTGGTGATGTGCTCGTCGCAGGGCGTCTACGGCGTGCGCCCCACCATCGCGGCCCTGTTGAAGATGCCTCTCGAAAAGGTCACGGTCCAGTTCTATCAAGGAGCCGGCAGCTTCGGTCACGCCTGCTTTAACGATGCCGCGCAGGCGGCCGCCGTGATGTCGCAGGAAGCCGGCGCGCCCGTGCGCGTCCAGTTCATGCGGTGGGACGAACACGGGTGGGATTTCTATCAGCCCGCGCACACCGCCGACGTGAAGATTGCTATGGATTCTAACGGCAAGCTGCTCGCCTATGAGTATCACGGCTGGCATCACACCTGGAGCTTCACGGAAACGACCGCGCAGCTCGCGGCGGGGCAGCCTGTCGCCGAAGGGGATGGTCCCAGGGCCCAGGCGCTGACGCCGTTCAACGTCGGCGATATGTACGCGATTCCGAACTGGCGGATTGTTAACCACCGGGTGCCCGGAATGAAGGGCTATCTCAAGGGCGGCAATCTGCGCTCGCCGCTCGACGTCGCGATTTCCTTTGGCGCCGAGCAGGTGATCGACGATCTGGCGTACACTGCCAACTTAGATCCGTACCTTTTCCGGCGGCAGAACATCAGCGACGACCGGTGGCTCGCGGTCTTGGATGCGGTCGCCAAGGCGGCCAACTGGACGCCTAGAAAAGCCGCGGCGAATCTTTCGAGCGCCAGAGTTGTCACCGGACGAGGCATTGGGCTGGGAACTCACTTATCGTCCTACGGCGCCGCGGTGGCCGAGATCGAGGTCGACAAGCAGACCGGCGTGATCGTGGCCAAGCGCATGTATGGCGCGCTCGAAGCGGGTCAGGCGATCAATCCGGGCATCATCGAGAGCCAGATCAGCGGCATGATGGTGCAAGCGGCGAGCCGGGTCCTGAAAGAGGAAGTGAAGTTCTCGGCGACCAACGTCTCCAGCGTGGATTGGGTCAGCTACCCAATGTTGCGGTTTGGCGAATCGCCCGAGGTCACGGCCATCGTGGTCAAGCGGCAGGATCAACGGCCGACCGGCGCGGGCGAAGAGGCGCTTGCGTCGGGGGCCGCGGCCATCGCCAACGCGTTCTTCGACGCAACGGGCGTGCGCCTGCGCGAGCATCCGATGACGCCGGCGCGGGTGCTCTCCGCCCTTAAAAAAGCGTGACCGCCAGAGAGATGACCAGGCGAGATCTGTTGACGACGGCCGCGATGGCAGGCACGGGCGCAGCCGTCGTGGATTTATTTCGGCCATCCATCGCCCGGGCGCAGCAGTCCTCGGCTCGCGCCGATCCGCTGGCCGCCATGCGCGCGCAAATGGCCGCGACGCCCGTCGAATCGACCGCGCTGACGAACATCTTGACGATGTTCGCGGGTCCCGGCGGCAACGTTGTCGCGCTCCACGGGCTCGACGGCAAGGTCGTCGTCGACACCTTCGTGCAAGGCGCCTTCGCCGGACTGAAGCGGCGGCTCGACGCGATGGGGAACGCCCCCATCCTGGCGGCGATCGACACCCATTGGCATTTCGATCACGCCGACAACAACGAAAGTTTCCGCAACGCCGGCGCAACCCTCATTGCGCATGAGAATACCGTTAAGCGTCTGTCGGAGCCGCACGAGCTGCTAGGGATGCATTTCAATCCCGCGCCGCCCGCCGCGCGGCCGATGGAAACCTTCCGGCAGAACCACTCCTTGAAACTCAACAACGAATACGTCGAGCTGGGCTACTATCCGCCGGCCCACACCGACACCGATATTTACGTCCAGTTCGTGCTCGCCGACGTCCTGCACGCGGGCGACACGTTCTTTAACGGCATGTATCCGTTCATCGACGCTGGCACCGGCGGCAAGATCAACGGTATGATCGCCGCCGCGGATCAGTCGCTCAGGATATCCGGCCCCGCGACCAAAATCGTCCCTGGCCACGGGCCCCTCGGCGATCGAGAGGCGCTCCAGAAATACCGGGACATGCTGGTCACGGTGCGCGACCGCGTTCAAAAGCTGAAGTCGGCCGGACGCACCGAGAAGGAAGCGGTGGCCGCCAAGCCGACGGCCGATCTCGACGCGGCGTGGGGCAAGGGATTCATGCAGCCCGACGCGTTCGTGAGCCTCGTCTACAACACGCTCTAAAAGAGGTTGCTGAAAAACACCTAATAACCGCTCCCTATGGTCGCGGCTCCTTGTGGGCGCTTCGTGTTTACAGCGGCTTGCCGAGCCGCGACCACAGGGAGCGGTTTACCTCGCGCGTTTTTCAGCAGCCTCCTAACTAAGGGGCCGTGTTGAAAGCCGGCCGCTTCCGATTGTGTGCGATCTGTGATAGCGTGTGCGGGTGGTGAAACGTGCCCGCGCTTTCGATGGCGCGGTTACATTCGTATGAGGAACACAGGAGAGGCAGCCATGAAACGCATCTATGTATACTCGGCGGTTCTATTCGCGGCGGCCGCTGCCGGGGCCATGTACCACAGAGGGCCCGCCGGTACGGCGTTTTCGGCGCAAGCCGCCGATTCGAAACCCCGCAGCTTACCGGTCTTCGAGGTGGATAGCACCTGGCCGAAGGTACCGGCCAAATGGAAGCTGGGCGATCCGTCGAGCATCGCGATCGACGCCAAGGACAACGTGTGGGTCCTGCACCGGCCGCGCACGCTCAAACCGGAGCAGGCCGCCATGGCCGCGCCGCCCGTGATCGTGTTCGATGGCGCGGGCAATTACATCAAGGCCTGGGGAGGAGACGGCCCCGGTTACGAATGGCCCCAGCGCGAGCATGGCATTCACATCGATAACAAGGGCTTCGTGTGGATCGGCGGGAACAATTGCCCCACCAACGGCCTGCGCGGCCTCAAGCCGGTCGCCGACGACCAGCTCCTGAAGTTCACGCAAGATGGCAAGTTCGTCATGCAGATCGGCCACAGCAATCAAAGCAAGGGCAACGCGGATACGGCGAATCTGCACCGGCCGGCGGATGAATGGGTCTACCCGCCGACCAACGAAATATTCGTGGCCGATGGCTACGGCAATCACCGCGTCGCCGTCTTCGACGCGGATCGCGGCGCCTTCAAGCGGATGTGGGGGGCCTTCGGCGAGAAGCCCGCCGACGACGACAACTGTCAGATCGTGACGTCTAAAACCTTCTCGGATCCCGGCCCTCCGCAATTCAGTATCGTGCACGCCATCCGCGTCGCCAAGGACGGCACCGTGTATGTGGCCGACCGGGAATACCGGCGGGTCCAGATGTTCACCAAGGACGGCAAGTTCCTAAAGCAGCTGGTGAAAACCGACGTAGCTTTTGCCCGCGATTTGGCCTTGTCTCCTGACGCCAACCAGCAGTTCCTCTACGTCGGCGGCGGCAAGGGCATTTATGTTGTCGATCGCAAAACGCTCGAAATTGTAGGCAACATCCAGCCTGCCGGCATCATTGGACCGGGACATGAGATCGCCACCGATTCCAAGGGCAATCTCTATCTCGCCCAAACCACAGCCGGAATGCAAAAGCTGACCTTCAAAGGGATGTCGCCGGCCGGCCGTTAAATAGCGCAATTTTCAAGTGTCAGCACATGTGCTCAGTCTGACGGCACCGTGGCGGGCCGGTTTGACCCGGTAGCGGGCCGGTGCACTCCGTATGCGCAGTGGACGAGAGTTCCCGGCTGGGCGAATCGCAAACGATTGTTTTCGCGGCAGAAATATTTTTTCCATTGAGGTCACTCACAGTTTGCCAGCTTTTAGGCGCGCGCGCCGCCAAGTGTCCCAAAATCAATGGGATCGAGGTTTGAAAAATCACAACGCGTTTGCGGGCGCGTAGCGCGACTCTAGGGGCCTTCCCCACCCCAAACTACCTGTTTTTTAAAATGCCCGCCAGGGCCATTTCCCGGCCCGTGGCGCGTTTCGCGGTTTTGGGATCGGTCGATGTTCAGAGCCGGGCCGCGAAAGTGAGGGAGCGGAGACGGCTCTGCCTCAAACTGACCCGCTCTTACCGTGGGGCTGCCCGCCTTCTTCGTCGGCCAGTATCGACCCATTGCCGACGGCGCTAAGTTCGGCCCAGGTTGTCTCGCACAGGGCTCGGACTGCGCAGTATCGGGATCAGCTTTAACCTCCGGCACCGGCCGCAACGCGCGCTCTCTACGTCGCGGACCGGAAACACGGGTCGAAAGGACGCGGGAACAATAAGGCAGCCTGCGAGCGCTCCTCTGCGTCGGAAGCGCATCTGCAACTCGATTGACAAAGGGGCGGCAACTCTTGTAGAACTCGTATACGCCCGACCAGAGGCGGAGGTGATCATGAAACGTACCGCGGCGATTTCGGCGGCGATCCTGGCCGGGATCTGTTTCTTCCTTTTTACGCAAACACCCTTGCCTGCCCAACGAGCGGATCCGGCGAGCCCCTCCATCCTGAACCTGCTGATGGTCACCGACAACCTGGACAAGGCCGAGGAGTTTTATCACCGGCTGCTCGGGCTGGAATCCAATACCGGCGATCCCCGCGCGCGCCTGGTCTGGTACGCCGAATCTCCCTTCCTCGATGACATATACCGGCACAAAGGGGACAGCCGCAATTTCGCTCTGAGGACCCCCGGCTCGGAGCTGGGTCTGGAGATCGAACAGTTTAGAGAAGTCAAGGGAAAGCGGCTGAACACGCACCTCCAGGATCCGGGAGCGCTGCAGCTGATCTTCACCGTGAACAATATCGACATTCTGACCGGCTGGCTGACTAAGGGCGGGGCGAAAGTGCTTACCGCGGGCGCAAAGCCGGTGGCCGTCAAGTATGGGGACAGCACGGCTCGTGCGATCCTGTTTCAGGATTTCAACGGCTTCTTCGTACAACTTGTGCAGCCCGATGGGCCACCGCCGGGGCCCGGCGTGAATGGCGCGCCGCCCAACAGCTACGTCACCGGCGTGACCATCGCCATCGCGGTCGAGGATACCGAAAAGACCGCGCGCTATTACCGCGAAGTGCTCGGCGTGGACGTCAAGACGGATAGCCCCTTCATGGACGACGCCAAACAGATCGACGTATTCGGGCTGAAGGGCGCGCAATACCGCGAGAGCGTAGCCGCGCTTCCGGCGAAAACTCCACAGCTTCATTTTCTGGAGTTCAAGGGCGTGGAACGCAAGGCGCTGCGTCCTGAAGTCGCCGATCCGAATTCGATCCTGGTCAGGTTCGATATCCACGACATCAATAAGTTCGTGACGCGAGTGAAGTCCGCCGGAGGGGAAATTGTAAATCAATCGGGAGGCCCCAGCGTCAACGGCAAAACTCTGGTGCTGGTCGCCAAGGATCCTAATGGCGTCCACTCGCAGTTTTTTGAGCGGAACATTCTACCCTGAGCGCCATGAACGAGGATCTATCCAGGCGAAACTTTCTAGCGCTCACCGGAGCCGGACTGGCCGCCGCTCCCGCGGCCAAGGCCTTTCAATCGCCGAAGAAAGTGTACGCCTACGCAAGCTCTTGGACCAACGGGCCGTTTGGCGCGGGCGGAGGCGGAGGCGTTAGTTGGTTCACCGTCAACCTGTCAGACGGATCGCTCACCGCGGCCGGCCGAACCGGGCCTGAATTCGACGGGCTGAATGGAGGCTGCGTCCACGCTTCCCCGAATGGACACTTTCTTTATTGCACCAACGAGATCAAGCATCTCAATGGCGGCAATGGCACCGGCGGAGGGGTATTGACGTTCGCTATCGACCAGCAGACCGGCTCTCTCACCCACCTGAATACGCAGCCGTCGATGGGCGTCAATGCCACGTGGGTCACCACGAGCCCGAACGGGACGCGCGTGGTCGTCGCCAATCACGGCGACGCCGACCCCGTGATCCGAGTCGTCAAGAAGAATGGCGTTCCGGAAATTGAGAACTTCTTCGACGACGGAACGGTCGCCTTGTTCGTGGTGAAACCGGACGGCACCCTGGAGCCGGCCTGCGACGTGGCGGTTTTCGATCGGACCTACGCCGGTGCGCAGGGAAGCCCCCATGCTCACTCGGCAAACTTCGATCCGAGCGGCCGCTTCGTGCTCGCCTGCGACGCGGGGGCTGGGGACCTTATCTACGTGTATCGGGTGGAACCTGGGTCGCGCGCGCTCGCGAACGCCAAGGCTTACAAAACTCGGCCTGGGATATCGCCCAGGCATAACGCGTTTCATCCGCGCCTGCCGTATGTTTTCGTCATTCACGAACGGGAGTCGAGCCTCGCGTCCTACCATTTCGATTCGAAAACGGGCGAGATAAAGCTAATCGACACGGTTCCCACCGTTCCGGCCGGTTTCACCGCCCGCAACGCGCCCGCCGACATTCGCGTGCATCCCAACGGGAAGTTCGTTTATGGAAGCAACCGCGGCCACGACAGCATCGCCATCCTCCGAATTGAGGAAGCGACGGGAAAACTGGCTCCGGTGGATATCGTGCCTGCCGGAGGCACGAATTGCCGGGAATTTAATTTCGATCCTTCGGGTAAGTACCTGTTCGTGGCGAATATGGGATCGAACAACATCGTGACGTTCGCGGTGGACCCGGATACCGGAAAGATGACGCCGACCGGCGCCAAGATCCAAACTCCGAAACCGGCGTCGTTGCAACTTCTAGCGCTTTAAAAGTTCGCGAAAAACTGAGACAGAAAAGGAGAGGACATGCGCAAGCAAGATATCGTACGGCAGCTCACGTGCGTCACGCCGTCCATAGTAATGATCGCGGTTCTGATGTTGATCCCGGCGATGGCAGCGGCTCAGGCGCCCGCTGCGCCCGTTCCGCCTCGTCCTCAAATGCCGCCGTCGCTCGTCCCCTCGAAAGTCGTCGATCTGATGACTGCCGAAGGCTCGGCCCTCTTCGGCGCGCAGTGGAAAACCATGGAGGCGAAAATCGTCGAAGGTACGCCGATCGCGAACGCGATGCCCGGTTACAAGACCTCCTATGACATCCGGCCCCACGCGGGCGAGGCCGGCTTCGACGATTCGGAGTGGCCCACGATCGGCGCGAAAGGGCTCGCCGACCGGCGTGGCGGCGGCAAAGTGTCGTTCATCTGGTTCCGGACAACCCTGACGATTCCGGCGAAAGTCGGGGACTTCGATACCACCGGGGCGACCGCGGTGCTCACGGCGTACATCGACGATTACGCGGAGGTCTGGATCGACGGGCAGATGCCGCGCCGTGCCGGCTACCCCAGTCCGGCCACGATTCAAGGCTTCAACATGCCCAATCGCGTTGTGCTGGCCGAGGGGGTCAAGCCGGGCGACAAATTCCAGGTCGCGATCTTCGGCATCAACGGGCCGATTTCGGTCGCGCCGTCGAATTTCCTCTTTTTCCGCGAAGCGTCGGTAGCGTTCTATCGCTAAATGAAAGAGGGGACAGACTGCTCTGTCCCCGCTTGTAAAGCTTGATTCCGTGTACGCCGGTGGCGGTGGGCAGACTAGTCTGTCCCGACGTTCCGCTGCGACAAAGCCACTAATAAGCTGTCCCGGCCATAACAATAGCAGGGCTAAACCGCTTCCTCCGGTCGCGGCTCATCGTCCGCGATTCGATAAAGGAAATGCATGGAAGCCGGGACCATAGGGAGCGGTTTAACAGCCGGCTTCGGTCAATTGGTATCGAAATCGCCGGCACAGCTTACTAGACGGGTCACCGGCCGTTCAAGAAGGCGCAACAGACAGGCTATTTCGTATCCACTTTCACGACCTCGATGATCAGGCTCTTCGGCACCAGCATCTGGTGCGGAATCTTGGCCGGGATGTGGAAAACGTCGCCCGGGGCCATCGGCTTGCGCACGCCGCCGTTGATGGAGGTTCCGCGAATTTCGTTAGGCGCGGTGGTTTTGCCATCCACCATGGTCCCGCCCCACCACGAGAGTCCCCTCACCGGAAATCACCGTGATCACGTCGACTTGCGTTTCGTGGGTCTCCACCGCCCCGTCGCCCTCGCGGCGGACGATCAGCAATCCGTGGTTCCCCCAGTTTCCCGCGCGATCCAGTCCCGCTTTGTGATCGTCGAGCTTGGTGGCCTTGGCGCGCGCCATGATATCGGACGCCTTGTACATGGCGAAGCCTTCGGGATCGGCGGCGAGCAACGTGGTGGCGGCCGCAAGAGCAATCAGGATGGAAAGTGTTTTCATGGGCGTGACGGTAGCAGACCGGCGACGCCATTTCAATGTGTCGCGGATTCAATGCGCCGTAGCGGCTTCAGTGCGCCAGCGCGGTCTAGTAAGGTGTCCCGGCGATTTCAATACCGGCGAGATATTGACCGAGGTGCGGCTGTTGAACCGCTCCCTATGGTCTCGGCTTCCCCACGGCGAGTGCGTCCCCACTTCCAGCGCGATCCGGCAGCGCCGCCGCGAGCCAAACACTTGCCGCAGTCCTTTCTTGGTGGTCGCCACACTTCCCTCTTTCACCGCTTCGCCCTCTGCCAGCACACAATACCGGCTGGTCTTATCTCCCAGGTCCATCCCGATGGTGATCCATCCCTTCTTCGCAACCAGTTCTTGTTTCCCGCTGCTACTCGGACTCTGTGGTTTTCTCT
>DASYXM010000090.1:0-97690 GCA_035934795.1 Bryobacteraceae bacterium | reverse complement strand
CCGGTGTTGGGAGCCATCAAACTTCTCGGCGGCCAGCCTTCGATACCAGGCGAGAATGGTGTCCGGCCTAGCGACGCAAGCGACCTCGCGCAGCGCTCTGCGTCCCAGGCGTTTCCCGATTTCGGCCAACGTGACTCTTTCTGGGTTAAGCCGCATTCGCGCCGGCAACTTGGACCTCAAGATGCGATTCTCAGCGGCCCAGTATTCGTTCCGCAACAGAAGCTCCTGGTTCACAGAACCAGTGACGTAGGCTAGAAGTCGCACCCATCTGCTGTTTCTCATGCTGACCGTCTATCCTACTGCGCTGCGGATGGTTGGAGTTTTGTTTACTATAGGGGCGGTACTGAAATACTACGCACGCGCCGCATGAATTTTTTGACCAAAACGGCCTCAAAGTCGATTCGCCCCCCCCGGCCTCGATGAATAGGTAGCGGTTTGGAGTCAATACGGAGCGGTCCGCCCTAGTCCACCGTGAAGACCATTAGCGTTCCGCCAAGGTTCGTGAAGTCACCGAGCGAGGCGGTCAATCCGACAGCGCCCAATCCGTCACTTCCCTTGGTGAGGCCCTCGGCGAGACCGATGGCAGCCCATCCACCTACACCCGTAAGTACCGCGACATACTGTTTGCCGCCACGCATGTAAGTGATGGGATTGCCAATGATCCCGGATGGCGCGTGAAATTGGTAGAGAACCTTACCGGTCGCTTCGTCGACCGCCTTGAACCAGCCATCCAGCGTCCCGAAGAACAAAACGCCCCCGTCGGTGGTGAGCGGACCACTATAAACCTGGAAGGTTTCGTCAACCGTCCACTTGGTCTCGCCCGACACCGAATCGAAGGCGATGAGCCGGCCCCGCGTATTTCCGTGATCCGCTGGATACATGCTCAAAATGGCTCCGACGTAGGGAAAACCGCCCTTGTACTTTACGCCGAACGCCTGGTAGTCCATGCAGATGTGATTCGTGCCCACATAGAACAGCTTGGTCTGGGGATCGTAGGAAGCTGGCTGGTGATTTTTGGCGCCCTGCGCGGCGGGGCAGATCTCCTTGACGTTGACATCCTCCTTGGTTTCTTTGTCCGGATTGAGCACGGGCCGGCCGCTCTTCAGATCGATCTCCTTCGCCCAGTTTGTGGACGGATCGAATTTGTGCGCTCGAAGGAGCTTGCCATTGCGCCGGTCGAGCAGGTAGGAAAAGCCGTTGCGATCGAAGTGCGTGAGGCTAGGGATGGTTTGGCCGTCGACGGTGGCGTCCGTGAGCACGCTTTCGTTGATGCCGTCATAGTCCCAGGCATCGTGAGGAGTCATCTGATACGCCCACGCAGCCACTCCGGTGTCCGGATTGCGCGCGAAGAGCGTAGTGGACCATTTATTGTCGCCGGGCCGTTGCGTGGGGTTCCAGGTTCCGGGATTGCCGCTTCCGTAGTAAAACAGGTTCAGGTCCGGATCGTAGGTATACCAGCCCCAAGTCGTGCCGCCGCCGAGTTTCCACTCGTCTCCACTCCACGTCCTAAGACTCGAGTTCTCTCCCACCGGTTGCTGGGTCGCTCCATCCATCGTCTTCGCAGGGTCGAACAGAATGTCGGCATCGGGGCCGACGTTGTACGCCCGCCACACCTGTTTGCCAGAATTCAAATCATACGCTGTCATATAGCCGCGGACGCCATATTCTCCGCCGGCAATTCCGACGAGGACTTTGTCCTTAATTACTAACGGCGCGCTGGTCATCGTCTGGCCCAGCTTCGGGTCACCGTTGACGGCGGTCCAGAGGACCTTGCCGGTTTTCGCGTCAAGAGCGTAGAGCTTGGTGTCCAAGGCTGCAGCCAGAATCTTCCCGTCGGCGTAGGCGACGCCTCGGTTCACAAGATCACAACACGCAACGGAGGGCGAAAACTTATCCTGCTCCGGAGCGAATTTCCAGACGATCTTTCCTACGTTGTCGAGATCGATGGCATAAACATAGTTGGGGTAGGAACTCTCGAAGTACATCGTGTTCCCAATCACGAGTGGTTGCCCTTCTTGTCCTCGGAGAGTGCCTGTAGACATCGTCCAGGCGACCTTCATCTTTCCGGCGTTGTTTTTATCGATTTGAGTCAGGTTGCTGTGGCGGATCGCGCCGTAACTTCCAAGCGGTATAGTCCATTCACTCGAACTTGCGGGGGCTGTCGCCCTGCACCCGCAGAGTGCGATTAACAAAAGGCCAAGTGTCAGAAAGCAAATCGTCTGCTTCATTTCGAGGTCTCCTTTTCGTGTCAATCAATCCGTCTCGGACGGGGGCCTGCCGGGAGGAATCAAATCTAGGCTTCGCCCTTTCACGTATCTGTAGACTTTGACCATGTCCTCTACACTAAGGAAGCCAGCCCAGCTCGGCATTCCCTTTTCCTTCTTACCTGCCATCGCCACCGATATAAAAGCCTGCTGCTTCATCCCCGCGGACAGCGAGGCTCTCAGATCAGGCGCAAGTTCGCCGCCACTCGCGTCGGTCCCGTGGCAGCGAAAACAGTACGAATTATACAGCGCATATCCTTTGAAAACGTTCTTGGTAACCTTGGGGGCCTTGCCCTCCGCATACAAAGGAAAATCCAGTTGGCGAGTGGCGCCACTTTTGAGTTTGTAGGTGTAGAGTCTTGCGCTGCCTTTCTCTCTAGCCGGAGCCGTACTGGCATCCTTTAAGGAAAAGATCCAGGTCACCATTTCTTTGCCCTGCGCCTGCGTCAAATCGGGATGGGGGGTCATCGCCACGTCGCCCCAATTGCCGGAGCCCCCCTCGCGAATTCTCGCAGCCAGCTTGTCAGCGGCACCGGGCTCTCCGGCGAACCGTTTGGCGATCTCGGAATACGAGGGTCCAACCACTTCGCGGTCCGGGGCATGACAGGAGGAGCAATCGCTTTCCTTCACCAGCTTCTCGCCATTCGAGGCCTGCTGAGCGGCTGCCACCGCGGAAACCGCCAATAGTGAAATGAGGATGCGCCGCAAGCTTACTTTTCCTGTGAGGTATATAACTTGACGCCGCTTTGGCCGAGTACGGTCGAAAGCTCCGCCTGATGCCGCTCGATCAGATCGTCGAGCCGTTTTTTCAGCGCCTGATCGCCCATCCGGACAGCCATGGACATAGGGAACGAATACTGCTCGGGAGCGCCCAAAGCGCGCGTGCTCGGGATGGGCACCACTTCCATCTCAGAATATTGGCGGAGAAATGCCCCGATCGACGGTTGCCATGTAATCAGGACATCGATCTTATGGGTTTTCAGAGACTGGAGCATGACGACGGGGGACTGCTCAGTGCTGCCCGCCACATCGAAAGGCACTCCCTGCGAGATCATGCCGCGCAGCTTCAGGGCCTCCTCCGCGGGCGTATCTCTTTCAAAACCAATTTTCAATTTCCTGAGGGCCAGGGAATCAATGCTGGTGAGGTTGTAATTCTTGGCCTTGGGAAAAACAAAGACGTAGGACGAGACGTAATATGGCCGCGTGGTAAGCTCGTCGCGGCTACCGTACGGAATGCTCATGACCACGTCGCACGCTTTCGCATCGATCGTAGAGGCTAGGAACTGCGTAAATCCGCCGTGGCCGCGATAGCTGGCCCAGGTATACTGCACCGGTTCTCCGAGCATTTTGCCAACGGTTTGGGCAACCCGATTCTCAAATCCCTGGCCGGCTCGATTCGAATACGGCAGGTAATCGGGATCGGCGCAAACGCGCAATGCTGCCGCGGGAGTCGGCAACACCAGAAGCGACAAACCGGCAATCGCAAGCGGGATAACCATCGCTCTTAGGTTCATTTAGTCCCCACCTAACCGCCGAGCCTCCACTCCTCAAATCATGAGGCGCCACTGCCACACGCCATTCGTACTATCTTAGAAAGCAGCCGCACCCGCCTCGGCCACGGCATGATCCTGGTCTCCCGACCCACCGCTCACGCCGATGGCGCCGACCACCTTACCCGCCTTCTTTAACGGTATTCCACCAGCAAAAATCATGATCTTGCCGTCATTCGAAGCATGAATGCCGAAGAACTGGTTGCCTGACTGGGAATGCGTTGCCAGATCTTTCGTGGAAATATCGAAGGCCCGGGACGTGTAGGCCTTCTTTTGGGAAATGTCAATGCTGCCGATCCAAGCGCCGTCCATCCGTACGTGAGCCACAATGTTGCCGCCTTCGTCGGCCACGGCGACGTTCATTGGTTGCCCGATTTCACTCGCTTTCTTTTCCGCCGCTGCGATCACTCTTCGTGCGTCTGCTAGTGTGACCATGTGGTTGTCTCCTTTTAAAGTTTTGAATTGCGTCCTACGAAACTCACACCGCTCAGGCGGCGGCTTTCCTGGCCGTACCGTGCGGGTCAATAACGAATTTCTTGGCGGCGCCGTGGTCGAAATCCTTGTAGCCAGTGGGTGCATCGTCAAGGGATATCAGGGTGGCATTCACTGCCTTCGCAATCTGGATTTTGTCGTGTAGGATCGCCTGCATCAACTGGCGGTTATAGCGCAGCACGGGGCACTGGCCGGTGTGGAACGAATGCGACTTGGCCCAGCCGAGACCGATGCGGATGCTTAATGAGCCGATCTTGGCCGCTGCATCCACGCCGCCAGGATCGCCGGTCACATACAATCCGGGAATACCCAGCGAGCCACCAGCGCGCGTGATCTCCATGATTGCATTCAGCACCGTTGCGGGCTGTTCCCGGCTAGCGGCGCTACCGTGCCCGCGGGCCTCGAAGCCCACGCAATCGACGGCAGAGTCTACCAGCGGTTCGCCGGTGATCTGAGCGATCTGGTCCGCAAGCGAACCTTCCTTGCGGAGATCAATGGTTTCGCAGCCAAAGCTCTTGGCTTGCACCAAGCGTTCCGGAATCATGTCTCCGACGATGACCACGGCCGCGCCCAGCAGATGGCAAGATGCGGCGCAAGCGAGGCCCACCGGGCCGGCGCCAGCGACATAGACAATAGACCCGGTAGTCACGCCCGCCTGAATCGCGCCATGGTAGCCCGTGGGGAAGATATCGGAAAGCAGCGTCAGATCCTTGATCTTCGCCATGGCTTTTTCTTTGTTGGGGAACTTGATCAGGTTGAAGTCGGCGTAAGGCACCAGGACATACTCGGCCTGGCCACCCACCCAACCACCCATATCTACGTACCCGTAAGCCGCACCGGGCCGGGCCGGATTAACAGTAAGGCAGATTCCGGTTTTCCCTTCGCGGCAATTGCGGCAGCGGCCGCACGCGATGTTGAACGGTACGGTGACCAGGTCGCCGACACTCAGCATCTCGACGTCGCTGCCCTTCTCAATTACCTCGCCTGTAATCTCATGACCCAGAATCAGTCCAGCGGGAGCCGTGGTACGGCCACGAACCATGTGCTGATCCGAACCGCAAATGTTGGTGGTTACGATCTTCAAAATCACTCCGTGCGGGGCGTCCTTGCCGCCGAACGGGTCGGACTCGCTCTTGGGCATCTTCAGCTTCGGATAGTCGATGGATTTGACTTCGACCTTACCTGGACCGACATAGGCGACTCCACGATTGCCTGTCATAGTAATCTCCTTAAGACTGGTTCCCTGAGTTCGGCACTGCCGATTGGATTTGACTAGCGAACACGCACCCCAGAATACACCCGCGTGCGGTCAAATCAAAGGTCGATCGATCACCCCGTAACTGGCCGGCGAGCCGGTAATCGACACTGAACTTTCCCGGACCAAAGCAGATCAGCAAGATAGAGAAGAGCACGTACAGGACTTCCGGAGGGTAGGACCTAAACCAAAGCCTAGCGCCAGACTGCTCCAGTCGATTGGCGCGATGGTGTGAGTTGCCTGGGGACGTGCCGGTACTTGCCCCTGGTTGAATCGACCAGTTGCTTCCGGCCGGCGGAAACCGTCGGTCGCGAATCATCAACGGCGGCCAGGGCAGCCGTTAACTCCCGTTATGGTCGGGCACACTTCCCCCACTTGGTCGTGGAAGGATGCGCCGTGATCCGGGAGCAATCCGGACGGAGCCAAGTCCTGACGTCAATACAATCGGTGGTATGGGACTATTCCTTTTCCTGCGCAAAAGGACCATCGACTCAGACGTCGTCCAAGGAATCATCGCGGGGGAGTGTTGGCATTTTTCGCGGGATCGACTTTTCGTTCGAACTGAACGAACGGACCTGGCGTGCGAGAAGGCTTCCGAAATTCTGACCATCGTGCAGAACTGGCCCGCTTAGCTCGCCGCTCCTGAGATCCAACAGTCGCGGCGCTGAATCAACCACGGATGACCCGCATTACAGCGTCGGCGGATCGCGCTCGATTCAGCTATCCCTGCGTTTGACCATCCGCCTTTGCCAAAAGCGCGACCGCGGCCAGCGCTCGACGCTGCCGTAAAACTGACGCCGCGTCGAGAGGTATGAGCGGAAGCCTTCCGCCGTCCAGTTCTCGTATTCGACCATGCCGCTGCGGTCGCCCTCGAAACAGCGCACGATTGCCGCGGACGACCGCAGGCCGCTTTCGATCGTCTTGTAAATCCCCAGTCCGGAGAGCGGATCGAAGGCGAGCGCGGCGTCACCGGCGGCAATCCAGTTCGGACCGGTCACAGGCTGGCGGAGCACGGACGCCGCAGAGACGATGTGGATACGCGGTAGCTTTTCCACCGCGGTCGCGCGTTCTGAGGTGAGAGGCGCCTGCTTCAAAAGCTCACTCCAACTCGAGTTTCTCCATAAATCCGAGTCCGTCATGTAGGCGAAAACGGTGCGATCTCTCGGGAGCGGCGCCGAATACCACCAGCCGTTTTCGACCGCCTCGATCAAGGTCCACTGTCCTGGATCGGAACGCGGAAGCACCGCTACCGCGCCGACCAGACGATCCACTGCCTGCACGCCGCATCCCAGTTTGCGGGCAATCGAGGCCTTCCGCCCGGTTGCATCGACGAGCAGGCGACCGTGTAACGCTCGCTTCGTCCCTCCTGCCGCGACCTCGAGGAGCCACTGGCCATTCACGTCCTCATCAAACGCGGTAATGCGGGCCGAGACAATCAGCTCCGCTCCAGCATCTGCGGCGGCGCCAGCGAGCATTGCGTCAAAGCCCGCGCGTTCAACATGCCAGCCGCAGCCGTAGGGATTGTAGAGGAATTCGTGATGGCGCGCGATGGGCGTTTCCCACGCCGAACGGATACCGTGAGACTCGACACGGTCGGACGCAAGAAACCGCTCCCAGACGCCCAGCTCCGTCAAGAGCCTTCGGATTTCAGGTGGCAGCGTCTCGCCAACGCGAAAGCTCTCGTACGCGGACTGCTCGATGAGCATGACGCGGAACCCGCGGCGGCTTAGATCGAGCGCCGTAGCGCTGCCGGCGGGTCCGCCGCCGGCAACCACAACATCGAATGACAGCTTCACGCGCTAGTGCTACAGAGTCCGCTCGGTTTCGATGACGGAATCGCCACTCTGAACCAGGAACCCGAGACCGCTCCAGAAATTGACCATGTCCGAGAAATTGTTCAGCCCTCGGTCCCACGTCACGTAATTGTTGGAGGTGTCCGTAAAGACGTCGTCGGGGTGTGCGGCCGGCCACCAGGATACAGGAGATTGGAAGACGCAGTCGAAGAAATCTGTCTGCCAGGGTACGGCTTGCTGCTTGCTGAGGTCACCGGCCTTCAGTTGGGTCCCATCGAGCCGGAAGGGCCCGACATACGGGTACACATCGCGAGTGAAAAAGCTGGTCTCGATTCCAGGGAAAAACGGACCGCCGCTGCAGTTCTCCAAAGCGGCTCGCGTAAGGCCGTCAGGAGTGATGTTTGTGTCGGGCGAAGGAGGTCCAACCCAGTCGTTGATGAAATTTCCGGCCGCCCAATTTTTCATCACGTTGTACTGCGTCGGAGTCAGCGCATGGTTCGCCCAATGACCGGTGTTAGGGCCTCCGTGACCTCTGATGCCGAAGACATCGGCGAAAAAATCCGTCCAGATGGCCGGCATCAGATGCGGAGTGTCTACAGTGGGCGTAATGGCCGGGTCGCGCAACGCCTGGAAGACGAAATTGCGCTGGTCTGCGGTGGCGGGCGGTGGAATAACGGCCAATAGTGGTTCATGCTTGTTGCCGATTTTGGTAGTAACCCACTGATAGCGGATGGCGCGCTGGAGGATAGGAAAGATGTCGTTTGTGAACGACGGCGTCGCGGGCACTTTGAAGCCCAGGCGGTCGACCGCGGTCTGCAACAGCGCGTCGTAGAGCGTAATTATGTGGAAGATCGGCGGCGCGAAACGGGGCGGAGGGCAGATCACCCATGCGCCGCTGGCCTGAACCGGCGTTTTGATGCCCTTTAGTGCCACCGTGGCGGTCACCGGACCGTCGGAAACGTCATCGTGCCAGCCGTCATTGTTGGCGAATGTTACGAGCGGCGCGTTGGTGGGGGAACTGGAAGCGCCGAACCCGCCCAGCACCAAGAGACGGCCGCTGGCGTCTGTTTGGATTTCGCCGAGCGGCGCCGAGATTCCCATGAAAAGACCGGTGTCGAAAAACGCGGCGCCATTGGGGCCTGTGATCGTGCGAGGACCCGGTGTAATCATGAGGGAGCTGCGATCGGTAACCGATGCGTTTCGGAGAGGGCCGGCGGTATGGCCGATTCCGTGGAATTGGTTGAATGCTGCCTTAGTGTTGGCTAGTTCGACTGTCCAGGTGATGTTGGCGACCGACGAGGTGATCTCACCCATGAAAACACCGTTTTCCCAGCCATAAATCCGGAAACGGGCGGCTTGGCGCCGCACCTGGCCACTGGAATCCTTGTAGCCGTTCGCCGGAACGGTCACCGTACCCGGAATTTCAGGTCCGAGGTAAAAATCCTGAGGGGAGCTGCTCCGGTTGTTGCCTATCCTCGCGACGCCGATCGAGGGAAAGATTTTGAAAGTCCAAGCCATGTTTCAAATTCCTCCGCACTATGACAACGGAGAGTAGGGAGTGAGCTTGTAGATCGAGGCGCCGGTTACCTTGGCCTCAAGACCGCTCCATTCCGAGTCGGCGTCGAGCTTGGCCCAGGCATCCTGGCGCACGGCTAGGTTCTCAAAGGGAACCAGGTAAGTGAATCGCGGCAGATGTTCTCCGGCGGCGGACGCAGTCAGGATGGGGTAAATGCCGGCGCGCCGAAAAGCTGCGCTGGCAGCGGCCGGCGGCCTATCACGCCACGCTGGCGCATGATACGAACGGAGTTCCAAAATGCCGCCTGGTCGGCGGTCTGGTCCGTCGCGGAATTGCAGAGAATCGGCAGCGGTGACCAGGATCTGCGATTCTCCGGATTCCAGATCCGCGCGTGCTCGCTGGATACCCGCATGAGCCGCAACCTTGTTGCGGATCTCGATCATCTCATCGAAACTCGGGAATGCAGTGACGACCAGGGCCTGCGGAGTGTGCGGCGCTACGATCGCCTCTAGGAACATCTTGGGACCACGATGAACCTGAGCAAGGTATGGAAGAAACGCGCCGCCGAGGTAGGAGTGAAGACGCCCCATCTGCTCCGCGTGGCTGACGCGGAAGCTTTCAAGTGAAACAACCCACGACCGTCTGTTGGCCTGGGAATCAGTGACGGCCGAGAGACCAGCCAGACTACCAGCGGCCGACACGCCCACTGAGGACAACCAATTTCGGCGATTCATGCTTGAATCCCCTCTTTAGACTTGGCCATCGTATCACAACTGACTACAAGTCGATCAGGTTATAACGATGCTGGTAACTGACGGACGTGGATTGACCAAGTCATTCGGAGAGCGGTTCCGTAAGTCCGGTGCGGGGCAGGTGGGGTCGGCCGATTGCTTCGCTCAACCATCCCAAGCGATACAAACAGCAACTACGCTCCGCCATGCTTTCATCACTTGGCACCCTTCGCGATTGCCGTGGACGCAGTGAGTCGGAATCGAGTGAAAGTTGCGATCGCCTTCGTGCAAGGCTCCCTGCCTGTTAAATAACGGGGTGCCTGAATTGCGGGAACGGAGAATAGGCGGGTTTTCGCGACCGGTGGCCCGGTCCTCGGGCAACGGCGCCAAGGCGGAGACGGACTGAGCTTCGGGAATGCTCCAAATGGCGGGCATTTGGGCAGGCCACGTGTAACGACCGCTAAATAATGGGGAGAGAGAGTTCGTACCAGAATGCCTGGCTCCCCGGCATGGATTCGAACCACGATTCACGGCTCCAAAGGCCGCTGTCCTACCATTAGACGACCGGGGAATGAGTCAAGCGCAGAATCACGCTGGCACCTTATTTTAGCACGCGAGCCCCTCTGGAGACGGCGACAATAGGTAAATCCGCGCACGGATTTGGCGCACTATTAAACAATGGAGGGAGTCGAAGCGCAGGGCGCAGACGATAGGGGGTGAAGCTGAAGCAGCGGCCCCGATTCTAACCCCGTCACCACTCCGAATACATCGTGCCTTCCAGACTCTTCTTGTCGGACCCGCTGCGGACGTCGTAAATTCCGGGCGCCGTTTGATCGACGGAGGAAACCGCGTCCTCCATGATCACCCGCCAGCTCTCGCTATTCCCCGTCATGGGATCGAGCGGCACCGTCCGCAAATAGCCCTGGTCCACCAGATCCTGCAGAGTTTGTGGCGCCTTCTGCTTGTCGAACGTGTACTCATCGATCACCGTGCGCATTGTGAACAGGTTGTTCTTGAGCAGACTCTCCTTGGTGCGCAGGAGCGATTTCTGATACATCGGTACGGCGATCGCCACCAGCACCGAGATGATCGCCATGACGATGATCATCTCGATGAGCGTATAGCCTCTTTGGATCGTGCCCACCGCGCTGGCGGGCTGTGCGTCCGGCCTTTCTATCGCGTCGACGGCAGCGCGAGCCGGCGCGCCGCCGCGGATGGACGCCGCGCAAGAATTAGATCTCATGACGGTCTCACCACTCCGCGTAAGGAGTTCCATCGCGCGCCCGATCCGTGCTCTTGGTGTACACGTCGAATACATTTTGCCGGCCCCAGCTCTGCGACGCCGGGTCGTCCTGCTCGCTGCGCAGGCCCCACTCCCGCGTGTTGGTCAGGGGATCGACGGGGATGCGCCGCAGAAACTTGATCTTCTTCCCTTCGGCATTCTGCAGCAGCTTCACGCCCTGCACCAGCTGATCGAGCGTCTCCGGATATCCGTCGGTCCCCAGCTTCACCTCGATCTTCCCCGCCAGCGCTGCGTCCTTGTAATCGTCGATGGCCTTGCGCATCTCGCGTAACGCGTACAGCAGCTCGCGTTCCTTGTCACGGCGGACCCGGTAGCGCGCCAGCGGCACCGCCATGGTGGTGAGCAGCGCCATGATCGTGAAGGCCACGATCAGCTCCACCAGCGTGAGTCCGCGCTCTCCTTTCTTGCGATGAACCACCAGGGGCATGCTTATCGTCCCTACTGAGCCGTCACCGGCTGAACGGTCACGGGCAGCTCGCCGAGAGCCGCCGCGATGGCGTGGCCCTGGCCGTCCAACACGTTCAGCTCCGCAACCGCGACGGGGCTCGAACCAGGGGCGAGCGCCGTGAATGTCAGTCCGGCGATGGCGCCCGTGCCCGTTACCGGGGGCGCGCCCGCGGGCCGCGCGATGCTGATGGTCGCCTCGCCCGCCTCGTTGTGAATCTCCTTGACCGTGTTCAGGACCGCTCCGTCCGGGGAGAGCAGGTCGCCGGGCGAAATCTCGTTCAAGCGAAGTTGGGCGGGATTGTAGCGGATGCGGAGCGTCCCGACACTGGCTATGTTGGCCGCGCCTTTCAGTTCCACGTTCACGATCACCGCGCTGCCCACCGGCGCAAGAATGAGCTCCGGCAGGAATCCCACGCGCGCGCCGCCCTCCATTGTATTGGCCGGGGAATTTTCCGCGGGAGACGGCGCGTTGCTGGCTGCAGCCGGAACTTCCGCGCGAAGCTGCGCGACAACCGCGGCGGGCGCCGGGACGGGTGCCGGGGTGGGAGCCACGCCCCCCGCTGTGGGATTGGAAGGCGGAGCGGGAACGGGAGCCAGTGCCGGAGTCGGAGCAGGAGCCGGCGCCAAATTAGAAGCGGGCTTGGGCGGGGCCGGAGCCGGATTCGCGGAGGGAGTGGAACGCGACGATCCCTGTGGCGCCGCGCCCTGGGGTGGCGCGCCGTTCTCGCCGGCCTTCGGCGCGTAGTTGATTTTCACCACTTGATCGGTGCCGACGTAAACGCCGCGCAGGTTTTCGGCCGTGTAATCGGGCGTCCGGACGATGTGCGGAACCAGGGCGATCAGCAAATCGCTGCGCGCTTTGTCGGTGTGATCGTTGCCGAAGAATATTTTCCCCAAAACCGGAATGCTCACCAGTCCCGGTATGCCGTTGGAGTTCGCGGTGTCCTGCGTCTGGTTCAACCCGCCGAGGATATTGACTTCCCCTTCGCGCAGACGGACGTCCGCGATATTCGCGTTCTGGCCGATGACGGGCTGCGAGATGCCGCCGATCGACACGTACTGCTGAACGCTCGACACCGTGACTTCGATGTGCAGGGTCACCTCGTCGGCGGAGTGGACCTGCGGCGTCATGTCGATGTTCACACCGACGTCGGCATAGTTGAACTGCGTCGACACCAGCGGGCTGACGCCCGCACCCACGCCGCCGATGGCCGATCCAAAGCTGCCGGTGGCGTACGGGATGCGCTGGCCGATCTTGAGCGTCACCTTCTGGCCGTCGGAGGCGCGCACCTGTGGATTATTCAACACCCTCGTCCGGCTGTCCGCCAGCAGCGCTTGCAGCAGGCCCCCCGGAAGCGACGTCGAGAACTGGTTGAGCGCCAGATGCGCCAGGCCGCTTAAAGGAATGGACCCCACGGCTGCGGCCGCCGGGGCGATTGCGCCAATGCCGGTGCCGGTGCCCGCCGGCGTTGCGCTGGTCGACGTCGTACCATCGAAATTAATCGGGATGTTCAGGCCCGCGACCCCGGCCGTCGCGATGGTAGCGGCCAAGTCGCGTGTGCGCTCGCTGTTCGCTTGCAACACCAGCACGTCCACGACCACTTCGGACTTGGGCTTATCCAGATCGTGAACCAGCTTTTCGGCCAGCGCGACTTTGTCGACCGTATCCCGCACGATCATCGCGCGCTGCGCGTTATAGGTAAACACGCGCCGGATTTCGGCCACCGTGCGGATGGCCGTCGCGATTTCCTGGAACTCCTGCACCGAGGTCGCGTTGGTGATGTAGAACACGCGGACCACGTCGTCTTCGTAATCGCGGCGCTTGGTGACGTTGTCCTCGGCCACGAAAATCGTGGTCGGATTGAGCGGCTTCCAGAAGGTTCGCGTCAGCGTCGCCAGATAGTCGAAAGCCTGATCGATGGTCGCGTTGTTCAAATCGACGTTGAAGTTCCGGCCCGGAGCGTTGTACTGCGAATCGAAAATCACGCTGATGCCGCCCAGCTTCCCGACGGTCTCAAACAGCACCTTGGGCGGCTGGTTGTTCATCTTCAGCATTGGGATCACCGCGGTCATGGGCTTTAATTGCGGAGGCGCCAGCATGGATTCGACGTGCTCCTGGCGATCCTTCCTCGCCCGGTCGACGGCCGTCAAGCCGGCATCCTCCGGCTTGGCCCCCGCCTGCGGGGCGCGCATCATGTTCTCGGTCTGGCGGATGTCCTGGAGCGCGATCGCCGAGGAAGGATCGGCAATCAGCGCCTTCTCGAATTCCTGCAGCGCATCCTCCAATTTGCCGGCCGCGCGCGCCTGCTTGCCCAGATCGACGTGCTTCTGTCCGGCCTCGAAGCGAGCCTTGCGCATCGCGATCACGTAGCCGGTGTCGGTCGGATCTTCGCCCACCGCCCGCTCATAGGATTCCAGCGCGGCGTCCCAATTTCCCTTGGCTTCGGCGATGCGGCCGTTCTTCAGGAACGTGTCGCCCTTGCGCGTCCGCGCGGCCACGTCCCCGGTCAGGGCGACGAGCGCCAGCATCATCCCGCAGTAGGAAAATAAATGTTTTTGATTCAGCATGTTACCGATCCGCACCGCACACGCGGCCAGCCGTCAGGACACACCGGGACTCCGGCGTCACTAGGCTTGACGAACCTGGGTGCTGCGGCGTGGAAGCCTAAAATGGGGGGCTCCCGCGGGCATGAAAACCGGCAACACGCAATGGACCGCGACGCTGGAATGGAGGCGCACTCGTCCCCTTTCCTCCTCAGATGGCCGAAAATGGACTTCTCGGCCAGCGTATCCGATCGAAGCCGCTTAAGCGCGAAGCATCAACAGGGCGAAGGCGATGAAATAGCCAAGTCCAACAGCAGAGAGTACGGTGGCGATTTGCATTCGAGTTTCCTTTCTAACAGCTCCCCAACACCATGGGAGCATCCGCACGTCATCGGCGGAGAAACGTTTGGGCTTTAGCGGAAGCCCGGTCCGCAAAACAGGGGCGTTCAGACGGCCACGGGGGAAATGCAAGCAAAGAAGTGGCTGAAACAAACGTGGCATGAAATGTTTGATACAGAGTAGCCCGGAGCCGGGCTTAGGTCAAGCGGCTGTGGAACGCTCTACACTGAAATTTGAAACCAAGCGGGGTCAGGTCCGTGGCCGAAAAAACCAAGGAAGGCATCAAGATACTGAGCGATAATCGCACGGCGCACCACAACTACGCCCTTTCCGAACGCATGGAGGCCGGATTAGTGCTCTCCGGCACCGAAGTGAAGGCCGCGCGCGACGGCAAAATCCAATTGAAGGATGCGTTCGGCGAGGTCACCGGCAACGAGGCGTGGCTGTGCAACGCCCACATCGGGCAGTACTCGCACGGCAACATCATGAACCACGAGCCGGTCCGCAAGCGCAAGCTGCTGCTGCATCGCGAAGAAATCTCGAAGGTACAAAAGGCCACGCGCGAAAAGGGCCTGACGCTGGTCCCGACCAAGCTATATTTGAAACATGGCCTGATTAAAGTGGAGCTGGCGATCGGCCGCGGCAAGAAACTCCACGACAAGCGGGAAAGCGAGCGGGAACGCGAAATGCGCGACGAGGCTCGCGCCGGCCTGCGAAGACGAAATAAGGATTGAGCGCGGCGAATCCTGCCGCCCGGAGAATCAACCGTTCAAATGGATACTAAACTTCTGTACGAGCCCTTGGATCGCGTCGCGGCGGATGCCGTAGCCGTCGTTGTTTTCGAGGACGGCGCCTTTGAGGAAGGCGCCTCTAAGGAGCGCCAAGCTTTACCGGCCGCCTCCCCCGGCGTCAGGACGTGGCTTGCGGATCTCAAGGCTTCCGGCGAATTCTCCGGCAAGGCCGGCGAGATGGCGGTACTCCACAACGCGCCGGGACTCGCGGCCAAGCGGCTCATCGTGGCCGGGGCCGGCAAGCAAAGCAAATTTGACAACGCGGCCCTGCGCAACGTCGTGGGCTCGACCGTGCGGGTCTGGAAGCAAAAAGGGGTCAAGACGCTGGCCTGGAGCCTGGAAGGCTCGGGCGACCTCGAAGCCGTGGTCGAAGGTGCGATCCTCGGCAACTACGAGACCGACGTGCACAAGACCAGCAAGGACTCCAAATCGCTGGACGCGTTCCACGTGATCGGCGTGGCCGACGGGCCGCAGCTCGAGCAGAGCTTCGAACGCGGCAGGATTCTCGCCGAAGCGCAGAATTTTTCGCGCGAGGTGGCCAATGAGCCGGCCAACCGCCTCACGCCCACCGTGCTCGCCGACGACGCCCGCGCCATGGCCGCCGAGTTCGGCCTGGAGTGCGAAGTGCTGGACCAGGATCGTATGAAGCAGCTCGGCATGGGAGCTCTGCTCGGCGTCGCCCAGGGATCCACCGAGCCCCCCGCGCTGATTATCGTTCGTTACACGCCCGCGGCCCCCTCGAAATCGAAAGATCATGTGGCGCTGATCGGCAAGGGCGTCACCTTCGACAGCGGCGGCATTTCCATCAAGCCGGCCGAGGGCATGGAAAAGATGAAGTACGACATGTGCGGCGCGGCGGCCGTGCTGGGCGCCATGCGCGCCCTGGCGCAGCGCAAGCCCGCCATCCCTGTGACGGCGCTGGTTCCGGCGGTCGAAAACATGGTGAGCGGAAGGGCGCAGCGGCCCGGCGATATCGTGAAATCGCTCGACGGCAAAACCATCGAAGTGCTCAATACCGACGCCGAAGGACGCCTGATCCTGATCGACGCGATCACCTACGCCAAGCGCCTAGGCTGCACGCACCTGGTGGATGCGGCGACGCTCACCGGCGCGATCGTGGTCGCGCTCGGCCACCTTAACATCGGGGCTTTCACCAACGACGACGCGCTGATGGCGCGCGTGATGGCCGCTTCCAAGGACGAAGGTGAGAGGATGTGGCGGATGCCGCTCGACGAGGATTACAAGGATCTCCTCAAGAGCCCCTTCGCGGATCTGGCCAACATCGGCGGGCGCTGGGGAGGCGCGATCAGCGCCGCGTGCTTCCTGAAAGAGTTCGCCGACCCCACGCCGTGGGTGCACCTGGATATCGCGGGCACGGCGTGGCTCGACGAGGCCAAGCCGCACATGGCCAAGGGACCGACCGGTGTGTGTGTCAGGACCTTTGTCAAGCTCGCGGAATCCTGGCAGTAAACACGCCGCAGGGAGTCTACCGCTGCGGGTTTCGGCGGCGTTTCATAAGAACGCGATGAACATCCTCGCCATCGGCGCACACCCCGACGACATCGAATTCGGCTGCGCGCACGTCTTAATTCAGGAGGTCCGGCGCGGAAATCGGGCGAAGCTCCTGGTGTTGTCGCGGGGCGAAGCCGCCAGCCACGGCACCCCCGCAAGCCGCGAGGCCGAGGCGCGCGCGGCGGCGGTTCTAGTCCAAGCTGAAATCGAGTTCTTGGATTTCGGAGGCGACTGCCACATCGAACCAACGCCCGCCAACGCTTTTGCCATCGCGACGCGCATCCGCAAGTTCCAGCCATCGATCGTTCTCGCCCCTCACACCGGCGACAATCAGCATCCGGATCACGCCGTGGTGGGGAAGCTAACGCGGGACGCCTGCCGGTTCGCGCGCTACGCTGGACTCGAAGACTTGAAGGATCACGCGGCGCACGCGATCGCTGCTTTGTACTACTACACCATTACCCAGCCGCTCTCGGACCCGGACATCGTGATCGACGTCGGCGACGTCGTGACGGAATGGGAGGCAACGATGCGATGCCATGCGAGCCAAATGCAGACGCGCAGCTACGCCGATTTACGCCTCGCTGCCGCTCGCCATTTGGGCTTGTCCATCGGCGTCGAATACGCGGCCGGGTTTTATGCCAACGATCCGGTGCGCGTCGCGGCGCTCTCGGAGATCGCGCTCTCCTCTCGGCACTTCTCTAACTCTCTCCAGCTGTAGCGCACGGCCTAAAGCACTCGCGTTCGCAACTCGGATAGCAAGTAGCATTACGTTCGCAACGTGGCCTGTCGGGAATTCGAAAGGAAGCCTGCGGGCACGCTCGACAAAGATAGTACCAAGGGCATAGCCCAAACGTCCCATGGTCCTCCGAGCCCCGCGATAATAGCTCAACAGTACCTCCCTAAAATGAGGCATATTACTACGACACAATGGGCATATTACCAGTTGTTACGAATTATATACAGACTTATTCTGCGGCTAGCAGTCTTGGACCGTAATCCAAAGATAGGCAGGACTTCTGGAAAGAGGCAGTAAATATGCGGAAACGTGGCTTACATGAAAGCGACGAACGCGGTTTCACGTTGGTCGCTACGGCATTTGGAATCATTTTTTTGATTGGGATGGTGGGCTTGGCGGTCGATGTCGGCCGGCTTTTTATCGCCAAGAGCGAAACGCAGGTGTTCGTGGACTCCGCTTCGCTGGCGGCTACACTCGAGTTAGACGGGACAAGCGATGGATTGGACCGCGCCCGCGCTCGGGTGGCCTCCAATCCCAACCAATGGAACTTCAATACCAGTTCGTTTTCGGCGGTCACGACCACGTTCGCCACAAGCACCGCGGGACCATGGGAGGCGAACCCCGCCGATCCTTCCAATTATCGCTTTGCGAACGCCCAGGTCAGTGTGGATGTGCCCGTGTTATTTCTCAGTGCGTTTCGTCAATTGAACGTGCCGGGGGCTTTCATCGTACTTTCCCCCACATTTACTTCGGGAGTAAATTCGAACGCAGCCTCCGCTCAAGAACTCAAGACCCGCTTTAACGAGGGTGTTTTCCCGTTTTCTCCGTACGCTCACGATGGGACCTCGCCCGATTTCCGCCTGGTCGTGGGACAGCTCTACACCCTCCGGTGGGCGGCCAATCCGAGACTGGACAGCAATACGTGCCCGGGCGACAACACGTCGACGATGATTCAGCTGGAGAACGCTGGCGGGGGCAGCGAGCGTGGGTATATCGAAGACACCAGCTCTGCCATAATCCGCCAGGCCATTGAAGACGACTACCAGACCGCTTGGCGGGGAATCGGCTACCCGGTCAACATGACGGGAGGAGCGAAGCAGACCGAGCTCGATGCGATACGGGTCCGCATAGGACAGGACACGGACTCGACCGCGCCCGATTACGCGACTTACGACTCCAATGGTACGGGGAACGGGCGCAGATTGGTCGGCGTACCCATCAACACCGGCTACCCCGATTACATGGCCGTGCAGATCGCCGCCTTCTTTCTCCCCCCCGCCAACACGTACGATCAGGGCGGAAATTCACCGTGGTGCGCCGAATACGTGGGTCCTTGGGTTCAGGGCTCTAAAAAGAAAGGCGCTGGCGATAGCGGCTCCTACGTGGCGAGGACCATCCAGTGAAACGCACTTCGCGAACCCGCGGCAATGCCATGGTGGAATTCGCTCTGGCGGTGGGCGTGCTTCTGCCGATGCTGTTCGGAACGTTCGAATTCGGCTACGCATTCTACACATACAACCGGCTGATCGCGGCCGTTCGCGAAGGGGGCCGCTATGCTTCCTTGCGCGCCTACGACTCTTCTACGACGACTCCGTCCGACGCCTATTTGGCGGCGGTCCAGAACGCCGTTGTGTACGCCAATCCGGCGGGAAGCGGGACTCCCGTCGTCTCCGGACTCACCACCGGCCAGATCGGGGTGACGATGACGATGGTCAACGGCGTACCCGACATGGTGACCGTTTCGGTGACGAGTTTTACGATGGACACGCTCATCAAGACGTTCAACCTGGCGAATAAGCCCTCCGCCGCGTTTCGCTACGAGGGACGTTATGCGCCTTAACCGGAGCTCCGTGGGCCGCGCGCCCATTTCCAAACGCCGGGGTGTCCGAGGCTCCGCCATCGTCGAGACGGCCCTGGTCTTCATCGTGTTCCTGACGCTGCTCATCGGCATTGTGGACGTAGGACAAATGTTGTTCGAACACGTCAGCTTGGTGGAACGAATGCGCGAAGGGCTGCGCTATGGCGTGATCACCTACGACGCGACGGCGATCCAGAACATGGTTCTCTACGGAACCGCTTCGCCGCCCCCTGGCGCGACGCCCTCATTCAATCTGACCGCCAGCATGGTGAACGTGGCCCGCATGGACGCCAACACGGCGGAAGACAGGATTGTGATCACGCTGTCCAACTATCCTGTTCAGTGGTTCAGCCCCTATATCGCTACAAGCACTACCGGAAAACCGATCGTCGAGGCGCAGGCCATGGAACTCGGCAATCTGCCCTGACAAACCGATCGGGCGAGCATGGTGCTGTGGCCATTACTCCACTTCCGCGATGCAATCGATCTCCACGCGCACGTCCCGCGGGAGCCGCGCTGCCTCCACAGTCGCGCGAGCGGGAGGGTTCGCCGTAAAATACGTCGCGTACACTTCGTTCATCCGTGCGAACTCGCCCATGTCTTTCAGGTACACGGTCGTCTTCACGATGTGATCGAGCGACGACCCGGAGGCCTCCAGAACGGCCTTGAGATTCTCAAACACGCGCGCGGTTTGTGCGGCGATATCGCCTTCGACGATCTGGCCGGTGGCTGGATCGAGCGGGATCTGCCCGCTCAGAAACGCCCAACGGCCCGAGACCACCGCTTGCGAGTACGGTCCGATCGCCTTGGGCGCGCGATCCGTGGAAACGATCTTCTTCATGTTCATATCCTTTGAAAAAGGGGACAGACAACTCTGTCCCCGGCCCTAAATTTCCGACTTCATACTGCGGGCGCGGAGTGGACAGAGCAGTCTGTCCCCTTTTTGCATTTTGAAATTTGCCGCTTTTTGAAATTACACGTCATTTCGAAAGCTCAATAGTCCCCACCAGATCCTGCACCCTGGCGATGCCTTCCCGCGCCAGAAACGCGTCCAGTTCCTCGGCGACGCGAACCGGAGCTTGCGGATCCCAAAAACTCGCGGTGCCGACTTCGACGACGCTCGCGCCCGCGATCAGAAACTCGGCCGCATCGGCGCCCGCCGCGATGCCGCCCAACCCAATCACCGGAATCTTCACCGCCTGCGCCGCTTCGTAAACCATGCGCACGGCGATGGGCTTGATCGCCGGGCCCGAGAGTCCGCCAAATCCGTTCCCGAGCCTCGGTTTCCGCGTGTGCGGATCGATCGCCAAAGCCACGAACGTGTTCACCAGGGAAATCGCGTCCGCGCCGGCGTCGGCGGCCGCGCGGGCCAGCGGCTCGATCCGCGCGACGTTGGGAGAGAGCTTGACGATTAATGGGCGCTGCGCGGCTTGCGACGGCCGCCGGATCGCCTGACGTGCCGCCTGTACGACTTCGGCGAGCAGCGCCGGGTCGTTCGAGAAAAACATCCCGCCATGCGCCGTATTGGGGCACGAAACGTTGAGTTCGTAGCCCGCGATCCCTTCGGTGTCCTCTAAGGCCCGAATGACCTCCACATAGTCTTCCACGGCGTATCCGAAAACGTTGCAGAAGACCGGCGTCCCCAGGTCCCGAATGGCGGGCAGCTTGTCGGAGATAAACGCTTTCACTCCGATATTTTGCAAGCCGACGGAGTTCATCATTCCCGCGTCCGTCTCGAACAGCCGTGGAGCTGGGTTTCCCTCCATGGATTCCCTGGACAAGCCCTTGGTGACGATTCCGCCCACCTTTCCCAAATCGGCGAGTCCCCTCAATTCGACGCCATAGGCGTAGGTTCCAGAAGCGGCCAGGACAGGCGTCCGCAGCGCGATACCGCACAGCGACGTGGCGAGCCGCAAGGACATTGGTCACAGCATAGCAGCAGGCACTAAGTCGGCAGGGCCAAAACCCTGAGGCCTGCACGGGAATTGTTCCCGAATTGGCTAGAACTGGCGTTTACCACGCCTAGAAGCGATAGGGCGGTAGTAATAAGGTGTCCCACCTATAGTCCCCGAGTGAAAAAGATCAGAGTATGGAAGGGTGACCTCCAACCACCGGACGCTGGCATCCAGGTTCTCCATCTTTACGTCCCTTCTACTAGTCTGGGTGGTCGCGACCGCACTCCTGTGGGACTTGATCTTTCACACCTTCAGCATCTGGGAGGGAATCGTGCTGGTAATGGTCGTGCCGGCGGTGGCTCTTGCAATTTCGTGGTTCACAATCAAGGTTTTGACCCGGCCTCTCGCGTTGTTGCAGCAAGGCATCACATCCGTCCGCGAAGGCAAATTCGAGCCCATTCAGGTCAGCGAAACGCACGACGAAATCGAGGACCTCGGCAAAAGCTTCAACCGCATGATCGAGGAGCTCCAGAGGACCAATCGGGAAATTCAGCAGCATCGCGATCTGCTGGAGGAGCGCATTCTGCAGCGCACCGAAGAGCTGGAAAACGCCATGCGTACGGCGCTCGAGGCCAGCCAGGCCAAGAGCGACTTCCTGGCCAACATGTCCCATGAGCTGCGCACGCCGATGAACGGCCTGCTGGGGATGCTGGACGTGGTGCTCGACAGTCACGTGGACGGAGAGCAGCGCGACCATCTGGAGACTGCTCGGCGCAGCGCCTATTCGCTGCTGGCCCTGCTGAACGACATCCTGGATCTTTCCAAGATCGAAGCGGGCCGCATGATGATCGAAGAGATCCCGTTCAACCTGCGGACAGTGCTGGAGGATTGCGTCAAATCCTATCAGGCGCGCGCTCACCAGAAGCGGATCGCGTTGCATTTCGAGATGCACGCCGCCGCGCCTTCCACCGTCCTCGGCGATCCGCTGCGCCTCCGCCAGATCGTCACCAATCTGTTGTCCAACGCCATCAAGTTTACCGACCAGGGCTTCGTGGCCGTCGAAGTGAAATCGGCGCCCCGCGCGGAGCGGCCGGGAGAGGCTCAGGTTTGCATTCAGGTTCGCGACACCGGCACCGGTATCGATCAGGACAAGCTGGTGACTATTTTCGACAAGTTCACCCAGGCCGACGGCAGCATCACCCGCAAGTACGGCGGCACCGGTCTGGGCCTCGCGATCACCAAACGGCTGACCGAGCTCCAGGGCGGCAGCGTGACGGTGGAAAGCTCGCCCGGCCTCGGCAGCACATTCACTATTTCCCTGCCCTACCAGATCGTGCCGGAGCCGGCGCCCCACGCCGCCGAATCGGCTCCCTCCGTGGCGGCGCTCGACGCCGGGCTGTCGCGTCCCGCGCGCATCCTGCTGGTGGAAGACAACGTGGTGAACCAGAAGGTTGTGCTGGCCGTCCTGCGGAAGAAGAAGTATCACATCGAGGTCGCCGGCGACGGCCGCGAGGCGCTGGACATGCTGCAAGCTTCCGAGCCCTACGACCTGCTGCTGATGGACATTCAAATGCCCGTGCTCGACGGCCTGGAAACCACGCGCCTGATTCGCAAGGACCCGCGCTGGGTCGCGCTCCCCATTCTGGCGATGACCGCGCACGCGATGACCGGCGACCGCGAGCGCTGCATGCAGGCCGGCATGAACGGTTATATCTCCAAACCCATTCAGCCGGCGCATCTGATCGCCACCATCGCGGAGTCGCTCGCCACGGCGCCGGCTCCCCCGGCGTTGACCGGGAGTGAGTCGACGGAAGGGGCGCCCTACGACGACACCGGCATGGTGGGGGATCTGCTGCGCGTGTTCCTGCAACTCGCGCCCGCGCGCATCGAACGGCTGGAGAACGCCGCTCGCGACCACGACGGCAGGACTATCGCCATAGAGGCGAAAAAGATCGCCGCCGCCGCCGAACAACTGGCTATTCCGCACCTCGGCGAATGCGCCATACGTATCGAGATGGCGGGATATCGCGAAGACTTTGATGGAATCGCCGAGGATCTCGACCTGCTGCGGCAGGAGATCCAGTCGCTGGAAGCAGCCCTCGCCTGAATCTTGAAAAAGGGGACAGACTACTCTGTCCCCCCGAAAATCTTCGATTTCTAGCGCGACCGCCGGTGTGGACAGAGCTGTCTGTCCCCTTTTTCAAGATCGCTGCTATGCGGTCACAACCTTTCCGCCGCCTGAATTCGCCGCTTTTTCAATCGCTTCGCACTTCGTCCAGCGCTTTTCCCGCGCCACGTGCGCTACACAATAATCAGAGTTCGGGTTCAGCCATCGGAAACCGGACCACGTAGCGCCCGCGAGTGCTCGAGCCTCCGCGAAGCGCCGCGTAATCCGAGCGATGAGCCGAGAGTCGCGAGCGTTACAGCACCGAGGTCCCTGCGTCAGTGGGTACCGCGGCCACTTGCGTTAGTGCGTGCCGAGGGTCACGAGCGTTACTGTGAACCCACGCCGTTGCGGGGAAATAAACGGCTGCGCCTGTCGCGTAACAAAACGGCAGCCCGCCCATCGCGCGGGTTAACAACCGCAGGAAGCGCGCTTCCGAATACAAGGAGTAACAGAACCGCGAATGTCAATGAGCGGGCATCGCGCTGCGAGAGTGATCGAGCGGAGCAGGACTTTACCGAGCCGCCACAGTGATGGAGCGGAGCTCGACAAACACAATCGTCTGGGATAAATTGCGCAGGCCATTGGCCACGAACCGCTTGGCACCTGTGGCCCAGTTGTATGGGAGAAGTGTGTCTATCGCCGGATGCAACTCCCCATCCGTCAAAACACGCGCCTTTTCAAACGCTCGACCGTAAACTTCGCGGTGTCCGCCACTGCCATCACCGTCATCACCCCGGCCTGCACCGGATCCGTGACCACCAGGTCGGCGGCGTCGGGCACGCTGCCCGCCATATTCAGGCTGACCACCAGCAGTCCCTGCGCCCGCACTTCCAGCACCGCCTGTTCGATCTCCCCGCCCATCAGCGATCCGGCCATCACCATCGCCTTCACCCGCGGCAGGCGCGCGGCCGCCCGCACCGCGTCCGCCAGAGGCTTCTCGCCCACCAGCGGAATCGTATCCACCGAGATGTGCTCGCCGCGGATATTGTGGCGGTCCGCTTCGAGAATCGCGCCCAGCGCCACCTGGCCCACCTGCGCCCCGCCTCCCACGATGATGATGCGCTTGCCGTAAATCTTTTCCATGGTGTCGACCAGCGCGGCGTGGTGCACCACCGCCAACTGCGCCAACTCGGCGATCATAGCCCCTGAATCGCCCGGCAAATCCACTTCGAAATAAATCCGCGTGTCCGGTCCCGAGGCGCCGATGATCTCGACGCTTTCGATGTTGCCCTCATAGCGCGCGATGACGCCGGTCAGCTGGTGCAGGATTCCCGGCCCCGAGCTGGCCAGGATCTCCACGCCAATCTTCCGGTCCTGTGTCCAGTCGTTCGCGTCATGCGCCATCAGTCCGCCTCGTAGTTCTTCAGGATCTCCGCCCAGGTGCCACCCGCCTGCATGAGAAGCTCCACCATTTCCCGCACCGCCCCGTGGCCGCCCGACGCTTCCGTCACGTAGTGCGCCGCTTTCTTGACCTCCGCCCGCGCGTTCGACGGCGCAAAGGCCAGCCCCACACGGCGCATGATGGGGAGGTCCGGAAGATCGTCGCCCGCGTAGGCGATGCTGGTCAAAGGCAGCCCGCTGCGCCCGGCGATCTCATCCAGCACGGGCAGCTTTTCCAAGCGCCCCTGGTAAAGGTAGGCCATGCCGAGCTGGCGCGCGCGAATTTCCACGGCTTGCGAAACGCGGCCGCTGATCAACCCGGTCTGAACGCCTCGCTGCACCAGCCACTGCAACGCAATGCCGTCCTGGGAATGAAAGCCCTTGGTTTCGAACGCCGTTCCGGGCGCCGCGGCTGGAATGTTCAGCACGACCCCGTCCGTCAGCACGCCGTCGGCATCCAGCAGCAACAGGCGGATAGCGGCCGCGCGCCGCCGAAGATCGGGGTCCATAACGCCAGACCTACACTAAAGGTAGGAAATCCTCCGTGCTCGAAAGGGTGCTAAAAACTATCTCCCGTTATAACATGCTGCCCCCAGGGAGCCGGGTCATCGTGGCGGTATCGGGAGGTCCTGACTCGGTGTGCCTGCTGCACGTGCTGGCCGCGCTGGCGCCGGAAGCCGGTCTGCGGCTCGAAGTCGCGCACTTCAATCATCAATGGCGCGGCGTCGAATCGGATGGCGACGAGAATTTTGTTAAGGGGCTCGCCGCAAACCTGAACTTGCCGTTCCACCTCGCCAGGGCCGACGCCGCCACCGTCGCCGAAGGCGACCATATCGGAGCGCGCGCCTTGGGTACACAGCAGGGCGCGCAAAACCGGGAGCAAGCCGCGCGTCGCGCGCGCCAAGCTTTCTTCGCAAGCCTGAACGACAACGGTGGCGAAGGCCGCATCGCCACGGGACACACCCGCGACGATCAAGCCGAGACCGTGCTGCTTCGCCTGCTGCGCGGATCGGGACTGGCGGGACTGGCCGGCATTCTTCCAGTGACAGCGGCGGGCGTCGTTCGTCCGCTGCTCGACGTCACCCGCGCGCAGATCTTGCAATATCTTCGCGACCGGAACATTCCCTGGCGCGAGGATTCCTCGAATCGTGACCTGAAATTCGCGCGCAACCGCGTCCGGCACGAGCTGCTTCCTCAGCTCACGGCCGCCTGGAACCCCGGTCTGACCGAAGCGCTGGCGCATCTGGCGGATCTTTCTCACGAGGAGGAACACTGGTGGCGCGGCCCGGCTTCGCCCGTGGAATCGCTCCGCATCGAGAGCCGTTCGCGCGGAATCGAACTGCATGCCGATACGCTCCGGGCGCTTCCGCGAGCCGTCGCGCGGCGTGCCATCCGCAAGGCCATCGCCCTGGCTAAGGGAGACCTGCGCCGGTTGGAATTCGAACACGTCGAGCGCATCCTGGATCTCGCCTGTAGCGAAGACGGCCACGGCCGCCTGCACATCCCCGGCCTGGACATCCGGCGCTCCTTCGATTGGATCCGATTGTCCGCTCCGGGCGTCCCCGCCGCCATCGAGCCGATCGCGCTCAAAATCCCCGGATCGTATCCCAGTCCCGATGGGAAGTCCGTTGTTAACTTAGAGATGGTTCATTCAGTACGCAGTCGTTGGGAAACGGGCGAGCCGGACCTCGACCGACCGTGTGCTACTCTGGGGGCGGTAGTACTAGGTTTGAACCGAATTCCTGGCGATTTGCAGCTTCGTGGATGGAGGCCCGGCGATCGGTACCGTCCCCAGGGACAGAGCCGGATCCGGAGGGTCAAGGAGTTGTTTGCGGAGGCTCGCATTCCCTCATGGCAACGGTCTCATTGGCCGATGGTTACTTGTGGGGATAAGATCCTGTGGGCCAGAGAGTTCGGCGCGGCGGCCGAGTATGCGTCCGCCGGGTGTGCTGAGACGCAATCGGGTCCGGTCCTGCGGATTTCCGAGGTGAAAACGCAAGGCAATGAATCTTTCGATGGACGAATTACGTCTTAGTATTCAGGGGCATAAGCAAAGAGGGGAACCACATACCCCTCGATGAGGCGGGCGGTTTGGAGAGGTCATGAACTCTAGCGTCAGAAACATAGTTTTGTGGGCGATTATTCTGTGCTTGGTGGTGCTGGTTTGGGCGGTGTTCAAGAGCAGCAAGATGCCTGGGGCGACGCCCACGTTTTCGGAGCTGGTGAAGGACATCAAGGACGGCAAGGTCGATAAAATCGTCCTCAACAGCGTCACCGGCGACGTCCACGGAAAATACAAGAACGGCGACGAGTTCCGCTCCACGGTCCCGCATACTTACAACGACTTCACCACGCTGCTAATCGATAAAAACGTCCAGATCACTGTGGAAAAGGACGCCGGCGGCAACTGGGTGTCCATCCTGGTGAATGCGATCCCCTTCGTGCTGCTGCTGGGCTTCTGGATTTTCATGATGCGCCAGATGCAAAGCGGAGGAAACAAGGCGCTCAGTTTCGGAAAATCGCGCGCGCGGCTGCATTCCTCGCAGCAGAAGAAGGTGACGTTCAAGGATGTCGCCGGCGTGGAAGAAGCCAAGGAAGAGCTGCAGGAGATCATCGACTTCCTCCGGGAGCCCCAGAAATTCCAAAAGCTGGGGGGCAGGATTCCCAAGGGCGTGCTGCTGATCGGCGCGCCGGGCACCGGCAAGACGCTGCTGGCCCGCGCGATCGCCGGCGAAGCCAACGTCCCGTTCTTTTCGATCTCCGGTTCGGATTTCGTGGAGATGTTCGTCGGCGTGGGCGCAAGCCGTGTCCGCGACCTGTTTGAGCAGGGCAAGAAGAACGCCCCGTGCATCATCTTCATCGATGAAATCGACGCCGTGGGACGCCATCGCGGCGCGGGTTTGGGCGGCGGTCACGACGAACGCGAGCAGACGCTCAACCAGTTGCTGGTGGAAATGGACGGCTTCGAGTCCAACGAAGGCGTGATTCTGGTCGCCGCGACCAACCGCCCCGACGTGCTCGATCCGGCGCTGCTGCGCCCGGGACGCTTCGACCGCCGCGTGGTGGTAGGACGGCCCGACGTGCGGGGCCGCGAGCAGATTCTCAAAGTGCATACCAAGAAGACGCCCCTGGCCGACGACGTGGATCTCTCGATGATCGCCCGCGGGACCCCGGGATTCGCCGGCGCCGATCTGGCCAACCTGGTGAACGAAGCCGCGCTGGTGGCGGCCCGCCAGAATCGCAAGGTCGTCACGCAGTTCGATTTCGAGCTGGCCAAGGACAAAGTGATGATGGGCGTGGAGCGCAAGAGCCTGGTCATCACCGACGAGGAGAAGAAAAACACGGCGTTTCACGAGGCCGGCCATGCGCTGGTCGCCGCGCTGACGCCGGACGCCGACCCGCTGCACAAGGTCACCATCATCCCGCGCGGCATGGCGCTGGGCCTGACCATGCAGCTGCCCCTAGACGACAAGCACAGCTATAACAAGGACTATCTGGAGGCGCAGCTGGCCATCCTGATGGGCGGGCGCATCGCCGAGGAGATGTTCATGCACCACATCACCACCGGCGCCGGCAACGACATCGAACGGGCCACCGACATGGCGCGCAAGATGGTGTGCGAGTGGGGCATGAGCGAGCTCGGCCCGATGAGCTTCGGCAAGCACGAGGAACAGATCTTTTTGGGACGCGAAATTGCCCAGCATCGGGATTACAGCGAAGCGACGGCCATCCGCATAGATGAGCAGGTGAAGAAACTGGTTCAACAGGGCTACGACCGCGCCCGCAAGATCATCGAAGAGCGTTCCGACGCATTGGAGCGCATCGCGCTGGCCCTGCTGGAACGCGAGGTCCTGGACGGTTCGGAAGTCCGGCAGTTGATCGCCGGAGAGACGCTGGCGGCTCTGCCCGCGCCTCCGCCGACGAAACCCGAAGGCGGCGAAACGCAGCAGGTGATCAAGCCCGCGACTCCGCCCTCGCGGATGCCCGGCATGCTGGAAGGCGGCCCGCAGCCGGCGTGAGAATTGGCCATGGCGAGCCTGGAAAACGTCTTGAAGGACGCTCTGGTTTTGGACCCCGCGAGCGCGCCGCGCTCGCCGAGCAACTTCTCGCCAGTCTTGACGAGCTGGGGGACGGCGAAGGTCTTGACGAAGCGGAAGTCGAGCGGTTGTGGGTCGACGAAGCGCAGCGGCGCCTGGAGGCGTACCGGGCGGGCCGAACGATCCCTGTCCCAGCCGAGCAGGTGCACGCCAGAGCTGAAAAGCTTCTGCGGTGATTCCAGTCCGGTACGATCCGGCCGCTGAGCTGGAGTTGCTGAGTCAGATCGCGTACCTCGAATCGCGACGAGCGGGCTTGGGAGCAGATTCTTGTCCGAGGTGAAGGAATCGGAAGCCCTCATTGGCCGGTTCCCGGAATCGTCCGTTGAGATCGAACCCGGCGTGCGTAAGCGCGTGCTACCGAATTTTCAATACTCTCTTTTCTACTGCCTTGACGACCGGGGCGCTACGATCCTGGCCGTGGGGCATCACAGAAGAAGACCCGCCTATTGGATGCCACGCATTCCCAGAAGGGAATTATGATTCCGCCCTTTCCCGTGTACCTGTTCGACGTGGACGGCACGCTGCTCGATTCGCAGCTCGATATTTGCGGCGCGATCCAGACGGTGCTTGCGGCACGCGGCCGCACAGACATCCCGCACGAGAAGCTCCGAACCTATATCGGGCGCCATCTGATCGACGAGTTTCTAGAGCTCGGATTTTCGCACGATGAACTCGATCAAATGATCGTGGACTATCGCGCGATTTATCCGACGCGCAAGCACGCGAGCACGTTCGTATACCCGGGCATTCCCGAAATTCTCGGCGGGCTGGGCGGACGCAAGTCCACCGCGACCACCAAGGGCACGCCCACGACGAAAGCCGTTCTCGATCAGTTCGGCCTGCTCTCCTACTTCGATCACGTCCAGGGTACCGACGGATTTCCTGCAAAACCCGAGCCCGACGTGCTGCTGAAATCGCTGGAGGCCTTAAACGTTCGCGCCGAAGACTGCCTCTTCGTCGGCGACTCGCCTACCGACATCGAAGCCGGGCACCGGGCGGGCATCCGCACCTGCGCGGTGACGTGGGGCTACGGCGATCCGGAACAGCTCGCGGAAGCGCAGCCGGATTTCTGGGCGCATACTCCGCACGAATTACTGCCAGACTATTAGAGGGTGGTGGCGTTCCGACCTGACCAGTCCAATATTTAGAGCTATTTACAGCGTGTTGCTCCCGGATAGGAAGATTCTGCTAATATTGGAAGAAAGCTGATGCCTCTCAACATCAAGAATCCTCAAGCAGATGAACTGGCCCGCGAACTCGCTGAGCGCACCGGGAGAACCATCACGGAGGCGGTGATCACCGCTTTGCGCGAAAGTCTAGCCCGCGAAACCGGGCGGCGAAAACTTCATTCGCTGGGCGACGACCTGCGCGAGATCAGCCGGCGTTGCGCCGCTTTGCCGGACCTGGACACCCGCAGCCCCGAAGAGATTCTCGGTTTCGATGAGCATGGCGTTCCCGGAAAATGGCTCCCGCCAAATGGTCATTGATTCGTCGGCTTTGCTCGCGATCCTGCTGGGAGAGTCAGATGCCGAGATCTTCATCGCCGCCATGGAACGCTCGCCGCGACGGTACTTGTCCGCCGTTCAACTCTTAGAAACCGCCATCGTCGTTGAAGCCAGGAAAGGCCGCGCTGGTGGGCGCGAAATGGATATCCTGCTGCATCAAGCTCAGGTTCAGGTCGTGAATTTCACCGCCGAACTCGCCGAAACCGCACGGCGAGCGTGGCGTCAGTGGGGCAAGGGGAATCATGCGGCCGCCCTCAACTATTGCGACTGTTGCGCCTACGCCTTGGCGCGGGAAATGGGCGAGCCGCTGTTGTTCAAGGGCGAGGATTTCCGGAGAACCGATGTCCAGGCGGTGATTTCCTGACCGCACGCTTCTCGAGACGGCATCTGCATTTTTGATCCGAAGCTTACAGCGTCGCCAACTCCGCCAGATCCAGACGACCCGTATAGATCGCCATCCCGAGCGCTGCGTGGACGTTCACCTCATGGAGCGCGCGAATCTCCTCCATCGTCGTGATGCCGCCGGCCGCGGTGATCTCATGTTTTGTCGCCGCCCGCAAGCGACGGAACCAGTCCAGATCGGTCCCCTGCAGCATGCCTTCTTTATCGACGTAGGTGCACAGAAACCCGCCGCACAAAGGCTCAAGTTGGCGGATCGCGTCTTCGGCAACGAGATCCGTGGCCTCCCGCCAGCCCTTGACGACGATCTTTCCATCCTTCGAATCGAGTGCGATGAGGATTTTTTCCGGTCCCACGGCGGCCGCGATTTCTGGCATCACCGGCGTAAACGCGGCGGTGCCGACGATGACGCGATGCGCGCCCTGTTCGATCAAACGGCGGGCGCGTTCGGGAGTCCGGACGCCACCGCCCACGCGGCATCGCGCGCGGCTTGCCAGCATCTCCACCAGCGCTGAATTCTCGCCTTTGCCCATCGCGGCGTCGAGATCGATCACCTGAATTTCGGGAAATGCCGCGAACTTACGAAGCATTTCTAGAGGGGCATCGCCTTCGAGCGCCTTTTCGCGCCCTTGCACCAGCTGCACGACTTTGCCGCCCATCAAATCGATGCACGGAAAAATCACAGCCGCAGCTCCTGTATGGAGGGGGTCCTGACTGGAACACCGCAGCCGGCGAGAAATCGCTTGAGATCCGCCACCGTGTAGGTGCCATAGTGGAAGATCGAGGCCGCCAGCGCGGCGTCGGCACCGGCATTTTCCAGAACTTCGAAGAAGTCCTCGGGCTTCCCGGCCCCGCCTGAGGCGATCACCGGTATGTGCGTCGCGTCATGCACCGCGCGCGTCAACTGGTTATCGAATCCTGTCTGGACGCCGTCGGTATCCATCGAGGTGAGCAGGATTTCACCCGCCCCGAGCTGCTCTCCGCGCGCCGCCCACTCGATTGCGTCGATGCCTTCGTCGTGCCGGCCGCCCCTGGTGTAAACGTTCCAGCCCGGGCCTTCTTCGTCACTAGTGCGCCGGCGCCGCGCGTCGATCGCGAGCACGACCGCCTGCGCGCCGAACTCCTCGCTCAACTCGGTGATCAACGCGGGACGCCGCACCGCCGCCGTGTTGACGCTGACTTTGTCGGCGCCCGCGTGCAGGATCCTGCGGGCGTCCCCGACCCAACGAATCCCGCCGCCGACGGTCAAAGGGATGAAGACTTCGCGCGCCGTGCGGGCTACGACGTCCACCATAGTGTCGCGCTCATCGCTCGAAGCGGTGATGTCCAAGAAGACCAGCTCATCGGCGCCCTGTTCGTTATAACGCGCGGCGAGCTCCACGGGATCGCCCGCGTCGCGCAGGTTCACGAAGTTCACGCCCTTGACGACGCGTCCGCCGGTGACGTCCAGGCACGGAATAATTCTCTTGGCTAACACGAGATTCTATCCATCGACGAAGTGATTCTTTTGGCCTGAAAAAGCAGATCCCTCGACTGCGCTCGGGATGACAATGTGCGGAGTGTTTACAGGCATGCGCTAGCTTTCCACGAAATTGCGGACGATCCGCAAGCCCAGTTCGCCCGATTTCTCGGGATGGCACTGCACGCCGTAAATATTGTCATGCTCCAGCACGGCCGTGTACGAAACGGAGTACTCGCAAATTGCCGCCGTCGCCGCGACCACCGGCGCATAATAACTGTGTGCGAAATAGACGAACGGCTGGTCGCCCGTGCCTTCGAGCAGCCGCGAGGGCCGCCGCCGCTCCAGTTGGTTCCAGCCCATGTGCGGGATGCGCATCTCGCCTTGAAACCGTCTCACCTGCCCGTCGAAAATGCCGAGGCCGCGCTCATCTGGAGCTTCCTCGCTTGACGTGAAAAGCGCCTGCAGGCCAAGGCAGATTCCGAGAAATGGAACCCCCGCGCGGATGGTTTCGATCAGCGCCGCGCGCACCTGCAATTCGTCGAGCGCGCGCATCATCTGCCCGAAATGTCCGACTCCGGGAAGAATCAGCCGCGTGGCGCGCCGCAAGCCTTCGGCATCGCGAATCAATTCGTACTCCGCGCCGAGCGCGCCGAGCGTGTTTTGAACCGAGCGAAGATTGCCGGCGCCGTAATCGAAAATCGAAATCACCTCAACCTCGCTTTCTTTAGAGAAGCCCTTTCGTGGATGGCAACTGATCCTTCAGCCGTTCATCGGTGGAGCACGCATAGCGCAGCGCCCGCGCGAAACACTTGAAGATCGCCTCTACCTTGTGGTGATTCGAGCGCCCGTACAAGACCCTGGCGTGCACATTCGCACCCGCATGATTCACAAAGCCGCCGAAGAAATCCTCGACCAGTTCCGCCTGCAGATCGCCGACCAACCGGACGCGAACCAGATCTTTATAGGCCAGGGCCGGACGCCCGCCGAGATCGAGCGCGACCACCGCCAGCGTCTCGTCCATCGGCAACACGAAGTAACCGGCGCGGTTGATCCCTTTGCGTTCCCCGAGGGCTTTAGCGAACAACTGCCCGAGCGCGATACCCGCGTCCTCTACACTGTGGTGCTGATCGACATCGAGGTCGCCTTTGACCTGGAGCGTCAGGTCGAAGCCGCCGTGTTTCGCGAACAATTCCAGCATGTGATCCAGAAAGCGGATGCCGGTGGAGATCTCATACGTGCCGCTGCCTTCGATCGCGAGGCTCCCGCGAATCCGCGTTTCTTTCGTAATGCGTTCAATCGAAGCGCGCCGGATTTTGGCTACGCGCTTCGCGCCTAGGCTTTTCGGCACAGAACCTCCTCGATTTCGTTCACATTTTCGACAACCGCGGCGGCATTTTCTTGCGCCAATAGTTGGATTAGTGTTTCCCGCTTGCTATTCGACCTCGCGGCGACGCCGATGAACGGGACGCCAGCGGCACGCGCGCAACGCGCATCGTCGACCGTATCGCCGACGTACCACATTTTTCTGGCGGGCTTGCGCCGCTGGATTTCGATCAACCCGTCCGGCGCCGGCTTCTCCGCCGCGATTTCGTCGGCGCACAGGATCGGATCGAATTTCACGCCGTTGCCGAAACGCCGCAGCGTAATCACAACCTCATAACGCACGCGCCCCGTAAAAATGGCGAAATCATGACGCACTCCGAGCCGCTCCAGAAAGCCGGGCTCCGGAAACCATCGCTCGCGCTGGATCAATCCTTCGCCATCCCCCTCGGGTCCCAGGAAAAACACGTTGAACCGATCGACGACCGTATCGTAATCGACGGATACGCCGAGATCCGCCGTGATCTTTTGCGAAAGCGCCCAATCGTTGTTCCACCCGCCGCGATTTTTGTACTCCTGGATCAGCTCGCGCTCGATTTGCTTACCGGTAAAATGTTGTACCGTCCGCACGATCGCTTCGCGGTAGGATTCCGTTACCTCGGCGAGAACGCCGTCCATATCGAAAACGATCAGGCTTTCCACAACTTCTCCAATTCAGCGAGGAACCGCTCGATTTGCGCCCTGGTTCCGATGGTCACGCGCACGCATCCGGCGATTTCGTAACTACGATCGCGGACCAGTACACCCTTCTCCCGGAGGGCGTCACGGATCGGAATCGCGCGCTCCCCGGCATGGAACAAAACGAAATTCGCGCGGCTCGGATAGAAGCGGATACCGAGGCGGCTCAAACCCGCGCACGCGAGATCGCGCGCCGCCAAAATTTCTTTGACGTAATTCGCGACGAACTCGGCGTCTCTCACCGCCGCGCGCGCCGCCAGGGCCGCCAGCATGTTGACGCTGTAGGGCGACTGAGCCTTGTGCATCCAGCGGACGTTTTCAGCCCGCGAAAACAGGCATCCGCAACGCATCGCCGCCATGCCGTAGACTTTCGAAAACGTGCGGCTGACGAACAGGTTCGGATGCTCGCGAATCGCCCCGAGCGCGCTGACGCCGCAGAATTCGAAGTATGCTTCGTCGATCAAAACGGCCGAGTGCGGCGCGGCATTCAGGATTTTTCGGACGCCATCCAGTTCGATTCCGGTGCCCGTCGGATTATTCGGATTCGCGATCAGGATGGCCTTCGTCGCCGGCCGGATCGCCGCCAGCAGCTCTTCGAGTGGGAAGGCGAGATCCTCGCAGCGGTAATCCAGCTCGCGGATGTTCGCGCCCGCCAGTTCCGCATAAAAACGATACATCGCGTAGGAAGGACGCAGCAGCAGCACGCCGTCGCCATCGTCGACGTACGTATTGATCAGCACCTGAATCGCCTCGTCGGTGCCGTTGGTGAGCAGGAACTCCTCCGTCGTCACGCCGAAGAACGTCGCGAGTTCGCGCGTCGCCTCGGCATATTCCGGATAGACCGGCAATGCCTCCGCCGTCAGTTTCTCGCGGAGGAATTCGATCACGCGCGGCGAACAACCCACCGTGTTTTCGTTGAAATCCAGGCGGAGCTTGCCCTCGCGGCCCCCTGTGGGAGGCGAATAGGGAGTCATCTTTCGCACTGCCGATCTTGGCGTCAGCGCATCGGTCGGCTTCGGCAAATCAGTCCCGGGCGCGAGCCTTTTATCCATCGCCGCGCACCTCCGCCGAACGCGCATGCGCTTCCAATCCTTCGGCGCGCGCCAGCTTCACGATCGCGGGCGTCAGCCGCCGGATGCCTTCACGCGAGAGTTCCTGCACAGCGATTACTTTGACGAAGTCCGCCGCGGATAAACCGCCGCGCAGCCGCGCCGCGCCCGATGTGGGCAAAACGTGATTCGGACCGGACGCGTAGTCGCCCGCGGCTTCGGGGCTCAGCGCACCGATGAACACCGCGCCCGCGTGCCGGACCTTCGATAGCAGGCTGCCGTCGTGCAACGCCAGGTGCTCCGGCGCCAGCGCATTGGAAATCGCCACGGCCTGATCGAGGGAATCCACAACCACGATCGCTCCGTTCGTGTCGATGGACGGACGCGCGACGTGCGAAGTTGGAAGGGTCGCAAGCTGCGCCTCGATCTCTTTCGCGACTGCCTCGGCGAGCGCGCGCGACGTCGTGAGCAGGATCGCCGAGGCGTCCACGTCGTGTTCGGCCTGCGCCAGCAGGTCCGCCGCGATCCATCGCGGATTGCCATCGGCGGCGATCACGACGATCTCGGTCGGACCGGCGACGAAATCGATGCCGACTTCACCCGCCAGCAGTTTTTTCGCGGCCGCAACATATATATTGCCCGGCCCCACAATGCGGTCGACTTTCGGCACCGTTTGGGTCCCGTACGCCAGCGCCGCGATCGCTTGCGCGCCGCCCATCCGGAACATGTGCGTTACGCCCAGCAGGTCCGCGATGCCGAGGATTTCGGGGCTGGGGTTGGGACACGCGACGCAGATCGTGGAAACGCCCGCCACCTGCGCCGGGATCACCGTCATCAGGACCGTGGACGGCAGCGGATAGCGCCCCGCGGGAACATACGCGCCCATCGCATCGAGAGGCCGCACGATCTGCCCGAGGCGCCGGCCGTCCGGATGATCCACGAACCATTCGCGCGGCATTTGAGCCAGCGCGTAACCTCGAATATTTTCCGCCGCGACTTCGACTGCGCGCCGAAACTCGGGTTCGAGCGATCCGACCACGTGAACCCGGACATTTTCACCATCGAAGCGATCGAACTTGCGGGTGTAATCGAGCACAGCCGCGTCGCCACGCTCGCGCACGTCCGCGAGGATCGGCATGACGACGCGTTCGGCTTCTTCCATACGCACGTTCTTGCGCTGGATCAGCGACTGCGCGTCCCGGGCCGTAAGGATTCGAATCATCGCGTAATCACAATCTCCGTCGCCGCGCCGCTACATAATGATCTTGTTCAGCGGATATTCGACGATGCCCTGCGCTCCGGCTTCCTTCAGGCGCGGAATAATGGAGCGCACCGTCGATTCGTCCAGAATCGTATTCACGGCGAGCCATCCCTCTTCGCTGAGCGTCGAGATTGTCGGACGCTTCAACGCCGGCAGCACGCCAAGCACCTGCTGTAGATTTGTTTTCTCGACGTTGAGCATCAGTCCGACTTTGCCGAGCGCGTTGATCGCGCCCTGAAGCAGCATCTTCATGTCTGCGAGCTTCTTGCGCTTGGCGGCGTCCTTCCATGCGTTCACGTTGGCGATCAGTTGCGTGTTCGATTCCATCAGCGTTTCCACGATGCGCAGGTTATTCGCGCGCAGCGAGGAGCCCGTCTCGGTCACTTCGACGATCGCATCGGCGAGAGCGGGCGGCTTTACCTCGGTCGCGCCCCAGCTGAACTCTACTTTGGCGCTCACTCCATTCCTCGCCAGGTAGCGCTTTGTCGCCTGCACCAGCTCCGTCGCGATGATCTTGCCTTCCAGATCTTTCACGGAATTGATCGGCGACGACTCCGGCACCGCCAGCACCCAGCGCACTTTTCCGAAGCTCTGTTTGGCATAAATCAGATCCGCGACGGTCTCCACCGTGGCTTCGTTTTCCTCCACCCAATCGCGGCCGGTCAGGCCGGCGTCGAGAATACCGTCCTCGACGTAGCGCGCCATTTCCTGCGCGCGGATCAGCATGCATTCGATTTCCGGATCGTCGATCGCCGGGAAATACGAGCGGCTGCTGATGGTGATCTGGAATCCGGCGCGCCGGAAAAGATCGACCGTCGCGTTTTCGAGACTCCCTTTCGGGATGCCCAGTTTCAGCTTCATCCTGTCTCCTGACTTCTATCGTCTAGTTGCCGTATACCGCTTTCGGATCGTACGTCTTGCGTTCGCTTTCCTTCCAGTCGCCGTTCTCCAGACGCCGAAAAAAGCAGCTCTCGTAACCCTCGTGACAAACACCCGGCCCGAGCGCCTCCACCTTAACCAGCACTGTGTCGAGGTCGCAATCGGTCGAAATTTCTTTCACCACCAGCTTGTGACCGGAGGTCTCGCCCTTCAGCCACAGCTTGTTGCGGGAGCGGCTGAAAAACGTCGCGAAACCGGTCTCGACGGTCTTCTGAAAAGCCGCGTCGTTCATGAAGCCGACCATCAGCACGCGGCCGCTTTGATGATCCTGGATCACCGCCGGAATCAGTCCATCGAGTTTCTTGAAGTCGAGTTGCATAGTTTCCGCACCAATAGGAAAGCCCGCTCGGGTTCAACCGGCGGGCTCTCGAAACCTTCTGCTTTCTTTCGGGATTAACGGTGAGTCCGCCGCGGCATGGAATGTCCATGGTGGTGATGGCTGCCGTGATGAAGAGCGGCGAACATGAACCTTGAGTATAGCAGAAACTTGCTAGACTAATGTCACCCTATGACGAGCGAAGATGTTCGTTTACTGATCGCCGTCTCGCTGCCATGCTTGCCGGTGCTGGTTGGGATACTCGTTAACAGCCAACGAATAACGGATCTGCAAACAAGGATGGAAACACGAATCGTGGACCTGCAAACGTCCATGAACCAGCGCTTTGACGATCTCACCCGCTTCGTCGAGACGCGCTTCCAGCTTCGAGATGAGAAGCTCTACCGGGTTGAGCAGGTGCTCGACGCGCGCCTGAAGCACCTGGAAGACAAGTAGTTTCGACCGTTTACACGCGTAGCGCGTTATCAAGGTCCGCAATAATATCGTCGACCGCCTCGATCCCCACCGAAACGCGAACCAGATTTTCTCCGATGCCGAGCCGCGCGCGATGCTTCGGCGAGAGATCGCGATGCGAGGCCATCGCCGGATACAGCACCATGGTATGGACATCGCCGAGCGAAGTCGCGCGCACAATCATTTTCAACTTCTCCATGAACGCGAACACTTCGTCTTTACCTGCGCCCTTCAATTCCAGCGCCACCATTGCCCCCGCCAAGCCTTTCGGCAAAAGGCGCTCGACCGTCGCGGCGTCGGGATGCGCGGGATCGCCCGGGAAATGCACGCGCGCCACCCTCGGATGCGACTTCAACCAGGCCGCGACTTTGCAGGCGTTCTGGCACTGCCGCTCCATGCGCAGCGCCAGCGTCTTGATGCCCCGCATCGTCAGATACGCTTCGAACGGGCCCAGGTTCGGTCCCATGTTGCGGACCAGCGTCTTCAGCGTTTCGAAATGCGACTGCTCGCACACGACGATTCCGCCCAGCACGTCGCCGTGGCCCGCCAGATACTTGGTCGCGCTATGGATCGCCATGCCCGCACCGAGTTCGAGCGGACGCATCAGCATGGGCGTGGCGAACGTGTTGTCGACGATCAGGGGCGCGCTGGCTTTTTTGGCGATTTCCCCGATCTTGTCCATTTGGGCGACGCGGAGCAGCGGATTCGTGATGGTTTCGAGCAGCACCGCGCCGGTCTTCGCGGCACCCGTATTTCCGACGGCCGCCTCCACCGCCGCAAGGTCGCACATATCCACGAATTCAGTCTCGACGCCCAGCGCTCCGAAGATCGTCATCAGCATGTTGGTCGTCGCGCCGTAAAGAACGCTGCCCGCGACCACACGTTTGGGCCGGTCGATCAGCGCCGCGAGCAGCGCCAAATGGATTGCCGCCATGCCGGAGGAACACGCAAACGCCGCGTGGCCGCCTTCGAGCTCGGTCATCAGCGTTTCGAGCGCCGTGGTGGTGGGATTGTCGTAGCGCGCGTAGGAAGGCCCTTCCTCCTCGCGCCCGAACACGCGGTCGAGCTGGTGCATGGAATCGTAGAAGTAGCTCGACGCCGTATAGATAGGCGTGGTGACGGGAATGTAGCCGCCGGCTTTGCGCCGGTCGCCCGCGTGAACGGTTTTACTTTCGAATTTCACGATCCTGCTCTCTAACGTGACGCCTGTGAGTGCGCCCCTACTGCCGCTTCCAGCGGACCCCTTCCTTTGTATCTTCGAGGATCACGCCGTGCGACGCCAGGTCGCCGCGGATCCGGTCGGCCCGCGGGAAATCGCGAACTTTCCTGGCAGCCGCGCGTTCGGCGATCAATATGTCGATTTCCGCCTCGGGAAGCTCCACGGAGACATTAGGGGGGGGTGCGCCTGCGACAGCGCCGGACGGGGGCGGATAAACTGTCGCGTCGGAGCGGCGTAACACGTCGAACACCGAGTCGAAGCGTTTCAGAAACATCAGTGCTCCCTCCGTGTTTCCGCCTTTGAACTCGCCGTTATCCATCGCCGTATTCGTGTCGCGGATATATTCGAACGCCGCGCCCAACGCTTCCGCCGTATTCAGATCGTCGTCGAGCGCTTCGTCGAACGCCTTGATCGCCGCCTCGGTCCGCTCCACGAGAGCCGCGTTCAGACCCTCTGGAAACTTTGCAGTTTTCAGCCGAAGCTGATAATTTCTCAGCCGCTCGATCGAGGTCGCCGCCGCCTTCAGACCCTCGAACGTGAAGTTGAGCTTCTTGCGATACGGCACCGACGCGAGCAGATAACGGATGGTCTCGGGCGCATGACCTTCAGCGAGCAGATCCCGAAGCGTGAAGAAATTGCCCAGCGATTTCGACATCTTCTGCGCGTCAATGCTCAGATGCTCGGCGTGCAGCCAGAAACGCACGAACTGCTTGCCGGTGATGGCCTCGGACTGCGCGATTTCGTTTTCGTGATGCGGAAACGCCAGGTCCACGCCGCCCGTGTGGATATCCAACGTCTCGCCCAGGTACTTCATCGCCATCACGGAGCATTCGATGTGCCAGCCCGGGCGGCCGTTGCCGATCGGCGTGTCCCACGACGGTTCGTTGTCCTTTTTCGCTTTCCATAGAACGAAGTCGCGGGCGTCGGCCTTGTCGTATTCGTCCACGTCGACGCGCGCACCGGCGCGGGTGCCGCTGAAATCGTGATGCGAAAGCTTGCCGTACTCCGGAAATTTCGCGATCCGGTAATACACCGATCCGTCGCTCGTGTAGGTGTAACCGCGCGCCTCCAGTTTCTGAATCGCGACCGCCATGTCGCCGATGCAATCGGTCGCCTTCACGAGCCGCTCGGGCGGCTGCAGCCGCAGCGTGGCGCTGTCTTCGAGAAACGCGTCGGTGAACTTCTGGGTGTACTCGTAAATCGTCTGATGAGCGGCCGCGGCGTAGCGGATGATTTTGTCCTCGATGTCCGTGATGTTCATCACGTGATGGAGCTGGTAGCCACGCGCGTGCAGCCAGCGCCGCAGGATGTCCTGGAACGTGAATGTCCGCAGGTTGCCGATGTGGACGTAGTTGTAAACGGTCGGCCCGCACGTGTACATCTTCACGACGTTGTCTTCGAGCGGAGTAAACGGCTCCACTTGTTGCGTCAGGGTGTTGTAGAAACGCAGGGCCATAGCGAGAGGATTCTTACATCGTAGCAGGGAGGATCGGGCGGGCGCGATTTATCGCACCCTCTCCGCGAGGATTTGCTCCAGCGCTTGGACCAGCGGGGGCAAATCAATTGCAATCGTGTCGCGGACGCGCTCCAAGTCGATATCGAAATAGGCGTGAACCAAGCGGTTGCGCATGCCGACAATGTCGATCCATGGAATTTCGGGATGCGCGGTCCGCGTTTCCGGTCCGATTTTGGAAGCCGCCTCGCCAATGATCTCGATGCACCGGACAATGGCGAGCGAACGCATCCGGTCCAAAGCCAGATCGTGGCTCGCGCGGCCGGCGCCAAACTCTAGGGCTTCACGCGCAGAATCCAGCATATGCCGCAACCGCACGAAATCAGACGGCGGCATATTGGACGGAGGCATGGCTGATCACTTCGTCCCGGAAGTAAGGGCTAAGTTCGTTTGGGGTACGAAGATCCACTTTCCGACCGCCGAAGATAGAGGAAAGTTCGCGCTCAAGCGCGGCCATCGCCAGATAGCCGACGCGGCGTTCAGGCTGGAACTCAACCAGCACGTCGATGTCGCTGGAGTCCGAGAAACAATCCGTAAGCACCGATCCAAACAAAGACAACCGCGCGACGCCGCGAGCCTGGCAAAGTTCCGCGAGTTTGTCCGAAGCGACCTGGACCTGGAGCATCTTCATCTATCCACAGGTTAGCCTAACCCCTACAATAAATCTGTGTTTCGTTTCGAGCTTCAGGCCACTTGCCCAGTCACCGGCGCCCGCGCCGGCGTTCTGCACACCGCCCACGGCGATATCGAAACACCCGTATTCATGCCGGTGGGGACGCAAGCGGCGGTCAAATCCCTGCTGCCTCGCGATCTGATCCAGGACCTCGACGCGAAAATCATCCTGGGCAACACCTATCATCTGTATCTGCGGCCGGGCCACGAAACCATTCGCAAGCTGGGCGGCCTGCACCGGTTCATGAACTGGCCGCGGGCGATCCTCTCCGATTCCGGGGGCTTCCAGGTATTCAGTCTCAGTCATCTACGCAAGGTGACCGATGAAGGCGTGGATTTCCAGTCGCACCTCGATGGCAGCCGCCACATGTTCACGCCCGAATCGACCATCGACGTTCAGATCGCGCTCGGCAGCGACATCATGATGGTGCTCGACGAATGCCTGGAGTATCCCGCGAGTCACGAAGCGGCGCGCGTTTCGATGCAGAGGACCGTGCGCTGGGCGCGCTCGGCGCACGCGCACTATCGAAAACATCTAGACGAACAGAGTAGCGAAAGACCCAGCGACGATGGCTCGCGCGCGTGCTCTCCTGGCGCTTGCTTCCCGATCGTCCAAGGCTCGATGTTCGCCGATCTGCGGCGCGCCTGCGCCGAGCAGCTCCTGGAGCTGAACGCCGATGGCTACGCGATCGGCGGACTCTCGGTGGGCGAGCCACGCGCGCTCAGTTTAGAGATGACCGAGGTCACCGCGCCGCTGCTCCCCGCCGAAAAACCGCGCTACGTGATGGGTGTCGGCATGCCGGAGGAGCTTCCCGAATACGTCGCGCGCGGCGTCGACATGATGGATTGCGTGCTGCCCTCCCGCAACGCCCGCAACGGGTCGCTGTTCACCTCCGAGGGGCGCGTCCTGATCAAGCAGGCCCAGTACAAAGACGACCCCCGGCCGCTCGATCCGGCCTGTTCGTGCTATACGTGCCAGAACTTTTCGCGCGCATACCTGCGCCATTTGTTCTTTGCCGGCGAAATTTCCTTCGCGACGCTGGCCACGCTGCACAATTTGCGCCATTACCTTGACATCATGCGGGAGATCAGGCAGTGTATACTATTTGGGAAGTTCCCGGAGCTTCTCGAACGCGTGCGCGCCGGCGGAACCCGAGCGCCCGAATAGAAGTCACCCCAAATGCTCCACCTCGGATTGATCCTTCTGCAGTCAGCGCCGGCTTCGAACCCGGTCCTGAGCTTCCTGCCGCTCGTCTTCATCGTCGCCATCTTCTACTTTCTGGTGTTCATGCCCATGCAGCGCCAGAAGAAGCAGCAGGCGCAGATGCTGGCGAACCTGGAAGCGGGCAAGGAAGTTCTCACCACCGGCGGCATAGTGGGCACCATTGTGAGTATCACCGGCGATATGCTGGTGCTGCGGGTCAAGCCCGACAACGTCAAGCTGCAGCTCACGCGCGGCTCCATCAGCAGCGTCGTCACGCAGGACGCTAAAGGCGAAGAAAAGAAGTAAGCGACAAAGCGAGCAACCCATGGCCAACAACGTTAAATTTAAGATCGTGGCGATTCTTGTCGTCATCCTGGTGTGCGCCTACGGCATAATCGGTTCGCCCACTCTGCCCAAGTCGACCACCGATATCGTGGAGAATTGGAAGCACAACATCCACCTGGGCCTGGACCTAAGGGGCGGCAGCCAGCTGGTGCTGCAAGTGCAGATCCAGGACGCCTTCAAGGCCGAAGCCGACTCCGTGATTCAGCGGCTGAAGGACCAGTTGTCCAAGGCGGGAGTGGGCTATGGAGAGATGACACGGAACGAGCCCCCCACCATTCAGGCTGCCGACTCCATTCAGATCGACATCAAAGGCGTCCCCGGGACGCAGGCGGCCAACTTCCGCCAGATCGTCAACGACAGTTTCGGCGGCGTGTGGAACCTGACCCCTGTCAACACGACCGATTACCGCCTGACCATGAAGACCACCGAGGCGCTGAAGTTGCGGCAGGACACCTTGACGCAGAGCATGCACACGATCGAAAAGAAGATCAACGCCCTGGGACTCGCCGAATCCAGCGTCCAGCAGCGCGGCCGCAGCGACGCGGAAGCGGAGCTGCTGGTGCAGCTTCCCGGTGTCGACGATCCGGCGCGCGTCAAGCAGATCCTCAAAACCGCCGCCATGCTGGAACTGTACCAGGTGATCGGCGGCCCGTTCGCTTCGCGCGAAGAAGCGCTTTCGAGCAAAGGCGGCGTGCTTCCGCTGAACAGCCAGCTGCTTTCAAGCCAGGCCCGCGCGGGAGCGCCCGGCGAAACCTACCTGCTTTCGCGGACGCCGGTGGTCACCGGCCGCGACCTGCGCGACGCCAGCCCCGCCCAGGGCGAGGGCGCGCGCTGGGAAACCAATTTCGTGCTGACCCAGGACGCGGCCAAGCGCTTCGAGCGTTTTACCGGCGCCAACGTCGGCAACCGCCTGGCGATCGTGCTGGATAAAGTGGTGCTGAGCGCTCCCACCATTCAATCGAAGATCAGCGATACGGGCCGCATCACCGGCGCGGCCAATCACGATGAAGCCGCGGACTTGGCGCTGAATCTCCGCGCAGGGTCACTTCCGGCCGGCGTCGAGTATCTGGAAGAGCGGACGGTGGGCCCCTCGCTGGGGTCGGATTCCATCCGGTCGGGCATCGCGGCCGGCATCGCCGGCGTCATCGCCGTTATCGCCGTAATGCTGTTTTATTACAAACGCAGCGGTATCAACGCGACGCTCGCGCTGATCCTGAACGCCGTGATCCTCATCGCCGTGCTCAGCTATTTCGACGCCGTATTGACCCTGCCGGGCATCGCCGGCGTCATCCTGACCATTGGCATGGCCGTGGATTCCAACGTTCTGATTTTCGAACGCATCCGCGAGGAGCTGCGCGCCGGCAAGGCGGTTATCGCGGCCGTCGACGCCGGTTTCAGCAAGGCGTTTTTGACCATCATCGATACGCACGTGACGACGGTGGTTTCCTGCGCGTTCCTGTTTCTGTTCGGCACCGGCCCAGTAAAGGGCTTCGCCGTCACGCTGGTGATCGGCCTGATCGCTAATATTTTCACGGCGGTATTCGTCTCCAAAACCATTTTCGACTGGGAACTGGGAGGCCAGAAGAAAGCGGTGGCGATCAGCATTTGACGGGGTTCGGGAAATCCCGCCGGGCGGGCTTGGACCGGCCCGCAATTTTGTGGTAACGTGGAAAACCGTGTCCGCGTCCAAGCGAGGAATCCAAGCCCGAGATTGGGTGGGAACTGGCGCGGGAACTTTAGAGTAGTGTCCGGTGTCTGTAAGGACTAGCCGGTAGTAGCGGGTTCGATGGAATTATTCAAGAATACTCATTTCGACTTTCTGGGCAACAAGTGGCCGCTCATCGGCGCGTCGCTGGTGCTCACTGCCGCCGGTCTCATCAGCCTCGCCATCAAAGGCGGCCCCAACTACGGGATCGACTTTAAGGGCGGCGCGCTCATGTACTTGCGCTTCAACCAGGAACCGCCGGTGCAGAAGATCCGCGCGGCGCTCGAAGGCAAAATCATGGGCGAGATCTCCGTCCAGCAGATCACCGGCAAGCCGGAAGTGCTGGTGGGCACCGAGATCCGCGACGAAAAGGAACTGAACGCCAACCGCCAGATTATAGAGGATACGCTGCGGGCCACCTTCAGCGCCCCCGACGGCAAGCTGGATCTCAACAATTCCTCGGCCGATCAGCTTTCCGGGCGGCTCCGGGATCCGCTGCTGCAGGCGGGCGTCGCGATCTCCGAGCAGGAACTGCAGAATACCGTTAAGGCGATCGAGGATTTCCGGGCGACGAAGGGCGGCCTGCTGTCGTCGCTCGATCAGCTTTCCGGCGTGGCGGGCGTTACCCCGCAAGTGCTCGGGGTGATCAAGCAGCAGTGCGCGCTGGGCCCCTTCACCATTCTTTCGGCCGACGTAGTGGGACCCAAGATCGGCAAGGATCTGCAGCGCCAGGCGGTGCTCGCGACCCTGTATGCGCTGGGCGGAATGCTGGTATACATCGCCTTCCGGTTCGAATGGATTTACGGCGTCGCGGCCGTGATCGCGGTCTTCCACGACACCATCATCACCATCGGCTTGTTCTCGCTTTTCGGCAAGGAAATTTCGCTCACCGTGGTGGCGGCGCTGCTGACCCTGGTGGGCTATTCGATGAACGATACGATCGTCGTCTTCGACCGTATCCGCGAGAACCTGAAGCTGATTCGCCGCGAGTCGCTGACCAATCTGATCAATATCAGCGTGAATCAAACGCTGAGCCGGACCGTGCTGACCAGCGGCCTGACGCTGCTGACGGCCCTGTCGCTGTTTATCTTCGGCGGCCAGGTGCTGAACGGCTTCTCGTTCGCCCTGGTGGTGGGAATTATCGTAGGCACGTATTCGTCTATTTTCATTGCGAGCCCAATCCTGGTATTCTGGCAAAACCTCATGGAATCGAGGAAGACCAAGGCGTCTCCGGCGGCTCCTGTCAAGGAACCGGCGCGGGCCGGGGGAACCCGGAAGGCAGTGCGAGGCTAGGGCTGGCGTAAAGGGGAAAGAATATGGCGATGTTCGATCAAACCTTCGTGGACGGAGAAGGGAAAACACATAAGGGATGGACGGTGGTGCTGTCTTTCGCCACTCAGGCCATCGGGGTCGGCGTGCTGATCCTGCTGCCTCTCATTTATACGGATGTGCTGCCCAAGGCGACGTTGTCCAGTATGCTGACCGCGCCTCCTCCTCCGCCGCCTCCTCCGCCTCCTCCTCCCCCCACGCCCGTGAAAGTGATTAAGGTGGCTCCGCGCCAGTTCGACGCCGGACGCCTCACGGCCCCGCGTGAAATTCCCAAGCAGGTGGCCATCATTCAGGAAGACGCCCTTCCGCCGAGCGCTTCGCAGGTGGGCGTCGTGGGCGGGATTCCGGGCGGTATCGGCGGCGGTTTGGGCGGGCTGAATCTCGGTGTCGCGGCGCCGCCGCCGCCCCCGCCACCTTCCGTGAAGGAAGCGCCGGTGACCCGCCAGATCAAGGTCGGAGGCAATGTCCAGGCGGCCAACCTGATCAAGAAAATCACGCCCGTGTATCCAGCGCTGGCCAAATCGGCGCGCATTCAGGGCACCGTGCGATTTACGGCCATCATCGGCAAGGATGGCTCCATTCAGAATCTTCAGCTCGTCAGCGGTCACCCCATGCTGGTTCAGTCGGCGACCGAAGCGGTGAAGCAATGGCAATACCGGCCCACGCTGCTCAACGGCGAGGCGGTGGAAGTAATTACACAGATCGACGTGAATTTCACTTTAAGTCAGTAGTCCGAAGGGGCGCGAAAGCGCCCCTTTCAATTTCAACTCGCAGGAGAAAATCATGGTTTTACAGTTGCAAGTTTGGGCAATGATGCTTCTACAGGAGGGCGGGGGCGGCGGTATCAGCTTCGATCCCCGCTCAATGTGGAATCAGATGGGCTGGCTCGCCCGGTTCGTCGTTATCGTGCTGTTTATTATGTCGGCGTGGTCGATCGGCGTGATGATCGATCGCGTCATCGCCTACAACGCCGCCCGGTCGCAGTCGCGGCAGTTCGCTCCGGCCGTGGCCGGCGCGCTCCGCGAAGGGAAGCTGGACGAGGCCATCAAGATCGCGGACCGCTACGGCAAGAGTCACTTGGCCAAGGTGGTGGTGGCCGGGCTGCAGGAATTCCGCGCCCATCAGATGAGTTCGGATATTTCAGGGGAGGAAATCGAGGCATCCAAGCGCGCGCTGGAACGCGCCGAAGCCATCGTCCACGCCGAGCTGCAGCGCGGGGTTTCGAGCCTGGCGACTATCGGTTCGACGTCCCCGTTCGTGGGTCTGTTCGGAACCGTCGTCGGCATCATCAACGCGTTCAAGGGCATTTCGCAGGAAAAGTCCACCGGTCTGGGCGCCGTCGCAGGAGGTATTTCCGAAGCGCTGGTGACCACCGCCGTCGGTCTGTTCGTGGCCATTCCGGCGGTGTGGATGTACAACTACTTCTCGGGCCGCATTTCGGCCTTCGACGTGGAGATGGGCAACTCGAGCTCCGAGCTGCTCGACTACTTCATCAAGCGGACGCAGAAGGCCGGCGCCGGCAAGTAGCGTGGTATCGAGTTTCGCGAGTTGAATTGCGGTGTGCGCCGCCCTTCTTCGGGAGGGGTGGCGCGCGCCGGTGGATTGGGAGAGCGAGGAATTTATGAAGAAGCCGGAAGCCCCGGGGGTAACGTCCGACATTAACGTCACACCGATGGTGGACGTGATGCTGGTGCTATTGATCATCTTCATGGTGATCACGCCCATGCTGACCAAGGGCGCCAACGTGGAGATGGTGCGCACCAAGAACCCCATCGCCATGAAGGACGCCGACAAGGAAGACGCGATTCTGGTGGCCATCACGCGCAGCGGCGACCTGTTTGTCAGCCCCGGGAACAAGCGCATGAGCTTGGAGGAGCTGCCTTCCAGGGTGCGCGACCTGCAGACGAACAAGCTGGACAAAACGGTTTATATCAAGGCCGATGCGCGATCCAAGTATCAGCGCGTGGAGGAAGTGGTGGACAGCCTGCGGTCGGCCGGAGTCGATCAGCTCGGCTTGCTGACAGAGCAGATCCCGCAGGATCGTCCCACTCGTCCACCGGCCAAGCAGTAGACGCGGCAAGAATCAGGTTTCGGAATTCTAAGGAGACTTTCATATGGCAATGGCAGTGGGCGGGAGCAAGGGCGGGCCGAGAGCAGACATTAACATGACGCCCCTTATCGACGTTCTTCTGGTGCTGCTGATCATTTTCATGGTGATCACGCCGCTGACGCCGCATGGCCTGGAAGCGCTGGCGCCGCAGCCGCCTCCCAAGAATATGCCGCCGCCGCCGCCCAACCAGGACCGCACGGTGGTGATCGTCATCGAGAAGGATAAATCGATGAAGCTCAACCAGGATCCCATCGAAGAAAGCAAGCTGGGCGATCGCCTGAACGAGGTCTTCAAGACCCGCGCCGAGCGCGTGGTTTTCGTGAAGGGCGATCCGGATCTAGATTATCAAACGGTGGCACGGGCGATCGACATCGCCAAGGGCGCCAATATGGACAAAGTCGGCTTGATCACTCCCAAGGCCGAAGCCGGCGAGTAGAGCGCGGCGGAGTTTTGCCCGTTTCCGGCGGTCCGCGGGTTTCAGTGGATGGTCGGCGAGTTTCAGGATTTAGAGGAGCACAGGATGGAAGGTATGCGAAAAGCTACTTTAGCGGGCGCGACGCTGCTGGCGGGCGCGCTGGTCTTGCTGGGAACGGGCTGCAATAAGCTGAAGTCGCGCGACGACTTGAACAAAGGCGTTTCAGCCTACCGCAACGCCAAGTACAACGACGCGGTGAACTTTTTCGAGGAAGCCGCGGAGCTCGACCCCACGAATCTCAATGCACGAACCTATCTGGCCATTGCCTACATGATGCAATGGATCCCCGGCGCGGAGTCTCCCGAGAACCTGCAGTTCGCCGCCAAGGCCAAGGATGAGTTCGGGAAGGTACTCGCCTCGGACCCCAACGAAACGACCGCTCTCGCCTCGCTCGCCTCGCTCGCCTACAACGAAGCCGATTCTCTCCCGGCCGATCAGAAGGTCACCAAGCTGGACGAAGCCGCCGACTGGTATAAAAAACTGATCGTCGCCGACGCCAAGAATCGCGACGCTTACTACGGCCTGGGCGCCATCGCGCAGAAGAAATTCTACCCGGCCCTGATGCTGGCCCGCGTCAACGCCAACATGAAGCCGGACGAGCCCGGTCCGCTGAAGGACAAGAAAGCCAAGGCCGAACTCGCTCAAAAGTATTCGCCGGTCATCGAGGACGGTTTGCAGAATCTGCAGAAGGCCCTGGACATCGACAAGGAAAGCGACGACGCCATGGCGTACATGAACCTGCTGATCCGCGAGCGCGCCGATCTCGCCGACGACAAGGACGAATACAAGAAGCAGATCGAGGTCGCCGACACCTGGCTGCAGAAAGCGCTCGATACCAAGAAGGCCAAGAACGAGCGTCTCGAAAAGAAGGACGCCGGCGGCATCGTCCAGGAATAGAGCCGTCCGGAAGATCGATCGGCTTTAGAAAAAGCGCCCTCCTTCGGGAAGGCGCTTTTCCCTTTTCATCCGGTCCCTTTTTCTTCGCGATCTACCGGGCCGCCCGCGGTGCGCTTGCGGCCGTCGGATACACTGAAGATAGGAATGCCCGATTCGACCGAGGCCATGACGTCCTCCCCCGCGGGAACCCTTCCGGAGCCCTTCGCCGACGACCGCGTGGAAACCCTGTACGAAGAGCTGGCCGCACGGATCGCGGAACAGCGTCCCAGCGACGATCTGGCGACCCTGCGGCGGGCCTTCGAATTCGCGCGCGATCGCCACGGGCCGCAAAAGCGGGCGTCCGGCGAACCGTTCATGATCCACCCGCTGCTGGTCGCCCGCCAGCTCGCCGACATGCACATGGACATGACCTGCGTGGTCACGGGCCTGCTGCACGACGTGGTGGAGGACACCCCGGCGACCATCGCCGACGTCAAGCGCGCCTTCGGCGACGACGTGGCCCGCTGCGTCGACGGCGTCACCAAGCTGAGCAAGCTAAACCTCGCCTCGCGCGAGGAGCGCCAGGCCGAGAGCGTTCGCAAGATGCTGTTGGCGATGGTCAACGATATCCGCGTCGTCCTTGTGAAGCTGGCCGATCGCCTGCATAACATGCGCACCCTGGGGTCGCTGCCGCGCGAAAAGCAAGAGCGCATCGCGGAAGAGACGATGGAAATTTACGCCCCCATCGCGCATCGATTGGGCATGGGCAAAATCCGCGGCGAGCTCGAGGATCTGGCCTTTCAATACCTGGAACCGGAAGCTTCGGCCGATTTGGTGCGCGAGTTCGACGCCGCGCGCGCCTCGAACGAGAGCTTCCTCAACGACGTGAAACACACGGTCGAAGTGAACCTGGCCCGCGAGAACATTCCCGCTCGCGTGGAGGGCCGCTTGAAGCGCCCGTATTCGGTTTTCCAGAAACTGAAGCGGCAGAAAATCGGCATGGAGCAGGTGTACGACATCCTGGCGGTGCGCATCGTCACGGATTCGGTCAAGAACTGCTACGCCGCGCTCGGCGTCATCCACAACGAGTGGCATCCCATCCCCGGACGCATCAAGGATTTCATCGCGATTCCCCGCCCCAATTTGTATCAGTCCCTGCACACCTCGGTGATGGGTCCCGGCGGACGCCATTTCGAGGTGCAGATCCGCACCGAGGAAATGCATCGCGTAGCCGAGGAAGGCATCGCGGCGCACTGGAAATATAAGGAAGGCCGGCGCGGCCCCGGCGAGGACGATCAGCGCGTGGCCTGGCTCCGCCAGCTGGTCGAGTGGCAGCGCGAGATGCGCGACCCGGCCGAGTTCATGTCCACCCTGAAAGTGGATTTGTATCCCGAGGAAGTTTACGCTTTCACGCCCAAAGGCCGCGTCATCATTCTGCCGCGCGACGCAACGCCCATCGATTTCGCCTACGCCATCCATTCCGACGTCGGCAACACCTGCACCGGCGCCAAGGTCAACGGCCGCATCGTCCAGCTCAAGTACGCGCTCCACAACGGCGACGTGGTGGAGATCATGACCACGGCCGGCCACCTTCCCAGCAAGGATTGGCTCGCGCTCGTCAAGACCTCGCGGGCGCGCAACAAAATCAAGCACGTCATCAACACTACCGAGCGGGTGAAAGCCATCGAAATCGGCGAGAAGTACCTGGAACGCGAGGCGCGGCGGCTGGGCGTCGCGATGAGCCGGATCACCAAGGCGCGCATCGAGGAAGTAGCTTCCGATTACGGGTGCAGCAAGATCGAGGACCTGCACGCCGCGCTGGGCTACGGCAAATTTTCGCCGCGCCAAGTGCTGCAGAAGCTGGCTCCCGACCAAGTGCCGGCGGAGGCGCCGGAGACCCCGGAAATCGCGCCGCCCGCGTCCGCGGGAGGCGGAGGCGCCGCCCGCGAGCAGGATCTGGTCCTGAAGGTCCGCGGAGCCGACGACCTATTAGTGTATCGCGCCAAGTGCTGCAACCCGATTCGCGGCGAAGCCATCGTCGGCTACGTAACGCGCGGGAAAGGCGTCGCCGTCCACGCGCTCGGCTGCTCCAACGTGCAGAGTCTCATGTATGAGGTGGAGCGCAAGATCGACGTTGAATGGGCGCGCGCGGTCTCCGAGACGTTCTCAGTGAAGCTGATCGTCCATAGCGAGGACCGCCCCGGTCTGCTGAACCAACTGACCAGCGTGTTGTTCAACGAGCAGACCAACATCCGGAGCCTGGAAGCCCGCTCCGACGACGAGCGCGCGGCCGACGGGGCGGTGATCGATATCACCGTCGAGGTTCGCGATAAAAAGCAACTCGAACGCGTGGTGTCTTCCTGCCGCCGCATCCCCGGCGTCCGCGATATCGAGCGCGTCAATCCATCCTGAGAGCATCCTCCGTGCCCACTACCATCGTCCACGAACCCGAACATATCGCGATTTCCAAGTCGAAGGGCATCCGCATCGACTGGAAAGACGGCCATCACAGCGAGTATTCGCTCGGTTACCTGCGGGACGAGTGCCCCTGCGCCACCTGCACGGGCGCGCACGGCACCGAACCGCAGAAGACGCACCATTCAGGTCCCCAGGAGCTGTTCCCCATGTACAAACCCACGCTAAAGATGCTGTCGGTGGAACCGGTGGGCAGCTACGCGATTCGCATTGCATGGAACGACGGGCACTCCACCGGCATCTATTCGTTCGACCACTTCCGCAAGATCTGCCCGTGCGAGGAGTGCAAGGCCGCGGGCCGGGACTCACCAGGTTAGCCGCTTCAAACCTTTCACGCGATCAAAGTGGCCGTCGCGGCTGAGAAGGGGAAGGTTGTGTTCCCGGCACAGTGCCGCGATCCAAACGTCGTTAGCCGGAATCGGCTTGCCGATACGGCGGAGTTCGGAACGAATATCGGAGTACCACACCGTGGTCCGCCGAGTGACGTCAAGAACGACGCAGACCGCCAGGAATTGCTCGAGCCACGCCTCGTATTCGCGCTGCCGCGTCGAGTGGGCAATTCCGTAGGTGTATTCTCCGAGCACGATCGCCGGGATAAAGACTTCTTCCGCACGCCCGACCGCTGCGACCGCGGCTGGCGCGTCGTCGGCAAATGCGGAGAGGGAGTTCGTATCCAGAATCACGGCGTGTTTACAGCCGGTCTTCAGGCTCGATCTGCTCGAACTCCTGATCGATCAGCCGTTGAATACGCGCCGTTTCCTTGCGCAAGTGCCGCAGTCCTCCGGCCATCCTCATCCAGGGCTTTTCCGCCGTGGCAGGGCCACCCGCCAGCTTTTCCTCGACGGCTTCCGTGATAAATTCGCGCAAGGCGATTCCGCGTTCCGCCGCCTTCGCTTTGGCTTTTCGAAAAACGGGATCGGGAATCTCCAGCGTAGTCTTCACGCTTCATGGTCCCATATTTATGGGAGCGCGGCAACTGCTGCCCTCAAGCCTGCCAGACGATCTCGCCGCCGACCACCGTGGCAACCGGGCCGCCGCGGAATTTCTTCCCGTCGAAGGGGGAGTTGCGGCTCTTGGAGAAGGACTTGTTGACGTCGTAGGTCCACTCGCGTTCAGTCGAGAAGATCGTGACGTCGCCCGCGGCGCCCTGCGCCAGCGTCCCGCGCGCCGGACATCGCTCAGCGCGGTCAAGACCCAGGATCCTCGCCGGGTTCGCCGTGAACAACCGGACGAAATGCACGAGCGTGATGCGCCCGTTGTGCAGCAGACGCTCCAGCGTCAACCCGATGGCGGTTTCCAGGCCCAGGATGCCGAACGGACATTGCTCGAATTCCTGCATCTTCTCAGCGCCGGCGTGCGGCGCGTGATCGGTGGCAATGGCGTCGATGGCGCCGCTCGCCACACCTTCGATGACCTTCTCAACGTCCGATTTGCACCGCAGCGGCGGTTTCATCTTGTAATTGCTATCGTAGGGCCGCATGTCGGCATCCGCCAGCGTGAAATGATGCGGCGTGGCTTCGGCGGTGACCGCCAGGCCGCGCGCCTTGGCGTATGCGACCATTTCCACCGAATGCCGCGCCGAGATGTGCGCCACATGATAGCGCGCGCCGGTGAGCTCGGCGAGCAAAATATCACGCGCCACCATCACCTCCTCGGAACACCCGGGAATTCCGCGGAGGCCTAGCCGCACCGACTCGAGCCCCTCGTGCATATCGCCGCCCGCGCTCAAATGCAGATCCTCGCAATGGTCGATCACCGGAAGGCCGAAGCTCCGCGCGCACTCCATGGCGCGGCGCATCACGCGCGCGTTCATCACCGGGCGGCCGTCGTCGGAAATGGCCACGGCGCCAGCCTGCATCATGGAGCCGATGGCGGCCAGCTCCTCGCCGGCGCTGCCCCTGGTGATCGCGCCGATGGGGAAGACGTTCACGATCGCGTGGCGCCTGGCTTTCTCGATGATGTAACTGGTCACGGTGGCGCTGTCGTTCACGGGCGACGTGTTGGGCATGGGGCAGATGCCGGTGAATCCGCCGGCCGCGGCCGCGCGGGAACCCGATTCGATCGTCTCGGCGTGCTCGAATCCGGGCTCGCGCAGGTGCACGTGCATGTCGATGAAGCCCGGTGCGACGATCATTCCGGTGGCATCGATGACGCTCGCCCCGCTAGCCGCGATCCCCGGACCGACGCCTTTCACGACGCCGTTCTCGATCCATAGGTCCGCAATCGCGTCGTAACTCGACGCCGGATCGATCACCCGTCCGTTCTTAACGACCAGCGCCGGCATGCACCTCTCCATCCGCCTTGCCGGCATCATTCGCAGCGCCCAGCACCCGCTCCAGCACCGCCATGCGGACCGAAATCCCGTTCTCCACCTGATTCAGAATCGCCGACCTTTGGGAATCCGCGACCTCGGAGGAGATTTCGCGCCCGCGATTGATCGGCCCGGGATGCATGACGATCGCGTCTGGTTTCGCCAGCATCAGGTGCTCCAGCCGCAGGCCGTAAAACTGATAGTATTCGCCGGCCGGAAAAGCCGCTTCGTGCTGGCGCTCCAACTGGACGCGCAGCATCATGATGACGTCGGCGTCGCGAATCGCTTCGTCCATGTTGGCGGTGAGCGAAACGCCCGGTGCAAGCCGCGCCAACTCCCGCGGCAACAGCGGAGCCGGCCCGCACAGCACGATGTGAGCGCCAAATTTCGACAGCAGAAAAACGTTGGAACGCGCTACGCGGCTGTGCGCGATGTCGCCGATGATCGCCACGCGCAAACCCTCCAGCTGCTTGCCGCGATCCAGAATGGTGCGCGCGTCGAGCAGCGCCTGCGTGGGATGCTCATGTGTCCCGTCGCCGGCGTTGATGATCGGGATGCCCAGATGCCGCTGCAAAAAGTGCGGTGCGCCAGAGGCCGCGTGGCGCATAATAATCGCGTCCGGGCGCATCGCCGCGAGCGTATTCAGCGTGTCCACCAGCGACTCGCCCTTGGAGACGCTGGAGGCCTGCGCGGTGATCGATACCGCGTCCGCGCCCAACCGCTTCGCGGCGATTTCGAAGCTGGTGCGCGTGCGCGTGGAGGCCTCGAAGAAAAGATTCACGACCGTGCGGCCGCGCAGCAGGTCGAATCGCTTGAACCTCTGGCCGGGTCCGGGCTGAAAATCGCGGGCGCGATCGAGGATCGCCTCGATCTCCTCGCGCGTCAAGTGTTCCGTGCCAAGAAGTCCCGCCATGCTGCGCTAAGCCCTTTAATCGCCAACTCTTTCCACCAGCAAAACTTTCTCCTTTTCGTCGATTTCGCGGAACTTCACTTCGACGATCTCGTTGCCGGCCGTCTGAACCTTGCGGCCGACGTAGCTCGCCTCGACGGGCAGCTCCCGCCAGCCGCGGTCGATCAGCACCAGCAATTGCACCCGCGCCGGCCGTCCCTGATCGAACAGCGCGTCGAGCGCGGCGCGAACCGTGCGCCCCGTGTACAGCACATCGTCCGTCAGAATCACGTTCTTGCCGGTGACGGAAAACGGAATATCCGTGGCGTTCACCACCGGCTGGCTCGCCACCGTCGACAGATCGTCGCGATACAGGTTGATATCGAGAATACCCACGGGGATCTTGCGCCCTTCCAGGCTTTCGATTTTCTGGGCCAGCCTGTGCGCCAGCGGAACGCCGCGCCGCCGCACACCGACGAACACCAGCTTATCGAGATCGCCCGTGCGCTCCAGGACTTCGTGCGCCAGGCGCACCAGCGTGCGATCGATTTCCGACGCGCTCATTAATTGGGATTTTTCGCGTGTCACAGCCATAGGAGGGTAAACGTTACAGGTTAACACACCGGCGGTTAGAAACGCTTCAAGCGGCCGCGTATGTTCTTGGCAAGCTTCTCGATCTGGTCGGCGGTACGGATGTCGTTGGCGTCCACGACGAAGCTGCCGTTGCGCTCCAGAGACGCCTCCAGTCCCTGCGACAGCTTGACCAGCTCGGCCGCGTCCCGCGCGTTGTCCTGGTAATCCTGTTTGGAGATGGCGTCCTTTTGCTGCCGGCGAAGGCCGGGGCTGGATGGCGGCGATGGCGGCACTGTCGCGTCCTGCGGAATGCCGGGACGCTGGGCCAGTGCGGCAAATGCGACGAAAAGCGGGAGCCACAGGTGTTTCATCACCTACAATGATACAAGTCGTCTCTATCGCGAATATGCAGCCAGTCAAGATTGGAATCATCGGGCTCGGCAACGTCGGGTCGGGCGCGCTGACCATCCTCACCGAAAATGCATCGCAAATCGGCGCCAAACTGGGGTTCCCCCTGCACGTCGCCGCCGTGTGCAGCCGCAACATCGCCGCCAAGCACGTTCCCCCGGGACTCGATGGAGTCCTGAAAACGTCCACCTGGCGCGACGTCGTGGAGCATCCCGATATCCACATCGTCGCCGAGCTGATCGGCGGCACAACGGTGGCCCGCGAAATTATCGAAGCCGCCGCGGCTCGCGGAAAATCCGTGGTCACCGCGAATAAAGAGCTGATGGCGCTGCACGGCGCCGAATTATGGGATCGGGCGATTGCCGCGCGCATCAATCTCGCCATGGAAGCGAGCGTCGCCGGCGGCATTCCGATTCACGCGGTGCTGCGGGAGGGTATCTCCGGCGATCGCATTACCACCCTGTACGGCATCCTGAACGGCACCTGCAACTTCATCCTGACCGAGATCGAGCAGCACGGCGGGGACTTCGCCCAGGTGCTCGCGGAGGCGCAGGCCGCCGGGTACGCCGAAGCCGATCCTTCGGCCGACGTCGACGGATTCGATGCACGGTCGAAGCTCGCGATCCTTGCGGCGCTGGCGTTTGGCGAACGCATCGTGCCTTCCGATATCTACACGGAAGGCATCCGCCGGATTTCGCCCATCGATTTCGAATACGCTCACATGCTGGATCACACCATCCGCCTGGTGTGCGCCGCGCGCCAGACCGCGAACGGATTGCTGCTCTCGGTGCGTCCTTCGCTGCTGCCGCGCTCGACGATTCTCGCGAGCGTTCGCGGCGCTTACAACGCCGCGTGGGTACGCGGCAAATATGGCGCCGATACGTTCTACTACGGCCGCGGCGCGGGCTCTTTGCCGACGGGCGTCGCCGTGGTCAGCGATTTGATGCGCGTCGCGCGCGAGATCCGTTCCGGCAGCCCGGAACGCGTTTCGCCGTTCGCCCACGCGCGTCTGGGCGAATACCAACCGCTGCCGATCGCGCTGAATCATTCGGCCTATTATTTGCGCTTCCGCGTGAAGGACCGGCCTGGCATCATCGCCTCCCTCGCCGCCGCTCTGGCGGCCGAAAATATTTCGCTCGACGCCGTTTTGCAGCTTCCACAAGCGAATCCCAACGATCTGCCGTTTGTGATTACGGTGGCGCCGACCACGGAGCAATCCATCCGCGACGCGCTCGCGCGGATGTCGGGAATGGATTTCCTGATCGAGTCGCCGCTCGCGATGCCCATGGAAGGGCCACTGTAGCAGGTTGCAGCCAATCGACGAGTCAGGGCCGGAAGAAGTCGATCGGTTCCAGTGCGACGATTTTCCAGCGCTTTCCCCGGCGTTCGACGCTGCATTTCAGGACGCCCCGCCGCGTCTCCTTGCGTCCGCCCACGGCATTTTTCTCGTTGAGAGCGAGCAGCCAGTCGAGTTCCAGGGAGCGCTTGCCGTCTTCGCCCTGGTCAGAGATGGCTTCGACCGTCGAGATCACTTCGTTTGCGTTCAGCAGGCCTTCGACGTTCGCGCGCAGGTCGGCGTATCCGGGCATATTGTTGTCGAATTGATCGAGAAACCCGGAGGCGTCGTCGTTCGCGAGGGCTTCCGCCACGTCCGCGAAGACCCTCAGCACGTCCGCCGGAACCTCGGCAACTGCGACGAGGGACGCGATCAATCCCGCAACGAGGAGCGGACGTACTCGCATATTAGGTCCGGTAACTGGCGTTGATGCGGATGTAATCTTCGGTGAAATCGCAGGTCCAAAAACGCGCGCGCCCGCGGCCCGTGCCGCGAAGCGAAAAACGGATATGGCACTCCGCCCCGTCCAGCTTCTTCTTCAATTCGTTTTCCTGAAAGACCGCCGCGAGCCCCGCTCGGCATACCGCGACGCCCTGCATATCGATGTCTGCTTTGCGCGGATCGAACTTGACGCCGGAATATCCGGCCGCAGCGATGATGCGTCCCCAGTTCGCGTCCGATCCCGCGACGGCCGTTTTCACCAGCGGCGAGTTGGCGATGGACCGGGCGATGCGGGCGGCATCCATTTCGTTCCGCGCGCCCTCGACATCGATGGTCACCAGTTTCTTCGCGCCTTCGCCGTCGCGCGCGATTTGAATCGCCAGCGATTCCAGGACGCTGGTCAGCGCCGCCTCGAACGCTTTGGCCGACGGCTCGATGCCGCAAGCGCCGTTGGCCAGCACCGCGACCATATCGTTGGTGGACGTATCGCCGTCGACAGAAATGCGGTGATAGCTGCGATCAATCGCCTTCTTGAGCGCGGCGCGCAAGGCCACCGGTGGGACCACCGCGTCGGTGATCACGAATCCCAACGTCGTCGCCATGTTGGGCTGGATCATGCCGGAGCCTTTGGTCATTCCGGCCATCCGGGCGCCGTTCACGCCCGCGTACGCCGTCTTGGGAACCAGGTCGGTGGTCATGATCGCCGCCGCGGCGGCGTCGAAATTCCACGCATTGAGCGACGCGACCAGCTTCGGCAGTGCGTCCACAATCTTGCTTCCGTCCATCTCGACACCGATCACGCCAGTGGACGCCGGCAGAACCTGTTCCGGCTTCACTTCCAATGCCAAGGCGGTCGCCCGCACCGTCTTGAGTGCGACCTTCTCACCGGTCCGCGTGGCGCAGTTGGCGTTACCGGCATTCACAAGAATCGCCCGGACGACGCCACGCGAGGCTCTTAGATTCCGCCACGCCAGTTCTACTGGTGCGGCCACGACCAGATTCTTGGTGAACACGGCAGCCGCGGCGGCGGGACGGTCCGATACGATCAGCGCCAAATCGTCCTTCGCCGGCCCGTCCTTCGCCAGTTTGCGGATTCCGGCGTAGGTCGCCGCAAAACGGAACCCCATCGGCAGGCTCATGCCAGCGCCTCGTCCTCGGCCGGCGTGAATCCGTTTAAAAACGCCGCCGCCGTCATTCGCTTTTTGCCTTCCAACTGAACCTCCCGCAATTCGATGGATTCCCCGTCACCGCAACCAGCATAAAGTTTCTTGTGGATGGCTCGCAGTGCGCCGGGCCCGAGCTTTGGCTCGCCGATCGCGGCTTTCCAGATCTGTAGTCTCTGGCCGCGCAGGCTGGTGTACGCGCCGGGCCACGGATCGAAACCGCGCATGCGATTCAGGATCTCGCGCGCCGGACTGCGCCAGTCGATGCGTCCGTCTTCTTTCTTGAGAATCGGCGCATACGTGGCCTGCGCATCGTCCTGCCGCTGCGGCTTGATTCGTGGCAGCTCCGCGAGAGTCTGCACCAGCAAATCTGCGCCGGCCCGTGCGAGCCTTGCGCCGAGCTCGGGAGCCGTTTCCTCCGGTCCGATATCCGTCTCCCACTGCAGCAGCATGTCGCCCGTATCGAGCCCTTCGTCGATCCGCATCGTGGTGACGCCGGTGCGCGTTTCGCCGCGCGCGACGGCCCACTGGATGGGCGCCGCCCCGCGATACTTCGGCAGCAGAGACGCATGGACGTTGAGGATCCCCTTCGGCGGAATCTCAAGAATCGATTTGGGAATAATCTGGCCGTAGCCGACTACTACGATCGCTTCGGGCTCGCTCAATCGTATTTGGTCGATGATCTCTGGCCGTTTTACCCTTTCGGGCTGGTGTACCGCGAGCCCCAGTCCCAGAGCCGCTTCCTTCACGGGAGGCATCGCGTCGCGCTGGCCGCGTCCCTTGGGACGATCGGGTTGCGTGAGCACGGCCGCAACTTCGTGTCCGCTTTCCACCAATCGTTCCAGCGTGGGAACCGCGAAGGCAGGCGTGCCCATGAAGATCAGTCTCATTTTCTATCGCCTGAAAAATGGGGACAGTCAGCTCCGTCCACGGCCGGCCGCAGAGGAGTAGCTGGCACACTTGCGTTGCGGGACAGAGTAGACTGTCCCCATTTTTCTTGGCGTCTGGCCCCTAAACTCACTCCCACTCGCCGGCTTTTTGGAGCTTCCGCACTTTGCGGCGGATCAGGTCGCGTTTCAGCGCGCTGACGTGGCTGATGTACAGCCTTCCGTTGAGATGATCGGTCTCGTGCAGGAACGCGCGCGCCAGCAGATCCTCGGCGGTCATTTCGAACTCGGCGCCCTGGGCGTCCCGCGCTTTGACGGTAACCACGCGCGGCCGGTTCACCTGCTCGCGAAACGTGGGCAGGCTCAGGCAGCCCTCCTCGCTCTTCTGCGAGCCTTCCATCTTCACGATCACCGGGTTGATCAGCACGAGTTTCTGCGCGGAGTCCTCGCCGCTGCTGATATCAATCACCGCGAGCCGTTTGCTCACGCCGATCTGCGGGGCGGCGAGACCGACGCCCTTGGCGGCGTACATGGATTCGAACATATCTTCGATCAGCTTGTGCAGCTCCTCCGAATCGAAATTGGCGATGTCCGCGCACTTCTGCTCCAGTACGGGCTGCCCATATTTGACGATCGGGTAGATCATCAGAAGTTTCTCACCTGGTCGAGATACCCTTGGTAGTTGCGCTTGGATTCGCCGAGCGAATCGCCGCCGAATTTTTCGATCATCGCTCCAGCCAGCACCAGCGCTACCATCGCCTCGCCGATCACCCCGGCCGCGGGAACCACCGCCACGTCGCTGCGCTCGTAGGCCGCCTGCACCGCCTCGCGCGTTATCAGATCGACGCTTTCGAGAGGCCTGCGCAGCGTCGAAATCGGCTTCAGCATTCCGCGCACCAGAACATCCTGCCCGTTGGTCATGCCGCCTTCGAGGCCGCCCGCGCGATTCGCGCCGCGCGTGAACTTGCGATGTTCGCGGTCGTAATGGATGGTGTCCTGAACTTTCGATCCGAACGCGGCCGCGCCCTCGGCGGCGAATCCCACCTCGACGCCCTTCACCGCCTGCATCGAAACGATGGCCTGCGCCAACTTCCCATCCAGGCGCGTGTCCCAGGCGATGTGCGATCCCAAGCCCGGAGGCACGTCGCGCGCCACCACTTCGAACACTCCGCCGACCGTGTCGCCGGTCTTGTAGGCCTGATCCACGACAGCCTTCATGCGCTGCTCGGCCTCGCGATCCACGCAATTCAGAAGCACTTCGTCGCGCTTGCTCAGCTCGACCAGTTCCTCCCAGGACGCCTGCCGGTCCAGGCGCGCGTCGCCAACCGCGATCACGTGGCTCAGAACGTGGACGCCGAACTCCGCCAGGTAGGCTTTCGCCAGGGCGCCCACAGCGACCCGCGACGTGGTCTCGCGTGCACTCGCGCGCTCCAGAACATAGCGCGCGTCGTGAAAATCGTACTTGACGCAGCCGGCCAGATCGGCATGGCCCGGCCGCGGGCGCGTAACGGGTTTCTTCTTATCTTCGCCACCGTCGATGTCTTCCACCGGCAGCGCCTCGGTCCAGTTTTTCCAGTCCTTGTTTTCGAGGAGAACGGCAATTGGCGAGCCGATCGTCATCGAATGCCGCACGCCGCTGACAATGTGGGCCTTATCGGTTTCGATCTTCATCCGCCCGCCGCGCCCGTAGCCCTGCTGGCGGCGCCACAGCTCGCGGTCGATCGCGGCAATCGATACGGGAACGCCGGCCGGCAATCCGGTCAGCGTCGCGACGAGGCACTCCCCGTGCGACTCCCCCGCTGTTTCAAATCTGAGCATGAAAAGGAAAATTCTATCGTACCAGCAACGGCCCGCACCGCCCGCGATTTCGAAAACCGCCGGCGCGGGGGCGCGCGAGAGAGCGGCGACGAAGCGCGGGCCCCTATTTCCGCGGCCTGGAGGCGATCGTCTCGAGCAGCAACGCCGCCACCAGGAACCCCGTAATCGCCGCTCCGATCAGCATTTTCCCTTTGGTCCGGTAATACGTCCCATCGGATGCTTTCGAGTGGGAGCGGGATTCGGCAAAAAGTTATAATCGATGCCCATGGGATCATCTTCGAGCAAGCCGCCCGGCTCCGCCGACGTGCAAGCCCCTCTCTGGAGCGCTCGTGCGAAGGATTGGGCGGAGGTCCAGGAGCTCACGGCGCGCCCCCTGTTCGAAGCGATTCTGGAGGCGACCGGCGTGGGTCCCGGCACCGCGATGCTGGACGTGGGGTGTGGCGCGGGACTGATGTGCCAGCTCGCGTCCGCGCGCGGCGCCTCGGTATCCGGTTTCGACGCAGCCGAGCCCATGATCGCTATTGCGCGCTCCCGCGTTCCGGGCGGGGATTTCCGCGTCGGCGATATGGAATCGCTGCCGTTCGCCGATCATTCCTTCGATCTGGTGACTGGCGTGCGCTCCTTTCAATACGCGGCCAATCCGGTGCGCGCGCTGGCCGAAGCTTGCCGCGTGGTCAAGACGCGGGGCTCCGTGGTAATCGCCAGTTGGAGCCGCTCGCAAGATAGCGAAGCGGGTACCCTTTTGGACGACGCGCTGCGTCCCCTGCTTCCGCCCGCGCTGCCGGGCGCGCCCGCCCCCATTGAGCTCTCCAGCCGTCAAGCCCTGGAAGAAGTGGTGCGCGAAGCGGGGCTGCAGCCCGCGAGCTTCCACGAGGTCGCGGCGCCGCGAACGTATCCCGACCTCGCTACCGCCTTGCGCGGCGTGCTTTCGGCCGGTCCCGCCGTTCGAGCCATCGCGACCTCGGGCGAAGCGAAAGTGGCGGAGGCGGTCACCGAAGTCCTGGCGCGCTTTCGCCGTCCCGACGGCGGCTACCGGATGGAAAACACCTACATGTTCCTGGTGGCCTCCCATACTCCGGCGAAAAATTACTTCAGGCCCGGATTCCGGTCCCTCACGCCGTACCTGATCGTCAACGACGCCGCGCGGCTGATTGATTTTCTAAAGGCCGCCTTCGGCGCCCATGAAGTTCTGCGCGTCCCGCGAGAGGACGGCACGGTTCAGCACGCCGAGTTGCAGATCGGCGACAGCGTTCTGGAGCTCGGGCAGGGCGATCCCGAAAAATGGAAGCCGATGCCCGCGGCGGTTCACCTTTACATCCCGGATGCCGACGCGACGTATCGCCGGGCTTTAACCGCAGGGGCGATCTCAACCCAGCAACCGCACGATACCCCTTACGGCGATCGCGCGGCGAGCGTCCTCGATCCCTGCGGGAATTACTGGTTCATCGCAACCCATGTTGGCGCGGTGCGCTGAAGGCGCCGGCGCGCTCTCGCGTTAAACTGGGAATCGAATGGCCAAACAATACAACACCCCGCCCGCGATGGCGATCGATCCGAACAAAAAATACACCGCGACCATCAGCACCTCGCGCGGCGAAATCGTCTGCGAGCTGTTCGCCAAGGAAGCTCCCAAAACCGTCAACAATTTCGTTTTCCTTGCCCGCGATAACTTCTACGACGGCACCACTTTTCACCGCGTCATCGCCGATTTTATGATTCAGGGCGGCGATCCGACTGGTACTGGCCGCGGCGGACCGGGCTACCGGTTCGAGGACGAGTTCAAGGGCAATCCGCACCGCCACCAGGTGGGCACGCTTTCCATGGCCAACGCAGGACCGGGCACCAACGGCAGCCAGTTCTTCATCACCCACATCGCCACGGAATGGCTTGATGGCAAGCACACCGTGTTCGGAAGAGTGCTGAAGGGCCAGGACGTGGTCAACGCCACCAAGCAAGGCGACAAAGTGACAGGCGTCGCGATCGCCGAAGAATAGCACTTGCGAAAAGGGGACAGACCGCTCTGTCCACTCTCATACTTGCATCTGACCCCTGAGATTTACCGGATGGGACAGAGTAGTCTGTCCCCTTTTTCTCGTCAAGTGACGGGCGTCGTCGTAACGGAAGAATAAAACGCTTACGCCTTCCGGATCGCCGCCGGATTCACGACATCGCGGCAGGATTCACGACATTGATCGGCTCGCCGCGTTCGTAGGCCAGGATCTGATCGAAGATCTTGCCGAACATCCGCTCCAGATCTTCCCGCGCGACGTAGCCCAGATGCGGCGTGCACACGACGTTCTCCATCTTGAGCAGGGGATGCTGCCCTCCGACCACTGGCTCGTCTTCGTAGACGTCCACGGCCGCCATCCCGGGGCGGCCGGCCCGCAGCGCGGCTTCGAGCGCACCCGGCTCGATCAATCCCGCCCGGCTGGTATTCACAAAAAGCGCGTCGGCCTTCATGCACGCCAAATCCGCCGCTGTCACCATGCCGCGCGTTTCGTTCACCAGCCGGACGTGCAGCGACACGACGTCACACTGCGAGAACAGCTCCCTTTGGTTCGATGCCGTGGCGTAGCCGTCGGCGCGAGCTTTGGTTAGCGTCGATTCGCGTCCCCACACCAGCACGTGCATTCCGAACGTCCGACCGTAGCTCGCGACCAGTTTCCCCAGCCGGCCATATCCGTAAATACCAAGAGTTTTCCCATACACTCCCAGCCCGACGGGCTGCGTCTGCCAGCCGCCGGCCTTGAGGGACGCGACCTCTTGTGGAATCCTTCGAAATGCTGCGATCACCAGGCCCCACGTCAGCTCGGCCGTCGCGTAGGAAACGTGCGACGAGGTGTCCGAGCATACCAGCACGCCGCGCCGCGTGCACGCGTCCACGTCGATGTGCGGATACGCGCTCACCTGGCTGATGATGCGAAGCTTTTCGAGCCGGTCGATCAGAGCCGCGCGGATCGGCGTGCGCTCGCGCAACAACGCCAGCGCCTCGGTATCGCGCAAGCGTTCGGCGAGCCCATCGGTATCCTTGGAATGATCGCGCCAAATCGTGACGTTGTGACGCGCGATCTTCCGATAGCACGGCAGCGTCCGGATCACGTCCTGATAGTCGTCGAGCAGGGTAATATTCATGGCCTGATGAGGATTCCGGCGGCCTGTTGCGGCAGGCGATGCCGTCTTGTTCTATGGTAGAATGCTCACGGTTAGGAGGTCTGCTTGAAACATCGAGCTCTTGCTGTTTTAGCCTGCTCTGCCGCGCTTCTATGCGGCACAGCGCTGTTCGCGCACCACTCCCCGTCGGCGATCTTCGACATGAAGAACAAGGTCACGCTCACGGGTTCGGTCACCAAGGTGGACTGGGTTAATCCTCACATCGTGCTGTACATGGACGCCAAGGGCGACGACGGCGCCGTCGTGAGCTGGAAGTTCGAAAGCAACCCGCCGCGGTGGTTCACCAAGGTCGGCGTGAATCGGGCTGATTTCGCGGCCGCCATCGGCCAGGACGTCAAGGTCTTGATCGTCAAGGCTATCGACGGCTCGAAATATGGATACCTGCAGAAGATCACGTTTCCCAACGGGAATGAGATCTCGCTAGAGGAAGGCCAGAAAGAGGAGATCCGCCCGTGAAACATCGCCCCATGACACGCGCGCTGGCGCTTGCGACGGCCCTGATCTTGCCGGCCGCGTTCGCTTATTCGCAGCAGAAAACCACCGACACCGCCAAGGCGAGCTCCGCGACGTCCGTGAAGATGCGCCGAACCGCCGATGGGCATCCCGACCTGAGCGGCAACTGGACCTTCGGCATCGATCTGCCCCATGGCGACCTTCAGAAGGTCGTAAACGGCAAGGTCACCCGTACCCACTACGATCAAAGCGCGCGCCACCACGCGAGCAACGAAGTGCCGGGCGCACTGGCTTGGGACCCCGCTCCCTCCTACAAGCCCGAATATCAGGAGAAAGTGAAGAATCTTTCAGCGAACGAGAGCAAAGTGGACCCCGTTTTCTACTGCGAGAAGCCGGGCACGCCGCGCATCGGCTCGCCGCGCAAGATCGTCCAGTTGCCTAAGGAAACCATTTTCCTGTATGAGGACATCTCGGGCGACACCTTCCGCATCATTCCCACCGACGGGCGCCCGCATCGCGCCGATGCGAATCCCTCCGCCTACGGCGATTCGATCGGACGTTGGGACAAGGACACCTTCGTGGTCGACACGACGAACTTCGTCGACGACACCTGGTTTGGTGAGAACGGCTATCTGCACTCCGACAAGATGCACGTGATCGAGCGCCTGTGGCTTTCGCCGGAAGGCAACCTGGTTTATCAGGCGACCGTTGAGGATCCCGTGATGCTCACCAAGCCGTGGACTAACTTCGCGCGCGTGGTTCCGCCGAACAACGACCCGATTGAGGAATCTCCTCAATGCCGCGAAGACGACGGGCACCGGCTCCTGAACCTGGACCATCATTTGCAGCGGTAGTGAAGCGCGCCTGAGTTCAAGTTTCCCGCTCAGTCATCCGAGCGTAGTCGAATCTGCTTTTCGCTCGAGTGTTGCCAGTGCTTTAGAAGCAGATCCCTCGACTGCGCTCGGGATGACATGTGGGGGTGGGTGATCGGAAGCAGAACCTTCAGTCGCATTTCATTTCGTAGGCTGCCTCCAAAAACCCGTTTCAGAAAAGAAGATTGATAACCACATGAATTTTGGATTCAGACCAGGTCTAAAAGCCCTACTCATATGCGCGTTGCCAGGCTTGGCGGCCGCCCAAACTCCCCCGCCCGCGCAGAAGCCCTTGATGGCCGAGGACGTATTCAAGAATATTCAGGTGCTGAAGGGCATCCCGGTCAACCAGTTCATGGAGACCATGGGATTCTTCTCCGCGGCTCTGGGCTACAACTGCACCAACTGCCACGGCAACGAGGTGCTGGGCAATTGGGCGAAGTACGCCGACGATACGCCTGTAAAACGCACCGCGCGCCGGATGGTGCAAAACGTGAACACCATCAACAAGACGCTTTTCGGTGGACGCGAGGCGGTCACCTGCTATACCTGCCACCGCGGGAGCCCCACGCCGAAGGTCGTCCCCAGCCTGATGGAGCAATACAGCGAGCCTCCGCCCGACGATCCCAACGAAGTGGAAATCAGCCCCCGGACGATCAACGGACCAACTGCGGACGCGATTCTCGATCGTTATATCCAGGCCATCGGTGGCGCCCAGCGCGTCGCGGCGCTGACCAGTTGGGTCGGCAAGGGCTCCTACGAAGGATTCGACAGCTACCACGGCAAGGTTCCCGTCGACGTTTATGCCAAGAGCACCGGCGAGCGCTCGGTGATCGCGCACACGCAGAACGGCGAGAGTATAACCGCCTACGATGGCCGCAACGCCTGGATCATGGGGCCGGATAAGCCGGTCTCCGTGTTGCAGCTGGTTCCCGGCGGGGATCTGGACGGTGTGAAGATCGATTCGGCGCTGGCGTTTCCCGGCGGATTGAAGCAGGCGCTCACGGGCTGGCGCACGGGCTTCCCGACCACCACCATCGACGACAAACCCGTCGATGTAGTGCAGGCGGCGCTCAATGGAACCCGCGTTAAGTTCTTCTTCGACAAACAGACCGGGCTGCTCACGCGCGTGGTGCGCTACAGCAAGACCATCGTCGGCCCCGTTCCGATCGAGATCGACTATTCCGACTACCGCGACGTCGCGGGCGTCAAGATGCCCTTCCAGTGGCGCTTGACCTGGACGGACGGGCAGTCCATGTACGCGATGGATTCCATCCAGCCGAACGTCGCGATCGATCCGGCCAAGTTTGCGAAGCCGGCGGCGGCGGAAAGGCCCGTGGTCGCGCCGGCCATCGTCACGAAGTAGATCGTCGCGAGGCCCACAGATCCCGGCGTTTGTGGCGCGCACTCTCAGCGTGCCGCGTCGGCACTCATGCCGACGCCTGGGCGTTTGTCTTCAATCCCGGAACAGATGTCGAGAAGAGTCTCGACACAGCACGCTGATCTCGTGGCGGGCTGAGGCTGCTACAATCCGGGTAGGACGTACGGCTTCATGACTTCCCTATCCGGCCTTCCCAAGACTCTCGGCGGGTTGCGAGTGTCCCCGAAATACCAGGCGATGCGCAGCGTCAAGGATGAGCTGCGCGAGAACCTGATCTGCAAGCTGGAAAAGAAACAGGCGCTGTTTCCCGGCATCGTCGGCTTCGACGATAGCGTCGCGCCGCAAGTGGTGAACGCGATTCTTTCCAAGCACAACTTTATTCTGCTGGGGCTGCGCGGGCAGGCCAAGACGCGGCTGATCCGCATGCTCGCGACGCTGCTCGACGAATACGTTCCCTACATCGAAGGCTGCGAGATCCATGACGATCCGCGGGCGCCCATTTGCAAGCACTGCCGCCACCGCGTCCAGGAGGAAGGCGACAAGACGCCGATCGCCTGGCTCGAACGTGAGGAGCGCTACGTCGAGAAGCTCGCGACCCCGGATGTCACCATCGCCGACATGATCGGCGATATCGATCCCATCAAGGCCGCGCGCACCGGCGAGACGCTTTCGAGCGAGCTGACGGTGCATTACGGCCTGCTGCCTCGCGCGAATCGCGGAATCTTCGCCATCAACGAACTGCCCGATCTGGCCGGCAAGATCCAGGTGGGCTTGTTCAACATCATGCAGGAAGGCGACGTGCAGATTAAGGGCTACCCGGTGCGCCTGCCGCTCGACCTGATGCTGGTGTTCACCGCCAATCCCGAGGATTACACGGCGCGCGGCAAGATCATCACGCCGCTGAAGGATCGCATCGGCAGCGAGATCCGCACGCATTATCCCGCGACGCTCGATCACGGCATCGAGATTACGGAGCAGGAGGCGTGGACGGAGCGCCGCTCGCCCTCCGAGCTGCGCATCCCGCGCTACATCCGCGAAGTAATCGAGCAGATCGCGTTTTCGGCTCGCGAAGACAAGCGCGTCGATAAGCGCAGCGGCGTCAGCCAGCGTTTGCCGATATCGGTGCTGGAAAACGTCGCGTCGAACGCGGAGCGCCGCGCGCTGATCGCAGGGGAACCGGTCGCTGTGCCGCGCATCATGGACGTTTACGCGGCGCTGCCCTCCATCACCGGAAAGCTCGAGCTGGAGTACGAAGGCGAGCTGAAGGGCGGCGACGTGGTGGCGCGCGAAATCATCCGCATGGCCGTCGGTAAAGTGTTCACATCGTATTTCGAGGGCGAGAATTTGACCACCGTGGTCCAGTGGTTCGAGCTGGGCGGCACGCTGAAGCTCGATGAAACCATGCCGTCCAAGCAGATGGTGAAGGAACTGAGCGGCATCCAGGGGCTGATGGAAAAAACCAAGCTGCTCGGCCTCGGCGCGAGCGAACCGGACGCCGTGCGCGCGGCCGCCGCCGAGTTTATTCTCGAAGGGCTGTACGCGCACAAGCGCATCAGCCGTAACGAAGAGACCGGCTATGCCGCCGGCGAACGCCGTCGCGAGCCGCCCGACGAGGCGCGCACCAAGGCCCGGCGCCAATACCAGTAAATGAACGGCTTTTCGCGATGAAATCCATCCGCTATTCGCGCTATACCGGCGAGGATCTGGACCTCAGCGCCGAGGATCTGCTCAAGGCGCTGGCCGATTTCTTTCTCGAAAGCGGCTTCGATAATCCCTACATGCAGTTCAGCGAATGGAACCAGCATTCGCTCGAAGGATTGAAGCGCGCGCTCGAGGAAGCGCTGGAGCGCGGCGAGATGTTCGACCCGGAGCGCGCCGAGCAAATCCGCCAGGCGCTCGAGAAGATGTCGCCGGAGCAAATGGAGCAGCTCCTGAACCAACTGGTGCAGAAGCTGATCGACGAAGGCTACATCACCACGGAACCGCAGGAAGGCGGAGGGCAGGGCGAGGGCCGCGACGGCAAGGTCGAGGTCAAGATCACCGACAAGAGCATCGACTTTCTGGGGTTCAAGACGCTCAAGGATCTGCTGGGGTCGCTGGGGCATTCCAGTTTCGGCGCCCACGACACGCGCGACTTGGCGACGGGCGTCGAGACAAGCGGCGCGGCGAAGCCCTATGAATTCGGCGACGTCATGAACCTGGACATCGCGCACACGCTGTTTTCGGCGCTGCAGCGCGAGGGCTTGAAGCTGCCCATAAACCTCGAGTATCGCGATCTGCATGTGCACCAGAGCGAGTATCAAAGCTCCTGCGCGACGGTGCTGATGCTGGATTGCAGCCACAGCATGATCCTGTACGGCGAGGACCGCTTCACTCCGGCCAAGAAAGTCGCGCTCGCGCTGGCGCACCTGATCCGCACGCAATATCCCGGCGATTCGCTGCGCTGCGTGCTGTTCCACGACACCGCCGAGGAATTGCGCATCGAAGAATTAGCGCGCGTCCAGGTGGGTCCTTACTATACGAACACGCGCGACGGCTTGCTTCTGGCGCAGCGGCTGCTGGCGCAAGAGAAGAAGGACCTGAAGCAGATCGTGATGATCACCGACGGCAAACCCAGCGCGCTGACGCTCGACGACGGGCGGATTTATAAGAACGCTTTCGGGCTCGATCCGCTGGTGATCAGCCGCACGCTCGAAGAGGTGAGCCGTTGCAAGCGCCAGGGCATCCTGATCAACACATTTATGCTCGCGAGCGATTACGGGCTGATCAACTTCATCCAGAAGGTCACCGAACTGTGCCGGGGCAAGGCTTACTTCACCACGCCGTACACGCTGGGCCAGTACCTGCTGATGGATTACATGAACCGCAAGACGCGGACAATTCACTAAGTCGCGAGGCCGGGTTTGCCGCAGGTTACCGCGGGCCGGCCGCTGGCGGCGCGGGCGGAGCCGGCTCGGTTGCCCTGGCGGCGCCCAGCATGGATTGCAGAATCTGATCGCTGACTTCCTGCACGGCCGTGGGCGAATGAGACAGGAACAGCGTATTGGTCCGGCTGCTTTCGCCGATCGATTTCAGCGTGTCGAAGTACTGGGTGACCATCACCAGCTGCATTACCTCCTTGGCGGAAGCTCCCTCGACGACTTTTTGGAATTGTTCGATCGAGACCTGCAGGCCTTCGATAATGGCCTTTCGCTGGTTCGCGATTCCCTGCCCCTGCAGTGCCTTGCTCTCGGCCTCGGCTTCGGCCTTCTTCACCACCAGGATCTTCTCGGCTTCGCCCCTGGCGTTGGCGGCGACCTGCTCGCGCTGCGCGGCGTTGATGTCGTTCATCGCCGACTTCACCTTAGCGTCCGGAACGATGTCGGTCACCAGGACGTTGACGATCTCGTACCCGAATCCGGCCATGTCGACATCGAGCTCCTTCTTGACGGCCGCGGCAATACTGGACTGGCTCGCGAACACTTCATCGAGCGTCATACCCGGCACGTGGCCCAGGATCACCTGCTCGACGTAGGATTCGATCTGGGTGGTCGGGTTCGTCAGCTTATAGAAGGCGTCATAAACTTTCTCGGGGCGCACACGGTTCTGAATGGAGATGGGAATGGTGACGAACACGTTGTCCTTGGTTTTCGTCTCCACGGTCAGAGTGATTTGATTGACCCGGAGGCTGACGGTGCCCGCCACCATATCGAAGAACGGCTTTTTCCAGTTCAGCCCGGCCTCGGCCACGCGAAGGAATTTTCCAAACCGGGTGATCACGGCGGCCTGCGCCGTGTTGACGGTGAAAAAGCTGGAAAGGATCAGGTACAGCACAACCACGGCCAGCGTGATTTCCGCAATCAGAAAGAGCATCTCCATGTTTGTCTCCTATGTTCCGGGCGACGTGAGTCGGGAATCCTAATTTTCGCAGAATCGCAAAACAGGACGGTGAAAGCCTAAGTGGGACCTGGCGGGAGTGGGACCTGGCGGGGCGGAGCTTGGTCAGGGTGGATTCGCGTTATTAGCGTCCCAGCACGCCCTCGATCGCCGCGACCACGGTACAGATGGCCGTATGCGCGAAGATGCCGTATTGGATCCAACGTCGGGTGTAGCGGAGCACCAGGTAGACGTCGCTCATGGAGCGTCCACTATGCCTCAGCAACCGCACCTAGGACCAATAGGCCATGCCCGGTGGTCTTAGCAAAAAAGTTCTAGTACGAGGTCGATAGATGGCAAAGCTGTTTTTACAGCGGGGAGAAAGGATGTTCCAAACAAAAAACCCCTCTGTTGCAACTTGCACAAACGATTGAAGGAGCGGTGGAAAAACTTTTGACCGACTCCCGCAAGCACGCTAAGAACTAGCCAACCCGCTTCGCTCGTTCATGCCCGTTCCAACAGAGGGCAGGTTTTAAAGGTACTTCCTCAATTCGTTTCGTATGATAGCACGGGGCTGGCCAGTGGGCATCCCCTTTTCTTACAAAGACTTGTGGAAATCGGGGAAGACCATTCTGGCCGCCGTGGACGCGCCGGGTGTGTCGCTGTGACACAATGGGGCCAGGTGCGCATCTCGTTGCTGGCCTTGGCCTTGGCGGTTCCCGTCGCCACCAATGCGGCCCAAAGCGGCCCCGACGGCGATCTCCGTGTCTACACGGACGCACCCAGGCTGTTCCTGACTCCCGCCCGCCTCCGATTGCTACAGCGGGAAAGGGATCGCAAGTCGCCCCGGTGGGAGCAGTTCGACCTGCTCATCACCGGCGGAGCCAAGATGCCTGAGCCGGGTTTCGCTGGGGCGCTGTACTACCGGATTTCGAGGGATGCGGGCGTCGGACGCCGCGCCGTGGAATGGGCGCTGACCGACGCCTCCGAGGACCTGCGCCAGCTTGCCCTCGTGTTCGACTGGTGCGGTCCCGTCATGACCCCGGCGCAGGCGGACCGGCTGGGCGCCAAGATCGAGCGGGCGCTGGCAGAACCCCCTCCGGGCCGCGGCTCGAACCCCGGGGGCGAAATCGCGCGGATGAGTACCCGGGTGCTGGCGGCGATCGCCATCGCCGACCGGTTTCAGGATCATGGAGAAGCACTGCTGAAGCCAATGATCGAAGAGTGGCGCGACGTCGCCAAACGCGCCGAGGCAGGCGATCCGGCGATCCCGCGCACAGACGTCTACGCGCTGTTCGAGATGCTGCACGCAATCCGCGACAACCTGAAGAGCGATCTGCGCGAAAACGCTCGCGCGTATTTTCGGGAGCTGCCCATGGATCACCTGGCGAGCCATTATCCGGCTTCGTTTCGGGCGCCCGAAAACGACTATCGCGTGCCGGTGTTCATCCGCGACGGAGATCCGGACGCGACCGAAGCGGCGCTTTCACGGGCGGCCGAGCTCGCCATGGTGGCTTTCGATTCGAACGATGGGGGCAATCAGTATCTGCAAGGCTGGCTGATGCAGGACCGCTTTACAATGCGCGGAGCGCTAGGCGCCCCTTATGAGTTTCTGTGGGCGAATCCGTATCAGCCGGGGCTGAGCTATGCGCAGTCTCCGCTGGTGTATCACAATCCGGTGAACGGGCACTTATTCGCGCGCGCGAGCTGGGATGAGGACGCCGCCTGGGTCGGGTATTTCGATGGCCACCTGCAATTGTTCCGCGATGGAAGAATCGTGGTGCTACGTTCGGGCGCGATGCTCGATGCGGTGAGGGTCGGCGACGCGTCGATCCTGAGCGTGGCAAACTCCGATGCCGCGAAGTTTCACGTTGTCGCCGGGCAGACGTTCGTGCTTGGCCTCGCCCGGCAGGCGGCGTATGACGTCGAGATCGACGACGAGGAACTGGCGGAAGCCGAGACGGACAACGGCGGAACGCTGGTGCTCGCGCTGCCCGAGGGCGCGGATGCAGGCGTGCGCGTGAGAAAGCGGCAGTTGGAACCGGGGGGCCGATCCTTAGTACAGTGATGTCGTGACGCTGACGTTCGAACAGGCCCGGGCATGCGTGCTGCGCGAAGTGCCGGCGCCGGCACTCAACGAGGCAGGAATCGAAAGCGTGGCGCTGGCCGAGGCCGACCATCGCGTGCTCGCCGAAGAGATCCGGGCCGATCGCGATTATCCGCCGTTTCCGCGCTCCGCCCGCGACGGGTTCGCCATTCGCGCGGCGGATGTGCCGGGCGAGCTGCGCGTGATCGGCGAAGTTCGCGCGGGGCAATCGTTTCCAGGATCGGTCGGGCAGGGCGAGGCGCTGGAGATCATGACGGGCGCGCCGGTTCCCGACGGCGCCGACGCAGTGGTCATGATCGAACACACAACCCGCGAGGGAAGCGCTGTGAAGGTCGGCCGCTTCGCAAAGGGGGGCGACAATATCACGCCGACGGGCGAGGAAGCGCGCGCCGGCGTGGTGGTCCTGCAAGCGGAAACGCCACTGGGATACGCCGAGATCGCGCTGCTGGCGATGGTGGGGTGCGCTCGCGTCCGTGTATTTCGGCGGCCGAGGGTGGCGATTCTGCCGACCGGCGACGAAATCGTGGAAGCGGGCGAGCAACACCTTGGGCCCGCGCAGATCCGCAATTCGAATGCGGCGGCGCTGGCCGCGCAGGTGCGCCGCGCGGGCGGAGTGCCGGAAGTTCTCCCGATCGCGCGGGATAACTACGAATCGACAAGCGCGCTGGTATCGCGCGGGCTGGACGCCGATCTGTTGCTGCTTTCGGGAGGCGTTTCAGCCGGCAAGTACGACATCGTCGAGCGCGTGCTGGCGGACGCGGGCGCGGAATTTTTCTTCGACAGCGTGCTGATCCAACCCGGGAAGCCGGTGGTGTTCGGGCGGGTATGCCGCGAGAGCGTAACGAAATTTGTTTTCGGATTGCCTGGCAATCCGGCGTCCACCATGGTGACGTTCGAGCTCTTCGCGCGGGCGGCCATCGAAAGAATGCAAGGAGTGATGCATCCTCCGCTGCGGCTGCTGCGCGCGAAGCTGACGCGCGAGTTCCGGCATAAGCCGGGGCTGACGCGATTTCTGCCCGCGCGGCTCAGTGCCGACGGCTCGACTGTTGAGCCGGAGCCATGGAAAGGATCGGGCGATGTGGCGGCGCTGGCCCGCGCCAACGCGTTTCTGGTGGCCGAACCCGATCGCGAATCGTGGGCCGCCGGGGAGGATATCCGAGTGTTGTTGAAATGAAGAAGCTTTCGCACTACGACAAGAAAGGGCGCGCCCGGATGGTGGACGTTTCCGCCAAAGCCGACACGCAGCGGACCGCGGTGGCGCACGCTTTCGTGCGGATCAAGCCGTCGGTGCTGAAGAAGCTCCCGGCGAATCCCAAGGGAGATCCGTTAGAAGTTGCGCGGTTTGCGGGAATTTCGGCGGCCAAGAGGACTTCGGAGCTGATCCCCATGTGCCATCCGCTGATGCTTTCCCATGTGGACGTGACGTGCGGAGTGGAACCGGGCGGCGTGCGGATCACGGCGACAGTGTCTGTCACAGGGCCAACCGGGGTTGAAATGGAGGCGCTGACGGCGGCGTCGGTGGCGGCGCTTACGGTTTACGATATGACCAAGGCGCTCGATAAGGGCATCGAGATCCAAGACGTACACCTGGTCTCGAAAACCGGCGGCAAAAGCGGAGTGTACCAAAGAATGACCGGAGACTACAAAAGGAAATGATCCGGGTCGCTGTTGTTACGATCAGCGACGGGGTCGCGGCAGGGACCCGCGAGGACAAGTCGGGGGCGGAATTGGTTCGGCGGGCGACTGAGCTGGGCTGGAGTGTCGCCGATCGACGCGTAGTTTCCGACGATGGCCATGCAATTGCTTCATTGTTAGTCGCGCTGGCATCCTCGGGAGCGATTGATGTGATTGTGACTACTGGTGGAACGGGCCTGGGGCCTCGCGATGTGACTCCCGAGGCCGCGCGGGGCGTCGCGGATCGCGAAGTGCCCGGATTGGGCGAACGGATGCGCGCGGAAGGGTTGAAACACACACCGATGGCGGCGCTTTCCCGCAGCGGGGCGTATACGCGCGGGGCGGTGCTGATCCTGACCCTACCAGGGTCGCCCAAAGGTGCGCTAGAGTCATTGGATGCAGTGGGCAAACTGATCCCCCATGCCGTGGATCTATTGCATGGCCGGACGGAACATCATGCGAAACCATCGAGCTGAGAGAAGCATCTTTACAGGTATGCGGGGATTATTCGTCATCCTGACGGCAAGCTTGTTGGGGGCGCAACAAGCGACGCCTACACGGCAGGCGACGCCCACACTGACTCCGCCCACGCTGCAAGCTACGCCCACGCTGGGTGCACCTACGCCCCAAGCTACTCCCACGAGCGATCAGGACGCTCCTATCGGCAACGTTACCGTTCGTATCGTCATGGCGCCGGCGACGGTGACGGACCGCCTCGGGAATATCGTCGACGGGCTGCAGCCTTCCGACTTCCGGCTGTTCGACAACGGCAAGCTGCAGAGGGTGACCGAGGACATGACGTCCCATCCGCTGTCGCTGGTGGTGGCGGTGCAGGCGAACGAGCAGGTGGAGAAGATCCTCCCGCAGGTTCAGAAGCTGGGCGCTCTGTTGCAGGCGCAGGTGCTGGGCGACGAGGGCGAGGCCGCGATCCTGGCGTTCGACAGCCGCGTCCAGACCATGACCGGGTTCACCTCCGACCCCGACAAGATCGCGATGGCGCTGAAAAAGATCAAGGCGGGAAGCTGGACCAGCCGCTTGAACGACGCGACTCTCGAATCCATCAACCTGCTGAAGACGCGGCCGCCCACGCGGCGGCGCGTGCTGCTGCTGATCAGCGAAGCGGGCGACAAGGGCAGTCAGATTCGCCCGCGCGAGGTGCTGGCGGCGGCCGAGTTCGCGAACATCGTGATTTATTCCATCGATATTTCGCACGTGCTCTCGTCGCTGACGGCGACGCCGCCTCCGCCCTCACCCGATACGCGGCCGCCCGGAGCGGTGCATTTGCCGGCCGGCAACGTGGCGACGCCCACTACCGACTCGCAGATGGCGCTGGGCGATTGGACGCCGCTGATCAAGGATGTCTTCAACGAGGCCAAGTCGGTGTTCGTGAAGAATCCGCTGGAGGTTTTTACAAACTATAGCGGCGGGCGTCAATACTCCTTCCTGAATCAGAAGACGCTGGATCGCGCGGTGTCCGATCTCGGCAACGAGCTCCACAGCCAGTACCTGCTGACCTACGTTCCCAACAATCAGCAGGAGGCCGGGTATCACAATATCGTGGTGCAGGTGGCGAAACCGGATTTGAGGATTCGCGCGCGCGACGGATATTATCTGGCGGGGACACCCGAAGGCGCGAAGAAGTAAGAGCGGAACGTCAGGGGCCGGGGAGTAGACACTTCGGCCTTGCATGAAGTGGCCAGTGGCCGGTCCGGAACGGACGCAAACAACGCGTGGTCAGTGGCCAGCGGCGGCAAGAGGTCAGGAAATAGACGTCAGAGGTCGGGAGAGTTCCCTGTTTCCTTACGTCTGATTGTTCTGACTTCTGATTCTTGATTTTTGAATTCGATCTTCGGCCTCTGCCGTTTGGCTCCTGTCTCCTGACTTCTGTCTTCTGGCTCCTTATATTCGGAAGCGCGCTTCCTGCGGTTGTTAACCCGCGCGATAGGCGGACTGCCGTTTTGTTGCGCGACAGGCGCAGCCGTTTATTTCCCCGCAACGGCGTGGGTTCGCAGTAACGCTCGCGACCCTCGGTGAGCACTAACGCAGGGACCTCGGTCTGCACTAACGCAGCGACCTCGGTGCTGTAACGCTCGCAACTCTCGGCTCATCGCTCATGACGCGGCGCTCGACGGTGACTCGAGTACTCAACGGCGCTACATGGTCCGGTTTCCGATGGCTGAACCCGGTACTCTTGACTACAAAATACACGGGGGTTCAAAGAAAGCTCGGAAGTTGAAACGGCAAGTTGCGGAGGACAGGGGGATTATGGCGCGCCAAGGAGTTGTGAACCGCCCGTCGGGACGAAAAGCAGGTCCCTCGACTCGCGCTCGGGATGACTCAGATGTGAGAAAGAGGAGAGAGTGCTCTCCTCGCGGAGTTTACCCGTCTCGGGCTCGGGGTTCCGTTCCCGCGGCTCGCTGGGAGACGGGAGTCAGAAGCCGGGAACCAAACCTCTCACGCGGCCTGGGACGTTACTTCGGTGGCGCGGCGAGGCAGGCCTGAGGCGCTATGTTGCTCCAGATCAACTGAACCAAATAGTTGTTGCCGTGCGCCGAAAAGTTGTAGTAGGCGCCGTTGGGGGCTTTGCTGACGCTGCCGTAGACATAGTTGCACAGGTCGCCGTTTTCGGCGCCGTTCGACGTATACCACGCTCCGAGATCGGGATCGGTCACCGATTCCGACAGCTCATGAATCATCGAATCCGTCATCTCGTCGGCTCCTTGATTCCCATTGGGCGTCACGTTCTGGCCCAAAAAAAAGTTGCCATCGCAGCCAGTGCAGGCCTGGCCGGGGTCGGGGACCAGGGCATAGCGAATGGGCGTTCCGGAAATCGTGGTGCTGGTGTGATACGCGCAAAAACTTTTGCAGAAGCCGGAAACCTTCATGCCGGGCGCGGTGACCACGAAATAGACGCCGTGGGAGTCTGCCGGAAGATGACCACCCGTTATTGCGTTAGCCAGGATGGCCGGAACCGTGCTGCTGCCGACCGAGGTGCCTTGGGAGGGCGGGTTGTCTTCGTAGAGCGAGACGAACCTAAAGGTCTTTGCGATGTAATTGGGAACCGCGTCGTAGTAGGTAGAGTTCACAGCGTACTCGGGCGACGAGCTGAGATCGGTGAAAAACTGGTTGACGATGTCCTGCGTGCCGCCATCAACCGCGCCGTAGTAGACGATGTAAACATTGACGGGGGCGCCCGTCATCACCGCGCCCCCGTGGTAGGTGATGGTGGTGTTGCTGCCGTGGCCACGCGCTTGATGCTGCTCATAGGGCAGTTTGACGACCACTCTGTCCGGCGGATCGGCGGCGAGCATTCCGGCGGCGAACATTCCAACTGCAACCGCGGCAACGGCGCAGGCTGCGGAAATTACAAACGTTTTTGAGAGCACGGTTTCCTCCAAGCGACTCCCAGTTTAGGCGACGGCGACGTAAGGCGGCAAGCGAAAACCGCACCCAGGACGAGGGCTTTATAATCTTTATAATCATGATCGAGAGTTCGCTCCAGCCCTCAACTAACCCATGAAGGAAAATCCGCAGATGCAATCCTTTAGCCGTACCGCCGCACGTTCCTGTCAGCACCGCAGCTTCATCGCCGTCTGCTTCCTGGGGGCGCTCGCCTCACCAACGGTGCGAGCCGACCAGATCGTTCTAAAGAGCGGCGACCGCGTCACCGGCAGCGTGGTCAAGAAAGACGGAAAGAACCTCACCGTCAAGACCGATCAATTTGGCCTGGTGACGACACCCTGGGACCAGGTGGAATCAATTAAAACGGATAAGCCGGTCAATGTGGTGCTCGAGGACGGCCGGACCGCGCTCGGAACGCTCGCGACCACAGGCGGGAACGTCGAAATCGCGGCTCCCGGCGGGAACATCAGCGCGGCCCTGGGAGACGTCACTACGATTCGCGACGCCGACGAACAAAAAGCTTACTACCGGCTTCAGGAGCCGGGTTGGCTGGATCTGTGGGCCGGCACCGCGAGCCTGGGCCTGGCCGGCACGAAGGGCAACGCCGAGGCGCTCACGTTCACCGTCGGCGCCAACGCCGCGCGCGTGACGAACAACGATAAAACGTCGCTGTATTTCAACGCCATCCGGGCGTCGGCCCTGGTCAACGGGGTCGACTCGCAAACGGCCGACGCGGTGCGCGGCGGATGGGCTTACAACCACAACATCAACCCGCGGTTATTTGCCGGCGCCTTCAACGATTACGAATACGACAAGTTCCAGCACCTGGACTTGCGCTTCGTCCTGGGAGGGAGCTTCGGCTACCATGTGAGGAAAACGGAGCGCAGCCAGTTGGACGTGCTCGGCGGCTTCGACTACAATCGCGCGAACTATTTCAACCCGGCGACGACGGGTCCGCCTCCAGTTCCCGCGTCGACCACGACGACCTCGGCGGGAGAAATCATGCTGGGCGACGACTACAGCCTTAAGCTAGGCGCCAACACGTCGCTGGTGCAATCCTTCCGCGCCTTCGACAGCATGGGCGACACCACCGCGTACCGCCTGAATTTCGACGTGGGCGCGTCGACCAAGATCGCCAAGTGGCTGACGTGGAACGTATCGCTGAGCGATCGCGACAACCACAAGCCCGCCGCGGGGCGCAAGAACAACGATTTCCTCTATTCGACGGGGCTCGGGATCACGTTCGCGAGGTAACCCGAGAGCGGGGATCGCCCGGAGCGAACGTCGGTCATTTGCAGGCGGCCTGAGAGTCCGCCGCAGGCCGCGGACCTGCCCCACAGAGAACCCGCTAGCCCTGGTAGTCGAACCGGCGGATATTGCGGATGCACTCCGACAGCGCCCCGGCGAGCGAGTTGCTCCATCCCGAAGGACGATAGGGAAGCGTTTTCTGATTGGTCTCTTTATCGGCTTCCGCGAAAAATAGCAGGTCGCCGATCTTGGCTTCGGCATGCTCACGAATCGTGATGCGGAACTCGATTTCCCCGGACGCCTGCTGTTTGCGGAACGAAAAGAAATGCAGTTTGGCGAGCGCTTCGGCGGGTTGCGCATCCGCGTAGGTCCACTCTTCCATTGTTAAACTCTCCTTCGGAGAGTGTAAGGTTTTGAAAACTCTCCTTCGGAGAGTATAAATGGCGGGCTGCTCCGGCCACCAGACGCGAGCGCCCTGGCGCACCGGCGCTCACCTTATTGCCGGGCTCTTTATTGCTTGGCGAGCGCCGGAATGGTGCTGAAGCCGCCGGAGGCGTTGTTGTACTGGATTCCCAGGACGCTGATGGCTCCGCCGAAAGGAATGTCGAACTCGACGGTTCCGCGCTTGCCGGCCGTGACCGCGTAAGCCGTCGGGAGCACGAAGGCGGAGTGTCCAAAACCCGTCAGCGGCCGCGTCGTCGTGAGCAGCACCGCGCCGGCATCGTCCCGAACGATGACGCCGACGCTGCCGGCCTGTATCGCTCCGTTCGCGAGCGCAATACCGGCGACGAATCCGCCGGTGTTGTCGAAGGGGACTAAATAAGCGGCGGCGTTGCGCGTTTCGAGCGGCACCAGCGCCATATGGTCCAGGCTCCCCGCGGTGAACCGGAATGTCGCTGAGCCGCCGATCGCCGTGTTGCTCAACACTTGCCCCCATCCCTCGACAGCGGACTGCGCGCCCGCCGAGACCAGCTCGACGATCAGCAGCGCACCGGGGGCGAGCGTACGGTCGATGGTGGACGCGATTTCCGGTCCCGCGGCCGAAGGATTCTGCGGAAAACTCAAGGACGCCACCAGTGGATTGCCGTTATCGCCGAACAAATTGAGACGGAATTGCGCTGGAACCGTCAGGCTGGGATTCACCAGCCACAGCGTGGTGGTCCAGCCGCCGCCATACACCAGATGCGCCATGGACGCTACGGTATTTAACCCGGTCGTGGAATTCGCGGCCTGATCCACGAGGAACGTCACGCCCGGGAAACTGAGGGTGGCGGAGCGCGCCGCTCCGGAATTCGCCGCCACCACAAAATTGACGGCGCCGTTTCCGGATCCGCCCCCCGCGCCGATTATGGTGATCCAGGAGGGCTGGCCGCTGACGGTCCACGAGCAGGAAGCGGCGGCGGTAACGGCGACCGATCCCGCGCCGCCCGGGGCCGAGAATCCCTGCCCGCCAGGGCTCAGCGCGTACGTGCAACCGTTAGAGGACTGCTGGTTCACCGCGAGCTGGATGCCGTTGACGGAGATCGTGGCGGTGCGGCTCGCGCCGCTGTTAAAGGCAACGGTCAGCGTCACGGTCCCTGGTCCGGAGCCGGAGGTGGTGCCTCCCGTGACGGTAATCCAAGTGGGCAGGCCGGTCATGGTCCATGCACAGAAGGGACCGGTCTGTATGTCGATCGAAAAACTTCCCCCCGCCGCGGAAGGCTGCAGGGACATGGCGCTCAGGTTGAAACTGCAAGAGCTCAACGGCGGCGCGATCACGCGAATCCGCTGATTGCCGGTGTCGGCGATGTAAATGGTCGTCCCGGCCGAATCCACGGCGATTCCGGTGGGTCCCGAGAATTGCGCTTTGGTGGCGGGACCGTCATCGCCGCCGAATCCGGCCGTTCCGGTGCCGCCGATGGTCGCGATCAGCCCGTTGGAGGTCACTTTGCGAACGCGGTGATTATTGGTGTCGGCGATATAAACGTTCCCCGCCGTATCCACGGCGACACCGGAGGGGTGGTTCAACAGCGCGCCCAGGGCTGGGCCGCCGTCTCCGGCAAAGCCGCCGAGCCCCAGGCCGGCCACGGTGTCGATCGAAAAACCCACGATCTTCCGCACGAGATTATTGCCGGTGTCTGCGACGTACACGTTTTTGTTGGCATCGACGGCGAGCGCGGCCGGGGCGTTGAGGTAAGCGCCCACGGCAGGACCGCTATTGAGGATGAACCCAGGCAGGCCGCCGCCCCCGATGGTGGTCATGATTCCGCCCGAAACCTTCCGGATGCGGCCATTGCCGGTGTCGGCGATATACACGGCCCCGGCCGAATCGACGGCCACCGCGGAAGGCTGATTCAACTCGACGGTGGTGGCGTTGCCGGACTCAATGTTGAAACCGGCCACTCCCGTGCCGGCGAACGTCGCGATCGTGCCGTTCGATATCTTCCGAATCACGTTGTTGGGAGCGTCGGCCACATAGACGGCGCCGGTTGCGTCGACAGCGACGCTCGCCGGCGACTGCAGCCGCGCGGCGGCGGCCGAGCCGTTGTCGCCGCTATAGCCCGGGATCCCCGTGCCCGCGACCGGAGTCATGGTCGAACGCGTCACCTCCCGAACCCGGTTGTCGTTGGTATCGGCGATGTAGACGTTTCCCGTGGCGTCGAGCGCAAGGCCCTTCGGCGCGTTGAGTTGAGCGCTCGCGGCGGGGCCGCCGTCACCGCCGGGCCCGGTGCCGCCCGTGCCCGCGACCGTCGTGATGACGCCGCCGGGAGCGACCTTGCGCAGGCGGCCGTTAGTGAGGTAGAGGCCGCGGTCCGCGATATAAACGTTGCCGGTGCTGTCCACCGCGACGCCGAACGGATTCGCCAACTGCGCGGCGGAGGCCTGCGAGCCATCGCCCCCGAAGCCGGCCACGCCGGTGCCTGCGACCGTCGTCATGATGTGGGTCGAAACGGTAACCAGGCGCACCCTGGCGTTGCCCCGATCCGCGATATAAATATTGCCTGCGGCGTCGAGCGCGATGCCGGCTGGAAAATTCATGGTCGCGACCGCAGCGTCGCCGTTGTCTCCGCTGGATCCGATCAGGCCGTCTCCGGCGACCGTGGAAATGCCTCCACTCACAACCTTGCGAATCCGCTGGTTGCTGGTGTCCGCAATGTAAACATTGCCGGCGCGGTCGACGGCGACACTGAACGGAGCGTTGAGTTCCGCATTTTGCGCCGATCCGTTATCACCCTTAAAGCCCGCCAATCCATTACCGGCAAACAGGACGATCTGGCCGCTGGACACCTTGCGGATGCGATTATTCTGCCAGTCCGCGATGTACACGGTTCCGGAGCCATCCACCGCCACCGCGCTCGGCGAGTTTAACAGAGCCGCGGTCGCCAGGCCGTTGTCACCGCCGTAGCCCTGCACGCCGCTCCCGGCGATGGTCGTGATGTTCCCGTTGGAAAGCTTGCGAACGACGTTGTTTCCGGAATCGGCGATGTACAGGTTTCCCCCGCTGTCCACAGCCACGCCGAGCGGTCCCGATAACTGGGCGCCGATGGCTGGCCCGCCGTCCCCGGAGTAGCCGCGCGTCCCGTTCCCCGCCACCACCGTCAGATTACCGTTCCGATCCAGCCGCAAAACGACGTCATAATCCACGACCGGAATGTAAACATTACCGGCGGCATCCACCGCCAGATTCGTCGGCTGGCCCAGATTGATATTGGTCCCGAGCACGCCCTGGGGCAAGCCACCCCCGGCGAAAGTCTGAACCACCGGGCTCTGCCCGAAAGTGTACGTCGAAAGCGTAAACGCCAGAATAGCTACAGGAATAAATCGGTGCATGAATTCTCTCTTGACGCGGCTTCCCTTCCCCGAGGGCGGCGCGCGAACAGGCAAGTGCATTCCCCGGAACGACGGCGGAGTCTTACGCTATAGTAGCGCGCTTCGGAACACGCAGTAACTCGGGAGTGCCCTACGCCTCCAGTAAGAGACGCGGGGTGGCGTCCAGCGTTTCCTGTCATTTCGCGATTACAGAGTGGGCGAATCGTCGCCAAGCATCGCGCGGCGCACGATCTTGAGGGGCGGATATCCCTGCGAGAGCAAGCGGTCGTGAAATTCCTGGAGCGAAAACTGCGCGCCGCGCACCTTGCGATAATCCTCGCGGAGCTTGAGAATCTGCAGCTTGCCCAGCGTGTAGTACAGATACGTGGGGTCCGAAGTGCCGCGTTTGGTTTCGCGCAGCGCGGTTTCATGCGCCTGAAAGCCTTCCTGCACGAAGAAATCCACGGACTGCTCGAAGGTCATCCTGCCGGTGTGCATCCGGATACCGGCGATGTAGCGCGCGTCGCGCAGCAGCGCGTCCTGCACCTGCCCCAGCTTCAGCCACGGATCGCCGGTATAGCCTTCGTCGAACATCATCTGCTCGCAGTAATGCGCCCAGCCTTCGACGAACGTATTCGCGCTCAGAAGCTTGCGCACGCGCGACGGCACGCCCTGCAGCCATAGAAACTGCACGTAGTGGCCGGGATACGCTTCGTGAATCGCCGTCGAAAGAATCACTCCCCGGTGGCTCCCGCGCAGAAAATCCTCGACGCGATCCGCCGGCCAGTCCTTCTCCGGCAGCGTCACGTTAAAGAACGCTTCTTTCGCGACGGCTTCGTAAGGGCCCGGCGTGTCCATCGAAGCGAACGTCAAGGCGCGGGCGAACGGCGGCGTTTCCTCGAGAATAGGCAGCACCGGAGAGGGGATCGTCACGATCTTGCGCGCCGTGATGTAGTCCCGCAGTTGCACCACGACGGCGCGATAGGCGTCGAGCAGCTTGTCCGCCGTGGGATGTTCCTTTTCAAGCTCGGCGAGGATCTGTTGCGGTGTTTTGCCGGGGTCGATCGCAGCGGCCGTCTGGCGAAACTTCTCCTGATTCGCGCGCAGATCGGCGTAGCCGATCTCGAGGAGCCGGTCGAGCGGCAGATCCACCATCTCCTCATACATTAATTTCTTCGAGAAATTCTCCGCTCCCAGCCGGAAATCGCCGTGGGAGCGGGCCAGCAGGTCATTCTTCAAAAACGCCTGGTACTCGTTCAGAGCGGCCATCACGCCCCGATTCGCCGTCTCAAATTCGGCCAGAAGCCGCTTGTCGGTCACGGCTTGAAACGCGAGCGGAACATCGTGTTCGAAGAAACGCACCATGCCGGGGAGCTGTTCGATCGCGATTTCGGTATAAATCCGCGGTGGATTCTTGAGATTCGCGCGAGCCTCGGCCAGCACTTTCGGCATCTTGCGCTCCCGCGAAATCAGCGAGCGCAGCCGAGTCTCCGGAGGCGCGAAGGCACGGGCCATCAGCGTGAAGGCGCTGCTCGTGATCAAGCTCGAGTAGTTATCCGGATTCCGCTCCCAGCCGCGAACGGTTTCGAGGTCGAGCAGGCTCGCCCGGATCGTCGAAAGCAGCAGGTCGCGATCGGCGCCGGCGGGGAGCTTGGCGAAGGCGGCTTCGAACTCCTTGAGCCTGGCGACGCGCTTCGCAACGCCAGCCTTCGAGTAATCCTCCAGCTCGCCATCGTACTTGTGGACGCCGGTATAAGTAGCCGTCGTCGGGCTGGACGGGAAATAGTACTCGTCGAAAAAGCGGTCGGAGAGCGCCTGCGCTCCCGCGCGGCTAGTCAGCAATGTTGCGAGCAGTGTCATAAGCGCCGGAGCGATAAGCAATCGAGCTCTCACGACATTCACTTTACAATGGATCGCCTTACAATAGATCAGTGTCCTTCGCGCCCGTCCACGAACAACTGGAATATTTGAAGAAAGGCTTCGCCGAGATCATCCGCGAGGAGGATCTGAAGGAGCGTCTCACGCAATCGGCCGGGACCGGCCGTCCCTTGCACGTGAAGGCCGGCTTCGATCCCACGGCGCCCGACCTGCACCTGGGCCATACTGTGCTGCTGCGCAAGATGAAGCACTTCCAGGACCTGGGGCATCACGTTATTTTTTTGATCGGCGACATGACCGGCCTGATCGGCGACCCGACCGGCCGCAACATCACGCGCCCGCCCATGACGCGCGACGAGATCAACCGGAACGCCGAGACCTATAAGGCTCAGGTTTTCAAGATCCTCGATCCGGCGAAAACGGAAATTCGCTTCAATAGCGAATGGCTGGAGGCGCTCAAGTTCGAGGATCTGATCCGGCTGTTCTCCAAGTACACGGTGGCCCGGATCTTAGAGCGCGACGATTTCTCAAAGCGGCTCAAGGAGGGCGTATCCATATCGCTCCACGAATTGATGTATTGCCTGGCCCAGGGTTATGACTCGGTGGCCCTTAAATGCGACGTCGAGCTCGGCGGCACGGACCAGAAATTTAATCTTCTGGTAGGCCGCGAATTGCAGCGCGATTGGGGGCAGGCGCCGCAGATCGTCGCCACCACGCCTTTGCTCGAAGGCACCGACGGCGTCGAGAAGATGTCGAAATCCAAGAACAATTACATCGGCATCACCGAGCCTCCGAAGGTCATGTTCCGCAAAATCATGGGCATCAGTGACGAGCTGATGTGGCGCTATTGGGAATTGCTGACGGATAAAACGCTGGCGGAAATCGCGGCGTTGAAGCGGCGCGAGCCTATGGAGGTGAAGATGGAGCTCGCGGGACACATTGTCGCGGATTTTCATTCGGCGGCCGATGCGGCACAGGCCTGCGAGGATTTCAATCGCGAAGTGCGGCAGGGTGCGCAGCCATCCGATGTTGGAGAAGCGCTAAATACTGCCTACGACGTAGCGCTGGGCACGAACGTCCCAAGGATGCTTCATGGCGCCGAACTCGCCTCCTCACGTACGGAGGCCGAGCGTTTACTAAAGGCCGGAGCTGTCGAGATCAACGGCGAACGATGGACGGAGCCGTATCACCCAGCCCAAACCTTTACTGTGAAGGCCGGTAAGAAGTGGAAGAAGATCGTCATCTAACAATCGACATTCGCGCCGCCGAATCGCCCGAGGATCTCGACGCCGTCCGCGGGCTTTTTCAGGAATACTGGGCGTCGTTCGGATTCACGCCGTGTTTCCAGGGTTTCGAGACGGAGGTAACGACACTTCCCGGCAAGTACGCCCCGCCCGGCGGACGGCTGTTGCTCGCGAAAATCGACGGCGCACCTGCGGGCTGCGCGGCGCTGCGGCCATTCGACGACACGCGTGGCGAAATGAAGCGCATGTACGTCCGGCCTGCGTTTCGCGGGAGGAAGCTCGGAGAAGCGCTGGTCGGGGCGCTGGCCAAAGAAGCCCGGGCCATCGGTTACGCCGAACTGATCGCCGACACCATCCCGAACGTCATGACCACGGCGCTCGCCATGTACGAGCGGCTCGGCTTCGAGCGCATCGCTCCCTACTCGAACGAGACTCCCGACGCGCTGCATATTCGCATGCGGCTGCGCACCTGAGGCCCGCGGCCTCGCCCTGGAAAGAAAGATCCGCACCGGCAGCCCATGGTAGGATGAGACGTTCGGGCCGTGGCGCAGCCTGGCTAGCGCGCTTGCTTGGGGTGCAAGAGGTCCCGGGTTCAAATCCCGGCGGCCCGACCAAATTTCTCAAAGACTTACACGCCTCGCACTGGCAGAAGATGACGGGCTGGCGTCCAAACGGGGTCCAAAGTGGACGCGCTTGATCTGGAAGCCGCCGACCCGAGGCTGCTGCTGCCGACTTATCATAATTGCGCAACGATGTTTTTTCTACGCCGTCGACGCATCCTCGCCCTGACACTGGGATGCCTATCTTGCGTGAGCCGCGCGGCCGGGGACGATCATGCGCCGTTCGATGCCGTCGATTTGAACGCGCCGGCGGCACTGGATAAAGTCGCGGCTCAACTGGCAAGCAAGCGTGTGGTCTTTATCGGTGAGACTCACGATCGTTACGACCACCACCTCAACCAGCTCGAAGTCATCAGGCGCCTTCGCGAGCTCGACCCGGATATTGCGATTGGCGTTGAATACTTCCCGCGGACGTTTCAGCCGCAATTGGACGATTACATCGCAGGGCGGACCACAGAAGACGAATTCCTACGGGTCAGTGAATACTACAAAAACTGGGGGTATGATTACCGCCTGTACGCTTCGATTTTTCGGTTCGCTCGCGAACAGCGCATCCCCGTTCGACCGCTCAACGTGCCGCCGGGTCTGGCCTCCGAGGTGGCGAAAGCCGGCATTGCCGGTTTGAGCGAGAAACAGCGCGTTTCCGTTCCCAGCCAAATCGAACCCGCTGATGAAGCCTATAGAGATCGCCTTCGCAAAGCGTTTGAAGCCCACAAGGACTCGAAGCCCGATGCTTTCGAGCATTTCGTGGAGGCACAACTGGTCTGGGATGAGGGGATGGCCGAGACCGCCGCTGCTTACTTGAATGCAAATCCGGCGCGCCGCCTAGTCGTTCTGGCAGGGGCGGGCCACGTGGAATTCGGCTCGGGGATCCCCAAGCGGCTGGAGCGGCGAACCAAAGCGAGCTTTGCGATCCTACTCAGCAGCGGAGAACAAGTCGAGCCGCATATCGCAGATTATTTGTTGCTCAGCAAGAAGCAAGAATTGCCTCCCGCTGGCAGTCTCGGCGTCAGCCTGGAAGAAAAGGACGGAGAGTGTCGCATCCGTTCGTTGACCGTGGGCGGCGCCGCGGAAAAGGGCGGGCTGAAGAAGGGTGACGTATTGGTCGCGATCAATCGCCAAACCGTCGGTTCGATTGCGGATGTGCGAACGGTTCTCTGGGACAAGAAACCGAAGGACTCTGTCGTGGTCAAGATACGCGAAAAACGTCGCTTCGAACCGGCCACCGAGCGCGAGGTTGAAATCGAGTTAACGGCGCCGCCCAACACGGGTAAGAACCGGCCCTCGCAGTGACCCGCATTTCGTGCTCATAGCGCTGTAATGATCCTTAACGGGCACTTCTCCCGGCTGCGCCCTTCTCAATGTTTGGCCTGTGACACGGACTCGCAGGGACTCTCAGCCAGCCGAGAGGTGGTGACCGGGAATCGCCTGTGTTGCGTACGCATCCGAATCGAGCTGGTATTGAAGGCGTGGTTCGCGCGCTTTACTTCGATCCATAAGATGACATCGTTTCGTCCGCATATGCTTCGATCGCGCTGAAGCCCCGCCCAAACCGCCCAATTTCAACTCGAAATAGCTTCCGATCACACGATAACGAGCCGCCGCGCGGCTTGTCGCGAGGGGAGGCGATGACTCTGGCCGATCAGAATGCCTAGCGCCAGTTGGCGCGCTTGCGGATGCCGTCGAACGATCCCGACGCGTCAGCCAGGATCTGTTCCACCGGCATTGCCGTGAGCTTCCCGCCGCGCTTAAGAATTCGCCCGTCGACGACCACGGTATCGACATCGGCCGCCTGCGTCACCTCCACCGCCATGTGCGCTGGATCGGTGAAGACGCCCATATTCGGGTGGTCAGTCGAAATCATGATCAGGTCGGCGCGCTTGCCGGGCTTCAGAGACCCGACGAGATCGTCCATGCCCAGCGACCGCGCTCCTTCGATGGTCCCGAGATCCAGCGCCTTCCTCGCGGTCATCTTGAATTCGCTGTGAGCCTTCGCGTTCTCAATGTTGCGGATCATCTTCAGGGAGCCGAACAGATTCGCGTCGCCGGTGAGCGCCGTGCTATCGACCGAAACGCCCAGCTTTATGCCCGCATCCAGAAATTCTCCTACCTTGGTGAAGCCGTATCCGATGCGCAGCTCCGAGCCGGGCGACACGCTGACCACCGAGCCCGCCTTCGCGATCATTTCAATCTCGCCGGGCGAGGCCGAAAGCGCGTGGATGATCTGCAGATCCGGGCCGAGCAGCCCCTCTCTCGCGTGCGCGTCGATCTGCCCTTGCGCGGCCGTTTCCGCGCTGCCGATGTGCGAGGAAATCGGAATGCCGAGCTTTCGGGCAACATCGATTTCGCGATGGTAGACCTCGGCGGGGAGCAGACCGGCGCGGAACATGCCGCGCCACGCGAAGCCGAGCGAGATCAGCCCGTCGTTCGAATAACTCGCCCAGTCGCGGTGCATGTCCATGAGGTCCTGCAGGTTGCAGATCTGCGTGTCCGGCAGCCCCTGTGGCCATCCATAGGACCAGCGCCCGCGCAAACCGGATTCCTTCAGGCCGCGCACGTCGGCGGCTGCATGTTCCTTACTACGCGCGTTGTGGCAGTAATTGTGGACCGTGGTCATCCCCGAATCGATCGCTTCCGCCGTGGCCAGCCGCACCCCGTGATACATATCCTCGGGGGTCATGGCCGCGCCGAGCGTCGCTACGGTCGGGAAATAGCCCCGATCCGGTTTCTCGCCGGCCAGGCTGCGGAACAGCGTGTTCCACATGTGCCAGTGCGTTTCGACCAGTCCCGGCAGTACGATCATATGGCGCCCGCTGAGAACCGCGGCCCCGGGAGCTTTGATGGCTGTGCCGACGGCCACGATCTCGCCGTTCTTCACGTGAACGTCGCCGCCGGCGATGTCGCCAAGCTGCGGGTCCATCGTCATGACGTAGGCGTCGCGGATCACAAATTCGCCGCGCGAGGGTAGCGTCGCGCTTTTCTTGGCCTGCGCTGAAAATGCTGGGCGCGCAATCGCGCTTGCTCCGGCCAACGCGGCTGCGCTCTTCACAAACTGGCGACGGGTCACATTATTGCTGATCATGATTCTCCTATCGAACGCCTGCCACACGTAGGGATTGTACTATGCGGCGGCATCGGCAGCCGCACCAAGAAAGGGCGCAAAAAGGCGGCGCACGCAATCGATAGGGCAAAGATGGCTATTTCGCCGCTCTCGTTTTTGCGCGGTTCAAAAAGAAAGCCCGCGGACCGAAATCCGCAGGCTTTCTCTTTGCGCAGCTAGGGAGATATCGCTACTGATCGTCCGGGCGGCGTTTCAGCGTCGGACGATCGTCATCGCTGCCGCCGTCCTTGCTGTTGCCGGACCCGGCCCCCGATCCCGCGCCCGGCGCCTTGCGCAGCGTGGGACGGTTCAGATCCTGATTATCGACCTTGCGTTTATTGTGCAGAGACGCCAGGCGACCCTTCACGTCATTGAACTCCGAGGTCGTAATCACGTACTCGGGGCGCTCCTTCAAATACTCCTGAATATTCTTCTGCGCCGTCCGGATGCGGTCCTCGGTCAGCGGATGCGTCGAGAAAACCTTGCTCATGGTGCCGGGCTTCTTCTTCTCCATGGACTGGATCTTTTCGAAGAAGTCCACGAAGGCCACCGGATCGTAGCCGCTCTTGTACATATATTCCAGGCCGAGCAGATCCGCTTCGGATTCGAACCCGCGCGAGAAGCTCAGGAATCCAACAGGGATGGCGACGCTCGCCGCTTGCTGGATGCCGTAACCGGTCCAGCCGCCCATGAAGATCAAAGGAATGGTCGCGAGCTGCGCGATCTCTCCGCGCGTCGCCTGCCGGGTGCCGTGCCGTGCGGCCACATGGGCGATCTCGTGCGCCATGACGCCGGCCAGCTCGGCTTCCGAATCCGCTTTCAGCACCAGGCCCGAATTCACGAAGAAGAATCCGCCGGGGAGCGCGAATGCGTTGACCTCCTCGGTGTCGATCACCTTAATAGTGAACGGCACCTTGGCGTCGGAATTGCGCACCAGGTTCTGGCCCACCCGGTTGACGTACTCGGAGATCACTGGATCGTCGATGATCTTGGCCTGCCGCTCGACCTCCTGGGCGAGGCCCTTGCCGAGCGCGATCTCCTTCTCAATCGAGTAGAAGTTCACGCCTTTGCCGACGTCCCGGTTGCCGATCTCGTCGGGATCTTTTTTCTTGTCCGCCGCGAACAGCGAAAAGGCGATCAGAAAAATGGCCGCGTAGCGCACAGCACACTCCTTGCCCCAAGTATACGCCCTCTTTGACGTATTGGCGGCCCTGCAGATTACGCCTATTTCATGTGTCGCGAATATTGCCCGGTGATCGGCGACCTGACTGGCTGTATCATGCGGTAGCACGCCCTTATGCCGGATTGCGATTGAATCAATATCCCCAGGGGAAGACTTGAATCAAAAGGGGTTAGCCTCGCCACTATTGGGATGTCCCGCCTTACCCGTGGCCGAGGTACATCAGCCAGCTCAGGCCGAAGATCGCCAGCACGAAGTAGCCGAACGTCTGCGCGGCGTGGCGGATGCGCTCGCGGTCGGTGCGCTTGGTGATCACGCCCAGTACGATCGAGGTGAAGAAGGCGAACAGGATGGAGGCTTCGAAGTGCGACAAATTCATTTTGGGCACGCGCGGGTTCCTTAGTCTTTCTTGCCGGTGGCGATTTCAAAGGCATCCACCATCGCCAGCAGATTCAGGAGCCCCGCCGCCACCAGGAATTTGGTTCCGTAATCGTGGACGTGGCCGGCCATGTCGGGCTGATTGTAGCCCAGCCACACGGTAACGAAGTACAGCACGCCGGACAGCAGGTCGCCGACAAAGCCGCCGTAATAGATCACGGTCGTTAACAGGTCGCCGCCCTCGGGATGGAACATGGCGCCCCGCATCATCAGGCCGAGCACGAACATCGCGACCACCGACACGGCCAGCGCCACGCCGCGCTCGCGCCGCTTTAGCAGGAAGTGCCCTCCGCCCGGAATCAACCACGCAACCAGCACCGCCGGGGCCCACTGGCCGACGGGAGCCCCCGCGACCGCCGTAGCCTTTACGTTATCCGCCACAGCTTCATTTTATCGCATCGCGCTTGGCGCGGCTCTATCGGATGATGAGGAGAATGCAGATTTCGAGAGAAGCCGCACTGGAACTGACGCGCATGGAGCGCTGGCTGCCGTGGGCCTTGCGGGGCGCGCGAGTGGCCGTCATCCTGGCCGGGGCGTGGCTGCTGACGCGCATCGCACGGCGTCTGCTGGGGCGTCTACGCGCCTACACGGTGCACGTGATGGACCGGCGTCGCGAGACGCCGCAGCCGGAGCTCGAAAAACGCGCCAAGACGATTGTCGCCACGCTCGCCAAACTCTCGAGCGCCGTCATCTGGCTGGTCGCGTTGGTGATGGCGCTGAATGAGCTGACCTTCAACATCCAGCCGTTGCTCGCCGGGCTGGGCGTGGCCGGTCTAGCGGTCGGCCTCGGCGCGCAGGCGTTGATCAAGGACTGGCTCGGAGGGCTGTTGATCCTGCTGGAGGATCAGATCCGCATCGGCGACGGGGTGGTCATCAACGGAATCGGCGGAAGCGTCGAAGAAATCAACCTGCGGACCACCGTCCTGCGCGGCGAGAACGGCGCGGTGCACGTCATCTCCAACGGCCTGATCCACACCCTTTCGAACACCACGCGCGAATACGCCTATTATTTGTTCCAAGCTACCATCGCCTACGGGTCCGACGTTGACCGCGCGCTGAAGATCGTTGCGGAGACGGGCGCTGAGTTGCAGGCGGATCCCGCGTTTGCACCGGTGATACTGGCGCCGATGGAAGTTATGGGCGTGGAACGGCTCGGCGAGCGGGGAGTCGTGATTCGCGCGCGCATCCGCACGCTCGCCTCACGCCAGGACCAAGTGGGATTCGAGTTGAATCGCAGGATCAATCAGGCGTTCGCCGCCCACAGCATCGTGTTTCCACCGCCCACGGCCGGGCGTCCTTAGGAGGAAACGGCGACCGACTGCGCGCACCCGCGTATAGAATGTAACAGCCTCTCCTAATAACGATTCAGCGAACGGACCGGAAGGGTAGATCCGTTGAATGATCAGTACCAATCAAGCTCCGTCTATCACGGATTTGGTCCTCGCGTACTATCGGATCGGGACCTTTTTCCCATCGACGCGCAAGGACGTTCGATCTAGTATTTGATCGGACAAGCAAATGGACTGGGAATCGAATCTGGCAGTGCTCGTGCCGTTCGCACTCGTGGCATTGGTGTTTTACATCGGCCACCGACTGTCAAAACCCAAGCGCAATAAGCGCCGCGTCGGCTACGAGCGCGAAGAAATCCACATTAACGCCGAAGAGGTGCCGGAGTTCAAACCGACCTGGCGAAACACGCGATAGCCTCCGTTTCACTTCAACTGCGTAGCTCGTCCACTTGTGCTGAGGGAACCATCTTCTCCCGTGTCGTGGTACGGTTCTCGCTTGGATTCTACTTTCGCCCCCGAGAGCGCCCCGTGCCTTCTTTTTCCCTGGGTCGCCCTACCGAATCCAGGCCAGCATCGCGCCGAGCATGACCAGCAGCCCGGCGTATTGAAGGAAAGCTCCGCGATCGCCCTCCATCGGGTGATCCTTGCTCCACAACACGCGATAGGCGGCGCCGGCGGCCAGAATCAGGAGCATGCCGGCATGCGCGAAATACCACAGGACGAGCATCAGTCCCAGCGATAACAGCCGCTGCTGGCGGTCCAGCGCGCGAAATCCGCGTCCGCCGTCCAGTTGCCAGACCGGCGTCAGATTGAACAGGTTGATGTACGCCAGGGTGTGCGCCACCGCGAGCCACAATCCGCCCTGGGTGACGATCCAGGGCAGCAGGCAAGCGAGCGCGGCGCCGGTTCCCCAAATCGGCCCCGCGAGCCCGATGCGCGCATCCTCGGAAGCGTTGGCGGGGCTGTCGTACAGGCTCACGAACGCGCCGAAGCCGGGGATGAACATGGGAGCGCTGGCGCGCAATCCGAAATGCCGCAGCGCCCACACGTGCCCCATCTCATGCACGTAGATTCCGAGCACGAATCCGGCCGCGAGCTTCCACCCGTACAACGCCCAATACAGGCCCATCGACGCGAACATCGACAGCAGCGTGCTCATCTTGGTCAGGCCGAGCAGCAGGAACTTTCCCTTGGTCAGCAAGATCAGGGCGCCCGTTTTGAACTTGGCGAGAAACGCCAGAACCACGCCGATGGGGCCCAGACGCTTCTTCCAATTGGGCGCGCTCTTCCCTGAACCTGCGGCCGAACCGTTTGCCGACGAATCCGGCGGCTGCGCGGCGATTCTCGCTTGAGGGCCCAACGAGTCCACGTGGTCGCGGATGGAGGCGGCTTGCTGAGACTCCAGCGGAAGCAACGCGAGCGCTTTCTGCCAAAGGTCGGCCGCGGCGGCAAGGTCGCCGGCGCTTTCCTGCGCGCGCGCCTGGATCGCCAACTGTTCGAGGTCCGCGGCGTGAACCAACTGTCGGCAGGCGGGACAGTTCAGCGCGCCCGCGGGCAACGGGGAGCCGCAGGCGAAGCAGAATCGTGGCTCCTCCGCCGGAGCTGGCACGGCCTGCGCAGTCTCGGAAGTGGGGAGTTCAGGCGACAACGTTTGACGCTCCGTCCAGTTCGTAAGGACCCGTGATGACCCCTGGCGGGCGGCGCGTCTGCCGCCACGCTTGCTGGAGTCCGAAGAAAATGATCACCAGACTAATGATCCCGCCAACGCCGCCCGCGAGCAAGGTGAATGGCGCGACCAGGGCCAACGCCACTACCCCGACTCCGACGAGAACAACCGCTAACATCCATCCGAGAACCCTGCCCACCATGGTACGTGGACGCTTCGGCGAGAGCGAAACCGCCCTCGCTTCCTTGGACCCCCCGTTCGCATCCCCAGATGCGGAGGCTTGCGGAGCTGACGCCAGATCCACACTCGATTCCGCCGCTCGCGCCGTCTTTTTGGCGGCTGCTTCCTTGGTATGCTCTCGAACCGCCTGGATCGCCGGCGGCAGGTGCGCCGCGAGAATCGCCAAATACGTCAGCGCCACGGCCGCCACCTGGAGTTTGCGTCCCCCGAGTCCGCGCGCGCCTGTGCGCACCGCCTTGCCGATCACAAAACCGGCTGCAATCGCAACGATGGCCGCCTCCATGTTGGTGACCATCGTGAAAACGGCATAGCCGGCGGAGCACAGCGCGGCCGCGCCCAGCCCGTAAAGAAGCCCTCGCAACACGGACTTATTATCGGGGCGCTGCCGCAACGCCGTGGCCTTCTCGGCGCAGGCCGCGCAGATCACCCCGCCGTTGAAATGAAAGTAGGTCTTTTCGATCGCGGACGTGCAGGCAAGACAAGTGGGCGCGCCGCCGGCGAATTCGGCCTTTTGGAATTGGAGTTGGTCCATGGCTGCCTCCTCGACGTCTCCCGCGGGGACTGCGCGCAATCACAAGGCGGCGCAGCGGCAAGAAACGCCATTCTCCCATCGGTAGCGCGCCGAAAAGGCTTTAAATTTTCCGGTAAATACTCACCAAAGATAGCGGCCCGATGTCTTATTGGGAAGCTTTCATCGTCTTTGCGGCTTTAATCGAACATGTACAGCGGGATGCCGGGAGGCGGCGCTTCCGCGACCGCCTGAGATCCCTCGCCTCCGCCCGCTTCCACTGGCTGTTCCACCATCTGGCGGCAATAGATGCCGCCTTCGCCGAGATACACCTCGAACTCGGCGGGCCGCGCGAGCGACCCCTGAATGAGCGCCTCGCTGAGCGGGTCCTCGATGTATTTCTGGATCGCGCGGCGCAGCGGACGCGCGCCGTAGCTGCGGTCGACCAGGGTCTTTTCAAGGATGTACTTGGCCGCGTCGTCGTTCAGGTGGATCTTGATCTGCTTCGCCACCAGGTTGACGTTCATCTGCTCCGCGAGCAGATGCACGATCTTGATGAGATCCTCGTCGGTCAGCGACGTGAACAGAATGGTCTCGTCCAGGCGGTTCAGGAACTCCGGATTGAACGCCTTCTTCACTTCGGCCATCACCTGGTCTTCCACCTTGCTGGGGATTCCGGTGCCGGGGCCGGAGAAACCCATGGGGCTGCGCTTATCCAGGAATCGCGCACCCAGATTCGAGGTCATGATGATGATGGTATTTTTGAAATCGACGGTGTTACCGAGCCCGTCGGTCAGCTGGCCGTCCTCGAATACCTGCAGAAGGATGTTGTAAATGTCCGGATGCGCTTTTTCGATTTCATCCAGCAGAATGATTGAATACGGCGCGCGCTTCACGCGCTCCGTCAGCTGCCCGCCCTCTTCATAGCCCACGTAGCCGGGAGGCGAGCCGATCAGCTTCGACACGGAGTGCTTCTCCATGAATTCCGACATATCGAAGCGGATCAGCGATTTCTCGCTGCCGAACAGGAATTCGGCGAGCGCCCGCGCGACTTCGGTTTTGCCGACGCCGGTCGGTCCCAGAAACAGGAACGATCCCGAGGGACGCTTGGGCGATTTCAAACCCGCGCGCGAGCGCCGGATCGCTCGCGACAGAGCCGAAATAGCCTTTTCCTGGCTGATGATGCGCTTGTGCAGTTCTTCTTCAATGCGCAGGAGCTTCGAGACTTCCTCTTCCTTGATGGCCGTCATCGGCACTCCGGTCCAGCGCGCGACCACGTCCTCGATATCATCCTTGGTGACGACGCCGGTCGAGGTGTCGTCCAGATTGTATTTCTCGCGCAACAGGCGGAGATTTTCGCGCTCCTTGCGCTCCTCGTCCGAATAGAAGCGGGCCTTTTCGAACTCGTGATTCGCGATGGCGTTCTCCATGCGATGCACGATGAACTTGATGCTCTTCTGAATGTCGGCGACCTCGCCCGGCAGCGTCGTCTGGCGCAGCTTCACGCGCGCGCCGGCTTCGTCAATGAGATCGATGGCCTTGTCCGGCAGGAACCGGTCCGGAATGTAACGGCTCGACGTGTAGACGGCGGCTTCGATGGCGTCGTCGGTGTAGGCGACGGCGTGGAACTTTTCGTAGCGGTCCTTGATGCCGAAGAGGATCTTGATAGCGTCGCTTTCGTTGGGCGGCG
>DASYXM010000087.1:0-132152 GCA_035934795.1 Bryobacteraceae bacterium | reverse complement strand
TCTGCGGGACCCGCTGCTCCGCCGAGATATAGCTGAACACTCCACTTTGTTGTTGGTCGTCGCCTCGCATAAAACATAGACGACGCAGTCTGTTCCGGCGTCACGTCGGAATCCGCCTTTTTTCCGCAACCTGCTAGGGTCTCGGCGGAAGGATGACGAGAATATCGGCGCGCCGGAAATCGCGGTCGAGCGTCAGCAGCGGTTCATCCTGCTCCTTTGCCAGAGCGTAAGCGAAGCAATCGCCCAAGTTGAAGGGATAGCGCAGGCGCGCGGCCGCGGCGATCTCGGCCTGACGCGCGCCGGGCGCCAGAAGTTGAATGGAGGAGCTTTCGATCGCCTCGCGAATGCTCGCGGAGAGTTTCGGCTGACGATCTTCCACCAATATCAGTAATTCCGCGTAGTTGACGGTGCTCATTTGCAAACCGGCGGCATGCGCTTGCAGGTGATCGAGAACCCACGGCCCGTGGTCCTCGTTGAAGAACACGGCCAGCAACGCGGAGGTGTCTACGACCAAAGGTCGTCCTCGCCGCGAAAGCGGGGCTTGGGGTTGAGGGGCGCCTTCAACGCCATCCCCAGCCAGCCGCGGTAATCGGACGCGGGCGCCGCCGCAGACGTTGCGGCCTCCCGAACGGCCAGCCGGATCGCGTCGGACTTGTTTTTAATCCCTTTGCGCTTCATCAGGCGCTTGAGATCGCGGACGAACTCGTCGGTGACATTAAGATTGAGCTGGCGCATACAGATAATTATACAGGTCCGGCCTGTATTATGAGAAAAGCGCTGCGCGGGTCCGAGCGTATCGATTGCGGCGCCGCGAAGGAAACGTCCGTCGTGAATTAAGATCGGAAATATGAAAAAGCCCACCTTCGATCCCGGCTTGACCCAGCAATTCACCGGCGTTCTGCGCCGAAGCATCAACAAGGACGGCAGCTTCAATGTCCGGCGCCAGGGCGGAAGCTGGCGCCACTTCCATCCGTACCTGACGTTGCTCAACATGAGCTGGACGGAATTCTTTGCGCTGGTGTTGGCCGGCTATTGCGCCATGAATCTGCTGTTCGCGGCCGGCTATTTCCTACTGGGACCGGAGGCGTTGCAAGGTGCGGACACAGCCAGTGACGGCCGCCGGTTCCTGAGCGACTTTTTCTTCAGCGCGCACACGTTGACCACGGTGGGCTACGGGAACGTCGCTCCGGCCACGCTCGGCGCGAATATTTTGAGCTCGATCGAGGCACTGGTGGGATTGCTAAGCGCGGCGCTCGGCACCGGGCTGCTGTTCGGACGATTCTCGCGCCCTTCGGCGCGCATCGCCTTCAGCGAAAGAATGCTGGTGGCGCCGTATCAAGACCGTTCCAGCGTGCAGTTCCGCATCGTGAATCTGCGGCCGAACGTGCTGATGGAGCTGGAGGCGCACATGATCCTGATGACGGTGGAAGGCGAGCCGGGAGCCCTGACCAGAAAGTTCCAGCCGCTGAAGCTCGAACGTGAAAACGTCTATTTCCTGGCGCTCACCTGGACCATCGTACATCCCATCGAGGAGGATAGTCCCCTGTTCGGGAAAACACCCGAAGAGCTAAGACGCTTGCAGGCCGAGTTCGTCATCATGATCAAGGCTTTCGACGACACCTTCGCGCAGGCGGTACACGCGCGCTATTCCTACCGTTTCGACGAGCTCACGTGGCAGGCGCGATTCCAGCCGGCTTTTGAGATCGACGGCGAGGGCAACATGGTGCTGAACGTGGACCGCGTGTCGAGCCACGGGGCGATCGCGGGAAGCTAGGAAAAAGGGGACAGACAGCTCGGTCCACTCCCACCCTCACAACTCGGAATAAGGAAGCCGGGTTATTCCGGCTTCTTCCGCCGAACGCGGCGTGGGGCGCCTCCCACCTGTTTGGGCGTGCGCTTGCGCATAGGCGTCCGCTTCACCTTGGCCGGCGGAGGATTAGGCTCGAAGATGGTCGGCTGGCCTTCCACGTAGGGCTGAGGCTCGTAGACTTCCACTTCTTCTTCCGGTTCTTCGACCGCAACCGGTTCGGCGGCTGGCGGCACGGCCGGCGGATAAAATTCGGCGCCGAGCGACACCTGCATGCCCTGCTCCTCGGTGGGCTCCATCCGCACCACGGTCTTGTCCTGCGCGTAATTCAAAAACTCCAAAAATTCCTGGAAGCCGTAAGCGGCCACGTCCCGGCTGGGCTGTTCCTGCTTGAACCAGGCTTCCAGATCTTCCACCGGGCAGCCGCTTTCGAGCTCCATGCGATGGTTTTCGAGGACGTCGCGCAGCGGCGCGAGGAGATCCTCCTGCTTCAGCGTGGGATGCTCCGGCTGGGCCGAGCCCTTGCGCTCGATCACGTAGCGGCCTCCGGCGCCGGTGACGTTCACCAGGTCGCTCTTCTTGAGTCGCTCGACGAAATCGGAGAAGCTCGATGCTCCGTAGGCGCGCTCATTGAACGCGGAATCGAGCTGCAGCATGGTGGATTTCAGCAGGCCGAGCTGCGGCTGGACGGCGCGCCGTTCTAATACTTGAAGAGCGCGCTCCACCAGCGGCATGGCCTGCGCGAGATCGAGCGGAGCCGGACGCTGCCGGTCGCCGCGCGGTCCCCGGTCCCCGCGCTCGCCGCGATCCCCGCGGTCGCCTCGTTCGGGCCGGTCTCCCCGCTGGCGCTGCTGCGGCTGCGGATGCTGCTGGCGTATCTCTCCGGGCAGCGTGACGGGCCCTTCGGGGACGTCCGCCAGCAGCGATTCGAAGCTGATGAACTCGTTGCAATTCTGCTGAAGAATCGTCGAAGTGAAGGCCTTGCCACCCACCACGAACACGGTCTTGCCGTATTCCTTCAGCTTGTTGACCAGCGGGATAAAGTCGCTATCGCCGCTGACGATGGCGAACGCATTGACATGCGTGTGCGTGAACGCCATTTCCAGGGCGTCCAGCGCGAGGTTGATGTCGGCGCCGTTCTTGTCGCCGCGCGGCGAGGGGATGCGCTGCACCATTTGCACCGCGTTTTCCGCCATCTGCCGGGTGGCGCCGTCCTGGCGCCCCCAGTTGGCGTAGGCGAACTTGGCGACCAGGTCGCCGCGCTCCTTCAAAGCGTCCAGCGCGAGCGAGACGTCAAATTCCCGCCGCAACGTGGATTTCAATCCGATCTCGATGTTGTCGTAATCGACAAACACCGCGATATTCAATTTGTCTTGCATTAAAACTCCTGACGCGTGCAATCCTGCAGCGCGTTTTCTAAAATCGGGCGAAGCGGGCGGCTCATGGATCAGACTCTTCGAGAGGGTCAGCGCCTTCAGGCCGCCTGTTTCACCGAGCTGCGGATGAATTCCACAATGCCTTCGAGCGACGCGCCGGGTTGAAACACGGCGGCCACGCCAAGGCGTTTGAGAGCGGCGGCATCCTCATCCGGAACGATGCCGCCTACGACGACCAGAACATCGGTCATCTCTTTTTGTTTAAGCAACTCCATCACGCGCGGCACGATGGCGTTGTGCGCGCCCGAAAGAATGGACAGGCCAATGACCTGCACGTCTTCCTGCAGCGCGGCGTTCACGATCATCTCCGGGGTCTGGCGGAGTCCGGTATAGACCACCTCCATGCCCGCGTCCCGCAGCGCCCTGGCGATAACCTTGGCGCCCCGGTCGTGGCCGTCCAGACCGGGTTTCGCCACCAGCACACGGATTGGTGAATCCATCATCAACGGAACGGAGACTTTATCCCGCATCGAGCGCACCGGCACGGCCATTCTTTTGTACCGTTGCCGTGCGGTTCATCTTACGGGTAATTTCATTGCGATACGCCGCCAATGCCTCCTGGCAATGCGGTGCACCCGTCCTCAGTATAGAACGAAAGTCTGGAACCCATGGGAGGGGTCGCGCTATGATGGCAAAAGAATGACCCTGGCACAGGCCTACGATGAAATTCTCGACTTTCTCGCGGCTGGAACCACGCCCCAGGGCATCGCCGATTTCCGCCCATCGTTAGAGGCGCAAACCAGGGTGCGCGAACTGATGGATCGCCGCTGCGATGGGGCTCTTTCGGCCGCCGAGGACGAAGAACTCGAAGAATACTTGCGTCTGGAGCATTTGATGGTCATGGCGAAAGCCAGGGCCCAGTTGCGGCTTCGCTCGTAAGATCCCGCCGATGAGCGACGACATCTCCGGCGGCGATTCCTCACCCGCGAATCTCGCTCCGCTGGTCCCTATCCGGATTGGCGATGCGCCAAATCCAATTTCCCGGAGCCTGCGTATACACCTACGAAGGAGACGGGACACCAAATGATAAGAACAATCAGAACCATCACCGGAGGCGCCGCTCTGGCCGCCATCCTCGTTTTTGCGGGCGCGGCCGGGGCACCTCTGCAGGCGAGAGAAAAGACGTTGTATCAGCGACTGGGCGGCAAGAAGGCGATCACCGCAGTGGTCGACGAATTCGTGGGGCGAGTGGCGGCGGACAAGCGCATCAACAATTACTTCACCGCGGCGGCGTCCGATCCCCAACATCTCGCGATGTTCAAGATGAAGCTGGTGGATCAGATCTGCATGATGAGCGGCGGACCGTGCCAGTACACCGGCCTGGACATGAAGGCGGCGCACGCGGGGATGGGCGTCACGACGTCGGATTTCAACGCCCTGGTGGAGGATTTGACGGGCGCACTGGACAAATTCAAGGTGGGAGACCACGAAAAGAACGAGCTGCTCGGCGAGCTGGGTCCCATGAAGATCGATATCGTCGAGAGGCCGTAACCGAAGCGACAGCAGATCGTGGCGAACTTGTTATGAAACGAGGTCCGCGGGCCGGGCATCTAGGCAAACATGTCCAGCTCGCCGAAATCTTGAGGGCTGGTTTTTTTTGGGTCTCAGGGGGCGGCCTTCGGAGGTCCGTCCCCTTTTTCTCTTCCCGCCGTGAGACGCCACGTAGCGGGATGGACATCGCACGCATAGCCCCAAGCTGACGCATGGGGCTCGCGGAAGTGCGCCGGTTCGGCGGCGGAAATTTGACCGACAATGAGCTTGTGGCCGAGAAACCTATCGCAGAGAAACCGGACGCGAGCAAGCCGTTCAACGAACCACGGGGGATTGCGCTCAACCGCATTTACACCAAGCGCGGCGATTCCGGCGAGACCGGGCTGGTCGGCGGGCAGCGGGTTCCCAAGGATACGCCACGCATCGAAGCCTACGGAACCGTCGACGAGCTGAACGCGTTCGTGGGACAGGCCGCGGTTTCCTGCGCCGGCGATTCCCGGCTGGCGCCTCTCTCCGCCATCCTGGGCCGCGTCCAGCACGAACTGTTCAATTTGGGCTCGATTCTGGCGACGGAGCCGCAGGACGTGCATCCCCAACAGCCGCGCGTCACGGCCGCCGAAGTTACGCGGCTGGAGCGTGAAATCGACGCGATGAACCGGGACCTCGCCCCGCTGCGGAGTTTCGTGCTGCCGGGCGGCACGCGGGTGAACGCCGAACTGCACGTCGCGCGAACCGTGTGCAGGCGGGCCGAAAGGCTGCTGGTGGGGCTGGCCAGAAGCGAATCGGTTCCTGCTGAGACCATCCAGTATCTGAACCGCCTCAGCGACGCGCTCTTTGTATGGAGCCGCTGGGTGAATCACGCGCTGGGCGTCGCCGAGGTTCTATGGGAGCCGAACAAAGCCGCGAGCGCCGAACCCAGCTCCGAGTAACGGAACTGAAATCCGGCGGCGAGGGCGGCTTGAGGGATCACGCGCTGGCCGCCGAGCAGTAGGGAAGCCATTTCGCCAAACATCAGCTTCAACGCGAACTCGGGTACGGGGAAGATTGCCGGGCGATGCAGCGCGCGCGCCAACTCGCGGGTGAACGCGGCATTAGTGACCGGATTAGGCGCGACGGCGTTCACGGGACCCGACAGCGCGGCATTATTTGAAACGCCCGAAAGCGCGAATACGATCAGGTTTACAAGATCGTCAATGTGGATCCAGGACATCCACTGATTACCGTTCCCGATTCTCCCGCCGACGCCGAGTTTGAAGGGCGGCAGCATTTTCTGTAGGGCACCGCCGCCGCGGCCGAGCACGACGCCGATGCGGGGACATACGACGCGGATACCGAGCTTTTCGGCCTCGAGGGCCTCGCGTTCCCAGGCCACCGAGACTTCTCCTAGAAAATCCGCGGCCTGCGGCGCAGCCTCCCCGAGAGTCTCGTCTCCGCGCGAACCGTAATATCCCACCGCGGAGGCACTCACCAGCACCGGCGGTTTTCGACCGAGCCCGGCGAGGGCCCGCACTAGCGCACGCGTGCCGTCGACGCGGCTTCCGAGGATTTTCTTTTTAGCCGAGGCTGTCCAGCGTTGGGCGACCGGCTCACCCGCAAGATTTACAACGGCGTCGCAGCCGGCAAGGGCATCGGGCGCGACGCCGGATCGCAATGAGATCGCACGGGTTGAATGTCCTTCCGCGGTTAACCGCGCGGCCAGATTTCGACCGATGAATCCCGACGCTCCGGTGATGGCGATGTTCATGCGTCTACGCCCGCTACCCCGGATTTTTCACATGCCGACAGGCCATGTGGCGCGGGCCGCCAGGCCTGCTGAGTCGAGATCTTTCTCGACTCTTCCGCACATAGCGACTCTTCTCGAACAAACGTCGGCAGGACTGCCGCTGCAGGGCTGGTGCCCCGCGCCACGTCGTGCGCCACACTTGCAGGCATTATTTTCGCAGCAAAGCCGTCCAATTTTCGACCAGCGTGAGAGGTGCGGAAGCGTCCCCGCTGCGGACGGTGTCGACAATGAACCGCTGCCCGTCGGCGGTTAGGTCCCATCGGTGCAGTTGGCCGGTGCCTCCGCCGATAATGGGCACCACGAACAGGGCCTTGGGAACGCCGGCCTGGAATGTTCCACCGAGCGTCACGTCCACACTCATCAACTTGCTGTCGCCAGTCAAATACAGCAGCTCCTTACCGTCGCGCCGCCAGCGCGGCTGGTAGCCGCCACCGTTTGAGATGGGAACCCGAAAGCTGGGCGCCGGGAAAGAGGCAACATATACTTCGGACTTGCCGGATTCGTCCGACACGTAGGCGACAAAACGTCCGTCGGGAGAGAATTTGCCCTCGCGTTCGTCAGACGCTGTTTGCAGGAAAACTATTGGTTTTCCAGCCGGCGGCTTTCCAGCTGGTTTCCCCTCCTCCATGGGCAATGCCCAGAGGTCGTGCTTCGTTATTGGATCCGTTTCCTGGTAGAGGAGCCAGCGCCCGTCTCGCGACCAGTCCAGCGGATCCGTGGCGCGCTCAAATTTGAACAGCACCTCTTCCTTGCCGGCGTTGCTGGCTGCTTTGACGTAAACGTTCGGCGGGGACGCGAACACGATGCGGTTTCCGTCCGGAGACCAAACCGGACGAACACTGGTATCGGGAGGCCTGATGCGATTGGTCACACCCCGCGCAAACTCGTCGATCCATGTAGACCCCAGACGCACGACAGCCACGCGCGTTCCATCCGGGGCAAGTTCCAGTTCGGTACTGGCATCGGAAGCACCGGCGCCACTAGTGCCCAGAGACTTGCCTTGCCGGTCATACCAAGTGAGCCGGCGTCCTGCTCCCGCACCGGCGCGGGTAGCGAACACCAGAACGCCCGTCGAGGAAACCGAAAAAGCGCCAGTGCCCGGCACCTGCTCCGCTATGGGCGTCGCATCGCGCGAAAATTCCAATCGAGCTCCGTCGAAAGGCTGAGCCATCAGCGTACCTTCCCGGGAAAACAGCACGTAACCGTCGCCGGTAGCCCGCGGGTCAGGCGGCCGCGCAAAGACAGAAGAAGACACATCGGCGAGCAGTCGCTTCGAAGCTTGCTGCTCGGGGCCCGGATTGACCGTCCCAGCCGCGAGCGTCCCGAGAAAGATTCCACTGGTCTCCGCGTTGACTGTAAATCGCGTGTAGAGGAAGTGCAGGCCGTCCGGCAAAAGCGCAGGGAAGGCGTGATATGTCTCCTGGCGCTTCGGGTCGAGAACCGTGATCGGGGAGGCGGCGCCGCCTGCCGCCGCCACTTGGAACAAGCCGCTGGCGAGAGTCCCGAAAACGATTCTGCCATCGCCCGTCCAGAAGCCTCCCAACAGGTTGCCCGGCAGAGTGCAAAGCGATTGGGCAGGGCCGCCGGACGCCTCAACTTTCTTCAGCGTTCCCTGCACATCGAACGCGACGAAGCGGCTGTCGGGCGACCAGAATTGCAACCCGACGACTCCTTCCGTGCCTGCAAGGGGACGCGGCTCGAGCTGGTCGAGCGCGCGAACCCACAGGCGGGCGACACCCTCCGTGACGGCCTGGAAGACCACTCGCCGACCGTCGGGTGAAACGGCCGGAGTCGGAAAAGGCACCGGGGTTCCTTTGTCCGGGAGCGGGATTTGGAAGCGCACCGGCTCCGCTGCGGGCGGCGGCTGTTCGCGGAAGTGAACGAACGATAAGGTTGCCGCCGTCAAAACGGCTACTACAGTAACCGCAGGCCACAAGAATTTTGTGCGACTGGCTTCATTCTGTTGCGAGACTTTCGTGCGGCCCGCTGGGTCCGCCAAATACTTTTGGATCGCCACTCGCCCCTCGCCGATCCACTGCAAGCGATTCTTCACATCGCGATCCAAACAGCGACGCAGCAGCTCCCGAATCGCCGGGGGCGTTCCCTTCGGCAGCTTGTCGAAATCGATCGGAGCCCGCAGCACGTCGGCCAAAATATGCGCGATGGTGTCACCCGTGAACAGGCGCTGGCCGGTGAGCATCTCCCACAGCACGACGCCGAAGGCCCAGATGTCGGCACGCCTATCGACCGTTTGTCCAGCCGCTTGCTCCGGGCTCATGTATCCGGCCGTGCCCATGATCATTCCGGCTTGCGTGGCCCGCATGGTCAACGTCGGCGAGTTGGTGGGATTTCCATCGCCCGGCGTGGATGCCTGACCCACCGCCGCCAGCCCGAAGTCGAGCACCTTCACGACCCCCGCCGGGGTGATCATGATGTTCGCCGGCTTGAGGTCCCGATGCGTGATGGTTTTTTCGTGGGCGGCTTCGAGAGCATCGGCGATTTGCTTGGCGTAGTTGAGTGCGGTCTCCAGCGGAAGCGGGCCTGGTTTTATGTGAAAAACGAGCGTCTGGCCGGGGACCAACTCCATCACCAGTGCGCGGACGCCGCTCGATTCTTCAATGCCGTAAATCTGCGCGATATTGGGATGATTCAGCGATGCAAGCACTTTCGCTTCGCGCTCGAACCTCGCAAGACGCTCCAGATCGTGGGCCAGGGCGGCGGGCAAAACCTTGATCGCCACTTCGCGATCCAGCTTGGTGTCGCGCGCCTTCCACACCTCCCCCATGCCGCCCGCGCCAAGGGGCGCAAGGATTTCATACGGGCCGAGTTTGTCGCCTACAGAGAGCGGCATTAGCGTTTTAGCTAAGTTTAACTCGGCTCTCGCTGAGAAAGCAGCCGAAGCGTGCCGTAATCCGTCCGTCCGTAATCCGTCCGTAAGAATTCACAATAGATTCGGAACCTTACGGAGCAGTCGGGGACCCTCACCCATGAGGTGGCCGACGAGGCCGTCGGCCGCGGATCAGGCGATCCGCCCTACCGGCGTTTGGTAGGGCGGGAGTCCTCGCCCGCGTTCGGCGTCCTGGTCGAACCTTTCTTACGGACGGATTAAGGACGGACTGGATCGTCGCCTGCCAGTTAGCGGGCCTCCCATAGCGTAATGATTCGCTGCGGTATGATGAGGAGCACGGATGGATACCGCAGCCCACACCCGGCAGACAGTCACGCCCAGTGGGCGCACGAGGGACGAAGTCGCCATGGAAAAACAAGCGCAGAACATACAGGAAGCGTTTTTGAATAATGCGCGCAAAGACAAGAGTTTTTTGACGATTTATCTGATGAGCGGCGTCAAGCTGTCTGGAAGGATCAAGAGTTTCGACAAATACTCGGTGGTCCTGGAGTCCAACAACCAGGAGCAACTGATTTTCAAGCACGCGATCTCGACCGTGGTCTTCTCGAAACCCTTCCACAACGGTCCGCACGCTCCGGCGTCCTCAGTATCGGCCTCGGCGGGCGCGGCGGTTCACGCGGCGCCCGGCCCTCCCTCGGGTGACAACCACTGAGAAGCGCGTCCCCCGAGCCACGTCACCTGATATCACCTCGGACCTTGGAAGAAATTGTCATCCTCGCGGGTCTGCACCTGACCACTCGGAACACTACGGGACGGAACACGCCGGGAGGCAGAAGTGCGCAAACGGGCGCGCCGCCGGCCTCCGCACGTGAATCCCTGGAGGAACTCGCTTCGCTCGCGTCGACGGCCGGTGCGCGAGTGGCCGAGCTGCAGGTGCAGTCCCGTCCGCACGCGGACGCCGCCACGCTGGTCGGCTCCGGCAAGGTCGAGGAGCTGAAGGCGCTGATTCATCTGCACGAGGCGACCACGGTGATCTTCGACCGCGAGCTCACGCCCACCCAGCAGCGCAACCTGGAACGCATTCTGGACGTCAAGGTCCTGGACCGCACACAGTTGATCCTGGACATTTTCGCGCGGCGCGCTCGCACGCGGGAAGGTCAGTTGCAAGTCGAACTGGCACAGCTGAACTACCTGCTCCCGCGGCTGACGGGCCGCGGCGCGGCGATGTCCCGGCTGGGCGGCGGCATTGGAACCAGGGGGCCCGGCGAAACCCAGCTGGAAACGGACCGGCGGCGCATCCATCGCCGCATTCACGCGATTGAAAAGGATCTCGAGCGAGTTCGCGGCGGGCGGAGGACGCAGCGCCGCCAGCGCCAGGCCGTCCCGCTTGCGACCATGGCGCTGGTGGGATACACGAACGCGGGCAAATCGACGTTGTTCAACCGTCTGACGGGCGCTGCAGTACTGGCGGACGCGAAGATGTTCGCGACGCTCGATCCCACGGTGCGCCACATCACCCTCCCTTCCCGCCGCACGGCGCTGGTGAGCGATACGGTCGGCTTCATCCGCAACCTGCCGACTACGCTGGTGCGCGCTTTTCGCGCGACGCTGGAAGAAGTGGCGGAAGCCGAGCTGTTGCTGCACGTCGTCGACGCGAGTTCCCCGCAGGCTCCGGAGCACACGGCGCACGTGATTGCGACGCTGCGCGAGATCGGCGCCGACGCCACGCCGCAAATTCTGGTGCTGAACAAAGTGGATCGGATCCCCGGGACACCGGACACCGGCGCGCTGGCCCGCAGGATTCTAGAGGACCCCGAACATCAGCCGGCGGGAGCCGTCGCGATTTCCGCGCGGACCGGGGAGGGCTTCGATGCGCTGCTCGCGAAGATCGACCAGTCGCTGGCGCTCGATCGGGCGGAGCCGTGCCTGTTCCGAATGCCCAGCGGTGAGGGCGCCCTCATCCATTTGCTGCATCAGTTCGCCAAGGTGACCGCGCTGCGCTACGTGGGGGAAACCTGCGAGATCGAGGCCGAGGCTCCGGAATCCGTTCGCCGGAGACTCGCGAAATACCTCGTTAAGAAACGCGCGCGACGGCGGGGATAAAACGGACCCGAGCGGTGAAAAAGGGACAGACCTGGGATATCATTGGGACTTAGGACGAGCGACCTAGGATGAACGGTCCCAATCTTCTTACGCTGCTGCGGATCTTTTTCGTTCCGCTACTGGTCGCCGCGCTGCTCGGCGACTCGGAATGGCTGAGCCGTGTTCTGGTGTCGCGGGAAACCTTCGCGCTGGCGATCTTCCTGGCCGCAGCGGCCACGGATTTGCTGGATGGCGTGCTGGCGCGGCGGTGGGGACAGATCACCACGGTCGGAACCTTGCTCGATCCGATCGCCGACAAGCTGCTGATTTCGGCCGCGCTGGTCTCGCTGGTGGACATTCACCGCGTGCCGGCGTGGATGGTGATCCTGATCGTGGGGCGGGAATTCGCGGTGTCCGGGCTGCGCAGCATCGCCGCCTCTGCCGGCCATACCATCGAAGCGAGCGAACTCGGCAAAAGCAAGATGGCGGCGCAGGTGATCGCGATCGCGCTGGTGATCGCCGGAATCCGGTGGCCCGCGCTCGCCGAGTACGGCATGCTGGCGATGTGGGCGGTGGTGCTGTTCGCGCTGGTTTCCGCCGCGGATTATTTCCGCAAGTTCTGGCGCAAGGTCGACACGCACGTGAAACTCCGCCGGCGCCGCGAATTGCTGGAGCTGCAGCGCCAGCAGCGGCGCGCCGCGCGGGCCGCCAGGGTTTCGGTGGCAAATGCTTCGGTGAGAAATGCCGCGCCGGAAAGCGCTTCGGCCAAAGCCGTCGGCTCGCGGCAGTAGACGGAAGCGCGAACGCGGATCGCCGCCCCATCAGGCGGGCAGATACTCCCGCAGCGTTCCGTAAAACGACTTCACGAAATCGATGGCCGTACGCTCGGCCGTGTCCTCGTCGCGATCTCGAATGGGCACCACCACGCGCACCAGCGCGGTGTCGGTCCGGTTGAGCCGGATCGCGTCCGCCATCACCCAGAACTTGGCTTTATACTCGCTCGCGACCACCCGGTCGCGGGACTGATACCAATACAGCACCAGGCTCCGCTCCTCGCCGTGCGCGACCACGAAGCGATTCACGGTAATCGGCCCGGCGGTTCCCGTGGAACCCGTATCGATCGCGATCTCCCCGGAACTCAAGGGTGTCCATCCACCGCCGGGAAGGCAGTTCTTAGGGGAATGCGGAGTTTTCCCGGTGCGCTGTGAGCGGAACGCGGCGACAAAAAGGTACGCTCCCTGCGGTCCCCTGGTGTACACGCGGTTGAGGATGTCGTCGGCTCGCAGCACGTCGAGGGTTTCCTGGTCGATGACGCCATCCTGCGCGAATTGCCACGCTCCCAGCATCAAAGGCATTTGCACCAGCGGCGGACCGGGGACGACGGCTTCCGGCCGGATGGCGCTGTACAGCAGGGCCGCCTGAGCCACCAGCAGCGCGGTGGCGGCGAGGGCGGCGGAGGATCGCAAGAACCTAGGCAACGGGCTGCCCCTTTCCCGGAGGCCCCATGCGGAGATCGTCCGGCCGGCGCCGGAACAGGCCCGGGGCGCGCTTGATAATCGCGTGCGTCCCCAACAGCATGGCGAGCGCGATCATGAAAATGATCCATCCTTCCAGGCTGTGAAAGAACCCCCGCGCCAGCTCCGGATTCACTTCGCTGAGCATGCCGGTGACGGTGACGCGGCCGGCATTGGCGAGAATCGCGATGGGGATCGTCAGCACCAGCAGCACCCAGCGCATCCATACGCGCCGGTCGAAAAAGTAAGCATAGACCAGCGAAAGGAAGGAGAGCGACAACAGGCTGCGGATGCCGCTGCAGGCTTCCGCGACGGAGAGCTTCTGGCTGGCTAATTCGAGTACGTTGCCGTCGCGCAGGACCGGGATTCCCACCAGCGCCAGGACGTACTCCGCCACCTGGCTTGCGAACAATTGCAGGGGAAACGTGAGCTGGTTATAGATCACCGCGGGGAGCGGGATCATGAACGGAAGCAGCAGCAACGGAAACGCGAGCTCGCGGACCAGCGCGGTTCCGCCGACCACCAGCAGCAACCCGGTCAGCGTGATCAGGAACGAGGTGCGCTGCAAATAGATCTCCGCGCCCAGCATGCCCAGGTAGGCCTGCGATGCGCCCCACGCCATGATCGCGAGGCCCCACCAGGCGGGCTTCAGCTCCAGCGCCAGGATCTTTTCGCGCCGCTGCCACGCGATGAACAAGGCCACCAGCGGCACGAAAAATCCATGGCTCACGTCTTCATCGGTGGCCCATTGCACGACCAGCCAGCGGAGGATCGGATAATAGGCTCCGATCAGCAACGCGGTGAACCAGGTCAATGCGGCCCACGGAATCGCAACCGCGTCGGCCGCCGGTGCGCGATCCGGAACCTGTTCGACAACCTGGTCCATGAGAAGTTAGTTCCAGTATATTGGATTGAACGGCATATTTTATTCAGCAGTGGAAGGAGGCGTTCACCGCATGTTTCACCGCACGTATCGGCGCGTGTCGCGCCTGATATCGATCGCCGGCCTGCTCGGTTCGGCCGCGTGGGCTCAGATTCCGGCTATCAATTGGGAAGCTCAGAAAGCGGAAATCCTGCGGCATTATCGAGACCTGATCCAGATCGATACCAGTTCGCCGCCCGGAAATGAAACCCGCGCGGTGGACTATTTGAAAAAAGTTCTGGAGGCCGAAGGCATTCCGACCAAGACGTTCGCGGTGGATCCCTCGCGCGCGAACTTGGTCGCCCGCCTCAAAGGCAACGGCAAGAAGCGCCCAGTTCTGTTGATGGCGCATACCGACGTGGTCAGCGTCCAGCGCGAGAAGTGGCCGGTGGATCCGTTCGGCGCGGTGATGAAGGACGGCTACGTGTGGGGCCGCGGCAGCTCCGACGACAAGGACAAGCTGGCCGCCAACCTGATGGTGATGCTGCTGCTGAAGCGGTCCGGTGCGACGCTCGATAGGGATGTCATTTTCCTGGCCGAGGCCGGCGAAGAGGGCGATAGCCAGTTCGGAGCCATGTTCATGGCGGACCAGCATTTCGACGAGATCGACGCCGAATTCGCGCTGACCGAGGCCGGCAACACGGTGATCCGCAATGGGGAGGTGGCTATCGTCGAGATCGAGACCGCGGAAAAAGTCCCGCATCCGGTTCGCCTGGTGGCCAACGGAATCTCGGGTCACGCCTCGCGCCCGCGCGTCGATAACGCCGTCGCGCACGTCGCGACGGCGGTGGCAAAGCTGGCGGCGTGGCAGACGCCCATGCGGCTGAACGACACGACGCGAAGCTATTTCGAAAAGCTGGCGACGGTGAGCACGCCGGAGCAGGCGGCGCGCTACAACGGCCTGACGCGGGCGGATCGCACCGCCGAGGTCCAGCGCTACGTCGCCGAGAATGAGCCCATCCATTACTCGATGCTGCGCACGTCCGTGGTGCCGACGATTATCAAAGGCGGGTTTCGCACCAACGTGATTCCTTCGGAAGCCGAGGCGACCATCGACATCCGGGCGCTGCCCGACGAGGATATGACCAGGTTCTTCGCGGAAATGACGCGCGTCATCGGCGACCCGGCCGTGAAATTCGGGGAGACCAACTTTGGCATACGCCCGCCCACGCCGCCATCGCGCCTGGATAGCGAGATGTACCTGGCCCTGGAACGCTCCGCTAAACGCGTTTATCCGCGCGCGACGGTGATCCCGATGATGCAGACGGGCGCCACGGATATGGCTTATCTGCGGGCCAAAGGAGTGCAGTCCTACGGGATCGGTCCAGCGGCGACGGAGCAGGATACCAACAATTTCGGGGCGCACAGCGACGTGGAGAGGCTCCCGGAGTCATCGCTCTACCCGTTCGTGGAATTTACGTGGAACGCCGTGACCGACGTCGTCATCGGCAAATGACGGGGCCCTAAGTCGCCGAAGGCTCGGGCGCGGTGGCTCTTTCGATGGCCCGATTCACCAACCGGCGGGGATCTAGCAGGTGCTGCGGCCGGTACTGGCGCTGCGACCAACGATGGCCTGGCTCGAATTCGACGCCCAGGAAATAACCGATCTCCCGAAATACGCAGTATCGAACCTTGCCCATCAACATCCCCGACGGATACGCGATGCGGAAGGCGGTGCCGAGCGGCACGGGCCGTTCGACCTGCAGGCAGGCGCCCGAAAGCGAAATATCTTCCAGGTTCGCCACGCCCCGGCGGATGCGGCCGTTGCGGTCCTTCCACTCCACGTCCACCAGGTCCGCGCACAGCAATCTGGGTTCAACTCGCCGGTCCATCATAGTCTATTCGTGTATCGACTCACGCCCCGTATTTGTTTAGCTTGTTGGCCTTAGACAATTTTCCCTTATTTTCGGCGTAGGGCTGCGACCTAGCCGGGCGTTGCGGCACTGGGGCTAATAAACTTCCGCGACGTTGGTACCATATTCCCACGTGCTGATACATGTGATGCTGGTGGCGATCTTCGGGGTGCTGATTCCCTGGTGGAAAGGGATCGATTTCTTCGACCCCGTGATCACGGCCGCCTATGCCTGCATGGGGGTACTTTTCGCGGCTCCGGCGGCCGCGCAGGCGTTTTCCGGAAGCCGTCCGCAATCCATGCGAGATGCCTACGGGCGGGCTGGGAAAGCGGTGCTCTACGGAGAAGGCCTGGCGCTGATTTTTCTCGCGGCGGGCACCACCACGGTGAGCCTTACCCGCGGCGCCCGCCTGCGATTGCCGGAGCTCGACGTTCTGGGTGAAACCGCGGTGCTGGGCCTCGCCGCGTCGGTCGCGTTTGCGAGCCTGGCAGGCTGGGCGACGCTGCGATTCTCGGCGGGCATGGCGCGTCTGGCGATGCGAATCTTATTCGTGGGCCTGCTGATCGCCTTCCTCTACTACGGACGAAGCCTCCCGGACGTCGCCTTGATGGGCTCGGCTTTGTGCGCCGTGATCGCGGTCGGGAACGTTTTTCTGTTGTGGAGGGAAGTGTCGCCCCGATGAGTGCCGACGCGCCCGATTCAACACCGCCCGACGCCCGGCGCTCCGAAAACGCACGGCGGGGAATAAGCGCTGACACCATCCGCGTGATGGTGCGGGTCGTGCTGTTCGCGTTCGCCGGCTGGAGCGTGTGGCGCCTGATGCCTTTCGTGATGCCGCCGGCCGCAGGCGGCCTAGTGGTGGCGGCGCTTTCGACGTTCGCCGCTGGAGCCCTTGCGAATGGCCTGCTCGCCCGCATGTACGAACGGAGCCAGTTGTCAGCCTTCGGTATGGCGTGGGGGAAGCCATCGGCGCGAGAGTTACTGATTGGAATCGCGGGAGGCGCCGGCGCGGCGGCCGCTATTTTTCTGGTCGCGCTGGCGACGCGCCAGGCCGTCGTGGAGCGCGTGCCCGCTCCCAATACGTGGCCTGTCGACCTGGTGTTTATCCTGATCGTGCTGGCCTTCGGGGCCGCCGGCGAGGAAATGCTGTTCCGCGGATACGCGTTCCAGTTGCTGGTGCGCACGATGGGAGAATTCGCGGCGGTGCTGCCGGTCGCGGCGCTCTTCGGCCTGGCGCATATGGGCAACCAGGACGTGACCGCGCTCGCCATCGTCAACACCATCGCGTGGGGCGTTTTGCTGGGCTATGCGTTTCTGCTGACGCGCTCGCTGTGGCTCTCCATCGGGCTGCACTTCGGCTGGAACGGAGCCATGCCCTTACTGGGCGTCAATTTGAGCGGGTTTACAATGGGGGTGCCGGGATACTCGTTGCGATGGAGCGCGGGCGACCTGTGGAGCGGCGGCCGCTACGGATTAGAAGGCAGCGTGATGACGTCGGCGGTGGTCGTAATTTTGTTTTTCGTGCTGCGGCGTGCCGTCGCGAGACCAGACCTCCGGCGAGACGTGGAAGCCGACGAGCCGGGGATGTAGTTTCAGGAAGAAGCGGTACACGAACATGACGCGGTTGGCGGCCGGAAAATGCGCGATGTGGACGCTGGCGGCCCTTCTGGCCGTTCGGCCGTTGCAGGCGGATTCGAAGAAGCTCACCGAGGATCAGCGCATCGAGCTTCTGCGTGGGCTTACCGCCGAGTATGCGCAGATCAAGACGCTCTTGCCCATTTCGAAAAAACCGCTGGAGTACCATTCCGACGGCACCTGGGACCAGGCGCAGTGGAAAACCGTCGAGAAGGAGATGGGGCCGGCGGGACGTGTGGGCGACCTTATCCAGGTGACGCACGTGGAAATAGATAAGGACCGCATCGTGTTCGAGCTCAACGGCGGCGCTCACCTCAAGACCAAGTGGTACCAGCACATCGAGGTAGGCATGGGCGGGTCGACGGCACCCATTAGCCAGGGCCCCGCGACGAACGCGCCGGGAGGGACCACGCTCGCGCTGCTGTTCGGCGGCCCCATCGGCGAGGTGACCTCCGCCGAAATCAAGCAAATGCTCAAACCGCTGCTGGATTTCGAAAAGGAATCGGTGACCCAGAACTACGCCGAAACTCTCCCCGAGCCGGTGAAGGAAGCCATCAAAAGCAAGAAGGCGATTGAGGGCATGAACCGCGACCAGGTGTTGCTGGCGCTTGGCCGTCCGGTTCGAAAAAGCCGCGAATTGAAGGACGGCGGCGAGATCGAGGACTGGATCTACGGCGAGCCCCCCGGCCGGGTTACTTTCGTCACGTTTTCAGCGGACAAAGTGATTCGTGTCAAGGAGACCTACGCCGGCCTCGGCGGGTCCGTCGCGGAAACTGCTCCGATTCAATAAGTCTCCTGGATATAATCATTTGCATTGGTACCATCCCGGTACTGGTACGGGATACCCTGGGGTACCTTGTTCCATAGCTTGCGGGCATCCAGACTAGATCCTGAGGAACTGTCCCCGTAATGGAGCGTACCGATTTCGAACACTGGAAGGGCAAAGAAGTCGCGCGGCTTCTTGCGCTTATCGAAACCGAGCGCCGTTATTACCAGGAGATGGTGGCAGCTTTGCCGGTCGCCATCGCGGTTCTTTCCACGGACCGTTCAATCGTTCTGGCAAACCGCGCTTTCGGTCAAATGTTCGGCCTGCGCGCCGACGAGATCCGTCGCAAGACCATCGAGCAGCTTCTACCTTCCGACCAGCTTATCGAGAAAATCCGCGCGGCCCACGTCGAGACCGGCGCACAGGGCGCCAGACGCGCCGGCCTGGTTCTGGAATCCGCGGGCCGGCTTCTCCGCGTGGACGTCCGGCCGATTCGCAATTGGGACGAGGACGCGGAAATGGAGACGCTGGTGGCAATCTACGACTTGTCCAACGTGGACAGGTCCGAAGTTGGCACGGCCCGCACCACGGTGATCGCAGTGCCCACGGCGGCGCCGACTGCACCCGAATTTCCATCTGGCGAGCTGCCGGCGATCGTGTGGCAAGCCGATGCAGAGACGTTTCGGTTTACCGCGGTCAGCGGAGCGGCGGGTTTTGGGTCGCAGTGGCTTCAAGCCGGAGGCTTCGAGAGGCGGATTCACGCCGATGATCGCGAGGCCACGATGGCGCTCTACCGTTCGGTCGCCGAGCGTGGCGGAGAAGCGAGCGCCGAGTTCCGGCTGGTCACTTCTTCCGGGGAAGCGCAGTGGTGCCGTGAAACGGTGGTCGCGGCCGCGCCCCGCGGGGGAAATGGAAAGATCCATGGCTCTTCGACCGGCGTCTTGACTGGCGTTTTGACTTTCGTAGGCGAGCGGAAACGCATGGAGCGCCAAATAGAAATCGCCGCGCGCCACGCGGCACTGAGCGGACTTTCCGCGCGGCTGGCCCACGATCTGAACAATCCTCTGATGCTAATTGCGGGATACGCCGAGGAAATGCTGCACGCGTTCCCCGAGGGCGACGCTCGGCGCGAGGACGTCAAGCAGATCGTGACCGCGACGGAGCGGATCGCCGAGGTGACCGCGCATCTGCTGCGTTTTACGCGCCGCGGAACCACGCGTCCGCGGAGCGTGGATGTAGCGACGGTCCTGAGGCGGCTCGAGCCGAGGCTCGCGTCCGTCTTCGCCGAATCCGTCGCGGTGCGAATCGAAGCGGGGGAGCGAGTGTGGGCTTTTGCCGATAGCCGGCCATTGGAGGAAGTCCTGGTGGCACTGGCGGGCACGGCCCGCGACTCGGCGGCGTGCACGCAGATCGGGATCGCCTGCGTTTGGGTGGCAGTTCGCGAACAGGTTCCTGGCGCGACGCTCGTTCCGGGCGCCTACGTTCGCGTGACGGTGAGCGGGAACGGCCCCGGTTTCGACGCGGACAAGAGCGCATCGCTTTTCGAGTCGATTCTTCCCAGGGGCGCGGACCAGGCGAACAGCGGAGCGGTCGCCCACGCCTACGGGCTGGTGCGGGAATGGGGCGGCGACATCGCCTATACGGGTGATGCGTTCCATTCGACGTTCGTCGTGTATCTGCGGCCCGCCGAGCCGCGGGAAGCGGAACCGGAGGAGCCCACCGCGGCCGAACCGGAGGCTCCGCGGCAGCTCGTTCTGGTGGTGGACGACGAGCCGGGTATCCGGGCGCTGGTCGCCAAGATTCTGCGCCGCGAGGGGTATGCGGTCATCGAGGCCGGGAGCGCCACCGAGGCGGCAGCGCTGGCCGCCGCGCAGGAACGTCCCGTCGAGCTGCTGGTCACCGACGTGATGCTGCCCGACCGACACGGTCCCGAGCTCGCCGGGCAATTACTTGAAATGCTGCCGGAACTGAAGGTGCTGTACATTTCGGGCTACACGGAAGACGAATCGGTGCGGGCGGGCGAATATCCACCCGGCGCAAAATTCCTGCAGAAGCCGTTTACGCTGGGGGCGCTGGTCGCTAAAGTGCGCGAGTCACTGGAGCAGGCGTAGGTTGAGTAGCCTTCAAGCCCCGTTACTCCGGCTTTGATGCGTAAAAGCCCACCTTCTCTCGCGACAGCGATTCGAACTCAGCCTTTGAGATTTCTATGACCTCGACGCTCTCCGCCGTCTGGCGAAGGTCATTTTCAATCTGGGTTTTGCTCATATCTGTGTCGAGAATGTAGAAGTCTCCAGTGTTGTGGCCGCCGAAAATCTTAATGCGTGAATCAGCACTGGCGTCAAAGGGTTCCATAACGATCTTGTAGTGTTCCATTGCCATCAATTATAGGCAATTAGACTGTAGGTAAAAACCGCCCCAGCGAGCGGCCTACTGAATAGAACCCGGCGTCTTCGGTTCGAGACGGATTTCACCAAATGTCGATTCGTACTGCGAAACATTCTGATTCAGCACATTGGCGAGCGCCTTGGCCTGCTGTGGGCTGAGAAACACGCCCTGGAAGTTCTGAATGGAGACGGCGTCGGGAGCGGACTGATTGGCGATGCCGAAGAGCAGAAAGAAATCCCACAAGCTGACCCGCACCTGCACGCTGTTGGCGTAGTTCTCGCGGTAATCGTTGGTGCTCGAAAGCTGGATCTTCGGTTGCGCGGGCGGCTGGGGATTCATAGATTCAGGATAGACGTACCGGCTGAGGCGTGGCATCGGGCGAATTACGCGGGACATTTGGCACGTCATTCACCGCGTCACTCATGACATTCAGCAGAAACGCGTACTCGAACGCCCGTTCCTTCAGATATTCGTAGCGTCCCGAGGCCCCGAAATGGCCGCTGCCCATGTTGGTCTTCAGCAGCAGCACGTTGCGATCGGTCTTCATGGCGCGCAGCTTCGCCGCCCACTTGGCGGGCTCCCAATACGAAACGCGGGGATCGTTCAGGCCCGCCGTGATCAGAATGGCGGGGTAGTCCTGCGCGCGGACGTTTTCGTAAGGCGCGTAGGATTTCATGTATTCGTAGCATTCTCGCCGGCTGGGATCTCCGAACTCCTCGTATTCGCCGATGGTCAGCGGAAGCGTTGCGTCGAGCGCCGTATTCAGCGAATCGACAAAGGGCACGCCCGCGGCCACGGCGGCGAACAAATCGGGCCGCAGGTTGACGACGGCGCCCATCAGCAAACCTCCGGCGCTGCGCCCGTTGATCGCCAGCCGTTCGGGCGACGTGTAGCGATGGGCGATGAGATGCTCGGCGCAGGCGATGAAGTCGCCAAACGTGTTTTTCTTGTGGAGCATTTTACCGGCGTCGTGCCACGGCTTTCCGAGATCGGCGCCGCCCCGGATGTGAGCGATGGCGAAGGCGAAGCCGCGATCGAGCAGGCTCAAACGGTCCGAGCTGAACGTGGGATCGACGCTGAGGCCGTATGAGCCGTAGCCGTACAGCAACAGCGGCGCGGCCCCATTCGGTTGAAAATCTTCTCTATAGACCAGTGAAATCGGGATCTCGATGCCATCGGCGGCCTTCGCGTACAGGCGCTCGGACCGATAGCGCGCCGGGTCGTAGCCGCACAGCACTTCCTGCCGTTTTTTCAGGACGCGCTCTCGCGTGTCCATGTCGTAATCGAACACGGAAGGCGGCGTCACCAGCGACGAATACTCGAAGCGCAGCGACTTGGTATGGAACTCGGCATTCGCCCCCACGCCCGCCGTGTACACCGGCTCCGGAAATTCGATGGCGTGCGTGTGCCCATCCGCCAAACGGCGCAACAGGATCTGCGAGAGCCCGCGATGGCGCTCCTCGGTGACCAGATAATCGCGAAACGCGGTCACGCTCTCGATGGTGATCCCGTCGCGGCCGGGAATAACCTCCATCCAGTTTTCCTTCGCGGGATTTTCCACGGGAGCCTGAACCACGCGAAACGTTTTGGCGACGTCGTTTAGGCGAATGAAAAACGATCCGCGATTTCCTTCGGCATGGTGAGTGACGTCGTACTCGACGCCCTGCACGCGCGGCAGCAGGACGTGGAACTCGCCGCCCGACGCCCGCGCGTCCAGATAGCGGACCTCGGAGGTTACCGAACTGTTGCTCGCGATCAGAATATAGGCGCGCGTGCGCGTCTTAGCGACTTCGAGCGTGAAGCGTTCGTCGGGTTCGTGATACACGAGGGTGTCTTCGGCTTCGCCCAGTCGGTGGCGGAAGACCTGGTAGGGCCGCAAGGCGGCGTCGAGCACGGCATAGAAGAACGTGACGTTATCTTCGCCCCATTCCAGCGAGTAATAGGTGTTGGGGATCTCGTCCGGCAGAAGACGGCCGGTATCCAGCTCCTTGACCCGTATGGTATATTTTTCGTCGCCGTCGAAATCCACCGAATAAGCGAGCAGCCGGTGGTGCGGGCTTACACTGAAATTGCCGACGCGGCAGTATTTCCGGCCTTCCGCGAGAGCGTTGGCGTCGAGCAGTAATTCCTCCGGAGCCTCCAGCGATCCGCGCTTGCGGCAATAGAAGGAATACTGTTTTCCTTCTTCGGTGCGGGTGTAGTAATAATAATCGTCGCGCTTAAGCGGAACCGAAGAATCCGTTTGCTTGATCCGTCCCAACATTTCCGCGTAGAGGTCCGCCTGGAGCGGCGCCGTGCGCTGCATGACGCACTCGGTGTAGCGATTTTCGGTTTCCAAATAGGCGATCGTGTCGGGATCATTGCGGTCGCGCAACCAGAAATAGCTGTCGATGCGCGTATCTCCATGCGTCGTGATCGCGTGGGGGACGGTCTTGGCGACCGGAACGGGGATATCCGGCGGGGCCAGTTTCATCGTGGAATCGGGAAGCTGTAAATGAGCGCGCCGGGAGAACTGAATTCGAGCTTCGAACCAGCCAGCGACTCACCCGCGGCTTTGAAAGGACCCAGGCTCTTGTCCGTGAAATCGTCGCCAAGGTCCGATCGCAGAAGCAGCAAGAGACCACGCGAGTACTCCGGCGGCAGGGCGGCAAAGGAGGTCGCGAAGGTTTTCAAGTAAGGCGCCTGCGGGGTGACGGCTATGAACAAGCCGTGCGACGCGGCCACCCCCGTGTACAGAAAGCTAATGGTATCTTTCCACGCCACTACAACGGTGCCGGGCTCCCGGTGATGGGCGATCCAGGTAAAAGCGACCTCGTCATCCTGGCGCATCCGGCGCTCGTAGGGCATGGCGGTATCGGCCCAGCCCCACGTGATGCTCGCGTTGCGGAACAGCATCAATATCGCAATCGCGACGATTCCCCATCGTGGAATCGTTTCCCAGACTGGGGATTTCGCCGACCAGTAGGCTGAACGCTTCATCGTTTTCTCGAATAAAGTTGCCACGTGCGCCGCCTCTTCCGAAATTCCGGCCACCAGCATCGGCCACGCGGGGATGATCAGGCGCTCGATTCTCAAATCAGACCACCATAGCAGAAGCATGACGCAGTAGAACGCGCTGAAGATAAGATAAAGCGGCCAGCCGCAGCGCCGTCCGATGCGGATGCCCCCAGAGATCGCCGCCGCTAGCGCAACGTGATAAAGGGGAAGGCCCGCTAGAAAGCCGATGATTCCAGGGATAACACTTTCAGCGACATTGGCCGAGGTCACGGCCAGTTGCTTCATAATATTGGTCCAGATTCCGGACAGCCCGATAATGTGGAAATACTGGTCCAGATAACTGGCGTTGGTCGGGTCGGCGCCCGCATGGGCGAAGGCCCATAAGTGCCAGGCCGCCGCGAGGGGCGCGGGAAACAACAGAAACCATCCCGCCAGTCGCGGCTTCTTTTTGATCAGGAAAAACAACGGTGCGGAGGCCAGGATGGGCAACGCGGCGTTGCGCGTCAGATACGCGCAAGCGGCCAACAGCCCCGCAGTCAGCGCCCATAGCGCGGCCGCACCTTGTCCTCGAGACGCTTCCTCGCCGGCCGCGCGCGCGACATCCACGGAACGTTCCGCCGCGAGAACGGCCGCGAGTAAGAAACACATGCACAGCAGCTCCGCAAACAGCGTCATCGTCAGCACGACCACTTGCAGCGTGACGGCTACAAAGGCGGCTACCAAAAACGCTCTGCGCCACGAAAATCCGAATCGCCGGAACACTGCGAGGAGCAGAGCCAGGACGATCGGCAATAGCAGCGCTTGCATGATCGCCGCCAGGCGCGCGCTCGCTGGAAATTCCGGATGGACTCGCCAAGCTATGGACAGAAACGCGGGATAAATCGGCGGATACCGTACCGCATAAGGCGCTCCTGGAAGGCTGAGGAGCCGATACCCGTGATCGGTGGCCAATGACTTGGCCGTCACCCAGTAGACGCCGTCGTCGGCGCCCTGCCCGATGTGCCATTGCTCGCGTCCCTGCCAAACGGGTTTGGCGGCGAGAGCGAGCAGCAGAAAGAATCCTACGATGACGCCGGCCCTTTTAGGCATGATTCCTGCTAGGCGCGATTCTCGAGCTGGAGGGCATGGGAGATCCGTTTCATTCTAGCGAGTGTGCCGTCCGCCTCCATCGAAAAGCTAAGATGCGCCTGCGCCGGGCGGCGGTGTTGTCGGCTGAGACGCCGGGAAGATCGTCTCGCTCGACAAAATCATGAAAAGCAGGAGCGTGGAAAGCGACGACGCAATCGCGTACGGCTTCCCGGCCAGTGCCAACGCGAAAGGAATCGGAGTCGCGAACAAGGTTGCCGCGATGCGGGAGAGGGGATGGGCGGAGCGGAAGATGATGAGCAAGACGGGCAAAAGAAGGACAGCGGCATCGTAGGCGTAGGCATGCGGCGCTACTAGAATGGATGCCAGCGCGGTAAGACTGAAGAGCCGCCAGCCCGGCGCGTTCCGAATGCTGACCACGAAGATCGCGAAGATCGTAACCACGATGGCAGCCATCGCCCAGGCGGCCGTGAGTCCGAGGTTGTCGGCCAAGCCCTGATAGTTGACCATGAGTTCGGGGGACGGCGAAAGCCGCTCGATGCTCTTATTCCGCAGCAGCTCCACATACGTTTGCATCCCCCGCACGCCGCCAAAGGCAAGACTAGCGCCCAATTCCACCGATGCCGCCGCCAGGAACCCGGCTAGCATTCGCCAGCGCCTCTGTACGACAAGCGCCACCGGCCAGAGCAGGATCAGATGGAACTTCGTCAGCATCAGTGCCAGGACCATCCCTGCCGCAAATGCGAGCTTGCGCTCATGTAGTTCGTACGCGGCGATGAAGAGCGCCAGCATGATCGTGCAATCCTGCCCCGAAGCGATGCCGAGCGGAAGAGGCAGAAAGAATGCGGCGAAAACCAGCGCATTCGACCCGAAACGCCACCAGCCCCACACCCAACAGGCGGCCAGAAGCAAGGTCTGCCCCACCAGCCACACCACAAATGCCGCGGGAAGCGGCAACCAGGCAAGCGGCGCCAGAGCTAGCGCGTAGAACGCCGGCCGCACGAACGGGATCAACGCCGGAAGATTTGGCACGGCCACGCGCTCGCGGTCCAACTGTACTTGGGGATCGTGCAACTCCCCGCCCTTGCCGTCCAGGGCCAGCGCGGCGCCGGTATACAGGTTCAGGAAATCGTGGGAACGGGCGCCCGGGGCCATCACGAATCCGAGCATCAGCCATAGCGACATCATGCCCGCGAGGACGATCCAGACGAACCACGGGATTCGACGCGAAGAGTCCGCCGAACCTCCGGCGGAGCCAGAACGGCTGCGGGAAACACCGGGGGCGGCATCGGGCGGAGCTAGCTGCATCCACTCCGTATATCGGCGGGCGAGGTAATTTGCTTGAGATCGAACGGACTTGGAAGCTATTGCTCCAGATAGGTGTACCCGTTCAGGCCGTCTTCGTAAAATCTGAGCAGAAGGCCGGCTTCCTCATATCCGATGCGGCCTTCGCGGACGGCAGCTTCCACGTCGCGGCGGAACTGCTCGAACAGCGTCGTCGATTTGAACTGAACGTAGTCCAGCACCTCACGAACGGTGTCGCCGCGAATCACGGCATCGAGGACCACCTGATTGTTTTCGTCGAGCCGCGCGTGGACGGCGTTGGTATCGCCGAACAGGTTGTGCAGATCGCCGAGGATCTCCTGGTAGGCGCCCACCAGAAACGCGCCCAGATAGTACGGCTCCCCGGAGAAGGCGTGCAGGGGAAGCGTTTTCTTGACGTCGCGGCGATCGATGAATTGATCTACCTTGCCGTCGGAATCGCAGGAGATGTCGCCCAGAATGCCATGATGGAAGGGCTCTTCCTCCAGCCTGTGGATGGGCATGATGGGGAACAACTGCTTCACGGCCCAGCTATCGGGCATGCTTTGGAACAGCGAAAAATTGCAGAAATAGGTGTCCGAAAGCAGCGTATCCAAACCTTCCAGCTCCTCCGGAAAATAATCGAGCTGCTTGGCGAGCTTTTGGATCTGCCGGCAAATTACCCAGTAGATGCTTTCCGCCCAGCTCCTCTGCTGCAGCGGCAGATAGCCCAGGCCGAACAGGTTCAGCGCGGAATCGAGCGCCTGCTGCGCGTCATGAAAACTTTCGAGCAGGTTCTTGACGCTCAGGCCGCGCAACGTTTCCTTGAGATCGATCAGCGGCTGCTCGACGTCGTCGCCGAATTCCGGCAGTGTCTCCTCGCCCCCGAATCCCGTCACGCCCAGCACGTTGAAAACCAGCACGCTGTGATAAGCCGCGATGGCGCGACCGCTTTCGGTGACGATCGAGGGATGCGGAACCTCGGCTTCGTCGCACACGCTCTGGATGTGGTACACGACGTCGTTGGCGTATTCCTGCAAGGTGTAATTGACGCTCGATTCGAAATCCGTCTGCGAGCCGTCGTAATCGATCCCCAGGCCGCCGCCGACGTCCAGATAGGTCAGCCCCGCGCCGGCGCGGCGCATTTCCACATAAGCGCGCGCGGCTTCGATCACCGCTCCCTTGATCTGGCGGATATTGGTGATCTGGCTGCCCAGGTGGAAGTGCATCAGCTGCAGGCAATCTTCCATGCCGAGAGTTTTCAATTCGTCGAGCGCCCGCAGGGCCTCCGTGATGGTCAACCCGAACTTGGAACGGTACCCGCCTGACGATTTCCAGCGTCCCGAGCCGCGGCTCGCGAGCTTGATGCGCAACCCGATGACCGGCCGCACGCCGACCTTCGCGGAGTGCTTCAGAATCAGCTCCAGCTCGGTGTACTTTTCGACCACCGGAATAATCTGCCGGCCGATTTTCTTGGCCAGCATGACCATTTCAATATATTCGTCGTCCTTGAACCCGTTGCAGATGATGGGCGTCTCGTTGTCGGCGATGGCCAGCACGGCGAGCAGCTCCGGCTTCGAGCCGGCTTCCAGACCGAACTTGAACGGACGTCCGTATTGAAAAACTTCCTCGACCACCTGGCGCTGTTGGTTGACTTTGATCGGGTAAACGCAGCAGTAAGCGCCTTTGTAATTGTTCTCGCCGATGGCATTTGTGAACGCCTGATGAATTTCGCCGAGGCGCTGCTTCAGAATTTCACCGAAGCGGATCAGGATGGGCAGGGCGATTCCACGCAACTGGAGATTGTCGACCAGTTCCTTGAGATCGATGTGGCGCTCCGGGTTCTTGTCCGGATGCACCAGCACGTGCCCGGCGGCGCCCACGCTGAAGTAGCCCTTGCCCCAGCTGCTGACGTCGTAGAGCTCGGCGGCTTCGGCGATGGACCATCGATCGGCCGGCTCGCGAACCGGCGCGGCGTCGTTGATTCGTGCAGTGGCCATGAAGTTTCAGTGTCCTTCGATTTCAGCCGCGTGGCAAGTAAAAAAACAAGTGCACGCCCCGTAATTCCGTCGCTAAGAAAGAGTTCGGCCAGGAGGCCGCACGCGGGCGAGGACGCCCGCCCTACAAAACGCCAGTAGGGCGGATCGCCTGATCCGCGGCCGACGTCCTCGTCGGCCACCGCATGGGTGGCGCAGTATCAAGGGTCCGCAGGTGCTTCGTAAGGCTCCCGCAGCTATTGTGAATTCTTACGGACGGATTACAGTTTGTGTGACGCTTCAAGAGCTGCCTAGCAAAGGAAACTCGCGGATCGCATGGTATATTGGCTTCGTACACCTCACGATGGGCGGCTAGCTCAGCTGGGAGAGCACCACGTTCGCAACGTGGGGGTCGTGGGTTCGAATCCCATGCCGTCCACCAGCTTTTTTCCTCCATTTCGCGAACTTACGGAGCGGGATTTTCGGCGCTTCCCTTGAACACGTCAAGCTAGTGCCCGCCGCCAGATCTGCAAGCGGCCCGGCCGTCCCGCAGCGCGCACTGGACGATGGCCGACCCGGTGGTCGATTGCAGGCTCAGATCCCAGCCGCCGTTAGACTGCATGGGCGATCTGCGCAGCCACGTGTATCCGAAGTCGATCCGGGTCTGGCTCCCGAGGACGGCGGTCCCCTGGATCACGGTGCCGTCGACGGATGCCGGGATGGGCTCCGATAAAGCCGTGCCTCCGTCGCCCGATACGATCTGCATGGGGCGGCCCGGACCGAACGGGATCACGGCGAACAGATGGATGTGGCCGGAGAGGATCAGATCGATGCCCGCGAGCGCTCCAGAAACATTCGCTCTCTTCCAGGCTTCTTCGAGCGGAGCCGAAAGCGGTCGCACGCTTTTCCCGCGGTCGCCCGGCTTCACTCCCCAGAACGGATGGTGATCCACCAGCCAGGCATGCTCCGTATGCACGGAACGCAGCTCGGAAGTAAACTCGGCGACCTGTCTCTCATCGAGATCGTCTTCGGAGGCGGCCGAAGAATCCAGCATCACCAACTGGCGCGCGCCCAGGCGAATGACGTACGCGGGCGTATACACCGCGCATGCGTTTTTCCAGGGACGCGGGTCCAGGTAATAGAACCAGCCGCGCCAGGCACGCTCGCAATCCTCGTGATTGCCCCGGGAAAAGGCCCACGGAGCCGCCGCCAACAGCTTGGCCGCGGGTGCGAAGAAGTCGGCGTTCCAGGCGTCCCAGGTATCGCCGACCGGCGTGCCGCCGCATTTGTCCTGGGAATCGGGAGGACACACGGATTCCCGGTATAGGTAATCGCCGACGTGAATGACCAGTTGCGGATCGACTCGCGCGGCGCCGTTCGCGACCGACTGCAGCGGCCACTTGGACATATCGTTGCAATCCTGAACGCGCGCGCCCTTGATACGGCAACCGGTATCGCCGATCACGACAACGGAGGCCGGATCGGGAGCCGGGAGGTGGAGCGACTGTCCGTCAATGGAGGCGGCGCGCGCGCCAGGCGGCAACGCAAACTCGCACAGCGGCCGGAATCCCGCAGGAACGGGCCGGCGCAGCGACATAGGCTGACCGCCGCCATCGACGACGATCGCCGGACACGTTTCGGATGCGACAATTACCCGGGCAATCGCGCGTCCTTGGTCTCCCAGCTCGATCCACGGGGGTGTTAGCAATTGCCCGCGAGCGAGTGCCGCCGCGAGCAAGGCACACCCGAAGATCGCGCGTGTCGTCACGAAGCGCTACTCGAAGCCCCGCTCAAATGGTATCCCTTGAACTGCCTGAACCGGGCCCGCACAAAGCGGCGCTAGCCCTATCGTTTGGGTGCCCAGCCGACCGTCAGAGAAACCATCACGCTGCGCCCGGGAAGCAGCGTCAGGAGGTCGCCCCCATCTTGAGTATAGGGCGTCGCGGTCGTCCCAGGCAGATTCGGCGCAATGCCCACGATATTGTGGTTGTCGAAAAGATTGTTGACGGCGAAGCCGATCTTGCTCCCTCTCAGGAACGACGAATTCCTCACCGTGTAGTTGATGAACACGTTCGTGAGGGTGAAGGGATCGATTTTGATCGCCTGGTTCAATGCGTTGTTATTCGTGTCCACGTTGTCGTTATAAATTCGGCCGACGCGCATGTTGAACAAGCCCACATTCCAGTTTTGCCGCTGCCAGGTCACGCCCTCTTTTTCGGTATCGCTGGGAGCGTACGCTACCCACAGGCCGCCGTTGGAATAATTCGGCCCGGTCTGATACTTGGCCGATCCCACCGTTCCATTGAGATAGAAGCTGAGGCCATGGCCGAGTGCAATGTTGCTCTCCGCTTCGAGACCTTTCGTGTTCGAGGGGCCGGTGACAACGTAGATCGGCTCGTTTTGATTTGCGGGATCGTTAATGGCCGAGTAAGGATTCTGGAAATGGATGTAGTAGGCGTCCAGATCCAGGGTCCAGCGGTTGAATTTCAGCACGGAACCCGCCTGGTAGGTTTTCGCGATAGTCTCATTCGGGGGTGTCTCCACCGCGCCGTTGATCGTATCGAACACACTGGTGGGCGGGATGTTGCTGCCCTCGCCGAACTGAGCGTACACCGACCAGTTCCGTTGAACCCTGTACCGCGCGTTGACCGACGGCAGCCAGGCATTGTAGCCGACGGTGTGCGAGATGAACGGTGCGCCTGGCGTGCAGTACTTGAAGCCCCCTACAGGGTCGGTCTTCTTCTTGCCGCCGAGACAGCCTACGGTGTTGTAGTCCTGAAACTGCGTGAAATCCATGTTGTAATGAGCGTCCTTGACGCCGACGATGATGCTCAGCTTCGAAGTCGCCCGGTACTCGAACTCGGCGTACGGCTGGAAGATTTGCGTGATGAAATGCTCGTGGAACTTGGGCGTCGGAGTGTCCACCCAGGTCAATGGCGAGCTGGGGATTTGATAACGATCGGTGTATGACCAGTCGTACCAGGTGCCGGTGCGGAAGACCCCCCACTTAAAATCCTTGCTCAGAGTGATGATGTCGCCGATGTGATTCGCCCCATTCAGCTTGTCGATGGCGCTGGTTGGCAAAAAGATTGTCGTGAGGTTTTTCTCGAGGTTTTGCTTGTTCCAATACCGATACGTGTTGGCCTTGTTGTCGAGCTTCCAGCCGTCGCCCAGATCCGTGTGGAAGCCGATATAGCCGAAATCGGTTTGCACGTGGTAATAGTTGTAGCCGCGGTAGTAGGGGCTGGTTGGATCGTTGTTCATCAGGAAGTTGTCTCCGAACTGCGCTACCTGATCGCGCGAGGGCGCTCCCCAATCCGGCGTGTTAGTCCACAGGTCGATGTCACCGAAAAAGGCCGTCCAGTAGGTTTTGTCGGAAACCTTGTACTGGTATTTCATCGAACCGGCGACGCGCTTCTGGGCGTTGTAGGTCTCGTATCCATCCGACAGCAACTGGTGAAGATCGACAAACAGACTGGATTTCTTTCCGGGGCCCCACTCCCCGGAATCGACACCCAGATCGACCAGGCGTGTATTGAAGGATCCGTAGGCGAAGGACGCCCGGAAATCCGGGCTGGACTGCAATGGCTCGGACAACAAGTTAATCGACCCGCCGAAGTTCGTGGGCCCGATGGTCGCGGCTGTTCCGGGACTGCGGTCGAAATCGACGCCTCCCAGCCATTGGCCGGGGAAAAACGCCCACGAGTGATGCGTAGGATCGTTGGTGTCCTGGAATGGAATGCCGTCGAAGGCCATGGAATACTGACCATCCCCAAAACCACGGAAATAAATTTTCCCCTGGCCCAGGCCGATTCCATTGGTGTTCACGCTAAATGTGCCCGGCGCGATATTCAGCACCTCGCTATAATCCGACACCGGCGAAGTGAAGTTTTGGATGAACTCCCGGGTGATCTCCGTCTTTGCGGACGTGGCATCCAGCGTGTTTCCGGAAGGCGCAAGCTGCGCCGCAAGCGATATGACTCCTTCGACCGTGACCGATTCGGACAGCGACGCGACGTTCATCGAAATGGAGAGCTCTTCGGCGCGGTCTGCGGCAAGCTGCACGCCGGGGCGGCTGGAAGCGGCGAAACCGGCGGCCGTCACGTCCACCGTGTACGTTCCGGGGGGCAGGTCCGCAGCCGAAAAACGCCCTTCGGCGTCGGTCTTCTCGTTGCGAACAGCGCCCGTCGCTGCGTTCTTCACCGCTACAGCCGCGTTCGGGATCGCCTTGCCGGCTTGATCGAGGACCACTCCAGAAATCGAAGCGGCGGCGGGCTGTTGCGCCCACAGCCTGGCCTGCCCGGCGGCACACAACAGCAGAACGAAGCTCGCGGCGGACACACGCAACGCGGGATGCAATATTCTCTGCATTCTAAGCCCCCTGGAAGTTGGAATTTGCCCGGTGAGCGTCCAGGTTAGCGGCAGCGCGTAACACGGGGATTACAGCGACGTTAAAAATCAGCGTCCAAGTAGTAGCCGCCCTGAGGTTTCGAAAGACGCGAGTGTGAAAATTGCTCCATTGTCGATTTCTCGCCCAATGGCTGCAGCGGAAATTTAAGTAAGGGGGCATCGAGTGGAGATGACTCCGGGGGCTGTTTCTGATCGCCAGCTTCAGGATGCAACGCGCGCCAGCGGTTTACTCAGAAGGAGGGGAATGAAGGGCGCTAGGCGGTGGGTCCGTGGCCCAAAATCGAAGACACCCCCGATCGCAGAACGGCGGGACGCGCCACGGGCCTGGAAACGCGCGTGGAGGCCATTTTAAAAAAGGGGTAGTTTGGGGTCGGGTAGGCCTCGAAAGTCGCTCTACGCGCACGCAAACGCGATTAATTTTTCAGACTTCGATCCCATTGATTCGGGGGCGCTTGGCGGCGCGCGCGCGGAAAAAGTTGGCAAAGTGCGATGACCTCGACAGAAAAAATATTTCTGCCGCGAAAACAATCGTTTGCGATTTGCCGATGCCGTAAACTCTTGCGCACGTGTGCATCAGGAGTCTGCATCAGGCGTCTGTATCAGGCGTCTGTATCAAGCGATGACCCCCCTCGCCGCTCCTGCGTCATACAGGCCCGCTAACGGAAGTTATGGGTTCTTGGTATTCCCGCGGCGCTGGGCTTACACTAGAGGCGGTAAAGTGCGCGGGATCAGGGGCACCGGACGCATGGCATCGTATGCCGTACGCGGGCCCAATCCGCGAAGTTCCGAGGGCCCCTTGAAAAGACGTCCCCGAATCGCTGCCTCGCTCGCCTTCGCGTTTATCGGGACGCTCACCCTGGCGTGCGGAGCGCACGCCCAAATCATCGAGTTCGAATCCGGAGGCTTGAAGTATCAGGCGCTGACGCACAACGGCCTGACCATCATGTTCTCGCCGCTTTCCACGCGTATTCGCGACTACGCCATTCTGCAGGTGGCCGTTTCCAACGGATCGCCTATTTCGTGGAGCGTCCGGCCCGAGGATTTCCGCTTCGAGCGCCCCGACGCAACGTCGATGCCGGCCCTGGCCGCGCGCACCGTCGTCACCACGCTGATCGATAAAGCCACGCGCGGCGACGTCATCAAGCTGGTGGCGGCCTATGAAGCGAGCCTGTTCAACAACGCGCAGATCCATTCCACCAACGGCTACGAGGCGCGCCGCCAGAACGCTTTCGCCGATATCGGCTCCACGCGTCTGAAAGCGGCCGCGGCCGCTTCGGCCATTGCGTTCGTGACCACCAAGCTCGCTCCGGGACAATCCACCGACGGGGCGATCTTTTATGCCAATCAAGGCAAGCCGCTCGGCGCGGGACGCTTGGTCGTGAATGCGGCGGGCGAGGAGTTTGTGTTCCCGGTGGCGGGCGACATTCACACCGGCCACGAATCCGGACACTAACTTACGACACGCGAGCCTTGATCGCGCCGGTGTCGATGATCGTCCCCGGTTCGGCGAAAGGCGTTCGCACATAGGCGAGCGCGACGACCTTGCCGAGCGCGGGAGAAAACGCGCTGCTCGCAATCTCGGCGGCGACATGCTCACTTCCAACCCCAGCGCCGCCGGAGGACAATTTCGTTCCCGGGGCGGGAGGCTGGACCGCATCCATCTCTAGCCGCCGCAGCACGCGATGGATCTGCGCCCGGCTGCGCACGCGTTCGACGATCTCCTGGCCCAGGTAGCAGCCTTTGTTGAGATGGACGCCGCGCATCTGGCCAGTTTCCTGCACCAGGTAACGCTCGGTGATCTCCTCGCCGTAGCGCGGACGGCCGTTTTCGATCCGAACCACGCGCGCCTCGGCAGGATGTGCCTCCGGCAACTTCGCGAGCTTCTCCAGAAGGGCGGCCCTGGCGCTCGCCGGAAGGAAGATGAAAAATCCGGGCGCGCCGGTGCAACTGACTCTCGCCACGACGCGATCCTCCCACGGCACGGTAGCGTAATCGCCCTCGGGTGGCGAGACGCCGAGCTCGCGCAGCGCACTTTCCGATTCCGGTCCTTCGATAGAAAGCGTCGCGGTCGATGCGGTTTCGTCGGTCAAAGCGACGTCGTCGGCGATGATGTAGCGATCTATGTGCTCGAACAGTTTGCGCGCCGTTTCGGGCTCGGTATCGAGCAGGAAGTGATCTTCGAAGCAGAAAATATTCGCGTCGGCGAGAATGCGTCCCTGGGCGTTCAGGAAAAAGGCATAGCCGCCGCCCCCCGGCTTCATCTCCTCCACGTTCTGCGAGCACAGGGCGTGCAGCAGGCGCACGCGGTCCTCGCCCGTGACGCGGATCTTGCCGCGTCCGGAAAGATCCATCCACGCAGCCGTCTCCCGCAAAGCTGTATAAGCGGCGCTCACGGCTAAAACAGCACTCGCAGATAGCCCGAAATCGCCACGATCACGGCCGCGGAGATTACTAAGCCAGTCAGCGCTCTTTGCTTGCCCTTGTACAAGATCACTACGGCGAAGATGTGCAAAGCCAAAAGAACTTTGACGCCAAACCATATGTGATAGTAGGTCGAGACCGGACTTCTGCGCAGGTAATTGTAGATTCCAGACAACAGGATTGCCCCGATGATCCAATAGGCCAGCCGCTTAAACCGGGGGGACAGCTCTCCGGCATAGAAGCGGGCATAGGCGATTCCCCCGATCAGAACGATCACGGAAGCCAGATGAATCCAGCGAATCAGGATCGCCACGGCCAAGGTCATACCCCGAGTATACAAGTTGGACCCGTGACTTACTTGGAGCGCCGCTGAAAACAAAAGCCTAAGCGCTTTCGAAAGCTAGGGACTTTCTCGCTAGTCCAGGCCCCGGTGGAACCTCAGGACGGGGTCGAGCTCGGACTGGTTCCCGTCACGATGGCGCCGCAGGGAGACCTGTGTGCGTGCATGCTCGGCGCGGCGTTCGAGCACGAGGCGCTGCTCATGGAACAGGCGGCGGGAGTCTGGGGCGCTGGAGGTATAGAGCGGAAGAGTGCCGAGCGGTTCGGGCTCGTGGGCAACAGTGGGGAATGGTTTGGGTTCGTTCTCGAAGATATTCATGCCTAATGTATCGCACGTTGGTCGAGCGGACGAGCGCCGTTCAAAGGGGAAGCACCTAGAAATACAGGAAATAGTCGGCTCACAGACGCGGTGACCAGCACCCCGGGGTCGCGGGTGAATAGGCCGCCCCCGGATGAACCAGGAGCGGCCGATATTCTATTTCGTGCGGCGATTCTTAGTGGGCAGCCAGGTCGCCGCCGTCGCCAACCATTCTAGTTGACGGTAATGTTGCCACCTTTGAGCTGAATTGGGGACGAGTTGGGCAAGCTGCTCGGCTCCGGCGGCGATACCACCACATGGTCGATGTGTATGCCGAACGCGTCGAGGGAGTTCTTTCCGCCTTGGCCGTTGTCCGTGAAGCTGGCGGTAAACGTGACACCGGTCTGCGCGACGGCCCAATCGCCCAGCCCGCCATTGAGCGTCGAATCCCAGTAGTAAAGGGTGCCGGTTCCGCTCGCGGCGCCTTGGTTGCCGGTCTTGGAAAGGATCGACGAGTAGGTGTTGAGCGTTCCCTTCAGACGCCACTTCCCGTTGTTGATTAACACTAACTGCCCTTTGTATTTCGCCGGACTGGTGTTCGGTACCTTGTTCACAACGAATCCGAAGTTAATCCTTCCATTCCCGGAAAGCGTGTACCAGCCGCCTCCGGTAGCGGAGTCTCCAGGCACAGCAACTGTGAGGGTGGCGGTGTCAAAAGAACCAATGCAATCCGTGGCGTCGTTGGGCGTGAAGGTAACAGTGATGGTGTAGACACCGTCCATCCAGCCGGTCGTACCCTGCGGCGACGGGCCTATCGGGTAAGGGCCGGGACCCTGGGTGATTGGGTTGAGGTCAAGCGAGTAGCTGAGCGTCCCGGCGGCGCAGGCGATGCCTGCTGAACTGGACACCGTCGCACTCAGAATGAAGGTGTTCGGTATCACCACGATCTGGCCGCCTGTGTAAAGTGTGGATGTCGTGGCCTGGCTTATCGTGAAACTGCCGGAATTGTAGCTGCCCGTGTGATTGATATCGCCCGAATAGGTGGCAATGACTGTGGCCGTCCCGACGTGGGTGTTGTTCGAGTAGACGAACGCCGAAGACGGCAGCGACACGCTTAAGCCGCCCACGCCCGTTGCAAGGGCTGTGCAAGGCGTCTGCGCCGATCCAGTGAAGGGTTGCGGCGCGGCCGGGCAAGTCACTGTCACCATAGACGGCGCCTGTTTGATGACGAAATTGCCGGCCGAAGCGCCCGTGAGGGTGTTGTAGTCGGTCGTGTCGTTCGGTACGAAGTTTGCCGTCACCGCATACGTGTTGGCGTTGGTCTGCGTGGCAGCGCCGCCGGTTAAGATGTTGCTCACGACGCCAGCCACGGAGGCCGAGACGGTAGCAGACTGGCCGGAGCCCGTGTAAGTTTGCGGCGAGTTGGTCACCGAAAGCGTCGGCGTGGCCTTGGCAATAGCGACGCTCAGATTTGGCGACGCCGATCCCGCCAAGAAGTTGGTCGTCGCCGGCGTGCTGGCCGACACCACGCAGGTGCCCGCCCCGCTCGAACTAAACGTGCCTGCGGCCGCGCTTACTACCGCACACGGCCCGCTCACGTACCCAAAGCTCAGCGCGCCATCCGAATTCGTTATCGCGGTCACCGTGAAGTTCCCGCCCAGGTACGTCGGCGTCGGCGCCGCGCCAAACGTAATCGTCGGCGTGGCCTTGTTCACGGTCAGGGTGGTGGATGTGTCGCTCGTGGAAGCGAAGCCCCCGCCCCCCGCGTAGCTGTACGTGATGGTGTAAGGCGTCGCCGACGCGTTCAGCGCCGAGGTCGTCACGCTGGTGGAGAAGTCTCCCGCCGCGTCCGTGGTCGTCGTGTTGGTCGTGACGCCGTTGATGGTGATTGCCACTCCGCTTCCGATCGGCGGGTTGGTCGGCGTGCTCGTCAGTTTCCCGCTGAGCGTTACGGACGCCATCCCGTAGGTGATGCTCTGGCTGGCGGTCAGATTCGTGAAGGTCGTCGCCGCAGGGGCGTTGACGATCAAGGTAAGGTTGTTTGACGTCTGAGTCTTCGCATCATCGCAGCCGGTGCCGTCGGTGGCCGTTACGTTGATGGGCGTGTAGGTCCCTGGTACGGTCGCAGCCGTGGTGGTGACGCTGAACGATGTTGTGACGTCGCTACCTGTGCTCGTGAGTGTATTCATACCAAACACGGCGGTAGCTCCTGCGGGCAGTCCCGCTGCGGCTAGGGTCACGGTGCAGGAGCCGGCGCTGCCGTTAAACGAGACCGTGACCGTTCCATACACGGCGGTAGCGCCAGCATCTACCGTTACGCTGGTTGGAGACGCAACCGTTACAGTGTGAGCCTTCTTGTCCGTAAACGTCATCCCCGCCGTCAGCCCCGAGGTCTGGCCCGTGGCATTCAAATAGAAGCGGATGTTGAGATCCGCCACGTTGATCGGGAATTGCGCGCTGAAGCTCCCGTTGGCGTCGGCCTGCGGGGCGGGCGTGAGCGTGATCGGGGAGTCGTTGTCGATATCCACAACCTCCTCGATGATCACGTTCACCGTCTCGTTCGGCGCGAAGCCGCTGCCGGTGATGGTGGCCGTGTCGCCCGGCTGATAATCCGGCTTATCGGTTCTGACCATCGGGAAATGGATGGTCTCGACGACGGCAGAGGCCGTTCCGCCCGCCAGGCCGCCGGCCACCGAGGCCGCTCCGGTCTGCCCGGAAGCGCCGCCCGCCGCGTCGGTGCGCGGGTTGGCCAGCGTCCCGAACGCCGCGAACGCGTTCTGCCAGGGGATGTAAATCTCGGCCGCCGCCGAAGCGGACGTGCCGCTCACCATCAGCACCGTGTTGTTGTTGGGCAGCAGCAGGGCCAGGTGGCTGCTGCGCGCCACGGACATGGCGGGTCCGGGCGTAATCGTGCCCGCGGTTACGTCCAGGATTTCGGTGGTGGCCGCGGGATTGCCGGACGTGGTCCCGCCCGCGAGCAGCACCTGCCCCTTCATCAATGTGGTGGCCGAAAGGCCGGAGCGCGCAGCCGCCATGGGCGCGGCAAACGGGGAGACGGAATTGGCCGCGGGATCGTAGATGTCGATGGTGTTCAGGCCGTTGGCGCCGTCGGAACCGCCCGCGATCGCGACCCGCCCGTCGTTGAGCAGCGCGGCGGCGTGGTTCTGGCGCATGGCAGAGAGCGGCGCGCCGTTGGTGAACTGGCCGGTGGCCGGATCGTAAATTTCGGTGGTCTGCAGAGCGCTGCCGCTGCCCTGTCCGCCGGCGATGAATACGCGTCCGTCGGAAAGCAGAGTGGCCGTCGCGCCGGAGCGCGCCACCAGCAGCGAAGCTATCGCCGTGGAGAGGCCCGTGGAGGGATTGAAGATCTCCGCCGAGTTGGTTACCGCTCCGCCGGTGGTAATGCCGCCCGCGAGCAGCACGGTGCCGTCCTTCAGCGCCACGCTGATGTGGCCGCTGCGTGGGGCGGTCATCGTGCCGGCGCTCGCGCCCGCGCCGAGAAACTCGGCGGTCGCCAGAGGATTGCCGCTCGCGTCGTTACCGCCGCTCACCAGCACGCGGCCGTCGCTTAGCGTTGCCGCCGAGGCTCCGTCGCGGGCCGCACTTAGGGCGGTGTCAGTCGCAAACTGTCCCGACGGGACCAGGAGCGCCTGGCCAACCAGGAGAAGAATGAATCCAGAAAGCGCAAAAAGGGTAACAAACAGGACGAGACGAGAGCTCCGCACCATGTAGCCTCCGACAGCTTATGTCCTACTGCGTATAAGGTATTATGCTTAGAGCCTTGGCTGTAGTCAAGAAACAAATTGCTTACAAATGTTGGAGTTGGAGTTCCATTAGTACTATGAGCCGGATGCCCGGTTGTCCGTAGTACTTGAAACGCCGCTTCGTCGGCCTTAGCTAGTCATCGCGTACCTTAGCTAGTCATCGCGTAAATGATGTAGTTGATGCCGTAGCGGTAGGCGAGCGCGGTCATTTTTTCGGGGGAGTAAGGGACGTCATCCCGATACTCGGGAGCCTGGCTGGATCAGGGGGATACAATCGGTCCTCCGGGATACAATCAGAAATGATTCACGAGATCCTTCCCGTGGGCCTATTGCAGTGCAACTGCTCGATTTTCGGCGACGAGCAGTCGCGGGATGCAATCGTCGTCGACCCGGGCGACAATATCGACGGCGTGCTCGCCATTTTGAAAAAACACGGCCTGAAGGTGAAGGCGATCGTGATTACGCACGCCCACATCGACCATGTTGGAGGCGCCGCGAAGCTCAAGGCCGCGACCGGCGCGCCCGTGCTCATGAACGCGCGGGATCAGGAATTGTACGACCATCTTGATGTTCAAGCGTCGTGGCTCGGCATGGAGAATCCTTCGCTGACCACCATAGACGCCGAGGCGCGCGAAGGCGTCGCGCTCACGCTGGGAGATGCCGCGTTTCAGATTCTGGAAACTCCGGGGCACACGCAGGGCAGCGTTTCGATCTGGATTCCGTCGGAGAACAAACTCATCGCCGGGGACACCTTATTCCGCGACAGCATCGGCAGGACGGATCTCCCCGGCGGGGATGGACGGCAGATCCTGCGATCCATCAAGACTCGATTGCTGCCGCTGCCGGAAGACGCCGTGGTGGTGCCGGGCCACGGCCCGAACACGACCATTGGGCGTGAGAAGGATCGCAATCCATTTCTCCAAGGCTTGTGATCGGGAACAACCTGAAGAGACGAAGCGCTTTCGCGTCGTCCGGCGAGGCGCCTAGGAAACTTCCGACTTCTTGCGATGAATCTCCGCCATCACGCTCGATATAAGTTCCTTCGCGTCGATGAGGCACTGCTGGATCATCTGAATGTCCATGGCCGGTTTGCCGGGCTGGCGCGCGCTCTGGCAATAGACGCCATGCTGGCCCACCAGCACCAGAGCGTCGGTGACCAGATCGAGCGTCACAGCCAGACGTCCGCGCTCGAGCCCCATTCGGAATTCGTATTCTTCGAGCGCGGCCTTGCGGTCGTCGTAGACAGACATGTTTCTACCATAGCTCCTAAGGAATAGCCGCAAAAGCTTCGCCGATGGGAGGAGCGTGTCAACCACGCGATTCTGGAGCTGCACACGAAGTTCCTCTCAGCCGCGGATTTGCGTGCCTCGCTAGACGCGTCGCGGTATCGCTGGCGGATGGAGGGGAAGGTTCCCGCGGATGCGGTGCTCGGCATCATCGGCCTGGAACGCTTGGAACCGAAGACCGCCGTCTAAAGCCAGCGGGCCGCGGGATCTTAGCCACTGCGCCGTGTCATCCGCCCCGTCACTGCGCCGTCCACGTGCCGACCGCTACCCACCCGGTCGCCGCAGTCGGTTCGTTTGCTTGGAGGTAGACTGTTTTGGCCCCTGTAAACGCGGCGGCGAACTGGAGTTGCAATGTGAACAACACGGAAACACCCGAGGCGGTGACGGACGTGTAACCGACGGCGCATTGCGAGTTCTGAAGAGTCGCTGCGGAGCCGATGGCCTTGCCGCTGAAGCCTGTTGCGGAGTCGTTATACAAACTCACTTGGTTGGTCGTGCGGCTGAAAACCACATAACACGCGCCAGCGGTGTTGGACGGGGAGCCTACGGTGAACAGCATACCCGCACTCACAATATTCGCGGCGAATGCCGAGTCGCTCGCGGTAAACACGAAGGTGGGAAAATGCCCGGCTCCGGATGCCGGCGACACCGAGTTGGCCACTGGCGAGCCGGACGTAACCGTCCAGGTCCCCACGGTTACCCACCCCGAATTCGAGGCGGCTTCAGCCGCGTAGAGATAGATGTTTTTGGCGCCGGCCCAGCTCGCCTCAAACGTCAGGTCTACCGTGACTACGACGGATACGGTTTGGACGCTTACGGTTGTGTTCGCGGCGTTCAGCGTGCACTGGGAGTTGGAGGCGGTAGTATTCGTTCCGGGTACCACCGGCGAGGCGCCGTTGGCCTGCGTATCGTAGGCCACCGAAACGGTTCCTGCATGGGAATCCCACACCAAATAACAGGCGTTGTTGAGGCTAAACGTCGAGTTAAACAGCATCCCCATCGCGATCAGTCCGCCGGAACCGCCCGGATCGGAGATGGTGAAACTGAAGCGCTGGCCGGTTCCAGAGCCGGAGTTCGGAACCACGGAAGTGGCCGACGGAGTACCGGCGGCCACCACGGTAAAGGTGCCCTTCTGGATGAATCCCGTGTTGAGGCCCGTTTCGGCCGCTTCCATGGAGATGTTCTTGGTGCCGTCAAAAGTCGCGCTGAAGGAAATCGCCATCGTGACGGTCAGCGTCTGTCCGGTCAGCGTCAGGCTGTTGGCGCCTACCGAGCATTGGCTATTCTGCAAAGCCGTTACCGACCCAATCGCCTTGGAGTTCGATCCCGCGGCGTTGTCCCACAGCAACGCCACCGTGCCCGCGTTGCGATCCACGACGATGTAGCACGCGTTGGTGATCGCCGGGCTGGCGGAAAACAGCATCGCGACCGCTGCCAGATTGTTGGCCGAAGCCACGTCGGAAAACGTAAACACAAACGTCTGGCCGGCTCCGGTGCCCGCGCTCGGGGCGACGGAAACGACTGCGGGCTGCGGAGCGGGAACGGTGACCGCCCAAGCGCCCAGCGCCACCAATCCGGTCGCCGCGCCCGCGTCGGCCGCGGAAAGATACAAGGTCTTCGATCCGGCAAAGCTTGGCTGGAAGAACAGCGATATGGTCAGCGTCAGCGTGTTCCCCGATATGGCCACGGAGGAACCGGTGCCGCTCAGCACGCATTGGCTATTTTGGACGCTGGCCCCGCCCGGCACGGTGGTCACCGACCCGGACGATGGCACGTCGTCAGCCAGCGAAAATAGATTGGTGGAAGGCGTGTACGTCACCGCACACGCGAAGCTTGTGCTGGCGCTCGCGTTCACCAGGAATCCGGCCGCCGTCAACGCCGCGCCTCCTCCGGTATCGGAATATTGGGCCGTGAAGATGGCCGTCTCTCCGCTTCCCGACGACGGCGTGATCGAAACCACGGCGGGCGTCTGCGGCGGAGGAGCGGTTACGCCGAGCCGCGCCACCCACCCGGTCGCGCCGCCTTTGTTGGTGGATTCGAGCGGCGTGTGCAAGGGCAAATCGAGCGAGCTGGTTTGTCCGCCGACGAACATGTTGCCGCTGGAATCCATGGCAATCGCATTGGCCGCGTCCGAACCGGAGCCGCCGTAATAGGTCGAGAAGACCAGCACGCTGCCGGTCGAGTTCAGCATCGTCACAAACGCGTCGTACATGCCGCCGAATCCGGCTTGCACGCCGCCCGTCACCGGAAAGTCGAACGACGCTGTATATCCCGCGATGTGGACGTTGCCGCCCGTGTCGAGGGCGATCCCACTGGCCCAGTCAAAACCGGTTCCCCCGAGATAGGTGCTGTAGACGATCGCCGAACCGGCTGGATTGATCTTGGTCACGAAGGCGTCTTGAAATCCGCCGTAGGCCGTCTGTGTGGTTCCCGCCGTCACCGGGAAGTTGGACGAGTTGGTGACGCCCGTCACGTAGGCGTTGCCCGCCGCATCGGCCGCGATCCCATTGGCCTGTTCCCCCGTGACGGTTCCGCTGCCGCCCAGGTAGGTGGCGTACAGGATCGCCGACGCCGAGGAGTTGATTTTCAGGACAAACGCGTCCTGGTTGCCAGCGTTGGCCGGCTGGAGCGGGGCGACCACCGGAAGGTCGGTCGAATAGGTGCCCCCGGCGACGTAAATGGCGCCCGATGAATCCAGGGCGACGCCGCCGGCGTGCTCGTCGCCACTGCCACCCCAAAAAGTGCTGAAGGCAAGCGCGCCCGCCGAGGTCAGCTCCGTGAGAAAGATGTCCGTCTTGCCCCATAAGAAGGACTGCAGCGCCCGGAAAACCGGAAAGTTCGCCGATTGCGTGTCCCCGGCAACCCAGGCGTTGCCGAAGGCATCGAGAGCGATCGCCGTGCCCAGGTCGTAAGCGGTGCCTCCCAGGTACGTGCTGAACAGGAGCGCGTTCCCCGCGCTGTTCAGCTTCAGAACGAAAGCGGTCCGGCTGCCGCCTAGCGTGGACCGAATCGGCGAGACCAGCGGAAAGTTGAAGGAAGCCGTCGAACCGGTCACGTAGGCCTCTCCGGCCGAATCCACGGCTATCCCGGCGGCGCGGTCGTCGCCCCGTCCGCCTATGTAAGTCGCGTAGAGGAGCGCGGTTCCCGTCGAGTTCAGCTTGACGACGAACGCATCGACGCCGCCTGCGTTGGCTGACTGCACCGCGCCGAGCGTCGGAAAATCCATGGACGAGGTCCAACCCGCTACGTACAGATTCCCGGAAGCGTCCACGGCCGTGCTGGTGACGGCGCCGGCGTTGCTACCGCCCAGATACGTGGAATAGGAGATCACCGGATCGATGGTCAGCGGCCTGGCTCGATCATAGGGGCCGAACTCGAACGCGGCCGTGCGCCTGTCAAGCAGTCGATACCGCGCGGGCACTGTTATTCTCCCATCCTCGGTGTCCTGGTAAACGTCGGGGGCCCTTTCCCGCAGTTCGACGGACCCGTCGCGCACCAGCAGATCTCCGTTGTCTTCGAGTGAGACGGAGTGCGAGTACCGCAGGCTGATCCGTGCGGGATCCGCGCCCGGCGCAACCCGGAACTCCGATTTCAGCTCCGCTCCGACGCCTTTGTAAATGAGTTCAACGCCGGGATACAACTCCCGATACTGGATCTCGGCAAACGCCGGCACCGAGGTGCGCCATTGGTCGGGAGTGCTGCCAGTAAAGAAGTTCACCTGTCCGTTCAGCTCGCTGCCGCCGACGATATCGGCATCCCGGCTGGCCCCCGGGAAGCGCAGCCGGATTTGGCTCGCGGGAGACTGGAAGACCACCGAATCCCTCGCGAAGGCCGCCCGCAAGCCAGGCGTTTGCAGCAGATAGCGGAATTGCGGGTCCGCGATTCGGTCCGCTATTCCACGATTCGAGATAAAGAAAAGCGGCAGGGAAACGTCACCGGCCGCAGCCGCCGCCAATCCCGGCACGACGGCCAGGATCAACAGCCGGAAAGTAGACCGCATCAACGACTGTATCGACGAGCGCGTGGGACCTTCGAGGGCGATCGGCCTTCAGAACAATCCGATGACCGGTCAGGAGTCTTGCAGATATCCTCGAAATCGCCGCAGGCTGAGGAATCGCAGCCATTCCAGCGCAAAGCGGAGACGCGCATTCGGGTTGACGGACAAACCGGCGGGCAGACTTTTCAGATAGGACCGTATCGAGCGCTCCGGCGGCAGGAAGAACTGATCCCGTCCGTCCGCGCGGTAGCATTCGCTCGCGTAGATCCACCGGAAAGGGACGTACGCATAATGCAGCCGCAGAACGCGGAAGGTTTCGGCGAACACGGCCGGGCGTTGACCCAGCGATTTATTCGCGCCATGCATGCGCGATAACGCCAGCGGCACGCGAATCCGTTTGAGTGTTCCGACGCGGACCAGGCGCATCCAGAATTCGTAGTCGAACGTCACGTCGAAAGCTGGGTTTAGCATGCCCGCGTTCTCGAAGGCGGAGCTACGCACCAGCGACGCCGGCTGGCAGATGAAGCACTCGCTCTCGAGCAGTTTCGGATCGAAATCCCGCACGGGGTAGGGACCGATTGTGGCGCCCTGCTCGTCGATCCACGACGCGTCGCCATAGACGCCGGCGGCATCCGGCGCGTCTTCGAGCGCTTTTACGGCCGCCGAGATCGCGCCAGGGAGCAGCATGTCATCTGAATTGAGATATGTGAAGAACTCGCCGCGGGCCCGGCGAAATCCGCGATTGATCGCCTCGGCCGCGCCGCGATCCCGCCCGGTGAGCACCGTGAGACCGGGGCACCTGGCCAGAATCTCGAGCGTGGCGTCGGTCGATCCGCCGTCCACCACGATGTGTTCGATGCGCGGATAGTCTTGCGCCGCGACGCTCTCGATGGTGGCTCGGATGAAGCGTGCCGAGTTGAGGCATGGCGTGACGATGGAGACAAGCCCAGGTACGAGCTCGGGTGTTCTAGGAGGTTGCTGAAAAACCCCTAATAACCGCTCCCTGTGGTCGCGGCTCATAGTGGGCGCTTTGTGTTTACAGCGTCTTGCCGAGCCGCGACCGCAGGGAGCGGTTTACCTCGCGCGTTTTTCAGCAGCCTCCTAGGCGCCGACATAGCGGGCATACAGGCTCCGCGCGACGCCCGTATCGGTGGTGCCTTTGACGATGGCGCGCCCGTCGGGGAACACCGTCAGCTCGTAGCAATCGATGGAGGCGCGCAGGGCGAATTCGTTGGCGCGCACCGGCGCGATGGCGCCCAGACGCTGGGCTAGCTCGGTCAGATTGACCGGGCGCGACCGTTCGTGAATCTGCACGGCATTGCGGCCGCATAAACTGATGGGCGCCCGGCGGGAGCCGTCGAGATACGTAAACTGGTGGCGGGCGCAGCACGGGCACTCGGGGTCACGGGCGGGCGGTGAGATTTGACGAATGGCGCCCGTCCATACGTCCACGGTGGTCAGCCGCACGTCGAACGATGCGGCCGGGGAATCCGCGCCCAGCGCCAGAATCTTCAAGGCGTCGGCGGCGGCGAGCGACGCGATGGCGGCCGTCAGGGGACCCAAGACGCCTTCGGTTTCGCAGGTCGGTTGGGCGCCCGAGGGAGGCTCCGGATACACGCAGCGCAGGCACGCGGTCCGTCCCGGCACGATCGCGAGCTTGAGCCCGTAGCTCCCCACGGCGGCAGCGTAGATCCACGGCCGATTTGTGGATACCGCCGCATCGTTGATCAGAAATCGCGTTTCGAAATTATCGGTGCCGTCGAGAATCAGATCGATCCCTTCCAGCAATTCTTCGGCGTTAGCGGGAGCCAGGTCGGCAACTACCGGCTCCAAATCGACTTCGGAATTCACACGCGCCAGGCGTCTCGCAGCGGCCACCGCTTTCGGCAAGCCTTCGGCGGCATCGGATTCCTCGAACAGGAATTGCCGCTGCAGATTGGAAAGCTCGACGAAATCGCGATCGACGATGCGCAGGCGTCCCACGCCGGCGCGGGTCATAAGCTCCGCGGCGACCGTCCCCAGCGCGCCGCATCCGACGACGGCGACGCCGGCGGCGCGAATGCGGGCCTGCCCTTGGTCGCCCAACGGAGCGAAACGGCTTTGACGGGAGTAACGCGATTCCACTGGCGGCATCTACACCTATTTGGAGGGCGCGTCTTGAGTGGGCGCCACGCTTATTCACGATGGTAGCAGCATCGCCGGAGTGCGTCGCATCGCGACAATGCGCGGCCGCGCGAAGAAGGGCGGGGCCTTCGTGGAACCGTTATGATGAGAAGAAGTGCGTCCGCCGGTGTTGCTGCTGGTCACGTTCGTCGTCGGCGTCGCGGCTTCGGCTCAGGACGCGCAGACGGGCGTTTCGTCCCGCTACGAGGGACTGATCATCCGCGCGATCCGCTTCGATCCCCCGAGTCAACCGCTGCCCCCGGAAGAGATCGCCCGTCTTCTCCCGCTGCAGGCGGGCTCCGAGCTGCACGCCGCAGATGTTCGACAGGCGCTCCAAAAACTCTACGAGACGGGCCGCTTTTCGGACGCCTGGATCGATGCGGACGCGCGTCCGGACGGCGTCGAGCTGCGGATCTCAACCGAGCTGACCTACTTTGTCGGGAGCGTCAGCGTGGAGGGAGCCGCGGACCCTCCCAGCCGCGCGCAATTGCTGTCGGCCTCCAAGCTCGAACTGGGGGCGCCCTTCGCGGCCAATGAAATGGGGCAGGCGGTGGAGAACATGCAGGAACGCCTGCGCGCCAACGGCCTGTATCGGGGAAGCATTGAATATCACCTGTATCCGAATCCTTCGACCGAGGAGATGAGCGTCGAGTTTGAAATCGACGCCGGCCCGCGCGTCCGTTTCGATGGCGTTCAGGCGCAAGGCAAATTCGCAGGTTCCCTGGATAGCATCGTCCGCGCGACGCGCTGGCGCCGCGGATTCGGGCCGCTCCAGTTTCCCGGCTGGCGCGAAGCCACGGAAAATCGCGTCCAAACCGGAATCGAGCGCGTCCGCCAGACTTTGCAGCGCGACGACCGTCTCCAGGCCAGTGTTACCCTCGACCGTTTGGAATATCACGAAAAAACCAGCACTGTCACGCCCACTCTGGCGATCGACAACGGGCCCATCATCAGGATCCGCGCCAGCGGCGCGAGCGTGTCCGCCGGACGTCTGCGCCAATTGCTTCCCGTGTACCAGGAACGCACCGTCGACCGGAGCCTGCTGCTGGAGGGCAGCCGCAACCTGACCGACTACTTCCAGGCGCAAGGCTACTTCGACGCGTCCGTGGATTTTACCCAAAGCGCCGAAGACGCCGGCGTGCAAGCGATCGATTACGCGATTGCGCGCGGAAACCGTCATAAGCTGGCGCGGATCGAGATTACCGGCAACCGTTTCTTCGACGACGCGACGCTCCGGGAGCGTCTCACAACGCGCGAGGCCGGCTTGCTGCGGTATCGCCACGGCCGCTATTCGCAGCGCATGCGGGACGACGATCGCGACGCCATCCGCGACCTCTATCGCGCCAATGGATTTCGCGACGTTGTGGTGAGCGCCACCACCATCGACGATTATGGCGGGATCAAGGACGCCATCGGTTTACGCTTCGAGATTCAGGAAGGCGAGGCGTGGTTCGTCGAAAGCCTGGACATCGAAGGCGTCCCGGAGGACGAAGCGGCGCATCTGACCGCGCTGGTGCAGTCGATGCCGGGACAGACGTTCAGCGACGCGGCCGTGGCCGCGGACCGCGATACGGTCCTGGGGTACTACTCGAACAACGGTTACCCAGCGGCCACTTTCGACTGGAGCCAGGCGCCCGGCGAGAATGAACGCCGCGTGCGGCTGCGTTACGTGGTCCATCCCGGCGAACGCCAGTTCGTGCGCGACGTGCTGGTGCGCGGTCTGGACGCCACGCGGCCCCAGCTGGTTAATTCCAAGCTGCAGATGCGCGCCGGAGATCCGGTATCGCTCAGCCAGATCGCGGAGACGCAGCAGAAGCTTTACGACCTGGGGATCTTCGCCAAAGTGCAGGCCGCCCTGCAGAATCCGGACGGCGTCGAGGAAAAAAAGTACGTCTTGTTCCAGTTGGACGAGGCCAACAAGTACTCGCTGACCACCGCGGTGGGCGCCCAGGTCGCGCGCATCGGCGGCGGCGTCACCACCTTCGACGCGCCGGCTGGCCAGACCACATTCAGCCCGCGTGTGTCGGTGGGGCTCAGCCGTCTGAATCTGTTCGGCGAGGCGAACACGGCCGGCATTCAGACTCTGCTTTCCACTATCGAGCAGCGCGCCATCGCTTCCTACCAGATACCGGACTTCGCAGGTTACGAAAGCCTGACACTGTTGTTCTCGGCGCTGTTTGACAACTCCTACGACATACGCACCTTCGCTTCGCAGCGCGAGGAAGGGTCGGTACAGCTGGCCGAGCGGCTTTCCCGCACGAACAGCGTGCAATACCGGTTTTCGTTCCGGCATTCCACGGTGAGCCAGTTGAGGATTTCGCCCGAGCTGGTGCCCTTGCTCTCGCAGCCCGTGCGCGTCGGCCAGCTATCGATGTCGTACATTTACGATCGCCGCGACAATTCCACAGACACCCATCGCGGCATCTTGAACACCGTGGACGCCGGCATCTCTCTGGCGGCTTTCTCGTCTCAGACGGACTTCACGCGCTTGATTCTGCGCAATTCCACCTATCATCCCCTGGGACGCGAAATGGTGCTGGCGCGGACCCTGCAGTTCGGCTATATCCAGAGAATCGGCGGGCTCGCGGACATCCCCCTGCCCGAGCGGCTGTTCGCCGGCGGCGCTTCCTCGCAGCGGGCCTTCCCCGATAATCAAGCAGGACCGCGCGATCCCGAAACCGGGTTCCCCTTGGGGGGCACCGCAATGCTGTTTCATTCCACTGAGCTGCGCTTCCCGCTGATCGGCGATAACCTCGGCGGCGTACTGTTTCACGATATGGGAAACGTCTATTCTGATATCAGTTCGGTGAGCTTTCGGTTTCGCCAGCGAGATACTGCGGACTTTAACTACATGGTCCATTCGATCGGCTTCGGCATTCGCTACCGCACGCCGGTCGGTCCCTTGCGCATCGACTTGAGCTTTAGCCCCGATCCGCCTCGCTTCAACGGTTTCCCCGGCACCTTGCAGGATCTGATCAACTGCACGTCCGCGCATTCCTGCGTGGCCACATCGCAGATTATCAGCCATTTTCAATTTCATTTCTCCCTGGGGCAGACTTTTTAACGCAGACTCTCTGACAATGAACGGTCCGATCGCAACCAACTCGGCCACGATGCTTCCGGCGCTCAGCGGCCGGAAGCCGGCGCGCGCATGCGTGTTTGCTTTTCTGGCTTTGGCCGGGGCGCGAGCCGAGACCCTCGACCGGATCGCCGTCACCGTGGGCCGCTACGTCATCACCGAGAGCGACGTGATTCTGGACTTGCGAATTTCGGCGTTCCTCGACGGCCAGCCGCCGGATTTGAGCGGCGCGCAAAAACGCAAGGCCGCCGATCGCCTGGTGGATCGACATCTGGTGTTGGAGGACGCCGCCGCGACGCGCGCGCCGGAGCTTTCCCCGACGGAGATTGCCGCGCTGATCGAACCGGTCCGCGCCCGGTACCCTTCCGAAGCGGAATACCACGCCGCGCTGAAGCGGTCCGGCATCTCCGAGAACCAGCTCCAAGCGCATCTCGCGGCGGGCTTGCGCATGATGCGGTACACCGACCTGCGGTTTCGTCCCGAGGTCCAGATCGCGGATCGGGATCTGCGCGAGGCCTTCGCCGCCTTGGTCGCCAAGCAACCGGCTGGAACGCCCGCGCCGAGTTTCGAAGCGAGCCGCGCCCGGCTGGAGGAGTTGCTGACGGATCAGCGCATTCTGGAGGCGCTCGATCAGTGGCTGGCCATGACGCGCGCCGAAACGCAAATTCTCTTCAGGGACGCCGCCTTCCGATGACCCGTCTCAACAGAACGATCAAACGGACAGCGGCGGCGCTAGTGATCGTGGCGGCGGCGCTGGCGATCGCGGCGTCTCTCGTGTTTCAGAGCGGCTGGTTTCGGGAGCGCGTCCGCGAGCGCATCGTCCAGGAGCTGGAGAAAGGCTCGGGCGGCCGTGTCGAGCTGGGGAATTTTTCGTTCGACTGGCACACTCTGGAAGCCACCGTCGCGCCGCTGATTCTGCATGGTACGGAATCCGCGGCGGAACCGCCGCTGGTGCGGATCGAAAAGATATCCATCGGCCTGCGTGTAATTTCCGCGCTGGAGCGCCGCGTCGATCTGTCCTCCGTGCGTCTGGATCGCCCCTCTGTTTATGTGGCCGTGTACCCGGACGGAAAAACCAATCTTCCCGAGCCGCAAGGGGCGCAAGACAGCACGAGTTGGGCCGGGCATCTGGTGGATTTCGCAGTCCGCAGTTACGAGGTGACCGGCGGCTTGGTCGAGTACGACCATCGCCGGCTGCCGGTGGACCTGCGCGGTGAGGACTTGCGCATGGAGTTGAACTTCGACGCCGCGGCGAAGCGCTACCGCGGGGAATTCGCGTCGCGCCATGTGCACCTGGCATCCGCGCTGGCGACACCCGCCGAGTTCGACACCGCAGCCACGTTCACCTTGGAGCGCGACCGCCTGTCCTTCACACGACTGCATCTGGCGAGCGGACAATCCCGTGCGGATCTGGCGGGGGCCTTGACTGGGCTGCGCGCTCCGGCGGGCGACTTCCGATTGAAAGCTCTGATCGCGACACGCGACGTGGTCGCGATGTTTTCCTTGCCGCTCGAGCCCGCCGGATCCGCCGCGGTCAACGGAACGCTGGCTGTCTCGCTGGGCACGGTTCCGGATTTCACCTTGGACGCCCGCGCCACGGCGCGCGGATTGGGATACGCTCGCGATCGCGTGAGGATCGATAATGCGAGCGCTTCCGCCGGAATCGTCTGGAATCCCCACGGCGTGAATCTGCGCGGGCTTTCTGTCGAGGCCCTTGGCGCCCGGTTCGTAGGCAGCGCCGCTCTGACCCGCGAAGCCAAGCTCCACGTGGAAGGGAACTTCGAAGACCTGCAACTCGCTGACGCAATCCGCGCGTTAACCCCTCGCGCCGTTCCCTGGAGCGCGAAGCTCGCCGGCGGCCTGACGCTCGATACCGAGGCGGGCGGGACCTCCGTGCAAGTGGACACCACTTCGATGCTGGCCCCGGTTACGGGCAGCCCCTCTCTCAGCGGCGAAGTGGCGGCCCATTACGACCAGAAGGCCGGCGTCTTGCGATTCGGTAATTCCCGTCTCGCGACCGGTTCCACCGATGTCGCTTTTTCCGGCGTGCCCGGCCAGCAGCTTGATGTGCGCGCACGTTCGGCAAATCTCGACGACGTCCTGCCTGCGCTGGCGTTGCTGGGTGAGCCCGCGCCGCATTCATTTCCCTTGAAGCTGAACGGCGGAGAGATCTCGGCCAGTGGAACGCTTTCCGGCGGAACGTTTTCCAGCGCGGCCCAGAACGTCGTATTCCACGGCGACGCGGCTGTCACCAAGGCGACGGTTCAGGGGCACGCGTTCGACAGCTTTTCCGCGCAAGTGGATGCGAACGCAGGTGAGATCTCGCTGCACGGAATCGATCTCGCGCGCGGAGCGACCGAGGTACGGGGCGACGCCGCCATCACCGCGCGCAACGGCCGCTTCGACGATGGCGCCATTACGGCTCGCTTGGACGTGCGCAACGCTTCGATTCCGGAATTGATGAAGGAGGCGGGGCTTGCCGGAGACATTCGTGGAACCGCGACGGCCTCAGCCCGCGTATCCGGCACGGTGCGAAATCCCGAAGCCGACGTGACGCTCGACGTGCTGCAGGCCGCCGCGCTGGGCGAGCGCTTCGATCGCCTCCGCGGAAATGTGCACTACGTCAATGGCTCCGTCCGCGTGAACAATGGGGAAGCGACGCTTGGCCCTGGGCGCCTGAATTTCAGCGGTTCGTATCAAGCCGGCCTGCGGGATTGGACGCGGGGCGATCTCGGCCTGGATTTGAACGCGCAAGCCGTCGCCTTCGGACGGATCGCGGCGCTGCACAGTCTGCTGCCCAACCTGGAAGCGCGTCTGGAAGGGAAATTTGCGCTGCGGGCGCGTCTCGATCCCGGCGCTTTTGAGGTGCGCGAATTGAACGGCGAAGGAGCGGCGCGCGGCCTCACCCTATCTTCGGAGGCGCTCGGAGACGTTACGCTGGCGGCGGAAACGCACGGCGCAGATCTGGCCTTGCGCGCCACCGCAAAGTTTCGCGATGCCTCGGTGCAAGGCCAGGGCACTTGGCGATTGGAAGGCGACATCCCGGGTTCCGCCACGCTGCAATTCTCGCGGCTGACGGTCGCGTCCCTGCACGATTTGGTCATGATCGGCGCCACGGAAAGAGAGAAAAGCGTCACGCCTCCCTTCGCTGGATTCGTGGAAGGCGGCGCCACGCTAAGCATACCCTTGCGGCGGCCCGAGCGGTTTCAGGCCGAGGCGCGCATCGAGACGGTGCAGTTCACTCCGTTGGCTTCCCAGGTCCCTCGCCTGGACATAGCCGCCGGGGACATCGTTCTCAGGAACGCGCAGCCCGTGCTGATTAGCATCACCGCGCACGAAGCTCGCGTGCGTTCCGCGCGATTCACGGCCCGTGACACCAACCTGGAGGTGAACGGCGCTGTGCCGATCGATTCCACCGGCGGCGCGGATTTCTCGGTGCAGGGCGGCGTCGACCTGGCCATCCTGCAATTGCTCAATCCCGATCTGTTGGCCCGCGGCGGGGCGACGGTGAGCGCCGCGGTCCGCGGCTCCTTGCGCGATCCGCAGGTGAACGGCCGTATGGAGCTGAAAAACGCCTCGCTTTATTTGAAAGACCTTCCGAGCGGCGTGGATAGCGCGAGCGGAGTGATCCTGTTCGACCGCAACCGCGCCAACGTGGAAAGCCTGGTGGCCGAAACTGGGGGCGGGAAGGTTGCGCTCACCGGCTTCCTGGAATTTGCCCAGCCCCTGGTCTACCGGCTGCAGGCCGACGTGCGGCAGGTGCGCGTGCGCTATCCCGAGGACGTCAGCATGACGGTCAGCGCGCAGTTGTCCCTCTACGGCACCTCCGAAGCCAGTACGCTCGCGGGCACGCTGACGCTGAACCGCGCGGCCATCAGCACTGGCGCGGACCTGGGAAAAATGCTGGCCGCCGGCTCCCGCCCCACGCCCGCTCCGGCCGCCGGCGACTATTTGAGCGGCATACGCTTCGACGTGCGCGTGCAAGGCGCACCGGCGCTGCAACTGGAGACCTCGCTCACCCGGAACGTGCAGGCCTCCGTCGATCTGCGGCTTCGCGGAACGCCCGCGCAGCCCGTTTTGCTGGGCGAAATCTCCGTGAACTCCGGCGAGGTGGAAATCTTCGGCAACCGCTATAGCGTAAACCGCGGTGAGATCCGCTTCCTGGACCCCGTGAAGATCGAGCCGACGCTCGACGTGAACCTGGAGACCAGCACCCGCGGGATTACCGTCAACGTTTCACTGTCGGGGTCGCCGCAAAAGCTGAACGTCAACTATAGCTCCGACCCGCCGCTGCAATCGCGCGATATCATCGCCCTGCTCGCCGTGGGCCGCGATCCCAACTCCACCACGGCGGTCAGCAACGCGGCCACCTCCTCCAGCACCACCGGTTTCACCGACGCAGGCGGCGTCCTGGGACAGGCCGTCTCCGAGCAGCTCTCCAACCGCCTGCAGCGCTTCTTCGGCGCGAGCCGCGTTAAGATCGACCCCACGCTCACCGGCGTCGACAATCTTCCCGAGGCGCGGCTGACGTTCGAACAGCAGGTTTCGCGCGACGTCAACCTCACCTACATCACCAATCTGAACCGCACCCAGGAGCAGATCGTGCGCCTGGAATGGGACTTCAGCCCGATTTGGTCGGCCGTGGCCGTGCGCAATTCCAACGGCCTGTTTGGCATCGATCTCCAATACCGCAAGCGATTCAAGTAAGCGCGGCGGGCCCGCGCAGCCTACCGGCGCGCCTGATCTACTTAAGAGCAAGATGCAGCGCCACGGCGCCGAAAGTCATGCGCTCAAACTCCACGCTCGCGAATCCAGCCGAGCGGATCTGCGCGGCGAACTCCTCCGCGCCCGGAAATTTGCGGATCGATTCGGGCAGGTACGCGTACGCTTCCCGCGATCCGGAAACCATTCCACCCACCCACGGAAGGACGCGCGTCGAAAAAAATCCATACACGGCGCCGAACGCGCGATTCGTCGGCTGCGAAAATTCCAGAATCGCCAGTACGCCCTCGGGCTTGAGTACGCGCGCGAACTCGCCGAGACCGCTCCTATAGTTGGCCAGATTCCGGAAACCGAACGCGATCGTGACGAGATCCAGCGAATCGTTCGCGAGCGGCAGCGCCAGTGCGTCGGCTTCAAATAGAGGCGAGCGCAGCCGGCGATCGGCGAGCTTGCGGCGCGCCTCCACCAACATCGGATGGCAGAAATCGCCGCCGGATAGGAAAGTGCGCGAGGTTCCTTCAGCCGCTCCCGCCCGCTCTTCCAGAGCCAAGAGCACGTCGCCCGTGCCGCAGCACAGATCCAATACACGCGCATCCGGCCTGGCGAGGACGCCCGCCGCGCGTTCCACCATGCGCGCGCGCCAGCGTTTGTCCAGGTTGCACGAAAGCAGGTGATTCAACAGGTCGTAGTGTCCGGCGATTTTTCCGAACATTCCCCGCACCCAGCGCGACGCGGCCTCCTCATTGGTCACACCCTCGGGCGTCGTTCCAGAAGGCCCCGCGAGCGGGGAAATCATGCGGGAACCGCTTCGTTGAGCACCGCTTCAATGGCCTCTCGGATCACGGCGCGATCGATGCCGGTGACGATGGTGACGTTTCCGATCCGCGTCGGAAGCACGAAGTGCACGTTCCCCTGCACCGTTTTTTTGTCCGATCCCAGGCGCGCGACCAGGTTTGAAGCGGAGATCCCGTCCAACGCGGGAATCGGCCCGTACCGGCGCACCACTTCGCGGATGGAAACTGCATCCTGCGCCCCGAGCGTGCCCGTCATTTCCGCGAGCTTGGCCGCGGCGTGCATCCCGAACGCCACGGCTTCCCCGTGCAGGAAGCGTTGGTAGTGCGTCTCGGCCTCCAGCGCGTGGCCGATGGTGTGGCCGAAATTCAGGATGCGACGCAGGTCGCTTTCGCGCTCATCGGCCGTGACCACTTCGGCCTTTATGCGCACCGCCGAGGCGATGATATGCTGCAGCGCGTCGGCTTCCCGCTGCAGCACGCGATCGGCGTGCCGCGCCATAAATTGAAACAGCGCCGCGTCGCGAATCACGCCGGCTTTGATGATTTCGTAGAGCCCGGCGCGATACTCGCGCTCCGGAAGCGAGTGGAGCACATCCGGATCGATCAGGACCGCCAGAGGCTGATGAAAGCTGCCGATCAAATTCTTTCCCGAAACCAGGTTGACGCCAGTTTTCCCGCCGATCGCGGCGTCCACCTGCGCGAGCAACGTGGTGGGGGCCTGAATCACTGGAATGCCGCGCATGAAAATGGCCGCCAGTAACCCCGCGACGTCGGTGGTGATGCCGCCGCCGAAGGCCACCACGACGCTGGATCGGTCGGCCCCGCCCTCGAGCATCCGCTCGGCCAGCGCTTCCACTTCCTGCAGGCGCTTGCGCGGCTCGCCGCCCGGGAAAAACAGCACCTGATGCGCTCGGGCGCCGAGCGCTTCGCTCACTTTCGCGCCGTGCAAGCCCCACACGTCCTCGGTCGCGACGACGAAAACCTTTCCGGAACGAGCCGGTAGAAAATCGGGAAGGCGCGAAATCGCGCCGCGCTCGACAATCGCATCGTAGGCGCGCTGCGGCGTTTCTATGCGAAACGTTGGCATACGTTCGTTGTACCATGGGCGTGTTGCCCCGGACCTCTTATCCCGTCTTCTTTCTTTTCCTTTTTTTCGCGGCTCCCTTGAAGGAAACCGGTCCGTCCGCAGTCCTGTGGACCGCGCCCGCGATCCTGCTTTCCTCGCTGATGATCGCCTGGGCCGCCGAGTCCTCGCAATACTTCGTCGCGCAGGGCTTCGCGCTCGCCATCCTCGCCTGGATGCAGACGCTGCCGGAGTTCGCCGTCGAAGCGGTGCTCGCCTGGCACCAGCAGACGCACCTGCTGCTCGCGAACCTTACCGGCGCGCTCCGGCTGCTGACCGGATTCGGGTGGCCCGCGATCTACTTCACCGCCGCGATCTTTCATCGCCGCGCAGCGCGAGCGCCTCTCCGGCGCATTCGCCTGGAGCATCATCACGCGGTCGAGGTGATCGGGATTCTGGTGCCGCTGCTCTATATTCCGGTGATCGCCTGGAAGGGATCTCTCACGCTGTGGGACGGAGTCGTGTTGATTCTGATTTACGCCCTGTACCTGATTATTCTTGGCAAGCTTCCTCCCGAAGACCACGAAGAGATCGACGACCTGGAGCGCATCCCGCGCGCGATCGTCCTTGCGCCACGCCCACGCCGGATTGCCGCGATCGCGGTTCTGTTCGCGGCCGGCGGTGCGCTGATTTATTTCAGCGCCGAGCCTTTTCTCGCGAGCCTGCTGGCGCTCGCCACGGTCGCCGGAGTGCCGCAGTTCGTCTTCGTGCAATGGATCGCACCGTTGGTGAGCGAATTCCCGGAAATGGCCTCGACACTTTATTGGGCCCGCCGCCCGGAGCGCGCCTCCATGGCGCTGATGAACATGGTTTCTAGCAATATCAACCAGTGGACGCTGCTCACCGCCATGTTGCCGGTGATCTATTCGCTGTCCTACGGCGCGCCGTCGCCCATTCTTTTCGACGCCAAGCAACGGGGCGAATTGTGGCTGACGTTGGGGCAGGCCGGCATCGCCGTGATGTTCCTGCTCAACATGGAGCTCGCCTGGTGGGAAGCGGCGGTTCTCGCCGTGCTGTTCGCCGTGCCTTTCTTCAACGCGTCGGCCGCGCTCATTGTCACGTGGATATACTTCGCGTGGATCGGCGTCGAATGCATCCGCGTGCTGGCCGGCCGGCGCCGCGCGGAGGCCTTCCCGCTTTTCGCCGCCGTGTGGCGCGCCCACGTCAGGCGCCCCGCCTAAGCGTTCCCCCGATTCTGCCGCGAACGTGCGAACCGCCTACTTCTTTCTCCAGTACAACCGCACACCGACGTAGGGACCGTAAAGCGTCCCCGCGTCGTAATGATCGGCCCGCCGGGTGGTGCGGAAATGGAGCGTCCGGCCTCCCGCGACGAACTCGACGCGTCCGTAGCGTAGCGCGATGTCGGCCTCGGCGTCGCCCAGAATTGAACGGTGCGGCAAACCGAAGCCCGACCCTTTCACCTCCCAGCGAAAGTGCTCTCCCATGGACTGATCCAGAGCGAGCCCGAAGGTCGGCAGGAAAATGGACTTCGTCGCGCCGGCGGGGTTGCTGAGGAACGTTCCGTCCGATTGCGGGACGAAATCGTCGATCGTATTGTCAACGCTGACGTATTGCATTTCCCACAAGGTCTTCAGCCGGAGGTCGCCTTTCGGACGCTCCCAGAAGTAGGTCAGAAATTCATAAGAGGCTTTATAACTGGATACCTTGAGCCGCGCGGCCAGGGGATCGCCCTGCGTGACGGCCACGTTGAAAAAATTCAAATTCTGGCTGGCCGTGGTAGTCCCCGTCATTTGGGTCTGGAAATAGGAGACGTGAACTGAATCGTTTCTTCCGATCGGGATGGTCACCATCCCTTCGGGCGCGCGCCCCAGCCTGCCGGGATAGTTCAGATCCCCGGGCGTATTGATGGTGTTGTTGTTGTCGTCGCCGCGGCGCAGTACCGGCTGGCCCCGCGTCAGCCAATACATCGGCTCGATTGATGCGCCGTTGCCAGTGTCGACGATCGAGGGCGTATATTTCGGCTTCGGCGGAGCCGCGGGGGAAGGCGGCGAGGCGGGAGCTTCCGGAGGCGGCCCGGGCGGCGGCGTCTGGTCCTGCCCGCGCAACAACGCGGGCATTGCCCATAGACACAGCACTAGCCATGCGGATCGCGAATTCAAGTTCACGTATGTCCTCACTGGAAGAAAGGCCGGATTTTCAGTGTAGCAAACAGGGAGACGCGTCCCGCCTCCGCTGCGTTGCGATTCAGCAAGTCGCGGGGGCTGGGTCGTCCAATAGGTATTAGCGAAAGTATCCTATCCGAAGAACGGGGCCATGGCCGCCAGTTCGGTCTCGTAATCGGTCCGCACGGCGCGCTGGAGATCCGCGCTCAGACCGAGCGGCGCAAGGGCGGCCGGATCCGGCACCGCAACCGCGTGCGGCGGCATGATGGAAGCTCCCGTGGAATTCACGTAGCGATCCGCGGCGTTCACCAGGCAAGCGAGCGGAAATTCTCCGCCGGTCGGCGCGATCGTGTTCAGGTGATGATCCCGGACGGCCTCCTGGATGGGCGCGGGCAGGTTCCAGGCGACCAACACTTCGGCGGAAAGCTCCGCGTGGGTGAATCCCAGCATATCGCGCTCGGCGTCGGCATAGGAGCAGTCCCGCAGATGCGCTCTTTCGACGAGGCCCGGATACTCTTCGGGCAGCCCCAGCGCGATCAGCAGGCGTCCCACATCGTGCAGCAATCCGGCGACGAAGGCTCCCTCGGGGTAGGAAACCGGCACCTTTTGCGCCAGCAGGTCCGCCAATTGCGCTGTGGCGACGGAATGCAGGTTGAAGCGCGCCATGGACCAGTGCTGCGGGGTGCGCGCCTGGTTCCACATGCGCGCGATCGACATTCCCAGCACCGCGTTGCGGAGCTTGTTGATCCCCAGCAGCGAAAGCGCGTGCCGCACCGAATTGACCGTACCGCGCCGCGCGTACAGCGCCGAGTTCACCAAGTGCAGCAGGTTGCCGGCGACCACCGTATCTTTTTCGATCAGGTCCGCAAGCTTGATGAACGAGACTTCTTCATTCGCCAGAGAGGCCAGCAGGCGGTTTAGAATCGGCGAGAACGGAGGCAGGGATCCGAGTGACCGTAACGCCCGCTCTTTGTATAAGTTAGACGTCGACGCGCCGGGCTCTGCCGCGGTGGAGGAAAGTGCAGCCACGCGCGACTTATCGAACCGATCGCACGGAGTTTGAAAGAGTTTTTCCAGTTTTCCGCTGTCAACGCGGATTCCCGCTCATCCACCGGCGGAGATCGTCCAGCGCCCATTGGGCCGCCCGCGCGCGGATCCCGACCCGGTCACCAAATAGAGCATAGCGCCGCGCCTGGGTTTTTCCGTCCGGTCCCGCGAGGCCAATGACGACAGTCCCGACCGGTGCGCCCGTGGCGCTTTCCGGCCCGGCTTCGCCCGTAACAGAAACGGCATAGGTCGAGGTCGTTCGCGCGCGGGATCCCGATGCCATGGCTTCGGCGACGGGTTCGCTTACGGCCGTGTGCTGCGCGATCAACTCCAGATCGACTCCCAATAAGTCGGTTTTCAGGCGATCTGTGTAGACGAGGAAACCTCCCAGAAAATAATCCGAACTGCCGGGCACGGACGTGATGCGCTCGCCTAGCAATCCCCCCGTGCAGCTTTCGGCGACGCTGACCGTCGCACTCCGCTCCCGCAGCATCCGGCCCACCACGCATTCAAGCGACGACCCGTCCCGCGAATAGATGCGATCCCCGAGCAATTCCTCGATCCGGGGCGCTACTTTGTCCAGCAGCTCTTCCGCCGCTGGCGCCGTCTCGGCGCGCGCGCGCAAATGAATCTGGATATCCCCCAGCCCGGCGAGGATCGTCGTCACCGGATTTTCGAACGGCTTGTAAACCGGCGAAATCAACTGGTCGAGATCCGATTCGCCCATGCAGGCAACGCGGTAGAACCGCGTGCCGATCGCTTGCGGCGGCAGCCGCCGGATCAGGCGCGGCAGGCACTCGGCCTCGAACATCGCCTTCAGTTCGTGGGGCGGCCCGGGCAGCAGCATCGCCACGCGTCCCTGGTCCTCGATCCACTGTCCGGCCGCGGTCCCGCGCGGATTCGGCAGCGCTTCGGCGCCCTGGACGACGAATGTCTGACGGCGGTTGTTGTCCGCCATCTTGCGATTCAGGCGTTGGAAGCGCTCCATCAGCGTGTCAAGAAGATCCTGGCGGAATTCCAGAGGACGCCCGAGCGCGTCGGCGACGGCTTCGCGCGTGACGTCGTCCTCGGTGGGACCGAGGCCCCCGGTCACAATCACGATCCCCGCGTTTGCGAGCGCCGAGCGCACCTCCGCGGCCAGCAGCGCGCGATCGTCGCCCACAATGGACTTGCGGCGCACTTCCACGCCGATTCCATTCAACTGATCGGTGAGATACAGCGAGTTGGTGTCAACGCGATCCGGAGTGAGCAACTCCGAACCCACCGCGACGATCTCGCCGTTGGTCAGCCCGCCGCCGCCCATAGCCTAGGGAAGGGGGCGTCCCGTAATGCTGGTGTTGACGCGATACAGCGAGCTCGCCGTCGCCAGAACCATGGACTTCGAAGGCGTGAACGCCAGGCCGACAATGGAGGGACCGGAGAGGAACAGCTCCCCTCGCGCGTCCGGCGCAATGCGCACTACGCCGCGGCGTCCGCCGAGCGAAGCCGCTACATACAGGTTCCCCTGCGCGTCGAACGCCATGCCTTGCGGCCGCCCCAGGCCGCGATAAAACGTTTCCACGCGGCCAGCCGGGGAGATGCGATGAACCACATCGAAGCTCGAAGTCGTCGGCCCAGCGACATAAAGATATCCGTCCGGCCCAAAGGCCAGGTGATAGGCGGCGATGGACGGCTCGAGCGTCGCGAACACGTAAATCTGGCGTTCGCTGCTGACCTTGAACACCGTGCCGCTACGGTCGCCGACGTAAAGATTCGTTTCCCGGTCGAAGACCAGGCCGGTGGCGACGCCCATGCCCTCCACGTAAATGGAAACGCTCCCGGACGCGGAAACCCGATAGACCGCGCCCTCGTGACGGCTGGAAACGTACAGCATGTCGTCGGCATCCAGCGCCAGGCCCGTGGCGTTCATTAGGTCGCTGACCAGCGGCATCAGCGCGCCTCCGGCCTCCACCTTGTAAATCGAAACCGGCGTCTTCTGGCCCGGCGATCCGCTGAACGTCGTGTAAACATTGCCGCGCTTATCGACCACTGGGTTCGCCACCGGATGCAGCCCTTCGGCGATCTGCACGCCGACGCCGCACGTGTATGGAGCGCTGGTTTGGTGGTCGATCCCGACGATCAGTTCGCCGGCCGTTGCGCCCTCCGGCACGCGGACAATCAAGAGCGAATCCGAGCCGAACACCACGGGCGCGACTGCGTCGCCGAAACGAACCGTGGGCCGGTCCGGACCGGCCAAACCCTTGCCGCGAATCTGAAACTCGCCTCCGGGAATCGCCGCATAGGGTGTCACGCCGGCGATCTGGGGACGGGTTTCAAGAGCTTTGCGGAAGGCCATAATTGGTGGACTGCGTATAGCGCTAGCTAATAGAGATTGAACCATCCAGCGGCAAACAACACAAGCGCGGCGTATAAACCGGCCATCGCGTCGTCGGCGACGATTCCCATTCCGCCGGGCAGCCTCTCCAGTTGACGCACCGGCGGCGGCTTCACGATATCGAACAAACGAAAGAGGGCGAAGGCGAGTAGCCAGCTCTCCCAATTCAAATGGTACGCGCCAGCCAGAGCCACCCACTGCCCGATGACCTCATCGACAACCACAATCTGCGGGTCCTTGCGGCCAAGCTCCTTTGCGACCATGCCGGCCGCCCAAATTCCGGGAATCGCAAGCACAACGGCGAACGCCGTTAACCACCGTGGTCCGATTCCGGAGTAGGCGTATAGTAGCCACGCGACCAGGAGCGCACCCAGCGATCCCACGGTGCCGGGGGCCTTCGGCGCATAGCCCAATCCGAACACCGTCGCGATGAGGCGCGCGAGCGTCCTCACCCGTCGTCCCCATTTTCTGGTGCGGATTCTTCCGCGCCCTTCGGCGGCTCTTCGAGATCTTCCACCGATTCGATCGGCGTTGAGATGACGTATTTCTCCGAGGCCCAATTCCCCAGATCGATCAGCCGGCAGCGCTCGCTGCAGAACGGCATCTCGGGATCGTCGAAGGCGACGTCCTTCGCGCAAATCGGACATTTCATACGATCTGGAAGAGCGGTTCGCCCGCAGGATGGGAGTCCGCTGCGAATGCCGGCGCGTCGATCAGATCACCAGTAAGGTCGTAATCGTGACCTTTCACGATGCGCATGGTGCGGAACTCGCCCGCGCGCAGAGGATGCTCGCCCGGCTCGGAAATGTAGCAGACGCCGTCGATGTCGGGCGCCTGCGTGGGAAGGCGGGCTTCCCATACCAGTTCGGAATCGGCCGACGGACCTTCCACCAAAACTTGGATCTCCTGGCCGACCAGCTTGCGGTTCTTCGCGCGCGAAATCCGGCGCTGCAAACTCATGAGCCGGCGTTTGCGCAGATAAATGTCACGCGCTCCCACCTTGCCATCGAGCTCGTAGCTCTTGCTGGTATCTTCGTCCGAGTAGGAAAAAACCCCCAGCCGTTCGAACTGCGCGGTTTCGGCGAACTGGCATAATTCCTCGAAGTCCCGCGCCGTTTCACCGGGAAATCCGACGATCATGCTGGTGCGAATCCCGACTCCGGGAATCGTCCTTCGGATGCGTTCGAGCAGCTTCAGGAAAATGTCGCCATTCGCCCCGCGCTTCATGCGTTTCAGGACGTTCGCACTGGCATGCTGCAGGGGCATATCGATGTACTTCACCAGCGCCGCGTGCTCGGCGATGGTCTCGAGCAGTTTCTGCGTCACTTTGTTGGGATACGCGTAGAGAAAACGCACCCACTTCGGATGATCCGTTTCGATTTCGGCCAGCCGCGCGAGTAGCAGCGGCAGGCCGTCTTTCAATCCAAAATCTTCGCCGTAACACGTCGTATCCTGACCGATCAGGTTGATTTCCCGCACGCCCTGCGAGAACAGGCGTTTCGCTTCGGAAATAACGGATTCAAAGCGGCGGCTGCGGAACGCGCCCCGGTACTGCGGGATCACGCAAAACGTGCACGGGTGGTCGCAGCCCTCGGCGATTTTGATATAGGCGTAATGCCTGGGGGTCGCAAGAACGCGCGGCGTCGCATCGTGATACAGATAAGCTTCAAGAGGGTTCCCCTTCGGCTCGACGCCTTCACACAAGGCGGTGATGCGCTCCAGTTCGTTGGTGCCGACCAGGGCGTCCACTTCGGGCATGTTCTTGAGGATATCGTCGCGAAACCGCTCGACCAGGCATCCCGCGACAATCAACTTCCGCGCGCGGCCGGTCTTCTTGTACTCCGCCATTTCGAGAATCGTGTCTACCGATTCCTGCTTGGCGGGATCGATGAAGCTGCAGGTGTTGACCACAATCACGTCGGCGTCGGAGGGATGCGGCGTCAGCTCGTGGCCGGCCTGCCTAAGCTGGCCCATCATCACCTCGGTATCGACGAGGTTCTTAGGGCAGCCGAGACTCACGAATCCGATTTTCATGCGGCGTTTAACTGAACCACTCTCTTGCCTGACTTAAATATCCTTCGAGCCGGTCATCGATCCCACGTAGCGGAAGAGGGATCTGCTTCTAAAGCATCGGCAGCACGCGGGCAAAACGCAGATTCCTCGACTTGTGCTCGGAATGGCGAACGTCCGATGGCAGAACCTAAATGTGGCAATGCGCGAGCCCGCGTTTTTCCAGGTACTGCTGATGGTAATCCTCCGCTGGCCAGAACGTCTCGGCCGGTTTGATTTCGGTCACAATCGGCTGCGGGAAGCGCGCCTGCGTCTCATCGCGGGACCGCCGCGCTTCGGCTTCCTGCTCCGGCGAATGGAAAAAGATCGCCGAGCGATATTGCGTTCCGACATCCGGCCCCTGGCGATTCAGCGTCGTCGGATTGTGGTTCGACCAGAACACCTCCAGCAGATCGTGATAGCTGATCACCTGGGGATCGTACGCGACTTCCACCGCTTCGGCGTGCCCGGTGCTGTCGGTGCAGACGTCGTGATAGGACGGATTCTTCAGCGCCCCGCCGCTATAGCCGACCTGGGTGGACTTCACGCCCGCCAGCCGCCGGAACGTCGCTTCGATGCCCCAAAAGCATCCCGCCGCAAAGGTGGCTTTGTCAAGATTTGGGGAATCTACGGGGTTGACGTCCATGCTTCTTTGACCTCCACGCTTCTATTGTAGCGGGGGGCGTCTCTACCCGTAGCTGCCTTGTACAATAGCTCCTTGAAGCTCCGCATCCGTAACCTCACCAAAGGCACCACGCTCGCCGAGCGTGCCGATATCGCCGACACTTCCGCCACGCGCCAACGCGGCCTGCTGAAGCACACCGGCCTCGCCGAAGGGGAAGGCTTGTGGATCGTCCCCTGCGAGGGCGTGCATTCCTTCTTCATGAAGTTCGCAATCGACGTGGTGTTCATCAACCGGAAGCGAATCGTGACCAAAGTGCGTCCCAATATGGTCCGGAGCCGCATCGCCTTGAGTGTCCGCGCGCATTCCACGATCGAACTGCCGGTAGGGACAATTGAGAAGTCGCGCACCGGGGTGGGCGACCAACTGGAGCTCGAAAAGTACGAGAGTTGATTGCGCCCGGCGGCAAAAGCCGGTACTCCCAGGACTCGCTATCCGGCCGCGCTAAAGTCGCCCGCGCAAGGAGTCGATGCACAAAGTGATAGTCCATCTGAGGATGGCCGATCCGAGCATCCAAACTGTGCGTCGAACGCAGTGCGTTAACCTGAGAACAGTAAGATGAAAACGGTGATCCTGTGCGGCGGCCTCGGCACGCGCATGCGCGAGGAAACGGAGTTCCGCCCCAAGCCCATGGTGGAGATCGGCGGACGCCCGATCCTGTGGCATATCATGAAGTTATACGCGCATCACGGCTTTCGGGATTTCGTTCTGTGCCTGGGGTACCGGGGCAACATGATCAAGGAATATTTCCTGAATTACGAAGCCATGAACAACGATTTTTCCGTTTGCCTCGGCCGTGGAGCCCGCGTCCAGGTTCTTGGCAACCATCAGGAGCAGGACTATACGATCACGCTCGCCGACACGGGCCTCGAAACCATGACGGGCGGGCGGCTGAAACGGGCCCACAAATATATTCCCGGCGATCGCTTCATGCTCACCTACGGCGATGGGGTGAGCGACGTCAATTTGAAAGCGCTCCTGGATTTTCACAAGAGCCATGGGAAACTCGCAACCGTCACCACGTTCCGGCCCGTGTCGCGGTTCGGAATTCTGGACATCGATGCGGCGCATCAGGTGCTGAACTTCATTGAAAAGCCGCGCTCCGATGCGCGCGCCAGCGCCGGTTTTTTCATCTTCGAACGCGGCGTCTTCGATTATTTGGACGGAGACCAGTGCGTCCTGGAGAAAGAGCCGCTCGAGCGATTGGCCGCCGACCGCCAGTTGGTGGCCTACAATCACGACGGCTTCTTCTGCGCGATGGACACCTTCCGCGAATACCAATACTTGAACGACTTATGGACGCGCGGCCAGGCGCCTTGGAAAGTATGGGCATAGAATCCTGGTTTTGGCGCGATCGGCCGGTTCTGGTCACCGGCGGGACGGGTCTGCTCGGCGGTTGGCTGGTCCGCAGATTGCTGGATGCGGGCGCCGAGGTCGTGTGCCTGGTCCGCGATTGGGTTCCACGTAGCGAACTGGTCCGCAGCGGCGCGATCGATTCGGTGACGGTGGTGCGCGGCGATGTGCGCGATCGCGATGTGGTAGAGCGCTCGCTCGGCGAATACGAAATCGACACTGTGTTGCACCTGGCCGCGCAGACCATCGTCGGCATCGCCAATCGCAACCCGGTTTCCACGTTCGAGAGCAATATCCAGGGAACCTGGAATGTTCTGGAGGCGTGCCGCCGGTCGCCGGCCGTCAAGTCCATCGTGGTGGCGTCTTCCGATAAAGCCTACGGCGCTCAGGAAACGCTGCCGTATTCGGAGGAGACGCCGCTCGAAGGCCGGCATCCTTACGACGTCAGCAAGTCCTGCGCGGATCTGATCGCGCAGGCTTACGGGAAGACGTACCAGCTTCCGGTCGCGGTGACGCGCTGCGGGAATTTCTACGGCGGCGGCGACCTGAACTGGAATCGCATCGTCCCGGGCACCATCCGTTCGGCGCTGCGCTGCGAGCGGCCGGTGATCCGCTCCGATGGACGCTTCGTGCGGGACTACTTCTACGTGGAAGACGGCGCCGCGGCCTACATGCTGCTCGCCGAGCGCGTCCATGGCAACCCGGAGCTGCGCGGAACCAGTTTCAATTTTTCGAACGAACTGCAGGTGGATGTGCTGCAATTGGTGCGGATGATTCTCCAGAAGACCAATTCCCACCTGGAGCCGGAAATTCGCAACGAGGCCTCCCACGAGATCAAGCATCAATGGCTGAGCGCGGAGCGTGCCCGCAAACAGCTGGGCTGGAGTCCTTTGTTCACCCTCGACGAAGGACTCGATCGGACCGTCCAATGGTACAAGGAGTTTCTGCGATGAGCGCGCGCTCGGAGCAACTCCGTCAGCAGATTCTCGATCTGGTGGCGGCCTATCACGACGAGGCCTTCGGCGAGCGGGAATTTGTTCCCGGCGAGAGCCCCGTGCCGGTCTCCGGCAGGGTATTCGAGTCGGCCGATGTGCAGGCGCTGGTGGATTCCGGACTGGACTTCTGGTTGACAGCCGGCCGGTTTGCGGCGCAGTTCGAGAAAAAATTCGCCCGCTTCTTCGGAGTGCGCGGCGCGAGCCTGGTCAACTCGGGTTCCTCGGCGAACCTGCTCGCGCTCACGGCTCTCACCTCGCCACGGCTCGAAGACCGGCGCCTGAAACCTGGGGACGAAGTGATCACTGTGGCGGCGGGCTTCCCCACCACCGTGAACCCGATCATCCAGAACGGGCTGATTCCCGTGTTTGTCGACGTCCAGGTGCCTACCTACAATATCGATGTCACCCGGCTCGAAGCCGCGCTCTCGGATCGCACGCGCGCCGTCGTAATCGCTCATACACTCGGCAACCCGTTCGATCTTGCCGCGGTGAGCGCCTTCGTAAAGCGTCACAATCTCTGGCTGATTGAAGATTGCTGCGACGCCGTGGGGTCCACGTATCAAGGACGCCATGTGGGAACCTTCGGCGATCTCGCAACGGTCAGCTTTTACCCCGCGCATCACATCACCATGGGGGAAGGCGGATGCGTGCTCGCGGAAAAACCCCTGCTCACAACGGTTGTCGAATCCTTCCGGGATTGGGGACGCGATTGCTGGTGCGACCCCGGCCGGCAGAACACCTGCGGCAAGCGATTCGAATGGCAGCTCGGCGAATTACCGTGCGGCTACGATCACAAGTACACGTATTCCCACATCGGCTACAACCTGAAGGTCACCGATATGCAGGCGGCCGTGGGCTTGGCGCAGCTCGAAAAATTGCCGCAGTTCATCGCGCGCCGCAAAGCCAATTTCCGCGCGCTGCGCGAGGGTCTCGCCTCGCTCGAAGAGTTCTTCATTTTGCCGGAGGCGACGGCCGGCTCCGACCCGAGCTGGTTCGGTTTCCCACTCTCCGTCCGCCCCGGCGCACCCTGGACGCGGAACCAGGTGATTCAATACCTGGAAGAGCGCAAGATCGCAACCCGCCTGCTCTTCGCGGGGAATCTCACGCGGCAGCCGGCGTATAAAGATGTCCGGATGCGCGTCGCGGGGAGCTTAAAAAATACGGACTTCGTCATGGACCATGCGTTTTGGATCGGCGTGTATCCAGGCATCACCACGTCCATGCGGGATTATGTTTTGGAGACTTTTCACAGCCTGGTGAGGACGCTGCAGACCGCCCCGTGAACTTGTATGCCCGCTTTGCCCATTCGCGATCTCGATCACGTCTTTGAGCACACCGGCCCCGGCGTTTGGAAAGCGCTTGCGGGCAAGCGGCTCCTGATTACGGGCGGAACTGGCTTCGTCGGCACTTGGTTGCTGGAGAGTCTGCTGTGGGCTATCGAGCAGCTGGATCTCGCCGCCTCGGTCGTCGTTCTCACGCGCGATCCCGGGCGGTTCCGGAAGCGAAGCCCCCATCTGGCGGAGCATCCCGCGGTCGAGCTGCTCGCTGGCAGCGTGCAGGATTTTGTCTTCCCCGCCGGGGAGTTTCCGTTCGTCATCCACGCCGCTACGGAACGGCATTTTGAACCCGGCTGGGCGCACCCGGCGTCAACCTTCGATCTGGACGTCGCGGCCACCCGCCGCGTGCTGGAATTCGCAAGATCGCATGGAACGCGGCGCCTGCTGTTCACCAGCTCCGGCGCCGTCTACGGGCCGCAGCCGTCCGAAATGACCCATATCCCGGAGGATTATCCAGGAGCGCCGCCCACGACGGGGCCAGGAACCGCCTACGGCCAAGCCAAGCGCGTTTCGGAGTTTCTGTGTGCGATGTACGCCCGCCAATTCGGGTTCGACGCTCCGATCGCGCGGTTGTTTGCGTTCGTTGGCCCGCATCTGCCGCTCGACGCCAATTATGCTGTCGGCAATTTTATCGGCGATGCGATCGAGGGGGGGCCTATCCGCGTTAAAGGAGACGGCACGCCATACCGATCTTACTTATACGCGGCGGACCTGGCTGTGTGGCTGTGGACCATTCTGGTCCGTGGCGAATCGGCCCGGCCCTATAACGTCGGATCGGGCGACGCGATCGCCATCGGCGATCTGGCGAAAGCGGTGGCGCGGGCCACCACGAATGCGCCGGTGGAGATCGCGGAGAAAGCGGTGCCCGGAGCGCCGGCTGCGCGGTACGTGCCGTCGGTGGAGCGGGCGAGAACCGAGCTGGGGCTCCAGCGGGTCGTCCCGCTCGATGAGGGAATTCGAAGAACGTACGAATGGGCGCGGGCTGGCGCGCTGAGTCCAATCGATGCTTTTATCTGACTTCGTAATTGACTTTCTTGCAAAACGTGGTGTCCGTGATGTTTTCACGGTATCAGGTGGCGGCATTATGTTCTTGCTGGATTCCCTCGGGCGGCACCCGGATCTGCGTTATTACTGCAACCATCACGAGCAGGCCTGTGAAGCAGCGGCCGAGGCCTATGCTCGGATCCGCAACGGTCTGGGAGTCTGCCTCGTGACCACGGGACCGGGCGGGGCCAACGCGTTGTCCGCCGTGCCCGCCGCCTACGTGGATTCGATTCCGTTGATGGTGATTTGCGGCCAGGTCCGGACCAGTTTGATCGCCGACTACGCCAGAATCCGCCAAGTTGGACCGCAAGAGGGCAACATCGTCGGCATGGCGAAGCCCGTGACCAAGTACGCCGTCAGCGTGCGCGACCCGGGGCGAATTCGCTTCGAACTGGAGTACGCCTATCACCAGGCGCTAGCGGGCCGGCCCGGACCTGTTCTGATAGAAATTCCGCTGGACGTTCAAAGTGCCGCGATTGATCCGGACGCAATCGAAGGATACACGCCACCTTCTTCCGAGTCGTGGCAGCGAGACCTTGCCTCCGGTGCGGACGCGGTCCTCGCGGCCGCCAGACGGAGCAAGCGGCCCATTCTTGTTTTTGGAAACGGGATTCATCGCGCCCGGGCACAGGAACTGGTGCGCGGCTTTCTCACATTGTTTCAGGCGCCGGTGGTCCTTCCCTTGACCGCCAAGGACATCCTAGAAGAACAGCATCCCTACAATCAGGGTGTTTTCGGTACGGCCGGACAACGCCGCGCGAACTTTGCGGTCCAAAACAGCGATTGTCTCATTGCCATCGGCGCGGGGCTAAACGTTCAGAAGGTCGGATTTAATGTGAGCGGTTTTGCGCCCAAGGCGAACAAGATCATCGTCGATATCGACTCAGCACAACTGGAGTACCAGCTAGTTCGTCCAGATCTGGCCATTCAAGCCGACGCCGCCGCATTCCTGGAGACCATGATCCAGCGCCTGGAAGCCGAGCCGTACCGCGCTCCCACGAAGTGGCTGGATGCATGCCGCCTCTGGCGGGAGCGCTACCCGCTGATGGTGGACGACTATTTCGCGGAACCCGAATTTGTCAATAGCTATGTGTTCATGGACCGGCTGGCGGACGCGCTGACAAGCCAAGATATTCTGGTTACTGGAAACGCGCTCGATACCACCAGCTACTTCCAGGCGTTCCGTGTCAAAAACGGGCAGCGGACGATGAACAGCGGATGGGGGGCCATGGGCTGGTGCCTTCCGATGACGGTGGGCGCGGCCATCGGCGCGCCGGGGCACAGAGTGGTCTGTGTAACCGGCGATGGCAGCTTTCAGTTTAACGTCCAGGAGCTGCTGACCATGTCACGATACGCTCTTCCGGTGAAGATCTTCGTGCTCAACAATCAAGGATATTCCAACATCCGCGCCACCCAAAACAGCTTTTTCGAGGGGCGATACGTGGGCGCCGATTACGGTTCGGGTGTTGCGAATCCGAACTTCGAATGCCTGTCCGCCGCCTACGGCTTTCACTACGCGCGCATCCAAAACAATGCGGAATTGGAGGGCGGGATTCCGGCGGTTCTCGATCAGCCGGGACGCACTATCTGCGAGCTGAACGTCTCTCCGCAACAGGGGATTGCGCCAAAGGCCTCCGGCTTCCGCCGCGCCGATGGAACCTTCGAATCGCGCCCTTTGGAAGACATGGCCCCCTTCCTGCCGCGCGAGGAAATCGAGGAGAATATGCGGCAGTTTGACGACGAATGATAACAGACTGAATACGGCGGAGAGCTTATGAATTGGCACGATCTTTCAGTATTGATTACGGGCGCTACCGGCTCGTTTGGCAAGCGCTGCGTGAGAACCCTTTTAGACCACTATGGACCCAAACGAGTCATCGTTTTCAGCCGCGACGAACTCAAACAACACGAAATGATGACCTCCGGGTTCCAGTGCGACTCGCTGCGCTACTACATCGGCGATGTGCGAGACGCCGGCCGGCTTCGCCGTGCCATGGTGGGCGTCGATGTGGTGATCCACGCCGCCGCGCTGAAGCAGGTGCCCGCCTGCGAATATAACCCGATCGAAGCCGTGCAGACCAATGTGAACGGCGCGAAGAACGTTATCGAGGCGGCGCTGGACTGTGGTGTGAAGCGCGTCTTAGCTCTGAGCACGGATAAGGCCGTGAGTCCGATCAACCTCTATGGCGCCACGAAGTTGGTGGCGGAGAAGCTGTTTGTCCAAGCGAATTCATATAGTGGTGCGGGTGCTGTCCGTTTCTCCTGCGTGCGCTACGGAAACGTTGTCGGCAGCCGTGGCAGCGTAATTCCGCTGTTTCTTCAGCAGAAAAAGACGGGATGCATTTCCGTCACCGATCCGCGCATGACGCGCTTCTGGATTACGCTCGATCAGGGCGTCCGGTTTGTTCTCAATTGCATCGAGCAGATGCACGGCGGCGAAGTCTTTATCCCGAAAATACCCAGCACCAGCGTAATGGATTTGATTCGCGTGATCGGACCGGACTGCAAGTTGCATGAGATCGGGATTCGCCCGGGCGAGAAACTGCACGAATGCCTGATGTCGGAGGACGAATCCCGCGCTGGGCTCGACCTGGGAGACTTTTTCGTCATCCAGCCCATGCACAAGTGGTGGGTGGCCCAAAACTGGTCCGACGGACGGCCGATCCCGGAGGGCTTCGCTTACTCCAGTAACAGCAATGATCGCTGGCTCACGGCAGAACAGTTGCAGGAATACACGCAGCCCGAGATGTGGGCGACCGTGTAACCGGCTGCGATGAAGTCTGGAACCATCCTGGTGACGGGAGCGAGCGGCCTGCTGGGTGCAAACCTGGTAAGTACACTCGTCTCACGCGGAGAGACGGTGGTAGCCCAGTTTCTGGCTCATCCCGTGAGTTTCGCCAGCGCTACAGGGGCACGGATCGACATAACCGATCGCGCCTCGGTGCGAAGCTTCTTGAGTGAGGTCCGCCCCGCCTGGGTTGTGCACGGCGCCGCCGCCACCAACGTCGATTGGTGCGAGGAGAATCCGGAATGGTGCAACCGGATTAACATCGACGGTGCGAGGCATGTGGCGGAAGCAGCGCGCATGGCCGGCTCGCGGTTGTTGTTCGTTTCGACCGATTCCGTTTTTGACGGTCAGGGGGAAAACTATCGGGAAACCGATGCGGTTCAACCCTTGAACGTCTATGGGAGAAGCAAACTGTTGGCCGAGACTTGCGTGCGGGAGGAGCTTCCCTCCGCCCTGATCGTGCGAACCAACATGTTCGGGATCAGCCCGCGGAACAAATTGAGTCTCGCGGAATGGATTCTCGATCGGCTCCATAAGGGCCTCGAAGTCCCCGGTTTCCTCGACGTTTTCTTCTCGCCGCTGCTCGCAAACGATCTGGCGGGCCTGATGCTGGACCTGATGAACGGGGAGCGGGAAGGCATCTACCATCTCGGCTCCTGCGACCGCTGCAGCAAGCATGAGTTTGCCCTGCGGATTGCGCGCACGTTTGGCCTGAATGAATCGAAGATACACGGTGTGCCGGCGGAGACGGTCGGGCTCCTCGCGCCGCGTCCGAAGGACACCTCCCTTTGCACCGGGAAGGCGGCCCAAACGATGGGTCGCGCGATGCCTTCCGTGCAAGCAGGAATCGACCGCATGAAGGAACTGATCGCGGGCGGCTTTCGGGACCGGCTCAAGACCGTTTGTCCCGGCCCGGCGGCGATCACCATGGAGGTATGAGCAGCGTGGCGGAAATGAGCATTGCGAACAGACGGGTTGCACCGGACGCACCGGTCTATTTCATCGCCGATATCTCGGCCAATCACGATGGCGACTTGGGGCGCGCCAAGGCGCTCATCCATCTGGCGGCCGAAAGCGGCGCGGATGCCGCGAAATTTCAGAATTTTCGCGCAGAGAAGATCGTCAGCGAACGCGGCTTCGCCGCCATCCCGGGCAACGCTTCGCACCAAGCCAAGTGGAAGAAATCGGTCGTACAGGTTTACAAGGAAGCGACGCTCCCTTGGGAATGGACCGGGATCCTGTCCGCCGAATGCAGGAAAGCCGGGATCCACTATTTCTCGACGCCCTACGATTTTGACGCCGTCGACATGCTCGATCCGTTCGTCCCGGCGTTTAAGATCGGATCCGGCGATATCACTTGGCCGGAAATGCTGCGAAAGGTCGCCAGTAAGGGCAAGCCCGTGATTCTTGCCACGGGAGCGTCTAGCCTGGTGGACGTGCAGCGGGCGATGGACGTTCTGGAAGGGCTGGCCACGCGCCCCGGTCTGGTGCAGTGCAACACCAATTACACTGGCAGCCCCGACAATTTCCGTCACATTCATTTAAATGTGCTCCGTACATATCAATTGCTGTTTCCCAATGCCGTCCTCGGGCTTTCCGACCACACTCCCCGGCATGCCGCCGTTTTGGGTGCTGTGGCTCTGGGCGCGCGATTGATTGAGAAGCATTTCACGGACGACACGTCGCGCGAGGGCCCAGATCATCCGTTTTCCATGACGCCGGCCACATGGCGTGAAATGGTCGACCGGACGCGTGAGCTAGAACTGGCTCTTGGCGACGCCAACAAACGCGTTGGCGGTAACGAAGGGGAAAGCATCATCGTGCAGCGCCGGTGCATTCGCGCGGCTAAGGACCTAAGCGTGGGAACCGTTCTCGAACGCGGCATGCTGGACGTGCTGCGACCGGCGCCCGCCGAAACCGTTCCCCCTTACGAAATTGACGTCGTCATAGGCAAGCGACTGCGCGCGGATGTTCGTGGGGGCGACGCTTTGCGCTGGACAATGCTCGAGGACTAACCGGGCCGTCATGCGAATTTTATATTTCAGCCAGCGTTACACGCCGCACGATTACCGGTTCCTCCAGGCCATGGCCTCGGCCGGCCACGACATCTACTTCCTCCGGTTGGTAAAGGACGCCGCCTTCGGCGATGACCGGCCGTTGCCCGACCGGGTCCAACCGGTAGACGCCGGATTTACCGGTCGCCCTCCCGGACAGGGGAATCTGTTGACGTGGATGCCGGCGGTCGCGCGAGTTCTGAACGACGTGCAGCCTCGCTTGGTTCAGGCGGGCCCCATTCAATCCTGTGCCTTTTTGACTGCCCTCTCTGGATTTCGCCCGTTGATTTCCATGTCTTGGGGATCGGATCTGCTAGTCGAGGCGGAAGCCGACGAACTGGCGTTGTGGGCGACCCGCTATACCTTGGACCGGTCGGCGCGCGTCGTCACCGACTGCGCCGAGGTCTCCGATCGCGTATTTCGGTATAGCTCACTGCGGCGCGACTCGATTATCCAGTTTCCCTGGGGCGTGGATCTCGACATTTTCCGCCCGGAGGGTCGGCGTCATCCTATCAGGGAAGCCTGGAGTGATGCGTTTATCGTCTTGTCCGTTCGCGCCTGGGAGCCTTCCTACGGGGTTTTGACGCTGCTCGATGGATTTCGCCGCGCGCGCGCGAGGAATCCCCGATTGAAGTTAGTCCTGTTGGGTGACGGAACGCTCGGTCCGCAAGTGCGGGCGTTTATCGCTGAACATGGCCTCGACTCCGACATTCACGCGCCCGGCTTTTCGCCGTACTCGGATCTGCCGGGCTACTTTCGCGCCGCCGACGTCTACATCAGTTGCTCGAAAAGTGACGGAAGCTCGGTTTCTCTGATAGAAGCGCTCGCCACGGGGCTACCGGCCATCGTCACGGACCGGCCGAGCAATCGCGAATGGGTGACCCCAGACGAAAATGGTTGGGTCGTACCCTTTAGCAACGTTGTGGCGGTGAGTAATGCTCTTTTGAATGCGGCATCGCTTGCTCCGGAGGCACACCAAGCAATGCGCATATCTAATCGCCGCTTGGCAGAACGGCGCGCGGATTGGACATTCAATTTTGGAAAGCTTGAGGCCGTATTTAATAGCTTCGACGAGCAACGCGTAAGAAGCAGCATCTTATGACGGGTGGCAACTGCATTGCCTGCGACAAAGTCGTTCCACAGCCCCGGCGCGGGATGGTAGCGCCGTTTCTGGCACGTCGGGTTTGGAATCGTCCGGCATTTCCGGCGAGTCTTGCAAAGTGTGCATCCTGCGGATGCGCATTTTTTAGCCCGCGCTTCGAGCCTTCCGAGGCAGAGAGGCTCTATCACAACTACCGGGACGAGGAGTACCAGCAACTACGTTTCCATTTCGAGCCTTGGTATACGGAGGAGCTAAACCGTCACCTCATTCATGACCCTGCGGTGTTGAGTCTCCGCCGCCACGAAATCACCCAGGTTGTCGGCCAGTGGACTGACCCGAAGTCGATCCGCAATATCCTCGACTTTGGGGGCGATAAGGGCCAATTGATTCAAACCCTACTTCAGGGAGATAAGTGGGTCTATGACATCTCCGGTGTTCAACCCCTCGAAGGTGTACACCCGCTATTGCACCTCGACGAACGTTCCGCCGACGGTTACGACTTGATTCTTTGCAGTCATGTGTTGGAGCACGTCTCCTCGCCTGCTGCGATTCTCCAAGGTATTCGTGGTCTTTGCGGGCGCGATTCATTGTTCTTGCTCGAAGTGCCCGCGGAATCCCCGTTTAGCGTAAGCTCCATCGCGAAACGCATTGTCCAATACATCATCTTGTGCGCAACTCGCTGGTCCAGCGCTAGAGAGCTGCTGGACCCGGCGTTGATATATGTCATGCATGAGCACGTGAACTTCTTTTCCCGCCCATCACTCGAAGTCCTGCTTACGCGAACTGGCTTTGATCTGCTGGCATCCGGCAGCTACGTATTGCCAATCACGAAATGGTTCCGTCCGCGAACCTTCTGGTGTATAGCGAAGCCGCTTGCGGAGGCGCACGAATGAAGCATATTTCGGTGGTTTGTGGCACGCTCAACGAGGAAGAAAACGTCCGAGAGCTCTACGACCGTCTCACCCGCGTATTTCGCGAACAACTGCCGCACTACGACTACACCATCATCGTGATCGACAATGCCTCCACCGACCGGACGGTCGCCGTGCTCAAAGACCTGGCCCGCGACGATAAGCGGCTGCGGATTATCGTCAATAACCGCAATTTCGGCCACATTCGCTCCGGGTATCACGCCCTGATGCAGGCGCCGGGCGAGGCCGCGGTGATCATGGCGTCGGACCTGCAAGATCCGCCCGAGATGATCCCTCGGTTCGTCGAGCAGTGGGAGCGGGGGTTCAAGATCGTCCTCGCGCAAAAGACCAACAGCAAAGAGTCGCCGCTTTTCTTCCTGATTCGCAAAACTTACTACAGCCTGGTCGCGCGCCTCTCGGAAATCGACCTGGTCAAGAACGCGACGGGATTCGGTCTTTACGACCGCACAGTAATCGAAGATATAAAGCGGATCAATGATCCGTACCCGTATTTCCGCGGCCTCATCTGCGATCTCGGCTACGAACGGGCTTTAATCCCTTTCACCCAGCCCGTGCGCACACGCGGATTCACGAAGAATAACTTTTATACGTTGTACGACATGGCGATGCTGGGCATCACCAATCACTCCAAAGTGCCGCTGCGGCTCGCCGCCTTCTCCGGTTTTTGCATTGCTGCGCTCAGTTTCTCGGTTGCGCTAGGGTACTTGATCTACAAGCTGCTGTACTGGGATCAATTCCAGGTGGGAACGGCGCCCCTGGTGATCGGCTTGTTCTTCTTTGGAGCAGTCCAGCTATTTTTTGTAGGTATCCTTGGCGAATACATCGGCTCGATCCATACCCAGGTGCTCCGCCGGCCACCAGTGATCGAAAAAGAACGGATCAACTTCGACGAGCCGGGGCTATGAACGCCGATCTCGCTCAGCTCGAATCCGCCCTCCCCGACCCTCGCCTCGGCCTTCCTGAAGACGTCTTCCTATTTGTCAGCCGCATTACTCCCCTCATCAACGTCGATCTGCTGATCCAGGATGATGCGGGCCGCACCCTGCTCACCTGGCGCGACGACGAGTTCTTCGGCGCAGGGTGGCATGTTCCCGGCGGAATCATCCGGCATGGGGAACTGGCCGCGGACCGGGTTCGGGCTTGCGCCGTGGAGGAACTGGGAGCCGAGGTGTCCTTCGAACCTGCGCCCATTTTTGTTTCGGAAACCATACGTGAGGAGCGCACGCGCGGTCACTTCGTATCCCTGCTCTATCGGTGCCGCCTCCTTGGACCGCCGGCCGAACGCCTTCGCGCAAAAGCAGCTCAGGCGGGAGTGGGCCAATGGTGCTGGCACAGCGGCCGTCCCGCGGATTTGCTGGCCGTTCAGTCGCAGTATGCGCGCTTTTTCTAAATAGCCGGATCCCGTTGCCTGCGGCCAGCTACCGCGCGAGCGGATCGGGACGCACCTGCACCTTATAGACCTTCGGCCGCGACGCGGTGCCGCCCTCGTTATGGAACACCGTGCGCGTGCCGAGCGTGGTCCACAAGCCCTTCCCTCTCCAGCCTGTGTTGGGATCGTCGATGCGGCCGTCCACGTTCTTGCTGAAGAAACCCATCGGATAGGGGACGTGGATGTTCACGAATTTGCCGTTCACCAGGGCGAGCAGCGATTCGTTGCCGTTGGACTCCGCGATCGGCACGTTGGCCCCCAGCCCCAAGGTGTTGTAGCGGTCCACCCACACGAAGTAGGCGTGGTCGGCGCTGCCCGGATCGCTGACCGTCTTGAACTGCGGGCCCGGGAATTGATACAGGGTCCAGCCTTCCGGGCACGCCTTTCCGGTCGCGGCGATCGGCCCGTTCAGCGGCCCTTTGCACTTGCGCCGGTCGAAGCTCGCCAGATGTCCGCTCGCGAGCGCGGTCCACGCCACGCCATTCAGATCGAGGTCCACGCCGCGCGCCCCGAATCCGATATCGGGCGGCAGATAGATTTCCGCGAGCGCGGTCTTTGCCGGATCGGAACCGGGCACCAGCCGAATCAGATACCCCGGCTGATCCATTCGCGAGAAGCCCACGTCCATCGACTGGCCCCAGATCGAATCGTCCACCGGGCTCGGCTGCACGCCGTAAAACGCCGCCATGATGCGCTTGTCTTTCTTGGGATCGAGCGGCTGATTCGCTTCGACGTAATCGTCGCGCTTGCCGTTGCCGTTGGTGTCGATGATCAGCGGCGTCCAGCCCTGCGATTTCGCCGCGTCGCCGGTCTGGTCGTACATCTTCGTGTTCAGCCAACCGACCACGCCGCTGTCGGGGCCGCCGGCGCTGGTCCACAGCGTATCGTTGGCATCCTTGGCGAAGTACAGGTGCTGCGTGCTGAAGCAGGTATCGATCAGCGACCACTTGTTGGTCTTGGGATCGTACATCGAAAGCTGTCGTCCGGAGGTCTCCAGCGGCACCACCTTCGCCGACGGATGATCGGAGCCCGCCTTACAGAAGGCCGGGTTTTGCGGCGCCCGAATCCGCGCCGTGTACCACACGCGTCCCTTCTCGTCGAGGATCGGATTGTGCACGGTGACGTGCCCGTCCCAGATTTGCTCGTCGCCCCAGTACGGCGAATGCCCGTGATGGTAATCCAGCGAGGACGGCGTATTGGTGTCGCGGAAAGGATGCTTGATCTGCCACGCCTCGTTGGTGATCGGATTGAGCACCGGCATCATATCTGTGCTCTCCTCCGGAGACCCGTAAATCAGGCCGTTCGGGAACAGCCGCGGGTTGCGCTTGTCGGTGGAGATGGCATCGTGCAGATAGGCCTTCGGAGTGGACCACTCCCACATGCTGAGAACGATATTGCGCTCCACGCCCTGCGGCCGCTCCGGTTTCGCGAAGGGTAGCTCGCCCGCTGCGATGCGGTCGGTCCAGTCCGCGAAAAGCTCGATCGCCTTCTTCGGCCCCAGCCGCCCCAGCGTCGTCGCCATGTTGGCGTTGGCCTGGCCGGCCTGCAGGCGCTTCGTCCACGCCTGCGTCCCGTTGTCGAAATGCCCCCACGCCGCGGGGATCGTACGCACGCCCTTCGATCCCAGCGCGTGGCAGGATTGGCACGAATTCTTGACCGTGTCGATCCAGTAGTGCTGGTTCTTCATCACCGGGTTGATGCCGTTGCCGCTCGCGCCGGTGCCCGGGAATTGGCTCTTGTCCGGAATCTTGAGCATCGAATACCAATACACGCCCGGATAATATTCCGCGGCCGCGGCCGGCGTCGGGGCAAGTACCGCCGTCAGGTTGAGATTTTTCCCGCGCTCCGTTTTAACCTTGGGCGAATCCACCAGCCCGTAGCCGCGCACCCACACGTTGTAGGTAGCCTGCGGAAGCTGCGGAATCACGTAGCGGCCGCGGTCGTCGGTCACCACCACCTTGGCGAACTTGGTGGGAAGGTCGGTGGTCTCCGCGATCACCCACACGCCCGCTTCGGGCCCATTCGGACTGGTGACCACCCCGCCCAGATCGGTCGCCCCGATCGCGACCTCTCCGGCTGGACGCTGTTGGGCGTTCAGCCCAATGGAAACGATGGCCAGAAAGGTGGCCACGGCGATCGCCGCGACGATCATACGCGGGCTTATTTTTGTCTTCATGAAGCTCTCCTTACGATGAATGGCGGACCGCGCTGGAGGTTCACGATCCGCGCGGATCTATAATATCTTAGCGTCGTTCCCAGTTCCCCGGGGGGCTAGGCCCTGGGGGGTTCCTGTCACTGACCGGTCACTGACCCGCACCTGACCGGTCCCGTCTACGACCTCGTTGAAATTTGGCCCGGCTCAGTGTAGCTTATATAGGGTAGCAATACAGGGCGGTCTGGCTTTAGAATTAGGTTGGCTCGGGTTTTTGCGGTAACGATTTTTGTAAAAGGAAAGACAGGAGGTTTCGATGAAGGTTAGCGTGTTAAGCGGTTTGGCGATTTTTCTGGGCTGCGCGGCTATGCCGATGTGGGCCCATCATTCGTTTGCTGCCGAGTACGACAGCAGCAAGGCGGTTTCACTGACCGGTACGGTCACCAAGGTCGAGTGGATGAATCCCCACGCCCGGTTCAACATGGACGTCAAGGACGAGTCCGGAAAAGTGACCAACTGGGAATTCGAGCTGGGCAGCCCGAACGGGCTGATGCGCCGTGGCTGGACCCGCAATTCCCTGAAGGAAGGGGATGTGATTACGGTGGCCGGGTCGCTGGCCAAGGACGGGTCCAAACTGGCCAACGCGAAGACTATCAAGCTGTCCAACGGCAAGGAAGTTTTTGCCGGCTCGGCCAGTGAGACGGGCGACGCAAAAGCCGGCCAGTAGCCGACCAGCCTTGGGATGTTCCTCGCAGCCGGTGCTCGAGCCGCGGCTCGATGCGCCGGTTGTGTGTCTTGGGAACGTCTCCATAAACTCCGATCGACCGGGGTGAGCCGAGAGTCCCTGCCACGCTAGGGGCTAGTGCCGTCCCGTCAGGGCGGGGCTGCTGCGATTTGGCTGCTCCCATAGAATCGCGGGATAGCTGCTAGGCCGACTCGCGGCTTAGAATCCCGGATTTCCGTCGCTGAGCCGCGAGTGTAAAGGAGCGGTACTTCCCGCGCTGACCGGCCACCGGGGTGGCGTGGTCGCTCGCGAACGTTAGTGACGCGGTTGCGCCGAAAAGTTAGTGGCGCGGTTGCGCCGAATCGTTATATCATAAACGGTCACACTTTCATTTTGAGGGAGGCTATTAAGATGACGTCGAGGTCCAGGCAGTTGATCCTTGCGGGCGTAGCGCTGTCGATCGTCGGGCTGAGCGGGATCGCGTTGGTACAGCGGGCCGCCGCTCAGGCGACCAAGGCGGCCGCTGCGAAAGCGGCGCCAGTGGCCGGCGAAATGTTCAAGAACGTCAACACCAGCACACTGAAGGGGCTGGTCGTGGACGATTTCCTGGGCGCCATGGGAGCCATTTCGGCCGACCTCGGCCTCGACTGCGCGGACTGCCATCCGGGCGCCGGCTCCGATAAGGTCGATTGGGTGTTCGACACTCCCCGCAAGAAGATGGCGCGCAAGATGATTGAGATGGTGGCCGTAATCAACAAGACCAATTTCAACGGCGCGCAGAATGTCACCTGCTTTACCTGCCATCACGGCCGCCTCCGCCCCACCACGACCATCGCCCTCGATGCGCTGTACGGTCCTCCCAACGATGAGCGGGACGATATCGTCGCGCCGGTTTCCGGCGGTCCCACCGCCGCGCAGATTCTCGACAAGTATATTCAGGCGGTGGGCGGCGCGCAGCGGCTCGCGGGCCTCAAGAGCTTCATCGCCACGGGAACCAGCGTGGGTTACGAAGGCTTGGGCGGCGGCGGTTCGTTCCAGATCTTCGCCCAGGCTCCCGACCATCGCACCGTGCAGATCGTGTTCAAGGACCACCCCGAGCGCGGCGACAGCACTCGGGCCTATAACGGCACGGCCGGGTGGATCAAATCGCCACGCGGACTTTTAGGAGAATACGAGCTCGCCGGAAGCGAGCTGGACGGGCAGAGGCTCGAAGCGCTGATGGCCTTCCCAGGCCAGATCAAGACCGCCCTCATGAGTCCGCGCGCAGGCAATCCGGAAAGCGTCAATGGCAAGGACGCCAACGTCATCCAGGCCACCGGCCCGCGAGGCGTTCTCGCCACTCTATTTTTCGACCAGCAGTCGGGACTTTTGGTGCGCATGATCCGCTATGGCAAGTCGCCGGTCGGCCGCGTCCCCGTGCAGTTGGACTATTCGGACTACCGCGACGCGGGCGGAATCAAATTCCCGTTCAAGTACACGTTCTCCTGGCTCGACGGCCGGGATGCGTTTCAGTTGACCGATGTCAAGACCAACGTCCCCATCGACGCGGCGAAGTTCGCGAAGCCGTAATTAGGCGGGAGCACGGGAAGTGAAAAAGGGGAACAGACTACTCTGTCCCCTCCCGTAGAATCTCTGATTCCACGTGCGAGCGCGGCAGTGGACAGAGCGGTCTGTCCCCTTTTTCAACAGCCCAGGAGAAAATGTCATGAAGATGCGGATGAACATGCGGGTAACGACCACTGGACTTTCGGCGCTCGTTGCGCTGGCTGTGAGCGCCTGGTTTGGAACCGGCGCTCTGAACGCCGCCGGGGGCGCGGCTCCTCCGTCCACGGTCCCCACGTTCTCCACCGCCGAGATCGGCCGCCAGGGCCATTTCTACGTCGGCGGCCACTGGGCGGGCGAACCTGGGAAAGAAACCATGGACGGCGCCGCGTATGTCGAGGTGTGGGTGCCCAAGAACATCCGCCATCCTTATCCGATGGTGTTCATCGCCGGAGGCGGCGGCCAGTGGGCGTACAACCTGATCCAGACGCCCGACGGCCGGCCCGGCTGGGCTTACGATTTCGTCCGGCAAGGCTACACGGTCTACATGATGGATTATCCGGGGCAGGGGCGTTCGGCGTTCAACCCCGCGCTGGATGGCAACATCGTGCCGCCGCGCTCCGGCCCGCTGATGGAGGAGATCTGGACCGGCGGCCGTCCGCCCGCGACACCCCAGAGCACCTGGCCGCAGTACAAGAAGTATTCGCAGTGGCCCAGCGACGCGCCCAACAAAGGCAAGATGGGCGACCCGGTGTTCGACTATTTCGCCAAGACCGAACAGCACGCCGTCGCCGGTCCCAACCAGGAGCAGCGCAATGTGGACGCGATGGTCGCGTTGCTCGATATGATCAACCAGCCGGTGATCCTGCTGCTCAACTCGGGTGCCGGAGCCACTGGATGGGCGGTTGCCGACCGGCGCTCTAAACTCGTCAAGGGTATCGTTGGCGTCGAGCCGGTCGCGCCTCCGATAGAAAACGCTGAGCGTGGATCGACCGGTCCGGGCCGGCTCTACGGCTTGAGCAACGTCCCGCTGACCTACGATCCTCCGATCAAGCAAGCCTCCGATCTGCGCACGGTCAGACAGGACAAGGCCGATGGGCCCGACCTGCTCCCCTGCATCGTGCAACAGGAGCCTGCGCACAAGCTGGCGAACCTGGAATCCATTCCGGTCCTCGACGTGAGCGGCGAGGCGAGCTATCACCGTCCCTACGCCCACTGCATCGCCAAGTGGCTGAATCAGGCCGGCGTGAAGACCCAGTTCGTGAACCTTGAGGACGTCGGGCTGCGCGGCAACGGCCACCAGATGATGTCGGAACGTAACAGCGCCGAAATCGCCAAGTACCTGCAAGGCTGGATCGACAAGAACGTCCACTAGACTTGTGGGGCAGCTTTTCATGCTGCCGCCGGTTTTCAACCGGCGCTGTGAAAAAGGGGACAGACTTACTCTGTCCCCTCCCGTAAATTCCTAATTTAGGGTGCGACCCCGGCAGTGGACAGAGCGGTCTGTCCCCTTTTTCAGCATCCTCGTGAGCTCAGCGCCCGTAAATCAGCACGCGGAACGTCCCTGGCTTCGCCACCGGCTGGGGATTCGGCTGCTTCTCCGTCTTCGGAGGAGCGGGACCGAAATCCGAGGTAGTCAGATACAGGTTATGGGTCTTGAGATCCAGCCCCATGGTCTTCGCGCCGAATTCCGTCTTGACAGTCTCGACGACGCTCAGCTTATCGGGTGAATCCTCGTGGAAAATATGGAGCGTGCCTTCGCGGGTAGCGGCCGCCACCATGCCGGTTTCAGGTTCGAACACGTTGGTATCCACACGATCCCCGATCGGGAATGGCGGGCCGATAATCTTGCCGCTATCGGCGTCCATCACCACCAGCATCTTGGGATTGCGCCCGCCGACGAACAGCCGCCGGTGCTCGCGGTCCATGGCGATCGTGGTGGGCGCTCCGGCGGGAGCCACTGGCCAGCGCGATTTCACGGTCATCGCGCGCGCATCGATAGCGACCACTTCGTTGGTGCTTTGGAGCACGTTATAGATCATCCCCTTGCCGTCCATCACGGCCTGCTCGGGAGCTCCGCCGAGGGCAATGGTCTGGATCACAGCGCCCTTGGCGGGGTCGATGACCGTGGCGTTCTTGGAAGACCCGTTGAATGTGAAGATGCGCTTGGTCGCCTGGTCGTAAAAAATAGAGTCGCAGTCCTTCTCGGTCTTGATGTGACTGAGGACCTTGAGCGTCTTCATGTCGAACATCACCGCCTCGGCCAAATCGCCGTCGCTGACAAACCCGCGGTTCAGCTCCGGCACCAATGCCACTCCGTGATCCCGCTTGAAGCCGGCCGTGATGGTGCCGACTTCCGTGAACTTGTCGGCGTCGATCACCTTGATCTCGATGCCGTGCGAAAGGTATACGCGGCGCGCGGCCGAATCCACCGTGATGTAGTCGAAGTATTCAGTGTCTCCCGTGGCCCCCAGGGAGACTTTCTTGAGCAGGTGATAGCCGCCCGCGCCCACCAGCGGAGCCGCCAGAAAATACGCCGCCAGCCCGGTACAGCACAGGCCCGCAGCCCAGCGCCAAAGTTTTGAGCCGGTCATGCACACCTCCCCTCAGTTTTCACAGCATTTTGGATTGTATCAAACTGCGCGTGTCGAGAAGCTTACTTTCAGCGCAAACCGCATGTCGCCGAAGTAGCTTCGCAAGCGCGATCAGGCCGAGCGCGCAACGGTAGGTGGCCGCTACCAGGCTACCTTAAGTGCGAACTGGATGATCCTGGGGAAAGTCGTCAGCCCTTGGAGTCCGCCCGACTGGGCCGAGCTTCCGTCCGGATTGAAGATCTGCGAGTTGGCCGCTCCGAAGAACGGCAGCGGCGGCGCGAAGTTCGCGTGATTCAAGATGTTGAAGAACTCCGCCCGGAACTGGATGTTGAAGTTTTCGGAAATCTTTTTCACACTGAAGTTCCGGATCAGAGAAAAGTCCAGGTTGACCAGGTTCGGGCCCACAATGCTGTTGCGTCCGGCGTTGCCCAAGAGATTCGAGCAACTGCCCGGAACCGCGGAAAACGGCACGCACTGGGCGGCGATGGCCGGAGTTGCCATGGGCACGTGGTAGCAACTGTAGTTGATGTACCCCAGGAAAACGCCGCCCGGATTGCTCTTGAAGTTGTTATTCACAGGGTTGCATCCGGGAACGACGCTCGGAATAGAGAACGGATCGGATGCGCCATTCTGGATCTGGAGCGGGTCCCCAGCGATCAGAGGTGTAGTCGGGACGCCGCTGTTGGCCTTGAAGATGCCGCCCACCTGCCATCCGCCGAGCACACCCTTTGCTGCGCCGTTCCAGCCCTGGGGCACGGGCACTTGCCAGGTGGCATTGGCGACAGCGGTATGGGTGATGTTGAAATCCGAAGGAGCCCAACTGATCTGCGGTGCAAACCAATACCAAGTGGTGATGGAATTCGAGAACGCGTCGCCCGCGATGGTCGCCGAGGAGCTGTCCATGGCCTTGCTATAGGTATAGGAACCTCCGAGCAGGAATCCATGGCTGAACCTCTTGTTCACGCTGAACAGCACGGCTTCATACGAGGATCCCGATCCGTAATTCATGCCCCGGATGCCGCCGAAATTCGTGTTGAGCCGCAGATCCTTGCCCGTGGGATTGTACGGCCACAACCATCCTGCCGAGGTATCCGTCGGGATCACCATGTCGTAATCGTCGCCGCGCATCATCATGTGGACGCCGTGAGATCCCAAGTACCCAACCTGAGCCGAGACCGAGGAGGTGATCTGGCGCTGCACGTTGATATTCCATTGCTCGATATAGTTGCGATGCGGGTTCGGTTCGAAATACGCGCCCAGGAGATTGCCGGGTCCCAGGTGCTGGTAGGCGCTTGCCGGACTGGAAGGAGAAACCCCAAGCTGGATCGGCGTCGTCGAACTGTGCACGATGGCATCGAGGAAAAAGGGCATCTCGATGCCCTGCTGCGTGAAGAAATATCCCGGCAGGGGCAGAATGTCGAACAGCGCGAATCCGCCGCGAATGGCTGTCTTCCCGTCCCCTTTCGGATCGTAGGCGAAGCCGATGCGGGGCTCGAAATTGTGCGTCGTCGGGTTGGAATAATACGACGAGGCGCCCGTACAGCCTGCCGGCCCATTGGGAGTCGCGGGGGTGATGATCTGAGTTAGCGCGGGATTGGTGGTCCCGCAGTAGGGCAATGGATCGGTGATGTTGCGAAGATTGGTGAGCTGACCATGTACTTCGCTCAACACGGTGGTCATCTCATAGCGCAACCCCAGGTTCAGCGTGAGATTCTTGCGCATCTTCCAGTCGTCCTGGATGTATCCGCCATACAGCGTCTGGCGCAAGCCGCGGGGATTCACGCGGTCAGGGAGGCCCCCTTCCAATATCGCGGCGTTGTTGTTGAGGAAATCCCCCAGCGTATGGAAGGTCAGGATGCCGTAGGGGTTGTAAAACTGGTGGAAGTTGTAGCGCATGTTTTCCATGGCGAAACCGAACTTGAGCGAGTGGTTTCCACGGGTCCAAAAAGCGTCATCGTAAAGCTGCACGGAATTCCAATAGAAATTCGTGAATCCGCCGCCTAGGCCCGGGGTCAGGTTCGTGAATCCGCCCTGGATACGGGTCTGCGGGTTGTACCCTCCCAGGAACACCCCTAGCGTCGGGTCCTTGGAGAGGGGGTTGATCGCCCCGTCGATCTTGTAGTTGATCACGGCATTGCGGTTGTAACCCAGCCGGACCGTATTCAACAACGTTGGCGTGAAGATGTGGGTTTCTTCCAGAGCCGCGATGTAGCGTGTCGTTTGATCCAGGATACTCACGTCGTTGAACGCGTCGGGCTGCGTGAACGGGGTGCCGTCATACATGTACGTCGCAAACAAGCTGTCCTTATCGCTGATCTTGTGGTCCCCGCGAATGGTCCCGAAGTTTTCGCTCCCGACCTTCGCCCCGGAAAACACGAAGTGACCTTTGTCGCTGGTGGGACTCTGGGGCAAATTCGGGTGAGGATAAAGTCCCAGGTATTTGGTGATGATCGGGGACACGTTGATGTGAGTTCCGTTGGCCATATTTCCCAGGCGCGCGGCGTCGGACGGAACGTTGTCAACGATGGTCACGCCCTCGGTCAGACGTATGCCTTCATAGTCGGCGAAGACGAAGGTGCGATCCTTAATGATCGGTCCGCCGGCGGCGATGCCGAACTGGTTTTCGCGGTACGGGGGCTTTGGACTGCCGGCCGCGTTCGAGAAAAAGTCATTCGCATCCAAGGCCTTATTGCGGAGGAACTCGTAGGCGTCGCCATGGAACGTGTTGGTCCCCGCTTTGCTCGTGGCGTTGACAATGCCGCCGGACGTTCGGCCGTACTCCGCCGAATAGTTGCCTGTCACCACCGAGAATTCCTGAATCGCATCCACGCCCAGCGTGACGCCGAGCACGCTGCCCGGCCCTCCGTTGCCGTAGTCGTTGATGCTGAGGCCGTCCAGCCGGTAATTGTTCTGCGTCGGCCGGCCGCCGGAAATCGTAAGCTGCGATCCGAAGCCGCGGTTTCCGCGCACGGCGCCGGTTTCAAACGGCATCTGCGTTTCGATCGCGTTGACCCCCGGCGACAGCGTCGCAAGATCCGTCCAGCTCCGGCCGTTGAGCGGCATATCGAGCACCTGTTTGGACTCGATCTCGGAGCTGATCGTCGAGGTGCCCAGTTGAATGGCCGGGGCGGCCTCGGCGACCAACACGGTCTGCGCCGCCTCGCCAATTCTCAAGGCCACGTTCAGGGTCTGCTGGCCTCCTACCGTCAGCGTGACGTTTTCTTCCTTAGTGGTTTGGAACCCAGTGGCTGTGATGGTGACCGCATAGTCGCCCGGCTGCAGGTTGGGGGCCGAGTACAGCCCGGCGGCATCCGTCGTCACCGCGCGAGTGGCAGCTGTGGCCTTGTTCGCAATGGAAACTTGCGCTCCGGCGATCACCGCGCCCGAAGGATCGGTAACGGTGCCCGAAAGCGTCGCGCCGGAAACCTGCGCGTTGGCGTGACCGGTGAAAAGATTGGCAACGGCCAGAATGGCCATCACGGACAAAGTGGCAGCAACACTCCGCACAACCATGCAACGCGGCATAACGTTCCCCCTACTTGAGTGACATCTCCCTATTTCTCAACCGGTAGCGGTGTGGGGGCCCCCGCACTCCACACGCAGGCTACACAGGGTTCTAGGTATATCACGGGAGTGTGACGTTTTGCAAGAGCTATTTGCAGATGCCCCGGAACCATCGGCGGCGAAAAGACATTCCCGGCCCGGCCGTTCGTAATCGCTTAGAACCAAACGTTATGCATACAGGCAAGGCTTGGCACCTTACCGGAATCTGGTGTGCGTGCCCTATGAATTTCACGCCAATCTCGGATTGCGCTTCCTGAGGGATACAGCCTGCGGCCCCCCGGGAACACACTTTATCCTCTCTAAGTAAGAATGTATCCATAAAACATCAAAACCTTCGTGAGCGGAAAGCGAGCGGCGACTTCCGCTAAGCCTCTTGTGATGAATGGGCTGAACAATTGACGCTATGGGCTGCGCAAGCGACAAGGGGTAGGGTGGCCGGAAATGAAACCGATCCCTCCTTGAGCGTCCCAGGAACGGGTGTCGCTAATCAATGAGCATCCTAACGAAGCTTAATAAGCGCACTGGAACCCGTATTTCGGTCCAAAGTTTCCAGATTTCTTCGCCGATTTACTCAATCCAGCGGCTGAACGCGGACCAGGTAGTTGTTATAGTCCACGTACCATACCGTGGGCTTCCCCGTGGACGTGTCGATGACGGTCCGCCGGTTGTAGGAATACGGCTCCGGCATCTGATACACGGTCCATTTGCCGATCTTGGGATCGAAGCGCAGCATCTGCCGCCCGTGCAGCACGCCGGCCCACACCTCGCCGTTTTTGTCCGGCATGGCTTCGTAGAAATCGGTGTAGGGATGCGGGGCGATGGGCGGATAATTTTCCACGATGCGCGGGTCCGCGCCGCCCTTCATCTCGATCAGCGCGCCGTCGGCTCCGCCCCACCAGGTGTTGCCGAAGGGATCGAAGCCGCCGCGCTTGGCGGTCATCATGTGCTCGCCGCTGTTCAAATTGATGATCTTTCCGGTCTCGATTTCGAGCATTTCGACCGTATTCCCCCAATTGGCGGGCCCGCTGCCGCCCCAATATTTCCCGTCGTAGGAAACGGTGTTGTCGTAGGTGCTGTTGGCCTGCAGGGGCCACTCCTTCAGGACCTCCGCGGTCATGGGATCCATCTTGACGATGCGGCCGGCGCGTCCATCCCACACGAAGCCGTCGCGGTCGATCGTGAAATTTCCGAAGCTGGGCGCGTTGATGGGGGTCTTGCTCGCGACCAGGGCCTGGTGCACCTCGCCGGTCTTGGGATCGAGCCGGTTGAGCTGGTGCGCCCAATTCTCCGAAATCCACACGATCCCGTTCTTATCGACCATCTGATGGTGGGTTCCGGGCATGGAACCGGGCGTCAGCGGAAGCGTGTATTCCTTGAAGATTCCCGTCTTGGGGTCCATCTTGCCGACGTAACGGGTCTTGTGGCTGGTGAACCACACGTTGCCTTCGTTGTCCAGAGCGGCGTCATGCAGCGCCAGCAACTGCTGTGGCATCTCGAATTCGGTGACGACAACCCGGGTCGCTTCCCCGCGCGGACGCGGGAACACGCGCAACGGAGCATCCGCCGGCGACTCGGGGCTGCGCACGCGGGTCAGGAACTTCACCAGCGTGTCGTATTCGGGATCGGGAGCGTTCATCGGCCGGTTGCGCACGGCGATAGCGGTACCGGTGAAATGCATCATGCGGTCCACGATCAGCCGCCAGCCTTTTTCGTCGTAGCGGCTCCTGAAAATCTGCTGCCAGGAGTGGCATCCGGAGCAGTTCTTCTGGAGCATGGCTTTTTCTTCCGCCGACCCCGGCAGGTTAAACATGATCTCGGCGCCGCTCAATTGCGATTCGAGCTCCGGCGATGCGGGCAGGCTGTCGGACTGGGACACGCGCTCAAGCACAATGTCCTCGAGCTTGGTCGCCCCGTCGATCGAGACTCCGTCCTTGCGGTAGGGCTTGAAGGGAACCGGCGTCGCGATCCGCAAGATGTAACTGCCGGCCTGCATCCGGGGGAATTCGTACTTACCGGTGGCGTCGGTATAGACCGTGGTGCGTGTGCCGTTGGGAGAAATCATCTGCACGCCCACGCCCTCGGGTGAATCGCCGCTCTTGATCTTCACCATGCCGGCCGCGCCGCCGTTCAAGCCGCTCTGCACCGGCCATTTGTTGGTCTCGGCTTTATAGTAAGGATTCGCCGGGGGATTTTCGCCTTCCACGCAGCATTTCCCGGAGTGGAAATACGCCGCCAGATCGGCGACGTCCGAGTCGGACAGGCTGAACTTGAACGCCGGCATGGCCGCGCCGCCGTCCTTGATCTTGGCGGCGACAGTCTCATCGTTGACGGGAGCGCCACCGATCAGCGTCTTGCGCGAATAAAGGTCCTTCAGCAGCGGCGCGCTCTTGGTGTACTGGTTGTGGCACATCCAGCACTTATAGAAGTAGATGTTTTCGCCGCGCCCGGCGCCGTGCTCGGCGACGACCTTATAGTTGTCCAACTGCCAGGAGCGCTGCAGAGTGTCGACGGCCGCGCTGGTATCGGCAGCATTGACGGTGGTTGGGGCGATGCTGAGCCAGCTCAGCAAACCGGCAACCAGCAGAGCCATTCCAAGGGCGAGAACTCCTCTATTTTGTGTTGGCATATGTTCCACCTGGCCGGATCTAGTTTCTTCCCTTCCGTTCCGGCAGTTGCGAGTATACACCCGTTTGCGGCTCAACGAGCCGTCCCCCAGCGCACCGATCCGCAGAGCCGCCAGGCCTGCCATTTAAGATTCCGCCGCAGCCCGGATCTTCCTAAAGTGTTCCCCCGATCCTGACGACGTTCTAGCTTGAAGCGCAACGATCTCGAGAACCGCACTGCCCCCCTGCGGGAAGGGAACCCCCGCGAATGAGCGAATCAGCCTCCATAACCGCCGCCGTGGAATCGGACGATACCGTAAGCCCCGCCCGGGCTGCGGTGATCGTCGGCGCCGGCCCAGCGGGCCTGACAGCCGCTTTTGAGCTCCTCGAACGCACCGCGATCGTGCCGATCGTGTTGGAACAGAGCGAATACATGGGCGGAATCTCGCGAACGGTCAACTATAAAGGGAACCGGATCGATATCGGCGGCCATCGCTTCTTCTCCAAATCCGACCGGGTGGTGGAATGGTGGAAACGCATCCTGCCCGTGGAAGGCGGCGTGGAGGGCATCCAGACTCTCGCTTACCACAACCAGATCCGCCAGATCGGACGGCAAGCCGCGGCTCCCGACGCGAAAAGCGAGGATCGGGTGATGCTGGTCCGCCAGCGTCGCTCACGCATCTTTTACCTGCGAAAATTCTTCGAATATCCGATCCGGCTCAGCTACGATACGATTCGCAAACTGGGAATCTGGAAGACCGTCCGCATCGGTCTCAGCTATTTCCGGAGCGTGCTGCGCCCCATCCGGCCCGAGCACACGCTGGAGGAGTTCTTCATCAACCGTTTCGGACGCGAGCTGTACCGGACGTTTTTCAAGTCCTACACCGAGAAGGTGTGGGGCGTGCCGTGCGAAAAAATCAGCGCCGAATGGGGCGCGCAGCGGATCAAGGGCCTCTCGATCTACAAGACCGTGACGCACGCGCTCAGGAAAATCTTGCAGTCGCATTCCGGAGACCTGGCTCAGCGCGACGTGGAGACCTCGCTCATCGAGAGGTTCCTCTACCCCAAGTACGGTCCCGGCCAGATGTGGGAAGAAGTGGCGCGCCAGGTAAAGGAAAAGGGGGGCGTCATTCTCACCGGGTGGAAGGTCGAGCATCTGGACCAGGATCCGAACGGCCGCATTCTCGCCGTGCATGCGCACCATGAGAAGACCCGGCAGCACAGAATCTTTCGGGGCCAGTATTACTTCTCGACCATGCCGGTCCAGGAGCTGATTCGCGAAATGCGGCCGGCTCCTCCCGCCGAAATTCAGGCCGTCGCGGCCGGATTGCAGTACCGCGATTTCCTGACGGTCGGCCTCCTGTGCAATCGCCTGAACGTGCACGACGCGACCGCCGCCGGTAAGGTCGCGATCCGCGATAACTGGATCTACATCCAGGAACCGGACGTGCTGGTCGGGCGGCTGCAGATTTTCAACAACTGGAGCCCGTACATGGTCGCCGATCCCACCAAGACGTGGATTGGCCTCGAGTACTTCTGCACCCAAGGCGATGAGTTGTGGCGGAAGAGCGACGAAGCCATGTTGGCGCTGGCCAAGGACGAGTTGCAGCGAATGGGCATGGTGGATTCCGCGGAGGTGACCGACGGCACCGTGCTGCGCATGGAAAAAACGTATCCGGCCTACTTTGGCACCTACGAGCGCTTCCCGGAGCTGATCGCGTGGCTCAACCGGTTCACCAATCTCTTTCTGATCGGCCGCAATGGGATGCACAAGTACAACAACCAGGACCATTCGATGCTGACGGCGATGGTGGCCGTCGATCAGATCGCTACCGGCGTAAACGACCGCGATAGCCTGTGGGCGCTTAATACCGAGCAGGAATATCACGAAGACAAGCAGCCTGTGGGCGCCGCATCGGGAACGTAGGCGGGCCATGCGGCATCCCAGCACGCCCCATTCCGCCAACGGGCTCCTGCTGCTCATTCTCCCGATCTGCATGGTTGCGCTGCAGGGAATCGACTACCTGCGGGTGGAGGCGCTGCTTCTGGGATGCGCTTTGCTGGGCGCTTGGTGGGCCAGAAGACAGCTTCATTGGACGCCTCGCCCTCCCGGGTGGTGTGCGCCGTTGCGGCGTTGGAGCCGCAATCCCGCGCTGGCCTGCGGGTTGCCCGCGGCGGCATCGCTCGCGCTGCGCCTGGCGCTGCTGCCTTGGATCCCCGTCCCGCATCCGGTGGTTCCGGATGAATACAGCCACATCTTTCTCGCCAAGACGCTGCTCCTCGGAAGGCTAGCCAATCCGCCGCATCCTCTGTGGCCGCATTTCGAATCGATCCACATTCTTTCTCAACCCACCTTCAGCTCCATGTATATGGCGGGGCAAGCTGTTTTCCTGGCGCTGGGGAAACTGCTGACGGGAAGCTTCTTTGCAGGCGTATTGCTCTCGACCGCACTGTTCTGCGCGGCCCTGACCTGGTTTCTTCGCGCCTATGTGCCCCCCGGTTGGGCGCTCTATGGCGGACTGCTGGCGGCCGTGCGCTTCGGCGCAGCCAGCTACTGGAACAATAGTTACTGGGGAGGCAGCGTGGGAGCGCTGGGCGGCGCCCTGGCCCTGGGCGCGTATGCCAGGTTAGCGAGGGCCTGGCGGCCGTGGCCGGCGGTATCGTTCGCGGCCGGCTTGGTGCTGCTGGCAAACACCCGCCCTTACGAGGGCGCCGGACTCGGTGGTGCGCTGGTGACGGCGCTCGCCTGGGATTTCTTCAGGAACCGAAGCCCGGTGCGGCTAAGACTCTTCGCAGGCAGCGTAGCGGCCGCGGTGGCCGTGCTGGCGATCTCGGGGTGGGCTATGACGCGGCACTGGAAGGCGGTAACGGGCGATTCCTTCACGCTCCCCTATCAAGTGAATCAGCGCATGTACGGGTGGCCGATGACGCTTCCCTGGCTGGCGGTGCGCCCGGTGGAATACCGCCACCCGGAGTTTGCCCTGTATCGCGATTACGAAGTGCAAGAGCACAAGTATGTCAGTGTTCCGGCCGAGATGCCGTTCGGGCTCGCCGGGAAGATATCCTACGTCTGGCGGTTTTTCCTGGGCGTATCGCTCAGTGCCGTACTCGTGTTTACCGGCAGGGTTCTGAGCGCGCGCCGTACGCGCGCGATCTGGATCGTCAGCGGCGTCGCTGGACTCCTGGCCATGACGGAGCAGACTGGATCCCCGCATTATTTTTCGCCGCTGGCCGGCCCCATCGTTCTGTTCACGACACAAGGACTTCGGTATCTGGCGCAATGGTCGTGGAGAGGCGCTCCCTTGGGTCCCGCGATCGTGCGCGCGATTGTTCCGATCCTCTGTATCATTGTGGGCGTGCGCGCCGCCGCGCTTTCGCCGCACTCCCCGCCGAGCCCCATTCCGAACTATGCCTCGTGGTGCTGCGCCGACGCCCGGCAGCGGGATCGGGAGCCGCTGCTCCGGAGGCTGGAAGCGACACCCGGCAAACATCTGGTGATCGTGCACTACGATCTGGCCTCCTACGACACCTTCGAGTGGGTGTACAACGAGCCCGACATCGACGGCGCGAAAGTAGTCTGGGCCCGCGATATGGGCGATCAAAAAAACCGGGAGCTCCTGAGCTACTATCCCGAACGGCGGGTGTGGACAGTCCTGGTCAAGGACCAGCAAGGTGTGCTGCTGGGGGAGTCGATGGTAACCTCGTCGCCCCTGAACGCGCCGTAGGGGCTCGCCACGGCCGCATCTGTGGCCGGCAGGGCCTTGTGATTCCACCGTAGCGAGCCGGCGGGCCGCAAACAAAATAGCATCCAACTGGAGCAATGTTTCTAGGCGACCGATAAATGGATATGCCCGTGGAACACTTCACGCGCGACGATCTGATCGGCGTGGCGATCGGGACCTTGCTGTTCGCGGTCCTGCTGCTTCCGCCCGGCTATCTGTTCGGATGGCTCTTCGATCTACTGGACTTTCGTCGGCGGAACTGGCCGGAGCAGCTTGCGACGAGTGTGGTCCTGTCGGTCTCGATGGTCCCGATCCTCGACTATTTTCTGTGGACCCAGTTCTCGGTCTATGCAGTCTGGGCGTTTTATGCGGCCTCCGGGATTTTCTTCGTTCTATTCTCGTTCCGCGCCTGCAAAGCGACAGTCCCGCGATGGACGATCGCCGCCGCCGCCGTGTGGCTCCTGGTAGTCTGGTTCTCCGGTGTGGATCTGCAATTTGGGGACCGGCTGTATCCCTCGGTTCTGTCGTACGATTTCACGCTCCGCACCGCAGTGATATCCGGGCTGGCGAGGAACGGGCTGCCGGCCCGCAACCCTCTGTTCTTTCCGGGTCACGCCCAGCCGCTCCGGTATCACTACTTCTGGCTGATTCCCTGCGCGCTGGTAGAACTGCTCGGCGGCAAGTCGGTTAATGCCCGTCAAGCACTGGCCGCGAGCGATGCGTGGTGCGGCTGGGCCTTGATGGCCACCATCGCGCTGTATTCGCGATTCTTTCATCCCGCCGGTGAGCGGGGCCTCGAAAAACGCGTCAAGTGGGGCGTGGCAATGCTGGCGGTCGCGGGACTCGACATCTTACCGAACCTGGGTTACGACATCCAGTATGGGTTTCTGAAGCAAGGTCCGGTTTACGCGACCCTGGAGTGGTGGAACAACCAAGTGACGGCTTTCCCGGACTCCATGTTGTGGGTAGCCCACCATGTGGTCGGGGCGATTGCATGCTTTGCCGGGTTCCTCCTTTTATGGCGAGGGAGTCGAGTTCCGGGAACGCATCCCCTGAAGACGGGCCTTTGCGCGGGTCTCTGCTTCGCTTCCGCGGTAGGGCTTTCGGTGTACGTGACGTTCACATTCGCGGTCTTCCTAACCATCTGGGGGATGCTCGTCCTGGTGCGCGGTTCGGGACGCGAGCGCGTCGCGTGGTTGGCCGCCGGCATAGTCGCGGTGATGGCCGCCCTGCCGTATTTGCGTGCGACCGGACGAGCGGGAGGCGCTGGCGGCCGGTTCCTGATGACTACGGTACGCGCTTTCACGCCGTTCGAGTTGGTGCTGCCGGTCTTCGGCTGGACGTGGAATCAAATCGCAGTCGCAAATCTTCTGGTTCTGCCCCTGAACTACTTTCTGGAGACCGGAGTATGGTTCGCGCTGGCGATTGTCTGGTGGAAGCGCGCGTGGCGCCGCCGCGGGCATGTGGGCGAAGCCGAACTCGCCGCGCTCAGCATGTTCGCGGTCAGCGTTTTGGTCGGGACGTTCCTGCGTTCCGGGGTGATTACGAACAACGATCTGGGATGGCGCAGCCTTCTGATCGGTCAAATGATCCTGGTTGTGTGGTCGATTGCACCGCTGCGCGCATGGTGGCGGCTCCGCTCGGGGTCGTCCGCGGGTTTGAGGCGCTGGCGGCGGCGGATGAGCGTGCTGGTGGCGCTCGGTCTGGCTTCGACGGCCTATGAAATCCTGGACCTGCGATTCTATCTTCCGCTGACCGCCCTGCGTGTGGTTCCGCAACCGGCGTGGTTCAGCTACGATCCCGAACCCGGACGCCGCGCCTTCGACGCGCGCGAGGTTTTCGAAAAAGTGGCGCAATCGCTACCACAGGATACGATTTTGCAAAGCAACCCGGCCGGCACAGGTATTTTCTACGGTCTCTACGCGATGCGTCAAACCGCGGGCGTCGACCTTGTGTGCGGATCGACGTTTGGCGGTAACACCGAGGATTGCCCGCGCATGCGAGCCCAGTTGATTCCCCTATTCAACGAGCCGGCGGCAACGCGCGCAGCCGATGTCGACCGGATTTGCGATGCCTGGGGTATCAACGTGCTGATCGCCGAGGACGACGATCCGATCTTCGCGGATCGTGCAGCGTGGCCCTGGCGGCGGCCCACCGTCGCAGAAAGGGAGCGTGTTCGCGCCGTCCAGTGCGGAGGGTTGCATCGGCCGCGTGGCGTCGCATCGGGCGCCGCGGGTCCGGCCAAACCGTGACCAGGGTCGGGAACGTCCAACCCGAGACTCGCTTGATTTTCCGAAGCACTGGAAGGACGGCGCGCGCCGGTTTTCTTTCCGCGGGTCATCCTAAGCGATCGTCGAGCCGAGCGAAGGCCGAGGGCTATCCGCGCAATTCCGCGTTGGTCTGCAGGTAACCGAGCACCCGCGCGCGCGACAGCACGCCCTCCAGATGGCCGTTAGAGACAACCGGAAGCTGATTGAGATCGTAACGGCTCAGCGACTCGAGCGCCGTCGCCAGCGGCGTATCGGGCGTAACCGACTGCACATCGGCGAGTGGGCGCATGATATCGTGCAGCGTCGTGAAGGGCCATTTTGCGCGGTCGATTTCTTTGATCTCGTGAGGCGTGACCAGGCCCGCCATCTCGCCTTTATCCACCACGATGAAACAGCGCTGCCCGGTGCGCAGCAGTTCTTGCTCGACGAAATTCTGGACATTCAGCCAGCCGTCGACGGTGGGGCAATCCCGTGTCATTACATCCGCCACTCGGACACCCTCGAGCGCGTGCGCTAATCCGACTTGCACGTAACTCTCCCGCGAGGCTTGCAGGAGAAACCAGCCGATGAAGGCGATCCACAGGCCGCCGATACCCGCGCCGCCGAAGTATTGCAGAATTCCGAACGCGATGAACGCGAAAGCGATGGCCTGGCCGGCTCGCGCGGCCAATTGCGTCGAGCGGTCGGCGTTGCCCGTCTTCCACCAGATCAGCGCCCGCAGAACCCGCCCGCCGTCGAGAGGATACCCGGGAATCAGATTGAAGCCCGCCAGCGAAAGATTGATGTATCCGAGCCACAGCAGCATGGCCATCCACGGGTCGGAGGCGGGATCGCCGATCAGGCGCGCGAGCGTCAGGCAGATCGCGCCAATCACGGCGCTGGTCAGCGGTCCCACGAACGCCATCCAGAACTCGACCTTCGCACTGGTCGGGTTCTTCTCGATCTGGGAAACGCCGCCGAGCGCGAACAGCGTGATCTCCTTCACCGGCAGTTGGTGCGAGGTAGCCACCAGGGAGTGCGCCAGCTCGTGCAGCAGGAGCGAAACGAAGAAAAGGACGGCCGTCGCCACCGACATGGTCAGGATGACGCCGTCGCCCCACGCGGCGTTGCTCGCATGGAATCGCGCGGAAAGCGAAAACACGATGAGCAGGGCGATCAGAAACCAGCTATAGTGCAGCCCGATCTTGATCCCAAAGACACTGCCGAGTTTGATTTGCGACCGCAAGCTTGTTCCTTATGAAACCATATCACCGAACGGGACGCGACCTTGACGCGCGGCCCGGCTTTCCGTACGCTAAACAGGATGCTGAAAAAACCCTAATAACCGCTCCCTGTGGTCGCGGCTCACAGTGGGCGCTTTGTGTTTACAGCGTCTTGCCGAGCCGCGACCACAGGGAGCGGTTTACCTCGCGCGTTTTTCCGCAGCACGCTAAAGGCCATGGAAGTACACTTCGCCCAGAACTGCAGGCGAAGCCTGATCGCGTAGCCGCGGAGAACCGGCGCGGCGCCGAGGAGTACGTCCGGCAGCTTGTCGAAAGCTACCTGGATCACGACGCCTGGTTCCGGCAGAAGGTGGCCGCGAGCCTGGGCAAGCTCGAAGCAGGAGATTTTCTCGCTCACGAGGACGTCGGAGCGCGCCTTCACAAGAAGTTCCAGCTCTAAATGCGGATTCGCTGGTCACCGGATGCGGTGGCCGACCTCGAAAACATCGTTGCCTATATTCACCGCGATAATCCCGCCGCCGCGCAGCGTGTCGGCCAGGCGATTTACGACCGCCTGAGTGTACTCGGAACCTTCCCGTATGGAGGCAGGGTTGGCTGCGTGGAGGGCACGCGTGAATTTCCATTGCCGCCGCCGCCGTTCATCGTGGTGTACCGTGTGCTGCAGCAGGCAGACGTCGTGCAAATTGTCAATGTGATCCACGGCGCGGAGCGCTGGCCGCCGGCAGACTAAAACGGAATATTTCGGGCAAAAATGCGATGTGCGGAATGCGAGTCGCGATTTCCGATAAGTTACCTGCGATCAACGGCGTACGCATCCGGACGTGAATGTGCCAGAAGTGCCCAGCGATTTCCGGTAAGTCACATGCAATCAATGGCCTGCGCAAGGGACGCATTATAAGCCCCCTTGCAAAAGTTTTTGAGGGGTAAGGGTAGGGTAGGTCAACCAACGCAGCCTTGAGCGCGCTAGGGGCCATTGCGGGGAAATGTTTTAATGGCAAAGATTAACTTCTATTAATGTAAGCGTAATTCGAGGAGAATTTAGCCTCGAAGCGCAAAACCAGATCACCTCGACGGAGTTTACCCGTCGCGGGCTCGGGGTGACCGGTTTAGGGATTGTGCTGGTGACCGGTACGCTCTCGTCCGTGCCGGTTTCCCCTCGAATTCCGAATTCGCGAATTCGCGCGAATTCGGGGACAGGCTATCCTTTCGCTTTATTCTCGCGCAGTCCCTGGCCGGTTGGCGGGCGACGGAAGCAAAGAGTGAAAGCGTAGCCTGTCCCCGTTTTAAAAAGGGACTGGGATAGATGCCGGACACCGTCGCTAGGGCCTCGCTGTCATATAACCTGCCCGAGGCGGGGGTACTCATGAGAATTCCCACTTCCGTCCAGCACAAGATTCTAATGCAGCCTGCGACTTCTCCGGACTACCGGGACCTTACTTCCCAGGAAAACAATCCGCCTCCGCTCCTTTCCGAGGACGAAATCATACACTGGCTGGCCCTCCGCATGACGCCCGGCCTCGGGACGCGCAAAGCGGGTCAGCTCATCGAGATCTTCCGGACCCCGCAGGCCATCTTCCGGGCCACGCGCTCGGAATTGCAGGGGGCGGGTCTCGCGGCGGCGGTCGCACAGAGTGTCGCAAGCGGATGCGGATTTGAGGACGCGGCCGACCAGCGGCAAAGAATGGCGGCCGCAAACGCCGAGATCATTCCCATCCGCACGCCACTCTATTCGGTCCTGTTGCGCGAGATTTTCGATCCGCCCCCGGTCCTGTTTGCCCGCGGACGCACCGAGCTATTGCATTCTCCTATGGTGGCCATCGTCGGAACCAGGCGTCCCACACCTTATGGAACCGCCGCGGCCACTCGAATCGCCCGCGACCTGGCTTACGCCGGGCTGACCATTTCGAGCGGCATGGCCCGGGGGATCGACACGGCCGCCCATCGGGCCGCACTCGATGCAGGTAGTGATGCGGGTACGGGAGGCAATACCATCGCGGTGTTCGGCTGCGGCGTGGACCAGGTCTACCCCGCCGAGAACCGGAAACTCGCCGACGAGATCGCCGAAAAGGGGCTGATCGTGTCCGAATTCCCGATGGGAGCACCGCCCTACCCCCAGAATTTCCCGATCCGGAACCGGATCATCAGCGGGATGAGCCTGGGAGTCCTGGTGGTCGAAGGGGGCGAATATTCGGGTTCGGCAATCACCGCGAAGCTTGCGGCCGAACAGGGCCGGGAGGTTTTCGCGATCCCCGGCAACATCACTTCCAAGCTGAGCTGGGGGCCAAATCTGCTGATCAAGCAAGGGGCGAAACTGGTGCAGGAATGGAACGACGTGGTGGCCGAATTGAAGCCCGAAGTTCGCCGGGAGCTGGTGGGTGCCGAGCGGAAGCGATTGAATATAAATGAGAACGAGGCGCGTGAAACCAATGGCGGGGGTTCCGCATCGATAATGAACAGCGTCACTCAGTCGATCCTGAAACTCCTGGAGCCGGATGCGTCGAAGGGCCTGGACCTGTTGATTGAGCAGGTCATTGAAAGCGTCGGGGAAAGCGTCGGGGATCAAATCGGGGGCGCGTCTCCCAGCGAGATTATCGCCGCTCTATTCGAACTGGAGCTGAGCGGGCTGGTCCGGCAACTGCCGGGCAAGTGCTACATCCGGGTGTGGGCGGACTAACGGGGCACGTTTCAGGCTCCGTGGTAAGATTTCGGTTGTTCATCGGCCCCACGGACGATGTGCCGTTTCACCGTGGGGATGAAGAGACCCCCGCTGAAGAAATCCCTGCTATAGTCATTCGGGATCATGGGACTCATCGGGATTGGGATTGACGGGCCGCTATAAATATAGGAAGGTCGTAGCGCACTACTATGGCAAAGAACCTCGTCATCGTCGAATCTCCGACGAAGGCGAAAACGATCGGAAAGTACCTGGGGAAGCAGTACGTCGTCAAGGCCTCCCTGGGGCATGTGAAGGATCTGCCCAAGAAGGACCTGGCGGTGGACGTCGACAACGATTTCACGCCGGTCTATGAGGTGATCGAAGGCAAGAAGAAGCTGATTGCGGAGCTGAAGCAGGCGGCCAAGGGCACCGACGCCATTTATCTGGCGGCCGATCCGGACCGCGAAGGCGAGGCGATCTGCTTCCACCTGCAGGAGGAGCTGAAGGACGGCAAGAAAGGTCCCAAGATCTTCCGGGTGATGTTCAACGAGATCACCAAGAAGGCGATCCAGAAGGCGTTCGAGACCCCATCGTCGGTGAATCTGCACCTGGTGGACGCGCAGCAGGCGCGCCGCGTGCTGGACCGCCTGGTGGGCTACAAGATCTCCCCGCTGCTATGGGATAAAGTCCGGCGGGGCCTGTCGGCGGGACGCGTGCAGACGGTCGCGCTGCGTCTGATCGTCGACCGGGAGCGCGAGATCCTTGCGTTCGAAAAGCAGGAATACTGGACCATCGACGCGAGCCTCGCGGCCAAGAAGCCCCCTATATTAACCGCCCATCTAGCCAAGAAGAACGACGAGAACGTCGCCATTGGGAGCCAGGCCGCGGCCGACGCCGTCGTGAACGCGCTCGACGGCGCGAGCTACGTGGTCCGCTCCGTCACGAATCGCGAGAAGCGCCGGCATCCGGTGCCGCCCTTCATCACCTCGACCATTCAGCAGGAAGCGTCGCGCAAGCTGCGCTTCAGCGTGAAGCGCACCATGATGCTGGCGCAGAAGCTGTACGAAGGCGTCGAGGTGGGGGAAGAAGGCTCGGTCGGCCTGATCACTTATATGCGCACGGATTCCACGCGCGTGTCGGCCGACGCGCTGGACGAAGTCCGCGGCATGATCGCCGAGCGCTACGGCGCCGATTACCGGCCGCCGACGCCGAATTTCTACAAGAGTAAAAAGGACGCGCAGGACGCGCACGAGGCCATCCGCCCGACGTCGGCGTTGCGCACCCCCGAGAGCATCGCGAAGTATCTGGACGAAGATGCGCTGAAGTTGTACCGGCTAATCTGGATGCGGTACGTGGCATCGCAGATGACGCCCGCGGTGTTCGACCAGACCACCATCGACATCGAAGCCAAAGGCAAGGACGGCGCGGGCTATCTGTTCCGGGCTACCGGCAGCGTGCCGAAATTCGACGGCTTCCTGAAGGTCTACGAAGAGGGCAAGGATCAGAAGGACGAAGACGACGAGGAGCTGAAGCACAAGCTTCCGGCGGTGACCGAAGGCGAAGTGTTGAAGTTCCGCTCCATCCTGCCGGAGCAGCATTTCACGGAGCCGCCGCCGCGCTTCAACGAAGCGACGCTGGTGAAGGAGCTGGAAGCCGACGGCGTGGGGCGTCCGTCCACCTACGCGTCGATTCTCTCGACCATCCAGGAGCGCGAATACGTCCGCAAGGAGGGCGGCAAGTTCACGCCCACCGAGCTCGGCATGGTGGTGACGGACCTGCTACTCGAAAGCTTCAGCGATCTTTTCGACGTCACCTACACGGCGCGCATGGAAGCCGAGCTCGACGACATCGAAGAGGGCAAGACCGACTGGCGCATCTCGATGAGCGATTTCTACGAGCGGTTCCAGAAGGACCTGGATCACGCGGCGCTCCACATGACCGACATCAAGCGCATGGAGGAGCCCACCGACCTGATCTGCGACAAGTGCGGCAAGCCCATGGTGATCAAGTGGGGCCGCCACGGCAAGTTCATCGCCTGCACCGGTTATCCCGACTGCACCAACACGCGCGAGGTCGCTCCGGAGGGCGCGACCGAACAGGACGAAACCACGTATTGCGATAACTGCGGGCGCCCCATGGTGCTGAAGAAGGGCCGCTTCGGGCAGTTCCTGGCGTGCTCCGGCTATCCCGAGTGCAAGACGACCAAGCAGCTCGGGGAGGCGCAGAAGCCCAAGGACGTTCCGCTCGAAGAGGATTGTCCGCAGTGCGGCGGGAAGCTGGTGAAGAAATTCGGGCGCTACGGCGAGTTCGTGGCCTGCGGCAACTATCCGAAGTGCAAGTTCGTCAAGCAGAAAACCGTCGGCGTGAAGTGCCCGAACTGCACGGAGGGCGAAGTGGTGGAGCGGCGCTCCAAGCGCGGCAAGACTTTCTTCGGATGCAGCCGCTATCCCGATTGCGATTTCGTCGCCTGGGGCAAGCCCATCGCCGAAAAATGTCCGGAGTGCGGATCGAGCTATTTGATCGAGAAATTCCTGAAGGCCGGCCCAGTCGCGCAGTGTCCGAATAAAGAGTGCAAATTCAAAAAAGCGATTGAGGTGGCGGCTCCCGTCGAGGCTGCGGTGTAAATGGCCGCCAAGCCTGGGGCGTCGAAGCCAAGCCCGGCATCCAAATCAGGCCCGCCCGCCAAAGCGTCCGCCAAATCGTCAGGCAGCCCGGCCGCCGCGAAATCGCCCGACAATTCTCCGCCGGATTACGGCTTGGATTCCCCGCTCGCCGTCAAGAGCATGTTCAGCCGCGCGGCCTGGACGTTCGTGTTCGGATTCGCGCTGTGGTTCATGAATCGCCAGGAGTACCCCGGCCCGGCGGCATCTCTTCTTATCGCGCTCGCGTTGCTTGCAGCTCTATTCGCCGGTGCGGGCTGGTTCATGACGTGGTCTAGCCGCACCGGAAAGCTCCATCTGCGCGATCGATTAATCGATGAGCTTGCGCTCACAGGCGACGAAAAAGTTCTGGATGCCGGGTGTGGGCTGGGGCTGTTCGCGATCGGAGCTGCCAAGCGCCTGAAAACCGGCAAGGTCACGGCCGTGGATCTGTGGGATCCGCACGCGCTCTCCGGCAATTCGGCCGAAGCCGCGCGCGCGAATGCCAGGAAGGAAGGCGCCGCCGACCGCATCAAATTCGAGGAGGGCGATCTCCGCAAGCTGGCTTCCCCTCCCGAGAACTTCGACGTGGTGCTTTCCGCGTTTGCTCTCCATTGGCTCGCCGACGAACCGGATCGCGACCAGGCGGTGCGCGAACTGTTCCGGGTGCTGAAGCCGGGCGGACGACTAGTGATCGCCGACACGATGCACGTGGGCCGGTATGCGCAAATCCTGAAGGAATCCGGTGCGGGCGGCGTAATTGTCCGAGGCCGTGGATTCCTGTGGTGCCTGCCGGTAAAGAGCGTGAAGGCGAATAAGTCTTAGTCGCTTGTCGTAGCGAGTTCGTTAAGGATGGGCAACCGCTCCCTTTGGTCACGGCTCCGTATCGGACCAGCTCTAAGGAGCCGCGACCGCAGGAAGCGGTAGTTACGTTTTGCCTGCGACTGGCTACTAGTTGCGAGTGTTATTGTGAAGCCATGAAGTACCGGGTTGCCCTTCGAAAGACCGAGGAAGGCTACAGCGTTTCCTGCCCCGGCTTGCCGGGCTGCTGGTCGCAAGGAGCGACGGAAGAGGAAGCGCTGGAGAACATCCGCTCCGCGATCGAAGAGTACCTCGCCGCAAGAGACGAGATGCTTGCCGGCGAGAAAGACGTCCACGAGGTCGAAATCACCGTTTGAACCTTGGGGAAACTTCCGGGAATACCTCATCTCAAGGCCGTTCGCGCACTTGAGAAGGCTGGCTTTCGAATCGTTCGCCAGAGCAAACATATCGTAATGTCGGATGGCGAGCGCCTAGTCGTGGTCCCCCGCTCAAACCCGATCGATGCTTACACCATGGGCGGTATTCTTCGCGACGCCGGGTTGAGTATCGAGGAGTTTAAGGAACTCGTATAAACCTGCCCGAACGAAAGAAACGGGCTGGCGAACGCTCAAGCCGCTGGGTACGCGAACAAGGTCCCTCTTCCCAGCAACCAATCCGGATCGAACCGCCGCTTGACGTTCTTCATCGCTTCAATCTGATCCGGCGCATACTGGATTTCGAGCAGGTGCGTCTTGCGCTTGCCCAAGCCGTGCTCAGCGCCGACGGTGCCGCCGAGCGATACGGCCACGCGCGCGAGATCTGTCATCACGGCCACACCACGGTCGTACTCTTCTTGCGAAGACGGAAACGCGTTGACGTGCACGTGCGCGTCCCCGATGTGCCCGTAGATCGCGTATTTCCCGGGCATCTCACGATCGAGCGTGCGGCGGTAAGCCGCCATCATCTCGCGGTTGCGATCCAGCGGCACGGCGTAATCGGTGCCGATTTTCGTAAAACCTGTGCGGCGCACACGCGCGTTGACTCTTTCGGCGACACCGTGACGGAACACGCGGAAGCGCTCGCGATCGGCGGCCGAGGTGGCGAACCAGGAATCGGCTTCGAGCGCGCCGGATAGATCGATGTCGGCGTCGCCTTCGATTTCGATCATGAGCGCGGCCTGGTGCGGAACGTCCATCATCTGGAGCGACGCTTCGTCGAGATACTCGATCATGTTCAGCCCCGGCGTGGGGCGCCACAGGTCAACGGCTTCCAGCGCGGCTTCCTCAGATGCGAAGAACACCACGCCACTCAACCGCTCGCCCGGCGCAGGGAGCAATTGCAATTCCGCTTCGGTGACCAGCCCGAGCGTGCCCTCGCTGCCGATGATGAGGTCGATCAAATCCAACCCCGGCGCGAGCGGATAGCCAGCCGAGAATTTCGTGGTGCGCGGCAGCGAGATTGCTGGAACGTCGAAATCGACTCTTTCGCCGCGCCGAATCGTACGGATGCCGCTGGGAAAAACGCCGCCACCGAGAGAGGCGACGTTCACCGCGAGCACGTGGCGGCGCGTGGCTCCGTAGCGAAAACTGCGCGAGCCGCTGGCGTTCGCCGCGATATTCCCGCCGATCGAGGACGTGTTTTCGGTGGGATCGGGCGCATAAAACTGGCCGGAATTCGCGGCTGCCGCCTGCACGTCGCGCAACAGCACGCCGGGACCGACGCGTGCGCATCCTGGCGAGACTTCGAGCTTACGGAGACGCGCGAGAGAAATCGCCCAGCCGCCTTGCGGGGATGCGCCGCCTGCCAATCCGGTAAGCGCTCCGGTGGCCGTCACGGGGACTTTGCGCTCGGTCGCCTGTCGCAACAAATCGGCGACTTCCTGCTCGGTTTCGGGGGAAAGAACTTGATCGGCGTGGCCCGGATATCCGGAGGCGTCGGTTACGTCCACGTGTAAGTGCACTCCTTAGAACGGGCTGAAAGGGGACAGACCGCTCTGTCCACGGCAAATGGTGATCGTGCGAATTCTGATTTACACGCGGGGACAGAGTGGTCTGTCCCCTTTCCGATCACAATTCCAGAATAACCGGGAGAATCAGCGGCCGGCGCGCGGTCTGCTTGCTGATGTAGCGCTTCAGATCCGCGCGGATCTTTTCCTGCATCACGCCCCAGTCGCCGCGCTCCTCGGCGGTGGAGTTGTCGAGTGTTTTCACGACCACCTGGCGCGCGTTTTGCAGAACCTCCGCGCTTTCTTCCATGGACATGAAGCCGCGGCTGACGATCTCGGGCAGACCCTCGGCCTTGCCGGTGTTTTTGTCGATGGCGATGATGGGGATCACGAAGCCGTCTTCGGAAAGGTGGCGGCGGTCGCGGATCACCATGTCCTCAACTACTTCGTCGAGCGAGCCCGAATCGATGCACACGCGGCCGACCGGAATTTTATCGCCCTTGCGCGCGCCCTCTTCGTCGATCACCAGCGTTTCTCCCGATTCCAGCACGAACGATTCCTTCATTCCCAAGTGGCTCAGATGCTGGGCGAGCTTGGCGTGCTGCGCCAACTGCCGGTATTCGCCGTGCACCGGTACGAAGTAGCGAGGCCGCACCAGGTTCAGCACCAGCCGCAATTCCTCGGCGCTGCCGTGGCCCGAGACGTGGATGGGCGGGTTCATGGAACCGTAGACCACGTCGGCGCCGCGCTTGGAAAGGTGATTGATCATCCGGTAAATCGCCTTCTCATTTCCGGGAATGATGCGCGAGCTGAGCGCGACCGTATCGCCCGGCTCGACGCTGAGCGATTTGTGATTATCGACGGCTACGCGCGACAGCGCCGACATCGGCTCGCCCTGGGTGCCGGAGACGATGGCGACGAGTTTGCTCGCGGCGGTCTGCATCACGTCCTGCGGGCGCAGCAGCAGGCCGTTGGGAATCCGCAGGAACCCGAGATCGTGCGCGATCTCAGTGGTGTTGTTCATGCTGCGTCCCAGAAACACGACCTTGCGGCCGTGCTCCTGGGCCAGATCGAGAATCTGCTGGAGGCGCGGGATCGAAGAGCTGAAGCAGGAAAGCACCAGCCGGCGCGGCGAGCGCACGAACAAATCTTCGAGGCGCGGAGCGACGGCGCGCTCGCTTTCGGTGTAACCGGGGCGGTCCACGTTGGTGGAATCCGACATCAGCAGCAGCACGCCGCGCTTGCCGTATTCGGCGAGCGTGTGGAGATCGAACAGCTCGTTATCGATGGGCGTGGGGTCCACTTTGTAGTCGCCGGTGTGGATGATGACGCCGAGCGGCGTGGTGATGGCGAGCGCGACGCAGCTCACGATGGAGTGCGTCACATGGATGAACTCGATGGCGAACGGCCCGAGTGTGAGCTTTTCGCCCGGCTTCACGGAGTTGAGCTCGGCGTCGTCCAGCAGCCCGTGCTCCTCCAGGCGCCGCTCCACCAGAGCGAGCGTGAAGGCGGTGCCGTACACCGGGATCTGGAGCTGCGACAGCAGGAACGGGACGCCGCCGATATGATCCTCATGGCCGTGCGTCAGCACCAGCGCGCGGACGCGCTTGGCGTTCTGTTCCAGATACGTGAAATCGGGCGTGACGATATCGACGCCCAGCAGCTCGGCGTCGGGAAACATCATGCCGGCGTCGACGACGATAATGTCGTCGCCATAACGGAGGGCCATGCAGTTCATCCCGAACTCGCCCAGACCGCCCAGGGGGATGATCTGCAGTTTTTTGTCCATTTTGCGCTTGAACTTTGAGGTTAGCAGGGATTCGCGCGGCGCCGAAACTCGACAAGCAATAACCTTGGTCATTCCGTGATCCGTCGGCGTGCTCGCAAGTCCTGAGTACCGCTCCGTTACCGTCGCGGCTCGGTGAGTAGGACATTGGCTCCGCGGCCCATTCCGAGCCGCGACGGTGAGAGTCTTTGTGAAAAACACCCGTTGGACCGCTCCCTATGGCCGCGGCTCGGTGACGGATCTGAATTCAACAAGCGCCCACGCCGAGCCGTGACCATAGGGAGCGGTTCAGCATCGACTTTCCACACAGGCTCGTAACTGAGCGGTACGCTTGCGGACGGATCACGGTCAGGCGGATCCCCGGGGAGGCAGTAATCTGCTTTTTCGCCGCGATGATGTATGCTTTTCAAATAGAGGAGACTCCCAGATGATAAAGACGATCGTTCTATTTTCGATTCTGGCCGCGATGGCCGGCTATTGGATGGGCCGCACGACCACCGCTTCCGCAGCCACCAGCAACGTGTACGAGATCCGCCGCTACACGGCCGAGCCGGGCAAGCTCGAGGAACTACAGGCGCGCTTCCGCAATCACACCGACGCGATCTTCAAGAAGCACAACATGAAGAGCGTCGGCTATTGGGCTCCCATGGACGAGCCGCTGTCGAAGAACACCTTCATCTATATCCTGGAATTCCCCAACCGCGACACCGCCAAGAAATCGTGGGACGAATTCCGCGCCGATCCCGAGTGGCAGAAAGTGCAGAAGGAATCCGAGGCCAACGGGAAGCTGGTGGCGAACGTGGAGTCGATCTTCGCGAATCCCACCGATTTCTCGAAGCTGAAGTAGGCGCAGCACGACCTGAGTCCTAGCGAGCCCTACGGGCGCCGCGCTCGTGAAATCGTGCGCGGCCTCCCGTCCCACGATTAGGTTGGGTCGCCCGCCGAGGTTGTCGCCACGATCTGCGACCGCTTGCCACCGGTCGACAGCGTGAAGGTCCACCCCGCGGTTATGCAGTTTATATCCTCTCCTGGCATGTTGTACTGCTGGCTGAAGTTTCCACTGGCGTCGGCGGTGATGTTGGTTTGGTATATCCCTCCGCACGTGTCCGTAACGAAGAAGATATAGCTCGTGTTCCCCGCTAATCCCGTAGCGGTCACCGTGCACTGATCGGCGCGGTCGCCGTTGCCGCTGCAGGTTGCGTTCAGCGTCAGAGCGGCGCCAGGCACCCTCCCTTTTGGCGCTGCGTTCGGCGCCAGCACAAACAGAAACGCCATTATCCCTGCGATTCCGAACGTTAATTTGGTTTTCATGGTTGGCATATGTCCTCCGGCATAGAGTAGCGCCGAAATTTAAATGCGAAGCAGCTTTCATCGATATTAGGTAACAATAGGAAAGCTATTAGGGCGATCGTTTTATATAGCGCTGAGCCCGAGTGTTGCGAGAGTACCGGTACAGATCGAGGGACCGGCCCATGAAAGCGCGTGCCTGCCCGTTGGCCAAGGTCTATGGTCTCCGCAACTTTTATCGCCCATGGTCGGGATCGCGCTGAAGGCGAGCGACAATCCCCAGCCGTGCTGGCCAGTAGCGCCCGATTTCGATTCACGAGTGCTTTCAAGCCGGTTCAAACGCGCCGCGCTGGCTCCGGTTGTTACCATAAATGAGCGGGCGCGTAGCTCAGGTGGATAGAGCATCAGCCTTCTAAGCAGAAGTTTGGGTTTTGGTACCTGCCGCGTCACCAAGATCCCCTTTAGAATCTGTGTAGCTTCAGGGCCATTCGGCCCGAGAGTGCCTGCTTTGTGCGGGCTTTGACCACAAGATGTCGTCTTTCTGTTGTCAAAACGTGCCCACGCGGATTGCTCTCCCTGGGTGGGGAATTGGACGACGCGCTAACGGCTCATAGTGTGGGAAGGTTGCCCATTCTGATCTGCCGCACGGACGCTCTGGCGTCAACTTCCGCTCCCGCGAGGTGCGCTCTGCCCCCGGATGCGCACCGGGGCTACACGCACTGTTGCAGGCTGCGGGTGCCCTGTGAGCGTGGCGGGTCGCCGGGTAGTGGTCGGGGAGATGAAAGTCTCTGCCTTCGCGCGCGCCGAAAAAGCCAGGCCGGAAACGGATCAAGGTGTGGGAAGGATACGGGCGGCCCGACTATCGTGCGTTTCTCCAAGTCGGCTTGAACTCCGGCACGTTTGCCGCGTCGATGTGGAACTCTTCCCGCTCGTAACCGACTTGGCGCTTTTTGCGTTTTGGTTTCAGAAGATGCCTAGTGGAAAGGATCACTGCGCCCAGCAGGAACGGGATTATCAGGGCTATGTCTCGTATCCTGAACTACATCCTAGATTCAGAGTCCTGGCCTGTCGATGGGAAAAAGGTCCTGATTTGTTAGTACGTTGGGACCAAAATCGGCTCAAGAAACACGGTACTTGGGGTTCTATGATCCTATCTTTTCGATAGATTCGTTGATCCACCGGGGGGAAGGCCGTGGCCCCGGCGCTTCTCTCATTGTTCCAAAGTGGCGAGGCGGTTCAAGTTTAGAAAGTGAACATGCCACCCCCACCATCGGCCCACGCACGACGGCGTGGCCTCGGGCATGCAGACGAGTGACCCAGTTTAGATTGGTGGCGGCAAGATCGGGAAAATCTCACGGCAGCGGCTTACGCGCTGGCGCGTGGCTGGCTCTCGCAGAGGGGGGCGCTTTGCTCGCTGCGCACGGGGGCTACACGCGCCCCGCGCGGCACCGCCCCCAGTTCGTCACTGCTGCGTCGTTGGGATCGAGGTGTACGCCGAGCCGGTGTAGCGGATGCCCATCACAACTACGTTCCCAGTGGCCACCGTGAAATTAGCGGTGCCTTGATTTCCGCCCATGCCCGCCAAGCCCGGAAGGTTGCGCAGCACGACTGCCACTTTGCTTCTCGGACCCAAGGCAACGGCGGATGTGCCGAGGAGTGCTCCACCCGCGCCACGCAGTGTGACGGCCACGGTCGTGGCTACAGGGCTCGGATTCACAATCGCAACTGCGGTGAGAAACTTCGTGTCATCCCAGATGAGCGTGCTGGTGGTGGCCACCGCGCTTGACAGTTGCACCACCGCCTCCTGATCGGAAACGCCGGGGACGCCGTAGTGGAAGACTCCATAAGCTGTGACTCCCGCCGGTAAGGAGACAGAGGCATATCCCTGAATCAGGGTGCCCACATTCACGGCTTGAATAGAGGCGGTGCCGTTCGGTGCAAGGTTGACAACTGCGATGGAGCCGCCGACTGAAGGGACGGTCATGGGCTTCCCGTCGTCACCGATGAAGGTCACGGGAAAGGACACGGCGCCGTTCGTCGTGTTCCCGAAATAGAGCGCCGAAGACCAGCCGCCGCCGAAAACAAAATCAGGAAGTATCGACTGGATCTGTTGTGGCTGGGCCGCACCAGAGACGGTCGTGCCTGCATCACTTTCCATGAACAGAACGTTTCCTCCCTCAACAAAGGCGAGAATGTAGTTGGCAGTGCCGTTCTGGTTGACGATTTTGGCCGTACCGAAGCAGGTGCTTGCAACGAAATACGAGCCTGTGCCGCTTGTTTGTTTGGCTCCTGCACCTAGGTTTGTGGCACCAAGGGTGGTGAGGTTGCCGCTGCCGTCGGACACGACCTGGCCAGCGTCAGAATATAGTAGCGCTCCAGCTACGCCCGACAGCAAATAGCCGTAGCCTCCACTGAACGATGCGTTGCCGCCGCATTGACCTGCGCTCGCCGCCCGGTACGCACGCCCAGTTACCACTCCCCCCGACGACGAAAATGCCACTACAGCGCTTTGCCCTCCGCCGACTATCTGAAACGTGACCGCCTCCGTGGACTGTAAATTGACCACCAGAGTCAGTGTTCCTGTGCAATTTCCCTCCACCGCGTAACTCCCTGAAAGGGAAAACGACGCGAGCACCCCAGCAATGCTGACTGACGAGCTACCGAAAACGGAGCCATTCCCATCGGCGACCAGCTTGCCCAACTCCACATAAGGTGCTATCCCGGCAGCAGTCGCGACGTTCCCTCCAAGCTGGTAGAAGTACGTTCCATTGAGGCTTGAATTGGCGCACGTCTGGGCCTGTGATTGGACACCCAACGCCGCCAACAGGGTTGCGCCGAGCAGTGCTCGTCGTCTGGTCATGGGGTTCCCCTCTCTTTCTCCCCCGAGACTCGGGCTTGTTAAGCTTGGGGACTTCAGTATAGGCGTTGCGCGTTCCGGCTGGAGCGGCTGGGCCTGGGCGCGCGGCTCAATGTTTCGCTACTGGCGGCCCGAATATCAAGTCGGCGAAGCTGAACATCAGTCTGGCGCAGAGAACCCGCAGAGTGTTTTTGATGCCAGGCGGCACCGGACGCCCGGCGCGGAACCTCTCTAGCGGGCCGCTCGGCGACCACGTGCAGGCGAAGTGGTAGGCCCACTTCAGGAGGATCGCGCTGGAAAGCAGGATCACGAACAGTTGGGTGTTTCCCATTTTCTCACTGGAGGAGCGAGTCGGCGACGGGCTGCGCGGCTGGGCTAGTGTTGCCTAGGAGCCCAGGGAGAGCGAATGGCGTAGGCGTTCCGCTCTTCAGCACGTCGCCCAGGCTGTACTTGGCCGCCGCCGCCCGCGTCGCGTACCACGGAGCCCGCGCAGCCTGCGCACCCCGCGCCAGTAGCTCACCACCGAGCGCCGCGCCGACAGGGCCACCGTGAAGGAAACCCCCTATCTGCCCAGCGCTGCGCGCAAACTGCCGGCCGAGGCTTGGGCTCTGGCCGATCTGCCGTTGGCGAGTGTCGGCGTACACGTCCGCTGCGTCTTTCCACAGTGAATATTCTTTGTTGGCCTTCGCGATGTCCGGGAACTGATCGGAGACCGCCGCCCGGATAGCATTCCCAGCGATAGCGTGAGCCCCCGCCTGCGTGCCGTCATCGATGGAAGCCGTGAACGCGCCGCCCTTGTTGGCAACTCTGTCGAACTCCTGTCGGTACTGGCGGAGGGCTGCGGGCGTTATGACCGGCTGCCCTGTTGCGTCCCGTGTAGATTCCGCCGCGAGCCGCTGGCCGAGATCGTTCACGATCCCCAGCGCGGCCTGTGCTGGGGCCGATGTGGGCCTCCCTGTCTCTGAGAGAAAGGCTCTAGCGGCGTGTTGGTTCATGGTGTCGAGGATGGGCGCGAGAGGCACCTGCGTTCCCGGCGGGAGATTGTTCCACGCGCTCTCGACAGCGTTTCCGGCATCGTCTTTGAGCGCAAGGAATTTTTCAAGGAGTCCAGCGCGCGAGTTTGCCGTGATCCCACGGTCGAGCAACTGCGGTACTATCTTCGCAGCGATGCTTTTGTTCTCGTTAGTCGTGGGCCCCAGCACCCTGTAGAGTTGGTCCGCCGCACTCGACCGGAGTGCATTCCCGGCGGCGTCCTGAACTGGAGAACCCCTGCCGATGAGCCCCAGCAGTGTGGCCGTGACACCCTGGCCCAGAGCACGGATGGGTTCGCCGGGATGTGGATCTTCTATGTTCTGGCCGGGTGGCATGGTGGGTTCGCCCGTGGCTGTGTCCGTCATCCCAGCGACCACAGGGCCGATGCCGGGGACCACACCGGCGAGCCCATGGCCCACAGCTTCGGAGTAACGACCGGCCATACCCAGGTCCCACATTTTCTTCACTTGAGCGAACGAGGGCTCGATGATCGCGCGGTAGCCGGGGTTCGCGGCTTTCACAGCTTCCCACGCAAGGCGCCCATAATTCCCGCTATCGTACGCGGCCTGGGCAACCTCGCCAGACGGAGCGGCAGTGCGCCAAATCCCTTTAGCTACGTCGCCGACACCATTCAAGAGGGTGTTGCCGGGGTTGGTGGTCGGCGGGGGGCCCATCACCCAATCGTTGACCTCAGTGGCGGGGACTCTTCCGCCAGTCCACCCAGGCGGAGGGCCGCTCACCCAGTCATCGGGTTGAAGCGCCGTTGGTGTAGGTGGAGAGCCGGGGACGTAGCCTTCGGCAGTGTTGGGATTGTCGGGCACGCTACTTCACCCCCGATATCTCGTGGAGATGAAGATCGACACACTCCCGGATGAGGCGGCTCACAGTCATGTCCTCGCCGGTCGCACGGCGGTGAGCAGGGATTGCGGCATGTAGCTGGGCGACTTGCGTCTCTGTTGCTCTGAAGGTTATAGGCACGGTGGGTGTGTCGGTGTCGGTCATGTGACCCTCCATCTGTAAGTACGGTATACCGAACACTCGATATGCAAAAAAAATTTGGAGCCGCTTTCGGGACATCTAAGCGTTCCGTGATCTGCAAATTTTTCGCGCAGCGTCGTCGTCGGGCCGACACGAGTAGTGCGCAGGAGGTCGCTCTGATGGGTTGGTCCACGGTGAAGGCCCCGGCTCCGGCGAGAAGGGGGGGCATTCTCCGCGCGGAGGGTGACCATCCGGGAACCATCTGGGCCTGGCGCTGTGTGCTTTGCTCCGGCGCGCCGTGCGTGGCTGTGAGGTGCGTGGTGCACTGTGTCTCTCGATCAAACCTGCGCCAACAGAATGCGGCGCACGACTCCGGGATACCACTGCCCGCTGGATCGGGGCGCCAGACCTTCCGCGTTAAGCTGAGAAGCGATCTTGTCGTAGGCCAGACCCTCCTGGCGCAAATGCTCCATGCGCGCCAGAGTGTCGCCTTCCCCATCCCGATAGCCGAACGGTTTCCGACCCTCACAGGTACCTTGCTTCTCACGGATACGATCACGCGCCACGCGAAGCTTGAGCACGGTCTGCGACTTGTCGTATTGGGCGACCGCACCCATGAGTTGCCGCATAAGGATGCGCGTCGGATCTTTCGCCATCAGATCGGGCTCTGCCGCAGACAGCAGCGTAAATCCACGCTTGTGGAGATCCGCGATAACGGTCTCCTGGACCATCAGGTCTCGTGCAAGCCGGTCGAGCCGCTCAATCACAATCGTTCGCACGCCGTTAGCGAGCAGCGCAGCCATCAACTCACGCCAGGCTGGGCGATTCATGCTCTCGATGGCACCGCTGACACCCGCTTCACGAAAGACGCGGACGATCCTGAGACCGTGCCCAGCGGCGTGATCGAAGATCGCTTTGCGCTGGCGGGGAAAACCGTCCCCATCCAACTGCCCTCTTCCCGAGACTCGAATGTATCCGAAGGCTTTTGTCACGCCTCAACTATGCGCGCTTTCGGACCTTCTGTCAACTCTTATTCTGGAGAATTGGGTAAATCGAACAAAACAGTCATCCGCGCGGCGCACTAGGGTGCGATTTCTCTTGCACCGCCCGCGATCCCCGGTTAAGGTGGGTCTGCATCTCAGGAAACTCCGTAAAGCATAGAAAGGAAACTACAAAACTACAATGATGACCGTGAGAACGTACAAAAAACGGGTGAGGAGCCTGTTCGACTTCGGCTATCCCGTGACCCGCTGGAACCGCGAGCGGCGAGAGGCTTCTTCGGCGTGTTGGGGCGAATTGGCCGACGCGGTGGTGGCGAACGCGGCCCTTGTAGCGCAAACCGAGGCGGAGACGGGGAGGAGCGGCCGCGCAGCAATCGTAGACTTCTACAAAAATAGCGGGGTCCCTAAGTCGATGTGGGATGCGATGGCCGAAGCAGTGCTGCGCTCGGCTGAAGAAGATTTGGGCTCTGTGGCACGGATAGAAAGGGCCGCGGGGATCTGGGATGAGCGCCTGAAGGACTTGGCCGCTTGGGATGCGCTACTGGTGCCCCGCGCGTTGGCCTAGCGGGGCGTTGTTGGGCGCGCTGGTCGCCGGAGTGGGGTGGGGCTGTGCTTCGGCCAGCGAGTCGAGCCGGGCGCGCCTCAGCGCCTCCAGGTGCATCGCTGGGCCGCGCTCCAGCCACTCTCGCGCCTCGCTCCCGGCGCGCCTGGGCCGGGCAGCCATGCGGCGGTAGGCAGCCAAGGCGCGGGCTATGCACACCGCCCCGGCGGTCTCATTATCCCGGTTCAGTTGGCGGCTAAGGAATGGCCTGGACATTCCCAGCACCTTCGCCACGGCTGTCACCGTGGCGCCCGCGAGGAGTTGATCGAGCACCCAGCCGATGCCCCCGGCCTCCGCGATCCTCGCTAAGTATTTCCTTTTTACCGGATTCCCAGCCATTTGGCCCTCCTGTCCTCTAAGTCCTTTGGATACAATCGACCCCCACGCGCGGCGTTGTCGCTGTCCCCCCGCTGGCCCAGTCCAAAAGCACTGGGCCACGGAAAAACGAAAACTGGGCCACGATAAACATATGGAAAATATAGGGTTAGAGGCAATTGGCCCAGTTGGCCCAGTTGGCCCAGTCAAATTTTGGAATCTGAGGAATGGGGGTGGTGTGGGAAGGACAGCCCCCCCTATCTCTCTTCAAAGAAGGTTCGCGAAAAGTCTTTATTTTCAACTCTCCTGGACCTTTGGGCCGTCCCTCTCCAGATTGCTGAAATCGACTGGGCCAACTGGGCCAACTGGGCCACATGCCACCTAACACTCGGCGGCTCAGTGAGTTAAGCTGGACCAGTTTCTCGCTTTTTCGTGGCCCAGTGCTTTTGGACTGGGCCAGATTAGCTGGAGTCGAGGTCACTGGACCGCCGATGCCGCCACACCCAAGCTGCCCACAAGCGCGTCCGCCACAAAGGTGTCGTCCTCCCGCCGCATCACGTAGCAGCGAGTCCTCCCGAGCCTGGGCAGTACAAAACGCTGCTGTCCTGGCCGGTTGGCGTCTTCACCGGGGATCATAAGCCCTCGCCGAATTAGCTCCGTTCGCACCGTTCGGTAGTTGTGTCCCTTCGTCAGGATCTCCTCAAAGGCCGCGCGCAGAATCAGGTACTCGGTGGTGCCACCGCCTACCTGCATGAACCCGACCCGCTGCTGTGTGTCAAAGGTTCGTGTGACATCCTGGAACCGCGCGCCATGTTCCTCTATGAAGGCGAGAACCTGCCGGACGCCAGCCTCCACATCACCACCCGTGACACTGCCTCTCTCAGCCAGCCAATCCGCAAAACACACTCCGGCAGCTTCAGTCGCTACCCCCGGAGCCCAATCAGTCACTCCGGCCTCAGTCGCTAATTCCCCTGCCGCACTTAGCAAGCTGAATCGTCCTGCCGCTCTGACGATCTCGCCCGAAGCTCCAGTGGGCAGGTGCGTGTCGCTGAAGACGTCTTGAAGCTCGACGACGCGCCGGAGAGCATACTCGCGGTGAGAAACAAACCACCGAAGGAATGCACGAAGCGGCGTCCCGTAGATCGCGCGCGATCTACTTTTGAGGTGATCGGAAAACTCCGCCGCTGAGCCGAAGCCATGAATATCCTCGTAAAGTCCCAGCCCCCGCCCCGCGTCAGCGGGAATCGTCAGTAGCCGGACTTCGGCGCCCGCCTTGACCTTCGCGCCCGCCTCGTTCGCATGAGCGCTCAATGAGAGTTCCCCGCTCGACAGCAGCATCGCGGCCCATGTCTTCGTGGGTGCCGCGCTCCCATCCTTTCGGGCTCGGGCCTTGCCCGAGGCGTTAGCCAACATGTAGATCGCAGCCGCTACCTCGCGCCCACCAATCTGGCCCAGTTCATCGAGGGCCAGAAGGCTGTCGTTATGCGCGACAGCCACACCCTCCAGGCCGTTCGCCGTCGCCCGCCACTGCCTTACGTACCCGCCGCTGCCTCCGCCGCCACACACGGAGGCCGCGACAGCGAGAGCCGTACTCTTGCCCACGCTGCTAGCGCCGCACAGATGAACGCCGCCAGTCTCGTTTCCAGTTTGGCGGAGCAGCGTACCCGCGAAACCGGCGCAGACGGCGAGGATCAGCCGAGAGTTCCCGACGCAGTGTTGGCTAATCCCACTCTTCCAATCGTCGAGCGTACCAGCCACGTTGTAGGCCGCCTCAACACTGCTCGCCGATGCGAGGTGGATCTTCTCCTGCTGCGCTGTCGAGCCCTCCGCGCCTTGAGCGCGGATCACTTCATCAGGCAGCACGAACGCGCCGCCGTGCCAGCCGGGGCGATCAACACGAAGCTCCACGGGCGGCGTCGCGCCCCTGATGTAGGCGATAAGCGCATCCTGCACGCCGTTGCCCGCCGCTAGATCGTAGCCTTCGTCACAGAGCTTGCCAAGCACGACGCGCGGATCGGTGGCAAGCTCTGCGCTGGACACAACAAGCTCTTTCCGGCGACGATCCGGCGCGATCCAACTTAGTCCCCAACCCCAGCCCAAAGATTCGGCGTTTCTAACCCTGGCCGTGATATTCAACATCCCGCCGAGCCTCAACCGAGTGCGGCCGCCACGCGTTACGCGGTAAAGGCCATCCGCCGCCGTGTTGGAGTAGCCCTGCCGCGTTTCCGTCGCAGCGATGGCGGACAGCGCGGCAGCGTCCTCCCTCAGTTGTGCCTTCAGTTTTTTCTCAAAGGCGTCCCAGCCTTTGTATTCCGAACAAGATTCATGGAAACATTGGAAGCCGGGGCGCCCAAGCTCGTCAACGAAAACCGCCACCTCGCCCCGATTGTGTTCGGGGTTGAATGGGCAAGGATTGAGAATCCATCGCTCGCCCCCGTTGTACGGCTCGGGACCTCGCGCCTGGATGTGGGCAGCGGCCAAGAACGCTGGCATGTCGAATCGCACCCCCCCATCCCCCCGCCACTCCAAAGGCTGCGCTTGAACTTGCGCGTCTGATGGCGGCTCTGCTGGCACGGCTCCCATGGTGTTGTTGTCCACGTCGGGAGTGTCACCGCCGATAAATGCCGCCAACTGCGCCACCGTCAGGAGGACGCGCTCGGGAACCTCAAGTAGTGCTGATCTCCGCCACGGTCGCTCGGGCGTGTGCGTGCCTTTGCGATTCACGGTCCCCCACAGCCGGATGATGCGCGCCGGGTTTGAGACGGACACGTCGAGCTTGACTTCCGGCGTCGTGAAGATTGCCGCTGCGCGCGCCGTGGCCGATTTAAGAAGCTGACGTGAGGGCGCATCGTTCGGGAGGTCCACGGCGTAGAGAACATGAAAACCTGAGCCAGAGTCGGCAATGATCGGACGGGGCCAACCTAGCCCGGCGAAGTGGCTGCGAACACGCTCCATCACGAGCCGTGCGCTTCCCTTTTCGGTGTCGGTGGCAGACACTCCTGTGGCTCTGGCCGGATCAAGATCCAGGAACCACCACCGAAGGCGCGCAACGTCATTGTCCCCCGCCGCGCTACGAGCCCCCGCACGCCGAATCCGCGCCCTATTCATCTGTGGGCGCGGAAGGACGGGGTTGGCCGTGATGTAAAGGTTCCCGTCCCTGGTTCTGCTTTCTATGTCGGCGGCTGCGACCGCGAGTGTCCCCGCATCGCCGAATATGCCGCTGAAGCACGCCGGACCGTCCAGCACGCGGACTTCAGCACTGCCCGCGAAAGGCGCACCGTGCAGAGCTTCCGCTGTGCGCCGGATGGCCGCCTGAGCCTGCGACAAGCCGAGAGGGAGAGGCGGCCGTGTGCCGCCTCCAGTCTGAGTCGTTTCTTCCACTGCCGTCATGATCTGCCTCCCGTGACCCTCGCTTTCTGCCGCGCCTTGGCCTGCTCTTCGTACTCAGCTACCAGCCGGTCTGTCTCGTCGCGATCCACTTCGACAAGCTGATAGCCGATCTTTCGAGCTTCATCACTGACGCCTGCACGCTTACGGCATGGTGCGACACGTTGGGTGAGTCCCTCGCGAGGATGTTGGTTGCTCGGTATGAAAACGGCCACGTGACGGTGGGGCTCCTTGCAGTGTGGGCACGCTACCGCCCAGTCCCAAGAAGACGAGCTTCGCACGAGCCTTGCGGCGACGGGCGGCGGTGCTTCTCTGTTAACTGCGTCGCTCATCTTCAGCCTCCAATGCATCAGCTTCCGCTTCCAAGTCCTCGGCATCCAATACGGCTTCCAAGTCGCGCATTTCTTCAGCGTTTAGGTCCCTCGGCTCGTAGGGGAGGCCACACTTTCGATAGGCCGAGGCGCGGGTAACTTGTATGCACCACCATGCGTCATGGAGCTTGGGCGGTGTTTTGACTTCTGTCATGCCGCCTCCTTGAGGTCGGCGACAAGCTCGTCCTGGTGGTTTTTCAAACAGATCGAGATCATCTGCCGAATTACCGAGGAAAGGTTGCAGTTGGCGCCGGTTTTGCGGCGAAGCGTCGGGACTAACTGCTGAAGGCGCGCGAGGTCATCCGCGCCGATTCGGACACAAATGTTTGTGGCATCCTGCATTTTGCAAGGCCTCCTGAAAGAAGATTTTTCGGTGTGTACGGAGACGCGGTTCGGCCCGGCGCAGTTCAGCGCGTGGCGGAATGTCTTCAGGTGGCCCGTTTGATTGCTGGCTTGTCCGGGATGAAATCCCCTTTGGGGGTTGTTTCGTCTCAGGGGCCAGTTCGCTGAGGAAACCGTGTACTAATCCCAATATATGCCTAACACCTCTGGCGTGCCATTAGTGTGTACATTATCTTGGGAAGCCGTTGAAAACCCCCAACATTCAGTGCCGCGCAGCACGGCCCGCGATCTGGGCCGAGACTGACATGCCCCGCTGAAGCCCTCTGCCACGCGCTGCGAGCAGCGCAGCCACCCACCTGCCCAGTGCCCCACGCCCCCTCGGAACTGACGCCGCGCACCGCGCACCACACGGGCGCAGCGCCCACGCGCGTCGTCATGCTGGGCACCTGATAGCCTTAGAGAGAATGAGGAAGCGAGGCGAGCAGCGTGGATCACTCTCCCAGCGCGGGCCGTCGTGGGTCGTACGTTATCGCCGACACGTCGTGAACGTGGATGGCAGCATCGCATATAAGCCCACGACCGAAACGGTCGGCGCGGCTGAGGGGCCACGCAAGATGGGGATAAGAGCCGCGCGAGTTGAAGCACTGAAAATCGTTGCGCGAGCCAATGCCGCATCCGCGTCCCCGGCGCGGGGGCTGATGACCTTCGGACAGTTTGTGGAGAGTCGGTTCGTTCCCGAGCACGTAGAGCGGCTGACTGTCGGAGGTCAAGGGCACTATCTATACCTACTCAAGAAACACATCCTCCCGTCGCTGAGCGAACGTCAGATGCAGGACATCACGACCGGGGTGATTCAAATGCTGTTATCAGCCAAGGCCGCCGCTGGCCTTTCAAAGCAAACGGTCACGCATATCAGGAACGTATTCTCTGCCGTGTTTCGGCACGCTCGACTGCTTGGGTACTGGCGGGGCGATCCCCCCACCGAGGGCGTTAAATGCCACGGAAAGGACGCCGCCCCGTCGCGCTCCCTATCCGCGGATCAATTGCAAAAGCTGATCGCGGAGATGCCACCGAAGTACGCGCCACTGATTGCACTGCTGGCAGCCACCGGGGTTCGCGTTGGCGAGGCCCTTGGGCTCCAGTGGCGGTATGTGAATATGACCGATCAGAGCGTGTCCGTCGAGGGAGTGCTGATTCCCCGGTATTCACTGGCGGTCGTTCAGACCTTCTCACGAAACCAGTGGGGCGCCCCAAAAACTCCGCGCTCCCGCAGGGTTGTTCCACTCACATCGGAGGCATGGGCCGCGCTGACGGAGATGCGCGAACGCGATCTCACTGGTGGTGCGTCGGACCCCGTGTTCCGGGGCGACAACGGGCGGCCATGGAACGCGCACAACCTGGCGTCGCGCACCCTGAAGAAGGCCGGGGCGCGAGCCGGGGTACCATGGGTATTCTTCCATTCAATTCGACACTCGCTCGCGGACTGTGATCCGGCGATCAGGCAGCGCGTGTTGGGGCATACGACGGCTGCAATGAGCTTGAGATACACCCACGTTGACATCGAGAAAGTGCGGGCGCAGCTTGAGCGGGGGTCAAATTGATATGCTTAATGTTGTCGTAGTGTTGTCAAGGGAAAAGGTCCGCAGAGGCTAACGTCAGTGTTTTCAATCGTGGGCGCGTAGCTCAGGTGGATAGAGCATCAGCCTTCTAAGCTGAGGGTCGCTGGTTCGAGTCCAGCCGCGCCTACCAAAAGATCAACCACTTGCCGCTGAGCCTGCTCGATCAGCCGCTCGTCGTGAAACTGGTACAGAAACCTCCGCGCCGCTTCCGGACTGGGCAGAGCGTGCCCGATCAGTTCGCGCACCCCATCCTGCCGCAGATGGCCGAAGTCGTCCAGGCATTCCCCACCCGCCGCGTTCAGGATCACAAAGCTCTCCACCTAGCTGGCTTCATCCATGCCGCGCTGCCGTTGCTCGATCGACACGTGCCGTTCGACGCTGCGCGGTAAGTCCAGACTGCGGAAGGCTTGCAGCAGTAGGGGCATCCCCGCCAGTGCCGTTAAGCCCTGCTCGAGGTGTCCTTCGTCGTAATCGAAGCCGAGTGCTTGTTGCCTCGGTGAATCACGCTCGCTGAACCTCATGCACGCATTCTACGGCCTGCTTTCACCCTTCGCGTGCGCACTCGCGACTCTCCTTCATCCCTCTGGGCTTGACTGAAACCTTTACTCCACATCCCTTACCGACGGATTACGGCCCCGATTATGGCATAGCATTCACGGATGTAGTATGCTGAGGATCGGATTCTGAACACCTATCACTTGGAGGTCGAAAACGGCCATGTCCGCTACGTTACACAAAACCCTGTTTGTTCTACCAGTCAGCCTGATTTTTTCGATCAGCGCATGGGCCCAGACCGCGGCGTTCGAGGGCACCGTCACCGGTCCCGACGGCAAAATCGTCGTGGGCGCTGTGATGAAGATCGAGCGCCAGGACGTCAAGGGCAACTACACCGTCAAGACGGATAAGAGGGGCCACTATTTCTACGGCGGGCTGCCGCTGGGCAACTATAAGATCAGCGCCGTGGTCGAGAACGTGGTAAGAGACTTCCGGACAGGCCGCACGACCGTTGGCGAGACCCAGGTCGTGGACTTCCACTTGCCTCCGGAAGGCGCCCCTGCCGCAGCCGAGGACGAGACCAAGCGAGCGCTGACACCCGCCGAAAAGGCCGAGATAGAAAAGAAGGATAAGGCCGCCAAGGAGGCCATGGCGAAGAATAAGGAGCTGAATGACGCCTTCAACGCAGGCATGGCGGCCAAGAGCGCCAATAACTGGGACGCCGCCATCGAGGCCTTCGGCAAGGCGGGCGAGGTGGACGCCAATCAGCACGTGGTGTGGGGTAATCTGGCGGAGTCCTACGTGAATCGCGCAAAAACGAAGACCGGCGCGGAGCAGGCCGCCGACTACCAGAAAGCGGGCGAGGCTTATCAGAAAGCGATTGCGATCAAGGCGGACGACGCCGGCTATCACAACAATTACGGAATCAATGTGCTGGCCGCGACCAAGAAGTACGATGAGGCGCAGGCGGAACTGAACAAGGCCGCGCAGCTCGATCCCACCAACGCGGGCAAGTATTATTACAACCTCGGCGCTGTATACACCAACACTGGCAATATGGAACCGGCCGCGGCCGCCTTCAAGAAGGCGATCGAATCGGATCCCAACTACGCCGACGCCTACTATCAATACGGGGTGTCGCTGTTGGGGAAAGCCTCCACGGATACCAGCGGCAAGATCATCGCGCCCCCCGGCACCACCGAAGCGCTCCAGAAATATCTCGATCTGAAGCCGGACGGGCCGTTCGCCCAGCCCGCCAAGGATCTGATGGCCAGCCTGGGCGCCAAGGTGGACACGAACTTCTCGAAGGGCAACCAAAAGAAGAAATAACCGCGCCGGCGGGCGCTGTTGGGCGGGGCGCGCTGAGGGAGAGCGCCGGGAATTGGCGTTCGACGGGCTTTACCCGTGGCGGGTTGTACGCGAGGTACATTGGGCCGGCTGCGGCCGGGCTCTCCAACCTCCAGATTCCGGCTGGGAGTGAAGGTCCTCCTGTAAAGTCATGCTGCGCGCGCTGGTAGAAATGGTAGTCACGCTGGTGGCGGTCTACCTGGTGCGGCAGGTTCTGGCGATCCTTTCCAAATCCTTCACGGGCGGTTTCCCTTCGTCGGCGGGAGCGCCGCGATCATCCGGCCCGCGGCCACCCTCCGGCGGCACCATCGGCGAATTGAAGAAGGATCCGGTGTGCGGTACGTTCATCTCGACGCAGACGGCGTTTCAGAAAGCAGTGGGCGGCGAGACGTACTATTTCTGCTCGGCCGAGTGCCGGGATAAATTCAAGGCGTGAGGCGCAGCAAAAACCCGGGCAAAGTGGTCAGATGACCACATGCTAAAATTGGACCCATGAAGACGCGGTTTGTGAGCGCGACGGAATTCAAAGCGCACTGCCTGGCGCTGCTCGATGAAGTGAACGAGCAGGGCGGCACCATCACCGTCACCAAGCGCGGGCGGCCGGTGGCGACGGTGGGTCCGGCGAAGCGCGAGAAATGGAAGTCGCCGGCCGGAATACTCGCGGGCAAGGCGAAGATCGTCGGAGACATCATAAACTTCGATATGAGGTGGGATATCGCTCACGAGAGCGAACTCGTCAATGGGCCGCCGGACAAGAAGAGGGGGAGGCGTTGACGCCGAGACTCCTCCTCGATACGCACGTCGTCGTCCGTTGGGTAATCGAACCGCGGAAGCTTTCGCGGGACCAACGGCGCACCTTAGAATCCGCGGCGGCGCGGCGGGAAATCATGGCGCTCAGCGCTGTTTCGCTTCTGGAGATCGCGGCCCTCGAAGAGAGCGGACGGGTTCGCGTGAACATTCACGAAATCTTCGACGTGCTGCAGTCCCAGCCGATGTTTCAGATCCTCCCGATCACCTTCGAGATCGCCGAAGAGTCGGCGGCTCTGACGGCCCTCCGGGATCCGGCTGATCGCGCGATCGTCGCGACGGCTTTAGTCCATCGGCTGCGGCTGATCACCTCCGACCAGCGGATCATCGATTCGAGCCTGGTTCCGGTTGTGGAATAGCGCACCGACTTCTCATCGCCTCGGGCGCGCCGTACCCTAGAGGAATGATACTTCGCGATCTGGCGGCGGCTCTAGGCTGCGAGCTCAAAGGCAGCGGCGATCTGGAAGTCACAGGTGTCGCCGGCATGGAACGCGCCGGTCCCACGGAGCTCACGTTTCTCGCCAATCCCAAGTACGCGCACAAGCTGAAGCATTCCCGCGCGGGCGCGATTCTGGTATCGCAACCGATCGACTCGATTGGATCGGGTGCCGAAGGCGCCTTTCACGGTGCCGAAGGCGCCTTCCAAAAGATGTCCCAGCTCATTTCCGCAAATCCTTACCTGGATTTCGCGCGAGCGCTGGAGCTGTTCTATCACCCTCCGAGACCGGCGCCCGGAACTCATCCGATGGCGAGCGTCGCCGCCTCCGCGAAGATCGGCGAGAATGCCTCGATCGGGGCGTTCGCGGTGGTCGGCGAAAACGCGATCATCGGGAAGAATGCCGTGCTGCATCCGCACGTGGTGATCTACGAAGGGGCGCGCATCGGCGACGATTTCTACGCGCATTCGCACGCCGTGGTGCGGGAGTTCTGCCAGGTGGGCCATCGCGTGATTCTTCAGAACGGCGCAGTGGTGGGCGGCGACGGATTCGGCTTCGCCAAGCGCGCCGACGGGACGCATTACAAGATCGTGCAGAGCGGCGTCACGGTGATCGAGGACGACGTCGAGATCCAGACGCTGACGTCGGTGGATCGCGCGACGGTCGGCGAAACGCGGGTGCGGCGCGGCGCAAAAATCGACAGCCTGGTGCAGGTGGGCCACGCCTGCGAGGTGGGCGAGGACAACATCATTTGCGCGCAGACCGGCCTCGCGGGCTCGACGGTGCTGAAGAAAAACGTGCTGCTCGCCGGCCAGGTGGGCGTTTCCGGTCATCTGACCATTCGCGATAACGCGATCGTCTACGCGCAGAGCGGTGTCGGCGGCGACGTACCGGCGGGCGCGGTGATGAGCGGATCGCCGGCTTTTGAGGCTCGCGAATGGCTGCGGGCCATCACCGCATTCCCGAAATTGCCGGAGATCCTGAGGCGCTTGCGGGATCTCGAGCGGCGGGTGAGATCAGGGCCGCGCGAAACAAGTTCGACCGATTGAGAGCGAGAACGGCGAGAGAACTTCTCGCTCCCCGCGCGTCGATGAGACAATTGAAGCAGCGCCACCATCGGAGGGCCGCCCGTCTTTTCTTGAACGAACCTTGTCTTGAACGAATCTTGAACGAAAAACCCCAATATGAACGAAAAACACACAGATGTGGAAGGGCGGCTGCCGCTCGCCTATCGCAACCGCGAATTCATGGATACTCCGGCCGCTCGGCCCATGCGCATCCTGAGCGAGTATCTCTACCCGCTTTCCCATTTCCGCAACGAGCGCATCCACGATACGGTGGTTTTCTTCGGCTCGGCGCGATTGCTCGAAATGGGTCCGCTGGGCCGCTATTACAACGAGGCTCGCGAGCTGGCGCGGCTGCTGACGGAGTGGTCCGACGGCCTCGAAGAATCCGCGCGGCGCTTCGTGGTGTGCAGCGGCGGCGGTCCCGGCATCATGGAAGCGGCCAACCGCGGCGCCACCGACGCCGGCGGAAAGACCATCGGGCTCAACATCGGACTGCCGCACGAACAGCGTCCCAATCCGTTCGTGACGCCGGAGCTGAATTTCGAATTTCACTACTTCTTCATGCGCAAGTTCTGGTTCGCATACCTGGCCAAGGCGCTGGTGGTGTTTCCCGGCGGATTCGGAACGCTGGACGAGCTGACGGAAATCCTGACGCTGGTGCAAACGCAAAAGCTGATGAAGAAGATCGTGGTGGTGCTGTACGGCACCAGCTACTGGAAAGAGATTATTAATTTTGAGGCGCTGGCGCGCTACGGCATGATCGATCCCGAGGATTTGAAGCTGTTCCATTTCGCCGACGACGTAGGCACCGCGTTCCGCCTCCTGCAGGAGGGGCTGACCGCGCACTATCTGAAGACGGACAAAGAGGAGCCGGGGATCGCGAAATCGCAGGTTTAGGAAGTTGCCGAGGGGAGACCCTCGAGAGACGGCAAGGATTACCCGAGCAGTGATAATATTGCTAAAATAATGCTGTGGGCAATATCACATTTGCCTGGGATCGGCGTAAGGCCCGATCCAACCTGTTGAAGCACGGTGTTTCCTTTGAAGAAGCGCAGACCGTTTTTCTGGACGAGAACGCCCGCTTGATCGACGACCCAGATCGTTCCGAGGTCGAAGATCGGTTCCTGTTATTGGGTTACAGCATTCAGGCGCGTTGTCTGATCGTCAGTCATTGCTATTGGGAATCCGATTCCGTGATCCGTTTGATCTCCGCCAGGCGCGCGACAACCCAGGAAGAGCAGGTGTATTGGAGGCTCAAATGAGAAAAGAATACGACTTTTCCAAATCCCGCAAGAATCCCTACGCCAAGCAGCTCAAGCGTCAGGTCACGATTCGTCTCGACGTCGTCGCGGTCGATTACTTCAAGAGAATGGCGGCCGAGCTGGGGATACCGTATCAGAACCTCATCAACTTGTTTTTGCGCGACTGCGCCATCCAGAAACGGCGCCCCGCCATCCAGTGGCCGGAAAAACGCAAGGTGTAGCCCGGTGAAGACACGACCGGCGCGGGGTATAATGTGCCGGTTAGGAGAGAACCCGTGAAACGTCTGCTGTGGTTGGCCGCCGCCGCCCTGGTCATCGGATATCCGCACGTCGCGCGCGCGCAGAGCGAGGTCACGCTCATCGCGCCCGGCGGCGCCCGCGCCGCGATCGACCAACTGATCCCCGGCTTCGAGAAGAAAACCGGGATCAAGGTTAACGCTAAATTCGGCTCCGGCCTCGGAACCAGGAAGCAGGTGATGAACGGCGACGCGTTCGATGTGCCGGTCGTGCAGCCGCCCTACCAGGACGTGATCGCCTCGGGCGCCGTCGTGGCCAATAGCGCGACGCCGCTTGCGACCGTGGCCGTGGGAGTCGCCGTGAAGAAGGGCGCGCCGAAGCCCGACATTTCCTCGCCCGACGCGGTGAAAAAGACGCTGCTTGCGGCGAAGTCCATCTCCTATCCGAATCCCTCGGGCGGCGCGGCGGCCGGCGTCAGCTTCGACGAGACTTTGAAGAAGATGGGGCTCGCCGAACAGCTCGAGCCGAAACTCAAGCGCGCGCAGGGCGGCGCCGGAGCGATGAAGATGGCCGCCAGCGGCGAGGTGGAAGTCGGCCTGACGTTCATGAGCGAGATGGAAGATCCCGGCATCGATATCGTCGGTCCGCTGCCCAAGGCCATTTCGACGCCGACGGGCCTGGTGGGATTTGTGTCGTCGCACGCGAAGGACCCCGCGGCCGCCAAGAAACTGCTCGAATATCTCTCGTCTCCCGAAGCCGCCGCGGTTTACAAAGGGCTCAAGATGCAGCCGGGTAAGTGAGCGATCCGCAGACGCGGTCGGACACCAGCCTCAAGATGTTGGAGCTTTTTCAAAGTTATCGTGGTCCGTTGTGGGGCATGGCTTCCGCCTTGCCGCCGGGCTTTCCGGTTTGCGGACCCGTTCCGGGCTGCCCGGCGATTCGCCAAGAGCAACGGGCAAGCCGTGCGGAAGCGCGGCTGCAGCCCGGAAGGGCTGCCCCACAAGAACGGTCTACGCTATCCATCAAAATGCTCTAGGAGGATGCTCAGGGTTTGCGATCGTAGCGAGCTTCGCCTTCGTTGGCGCGAAACAGGAGATGCGTCACTGCGCCGTGGGCATCCATGACGAACTCCACCGGGGCGGCTGCCGATTCAAACCTGGTCGCGGATTGAGGAATCAACGGAACGGCGTTCATCCACAACTGGCCGTCGATCAGGGTGATGGTTTGGGTCACGCCAAAGAAACCCTTGATCACCGCCGGCCCTCCGCGAAACTCGTATCTGCCCACGTACTTTGCGAGGACATCTGCGTCAAGCTTCACGCCGGTGTTCGCCCCGGCCACCAGATGCGACTGATCCTGTTCGTTTTCGCAGATCGTCTCGAGCATGTCGGTATCCGGCGCGTAGTTCACGGCGAGCGAGATGGTAATGGGCCTGGTCAACGTTTTCGGATCGTCATAAGTAACCTGAAACCGCATATGGCCGAAATCGACGCGCTGGAATTTCTCGGTGACGCGCAGGTCCTCGGAATGGGGGTGGCCCATCCGGTCGAGCCAGGTCCGGCCATTGAAGCCCGCGCTCTCAACCACCAGCGTGTCCCCTTCCCAGTGGCCAACCGAGTATCCCAGCCAAGTCGGGTTCGGATCCTTGGGCAGCTCACGCCCGTCCATGAAGATCTGCCGGTAAATCGCGCCGCGTTCGTAAAGTAGCCCCACCAGGTTGGGGGACTGCATGATCCGGTAGTGCGCGGTGCCACCGGCGGTAAGAATCTCCAGGGGACCGCTCGGGAGGCAGTGCGTAACGGGATCGCTCCTGTGGAAATCCGCGACGTGCTGCTTGAAGAGGGCGTCCGCCGCCGGCCGGAAAATATCCTCTTCTTTCACGCTTTGAATCACATTGAGATTATAGGGATTCAATTCCGGCTGCCACAGTCCGGATAGGTCCGGCTTCCCGTCAGCAGTCCGGGGCGCCGGAGCCGTAAGGTTCGGCTTGCCGTTCGCGGTCCGGGGAATCCCGGGCGTACGGACGTCGAACCATTGACCGCTGAGCGAAACGGGGAGCAACCATACAGTCGCCGCGATCGCGATTCTTTGCATTAAGTGCTCCTCCACGCCACTGTCAGAGTCTCCCAGTCGTCTGGCAGCTTTCAGGCGACTACGCCGATTCGTGCTGGTGATCGTGGCGATAGCGGGCGGCTGCTTTCTTGCGCCGCTCGGCGTCGAAGCGCGTCTTGATCCCCGGATCTTCCTGGGGCGTCTCGATCTGATCTACTTCCAGCGGGATGCCCAGGCGCTTGGGGAAATCGCCCTCGGTGACGGCGAAATAACGGACGCGCGTGTCGCCGGTGTTGAAATGCTGGTGATACCAGAAGAAGGGCGGCGAGACCACCGACCCGGCCTTCCACTCCAATTGCTGCGCGTCTGAACTCTTCAGGTGGTCCTTGCCGAACAGCGAAAAACCGCGGCCGTTCAGCGTCAGAATGATGGCCTCGTACGGATGGCGATGGCCCAGCTTGTAGGAGCCCACCGGGAAATCCGACATGTGCGGCTCGAGAATCGTGTTGCCGGCCATTTCCCAGAACATGCTGGCGTTGCCTTCGCCGCGTTCGTCCCAGGCCACCACTTCCGAGGATCGGATATCCTTCACGAAATTCGTTTTGTCCCAGCGTTTCTCGACGCGCTCGGTTTTGGTGAAATAATCCGGCGAGCCATCGTAGCGGTCGGAGAACGAAAAGTTCGAATCCGTAATCAGGCCGCGGCTCCCGAACATATTCAGCGCGAGCGGGAACGTGGTGACCGCCAGCAAGCGCGCGGGATGCGCCGAATCCGAATTTTTGTGCTGGTGCATCACGTTCATGGGAATCGAAAAGAGGCTCCCTTCGCCCCATTCCACTTTGTTGGCGTTGGGGGCGTTGCCGATGGTAGTGGTGCCGCGGCCGGCCAGGCACACCACCAGCTGTTCGTAAAACTTGCGCGTCTGCAGCAGCGATTTGCCGCTGGGGATCTCCATGATCACAGTGTCCATGTGGACGTTGCCGGAAAAATTCAGATACAGACCGTTGCCGCCGATCTCCGGCCACGGATGCAGCTCCTGCGTCTTGGCGTCCATGATGGAATAGCCCTCGACCATGGGGACTTTGCTGGTCTTGGTCCATTCGCGATAAAAATTGCGCTCGACGCGGCCGCCGCCGCCGATGTTATCGGGGCTATAGGTCACGCCTTCCCGGCGCTTCGGCTGCTTCTTGTCCTGTTTATTCTGCGCGGCAGCGACGCCCACGGCGGGGACGGCGGCGAACGCCTTCATCACCTGGCGGCGGGAGAGATGCCCGGTCAGTAGATCGTCGAAAAAAGTGCTCATATAGATTCCTTTCTCACAGCAGCGTCGCCTGGAATTTGATACTAGCAAACGTGCCGGGGAGCGCAACCGGGGGAGCAAGAATCCCGGAATCGAAGCTCGTTTCTGGAGTAGAATCGGGCTGTTCCCCGCGGGGAAGTTTGCCCATGATGAGAATCGACAAAGCCAACGAGCATTACGAGCTGTGGCTCGCCGCCAGGATTCCGCTGATTCATGCCGACGTGCGGCGCAAGCACGTGCTGATGTGCGAGAGTCCGTTCCCGTTCCTGCGCGCGACGTTTTTCCGCTGGGCGCAGGTCTGGCCGGTGCTCTGCCCGGAGGCGCAGACCGCGCCGGAAGTGCTCGGGGTCGGCGATCTGCACGTCGAGAATTTCGGAACCTGGCGCGATCAGGATGGCCGGCTGATCTGGGGCATCAACGATTTCGACGAAGTGGAATGGATGCCTTCCACGTGCGACTTGATCCGGCTCGCCACCAGCGCGCACCTCGCTGTCGCCGCGGGGCACCTGCGCATCACGCACCCGAAAGCCTGCAAGGCGATTCTCGACGGGTACCGCGCGAGCCTGCGCGCGGGCGGCCGCCCCTACGTGCTGGCCGAGGATCATCCGGCGCTGCGCCACATGGCCGTCGAGCGGTTGAAAGATCCGCAGCCGTTCTGGCACAAGCTGCAGGCTCTGCCGGAATTGAAAGCGATGCCGCCGGCGGGCGCTCTGAAAGGGCTGCGCAAAATGCTGCCGGCCCGCGATCTGCACGTGCGGCTATCGCATCGCGTCAGCGGCCTGGGGAGCCTGGGACGTCAGCGATTCGTCGCGCTCGCCGAGTTCGAAGGCGGCCTGATCGCCCGCGAGGCGAAACAATTGACGGATTCCGCGTGGCTATGGGCGTGGCCTCCGTCGAAGGGCACGCGCAAGACCAAAATCAACTATCAGGAAGCGCTGGATAAATCGATCCGCTGCCGCGATCCGTTCGTGAGGCTGCGCGGGGAATGGATCGTACGGCGGCTGGCGCCGGATTGCTCGCGCATCGAGATGTCGTCGCTGCCCGCGACGCACGATGCCGTGCGCCTGCTGCACGCCATGGGCTGGGAGACCGCCAACGTCCACCTGGGAACCTGCGAGGCCAAGGTCCTGCTGGCGGATTTGAAAGCTCGCGGACCCGATTGGCTGCACGCGGCCGCGAAAGTGATGGTGGATTCCGTGATCAAGGATTGGAAGGCGTGGAAGGGGCGCACGCCTGGCGCAGTGCGGTAAAGGGCTTTCTCAAAAACGACGCGTGTTCTTAAAAAAGAGACACGTATCTTGTCCATTTCTTTTATCGAGCGTTGCGGGCGGCCGGGGCTTCGCGGACTTATCGCCGTGCGTTTCCGTTTTCAAGTCGCGCACAACGCGTTTCGCTGTGCGCTTCCTGGTTTCAAGTCGCGCACAACGCATTCGCTGTGCGCTAACTGCCGCCCATGATGTTGAGCGCGTGTTCGCCCGAGGGGACTGGGGAGTCGCTGGATGGCGTCCCGGGTTTGCTCGTCTTACTACCACGCTCTCTGATGACCTGG
>DASYXM010000034.1:0-59687 GCA_035934795.1 Bryobacteraceae bacterium | reverse complement strand
AAGAGTTCGGCCAGGGGGCCGAACGCGGGCGAGGACGCCCGCCCTACAAAACGCGGGTAGGGCGGATCGCCTGATCCGCGGCCGACGCCCTCGTCGGCCACCCCACGGGTGACGCGGCGTCCAGGATCTCCGACAGCCCCGCGAGGCTCCCGTGCCGATTATGAATCCTTCCCGACGGATTACGGAACCTGCTAGTTTAAGACTCAAGATCCATTCAAAGGAGAATTGAGTCATGGGATTGTCGAGAAGGATGTTGACCTAGCAGGCTGCTGAAAAACGCGCGAGGTAAACCGCTCCCTGTGGTCGCGGCTCGGCAAGACGCTGTAAACACAAAGCGCCCACTGTGAGCCGCGACCACAGGGAGCGGTTATTAGGGTTTTTCAGCATCCTCCTAGGAGTTCAAGCTGGCTGCGGTGCACTGGTCTAGTTTCACTCCGGCGCTTATAGTATGCAGCGTGTACACGATTTGATCGAGAATCGCGGTGCTTTCCATCTACCGGGGTGCCTTTCGGCTACGGCGCTCCGGCTTTTTGCCCGCCGACCCAGGCCGCCATGTTCTTCCAGTCCGGGTCGTCCTGGGATCTGAATTGCCTCCCTCCCTGGTGGGTGTCGGCGAGGCCGCCCGCCTCAGGCGCCAGCGGCATGAGCAGCAACAGGCTTGAGAGCGGCTTGCCGGGAGTCACCAGTTTGGAGACCACCTGAAAGTTGGCGCGGGACTGCTCCTCGGTCCAAAAGCTCATTCCGGGCGACAACCGCTCCAGGCTGAGGGGTCCGCCGCCGTGACGGCTTACCTCATGGCAAACGTAGCAGCGGGCGTGGTCCGGCCAGCGCTTTTCGAGGAAAATAGGCTCGACTCGGGTCTTGAAAAATTCATAATCTAGCGACGACCGCGACGGAGCAGGCGCCTGCGCGGCGAACGGTGCGGGCGCGTACAGTGCGACCGCCGACGCTACCAGAAAACTGCCAAGGATTCTCTTCGGACGGACATTGGAAACCATAATCTCCTCGAATAACTTAAAAGCTCTTTGAAAAAGGGGACAGACCGCTCTGTCCACTCCCACGCTCCTACGCAAAATGGGAAATACGGGCGGGGACAGAGTAGTCTGTCCCCTTTTTCAACATTTAGGGCAACGACAAGGTGCTGATGCGGTCGGGCATCTCGCCGACCGGGATGCGAGCCACCTCTTTTATGGACTGCACATCGATAGCGGTCACCGTCTTCACCCCACAGCTGGAAACGTAAACCGACTTGCTGTCGGGAGTGAACGTGATCCAGGCCGGACTTCCCGCCCTACTTGGCTTTCCCGGCACGGCCTGTTCCGGCAAGGAGACGTGTCCCAGAAGTTTGATGTCCGGCAGCGAATAGGCGAAAACGGAATTGGCCGGCTTGCTGTTGACCCACAGAGTCTTCTGGTCCGGGGAGATCCCGATGCCGTGGCCGTCGCTTTCGCACCCCCGCATGCCGCCGAACCCTTTCGGCTCGTCGGGGGCCTTAATTCTGGCCACCTCGGCGCGCTTGGCAAAATCCACCACCGAAAAGCTGTTCAAAGAGCCCAGGTTTACGAAGATCCGGCGGCCCGAGCCGTCGGGGTTATTCTCAATGGCGATCGGATTGACTCCGGAATCGTACTGAACCTCCCAGGCAGATTCCATCTTCTGGAGATCGAAGACGACCATAAAACGTCCCCCGGGCGCGCCAGCGGCGGCATACTTACCATCCGCCGTGATGGCGATATCGTGCAGCCCTCTTCGCACCGGGATGCTCTTCACCTTCTCCAGCGTGGTGGTGTCGATGATATCCAAGGCCCCCGTATCCTCCGCTTTCGTGCCGGTCTGTCGGATACAGACTAATATCAGCTTTCCATCCTTAGTCGTTTGGGCTTCATTGGCCCAACCGCTGAGCGCCACCTTTTTGACAATCTTCCCGCTCTTCCGGTCCATCACGAAGAGGAAGTCCTGTGCCGGCTCAGTCCTGCTGAAGATATAGAGCTGGCTGCCGTCGCGAGAGAATCGAACCACCTCGGGGGATTCGATGTTGCCGATCGACTGCACGACCTTGTTCGTCGCAGCGTCGATCACGTCAATGGTGGTTCCGCCTCTGTTGGTGACATAGATCAGGGCCGTACCCGCAGCCAGGGGGATGGCGGCCGCCAGCATCGCCACCAGTAGCCCCACGTGCCTTCGCCCGCTCCAATGTCCTTTAAGCACGCTCCAGTTCATAAACCCTCCTCTTTCTTCTTTCACGACGTTCAAATAGTAGGGTGAGATGGGCCCAAAGTCAAGGCGGCATGCCGACAGACGGCCGTCGTCGATCGGTGCTATCTACCCATGTAATCCACGGGCTGGAAACTTCGTTCGAGTATATAATTCAACGCACCAGCGCCCAACCCGCACGACAACCCGGCCCCGCGTTGCCTCGGCTCGACTAAAGTACAAGACCTGAAGTAGCCTTCGCGCTTGAAAGGCGTGAAGGCTCCTGCGCGATGCCACGATCTTAGAATTCCAGCCTCAGGGCAAACTGGATCTGACGCGGCTTCCCTTCCATCTGCGTGAGCTGGCCGCCACCCGAAGACGGCACTTCCGAAAACGGGGTCAGGTCCCTAAACCGGCCCGCGAATACCTGGGATCCCGGCGCTCTAAAGTTGGGATGGTTCAGGACATTGAAGAATTCAGCCCGGAACGCCAGCATGCCGCCTTCTCCCAGGAACCCCAGTTTTGTCTCCTTCACCAGCGAAAAGTCCCAATTCTTGAAAGGAGGGCCGCTGAGGATATTCCTCCCCGCCGTTCCTAATTGGCCGACCGAGCTCGAGCAATTTGTCAAGCCGGGCCCCAGGCACTCCGGCGATAGGGAGAACATGTTGGGGTTGAACCACTGGTCGACTCTACCGGTAATCACGGTATTCGCGTTGTAAGGCACCGGAGTGTAGGCACAGGGATTCGTAGCGTTGCAGGGATAAGCAGCCAGCAAAGCAGGCGTATTGATGTTGACGCGGTCATTCTGGCCCTGCAGGACACCCGACTGAGAACGGTTATTCCCGACAATCGGAGAGAACGGCTCGCCGCTCTCGACGGTCACGATACTGCTCATGAACCACCCGTTTAGCGCCTTCGCCAGAAAGCCATTCCCCGCCATCCGGTTTGGGAAGTGATACAAAGCGTTGAATTCCCAGTTATTGGGAATATTGAAGCAGGCCGGTCCCTTGTCTACGTTCTGATCCAGCGGATAGGTGCCCAGAAGGCCGCCCGAAACGATGCAATCCTGGATGTTGGCTTGGCCCTGGGTGTCGTCGGTTACACGGCTGTGCGTGTAGGCGGTATCGAATTGCAGCCCATGACTGGTCCGCTTTTCGAGCACAATTTGCAAAGCGTTGTAGCGAGACGCCGCAAACGTGCCGATGTTGATGGTGCTGCCTATGTTGGGATTGACGTTGGCGTAGGCGCCCGAACAACCCGCCGGAAGCGGAGCAACGCAATTCGTATTCCAGAACGGCACTCTACCGCCTACGCATAGATTGGCAGGATCGCCGCACGAACCGAACGACGTCGGGAAAATCGGATTGCTTTCGCGAATCGTGGCCAGGTGCACTCCGTGATTACCCACGTAGGCCGCTCCAACTACCATGTTCCAGGGCAATTGCTGCTGAACGCTGGCGTTGTATTGGATCATGTAGGGGCTCAAATAGTGGTAGTCCATGAACTGAGGCGTCACACCGCTCGAGACGCCCGGCGGATTTGGACAGCTTGGATTGGTGGGATTGTTGATGCAGTAGAAGTTTATAACTTGGGGAGGAATGGGAAAAGGAAACCCGTTCGCGGTGGTCCCTAATGTTGTCTCCCAATCGGAGCAGCCGGACGGTGCCTGGGCAGGCGCCGTCGCGGGGCACGTATTCGGTAAAATATCGACCAATCCGGAATACGGCGGGGCCCCGATCGTATTGTTTCCGAGAACAGATCCGATATTCCCGATGTCGTAGTAGATCCCGGCACCGCCGCGGATGGCGGTCTTTCCATTCCCGAAGACGTCCCAGGCCAATCCCACGCGGGGGCTGAAATCGTGCAGTGTGTTGTTCTGGATGATGGGGCCAAGCGTAAACCGGTCGGTAAAGTCGTTTACCAGCCTGGACTCCTTATGCTGCAACTCATGCGGGGTGTTCATGAATTCGTAGCGGAAGCCCAGGTTCACGGTCACACGCTGGGTGGCTCGCCAGTCGTCCTGGGCGTACAGGCCGTAGGTATTGAAAATATAGAACCGGTTCTCGTTGACACCCGGCGGAGCGAACTCCACGACGGAGGGGTTGCTCGTAAGGAAATCGACAAAGGTGTTGAACTGGATCTGTCCGTTGAAGGAATTGGTGGCTTGATTCGCGATATTGAACCGGTTGAGCAGTGCTCCGAACTTGAAGGCGTGTTTTCCATGCGTCCAAATTATATCGTCGCTCAAGGTGTAGATATTCTGAATCGCGAAGGTTGTCGGGGCGGCGTTGACGGATCCGAACTCGCTGTAAGTACCACCGGCTGCGCTGTTCATATCCACGACACCGGTACTGTAACCCGCCACGATAGGGGGCCCTGTACCGCCCGGCAAACCGATATTATTAATGCCCGTGATCCTGGTGGTGCGGCTGAACGATAACCGCGCGGTATTGAGGACCGTGGGCGCGAAGATGTGATTCTCGGCCAAAGTAATCCACTGATTTCGCGCGCTTCCCAGGTTGCGGAAAAAGGTGTAGTCCCCTTGACTGTTATCGAGAATCGCATTGTCAATGGTATAGCGGGCGAAAAGCGTGTCGTTGGCGGAGAAATTCTGGTCCACACGCATCTGCCCGTAGTTTTCGGCCAGCTTGTTGTGGTCGTTGAAAATGTTGGCCGACAGGTTACCGCCGGTCAAAATGTCGTTGGCTGAAGCGATTACGTTAGGCGCCGGAACGAGCGCCAGGAAAGGAGCCGTATAGGGGCTGATTTGCACTGTGTAGGGCATGGTCGGGCTGGCCGGATTGGGGTCGTTGGGGTTAGGGCCGATGTCGGGACATAGCGTGGTTCCGGCGGGCTGTGAGCCAAGACCGTTCCAAACCACGGAGCCAGCCGGTCGAACGCATCCGGTGCTGGGCACCAGGTTGTTATTCGTCACTCCCAGGTGTTGCTGAAGGCCTTCGTAAACTCCGTAGAAGAACGTCTTGTTCTTTTTGATCGGGCCGCCCAACGCGCCGCCGAACTGGCTCCTTTGAAACGCAGCGATGGGCACACCGCCTTTATTCGCGAAGAAGTCGTTGGCATCGAGCGCGGAATTGCGCAGATATTCAAAGACATCGCCATGGAACCGGTTCGTTCCGCCCTTGCTGACCGCCACCATTTGGCTGCCCATGGCCAATCCGTATTCCGCCTGGAACGTGCCGGTCACGATTCTAAACTCCCGGATGCCGTCCAAACCCAGCGCATTACCGGAATTACCGGCCACTGGGCTGCGGCCCGTGCTGTTCTGCAGGATGGCGCCGTCCAGCGTGAAATTATTGGACCGCGGTGGCGCGCCGTTGACGCTAAAACTGGTGCCCTCTTCCTGGTTACGCTGCTGCTTGTCCTTGTTGACGCCGGGCTTATACAGGGCCAAGTCAATATAGTTCCGGCCATTGAGCGGCAACTCCGCCAACTGTTGCTGGTTGATGGTGCCGCCCAGCGTGGAGTCCTGCGTATTCACCAAGGGTAGTTCGGTCGTCACCGTGACTTGCTCGGTGGGGGTACCCACTTGCAACTCGAAGTTAATGACCCCTTGCTGCGTGACCTCCAGGGTCAGACCCGTGCGCGTCTCCGTCTTGAACCCGGCAGCTTCCGCTTTCACCTCGTAACGGCCGACCGGCAGTTCCGGGAAACGATAACTGCCGTCCTTCTCGGTCGTCACAGGACGCGAAAGGTTGGTGTCGGTGTTCCGGACGGTTACCGTAGCGTTCGGTATCGAGGCACCGGAGGAATCTCTGACCGTCCCCAGGATGGTACCCGTGGGCAATTGGGCCGCGACTGGAATCGCCGCCAGAATGAGTATCGCCAGCCACACCGTGTTTCGTCGTACGAACTCTAGGCACGCTCCCATGTTTCCTCCCCCTGCGGTTGCCCTGGGGCCCCGAAAGACACCAACACAACGCTCGCCCCGGGAACACGCCAAACGATCATAGATGTTTTATCTGTTTAACGGCCAGTTGTCAATCCTCCTCGGCAGCACTCGCCGCCGCCACAGGTTCCCGGCTTGAGTAGCCGGGACTCTGCGGGGGAAAGGCGCGTCAAACCCGCCGGATGAACTTAAACGTAATCCGAAATTACCGCTGGATTGCTCGCTGGGAATCGACCTTGCCCGGGCAAGTGTCGTGGCGGGCTTCAGTGGGACGACCGGCGCTCAAGAGCCATTGGCCTGTACATAGGCCACGCCGAGAATGCCTTGCGCATCGCCCCAGATGCCCGAGATGGAAGACCCGTTTATGACCAGCAGCGCCGCCGTCACGATCACGACGAAGCTCAACAGGAGCGTATACTCCGTGATGTCCTGCGCCTGTTCGTTCGTCCAAAACCTTATGGCGAGTTCACCGCCGGCAGCCAATCGCTGAGACGTCGTTCTAAGGAGGCGTCGCATGACACGACTTTAGCGAAATTGGGCCCACAATGAAATTGCCTTAAGGCCCGATTTTTGCCGATGCTTCACCTTATACCTCCTAAGGGGATGTTAAAAAGGGGCGAGACCTACCAGGGCAGCCGGCAACGAGGGAACGCCTACCAGGAGAATTTGCGCCGGCGTGGAGAACGCGCGGCATAACGCTCCCTCCCGCTTATCGGCCAACTGGTGCGCGCGTCACGCCGCCGCGCGGATCGGGATGGAATACCGCGCCAGTACCGCTTCCATGTCCTTCTTGGTCAGGCGCGAAGCGTCGTAATCCACGGTGATCTTGTCGAGCGTTGAAGCCACTTGAACGCGCGCCATGCCATACGTGGAATGGACGTTGGCGATGCTCGCGAGGTCGCCGTCGCCCAAAGGACGCGTCAGATCGTAGTGCAGAGTAACCTTCGTCATAAACGAAATCTCAGAATACCATTTAGCGTCTCGGCGACTTCATTGACCGCTGTCGAGTTTCCATCGGATCTGCCGCAGCATGCCCATCCACACTTCCGCGTCGTGCACGTTGAGATCCAGGCGATAAATCAGGCGACGAATCTTCATGCGCGTCGACCCTTCCGTCCGCGCGTGCACATAGCCGGAGCGCGCGAGCGCATCTTCGAGCATCGCGGCCATGCGTTCCCGCTGCTCGGCGACAGCGCCGCGCTTCGCCTCGGGAGCCGCTTTCGCCGCCGCAGGGTTGCGGATGATTTCGTACAGGCACACGGCCACCGCCTGGCCGAGATTCATGGATCCGTGCTCCGGGCGCGCGGGGATCCTCATCAGCCAGTGGCAATGGCTCATGTCCTCGTTCGAGAGTCCGAACTTTTCCGATCCGAACAGCAGCGCCACGTTTCCCGAGGCCAGTTTCCGCGCGATCGATTTGCCGCCGAATTCGAGACGCCGCAAGGGATGTTCCAGTGTGCGGGGCGGACCGAGCGACGTGGTACCCACCACCAGCTCGCAATCGGCGATGGCCTCGGCGACGGTCGAGAATTCCCGCGCGGCTTCGAGTACCCGGTGCGCTTTCACGGCTGAGCGCGCTTCCCGGAACGCGACCTGATACGGATTTACCAGACGCAGCACTGAGAAACCAAAGTTACTCATGGCTCGCGCCGCGGCGCCGATGTTTAAAGGATTTCGCGGCGAGACGAGCACGATCTTCAATGCATCAAGCGCATTCGATGCTCTCGCCGGATCATTCTTGGCAGCGCGCGAACGCGAAGCGGCCTTGCGCGGCAATCGATCGCCCTTAGGCACGCCCGGCTTCATGATGCTGGCGGCGGATCGCATCCAGTACGCCGTTGACGAACGCCACGGATTCGTCCGTGGAGAACTGGCGCGCCAGCTCCAGCGCTTCGTCGATCACCACGGGCGCCGGCGTATCGGTCTCGGTCATCTCGTAAACGGCCATGCGCAGGATGCTGCGATCCACGGCGGGCATACGTCCGAGCCGCCAGTTCTCCGACTTTTCGACGATGCGCCGATCGATCTCGGCGGCCCTGGACGCGGTTCCGCGCACCAGCGCTTCCATGAATTCGTCGGGAGGCGTACGCGCGGGTTCGTCCTCTTCGGAGCCGAGCGTCGCGTAATAAGCATCGATGGCGTCGTCGATGTTTCCCGCGTGCCGGTCCCAGGCGAACAGAACCTGGAGCGCGCGCTGGCGGGAGCGGTGGCGGGCCGGCATGTTCTAAAACCTGGCCATTTCGATGGCGGTCATGGCGGCGTCGAAACCCTTATTGCCTTTGTCGCCGCCCGCGCGAGCCTCGGCCTGCTCCCGGGTGTCGGCGGTCAGGACGCCGAACGCGACGGGGACGCCCGTATCGAGCGCGACGCGCTGTAATCCGCGGGCGGCTTCCCCAGCGACGTACTCGAAGTGCGGGGTCTCGCCGCGCACCACGGCGGCGAGCGCGATGATCGCGTCGAACCCTCCGCGCCGCGCGAGCTTCATCGCGGCCAGCGGCAACTCGAACGCGCCGGGGACGTGGAACACTTGATGGCTCGTCGCGCCGGATTTTTGCAAAGCGTCGCGGGCGCCGTCCAAAAGCTTCGCGGTGATGGCTCCATTGAAGCGCGCGACGACGATCGCGAACTTGAGGCCGCGCGCGTCGAGATTTTGCCAGGTGAGGGAATCGGCCGACATCGTGGGATAATTGAAGGATTCCGACGTTCCGAAGTTCATCATACCTTTAATGGACCCCGCGCACATCCGCAACTTCAGCATCATTGCGCACATCGATCACGGCAAATCGACGCTGGCCGACCGGCTGCTCGAAACCACCGGCGCACTGAGCGATCGCGAGATGATGGCGCAGGTCCTCGACACCATGGATCTGGAGCGCGAGCGCGGCATCACGATCAAGGCGCACGCCGTCCGGCTCGCGTATCGCGCCAGAAACGGCGAGGAGTATGAGCTAAACCTGATCGATACGCCCGGTCACGTGGATTTCACCTACGAGGTTTCGCGCAGCCTGCAGGCGTGCGAGGGCGCGCTGCTGGTGGTGGATGCGTCGCAGGGCGTCGAAGCGCAGACGCTGGCGAACACGTACCTGGCGCTGCACCATAACCTGGAAATCATTCCGGTGATCAATAAGATCGATCTGCCCTCGGCCGAGCCGGACCGCGTGCGGGAGCAGATCGAATCGGTGATTGGCCTGGACGCGAGCGAAGCGATTCTTGCCAGCGCGAAAAACGGCGTAGGGATCGACGAGATTCTGGAAGCCATCGTGCACAAGGTGCCGCCGCCCAAGGGATCGCCCGGCGATCCGCTGCGCGCCCTGATTTTCGATTCGTGGTTCGATTCCTACCGCGGCGTGATTATCCTGGCGCGCGTCATCGACGGGCGCATTTACAAGGGTCAGCCCATCCGGCTGTGGGCGACCGGCGGAGTTTACGAGGTGGAAGGCCTCGGCTATCAATCTCCGAAGCCCGTGCCCTGCGACGAGCTTGCGGCCGGCGAGGTGGGCTTCATCTTCGCGAACATCAAGACGGTTTCCGACGCGCAGATCGGCGACACCATCGTCAATCACGCGAATCCGCCGGCCGAGCCGCTCCCCGGATTCGAGCCTCTTAAGGCGATGGTGTTCGCGGGGCTTTATCCGGTGGAATCCCACGAACACGGCGTGCTTCGCGACGCGCTGGAAAAACTGCGGCTGAACGACAGCGCGTTTACCTTCGAGCCGGAGCATTCCGCTGCGCTCGGCTTCGGATTCCGCTGCGGATTCCTGGGGCTGCTGCACCTGGAAATCATCCAGGAGCGCCTGGAGCGCGAATTCGAAATCGACCTGATCACCACCGCTCCGGGCGTACGCTACCGCATCACGACGACCGACGGTACGCTGGTCGAAATCGACAACCCGCAGAAGTTTCCCGATCCGTCTTCAATCAAACAGATCGAAGAGCCCATCATCGACGCGACGGTGATCACGCGCGAGGAATACATCGGCGAGATCCTGAAGCTATTAGAGGAAAAGCGCGGCACGCAGAAGAAGTTCGAGTACATCGGGACGGGCCGCGTGCTGCTGGTGTACGAATTGCCGTTGAACGAGATCGTGCTGGATTTCTACGACCGCCTGAAATCGGCGTCGCGCGGGTATGCGTCGCTCGATTACCACCTGGCGGGGCATCGCGTCTCGCCGATGGTGAAGCTGGACGTATTGGTCGCCGGGGAGCCGGTGGACGCGCTGTCCATGATCGTCCACAAGGATTTCGCCTACGACCGCGGCAAGGATCTGATCTCGCGGCTGCGCAAACTGATCCCGCGGCAGATGTTCGAGGTGGCGCTGCAGGCGGCCATCGGCAACAAGATCGTCTCGCGCGAGACCATTTCGGCCATGCGCAAGAACGTGCTCGCCAAATGCTACGGCGGCGACATCACGCGCAAGCGCAAGCTGCTCGAAAAGCAGAAGGAGGGCAAGCGCCGGATGAAACGCGTGGGCCGGGTGGATATTCCGCAGGAGGCGTTCCTGGCGGTGTTGAAGGTCGGAGGCAGCAGCAGCGAAGAGAGTTAGGGCCGATGTTGCGGATGGTCAAACCAAAATGACAGGCACTTCGTAAGCCGCTTGGCGCTTATCGGCTGTCACCAGGGTGAGCGACTCAATCACCGCTTGCGCCACAAGCATCCTGTCGAACGGATCGCCGTGATGCCTTGGCAATGCTCCGGCGGCCAGCGCGTGCGCGACCGTTACCGGAAGCGGGTGAAAGCGATTGATCCGGAGATGCTCCTCAAGATCGCCCTGGACGCGCAACTTGCCGCGGGCCACCTTGATCGAGATCTCCCACACCGTGGCGGCGCTGACGAACACTCGCTCGCCGGCGAGAACCGCTTGCCGTGCCTCACGCGACAGATTTTTGCTTGCGGCGAGCCACCACAGGAGAACGTGGGTGTCTAAGAGGAGGTTCAATCGGACCCTCGTAGAATAACGCCTCGATTTCTTTGTCCTCTTTGTCGAAATCCCTACTGATCCAAATCTTTCCTTTCATCGAGCCAGGCTTCCGATTCGGTTTCAAGGTTTCCTTGTATGGCACAAGCTTTGCGACCGGCTTGCCGGCTTTCGCGATGATGATTTCCTCGCCCTCGGCGACCCGTTCCACGAGCCGCGAAAGATGGGTTTTGGCTTCGTGAATATTCGTGACCTGCATGACTAGACTTAGTTTAGTCCGTGTTTCCACGAGGCGTCAAGGGATGACCAGCGCGATGGGTGCTTTCCCTTCCTTATCATGTCCCGGGCTCGGAATCCCGCAGGGCCGCGCCCGCGCGATCGGCGCCCGCGCGCCGCGAGAGCGTCGAGAGCAGCCACAGCGCTCCGGCCAGGAAAACCGCGACCATAGTCCAGCGCATGGCGGTCACCAGAAACGCGGGGGTGAGCTCCGGCATCCGCAGCGGGAATTTCTGCAGCGCGGCGCCGCGATCCATCATCCAGTGCCAGCCGGTGTGCGCGACCAGCGCCGAAAGAATGACGGTCCCCATGCGTTCGGCGACCGCGTACTTGAACAGCGCGTCGAGCAGCGGGATGAAGATCATCAGCACCAGTAATTGGCCCAGCTCCACGCCGACGTTGAAGCTCAGCAGCGACGTCAGCATGTGCGCGCCCGCGAACTGCAGCGTCTGCCGCAAGGCGAACGAAAATCCGAAGCCGTGCACCAGCCCGAAGCCGAAGGTGATGATCCAGCGCCGGTGCACGTTGGCGGTTCCGACGATGTTTTCGAGCGCCATGTAGACGATGGACGCCGCGATCAACGTTTCGATCAAAGGCGGGAACCATAGGGCGTCGGGAGCGAGATCGTACGCCGAGGCGATCAGCGTGATGGAATGCGCCACCGTGAAAGACGTGACGATGGGGATCAGGGCGCGCATTTTGCGGAATGGGATCACCAGGCAGAACAGGAACAGCAGGTGATCGGTGCCGTCCAGGATGTGCAGGAAGCCCGATTCGACGAAGCGCGCGGCGGCCTGATACCAGCGCGGATCGAGCCTAACCAGTCCCGGGTTGCCCTCGAACTCGAAGGCTCGAATGGTTCCGTTCGGCAGGATGGTGCGGAGCGAGGTGATCACGCGCAGGCCCAGGTTTTCGATGCGCGGGTGAATCGCGAACAGGGATCGATCGGAGGCGATGGGATACTCGAACAGCACGTCGAGATAGGTCTGGTTCCAGGCGACGTTGGTCCCGGGAGCGAGCGGCGGCCCGGTGACGTGGGCGCGCGCGGTGTCGAATTCGGCGAACGATCGATCGGATTCCAGCGATATCTGCGTCGCGACGACGCGCGGCTGGGGCAGTTTCGTATCGCCTTCGTACAGATCGATGAAATCGGAAAGCCACAGCCTGGACGCTCCCGGCATCAGCGGCGCGGTTTTTTCCAGATCCAGATACGGAGTGCCCGTTTTCTCCGGGAACACGATGTCGCGCATGGCGATCATCGGGACGCGCATCAACATTTCCAGATGCTGGCCTGAGGGCGTCACGAAGGCCTGGATGCCGACGTCGTTGGGGATGTCGTGGGCGAAGACGGAGGACGGCAAGGCGAGGCTGAGCGCCGCCAGTGCCACGAGGGTCCGAGTCCTGTATAATGCTCCCACGGTATTCGCGCGCCTTTGTCGAATTAGGCGCGGCGTAAAAACACGCACCGTAAAGTAGCTTACCTCGGAAATGGGAGGAAGGTAAAATGACACGCAATGTACGCATTGGCGCAGGTTTCGTCGCCGCGCTGGTTTTACTGGGCGCAGGCTCGATGATTCTGGACCGGCATACCGCCACCGTAAGCGCCGCCAGCAACACGGTGATGGCGCCGCGCTTTGAAGTGGACCCCATGTGGCCCAAGCCGCTGCCGAACCACTGGGTGCAGGGCATGACGATCGGCGTCACGGCCGACGCCAAGGACAACATCTGGATCATCCACCGCCAGGGATCGCTCGAGCCCAAGGAAGTTTACCAAATCGCAAAGCCGACGCCCGCCGCGGAATGCTGCACGCCGGCGCCTCCCATTCTTGAATTCGATCAGGAGGGGAATCTTATCGGGCACTGGGGCGGTCCCGGGCCGGGCTACGATTGGCCGGATTCGAACCACGGCATCACGGTGGATTTCAAAGGCAACGTGTGGATCGGCGGCAACGGCCGCGGCCCGCAAGCCCCGCCCGCCGAGAAGGGCGTCGCCGCGGAGGCCGGAAATACAGCCGGCCGCTTCAAGGACAACGAGATCCTGAAGTTCACGCAGGACGGCAAATTCCTGATGCAGATCGGCAAGCCGGATCAGAGCAAGGGCAGTAACGATATCGCCAACCTGAAAGGCCCGGCCAAGCTGACCATCGATCCGAAGACCAACGAGCTATACGTCGCCGACGGCTACGGCAATCACCGCGTCATCGTGTTCGACGCCGACACCGGCAAATACAAGCGCCACTGGGGCGCCTACGGCAACAAGCCCGACGACAAGGACCTGGGTCCGTACGACGCCTCCCAGCCGCCCGCGCAGCAGTTCCGCAACCCGGTGCATTGCGCCGAGCTCTCCAACGACGGCCTGCTGTACGTGTGCGACCGCTCGAACGACCGCATCCAGGTTTTCAAACCGGACGGGACCTTCGTCAAGGAAGTGATCGTCGCCAAGAATACGCGCGGCGACGGATCGGTGTGGGACATCGCGTTCTCCAAGGACAAGGACCAGAAGTTCATCTACCTGGTCGATGGAGCGAACGAACATATCTACATCATCCAGCGCGACACCATGGAGATCCTCACCATGTTCGGCGACGGCGGCCGGCAGCCGGGCCAGTTCTACGCAGTCCACAGCATCACGACGGATTCCAAGGGCAACATCTACACCACCGAGACTTATCGCGGCCAGCGCGTGCAGAAGTTCGTGTATAAGGGCATGGCTCCCGTGACGAAGAAAGATCAGGGCGTGATTTGGCCGAAGAAGGGGTAGGAAGAGGCGAATAGCGCTGCGTCACACGGAGAGGAACAGCAGACCCCCCTCGTCCCGCCAAGCGGGATCGGGATGACTCAAGGCGTGCTTTACATACGCGGGAGGCTCGGTAGTCCGCTAAAATTTAGCGCACTATCGGAGGCTTCTGTCTCCTGACTTCTGTCTCCTGCTACATTGGCATAGGTGACCCGATTTCCCTTTATTTTAGGGATTGTGATGCTGCCCACGCTGCTCGCGCAGAACACCAACGCGAGCCTTGAAGAGCTGAAGAAGAAAGCGACGGCAGGCGACCGCGGCGCGCAATATTCACTGGGAGAAGATTACCGGCTGGGCTTGGGCGGGGCGGCGCCGGACGGCAAGGAAGCCGAGCGCTATTACAAACTGGCCGCCGAACAGGGAATGCCGGAGGCGCAGCATGCGCTCGCGGCGCTGTATTTCGAGGGCGAGGATATTCCGCGGAATTATCCCGAAGCGCTGCGCTGGTTCCGCGCCGCGGCAGCCCAGGGATTGCCGGAGTCGCAATTCTACATGGGCGTGATGTACGACGGCGGCTTGGGCGTCGCGCAGGATTACAAGGAAGCCGCGCGCTGGTACAAGATCACCGCGGAGTTGAAAATGCCCGACGCGGAATTCAACCTGGGCGTGATGTACGCCAATGGACTCGGCGTCGAGAAGAATTATGCGGAAGCCGCGCGGCTGTACCGGCTGGCCGCCGAGCAGCGCGGGATTTCCGAGGCCGAATTCAACCTGGCGGGGCTTTATGACGCTGGACTTGGGGTTGCGCAGGATCGCAAGGAAGCCGCGCGGTGGTATCGCGACGCGGCCGGTCAGGGCCACGCGGGCGCGCAGTTCAACCTGGGTGTGATGTACGCGAGCGGCCAGGGAGTCCCCCAGGATTTGGCGGAAGCGGCCCAGTGGTACCGCAAAGCCGCTGATCAGGGCGCGCCGGAAGCGGCCTACAATCTGGGCGTGATGTACGCCGAAGGGCAGGGCGTCGCGCAGGATTTCGAAGAGGCCGTGCGGTGGTACCGGTCGGCGGCGGAGCGAGGCGATCGCGACGCACAATTCAACCTGGGAGGGATGTACGCGACGGGCCGGGGTGTGGCGCGCGACCGCGTGGATAACGACGGCGAAGCCTATAAGTGGATGACCCTGGCGGCGGCTGGTGGCGATACCGATGCGCGGAAAGCTCTCGACCGCCTGGGAGCGCGCATGAACGCATCGCAAGTGGAGGCGGCGAAGCGGCGGGCGGCGGAGTGGAAGCCCTGCGGGTCGAAGGAGGACTGCGACGCCCGTCTGAAATAAAAGGGGCCGGACGCCGGAGGCGGTAGCGGGTCGAGTTTGAGGGAGAGCCCTCTCCGCTAGATCACTTTCGCGGCCCGAAATTGGACCAAGCCGAAACAAGACCGATCGCAAAACCGCGCAAGCGCGCCACGGGCCCGCAAATGGCCCTGGAGGGCATTTTAAAAAACAGGTAGTTTGGGGTGGGGAAGGCCCCGAAAATCGCGCTACGCCTCCGCAAACGCGTTGTGATTTTTCAAACCTCGATCGCATTGATTTTAGGGCGCTTGGAGGCGCGCGCGCGCAAAGGCTGGCAAACCGCTGGGTGACCTCAATGGAAAAAATATTTCTGCCGCGAAAACAAGCGTTTGCGATTCGCACACCCGCGAACCTTCTCCCATGTGTGCATCACGCGATGAACTTCTCGACCGCTCCTGCGTCAAACCAACCCACTATCCCACAGGCTGGGAACTTGCTTCTCGCTGCCATACATGGATAGAATCAGGAGTTTCGAGTAGAAACGGGAGGATTCATGACCGTTGAGCAGAAGGTCAAACAAATCATCGTCGAACAGCTTGGCGTGGACGAGGCGCAGGTCGATCCCACGGCGAGTTTTGTCGACGATCTGGGCGCCGATTCGCTGGACATCGTGGAGCTGGTGATGGCGTTCGAGGAGGCGTTCGACCTCGATATTCCCGACGAAGACGCGGAGAAAATCGCGACGGTCAAGAACGCTATCGACTACATCGAGTCCAAGAAGAAGTAGCTTGCCCGGCAGTTCATCGCAATTTCTGGAGTCCCGCTTGCAACGAAGAGTCGTCGTTACAGGTGTCGGTCTGGTGACCTCGGTCGGCATCGGCACGGAACCCGTGTGGGAGGCTATCCGCAGGGGCATCAATGGCATTGAGACCATCACTTCGTTCGATCCCACCGATTTCAGTTGCCGCATTGCGGGCGAAGTGAAAGGTTTCGATCCGGGACGGTACATCGAGAAAAAAGAGATCAAGAAGATGGGACGTTTTATCCAGTTCGCCATCGCGGCGGCGGATTTCGCGATGGAGGCCTCGGGATTCGAGGTGACGAACCCGGAGGAAGCGGACCGCACGGGCGTTTACATCGGCAGTGGTATCGGCGGATTCGAAGTGATCGAGCGCGAGCACAAGATCCTGCTCGAAAAAGGGCCGTCGCGCATCTCCCCGTTTTTCATTCCCGCCACCATTATCAACCTGGCGTCCGGCCACGTTTCGATCCGCACCGGGGCGAAGGGACCGAATTCGGCGACGGCGACGGCCTGCACCACCAGCGCGCATTCCATCGGCGACAGCTACCGGCTGATCCAGCATAACGACGCCGACGTGATGATCTGCGGCGGCGCCGAAGCGGCCGTAACGCCCATGGGCATCGGCGGATTCGCGGCCATGCGCGCGCTTTCGCAGCGCAACAACGATCCGCGGCACGCCTGCCGCCCGTGGGACAAGGACCGCGACGGGTTCGTGGTGGGCGAGGGCGCGGGCATCGTCATTCTGGAGGAACTGGAGCACGCGCGTTGTCGAAACGCGCCGATTCTCGCCGAGATTGTGGGCTACGGTATGTCCAGCGACGCCTACCACATCACCTCGCCTTCCGAAGACGGCGACGGAGCGTTTCGAGTGATGCGCAATTGCCTGCGTGACGCGGGGATCGAGCCGCATCAGGTGGACTACATCAACGCCCATGGGACTTCGACGCCGGTGGGCGATCACATCGAGACGCTCGCGATCAAACGCGTGTTCGGCGAGCATGCGCATAAGCTGGCGGTCAGCTCTACCAAGTCGATGACCGGGCATTTGCTCGGCGGGGCCGGAGGTCTGGAAGCGGGCATTACCGTGCTCGCGATTCGCGATCAAATCGCGCCGCCGACGATCAACCACGACGTCCCCGATCGGGACTGCGACCTGGATTACGTCCCACATTGCGCGCGGCCCATGAAGATCGACTACGCGCTGTCGAATTCCTTCGGCTTCGGCGGCACCAACGGGTGCCTGCTGTTCCGCAAGCCGAGTTTCTAACGATGAAGATTATCGTTGCGATCAAGCAAGTTCCGCTGCGCGATTCACCGCTGCGCGTCGCCGCCTCGGGATTGTGGATCGACGAAGACGGGCTGAGCTTCGAGATCAACGAGCCGGACGCGTACGCTCTGGAAGAGGCGCTGCAGTTAAGAGAAAAGCACGGCGGCGAAGTGATCGTGCTGTGCGCGGGACCGGAGCGCGCGGCGCAGACCATTCGCGAAGCGCTCGCCAAGGGCGCCGACCGGGCGATCCACATCGAGACCGGAGAGCTGGACAAACTCGATACGCCGGGCATCGCAAAAATGCTCGCGGAGGCCGTGCGTCCCGAGAATCCCGACCTGATTCTGACGGGTTTGCAATCGGACGATATGGGTTCCGGGCAAACCGGCGTCGTGATGGCAGAACTGCTGGGCGTGCCGCACTCCACCATCATCATGCAAGTGGAAGTGGACGGCGCGCGCATCCGCGTGAAGCGGGAACTGGAAGACGGCTGGTTCCAGCACATCGGGATGCCTTTACCTGCGGTTCTGACGATTCAGAGCGGCCTGAACAAGTTGCGTTACGCCACGCTGATGGGGATCAAGAAATCCAGGACCAAGGAAGTCCGGCGTGTGACGCTTGCGGATCTGGGAGGCGCGCCTGCGCCGGTCGCGGGAATCGCACGGATCTACGCGCCGCAGAAGCAGAAGCAGACGCAGATATTCGAGGGAGACGCGAAGACGGCCGCCGCACAGCTCATTGAGAAGCTCAAATTCGAGGCGCGCGTGCTATGAGCGTGCTCGCGATCCTTGAACAACAGAATGGCCAGTTTCACCGGATGTCGTGGGAGACTTTCGCAGCCGCGCAACAACTGGCGGCTTTGCTAGGGACGCAGGTGGAAGCGGCGGTGATCGGCAAGGGCATCGGTGCGCTCGCGGCCGAAGCGTCGACGAAGAAGGCGTCGAAGGTGTGGGCGGTCGAGCACGATTTGGTCGATACATACACAGCCGACGGCTATACCATCGCTCTCGAACAATTGATTCGAAAATCGCATGCGGCGCTGACGCTTTTTCCGCACACGTATCGGACGCGGGATTTCGCACCCAAGCTCGCGACGCGGTTCAGCAGGGTGCTCGTGAGCGACGTGATCGCCGCACGCATGGAAGGGCACGACCTGGTGCTTGTGCGCCAATTGTTTCAAGGCAAGCTAAATGGCGAAATCCGGACGGACCTCGCGGATAGGGACTTTGTGTCGCTGCAGGCGGGCGCGTGGAGGGGAGATTCGCTGGAGGCGGGGACGGCCGCCGTGGAACTGTTCGCTCCGCAGATCGATGCCGCGCAGATTCGCCAGCAAGCGGAAGCTCCGTTCCGCGAGGCCGCGCGCGCGGTTGACCTGACGGCGGCCGAGATCATCGTCTCGGTGGGCCGCGGGATCAAGGAAGAATCGAACATCCGCGTGGTGGAAGAGCTCGCCAAATCACTGGGAGCGGAACTGGCCGCGTCGCGTCCCATCTGCGACGCCGGGTGGCTGCCGATGGAGCGGCAGGTCGGCAGCTCGGGGCAAACCGTCGCGCCGAAGATGTACGTGGCGGTGGGAATTTCCGGGGCCATCCAACACCTGGTGGGCATGAAGGGATCGAAGACCATCGTTGCGATCAACAAGGACGCCAACGCGCCGATTTTCGAGGTAGCCGATTACGGCATCGTCGGCGACTTGTTCGAAGTGGTTCCGGCGCTGGTGGAAGAAGTGAAGAAGGCGAAGACGTAGCGGCGGTTCCGGGTCGCTCCGGAATCTCTCCACGTCTGCCTTATCGTGGCCAGACTATTGCTTGACGGTCCATTCCCAATCCTCATCGTCCAGTTGTTTCCCCGGACCGTATCCGAACTCCGTCATCAGGGAGACCACTTCCTCGACCGTGGCTCCCATGTTGGCGAGTGACTTGCCGTCAACTTCCAGCACCATTTTTGGATGAAAACGCTTCAGCGTCTCCCGCATCCCACGGAGGACAAGATACTCGGCGCCCTCGACATCGATTTTGACGACATCCACGCGGCCCAAACCGAGTTCACGGACGACGTTATCAATAGGCCGCCCTCTTACCGTATACGACGGCAACGCCCCCTTCTTCGCGTGATCGGCGTTCGCCAGGGAAAGTGAGGAGGCCCCGCTGTTTCCTTCAGCCGTGGCATCGTACAACATCAGCGTTCGCTCCGCGTCGGCGCAAGCAATTGGCTCCACGATCACGTTGGTAGCGCGGCTGGCCGCGATATTCGCGCGGAGTTGCACCAGCGTGCCGGGGTTCGGTTCGAAGGAGATCACTTTCCCGCTCTGGCCGACTCCCGGACTGGCCTTGAGGCTGTCATATCCGATGTGCGCTCCGACATCGAGAAATACCGCCCCACTGGAAAGCCCGCGCGAGATCGACTGCCACACCTGCGGTTGCCAAACGCCTGCGATCAAGATTTCCCGGGAAACGAAATCCCTGGGATCGAGAAGCAGATTGAGGCCGCGTTCGACTTCGATTCGCACGGGCTTGAGCGCGCCGGCTTTTTCGAGGACCGGCCAGACCTGGCCCGTGGCTCGTTCCCGAACCCCGAGGGCTCTCCAAATGAATCTTTGAGGGACGAATCGATAGCCGGCGTCCAGACCCATGGCCACCGAGCCGATCGCGCAACCTGCCAGGACGATGAAAAGATATTTCCCGAAAGTCTTCATTGTGAAATTGGAGCTATCGTGTTTCTGGCGTTCGGCATCAACTCCGCCGCTCAACCAGGTTCATTGCCGGGCGTTGCGCCGTTTCCCCGGTAGGCAGATGAGGCTTCCACTATCGTAACGCTTAGCCAGCCATTCGGAATGAACGCTCCCTGTCCCATCGCCGGCCTGTTGCGAATCTGCCCGTCCGCCGATAATGAGTCATGGCGGATTCGTCAAAGGGCGCTCCCGGTCCCGAGCTGAGCCCGGAAACGATCCGGCGGGTTGACATTCTGTTTCATCCAGAATATCGCGAACATGCAAAGTCTCTCCTCTACGAACGATGCGGCAATAACTTGTACTCGAGGAGGCAAGACATGTATGAGGCGGAGCGCGTCCGCTTCGCCGCGCTCAAATTCAGCGATGGCGAACTCGAGATGCTGGAAAGCGCGGTGAAGCTCGCCCAAACGGACTGGCGGGATCTGCTCGTGGCTACTGGATTCGCTAACGACGTAGGAGCGCACCGAAAATGGGAACCCAAGCCAGCGGATGAGCCCGCGGAAATTGATCCAGTACAACTCAGCGCAAAGATCCATGAGCGTCTGACGGCCGTGCTGGCGCCTCTTGGCTTCACGCGAGATGGCGACGAATGGCGACGCGCGGGCGAATTTCCCCAGACCCTGCACTTACAAACGGGGTTAACCAGCCGCGTCGAGACGAGGTTCTTTTTGAAGATAACCCTAGGGGCGAAGCCGGCGGTGGTGCTCCGTCTGCCAAAGCTTTCGAAGAATTGGGCGGATCTTCAAGAACAGGGCTATTTCTTCCGAGCCGGTGGCGACGAAGAGGCTTTCGGCGCGGCGGTCGTCGAAGATCTCACTCGTTACGCGCTTCCCTTGTTTCAGCGCTTCACTTCCGCAAGCGAAGTCCAGCGAGGTCTCGAGGACGGCAGCTGCAAGCCGCACCTGCCGGTCGAGGGTCAGATCTGGATTTTTTGATCCCGGAGAAAGCCGCTGTTCGCGAAATTCCGAAGGACGAAATTACGCGGTCACCGGCTGCTTCTTGGAAGTTACTTTATCCGGTACCGGGGCGTGCTCCGCGTAATATTTCTGTACGGTTGCGACACCGGACCCGAGCTTCACCGGAAATCCATTGGCGTCCAGAATCACTTCGAGCTGCGCGACGATGCCGAACAGATCGACGACGTCGAAATAGCCCAAGTGCGCGATGCGGAAAATCCGCCCCTTCATCTCGGCCTGGCCGTCGTTGACGATGGAGCCGAAACGCTCGCGGAACTCCTTCACGATGACGCTGGAATCGAGGCCCGGAGGCGCAACGACCGCAGTGACGGCAGAACTGGGACGATCGGGTGCGAACAGCTCGAGTCCGAGAGTGACGCAGGCCGCGCGAGTTGCGGCGGCCAGGTGCCGGGCATTTTCGACCAATTTATCGAAGCCCTGTTTGCCCGGCCCGAACGTCTGCAGGTACTTCAGCACTTCGGCAAGCCCCAGCATCAGCGAGGTCGCGGGCGTCCAGGACGATTCGCCTTTCAGCGCGTTCTTTTTTTCGCGGCGCAGATCGAAGTAGTAGCGCGGAAGCGCGGCCGTTTCCATGCGCGCCCACGCCTTGGGACTCACGGATAAGAACGCGAGACCGGGCGGAATCATGAACGCTTTTTGGGATCCGCCGACGACCAGGTCGAGCCCCCAGCCGTCGATATCGAGCGGCATGGTGCCGAGGCCGGTGATCGCGTCGACGACGAAGAGCGCCTGTGGCGCTGCACGTTCGATTGCGTGGCCCATCGCCTGCACGTCGTGAGCAGCGCCCGTCGAGCTCTCCGACGCCTGCACGAACACGCCTTTGACATCCGGATTCTCCCCGAGGGCTTTCTCCACGGCTTCTGCTTCCACCGATCTTCCGTACGGTGCGCTCAACAACACAACGTCGAGCCCATAAGCCTTGGCGATCTCCACCCAGCGCTCGCCGAATTTTCCAGCCGAGCAGACGATCACGCGGTCGCCGGGCGAAAAACAATTCGTCACGGCGGCTTCCATGGCGCCGGTGCCGGAGGCGGTCAGAATCAAAACGTCGTTCGCGGTGCCGAGCAGGGCCTTCAGGCCCGCGAGCACGGACAGGACCACGTCGCGGAAATCCCGCGTGCGATGGTGCAGATCGGCGCCCAGCATCGCCTGCAGCGCCTTCGGATAGAGAGGCGTAGGGCCGGCGGTCAGCAGACGCTGCTTCTTGATGTGCATGGCGCTCAATTTGTCCGATGAACTCAGGGCGAAATCCCGGAATGAAATTTCAGAATAACATCCGGATAACATTGCGGCGCGGAAATCCGCGTATAATCGCGTAGTTGAGGCTCCTATGAACATTCGCATCGTTACGTTGCTGGCCATTCCCGCCCTCGCGTTCGCGCAGGGCATCCCCGGCGTGCTCGCTCCGGACGCCAAGGTCGAGCTGATCCAGGAAGGGTTCGTTTTCACCGAGGGACCGGTGGCGACGGCGGGCGGAACTCTATACTTTTCCGATCTCCAAACCGCCGACAAGACCTGGCGCATGGATCCAAGCGGCAAGATTTCCGTTTTTCGCGAGCACACCCACGGCATGAACGGTCTAGCGCTGGGCCGCGACGGCTCGCTTTACGGCGCGGAAGGGGACGGCCGGCGCATCAGCAAGGTGAGCGCCGACGGCAAGGCGACGACGCTGACGGAGGACAGCAGCGCGCACCCGATTTACGCTCCGAACGATTTGATCCTGGACGCCAGGGGCGGCATCTATTTTACGGATCCCGGCCCGCGCCCCATTATTCCGAGCCGCAAGGTGCACACCTATTATTTGCCACCGGGCGCAAAGGATCCGATCGCGCTGGACGACACGATCACGCGGCCGAACGGCATCACGCTGACCAACGACGGCAAGACGCTGATCGTCGACGACACGGTAGGCGACACCACGTTCGCCTTCGACGTCCAGAAGGATGGGACAGTGAAGAACAAGCGGCCGTTCGCGAAAATCCAAAATGTGAAACCCGGCCAGGATAGCGGCGCCGACGGCCTGGCGATCGATCGCGCGGGGCGGCTATATTTCACCAGCACGACGGGCGTGCAGGTGTTCGACAAGAACGGGCAGTATCTGGGGACCATCAAAGTGCCGCGCCAGCCCGCGAACCTGGCGTTCGGCGGACCGGGCAAGCACACGCTATACATCGCGGCCCGCGAAGGGCTGTACAAAGTACAGACACTGACCGAGGGGCCGAGCCGGCTGGGAAAATAAATCGGCATGCCTCTGCTCGACCAGATTCAGAAAGACATGGTCGCCGCCATGAAGGGCCGCGAGGAGGCGCGGCTGGACGCGCTGCGCATGATCAAAGCGGCGCTGCAGAAGCACCAAATCGACAGCATGAAGCCGCTCGATGAGGCCACCGAGCTGCAACTGCTGAACACGCTGATCAAGCAGCGGCGTGAGGCTGCCGACATGTTCCGCAAAGGCAATCGTCCGGAGCTGGCCGATCGCGAAGAAGCCGAGCTGAAGCTGATCGAATCCTACATGCCGGCCGCGCCGACCGAGGCGGAAATCGACGCGGCGATCGCGGCGGCCCTGTCCGAAACCGGAGTGACTGCGCTGAAGCAGATGGGCGTCGTGATGAAGGCCGCGCAGGCGAAACTCGCTGGCAAGCGCGTCGATGGGAAAGCGCTCAGCGATCGGGTACGCGGGAAGTTAAGTTGACGGCCGGCGGCCGGACACGTTTCTGCATCAGCGAAGGGCCTCAGCGAAAGTTGTCCCTCCAATTCGGCTTTGTTATTCTCGGGGTGGTGCCCGCTCCCGCTGCTTCTTCCACCAGGATTTCCGAGGTTGCCACGTTGCGCGAGGGCTTAGCACAGATTCGGGAGTCGACGACGTGAATCTGGTGCAGGTCGCCGCCGGCACGCCGGTTCCGCAGGCGAGCGCGAGCCTGGTGGACGTGGACGCGCTGCGCCGCGAACTGGAAAGTTTCCTCGAAGGCGAAGTGCGTTTCGACACGGTTTCACGCGCGCTCTATTCCACGGACGCGAGCGTGTATCAGATCCGGCCGCTGGGCGTGGCGATTCCAAAAACCCGCGAGGATATCGTAAAGATCGTCGGAATCTGCCGCCGGTTGCACTGCCCCATCACGATGCGCGGCGGCGGCACGGCGCAGGCCGGCCAATCGATCGGCGCTGGACTGCTTGTCGACACGTCAAAGTATTACCATCGACTGCTCGAAGTGAACGCCGCGGAGCGCTGGGCGCGCGTCGAGCCGGGCATCGTGCTCGACGAACTGAACGCGCAACTGGCGCCGCTGGGACTGCGCTTCGCGCCCGATATTTCGACGGCCAGCCGAGCCACCGTCGGCGGGATGATGGCCAACAATTCCTGCGGCGCGCGCAGCGTGCTGTACGGCAAGACGATCGATCACGTGCTGGAACAGACCGTGCTGCTTTCCGACGGCAGCATCGTCCATTTTCGCGACCTGCCGCGCGATCACGTCCCCACGGGCGATTCCATGGAAGCCAAATGCTATCGCACCGTGCTCAATCTGAGCCGCCGGCACACGGACGAAATCGCACGCCGCTATCCGAAGATTCTGCGGCGCGTGGGCGGTTACAACCTCGACGAATTCACCGATCCGGCGAAGCCCGTGAACCTCGCGAAGATGATGGTGGGTTCGGAAGGGACGCTGGGCGTCGTGCTCGAAGCGAAGCTTCGTTTGGTTCCGCTGCCGAAGGCTAAGGCCGTGATGGTGATCTGCTTCTCGGATTTGCTCGAAGCGCTTTCGGCCGCGCCGGCGATCCTCGCGCACAAGCCGTCGGCCGTGGAGGTGATGGACAGAGCGATCCTCGATAACACGCGCCAGAACCTCGCGCTCGATAAGATCCGCGGTGCCATCGTCAAGGGCGATCCGGCGGCCACATTGTGCGTGGAATTCTACGCCGATCGCAAAGAGGACTTGCCAGCGCGATTAGAGGCTCTGGAAAAAGATTTGCGGGGCAGGCAGTTCGGATATCACTACCACACGGAACTCGACCCGGCAGTGCAACCTCGCATCTGGAGCCTGCGGGAATCGGCCTTGGGACTTTCGATGGCCATGAAGGAGGGCGCGAAATCGATCTCGTTTGTCGAAGACACTGCCGTCGCGCCCGAAAGACTCAGCGAATATATCGGCAAATTTCTAGCGATCGTCGCGAGCCACAAGACCACGGCAGGTGTTTACGCTCATGCTTCAGTGGGATGCCTGCACGTGCGGCCGGTGATCAATTTGAAAACCGAGGACGGCGTGCGCACGTTCGAAGCGATCGCGAATCAGGTGGCGGACCTGGTGCTGGAATATGGCGGCGCGCTATCGGGCGAGCATGGCGACGGCCTGGTGCGCAGTCCGTTCATGCGCAAAATGTTCGGCGACACACTGTACGAAGCGTTCCGGGAGATCAAGCGCACGTTCGACCCGCTCGGCATTCTGAATCCCGGCAAGATCGTGGACGCGCCGCCGCTGACTGAAAATCTGCGCTATGGGACGAGTTATCGCGCCACCAATCTCGCCGCCACCTATTTCGATTATTCCGAGTACGGAGGATTCGCCGAGGCGGTCGAGATGTGCAGCGGCGTCGGCGCGTGTCGCAAGAAGCTCACTGGAACGATGTGCCCGTCGTATATGGCCACGCGCGAGGAATCTGACACGACGCGCGGCCGCGCGAATATTTTGCGGCTGGCAATGTCGGGCCAGTTGAACGAAGCGGGTTTAGCCGATGAAGACGTTTACAAAGTCCTCGATCTTTGTCTGGAGTGCCGCGCGTGCAAGGCTGAATGTCCGGTGAATGTGGACATGGCTCGCTATAAAAGCGAATTCCTGGCGCACTATCACGAGGCGCATGGGACGCCGCTGCAGGCGAAGGCGCTGGGCGGGATCGCGAAACTTGCGGGCTTGGGAAGCGCGTTCGCGCCGCTTTCGAACTGGGTGGCGGGGAGCCGGATCAATAAAAAACTGCTGGGAGTAGACGCGCGGCGCAGCTTACCCATGTGGCGTCGAGACACGTTCGGGAAGTGGGCCGCCGCTCGCACGGGGAACGCCACCAGTGCACGAACGGTCACTCTCTTCAATGACACCTTCACTAATCATTACGATCCGGAGATCGGCATCGCCGCCACCGAAGTGTTGGAGCGCGGAGGATGCCGCGTGGATATCGTCCGTCCCGGCTGCTGCGGGCGTCCGTTGATCTCCAAGGGCCTGTTGAAAGAAGCGCGCGAAACCTCGGCGAAGGTAGCCGAGGGACTTTTTCCGATCGCCGAACGCGGCGAAAAGATTCTGTTTCTGGAACCGAGCTGTTTATCGGCGGTCAAGGAAGACGCTCCCTCTCTCTTGCGCGGCGAGCAGCGGAAGAAAGCGCAAGCGGTGGCCGCGGCGGCGATGCTGTTCGACGAATTCGCGGCGTCGCTCGACCTGGTGCTACGCGCGGGACCGAAGAAGATCCTGCTGCACGGGCACTGTCATCAGAAGTCCATGGGGATGCTGCAGGTGTCGGTGGCGTTGCTCGCGAAGATTCCGGGCGCGGCGGTGGTGGATCTCGACGCCGGCTGCTGCGGCATGGCGGGATCGTTCGGATACTCGGCGGAGCATTACGATATTTCCGTGGCGCTCGCCAATCGCAAGCTGCTCCCCGCCGCGAAGGCGATGCAACCGGGCGACGTGCTGGCCGCCGTTGGAACATCGTGCCGGCATCAGGTGGAGGATTTAAGCAATGCGACCGCGTTTCATCCGGCGATCGTGATCCGTGGCCTGCTCGATTGATCTCTCCCGCGCCCCGTCTACTCTTTCAGCAGCGGAATATTCGCCGGATTCAGCGGCGCCGGGAACGTCTGAATCAGCGCGTACACGTCGGCAAGCTCCTGATCGGACATGATCTTGGCCCGGTACGGGGGCATGTTGCTGGGCGGAGGATTGCGAACGAACGCGATGAACCCGGGCAGCGTCAGCTTGGTCTGCGCCAGACGCGCGCCCGCGGCTCCGCCCTGTCCCACGGTTCCGTGGCACTGATAGCAGGCGTTGAACATGAACAGGCGCTTGCCATTTTCGGCATTACCGGGCTTGAGCTGCGCGCTTGCGGGCACACTGAAAAACACAAAAACGAAGAACGTCAGAAGGATCAGGATCGTCTTCATGAAGTCAATCCTTCTAACGCGGCTGCGTCACGGTATCGAGCAGCGCGGGCTGGCCCGCCTTCACGCGAGCGATCGCGCGCGCGAGCGCCGGTCCCAGATCCTTGGGATCGTTGATGGGCCCTTCGGCGTACCAGCCATACCCCTTGGCGATAGACGCGTAGTCGATGAAGGGATCGTTGAGCGCCGTGCCGATGTCGGAATGGCCCAGGCCGCGGTCGAATTTGTTGCCCATCATCTGCAGGTACATGCGCTCCTGATGGTAGGCGCGGTTGTTGTGCATCACGCTGAGCATGGGAATGCGGTGATGCGCCGCGGTCCACATTACGCCCGGCGCGTAGTTCAGATCGCCGTCGCATTGGATGTTCACCGTCAGGCGTCCGTATTTGCGATTGGCGAGCGCCGCGCCGACCGCCGCGGGAGCTCCGTAGCCGATTCCCGCGCCGCCCTGCCCGCCGATGTATTGATAGTGCTTCGTGAAATCCCACAAGCGGCCCGGCCACGCGCTCTGGAAATTGTCGGTGGAAACCAGCGACCAGTCCTCGTTCTTGACCTGCGCCCACAGCTCGGCCGAAAGCCGCGCCGTGCTGATGGGGCTCGCGTCCCACCCAAGCGTCGCCAGCTCGCGATCCCGCTCGCGAGCCTTACGGTTGGCTTCCATGACCTTCGCGCCGCGCTCAGCGAGCGCCCGCTTGCGATCCGCTGTCAGAAGCTTCTTCACTTCCTCGATCAGCGACGGCAGCGTCGCTTCCACGTCGCCGGTAATGGACAGCGCGGGCTCCAGATAATGCCCAAAATCCTGGTAATTCGAGCGGTAATTCAGTTCCACGGCGGAGATATCGATCAGCTTCCCGTTCGCAGTCCGGTGGAATTCCATGCCGAACTTGTTCAGACCCGTCTGCGAGTTGAGCGAACTCCACAGGTCCTGCGTCTCCAGGCTCAGGATCACATCCGCGTTCGTCAGGCTGGGGCGGCCCGCCAGGGGATGCCGCGTCGGGAAATTCATGCGCAGGCGTTGATCCATCACCGGCGCTTGCAAAGTTTCAGCCAACTCCACTAGTAGATCGACGCCCTTGGGAGTGCGTGCCACGCGTCCGGCCACAATCACGGGATTCTCCGCGTCCACCAGCATTTTCGCGGCCTGCTTCACGGCGGCGATTTCGCCCTGCGGCGGCGCGCTCATGACCAGCTTGGGGATGCGCAGGTTCTTTTCCGCGATGGGTTCTTCCTGGAGTGTGCCGTCGGCCACGATCGCCACCGGCTCAAACGGCGGCGTCATCGCGATCTTGTATGCGCGCACAGCCGATTCCGCGAAGTGCTGCAGCGTTACCGGCGTGTCGTCCCATTTGATGTAATCGCGCACCATCGCGGCGGCATCCTGCACGCTGTGGACCCACTCGGCGTTGCCGCGGCGGTAATTGATGTCCAGAATATTGCCGAGCACGATGTAGACGGGCACGCGGTCGCACCACGCGTTGTAGATCGCCATGGAAGCGTGCTGCAGCCCGACGGTTCCGTGCGCCATGATCATCATGGGCTTGCCTTCGATCTTGAAGTAGCCGTGCGCCATGGCGGCGGAGGATTCCTCGTGGCAGCAGGTGAGCCACTCGGGGCTCTTGTTGCCGCCGTAAGTGATGATGGATTCCTGAACGCCGCGGAAGCTCGATCCCGGATTCGCAGCGACGTATTCGAAGCCCAGCGTTTTGATCACGTCCACCATGAAGTCGGAACCGGGACGCTGGTTGGAGGTCACTTCCGGAGCCGAGCCGGTGGTCTCCGGCTTCAGAGCGGCTTGCTGGGCAAGCGCGATGGGCGCGCCGGTCAATCCCGCGACGCCCGCGGCAGTGGCCGCGCCACGCAGGAATCCGCGGCGGCTGTTTTTGGATTTGGCCATTATGAATCTCCTCGGGAAACTTGATCATTATGTCATACGCGATTGTCGGGATCACCCGGTGGGGAGTGGCGCAATGATATCATCACTCAGCACCGTGACGCCGTTGGAGTGACGACATGTGGAAAGACGTGACCTACGTTGAGGCCCTGAATCCCTATCAATTCCGCGTCCGCTTTGAGGATGGCGTCGAGGGTGTAATAGCACTCGATCGCCTGGTGAAGTTCGAAGGCGTGTTCGCGCCGCTTCGCGACCCCGATGAGTTCCGCAAAATCGGCGTAAACCGCGAGTTGGGAATCGTGTGCTGGCCAAACGGCGCGGACCTGGATTCGGATGTGCTCTACGGGATCGTGACGAATGCGCCCGCTCGAATCAAGTCGTTAGTTTAGGCGGCGCGTCGCGTGGCTCCTCGCGGCGCTTCGCGGATGGTATCATCACTCAGACGCGACCAAAAATGCAGCCCGCGACCACATCGAAAACAGGTATCTCCGATTCGCCCGGGCCCTCCCAACGCCCGACGCACGTGCGCCACGTGGTGCTGGGGTTGACCGTCGCCGCCTACATGATCACCTACATGGACCGCCAGATTCTGGCGGTAGCGCGGCCCGTAATTCGCGACGAGCTGCAGATCTCCCTGGTCATGATGGGCTGGATCACGTTCGGGTTTCGCCTCGCCTACGCGCTGTTCCAGATTCCCGGCGGATGGTTGGGAGACCGGTTCGGCGCGCGTCGCGGATTGTCGGTAATTGTCGTCTGGTGGAGCGTGTTCACGGGATTTACGGCGCTCGCCTGGAACGCGGTCTCGATGCTTACCATCCAGGTGTTCTTCGGCGTCGGCGAAGCGGGAGCGTTTCCCATCGCCACGCGATCGCTCTCGCGCTGGATGCGGCCCACCGAGCGCGGCTTCGCCCAAGGCGTTACGCACGCGGGATCGCGGTTAGGAGCGGCGCTCACGCCTCCCATCGTGGTGCTGATCATCATGCGCTACGGATGGCGCGCGGCGTTCCTGGCGTTCGGCGTTCTGGGCGTGACGTGGGCGGCGACGTGGTTCCTTTACTATCGGGATACCCCGGAGGAGCATCGCGGCGTCAACGAGGCTGAGCGCGCGCTGATCGGCATCCGCAAGCGATCGTCGGCGAAGGTTCCGTGGCGGGAGATCCTGCGGCACGGGAACTTGTGGATTCTGGCGCTGATGTATTTCTGCTACAACTTCAATCTGAACGTGTACAACGACTGGTTCCCCACCTATCTGCACGACGCGCGCGGCATGACGCTCGCCAAGATGGGGATTTACGCGAGCCTGCCGTTGTTTGCGGGAACGCTGGGCGATCTCGCGGGCGGCTGGTTCTCAGATCAAGTCCTGCGCAAGACCGGCAACGTCAACCTGGCGCGACGCTGGGTGGCGATCGCCGGATTCGCGGTTTCCGGCGCGGCCACCATCCCCGCGATTGTGGCTTCCGATCCCAAGGTTTCCGTAGCGTTTTACTGCCTGGCGTTTTTCGCGCTGGAGTGGACGGTGGGAATCTCCTGGGCGGTGCCGCTCGATATCGGCGGCGATTACGCGGGGTCAGTTTCGGCGGTGATGAACACGCTCGGCAATGTCGGCGGGGCTCTCTCGGCAACCGTCGCGACGTACGCAGTGAGAGGCTACGGCTGGAACGCGCCGTTTTTGATCACGTGCGCGCTGTGCCTGATCGCGGCGGCGCTGTTCATGAAGATCGACGCGACCAAGCGGATTTTTTCGCACGGGTGAGACGCCAGACCGCTTGCGGAAAACCTGGGACAGCCCGCTCTGTCCACTCGCCGCCGGCCGGGCGCGCAAGAATCGTTGCCGAGCGCCGCTCGGGACAGAGTAGGCAGTCCCAGTTCTCACCCCGGCGCGCCGGCCAGCGCGGGAGGGGGCATGATCGCGACGCCGAAGTATTTCTCGGCCAGCATCCACAGGCCTTCGAGAGCCGGCGTCATCCAGCGTTCGCGGTGGCGTACCATCTGCGTGTAGGCCACCAGCGGGGTGCCCGTCCATCGCACCGGCACGAGCTTTCTTTGTTCCAGCTCGTGGACGATCGCGGTCCGCGGGAGCACTGCGACGCCCATCCCCGCGATGGCGCACTGCTTGACGGCTTCGATGCTGGTCAGCTCGAGCGCCCCCGAAAGCCGTACGGGCGCGAGATCCAAGGCCTGCTCGAACACGGCGCGGTAGCCGCAACCGCGGCCCGTGAGCAGGACCTGCACGCGCGAGAGATGATCCCACGTGACCGCCTCGGCCTTCGCCAAAGAGTGTTGCGGAGCGACGACGAACAAGATATCTTCTTCGGCGATGTGCTCCACGTTGAGGCGGTCAGATTGCACCACTTCTCCTGCCACGAACGCCACGTCCACCGCGCCGTCCAGGACCGCGCTCGCCTGGGCGCGCGGATCGCCGCCCGACGAGAGGTCGAGATGCACCAGCGGATATTCGATTTGAAACTGGCGCAAAAGGTCGGGAAGCCGGTAAATCAGCAGCGCTTCGGGCGCGCTCACCTTCAGCGGACCGGCCGGCTTGCCCTGCTTCCGCACAGCGGCTTTGGTTTCATCCGCGAGCGCCAGCAGGCGTCCCGCGTATTCGAGTGTTTTTTGACCGACCTCGGTCAGCGCGACTTTTTTCGCAAATCGGTCGAACAGGGGAGCCCCTAATTCGCGCTCTAAAGCCTTGATTTGAGTGGTCACGCTCGATTGCGAGTAGCCCAGTTCCGCCGCCGCCCGCGTGAAGCTATTGGTGGCGGCCACCATCCGGAAAGTCTTTAGTTTCTGCAGGTCCAGCATGCGCAAACCTTTATGTTTCTTATGTTTTTGGCAAACGTGGCCTGCGGGCGGGCAGTGCCCCGCGTTCAGTATCACCGAAGAAGGCACCAAGCGGAAGCGAAAGTTCGCTATGGGATCAATCGAAATTATCTATTAGCGAAGAAGATCGCCCTCCGCTAGAATATTTCATGAAAACGTAAACGCAAGCCAAGCCCCGTCGCTTGCTGCCGCAGTGTCCAGACGAAAAAATTGAGAAACTTCCGCCGCCAAGGCGCTGAGGTTTGGTGTCTCTCGACGGTCCGGGCGCTGTATTCGAACCACTCCGAAAGTGGAAGGTAAGATCAAACAATATTTAGGAGAATCGAAAAAATGGCGGAGAACGATGCACCCACAATGAAACCGACGTTAGGCTTAACCGGCCTAACCGCAAATGCGATGGCGCTGATCGCCCCGGGCGCCTTCCTTTGGCTCACCTTCTTCATCCAGGCAACCGCGGGCAACACTACGCCCGCCATGTGGGCCGGGATCTTCCTGGCGCTGCTGTTGTGCCTGGCCACCGCCATATCTTACGCGGAGCTCGCGAAGTTGTATCCAGGCCCCGGCAGCTCATACACCTTCGCCGAACAATCGTTTCTGAATCACGAGAAACATTGGCAGTACGCACGGCTCGCGAAATTCATCATTGGCTGGGGCTCGCACCTTTATTATTGGATTTACCCAGGTGTGATGTGCGCGGTCATGGGCGTTTTGTGCGGTTACCTGGCCGGGCAGATCTGGCCCAGCTTCATGAGCGCCTCGAATCCTGGCCCGGCCTTCATGGGAGCGGTTGCGATCGCGACGGCGGTCGTGGTCGGATATATCGCCTATCGCGGCGTGACCGGGTCAACGGCCGTGGCCGTCGCCATCAACATCATTCAAATTTCGGCGTTGATTGTCTTCGCCGTAATGGCGATTGGATACCGCACGAGTCATCCTCCGGGAACTGTGGCGTGGAATTTCGACTCCACCTCGGGCAGCGCCTATACCTATGAGTTCGCGACCGAAACTCAGACGGTGGACGGAAAGCCTGCCGACGTGATCGTGCGCGAGGCGGACGGCACGCCCAAAGCCAAGCTGGATGCGGCCGGAAAGCAGGTTCCGTTCAAGATCGACTATCCCGCAGCGGACGACAAGGGGAATTTCCTGAGCCACGCCACCGCCGGCTCCGTCGTGGGCATGCACAATTTCGGGTGGATGTTCGTCCAGGCGACCATCGCCATTCTGATTCTGGTGGGATTCGAATCGTGCACCGCATTGGGCGGCGAAGCCAAGGATCCCAAGCGCCACATCCCCATCGCGGTGATTACATCCTTGCTGATCCAGGGGGCGTTCTGTTACCTGTTCGAGTATTTCGCCACCATTTACATGCTGAACAGCGGCTATACGATGCAGAGCGCCTCCGGTTCGGCGGCGCCCATCGGTGACTTGATGATCGTCGTCGGCAATGCGGTTTTCGGGCCCGGCGGCGGCAAGACCTTCATGTTGATTCAGGCGTTCACAGTGTTTCTGGCGATCATCGGAACCACTCTATCGTGCATCAACACCGGCGCGCGCGTGACCTACGCGATGGGCAAGGACGAGGAAGTGCCGGAGCACTTCGGCATGCTGCACGGCAGCAACCTCACGCCGCACCGGGCCATCTGGGTGCTGGTGGCGATTTCTGCCATCATCGGGGTCCTCGGGGTCTCCCTTGCGTTTGGCGATGCCAGCGCTCCCAAAGACGCCGACATCAAGGCCTTGCCGCAGGGCTTCTGGTCGAGCTTCGGGTATACCACGCACGACGGCATGGCGGCGATGCCCAATTCGCTCCTGCTGGTCACGCTAGCGTCCAACTTCGGGACCTTCCTGCTATACATGTTGAGCAACGTGGTCTGCTGGGTGGGATACGCGGCCACTCACCCCAACTTCAGCATGCTCAAGCACAGGCTCATTCCGTTGTTTGGAATCGTGGCCAACCTGGCGTGCATGGTGTTCTACCTGATCGGTCCCTTCATGGGCTTCGGTACGGCCAAGGAGCCACTGCTGGCCCTCGGCATCGCCGCGATCTGGGGCATCTATGGCGGGATTTACTTCGTGCGCTCCAGCAAGTCCAGGGGCCGGACGACGCTGGTGGGCGAGCGCGGAATGGGTGCGGCCTCCTAAACGCACCCTGGCAATTCGATCATCGGGCTCGGGCGGTCCCGCTAGGCGACCGCCCGCTTTTTAAGTCTCGGTTCCTGTACGGATAGTGGCCAGCCACGCTTGCTGTGGGTGACATGCTCGACGTAGAGTTCGTTCAATTGTCCGACGACGGAAAACTGCGCGATCACAACGAGGATTTCGCCGGCTCCGTCGAGCCGGCCACGCCCGACGAAGCGCGCTCGCACGGCTGGCTGTTCGCGCTGGCCGATGGAGTGGGCGGGCACGATCATGGCGAGATCGCGTCGCGGACGGCCATCCAACAATTGCAGGCCGGATTTCGCCAAGCTCCGGCCAGCGAACCCATGTCCGGCATGCTCGCGAGGCTGGTAAAAGAGGCCAACGTCCGCGTCTACGAAACCGCTCGCCAGACAAGCCTCGGAGGCAGCAACATGGCGACGACACTGGTGGCGTGCGTGCTGCGCCACGACCGGCTGGCCGTTGCGCACGCCGGCGATTCGCGCTGCTATCTGATTCGAGGCGGCCACGCGGCTTTGCTGACGCGGGATCACACGGTGGCAGCCGAGCAAGCCAAGCTGGGGATTCTTTCCTCCAGCGAGGCCGCCGAGTCCCATACCAGGCACGTGCTGGTGCGGTCGCTGGGCGCGGATCCTTTTACCGCCGCCGACGTGAGCGAGCATCAGATAGAGGCGGGCGACGTCCTGCTGTTATGTTCCGACGGCCTGCACAATTCCGTGGAAGGCTCGGAAATGGCGGCCGTTGCAGGACGGCCGGGTGCGGATCTGAACGCCGCGGCGCGCCGCCTGATCGCCCTGGCGAACGACCGGGACGGGAGCGACAATATCAGCGTTCTGCTGATCCGCGTTCGAGAAGTCGAGCGCGTGGGCATGTACCGGGGAAGGCCGTATAAACTACGATAAGCGGTTCGCGCCCTCGCGGCCAGCCCGCCTCGTGGTGAAATCCGTGCGGCTACGTTCATGAAATCGGTACAACCGGGCGATCTCCTCGACCACTATCGCATCGAAAAGTTGGTTGCCCGCAGCGGCATGGCGTCCATCTATAAGGCCACTGACATGCGCAGCGGCCATCCCGTCGCCATCAAGATTCCCCATCCGGAAATGGAAGCCGACGTGGTCCTGTTTGAACGCTTTCAGCGTGAGGCCGAAATCGGACAGAAGCTGGACCATCCGGGCGTCATGAAAGTCTACGGCGACGAGCGCCGCAGCGGCCTCTACATGGTGATGGAATGGCTGGACGGAACGCTGCTCCGGCACATCCTGCGCGAGCGGAAACAATTCCCCCCGGAGCGCGCCGTCAAAATGGCCGTGGAGATTCTGGATGCCCTCGACTACATCCACCACAACGGCGTGGTCCACCGCGACATGAAGCCGGAAAACATCATGGTGGACAAGGACGACCACATCAAGCTGATCGATTTCGGTATCGCCGGCAAGGAGGGCTCGCGGCGGCTCACCTTTGCGAAGCTGTCGCACGTGATGGGGACGCCCGATTACATTTCGCCCGAACAAGTGAAGGGCAAGCGCGGCGACGGCCGCAGCGATATTTACGCCGTCGGCGTCATGCTGTACGAAATGCTTTCCGGTAAGACGCCGTTTTCCGGCCCCAATCCCTTCGCGATCATGAACGACCGCCTGCTGAACAATCCGGTGCCGCCTCGCGAGGCCAATCCGGAGATCTCGCCGCAGTTGCAGGAAGTGATTTATCGGGCCCTGGAGCGCGAGCCTGCCAACCGTTATTCGACAGCCAGCGAATTCGCCTGGGATCTGGAGCACCTGGATCAGGTGGGCGTCGAGGACCGCACCGAGCTCCACGATTGGAAGAAGCGCAAGACGCCGCTGGCCCGGCAGATCCTCTTTTACGTCGCGATGGCGCTGATTCCGATCGTGATCTTCGGGCTGCTGCTGCTGGTGGCCAAGCGTACATAGTGCAATGTCGTTGAAATTCGCTGAGTAACTCCGATCCATCTTTCCAAAGCAAGGTCATCCCGAGCGCAGTCGAGGGATCTGCTTCTAAAGCCTTTTCAACCCGCGAGCGAAAAGCAGATCCCTCGACTGCGCTCGGGATGACTACGCGGAAAAATGCGACTTAGGGAGCAGTGTTGTTATGCAACGAACTTCGGCCAGCCGGCACGCTGAAAGGGTCTATCTCTGCAGGTCGTCGTTGTGGCTCATGAAATCGGGATACGCGCCCGCGCCCAGTTCGTGCAGATCCAGCCCCTGGCGCTCGCCTTCGGGGCGTACGCGCATCGGCTGCAAGCGATTCAGCAGCCGATGCACGCCATAGCTGAACGGCAGCACGAAGCCCAGCAGCGTCGCGACGCCCGCCACCTGCGCGATCCATTGGCCCGCCTGCGCCGCGCCATTTACCGGCAACGTGGTGAACCATCCGGCCGCCAGGATTCCCCACAGGCCGCCCACCGCGTGCACGGAAACCGTGCCACTCGGATCGTCGATGGTGAAGTGCAGTTCCAGCAACTCCACCGAATACGTCACCAGCGCGCCGGCCGCCAGCCCGACGATCATCGACGCCGCGGGACGGAAGAACGCGCATCCGGCGCTCGAAGCCACCAGTCCCGCGATCCACGCGTTCGCGCACAGGGAAGCGTCCGGTTTCCCGTAACGCCCGCGCGTCACCGCGGCTGCTCCCAGCGCCGCCGCAACCGCGGCCAGCGTCGCGTTCACCGCCACCAGGACCACGCCGCCCGCTCCCACGCCCGTGAACAGAATCGCGCCGGCACCATCCAACCCGATCCATCCCAGCCACGCGAGAAAACATCCGAACAGAACGAACACGGCGTTGTGGCCCGGGATCGCCAGGGGCATCCGGTCGGGAGTATACTTGCCGCGCCGCGGACCCAGCACCCACGTCACCGCCAGCGCCGTCAACCCGCCCAGCACTTGTATGGATGCCGCGCCGCCCGAATCCAAGAATCCCAGGCCGATGCCATCGTTCGTTCCGAGCTGCGCGAGCCATCCGTTCCACGCCCAGTGCGCGACCAGCGGATACGTCCATCCCGCGAAGATCGCCGTCGAAATACACGCCGGGCCGAGTTTCCAGCGGTCCGCGCCGCTGCCCAGCGGGAGGGTCGCCGCGAGCGCTACGCTGAGCAGTCCGAACAGCGCCACCAGCGACGCTTTCGACCCATCGAGCGCCAAGCCGCGCAGGAAAAACGGCAGCGACGCGATCCAATCCAGCGGCTTGCCTTTGATCACCAGCATGTATGCGGGGCCTCCCGGATAGCCTTGCCACGAAAATCCTATCGCGAAGTAGGCGACGACCGCGACGCCCATCACGCATAGCGATGCGAGCATCATGTGCGCGGCATTGCGCGAGCGGCCGAGACCCGTGTTGATCAGCGCCATGCCTGCAGCCGCCAGCGGGATCAGCAGGATCAACAGCAAACAGAACGCGGAGTTGGAATCGAGAAACGCAGGGTTGGGATTCAACGTGGCTTGTCCCCGTGCGGAATCACGTGCGTACGAACGACGAAGGTCAGCCCCAACAGTTGCATGGCGATCCCGACGAGCACGAAGCCGGTCAGCGCCGCGGATTTCAACAGCACCACCGCCGCGAGGATTATTAACCATCCCGACGACAGAAACAGAAAGCCTGCGAATCGCATGAAAATCTGGACTATTATAACAACCTCGCGTTTTCCACCGTTCTCATACACGGAATGACGAGGTCCTTGGCATTTGGGACGCTTGCCATCCGGGTTGCCGCGAGGAAGTTCCAGCAACGTCGGGTTGCATTTCTGCTACAACAACTAATGATGACACTCACCCGTTCCGCCGCGCTGCCCCTGCTTGCTGTGGCAGCCGCGTCCGCGATTTCCTGCTGGGCGCAGAGCGCCGACACGATTCTGATCAACGGCAAGATCCTGACGGCCGACGCGCGCTTCTCCACCCAGCAGGCGCTCGCTGTGCGCGATCACAAGATTGCCGCCGTGGGAACGAACGCCGAGATCCGCAAGACCGCCGGTCCCAAAACGCAAGTCGTCGATCTGGGCGGGCGCACCGTGATCCCCGGCCTGATCGATTCGCATATGCATGCGATCCGCGCTGCGACCACTTTTTCGACCGAGGTCAACTGGGTTGGCGTGCCCACGCTCGCCGAGGCCCTGAATCGCATCCGGCAAGCCGCGCAAACCAAAAGGCCCGGCGCGTGGATCGTCGTGGCGGGCGGCTGGGAGCCGGAGCAGTTCAAGGAGAAACGCCGGCCGACGCAAGCCGAATTAGTCGCGGTGTCGCCGAATCATCCCGTTTATATCCAGCTCGAATATAGCTGGGTGATGATGACGCCGCTGGCGTACGAAACGCTCAAGCTCAAGACCGAGGCGGATTTGCCGCGCGGCGCGAAGTTCGAAAAGGACGCGGCCGGCAACCCGACGGGAGGAATCCTCGGCGGCGCGATCCCGCTCTTTGACTTGCTGCCGAGGCCGGCCTTCGATGAACAGGTGGACGGTACCAAGAAGTTCTTCCGTGAATTAAATCGCCTGGGGATCACAGGCATCGGCGATCCCGGCGGCAACAACGTCACGCCGGAAACCTATCAGGCCATCTACAAGGTGTGGCGCGACGGCCAGCTCACCGTGCGCGTCGCCTACTCCATCTGCGGTTTCACGCCCGGCAAGGAATTCGAGGAATACAAGAGCTACCTGCAATTGATGCCGATGGGCTTCGGCGACGATCTGCTCCATTTCAACGGGCTCGGCGAGCGCGTCACCTGGGCCATGAACAACAACAATAATCCGACCGACGCGGACAAGCAGCGCTACTACGAGATCGTCAAATGGGCCGCCGAGCGCGGCATGTCGCTGACCATGCATTGGTCGAGCGATCAGTCCGTCGACCACCTGCTTTCGATTTTTGAGCGCGTCAATCGCGAGGTCCCCATTGCCGGCCTGCGCTGGTCCATCGCGCATCTGAACAACGCGTCGCCGGCGACGCTGCGCCGCATGAAAGCGCTCGGCGTCGGCTGGACTGTGCAGGACGCCATGTACTTCGAGGGCGAGCAATTCGAAAAGAACCTCGGCGAGGAGGCCGTGCGCCGGATGCCGCCGGTCGAATCGGCCAAGGAAATCGGCGTGCCGGTGGGCGCGGGGACCGACGCGCATCGCGTGGCGTCCTACAATCCGTTCACCTCGCTCCAATGGTTCCTGGACGGCAAGACGGTCGGCGGCAAAGCGTTGCGCGGTCCCGAAGAGACTCCCAGCCGCGCCGACGCTCTGCGATTCTACACGCAGGGCAGCGCCTGGTTTTCCCATGATGAGGCGAAGCGCGGGTCGCTCGAGACCGGTAAGCTCGCCGATTTGGCGGTGCTTTCGAAAGACTACATGACAGCGCCGGTGGACCAGGTGGGAGGCATTGGATCCCTGCTGACGATGGTCGGCGGTAACATTGTCTATGCGTCCGGCCCCTTCGCGAAGTGGGAGAACGCGAGGTAGACGAGGCCTGCCAAGAGGAACAGATAATGAGAAACACACTACTCGGCTCGATAATGGCGAGCGCCCTGATCGCTCCCGCGAGTCTTTATGCAGCCGCCGCGTGTGGCGCAGCGTCGCCCGGCGCAAAGGACGCCGCCGCGGTGTCTCCCGACACCTACAAAGTGCTGATCGATGATCCGATGATTCGCATCCTCGACGTCAATATGGCGCCCGGCGCGAAGGAACCCGCGCATTCCCATGTGTGGCCGGCTCTCATCATCGAGGACACGCAGCGCCCGGGCGAAATCCCCGCGATCCGCAATTTCAAATCGCGGTGGGAGGAGCCGCAGGCTAAATCGAAAGGCGGCAATCCCGGCACGGCCCCGTACCACGCCCTGCGCATCGAGCTGAAGAAGGGCGATTGCGAGCCCGTGAAGAATCCTCCGCTGCCTCCCACCGACGGAGTGACGATTCACGATCTCAGCATCCGCGTGCCGTTCGAGAATGCTTTCGTGCGGGTGCTGGAAATCGAAGTGAAGCCCGGTGAATCCGAACCGCCGCACACGCACACGTGGCCGTCGGTCGTGTATTATTACCGGCTGCCGTCCTCGCGCCGCGGAACCGCCGACGGAAAACCTCCAGTTGATCGGCCGGAATTGACGAAGCAACAGGTGACGTTTGAAAATTTCCCGGCGCCCATTCATACGCTGCTGAATACGGGTAATTACCTGTATCAGGCGCACCGGATCGAGATCAAGCCGGTGACGGACAATCCGGCGAAAAAATAACGTGATCCGGCATACGCGTTGCCCTACAACGGGAGGCCTCGCTCTCCGCAAATGCCGGTAGCGCGGCTGGAGCCGAGGCCATAAAATCCCCGTAGATTCGGACTCATCTGTCCGTATTTCGCGGTGCTCAAACTCACGCGGGGTTCCCGGCAAATGCGCCGCAATGAAATCTTTGGGCGTCTGAATCCCGAAAAACGCAAAACCGGGTGATACTTAGGGTCCGGAAACGGAGGCATTTAAACTGAGAAGCGAAGATCAGGCGAAGCTTGTAGGAAGAGAATATCGCCGCATGCGAGCCAGTTTGACTCGTCCGACGCGCCTATGACAGCCGCCGCGAGGTCCACGCCTCCCGGCGACCGACATCTCGCGCACTCCCCAATCCGAGCTTGCGACTTTCGCCTGTAAAATGGTCTGAGGAGCAATGATCCCATGTTGACGACTACGGTCCCTTCCTTGCAGCTTGCCGATCCCAGCCTGCTCCGCCAGGCGAACTATATCGACGGACAGTGGGTACAGGCCGATAACGGCGCGACGATCGAAGTCCGCAATCCGGCCCATGGAGAACTCGTGGGCGAGGTGCCCGCGCTCGGAGCCATCGAAACGCGGCGGGCGATTGAAGCAGCCAATCGAGCTTATCCCGCGTGGCGCGCGATGCTGGCGAGCGAGCGCTCGGCGATCCTTCGCCGGCTCAACGATCTGATGCTGGAAAACAAGGAAGACCTCGCGCTGATCATGACAGCCGAGCAGGGCAAGCCGCTGACGGAGAGCCGCGGAGAGATTCTGTACGCCGCGAGCTTCATCGAATGGTTCGCCGAAGAGGGCAAGCGCGTCTACGGCGACACCATTCCGCAGAACGCCAAAGGCCGCCGCGTGCTGGTGTTCAAGGAACCCATCGGGGTGTTCGCCGCGATCACGCCGTGGAATTTTCCCGCCGCGATGATCACGCGCAAAGCCGGGCCAGGCTGGGCCGTGGGCTGCACGGCCGTGATTCGTCCGGCCAGCCAGACTCCTTTTTCGGCGCTCGCGATCGCGGCGCTGTGCGAGCGCGCGGGCATGCCCGCGGGCGTGTGCAACGTCATCACGGGACCCTCCGGCCCCGTCGGCAAGGAGCTGACGTCGAATCCGCTGGTGCGGAAACTGTCGTTCACGGGTTCCACCGCCGTGGGCTCGAAGCTGATCGAACAGTGCGCGCCGACGATCAAGAAGCTCAGCATGGAACTGGGCGGCAATGCTCCCTTCATCGTGTTCGACGACGCCGATCTGGACGCCGCGGTGCAGGGCGCCATGGCTTCGAAATATCGCAACACGGGCCAGACCTGCGTATGCGCGAATCGCCTGCTCGTTCAAGATGGTGTTTACGATGCGTTCACAGAGAAACTGAAAGCGGCGGTCGGCAAGCTGAAAGTAGGGCCGGGCACCGAGGACGGCGTTACGCAGGGTCCGCTGATCAACGCCGACGCGGTGAAAAAGGTGGAAGAACACATTACCGACGCCGTGGGAAGAGGCGCCAAGGTCGCCCTCGGCGGCAAGCGCCACAGCCGGGGTGGCAATTTCTTCGAGCCGACTATCCTGACCGATGTCCCGCGCAATGCGATGGTCTTCCACGAAGAGACCTTCGGACCGGTCGCGCCTCTGTTCCGCTTCAAGACCGAAGAAGAAGCGATCAAACTCGCCAACGACACGGAATTCGGCTTGGCCGCCTACTTCTACGCGCGCGACGTCGGCCGCATTTTCCGCGTGGCCGAGGCGCTGGAATCCGGCATCGTCGGCGTCAATGAAGGGATTATATCCACCGCAGTCGCGCCCTTTGGCGGCGTGAAATCCTCGGGGCTGGGGCGCGAAGGCTCGAAGTACGGGATCGACGATTACCTGGAGATCAAGTACGTCGCGCTCGGCGGCATTGGAAACTAGCTCGTGCGCTGCGCCTGAAGTTCATTGCACAACAAAGGTGCTCACGGGATGACCCCGTAGGAATGTGACCAAAGACAGCGACGCTGGTTGCGACCCAATTCTCAATCGCGCTCGAACTCTACTGCTTGATGTGAAAATTCCCGGCCGCGCCCTCGCGATGCGCCATGTGGCACCCGCACGCCGCAGCCGCACAACAATTTCAGCGCAACGCCGCTCGTGGTAGCATTCTAGAAGCTTTCGCGGGGCTTTCCAGCGACAGCGCAAGAGCGGTAATCATGACGGAAGTGAAGAACGCGGCCAGCATTTTGAAGATCGATTCCATTCCCCAGTTCCAGAGGGGCGACGGCGTCATCACGACTCTGCTGGTGGGGACCGAGCGCGCCCCGGATACCGTTTTCACGTCCGGGTTGACCTCCTTCCCGCCGGGCCGCAGCGCCCCGATGCACAGCCACAACTGCGGCGAGCAGGTGACGCTTCTGGAGGGCGAAGGCGAAGTGGAGGTCGACGGACAGAAGACGCGCCTCCTGCGCTACGACACCACCTATATTCCCGCCGGCAAATCCCACCGCTTCAACAACACCGGCGCGTCGCCGCTGGTGATTCTGTGGATCTACGGCGCCCGCCACGTGACCCGGACGTTCACCGAAACCGGCCAGACGGTAGATCATCTTTCGCCGGGCGACCTCGTTACTAGTCGCAGTCGGGAGGACAGATCATGAGTCCAAGTTCCCGGACCAGTCCATCGCGCGCGGTTCCAGCGAGCGGGGCCGCCCCCATACCGCGCGAACAAACCGGCGCTGGCGGGATCGCTCTCGCGATGTTCTGCGTGCTGCTGGTTTCCTACGTGCTGATGGCCGCCGACCGGTACCTGTTTCCCGTGCTCGCCCCCGACATCCGCCGCGCCTTCGGCTTCTCGCTCAGCTCCACCGGCCTCCTTTCGACCATTTTCACCCTGGGCCTGGGACTGGCCGGCCTGCCGACCGGCTATCTGCTCACGCGCTTCTCCCGTAAGACGGTCCTGCTGATCGGCATCGCGATTTTCTCCGGGGCCACCGCGCTCACCACTGTCGCCGTGGGATTCTTCAGCATGCTGGTGTGCCTGGCGGCGCAGGGCATCGGGATGTCCATGCTCGCGACCTCCATGTTCGCCTTGGCCGCGAACTATTTCTCGGGCAACCGCGCGGCGGCGATCGGCTCGGTCAATTTCTGCTACGGCCTCGGCGGCTTCCTCGGACCGTTCCTCGCGGGCGTCATCAGAACCAGCTACGCGTCTTCGCCCGATGCCTGGCATGCCCCCATGCTCGCCTTCGGCGGGTTCGGTTTCGCGATGATCGCGGTGATCGCCGCGACGGTGCGCCCGTGGTTCAGCGAAACGCAGCACGCCGCGAAGACTCTGGCCGACACCGGCGGAGCTTCCTCCCTGGCGAACCGCAACACCGTCATCCTCACGATCCTGAGCGTGATCCACGGCCTCACCATGTACGGCTTCCTCGGCTTGTACCCGACCTTCCTGCGCGATAGCCTCGGCTACTCCCCGACCCAGGCGGGCACGGTCATCGGCTTTTACGGCATTGGGGCCCTTGCTTCCATCCTGGGAGGCTGGCTGGGCGATCGTCTTTCTCCGAAGCTCGTTTTGAGCGGCTCGCTGCTTGCGGTTGCCGTGCTCGGCAGTCTCTTTTTTCTGCCGTCCCTCGGGATGGTGGCGCGCGAGATCCTGGCGTGCTGTTACGGCCTCACCGGCAGCTCGGTCCTGTACGTCAATCTGGCTGGCTATCACGTGAAAGCGCTGCGCCGCAGTCACTCGAGCGGCGGCTCAGGGATGTTCGTCACCAGTCTTTACGGAGGCGCGGCGTTCGGCGGCTACCTGCTCGGCGCGCTTGCGACGCCGTATGGATGGCAGCTCGCCAGCCAACTCGACATCTCGCTTTTATGCCTGGTAGGCGCCGTGCTCGCGCTGGCGATCCGGCCGCGGGAAATGTCGCTGTAGATTGAACGCGCGTCGAATGGCAACTCTGGCATCCATAACGCCCGCGTCGGTAACACCGAGGCAGAAGCTCACTCCAAATCAGATTCGCGGATTCCTGGCGGCCTGGGGAGGATGGGCGCTGGACGGAATGGATTCGTTCATCTACGCGCTGGTGCTGGTGCCCGCGTTGAGCGAAGTGCTGCCGAAATCCGGCATCGCGGCGACACCCGCCAATATCGGCTACTACGGCGGACTCTTATTCGCGCTGTTCCTGATCGGCTGGGGTTTGGCCGTCCTGTGGGGACCCGTCGCCGACCGCTTCGGGCGCATGCGCACCCTGATGATCACGGTGCTGTTCTTTTCCGTGTTCACCTTCCTGGCCGCTTTTGCGCAGAGCGTCTGGAGCCTGGCGATTTACCGTCTGCTCGCCGGGACGGGCATCGGCGGCGAATGGTCCGTCGGCGCGACGTTTGTCTCGGAGGAGTGGCCGGAGGAGCGCCGCAAGAGGGGCGCAGGCTTGATGCACACCGGCTATTATTTTGGTTTCTTTCTGGCCGCGGTGGCGAACTATTTCATCGGCGCGCATTACGGCTGGCGCTGGATGTTCGCGGTGGGCGGATTCCCCGCCCTGCTGGTCGCCGCATTTTACAGCAAGGTCAAAGAGCCGGAAAAATGGAAGCGCAAGAGGGCCGAGCTCGGCGGTTCGCTCACGTTCCTGGACGCGCTTCGCGGGCCGTTTTCCACCGAATACCGCAAGCGGACCATCCTGAACGCGACCTTCATGTTGGTTTCGATCACCGGTCTGTGGGCGGGCTCGTCTTACGTCCCGGCGGCGGTAACAGACATCGCGACGCGAGCGGGCCGCACGGCGATGGCGGCGGCGCAATTGTCCTCCTACGCCACGGCGATCCTATCGATCGGCACGATCCTCGGCGCGCTGATGACGCCCTGGCTGTGCGAGAAGTTCGGGCGACGCGGAGCGCTGGGCATCTTCTTCGCGACGATGATGATCTTCATCGTCGCCGCCTTCGGCATCGTCTTCTACATGCAGGGCGACGTGCTGCCGCTATTCATGGTGTGCCTGTTCTTCCTGGGAGTCGGCGGGGCGAACTTCGCCGTGTATTCGCTGTGGCTGCCGGAACAATACGCCACCGAATGCCGCGCGAGCGCGTTCGCCTTCGTGACCAGCGGGACGCGCTTCCTCGGCGCGGGCATCAGCTTCCTGGTGGGCGCGGCTGTCAGCTATTTCGGAACCATCGGAACGCCGGTGGCGCTGACGTCGATCGCTTTCGCGCTGGGAATCCTGCTGCTGCCGCTGGGCTTCGAAACCAAGGGCAAACCGCTGCCGAAGTAGTAACCGTGGCCTCTACCTCGTTTGGCGCGTTTGCCGCGATAAGTCGCGCTGATCGAGGCCCCGGCGGGAGAGAATTACATGCGCTACCTGGTCCGCGCTCGCGTCAAACCCGGCGGTGAGCAGGCTCTTCTGAAAGCGATCGAAGACGGCTCTCTTGGCCGCGGTTCCGTGGCGGGCGGCGAATATTTCCGCAACATGGATCAGGCGCGCCTGTGCGGGGACGATACGGTGCGCTGGGTGGAAATCTGCTTCTGCTATACGCCTCTCGCCGAGGAGCGTCCCTATTGGGAGAAGTATTTCGAACTCACCCGCATCCAGGATGCGCACGACCGCCGCAAGTGCCGCGATCGTAACGGCTCGAAGCCGTGGGCGTGTGAGAATTGCGATTGCACCGCTCGCCTGGAGCACAAGCTCGAAGCGACCGGCGAGCCGTTCCTGGAGGCCCTGCGGCGCGCGGTGGCTGAACGCGCATCCTCCCCCCACCCTTGACGGGTTGCACTAACGATAGCAGTGCATAACCGCTTCCTCCGGTCGCGGCTCACGGTTGGCGATCAGAGAAAGTATGGAAGCCGCGACCGAAGCAAGCGGTTAGAGAGAGTTTTCGGCAAACCTCTAGTCCGGGAGCGCCCGCCGTTTGTCCGAGTGCGGATGCGGCCTGTCGCCATTGTTGACACAAGCTGACTCGTCCGTCATAATTTCCAGCCATGGACGAAAGAAACCCGCAATCGATGGCCCGTTCAACGACGCGGCGGGAGTTGCTCGGGAGTTTGGCCGCTTTAGGGACCGGGGCGGCGCTCGCCGGCAGCCGCTTGACGGCGCAAACGCCGGGCGGAGCGACACGGCGCATCGACGTGCACCATCACTTCGCCAACGCCGAGCTCATCAAGCTGATGGCCGACAAGAAAACGTCGGGCTGGCAGACGTGGACGCCGTATTCGCCGGCCAAAGCCATCGAGGACATGGACCAGGGCGGCGTCCAGGCTTCGATGCTTTCCATCACCACGCCAGGCATTTGGTTCGGAGCCGCCGAGGAAACGCGGCGCTTGGCTCGCGAATTGAACGAATATGGCGCCAGGATCGTTTCGGATCATCCGGGCCGGTTCGGCCTGTTCGCGGTGCTGCCGTTTCCGAACGCCACTCTTTGCCTTAAGGAAATCGAATACGCGTTCGACACGCTGAAGGCCGATGGCGTGGGCCTGCTCAGCAGCTATGCCGATAAATGGCACGGCGACGCTGCCTTCGCCGAGGTGTTTCGGGAGCTGAACCGCCGCAAGGCGATCGTGTACACGCATGCGCAGGTGCCCGACTGCTGCCAGAGCCTGGTGACCGGCATCGGCGACATCACGGTGGAGTACAACACCGACACCGCCCGCACCATCATCAGCCTGATCGAGAGCGGGCGAGCGCTTGAGACGCCGGATATCAGGTACATTTATTCCCACGCGGGCGGAACCATTCTCGCCCTGACCGGACGGTTTCTGGGCCGCGAGGCGACGCGCGCGAATCTGGCCAAACAGGCCGATCCGCAATCGAAGCTGGGGCAACTGCGGCGGTTCTACTACGACACGGCAGGCTCGACGAATCCCATCCAGATGACTGCCCTGCGGCAGCTGATCGGCATGTCGCAAATCCTGTTCGGGACGGATTTCCCGTTCGGGCGGAGCGCCGCCATTGCCGCGGGTCTGGAAGAATCCGGAGTGTTCAACGCTGCCGAGCTAAAGCTGATCGATCGGGGCAACGCGGTGAAGCTGCTGAACAAGTTCGCGTAGCGAGTCTCATAACGATTCCCGTGGTTCAATTGGATGGGACAATTTCTGTTGGCGCTCGCCCTCGCTTGTGTCGCGCTGGGCCAGGAAAATCAACCTTCGCAACAGCCTGCGCCCGAGGAGCATCCCGCGCCGGCCGAACCACCGACGCCCGCTGACCAGTCGGCGAATGTCTTCAACGTGCTCATCGATCGCTTTGCGTTTCGCGAGTCGCTCAATTTTGGATACACGGAGTGGTTCCAGATACGGCCAACGCGGCATCCGAGATGGTCGATTCTGGGCCCCGATATAGGATTTCTGTTTTTCGGCGATATCGGCCGCTACCGCGAGATGTACTTGGGAGCGGGTTTCGAAGTGAGCCCCACGCGGTGGCTCGTGATCGACAACGAAGTGGATTTAGAGCAGGCCACCGGGCCCGACGCGCGCGGGAACCTGTGGTACGTCGCGTGGACGCGATTCGAGCTCCAGCTTCCGACGCGTGTCGCGGCGGAGACCGTGTTGTTTCCGTATATGCCGCTGAACGGCGGCCCATTCCAGCTGGTGATCGAGCGCTCGAAATTGGAATACCGCGGATTCAAGCGCGTCAGCTTCGGCGGAGGGTACGCCGGGAATCGCAATTTTTCGCGCGGCGACTGGCAGCACAAGCCCTTCGCGACGATCACGTGGAAAACCGAGCATGCGGGGCAATTCGAGTTCTGGCTGCAGAGGCTACCGAATAACGGATATCAATTTCAGGGCCGCCACGTGATATCGTGGCATTCGCACTAGCTACTTCTTGCGGTCGGCGCCGCCGCGCTCCGGGACGATCCACATAAACAGCTTGCGGCTGAAGTAATTGTCTTCGGACCCGCCGAGGTCCAGCTCCTTGGCCGGCTGCCAATCGCCCATATCGAAGGTATTCGAAACGATGCGCGTGCCGGGCTTCAAATCGGAAAGGAGCTTGGGGCGCAGCTTCAGATTCACGCTGCTAAGAAGGAACAGCGTCACGACGCTGGCCTCATGTATATCGGCTGTGAAAAGGTCGGCTTCCTGGAAGCGGACCAGCTTTTCGACGCCCGCTTTTTTCGCGTTGGCGTTGGCCTCGGCGATGCGGGCCGGGTCGATATCGACGCCGACACCGCGCGCCCCAAACGTTTTGGCGGCGGCCACGACGATGCGGCCATCGCCGCACCCGAGATCGTAGACCACGTCGGCGGACTTTACATCGGCGAGCTTCAGCATCGCTTCAACCGCTTGCTCAGTGGTCGGAAGGTACGGGACGTCGAGCGAGCGCTTAGGGGGGGCTGTCTGGGCTGTTGCAAGCGACGCGAAAAAGAGGACCGCAAGAAGGCAACGGGCGATCAGGGGTTCCGAAGTTCGCATGGAGGAGCCGATCCTTGTCCTAAAACGGGTCAGGCGCAAAACACGCGCCCGCACGATGGCGAGAGCCGCTCTACACAAGCCCTCTCCAAAATCCTTATTCTACTCCGCCCGGCACACGTTCAATTCAGGGGGCGCCGCAAAGCGGGTGTCTCTTTCCGTCCCTGGAACTACCGCCCGAAATAATCCTTGTCGAAGCTGATCTCGGTCTTGCTCTTAATCTCGTCGATCGCCTTTTGCGCCAGCTCCGGCCGGAGCTTGGTATCGATTTCCGGGCGCGCGTCGTCGAACGACTTGTTCGTGTGCTCCTGCACCTGGATGATGTGGTAGCCGAACTGCGTCTTGATGGGCTCGCTGAGTTCGCCCACCTTCAGGCCGAACGCCGCGTCTTCGAACGGCTTCACCATGGAGCCGTGCCCGAAAGCGCCGAGCGCACCGCCGTTGGCGCCCGAACCCGTATCGTCGGAATCCTTCTTGGCAATGGCCGCGAAATCCCCGCCGCCGGCGATTTCCGCGCGTACTTCCTTGGCCCTGGCCAGCGCTTCGTCGTCGGTGCGCTCCGGCTGGCCCTCCCGCAGCGGCGCGGGAGAATCCTTGAAGCGGATCAGGATGTGACGGGCGGTGATCTGTTCGTATTCGGACTTGTGTTCGTTGTAATAGCCCTTGGCCGCGGCATCGTCGACCTTGAGATTGTTTCCGATCTGCTGGTAGAAGGTACTCGCGAGCAGCTGATCCACGCGCATGGAAATCTGCGATTTGACCTCAGGCTGCTGGTCCACCTTCTGCACGCGCGCTTCCTGTGCCATCACCTTCAGCTCGGCCAGCTGTTCGGCCAGCTGGCGGCGGCCCTGGGGACCTTGCAATGCGCCCCGCTGCTCGGCCGGCATGGAACGGGTGACCTCGTCGTACAACCGTTCGAACTCGGACTTCGTGATCTTTTCCTTGCCGACCGTGAGCACCACCGGGTCGGGGTCGGTGAAGGTTGCGGATCGCGCGGGCGCTTGGCTCCAGGCGGGAACAGCGCACAACCAGATCAGCGCCGCGGCGAGAAAGGTGAGGAATGGCTTCATGCAATTAAGCATACCAGCGCTGGCGCGAAGCCAGGGTACAATAATCGGCATACAGTGATCCACCGCGTAAACGCTACGGGCCAGTCCACCTAGGTCAATCATGGAACCAGTCCAATACCATGCCTCGGCGGGCGTCGCCCGGATCACTTTGCAACGGCCGGAGAAGCGGAACGCGCTCAACCCGGAATCGATCGCCGCGTTGCGCCGGGCGCTGGCCCACGCCGCTAAACAGGAAGACGTGAAGATCGTGTTGCTCGCGGGTGCGGGCAGGGATTTCTGCGCCGGCCTCGATCTGAAAGCGCTCGACGAAGCTTCGGGTTCCGGTGTGATGGGGCATCTCGAGAGCGCCCGGCAGTTCGGAGATCTCATCCTCGATCTCCGCCGTCATCCCCATCCCGTGATCGCGGCGGTTCAGGGACGCGCCCTGGCCGGCGGAGCGGGGATCGCGACCGCCAGCGACATGATCCTGGCTTCCGAGTCGGCGTCTTTCGGATACCCCGAAGTGAAGATCGGCTTCGTGCCGGCGATCGTGGCCGCCCTGCTGCGGCGTTCGGTCGGCGAGAAGCGCGCTTTCGAGCTGCTGGCCGCCGGAAATAGTATCTCGGCGCGCGACGCTCACTCGCTGGGTCTGGTGAACCACGTTTTTCCGGACGGAGAGTTCGAACAAAGTGTCGATTCTTACGTCGTGAGCTTCGCCGGCAGATCCGCCTCCGCTTTGAGCCTTTTGAAAGACGTTCTCTATCAAACCGACGGTGTGACGCTCGAAAAGGCGGTGGAGGCCGCCGTGCACACGAACGCGCTCGCGCGCATGACCGAAGACGCACAGCGGGGCTTCGAAAAGTTCGCAAAAAAGAACTAGGAGGATGCTGAAAAACCCCTAATAACCGCTCCCTGTGGTCGCGGCTCACAGTGGGCGCTTTGTGTTTACAGCGTCTTGCCGAACCGCGACCACAGGGAGCGGTTTACCTCGCGCGTTTTTCAGCAGCCTGCTAGGTCTTTGACCGCCTAGAAAGATGCTGAATATAGCCGAACTTGCGGCGTGCGGCCTTGCGGGTGAAGTTCCAGCGGATGCGAAGTTATTGCCGGTGGGCGCGGGCGTTCCAGGAGCGAGTTTCCGATTTCAGCCGGCCCAGATCGGGGATGCGCCGGGTTCCCAGGCACTGCCGGGAGACCAAACTGAGCTCGATCTCGGCTTGGTTGAGCCAAATGCCGTGTTTGGGAGTGTAAGAGACCCTGAGGCGGCTCCAGAGATAACTTCCCTCACGCTCGCCCAGATGGTCGGTCAAGGATTTCCGGCAGTGGATGTTGAGATTGTCCAGGACCGGTGAACGATTCGCGCAAACGGATAGGCGGAGACCAGATCCCGGATCACCTGGCGAACTGCTCCACGGCGGCGAAGATATGGGCGGTGCCGCAACGTCTGTATTCGTTGTCGCGCCTGGCGCTGTGGCCGGGCTTGGCCGGCCGGGGTGGGCGGATATCGGCATGCAGCGCAACCGGTTTCTCGTCCAAACACACAACCGGTTCCGCCGCTTTGAAAGGCTTCTCATAAGAGCGCCAGAACATTTTCCATCTGTGCGATGTAAGCGTCATCGAGTTCCGCCACGCACCACATTTTTTCCCGCCACAGCTTAGGCAAGAGAAAAAACAATACGCCCACCACTACGCTCCCAATCGCGAGCCATCGATCAATTGGTTTTTGTCTAAGATCAGGCGCGAAGCAAGGGTAACACACAGCCTTGTGCCAAGTGAACATTCGCGAAGAGTTTTGATACGGTCAGAGGCGGGATAAGGAGGTTTTGATATAGTTTTGATACGTTTTGGGGCTGGGAACGTGATTCGAGGCGTCGTTGTGAATTGATACTGGTTTAGAATCAAGGAAGCTCTATTGTGGGGACGTAGCTCAGATGGATAGAGCGGTCGCCTCCTAAGCGACAGGTCGGCAGTTCGAATCTGCCCGTCCCTACCAATGAATCCGCCCTCACGGTCAATAACGCGACCGCTCGAAAAGGAGCGCACAGGCGTCGAGCCGTTGTGCGCGATTCAGCAATGGATTACAGGCGTCGAGCCGTTGTGCGATTTCAAAACAAGGTCCGGTCGCCTCCTTAAGCGTCCGGCCGGCAGTTCGAATCTGCCCGTCCCTATCAACATTAATCAATCCACCTCGCGATTCTATTTTCGGCCGCCGTTCGATAATGTAGCCGTGATCGATCCATCACCGGCAGGCCGGATATGAACATCGGCATCACCTGCTACCCCACCTACGGCGGCAGCGGAATCGTCGCCACGGAGCTGGGCCTCGAGCTCGCCAATCGCGGGCACGAGGTCCACTTCATCACCTATGCGAACCCCATCCGGCTGGACCCCGGCACGCCGCGCATTCACTATCACGAGGTGGAGGTTTCCAGCTACCCGCTGTTTCAATATCCGCCGTATTGCCTGGCGCTCGCCTCCCGCATGGTGGATGTCGCCGAGGCCTACGGTCTCGATTTGCTGCACGTGCACTACGCGATCCCGCATTCCATCGCGGCGATGCTGGCGCAGCAGATGCTGGAGCCGAAGAAGCGTCTGCCGTTTATCACGACCCTCCATGGCACCGATATCACGCTGGTGGGTCAGGACGCCTCCTACCTTCCCATCACGAAATTCTCGATTGAAAGATCCGACGGCGTCACCTCCATCAGCGAAGATCTGAAACGGAACACCGTGGAAATATTTGGGATCGCCCACGAGATTCGCGTGATTCCCAACTTCATCAACTGCGACTTGTACCGTCCCTCGCCGGATAAAACCGGTGCTTCAGCCTATGCGCCGCGCGGCGAGAAGCTACTGATTCACGTATCCAATTTTCGTCCCTTGAAACACGCGCTCGATTGCCTCCGCATTCTCACGGAAGTTCGAAAACACGCCCCCGCGCACCTGCTGATGGTCGGAGACGGCCCGGATCGCGGGCCCGCTGAGCATCTGGCCCGGCAGCTAAACGTCGCGCAGCATGTTTCCTTCTTGGGCAACCAGAATCACGTGGAGCGCCTAATTCCACTCGCCCACGTGCTGCTGATGCCGAGCGAGATGGAGTCGTTCGGGCTGGTCGCGCTCGAAGCGATGGCGTGCGGCGTAGTTCCCGTGGCGACGCGGGTCGGCGGCGTGCCCGAGCTGATCGCGCACGGCGAAAGCGGTTTCATGGAAGAGTCCGGCAATGTGGCGGCGCAGGCCGCGCGCGTCGTCGCGCTGCTCACCGATGACAGGCTTCACTCGCGCATCGCGCAAGCGGGCCGCCTGCGCGCGTACGAACGCTTCGGAACCGAACGCATCATTCCGCAATACGAACGCTTTTACCAGGAAATCCTGGCCCGGAAGTAGGATCGCGCTGAGTGCAGGTTCAGTGCAAGTCTTCGACGGGCACGTCGAAATACACCGTGTTCACCACACCCAGGCGCTGGAATTGCACCCACACGCGATAGTTATGGGCTCGCGGAAAGATCACGTTGAACTGGATGTTCGGCCCGCCATCGGCCAGGAACGGATGCGTGTGGATCATGTCGATCAGATCGTCGCTCGCCGCCAGCATGTGGCCCCACGCGCCCAGCAATTTCTCCAGGCCCTCGGCGTTCTTGATCTTGAAGAACATCATGGTCTTGGTGTGGGCGATCGGCTGGGGCGGGTCGGTTTCCAGCTCCACTTCCATGTTTTCGGATTTCTTAAGCGAATAATCCTTGCTCAGTTGCACCGGCTCGGGCGGCGCGCCGGGCACGAACACGGTTTTTGTGATCAACTGCGGCGTCGCGCCGTCGGGATAAAAATCGCCCAGAATGCGATACATCCCCGATTTCGGGAGAGCCATCTTGTACCGGAAGCTGCCGTCTTCCTGATAGTCGGGGTGATCGTGTACGAAGAACTTCATGTCCTGGCTCACCACGAACAGGTGGAAGAGCTGCTCATGGACGATCTGGAACTTCTTGACCGGACGATCCTTCCACGGATCGCGGACCACGAATTCAAAATCGGTGGGCTGGTTGACCTTCGGCGCCGGGGGCGTGACCTTCAGGTCCAGCGCGTACTCGGCCAGGTCCGGGATGCCGGACACCAGCTTCATCCCGCATTTTTCGCACACGCCTTCGGTGTTGGAGCGCACATCGGGGTCCATGGGGCAGACAAACACCTGCTCCTGGCCGTAGGATATGGCCGCGGCTCCGCCGAACAGGGCAGCTACGGCGAGCCGACGGGTGCACATGGACATGATGGCCTCCCCCTTATGGATATCACAAATTGAGGGTGATAGGGCGTCATCCGCGAGGACTCCCTTAGAATGAAAGAACCCCACCATGGCTGAAGCCTTCATCTGCGACGCCGTCCGCACGCCCTTCGGCCGCTATGGCGGTGCGCTCGCGACCATCCGCACCGACGATCTCGCCGCCCTGCCGCTAAGGGCTCTGCTGAATCGCAACGTGAAGGCCGATTGGGCCGCCGTCGATGACGTGATCTACGGCTGTGCGAACCAGGCCGGCGAGGATAATCGCAACGTCGCGAGGATGGCCCTGCTGCTCGCGGGGTTGCCCAAGGAGGTGCCCGGCGCGACCGTGAACCGGCTATGCGGATCGAGCCTGGAAGCCGTCGGCGTGGCCGCCCGCGCGATCAAATCCGGCGAGGCGGAGCTGATCATCGCCGGAGGCGTCGAGAGCATGTCGCGCGCGCCATTCGTGATGGGCAAAGCCGACGCCGCCTTTAGCCGTGCGGCCGAGGTCTACGACACCACCATCGGTTGGCGCTTCGTCAATCCGGTCATGAAAGCCAGGTACGGCGTCGATTCCATGCCGGAGACCGCCGAGAACGTCGCCGAAGAGTTCGGCGTCTCACGCGCCGATCAGGACGCCTTCGCTTTTCGATCGCAACAGCGCTGGACCTGTGCTCACGCCGCAGGATTCTTCGCCGCTGAAATCGTCCCGGTGGCGATTCCTCAGAAAAAAGGCGATCCCGGTATTTTTGACACCGACGAGCATCCGCGCCCGGATACAACGCTGGAGGTCCTCGCCAAGTTGAAACCGATCGTGAAGCCGAATGGCACCATCACCGCCGGCAACGCTTCCGGGATCAACGACGGATCGGTTGCGATGATCGTCGCGAGCGAGGAGGCCGCTCGAAAGCACGGACTAACTCCGCGCGCCCGAGTGATTGCGTCCGCAGCGGCCGGCGTGGCCCCGCGCATTATGGGTTTTGGACCTTCGCCGGCCACGAAAAAACTGCTGGCGAAGACCGGACTGCGGCTTGCGCAAATGGATGTGATCGAGATCAACGAAGCGTTCGCCGCACAGGCGCTCGCCGTCACCCGCGACCTGGGCCTCCCGGACGACGCCGCGCACGTCAATCCCAACGGCGGCGCCATCGCCATCGGGCATCCACTGGGGGCGAGCGGCGCCCGACTGGTTACAACGGCCGTCTCGCAGCTTCACCGAATGGGCGGACGCTACGCGCTGTGCACCATGTGCATCGGCGTCGGGCAGGGGATTGCGATGATCGTCGAACGCGTTTAGTGAACCGATCCCGCATAATGTTGATTCGAGGTGGAGATCCGCGCTGTGGCCAGCATTCTTTCCCTTAAAGACGCCGTCGCCGAATTCGTCCACGACGGCGACACCGTCGCGCTCGAAGGCTTCACGCACCTGATTCCCTTCGCGGCGGGGCACGAAATCATCCGCCAGAAGCGCCGCAACCTGACGCTGATCCGCCTGACTCCGGACTTGATCTACGACCAGATGATCGGAATGGGCTGTGCGTCGAAGATGGTGTTTTCGTGGGGCGGAAATCCGGGCGTCGGCTCGATCCATCGTTTTCGCGACGCCGTCGAGAATCAATGGCCGCGGCCCTTGGAGATCGAAGAACACGAGCACGCGGGCATGGCCGCCGCCTTCGCCGCCGGAGCCGCCAACCTGCCCTTCGGCATTCTGCGCGGATACACCGGAACCGAGCTTGCCGGGCACACGCCGGTGAAATTCATCGAGTGCCCGTTCACCGGCGAACAACTTGCCGCCGTGCCCGCCCTTCGTCCCGACGTGGCTATCGTCCACGCGCAGAAGGCGGATCGCCGGGGCAACGTCTGGCTGTGGGGCGTTGTGGGCGTGCAGAAGGAAGCCGTGCTCGCCTCAAAATGCTCGATCGTCACCGTGGAGGAAATCGTAGACGACCTCGGCGCCCCCATGAACGCCGTGATTCTGCCGGGTTGGGTGATCAGCGCCGTGTGCGAAGTGAAGGGCGGCGCGTTTCCTTCCTACGCGCTCGGGTATTATCCGCGCGACAACGCATTCTATAAACAATGGGACTCGATTTCGAAAGATCGCGCCACGTTCCTCGAATGGATGCAGCGCCACGTCATGGAAACCGCGGATTTCGCCGAATTTCGCCGCAGTTTGGAAAAAAGGGGACAGACTATTCTGTCCCCACCCGTAAATCTTTGACCTCACGTGCGAGCATGGGAGTGGCCAGAGCGGTCTGTCCCTTTTTTCCTTTTTTCGCAAGCTCCCGACATGGTGGCGAACTCCTACACCTCCGACGAAATGATGACAGTCGCCGCCGCGCGCATGGTTCGCAACGGCACGTCCTGCTTCGTGGGCATCGGATTGCCCAGTGCGGCCGCCAACCTGGCGCGCCTGACGCACGCTCCGGACACCGTGCTGATCTACGAATCCGGCACCATAGGCGCCAAGCCCAACGTGCTGCCGCTCTCGATCGGCGATGGCGAGCTTGCCGAGAACGCGGACTCCGTAGTTTCGCTGGTCGAGATTTTTTATTACTGGCTGATGGGCGGTCGCATCGGCCTCGGGTTTCTCGGCGCGGCGCAGATCGATCGCTTCGGGAATCTCAACTCCACCGTCATCGGTCCGTACGAGAAACCGAAAACCCGCCTTCCGGGCGCGGGCGGCGCCCCGGCCATCGCGGCTTCCTGTGGCGAAGTGCTCGTCACATTGCGCCATAGTCCGAGAGCCTTTGTTCCGAAGCTCGACTTCGTCACCACGCTCGGGTACGGCGAAGGCGCGGGCAGCCGCCAGAAGCTTCGCTTTCCGGGCAAAGGTCCCACGGCGGTGATTTCCGATCTCGCCATCCTGACGCCGGATCCCAAAACCAAGGAACTGATTTTGACGAGCGTTCATCCGGGAGTAACGGCCGATCAGGTCATCGCCGCAACGGGCTGGCCGCTGAAAGCCGCGCCGGAAGTCCAAACCACGCCGCCGCCAACGGCGATCGAGCTATCGGTTCTGCGCGATCTCAACGAACGGACGGCTCGTGCGCATGCCGGGCAGGCGTGACCACGCGCATGGACGGCGCGATGATCAGCAATTGGCCGACTTCCGATTTAACTTGCGGCGGCGCCGCGGCGTGACGTAGAATCACCTGAACATGAAGCAGCCCGCGCTTGGCATGATATCGACGGCCTTGGTGATCGCCCTCTCACTCGGCTTCGTTCACTTGTTCAGTTTCGCGACCTTTACCGGCTGGGTGGCGTACTATCTGTTGTGTCTCATCCCGATTCAGATTGTGACCGCGGTGCTGTGGAAAGGCGGGCTTCCGGAGTTCGCTGGCCGGGCTAAGCAGCCGCTCAAGGGGATCCTGTTGCTCGTGACGGCCATGGTGGTGGGCGTGGTGGTCGCGCATGTCTACTGGCATGTCGCGGGAGCGGGTCCCGGAGCCGATTTGCGCGCGACGCTCGACGCCTTGCGCGCAGGTCCTCCTGCACCGATGCTCGCGATGTGCACTATCGTTTCAGTCATCATCACGTTTTGGGCGTGCATCATGTGGGGCGGCTGGCCTTTTACGGAGCTCATCAAGAATCAACTGGCCGCCGGATTCGTAACGCTGATCGCGGCCTACATCGTCAACTATTTCTTGTTCCGTCTCTTTTTCGATTACGCATTCATGCAGGGCGCGCCGGTGTACGTCGCCTCGCTCGATCCGCACGGATTGTTCCCAGCCTGGAACGCGGTCTCGTTCTACCTGACGTTGCTCGCCGGGATGTTCCTCATCGTCAACTTCGATCTGTGGCCCATGACCTTGGTCCCCGCCATCATGAAGCAGCCGGCGCTCGCGATCGTGTGGACAGCGGCGTGTTTCGTCCTCGCTTTCATCGTCTACAACATGGGCGTGCGCGGTCTGGGCATGGACCCAGTGGCGTTCATGGTGCGCGTCCCGGTGCCCTTCGTGTTCGGAACTATCGTGGTACAAAACATGATGCAAGGGTCCCTATATTCGTCGCTGAAGCAGCCGGCCAAAGGACTGGCCAACGTCGCGACTGTCATCTTGGTGGGGCAGGCGCTCGCGGCCTTTTATCGCGCCATGACTCCTGTGGTGACGGGCGTCCTTCGGTCCGGTCCGCCCGCCTACGACATGGAAATCTGGACGGCTTCGGCGCTGCTCAGCGTGACGTTTCCATTTCTGATTTTCTATGCCGCGTACTTCGATTTCTGGCCGATGCAGAAGGCGAAATAGTCCGGGCGGATCTCGCAATTCACACTGCTACCGCGGCTTACAGCACATCGCCGCGCGCGTGCTATCATCGAACTCGCGATGGTTGTTGAGACCGATGCCGGCGCCCAGGTCCGGCGTATTCTCGAGAGCAAAGCGTTCCGGACTTCCGAGGTTCATCGCAACCTGCTGAACTACCTGGCCGAAAAATCTCTCTCGGGCGACGCCGATTCGTTGAAGGAATATACCGTCGGGCTGGACGTGTTCTCGAAGCCCTCCAGTTACGACCCGCGCCAGGAGTCCGTCGTCCGGATGCACATGGCGCGGCTGCGCCAGAAGGTCGCCGAGTATTACCGCACCGAGGGCGTCGACGATCCTGTCATCGTGGATCTCCCCAAGGGCGCTTTTAAGGTCACGTTTGAACCGCGCCCCGTCCCAGCCGAGCCCGAGCCGCCAGTGGCGCCCATCATTCCGGCGCCGCCCCGCTCGAGCTATAAACGAGAGCTGATCCTCGCGGGACTGCTGACCGCCGCGATCGCCGTGGCATCGTATTTCGGGTTGCGCCTGCGCCAAGTCGAGCAGAGCGCCGAGCAAACCAGCCGCATCGCGGTTCCCTCGGCGTGGACGCCCGAACTGCGCGAGCTGTGGGCCCCGCTGATGGCTCCCGATCGTCCCCTGGTCGTGTGCCTCGCCACCGAAATGCGCCCCGACGCGAAATCCGCGCCAAGCCTGACCGGCATCGCCACCGCTAACGGCGCTTTCCTGCTGGGCCAGTTTCTCGCCGACCGCGTCCAAAATGTCTACGTTACCGGCAGCGACGCGCTGACCATGCCGGAGCTGACCATGGGAAACCTCGTGTATCTGGGCCAGCCAGCCAATCGGCTCGTCGACGCATTGCCGGCCGATAAGCAATTTGTTTCCGATGGCGACGGCGTCCGGAATCTCCATCCCGGACCCGGCGAGCCTGGGCTGTTCGCCGATTCCACGCCATCCTCGCCCAAAGGCGGCATGGAAACCTACGCGTTGATCACGCACGCGCCGGGATTGAGCGCCAAGGGCGACATTCTCTACATTTCAGGGAGTCACGCCTTCGACGTCACGGCCGGCGTGGAGGCCTTCACCGAACCCGGGCTCGCGAAGTCGCTGGTCACCGCCCTGCGCAAACCGGACGGGAACCTGCCCAAGTATTACCAGATCGTGATGCGCGTCCGCTCCATGGACGATACGCCAGTCGAAATCGGCTACGTGACGCACCGCGAGCTATCGGCCGCGCGGCCCGCCGGCCGTCCCCATTAGGCCGTAATCCGTCGCTAAGAAAGAGTTCGGCCAGGGGGCCGAACGCGGGCGAGGACGCCCGCCCTACAAACGCGGGTAGGGCGGATCGCCTGATCCGCGGCCGACGCCCTCGTCGGCCACCCCACGGGTGACGCGGCGTCCAGGATCTCCGACAGCCCCGTGAGGCTCCCGCACCGATTATGAATCCTTACCGACGGATTACGG
>DASYXM010000031.1:0-1545 GCA_035934795.1 Bryobacteraceae bacterium | reverse complement strand
AATTCGCGCGGCGGCCACGGCAAAGAAACTGGTATTGATGGTTCACGCCACGGGCGTCACGGGATGGCGCGAGGCTATCGATGCGCACGCGGACGTGATCGCGCACGGTATTTGGGTCTGGCCCGGAGACCACGCGAGTTTCGCACCGCCGGAAGCTGTTCGAGACCTGATTGCGGACGCGGCGCGCGAGCACATTCATGTCCAGCCCACGCTGCAGACGGTCGCGGGCGAGCAAACGATGCTGGATCCGGGCCTGCTCGATGATCCAAGGCTCCCGTATGCGCTGCCGCAAGCGGTAATCGCATATTTGCGGTCGCCCGAAGGTGTGAAAGCGCGCGAGGCTTTGCTCGACGGATACCGCAAGGCGTCCCCGGCCCCCGGATTCGACAAGCTGCTTCCCGCCGCGATTGAAAGAACGCGCGCAACGTTCAAGTTCATGCTGCGAGACAACGTGCCGCTGATTTTCGGCAGCGACACGCCTGCGGGCGACGGTTTCGGCAATCCTCCCGGGTTGAACGGAAGGCTCGAAATGCAAGACTGGGCGGACGCGGGAGCGCCGCTCGGACTGATCCTGCGGGCCGCGACGCTCGATAATGCAAAGGCCTTCGGGCAGGAGCGCGAGATCGGCTCGATTGAGGTCGGAAAGCGAGCGGATTTGGTATTGCTTCGAGCGAATCCACTGGAGAGCGTGAAGGCGTACGATTCCATCGTTACCGTTTTCCTGAATGGCGAGCCGATCGAAAGGGACTCGCTGCGACCGCCCAACTGAATGGCGCTGTTTGGCTTTCTTAGAAAGAGTGTCCGGTTACGCGCAGGAGCCTCCCGCAAACGAACATTTTTCCGTCACATGACCCGCATAGATACCTCTAAGCTATACTGCTAAAAAGACTTAGGCTTCACTGGTTCGGAAGGCAAGCTGCGTAGACTCCTTTGGTTCTCCGCCAGAAGTGTGGCAACTCCAAGGCCGAACCGAGGCCACACCGGCGGCCCAGAGCGATACGAGAGAGGCGAAGAGCGAATCGAAACGGAGAGGGCGCGGACGAGCATGAACACGCTTAAACAGGATTTGAAATACGGACTGCGGATGCTGCTGAAGACGCCTGGATTCACGGCGATTGCTGTGCTCACTCTGGCGCTGGGCATCGGCGCGAATACGGCAATTTTTTCGCTGACGGATCAGGTGCTGCTGCGGCAACTGCCCGTGCCGCATCCGGAACAGCTGGTAGAGCTGCGCACCACCGGGCCGAATACGGGTCGAAACTGGAGCGACGGCATCCCGGGTTCTTCCTTTTCGTATCCACTCTACAAGGATTTTCGCGCGCAGATGGGCAACGCCTTCTCCGGTGTGCTGGCCACGTTTCCCGTGTCGCTCGATATTTCAGGACAGGGGACTTCGCAGCACGGCGATGGCGAACTGGTTTCCGGAAATTACTTCCAGGTCCTTGGCGTCACGCCCGCGCTGGGCCGCTTGTTCACTCTGGATGATGAGACGGCCGGCGGAGCCAACACGGTCGCCGTGCTCAGCTATGGCTACTGGACGCGGCA
>DASYXM010000013.1:0-84706 GCA_035934795.1 Bryobacteraceae bacterium | reverse complement strand
GACCAAAGGTCCCGAACACCTACAACGCATCATCGAAACAACGAAGGCATACCAATCCGCTCATCCCAAGAAGCCGCGGCGTCGACGCGCCCAGCGGAAGAAGACCGATTCTACAAAGAACTAATTGTACGATGTACTAGTCCCGATAAATCGCTCCGCGCGCCGAATCCTGGTACACTGAACGCTTTCGTGGTGAATTCGCCAGGAGGATTTTCAATGTCTGGGAAACTGACCGGTTTCGCCTATTTCGTCGCCGCCGGGGCGCTGTTGTCGGCCGCGCCGCTGTTCGGGCAATCCAAGCTTCCCCCGCCTAAAGTGGACGCTGTTTTCAACTTGCATCTTGAACTCGGCAAGCCCTCGGACGTCGGCACGGTGAGCGCCGCCGGAATGCGCCGTGTAGTGCCGGTAACGGGCGGCGTGCTCGAGGGTCCGGGGATGGGCGGCGCTGTGCTCAAGGGCAAAATCCTGCCGGGCGCAGATTACCAGATCATCCGGCCGGACGGGCTCACCGAGATCGACGCGCACTACGTGGTGCAACTGGAGAGCGGCGATTTGATCTATGTCACCAATCGCGGCATGCGCCACGGCCCGCCCGAGTTGCTCGCCAAGCTGGCCGCGGGCGAGAAGATCGACCAGTCGAAAATCTATTTCCACACCGTCATCTCGGTCGAGACGGCCGCGAAGTCGCTCGACTGGATGAACAAGAGCATCTTCGTCTCAACCGGCGAGAGACTGCCCAGCGAGGCCGTCATCCACGTGTACCGCTTGAACTAGCGTCCACCAGTTCCGCGGATGGAACGCGCTGGGCGGCATCGCCAAGTGTCGCCACAAGCAACGCGGAGATTGTGGCCGAGGCCGCCATGAAGATGAATCCGGCGTCGTAGTGGCCGGTCCATTGGATCAGCGCTCCGATCACGATCGGCGAGCCAATCCCCGCGATCTGGCCGCCCATATTAATAAAACCCGCCGAGTAACCCATCACGCGCGAAGGAACCAGATCCATGAAGACGGACCAGAACGGACCGTGGATCGACGGGAGAAAGAATCCGGTCGCTGTAAGGAAAACGACGGCCATCGTCGCGTTCAGAGCGGTCGCGGTCAGGCTCATGAACACGGCGATCCCCAACAGAACTACGCCCAGCACGGCCTTGCGCTTACCGGTGCGGTCGGCGATCCAGCCGGCGGCCAGAACGCCAATAAATCCAGCGGCAAAAGGCAGCGCGGTAAACGCGCCGGTGTTGGCGAACGAAAATCCGCGGGCCTTCAGAAGATACGAAGGCAACCAGGCCTGGAATCCCCACCACGTGACGTCCCACGTCATGTAGACGAAAAAAAGCCGCCACAGGGACGGATACTTGAGCAGCTCGGAAAGCGGGATCTTGCGCCGCGCGTCTTCATGGTTGCCGATTTCGGCCAGCTCCTCCGGCTTCACGCCGGGATGCTCCGACGGACGGTCGCGCAACAGCCAGTACGCGCCGAGCGCGATCAGGAACCCGGGAATCGAAACGATGTAGAACGCCGCGCGCCATCCGAACGCGCCCATTAAAGACGCGAAAAGAATCGGCGCGATCATCGGGCCGAGCGTGTTCGAGGACATCACCAGCCCGTTGGCGCGGGCGCGCTCGCGCGGCGGAAACCACGCCGAGAGCGCCTTGAACGCGGCCGCCGGATGCAGACCTTCGCCCAGTCCGAAGCAGATTCGCACGGCGATCAGGTTGGCGAGGTTCGCGGCCGCCCCGGTCAGGACGCTGAAGCCCGACCAGAACGCGATGCCAAGCGTAATGCTCCTGCGCGCGCCAATGCGGTCGGCGAGCATGCCACCCGGAATCTGCATCGTCGCATAACCCAGAAAGAACGCGCTGATGACCGCGCCCATTACCGTCGGGCCGAGGTGGAACTCCTGGCCGATCAGCGGCAGAGCCATCGGCATCAGGCTCCGGTCGATGTAGGAGACCAGCCAGGTCAGGAACAGAAAAAAGCAGATCCACCATCGGATCTTCACGAGCGTCCGCTCTTCCGCATTGTGCTTATCGTATCGCAATCCAGGGCTCGAACCATGTTGAAAAGGGGACAGACAGCCCGTAGTCCGTCGGTAAGGATTCATAATCGGCGCGGGAGCCTCACGGGGCTGTTGGAGATCCTGGAGGCCGCATCACCCGTGGGGTGGGCCGACGAAGGACGTCGGCCGCGGATCAGGCGATCCGCCCTACCTGGCGCTCGTGGGGCGGGCGGCCCCGCCCGCGTTCGGCCTCCTGGCCGAACTCTCTCTTAGCGACGGATTACGGACAGCTTTGTCCACTCGGACACTCGCGAGCGAAGGAGCTTTATGAGAGGAAACAGAGTAGTCTGTCCCCTTTTCAGCCTCACGAACCGCGTAAGCTGGAAAGAATGACTTCGCGGCAGAGTTCAAACAAGAAGGTTCTCAGAAGCGCATGAGGCGGAATCCGAAGCACATTGGCCTCGCGATCGTCGGCGCGGGACGCGTGGGATTATTTCGCGGAGAAGTGGCCGCCCGTCATGGATCCGTCGGCTGGATCGGCATCGCGGAAAAGAAGCCCGGGCGGGCGCGGGAAGTGGCCGAGAAGATAGGCGCGGACTTCGTCACCTGCGATCACCGCGAGCTGCTGAAGCGTCCCGAAGTGACGGCGGCCATCATCGCGACCGACGAGCATCTGCACGTCGATCCAATTATGTGCGCGCTCGAACGCGGCATCCCCCTGATGATCGAGAAGCCTCTCGCGACGCGCATCGCCGAATCGGCGAGAGTGCTGCAAGAGATCGAAAAATCGAGTGTTGACGCAGTAGTCGGTTACACGCAACGATTCCGGCGCAGATGGCTCGCCGCCAAGGAAAAGGTCCGCACCGGGGCGCTGGGCGACGTGACGCTGGTGACGTCGCGCGCGTTCATGAACCGGCTGGTGGCGATCGATAACTACCAGCGCACCGATCAGCCCGAGACGATTTCGCCGCTCGTGATCTCCGGCACGCACGCTCTCGATATCGCGATGTGGTATCTCGAAGCGAAAACGCCCGTGGAAGTGTACGCGCGCTCCATCGATAAAGTGCTGGGGCCCCTCTATAAAGGGATCGACGCGACGGCCGGTATGATCATGTTCGGCGACGGGTCCGTGTATCATCTCAGCATTTCGTGGGCGCTGCCGGTGACCTGGCCCGCCGCGGTGTACAGCCTGGAAGTGGGCATTGTCGGCACCGAAGGCGTGCTGACCATCGACGATACGCACCGCGATATCGTCCTCGCGGTGAGCAAGCCGCAATCGGAAGGCTACGCGCCCGACCGAACTCGTTTGGTCGATTTCATGGGCAGCTATCCTCCGGGCGACATGGCGCTCGGCGAGCTGCGCGGGCCTATGCGGGAAGAAACCGAATCCTGGCTGAACCGCGTCGCCCTGGGCGTCCCGACGCCGCACGCGACAGCGAAAGAAGCTCACGACCGGCTGATGCTAACCAAGGCGCTGGATCTATCGGCTAAGCGGCGTCAGCCGGTGGCGCTGCCGCTAAAGGCTGGCGAAGAACTCGACTAGCTCCGTTTCTTACAGGCTGACGCACCGACGTGGCGCGGGCGCCGACATATTGATCTTGCCGTCGGCCGTGCGCGGGAACCCTTCGGTTGGCAGCTTCTGCCACTGCGAGCCGAGAGGAGCAGCCGCGAGCGAAAGCAGAACCAGCAACGGGATTCGAGTTCTCATAGACACGTACCTTGCTACCACCAGGACCGCAGCGCCTCCGGCCGCGCGATGGTTGCGACCCCGTTTTTGAATCGAAGAGGCGGCCTCACCCTGCGGCCCCTTCGCGCAATTTACTCGATTCCCCGTCGCCTGCGGCGTATTTCTACGGCTGCACGGAAGCGAGATAAGCCGTAATCGCGACCATATCGTCATTGGTCAGCTTGGCGACCACGGGCTTCATCAGATTCGTCCACTCGCCGTGGCGAGCGCCCGATTGCATGTCGTATAACTGGCGTCCGACGTAACTCGGCGAGCGGCCGGCCAGAGGCGGCACCGGGCCCAGCCCGCGCAGATCCTCTCCATGGCAGAGTCCGCACGCGGTAGTCTTGCCGGCCCCGGTCTTCACCAGCGCTTCGCCCTTCTTCAAACTTCCCGGCGGCGCGTACACGATGAAGCCGGAGTGGTCGTTGCGCAACACCTCGGTGGCTTCCGCATCCACCGGCGTCTCGATCAGGCGATCGCCGATGGCCTCCTTCTCGTTGCCCTCGAGCGTCAGGAACATGCCGCCGTTGGCGCGCGTCTTGGGAACCATCTTGGTCTCGACGACCTTGGTCATCCATGGCGTCCACTTGATGGAGCCGAAGTACTCGGCCGCCGCCTTGATCTCATCGTCGTTCATGTTCTTGGCGAAGGAGATCATGCGGTTCGTGTTGGCCTTGCGCGGATCGCTGCTTTTGCGATTGCCGTCGCGGAAATCGTGCATGGTCTGGATGAAGTAGGAAGTCGGCAAGCCGGAAACGCCCGCGTTCTCGGGGCGGCCCTTGCCGTTCGGATAGTGGCACAGGCTGCAGGCCGCAATCATGGCATCTTGGCGTCCGTGCTCCACGATGGGCGGCATCGCGGCGTGATCGCCGGGGAACCAATCGCCGGGGCCGTATTGATTGGCGATCTGCTTCCGCGTGAATTCCTTGTCGCTGCCGGGAACGTGCTTGATGCTCATCAAGTCGGCGGGTGGCGCGGCGGGAGCGGCCGGCGGAGGGGCCGTTTCGTTGGCTGCCGGAGGCGCCGTGAATCCATAAGCCCACGGCGGCGGCCCTACGGCCAGGACGGAAACGCTTGCGGCGAATACGAAAACGAACGCAAGCGCGATGATCAAAAATCCGGACTTGGTCCTCATAAAGAATCGACCTCCTTCTGTACGTCAATCTTCTTGGCGACGCTGCGAACGGTCCCGGCCTCGCGCCGAGCCTCTGTATAGAGTACACCTGGAGGAAGACGAATGGGGCGGGGCCTGACAGCGCATCCCCTGCCGGGGATGAAGGGCTGGAGTTCCGCCGTCACTGCAGCGAGCGGAAAACCCGCGTCTATGCGCTTTGGATGAGTGAGCTATACTCATAACATGAGCAAGCGCCTTCAGGTGCTGCTTCCCGACCAGGAGATGACCGACATCCAGCGTCTGGCGAAGCGCGAACACGTGACAGTCGGGGAATGGGTTCGCCGGGCCTTGCGGCAAGCCCGCGCCGGCCGGCCGGCAACGGAGCCCCAAACTAAACTCAAAGCGATTCGGCGCGCCGCCGCGTACTCGTTTCCGACTTCGGATATCGAGCAGATGCTGAGCGAAATCGAGCGCGGGTACCGCGGTTGATCTTCGTCGATTCCAATATCCCGATGTACCTGATCGGAGCGCCTCATCCGCACAAGACCGACGCGCAGGTGATCTTGGAGCGCCTGACCGCCGACGGAGAACGACTAGTTACCGACGCTGAAGTGCTGCAGGAAATTCTCCACCGTTACACAGCCATCGGGAAGCGGGAGGCGATCGGTCCGGCGCTCCAGGCCACGCTGGATATCGTCGACGAGGTGCTTTCAGTCGCCAAAGCGGAGGTCATGCGCGCGGCCGAGATTATCCAGAACCCGGCGTCACTTTCGGCGCGCGACGCGCTCCACATCGCCGTGATGGAACGCCACGGAATTCGCTCGATCCTCAGCTTCGATGGGGATTTCGATCGCTGGCCCGGACTACGGCGGATTCACAGCATCTAGCGAAATCGCGGGGTTCTGCATTCTTGCACCCGCCCACCTCAGCCGGCCAGCAGCAGCGGCGCTGCGGCCTCCGGCGTAAGCTGCCGGATGGGCGACAGGCGAAATCCCCTCGGGTCCCTGGTCACGATGTAGTCGCAACCAGTGAACTGCGCGGCCGCGGCCGTCACGGCGTCCTCGAAATCGGCCAAGGGCAGGTCCAGGGCACGTTGAAGCACGGCACCATCGACGGGTGCGACCCCGAAGACCCGCAGCATCGCGGAAACCGTGCGTTTCGCCTTGGCCGCGCCGAGCTCGCGGCGAATCAGGTAGTGGATCGTGGTCACAGCGTGAGCCGCCAGCACGCCCCGCGCCGAGCCTGTTTCGATCAAGGCCCATACAGCGGCGCTTCCGTCCGCGTGAGGCTGCCGGTTCAGTAGGACGTCCAATACGACGTTGGTGTCGACGAGCACCGTCTTCATTATTTGTATTTGGCGGCCAGATGCTTCCGATACGCTTCGCGGTCCGCTCGTTGCAACGAACCGCGCAGAGATCGCAGAATCGGCGGGAAGCTACGTGGCGCTGTCGCGCCCGATTCCGACACGGCCGCCAGGTAGACCTCCACCATTTGCGAGACGGAGACGCCCTGCCGCTTCGCATACTGTTTGGCCCGGGAGACTACGGCGTCATTCACGCTCAGAGTTAGCTTGGACATCTATACGTATAATATCATGATTTCTTTACGTACGCGCGTCTCGGCGATTTGCGCGTCGGCCCATCCGCCGCCGGGACCGTAATCCGTCGGTAAGGATTCATAATCGGCGCGGGAGCCTCACGGGGCTGTTGGAGATCCTGGAGGCCGCATCCCCCGTGGGGTGGCCGACGAAGGACGTCGGCCGCGGATCAGGCGATCCGCCCTACCTGGCGCTCGTAGGGTGGGCGGCCCCGCCCGCGTTCGGCCTCCTGGCCGAACTCTTTCTTAGCGACGGATTACGGTAGGACTAGAAAACCCGAGTCCCCCCTGTACCCGCGACGCGGTTTGTGATTACATAAGAAACGTTGAGTTTTCGGTCAGGATCGCCCTATGAACAAAAACAAGCCAGAACCAAAAGGTGACAAGAAGCCGTCCCGCCGGAAGTTTTTGGAAGGCACGGGCGCCGTTTTTGTGGCCGCAGCCGCAGCGCCGGCTCTCGCCGCCCAGAACGCCTCCGCTCAGGGGCCGGCTGCCGCCGCACTTGCAGTTCCAGGAGTCCCTCGAACTCCGATCCGGGTGACGATCAACGGCACTGCGCGCCAGGTCGAAGTGGAAGATCGCTGGACGCTGGTCGAGCTGCTGCGCGATCACCTGTCCCTAACGGGCACCAAGATCGGTTGCGATCGCGGCGAATGCGGCGCCTGCACCGTGCTGCTCGACGGCAAGCCCGCGTATTCATGCAGCCAACTCGCCGTGTGGATGGACGGGCGCTCCATCCAGACCGTGGAATCGCTGGCGTCGGGCGAGCGTCTCGACCCGTTGCAGAAAGCTTTCATGGAGCACGACGCGCCACAGTGCGGGTACTGCACGTCGGGCCAGTTGATGAGCGCCAAGGGCGTGCTGTCGCGCAATCCTAAAGCCACGAAGGACGAAATCCGCGCCGGGATGACCGGGAATCTGTGCCGCTGCTCCAACTACAACCGTTATGTAGAGGCGGCGCTCGCGGCGACCCAGGCCGTCCAACCGGCGCCTGAGCTTCCCCTGCGCAGCGCCGCGGCCGGCATGACGCTCCCCGCTCTGAAAACGGTCGGCCATGCGTCGACGCGCATCGATGCGCGGGAACGCGTAACCGGGAAAGCCGTCTACACGCTGGATGTCCAGCTGCCTGGGATGCTGTACGCCCGCGTGCTGCGCAGCCCGCATCCGCACGCTCGCATCCGCCGCGTCGATGTTACGAAAGCGGCTGCCCTGCCCGGGGTGAAGGCGGTTGTCACCAAAGAAAACTGCGACTACATTTGGGGCGCGGGCGGCATCGCCGGCGGCGTCCAGTATAACGACTCCGTCAAGAAAATCACCAAGCAGCGGCGCTACGCTTTCAACAATCCCGTGCGCTTTGTCGGCGAGCCGGTGGCGGCGGTCGCGGCGGTGGACCGGCACGTGGCCGAAGAAGCCCTTCGGCTCATTAACGTGGATTATGAAGTGCTGCCCTTCGTTCTGGATCCCGAAGAAGCTTTGAAGCCCGACGCTCCCAAGCTCTGGCCGGAGGGGAATCTATCGCTCGACGTGCGCAATGAGCCCGCTCCCGAGCAGATCAAGCGTGGAAACGTCGACGAGGCGTTTCGCAGCGCCGATCACGTGTTCGAGGATCGCTACACGACCACGCTGGTACACAACGCGCAGATGGAGCCGCGCTCGAGCGTCGCGCACTGGGAAGGCGACAAGCTGACCGTTTACACGCCCACCGGCGGAATCGCCAACTGCCGCAACGATATGGCGCGGGACCTGGAAATTCCCATCGAAAACGTGCGCGTCGTGTGCCACTACATGGGCGGCAATTTCGGCAACAAGAATCAGAATCAGGATGCCGACCTGATCGCGGCGGTGCTGGCGAGGCAGGCCGGCGCGCCCGTCAAGCTGGAGCTTTCCCGCAAGGAAGACTTCATCGGGATGCACGGCCGCTGGCCCACCACGCAGTATTACAAGGTGGGCGTCTCGAACGACGGCACGCTCAAGGCCATCCAACTGCGCGGCTACAGCGGCATGGGCGGCTATCGCAAGAATTCGGGCCGCATCGCCGGCGTCGAAATCTATCAGTGCCCGAACATCCTCAGCGAGGTCTACCCGGTTTACACCAACCGGACGGTCTCCGGTAATTTCCGCGGCCCCGAGTATCCGCAGGGATTCTTCGGCATCCAGTCCATGATGGACGACGTGGCTTACAAAGTCGGCATGGACCCGGTCGAGTTCGTGCGCAAGAACATGACGCGCAAGTTCAACGATCAGGCCGAGTACACCGATTACACGCTCGACGAATGCATCCAACGCGGCGCTGACGTGTTCGGATGGAAACAGCGCTGGCGACCGAAGCCGGGATCGGACGCCGGGCCGATCAAGCGCGGCGCGGGTATGTCGTTCCTGGCGTTTCGTTCCGGTCTGGGGCGCAGCAACGCGATCATCGACGTGGATTCCAAGGGCATGTACACCGTGCACGTGGGCGTCACCGACGTGGGCGGCGGCGCGAAGACCACCATGGGACTGATCGCAGCCGAGGCTCTCGACGTTCCTCTCTCCCAGGTGAAAGTGTTGTGGGGCGACACGGCCAGTTGCCCGTATTCGGTCGGCGAATCCGGTAGCCGCACGACGATCATGACCGGCTACGCGGTGGTGCAGGCGGCGCAGGATCTGAAGCGACAGATCGCGGCGAAAGGGATGCCTACCGGATCGAGCTTGCTGACGGCGTCGGCCGGTCCGAATCCCACGGTGCCCGACGGCAAGGTGCGGGCCACGTACGGCGCGCATTTCGTCGAAGTGGAGGCGGACGTCGAAACGGGACGCGTCCGCGTGACCAAGTATGTGGCGGTCCACGATTGTGGACGCATCATGAATCCGTTGACGGCCGCGAGCCAGATCAAGGGCGGTGCGGTGATGGGCATTGGGATGGCGCTGCACGAAGATCTCCGCTACGACCCGCGCAACGGCCAGCCGCTGACCGCCGGTTATTACGGGCATCGCGTGCTGACGCACATGGACACCCCGGATATCGAGGTGATCTTCATCGAAAGCGACGACGGCCTGGGGCCGTACGGAGCGAAAAGCATGGGCGAATCGAGCAAGGTCCCGGCTGTCGCGGCGGTGAACAACGCGCTCTTCAACGCGATCGGCCGCCGTATGAAGGACCTGCCCATTACAAGAGACCGGATTCTCGGGGCATTTGCCTAGAACGGAGCAGTCGCATGAAAACCTTCTCTAACGCCAACGCCCGGGATTTGAAACAGGCCGCGACGCTCTCCGCCGAGGCGCGCCGTGGGGGCCGCACGCCCGCCTTCGCCGGCGCGGGGAGCGATCTGCTCGCGCTCGTCAAGGAACGCATCGTCGAGCCGGATGTCATCGTTCACCTGCGGAACATCGCGGGTCTCGATCAAGTGACTGCGTCCGGTGGTGGCGTCGCGATCGGCGGGCAGATCACGCTCGATACGCTTGCGTCGAATCCGACGATTCGCAAGGATTACGCGGTGCTGGCGGAGGCGGCCGGCACGGTCGCGACGCCGCAGATCCGCAACGTCGGAACGCTCGCCGGGAACCTATGCCAGCGCCCGTGGTGCTGGTATTTCCGCAATGGATTCCCGTGCTTCAAGGCGGGCGGCAACCAGTGCTTCTCCGCGAGCGGCGAAAACCAGTTCCACGCGATCTTCGGCGGAGGTCCCAGCTTCATCGTGCATCCGTCCGATACCGCCCCGGCGATGGTGGCGCTCGGCGCGACGTTCCGCGTCGTGGGACCTTCGGGTGAGCGCACGGTTCCCGCCAGCGACTTCTTCGTTCTTCCGAAGCAAAACGCCGCCCGCGAAAATTCCTTGAAGGACGACGAAGTTCTGGCGTCCGTGCAACTGCCTGCCCCGCGCGCGGGCACGCGCAGCACCTATTACAAAGTGATGGACCGCGAGGCGTGGACGCATGCCGTGGTCAGCTCGGCAATCGTGCTCGAAATGGATGGCGAAACGTGCTGGTCGGCGCGCGTAGTGCTGGGCGGCGTCGCTCCCATCCCGTGGCGGGTCCCCGAAGCCGAGAAGATGCTCGCAGGCCAGCGCGTGACACCTGAGCTGGCCGCCAAGGCGGCCGAAGCCGCGATTGCGGGCGCGCAGCCGCTTGCAAAAAACAAGTACAAGGTGCCGCTGACCAAGACTATCGTCGAGCGCACGGTGCTCGGTTTAGCTCGTCGCGCGTAGGCGCATCTAAACGGTTGTCCTTCCGCGAATCGTGGCAATCCGCCCGGAGCTGAATTCGCAGCCAGGTGATTCCGAGCGTTCCACCGACTTCCCCCAAGGTTTCCGAGAGTTTCTCTAACGCCCAGTTATCTGCAGTCCAACGATCAGGCTAAGCCACTGAGCCATTGTTGTTTATAGGATATTCGTTGCATTCATGACCGAATTCGGTTATAGTAAAGACGATGCAGTGGTCCGCTGGATCACTGAAGGAACGTCCTTGGCTCGCTACCAAGGAGTTCAGCGGCGGGACGGAGTAGCTTCGAGTGCCTGCTTCGCGCTTTTAGCGAGCCGGGAATTGATTAATTCCCTTGCCCGAACAGGTCCCGAAGCCGTACTGCCCGTTGGCCAATGCGGCTCGCGTTGAATTTTTTTAAGCCCCTGCGCGAAAGCGTGGGGGTTTTATTTTAGGTGAGCTTCCGTACGCTTGAGCCGCGCGGGCGAAGGTGGGCGTCTGGGTAAATATTGACGTGGCCATTAACGCGCCATACAGCAACCGGAGTGGAGATTTTCCAGTTCTGAGCCGACACGTCCCAGTGGTAGCCTTCCCTAAGCTGGTATCCCGCAACGTGCAGCGATTCGAAGCCGTGATACTCATGCGTGTTGAGTATCCATTGTGCGCCTTGCCCATCGATTCGATCGCCACCTAAACCATAGCGATCATCGAAGGCCCGGCGGCGACCATTATATTGGAGGCCGGCTCCTTCGCCAGAAAATACATGGAACGGCAGGCAACGCGGGTCGTGTTCGCCCTCGCACTCGATCCGTTCGCACCAACTTGCAAAGACTCCAATCCACGAATCATTCGCTGGATCATTTGGGATACGAATCCAACAGCTCTTGTACTCAACGAAACGTCGCAGTTGAACATGTCGCTTGAACCTCAGAGCCTCGACTTCATTTGGATCAAGAGGAACTCTCGGATCTTTGCCGACAACTAATGTCGCCACTCGCGAGCGATGAACGCGCGGATAAATGCCCACCGCGACATCCCTGGCAACAAGCGGTATAGGTCGTCCGTCCGGCGTCCGTAGCGTGGTCACAGATCGAGGATGAAAACTCCACCCGCGGCTCTCACACACGGCTAATACATGTCGCCGCAGAGCGTTGGTTGGATCTCGGTCCTCGCGGAGGAAGAAAAGGTTGATGTCAGTGTTCATTGTCGCCCCTAAATTTCCGGGCTTGGAGCGTGCGCATAGCGGCGACTGGAGAGATACGAAGCTCTAGCAACTCTCGCTTTGACATTGCCTTTACGCAGTCGACAATGAACTCGCGGAGCGCTTCCATACGTTCGTCGGGAGAACCTGCTTCTGGTCTTTCCTCGTTGATGGCGGGAGGCGGGATCGAGTTGCTTGCAAACCATTGTTGAAGCCGATCCTCGACTTTACCTTTTAGATACTTGTTCCAAACCAGTTGGGTTGGCGCCGGCAATGCTGCTGTTGGAAGGCGATTCTTGCGCCATTCTTCGACTCGCACGGCGCCCTCTTTATCAGGCAGATTATGCAATTCAACAAACTTGGCTCGCCACTCGTCAAGATCCGCGGAGGAAATTGTTGGAAGCAGTGGACCGTCTTCATCCGATCTGACTGCCCTGGCAATTTGCTGTGCGATGTCCCACACGTACCTGTTACCGCTCGAATAGTCGAGTACGGCACGCCAGAGATCAGCCCGGACTTGGTCGCCACGAACCAGATTCACGGCCGGTCGCTCCGCCCCTTCGGGGGCCGCCGACTTCAGAACAACGAACGGCGGAAACGCCGTTTCATCCACTCTCACGATGTCCAGGACCTTGCCAAGAAAGTCGCGAAAAGAGACGGCGCCGTAATCAGCTTCCTTGAATTTGTTATTCGTCAGCAACAGTAATCGATTCTTGAGGACCGGGCTCCTCATTGCCCACCAGTCCGGTTTGCCAGACTGGCGCGCAATGCCGAAGGCCCGTTCAATCAGGTCGGTGGCTGTGGGTGCTTCGCTCATCGTATTTGGCAGCAGTTTAGCACTATTGCCTTCTAGTCTCGTAATTCGTGATGCCACCGTCGTGTCCCTGCTTGACCAAGCCTTGCGTTGAGATCTGCCAAACAGCAGCTAGAGAGCGGTCAATGCTTGCATATCGATTGGCTGTATACGCAGCCCCTCGCCATGCCTTCGTCGGAGATTGTAGACAGTGAGTGAGATGATCTACTGGGCTGTATAATGGCAAGCCGCTGAAGTTGTATGGGGCAGGAATGTCGAAAATTGCCTTGGCCCTTCAAACCGACCACTACGCTTCCGCCTCGCGCTTGACATCGCGATGAGGACAAACTAGCCTGCTGAGGTAGAAAGGAAATACCCATGCGTTTTGCGATGATCGCGCTCCTGGCGCTGCCCGTTCTCGCGCAGCAGACCCACCCGCCGATGATTCCCTTCGATTCGGACCCCAGCTTTCTGAAGCTCAACTACCAGATGAACCTCGGAGAGGTGCTGGCGGTGGCCGTCAACTCCAAGGGCACGGTCGTGGTGCTGAATCACCCCGGCTCGGCTACGTCGGGACCGCTGTACGGAAACGCGACGACGCAGCTCCTGGAGTTCGACAACACGGGCAAGTTCGTGCGTGAAATCGGACATGGCGTTTACGGCCTGGGTTACGCCCACTCGGTCCGCTTCGACAAATACGACAACTTATGGGTTGTGGACAAGGGCACGCACGCGGCGATGCGGTTCAACCCGGCTGGCCTCGTGACGTTGAACCTGGGCCGCCGCCCGGAGGGTCCCGACGAGCCCGATTATTACAAGGGCAACGGGCTCGGCCGCATCCAGTTTCCGGCGCTGCCGCACGTGGACGGGATGTTCCGCGCTCCCACCGACGTCGCCTGGGACAGCGACGACAACATCTATATCAGCGACGGCTACATCAACTCGCGCGTCGCGAAGTTCGACAAGCACGGCAATTGGGTGAAGTCGTGGGGCGAGCGCGGCGTCAGCGGCCCGCATGCCAACGAGAATCCCAATTCGTTCAGCACGCCGCACAACATCGGCGTGGACCGGGAGAACAACGTTTACGTGGCCGATCGCGGCAACCGCCGCATCCAGGTGTTCGACCGCGATGGGAATTTCAAGCGCTTCATCATCCTGAACGCCGCCTATGACAAGAACCGCCATCCGGTGCTGGGAAACAAGGCGGCGAATCCGCCCGATGAGACGGCCCCCTGGACCATCTGCATCACGAACACTCCCACGCAGTACCTGTACACGTCGGATAACGAGCCGGGACGCATCTACAAGCTGGCGCTCGACGGCAAGATTCTCGGGATGTTCGGCGAATCCGGCCACGACGTCGGGCAGTTCAGTTGGACGCACGGCATCGCCTGCCCTTCGGAGAATACGCTATTCATCGCCGACATGAACAACTGGCGCGTGCAGAAGGTCACGCTGCATCCGGAGAAGGCGAAAGCGTCGGCCACCGGCGGTTCGAAGTAAGAGATCCAGGTACGCCAGCCCCACGCGTGAGCGTGGGGTTACTGCGGGTGTTTCCCCGGACCCCAAGCTGACGCATGGGGCTGCCATCCGGGAAAACTACTCGGCGGTCAGAGCCGCTTTCACTCGCTCGGGCGTAAAGGGCGCGGTGCGCAGACGCACGCCTGTGGCGTCGAAAACAGCGTTGCCCAGCGCGGCCCCGACTGTGACGCCCGCGGCTTCCCCGGCACCGAGCAGAGGCAGCTCGGGACGATCGATCAGAGCGACTTCGATCTGCGGCACTTCCGGAAATCGCAGGATCGGGTACGTCATCCAATCGATGCTGGTGACGCGCGAGCGGTCGAACTTTACTTCCTCATGAAGAGTCCGGCTGAGCGTTTGCACGATCAAGCCCTCCACCTGATTGCGTAAAGCATCCGGGTTCACGATCAATCCGCAATCGTGCGCGCAGGTGACGCGCCGCACCGCGATCTGGCCGGTGGAGCGATCCACCGCGACTTCCATCGCCATGGCGACGTAGTTCTCCGCCTGCTTGTAGCGCGCGTACGCGACGCCTCGGCCGATGGCCAGTTTTCCTTCGAGAGCGCGAGAATTCGGCGACGGCCGCTTCTGCCATCCGAACATTTCCGTGGCCTTCTTGATGACTTCGATCGCGCGAGGATCTTTCAAGCGATCCAAACGATACGCGACCGGATCGACGCCCGCCGACGCGGCGATTTCATCGGTGAAGCTTTCGACCGCGAAAACATTGCCGATCTTTCCTGGAGCGCGCAGGTTGGACGGACGCAGCGGCGTCTCTTTGGTGAGATGCGCAACCACTTTGACATTCGACGCCGCGTAAGGCGGATCGCAGTTCTGGGTCAGCAGGCCCGCGCCTTGTCCGTGATCCTGAGCAATGCCCGCCGCATCGGCCGCGAGCAAGGGACGAGCACCTGGAACACCCGTCGGTACCCAGATTTCGGTCTCCCAGGCGAGGACGTTTCCTTGTGCATCGGTGCCCGCGCGCAAGTCGAGAAGCTGCTGGGGACCCTTCGGGTCCCAGCCATGCTCCTCCTGTCGCATCCACTGCACGCGAACGGGCTGGCCGACGGTCTTCGAAAGCAGCGCCGCGTCTGCGGCCGCGTCGTCGTTGCCGTTGCCGCCGTAACATCCCGCGCCATCGAGGTAAATGACGCGGACCTTGCCCTTCGGGAGATCGAAAACTTTGGTGAAATTCTCGCGCATGTTGTGGGTGGCTTGCGAGGCGGTCCAGATGGTGGCGCGGTCGGCGCGGATGTCGGCGATCGCGCAGGAGGGTCCCAGCGACGCGTGGCTTTGATTCGGCCAATAGTAGGTCGCGGAGAACTTCTTTGCCGCGCCGGTCATTGCCGGCGCTGTGTCGCCGCGCGTGACGATGGGCTGATCTTTATCGATCGCGGCAGCGCGGACATAGCGATCGAGCGCCGCGTTGCCTGGCAAACCTTGCCAATCGCTCCACACTACTTTGAGATCGCGGGCGGCGCGCACGGCGGCCCACTCGTCTCTCGCGACCACCCCTACGAAATTCTCGATCCTGACCACGCGGACGTCAGGGATCGCCCGAATCGAAGATTCATCCACGCTCACGACCTTCGAACCTATTGACGGTGGGCGAATCACTCGGCCGTGCAGCATTCCCGGGACCGAGAAATCCTGAATATAGGTGTGTTTGGCGGTGCACTTCGCCGGGATATCCGGCCGCGAAACCGGCTTGCCGACCACGTTATAGGACGCAGGAGGCTTCAGCGGGGCGTTCGCATCGACGGACATCGCGAATTTCTTGCCGCCGATCAGATCGCCGATGCCAACACCCACTCCGCCCGCGATGGGATGGACCTGGCCGTTGTCGAGCGCCAATTCCGAAGCGGGTCTATTGAGGCGATCGGCCCCCAATTTCAGCAGCGCCTGACGCGCCGTCGCCGCGGCCTGGCGCACTTCGACGCCTCCGCGGGTCAGACCGGTGCTGCCGCCGGTCGCTCCCTGATCGGGCGTGAGCGCGGTATCGCCTTCGATCAGCTCGACGCGTTCCACGGGAACCCCGAGCTCCTCGGCCGCCATTTGACGAATGGCCACGCGGAGTCCCGTGCCGAGATCGACCTTGCCGGTGTAAACAGTGACCGAGCCATCGGCATGAACAGCGAGAAACGTATCGACCTGTTTCGGATCGACGGGCTTCCCAAGATCGGCATCCGAGGATGCCGTCTGGGCCACGCTGCGCTTCAAACCGAGAGTAAAGCTCACCACGAGCGTGCTACCTGTCTTGAGGAGATCGCGCCGGGAGATCGACGATGGCCGAGGGATGGAAGATAGTGTCGTCATAATTCCCTCCCCTATGCTCTCGCCGCGCGCATGACGGCGCGCAACACGCGGGTATGGGTGCCGCACCGGCAAAGATTCCCGGCGAGACCTTGCTTCGCTTGCTCGAGCGTCGGCTTGGGATTCTGCGCCAGGAACGATTTCGCGGCCATGATCATGCCGTTGGTGCAGTAGCCGCACTGCGCGGCCTGCTCGGCGATGAAGGCGGCCTGCACCGGATCGGGCGTTTGCGGCGTGCCGAGCCCTTCGAGCGTGGTGACCGAGCGTCCCTCGGCCTGCCGCACGGGCGTCACGCAGGATCGCGTCGCTTTGCCGTCGATGAGCACCGTGCACGCGCCGCATTGCGAGAGCCCGCAGCCAAACTTCGGACCGTGCAGCCCGAGCTGGTTGCGCAGCACGTATAAAAGGGGCTGTGCCGGGTCCCACGATTCCGCGCTCGTGGCGCGGCCGTTGACCTGAAATTTATAGGTGGCCATAGTGCCTCCGCTTGATAGATTACCCGAAATCGCAACGACCCGCGCTGTCATTCCGAGCGCCAGCGAGGAATCTGCTTTTCAATCGGCTCAGACCAAAACCCTAGAAGCAGATCCCTCTCCCGCCTTGCGGGCTCGGGATGACAAGGGCGATCAGAGGATCGTCCTCGATCACAGCCCGTTCAACAACGGAATGTCCTTGACCGGCTTCGGCTCGGGGATCGATTTGATGTAAGCGTAGACGTCCGCGAGCTCCTGGTCGGGCATGATCTTGGCGCGAAATTGCGGCATTCCCCCCGGCGGAGGATTGCGCACGAATCCGATGAATCCGGTCTGCGAGAGCTTGGTCTGCATCAGGCGCGCGCCGGCGAAGCCTCCCTGGCCCTGGTAGCCGTGGCATTGGTAGCAGCCATTTTTCACGAAAACGGCCTTGCCGCTTTCGGCGTTGCCCGCCAGATCTCCGGGATTCTTCGATTGGCCCACGGAAATTCCCGCAAACAGAATCGCAAGTGGCAGCGCCAGTGGCATCACCGAAAAGGAGAGATGTTGCATGCGGCCTCCTCTTAACGCGGCTGTGTGACCACGTCGATCAGCGCGGGCTCGCCGGCCTTTACGCGCTCGATGCCGCGCCGGATCGCCGGACCCAAATCCTTGGGATCGCCGATCGGCCCCTCGGCGTACACGCCGTAACCCTTCGCCACGGTCGCGTAGTCGATATCGGGTTTGATCAGCGCGGTGCCGATGTCGGAGCGGTCCACGGCGCGGTTGTATTTGGCGCCATATAACTGGATGTACATGCGCTCCTCGTGATAGGCGCGGTTGTTGTGCATGACGCTCAACAACGGGATGTTGTGGTGCGCGGCGGTCCAGAACACGGCGGGCAGGTAGTTGAAATCGCCGTCGTCCTGAATGCTGACGGTCAGGCGTCCGTGCTTGCGATTGGCGAGCGCCGCGCCCACCGACGCGGGCGCGTTATAGCCGACGCCCGCGCCGCCCTGGGCGCCGATGAATTGATACTGCTTGGTGAAATTCCACAGGCGAGTGGGCCAGAAGCTGCAGTGGCGGTCGTTGGAAACCAGCGACCAATCCTCGTTCTTGACCTGGGCCCACAGTTCCCCGGCCATGCGCGCGGTGCTGACCGGGGTTGCGTCGAAGGCGAGCGCGGCCTGCTCCAGATCCATCTGGTGGGCCTTGCGATTGGCCTCGACAATCTTCTTGCCGCGTTCTTCGAAGGCCCGCTTGCGACCGGGCGTGATCAATTTCCTGACGGCTTCGATCAGCTCGGGCAAAGTGGCTTCGGGATCACCGGTCACCGCAATATCGGCCTCGACGTAACGGCCGAAGTCCTGATAGTTCGATTTATGATTCAGCTCGACCGCCGAGACGGTGATGATCTTCGCGCCCGCCTTGGTGATGGGGCGCGTCTCCATGCCGAAACGGTTGATGGGCGTCGAGCGGTGCAGCACGCCCCACAGATCGTCGGCTTCGAGCGCGAGAATCGCGTCGGAATCGGTGATGTTGGGTGTCGCGCGCGTCGCACCCGACCGTCCCGCAAGGGGATGATTGCTCGGAAAATTCATGCGCAAGCGCTGGTCGTGGACGCGCGCCTGCAAAGTATCCGCCAGCTCCACCAGAAGCTCGATGCCCCTGGGCGTACGGGCGACGTTCCCGGCGACGACCACGGGATTTTCAGCGGCGACCAGAATGCGGGCAGCGTCGGCAACGGCGCCCGAGTCGCCCTGCGGAATCGAGCTCATGACCAGCTTCGGGATGCGCAGATTCTTTTCGCGGATGGGCTCTTCCTGCAGCGTGCCGTCGGCGACGATCACCACCGGCTCCATGGGAACGGTGGTCGAAATTTTGTAGGCGCGCACGGCCGATTCCGCGAAATGCTGCAGCGTCACCGGCGTGTCGTCCCATTTCACGAAATCCCGCACCAGGGACGCGGCATCCTGCACGCTATGCACCCATTCCGCGCTGCCGCGCCGGTAGTTCACGTCGAGAATGTTGCCGAGCACGACGAGCATCGGCACGCGGTCGGCGTAGCAGTTATAAATCGCCATGGAAGCATGCTGCAGGCCCACGGTCCCATGCGCCATGATCATCATGGGCTTGCCTTCGATCTTGGCGTAGCCGTGCGCCATGGCGGCCGAGGACTCTTCGTGGCAGCAGGTCAGCAGCTCGGGCATCGAGTTGCCGCCGTAGTTGATCATGGATTCGTGCAGCGCGCGAAAGCTCGACCCTGGATTCGCCGCACAGTATTCGATGCCGAGCGATTTGATCACGTCGATCATGAAATCGGAGCCCGGCTTTTCGTTGCCCGCGACTTCCACGGCCGCGGTGCTCTCAGCGGGGCTGCCGCGCTCCGCTTGTTGGGGCTTTGCTAAAGGAGCTTGTGCGGCGAGCGCCGCCGCACCCGCCGCCCCTCGCAGAAATCCACGCCGGTCAACTCTTTCGACCACGCTCGGGGCCTTCTTCGATTTCGACATGAGCGATGCCTCCTGTGGAATCAGTGCCATTATGCCACGGTGAGAGGCGCATTTTGAAAGCGAAGGTATTGCGCGCTAAGCCCGCCCATCGCGGGTTAGGCCGGTTGGATCGTTATCCTGCAACCGGCTGCCCCGAACGGTTCACCAAGATCCGAATGCACCGGGTGAACCGCGGAAAGCGGCCGCTGGCGAATCGGCGCGACTGCCGGGACCCCACGTCCAGTACAAGCCAAGATACGCGTAGTTTTCGGTTTGGCCGAGGGCGGTATGGCCATAGCAGAAAAGCAGTTGAAATCCAGGGTCGCGGAACTTGTAATAGCCTCCGATGTCGACCATCGTGGCGGCGCGGATTCGTGGCGTCGCAAGGCCCTCGGCGCCGTGATAAAAAATTTCCGTACCCAGCACCAGCTTTCTGCCGAGATCGCGCTGCACCAGCCAGCCGGCATAAGGAAAATTGCGATAACCCGCCGCGGGCACGATCGCGACCCCGCCACCGCCATACGTCGTCCAGGGGCCGAAGCTTTGCTGCGCCCAAATCGGAATTTTGAACCACGCCTTCCCGACACCGAGCCCTCGGGCAGCATCGCCGGTGGGAAGTTCGAACATCGTGTACGTGGAGATCATGGGATGCCGCTTGGTTTCCGGCACGAAGCGGTACTTGATACCCGCTTCGATGTCACCCAGGCCGAAGGCCCGCGCTCCCATCCCTGCTGGGGCAAGGCTCGGATTGTTGGAGGGCAAGATGGTCGTTCCCGGAACGATGATGTGCAGCTGCGTGTTGGGAAGAGCTCCCCAGTTGAATTCGACGGCGGGCGCGACGGTATCCGTCTCCACGGCTGTACCGCCTGAGGACGCAAACATGTAAATCTCGTAGTGCCGGAAGTCGATCGGCTCCGGGTCGTCGGTCTGGAAGGGCGGACCGCCTAGCGCCGCGACGCAACCGGCTAGGCTCATCACCAGGCAGGTGATGCGTTGGGTCAGGCTTTCACCTCCAATGGCGATTCGGACCTCAGGACCGCGAGAGGGGGAACGCCAGGGCGCCTTGTTAAGAGGGAGTAGAACATGGATGTAATTCTACATTTTCCGGGGACGTTGTTTGCGACCGCTCTCGGAAGATCCACACGGAGGCGCGAGCAGTTGGCGAAATGGCAGCCTGTGGGTTGGGAGTAATAAAAAAGGGCTGACCGCGATTGCGATCAGCCCGTTTAGCACGTAGCTACTTCGAACCGAGCGTTACTTCCAGGCCGAATAGACCGGTTTGGCGACGATGAAGTCGGGATTGGCGCCCTGCTTCGGGACGAATTTCTGCACGCGACCCGAATCCACTTCGGCCACATACAGATTGCCCTCCTGGTCTACGCTCATCCCGTGCACGCCCCACAGGCCGCCCGGGAACATGCCCATCGCGCCCCAGGCGTACAGGAGATGTCCTTCGAGATCGTACTCCACCATCTTGTTGGTGTCACGGTCGAAGGTCCAGATGGTGTGGCCGGAGCCGATGTACAACAGGTGCAGGCTGGAAGGCACGGCATTGATGTGCCACTCACGCAGGTATTTCCCGTTTTCGTTGAAGACCTGAATGCGGTGATTGTTGCGGTCGTTGACGAAGACGCTGCGCGTCTTCGGGTCCACCGCTACGCCGTGGACGTTGCTGAAGTAGCCGGGTCGCGTTTCATAGTTGGTGTCGGCGTTGTTGCGCGGCCCGCCCTTGATGCCCCAGTCCATGATGAACTTCCCGTTCTTGTCGAACTTCGCGACGCGGGTGCCGGTGTAGCCGTCGGAGACGAAGAAGGTCCCGTCGGGGAGCCAGTCGAGGTAAGTCGGACGGTTGAAGTGCGTGGCGTCGGCGCCCGAGACTTCCGACGTGCCGATGGTCTGCAGCAACTGCTTGCCGTCATGGCTGAAGATGTAGATCACCTGCATGTTGTCGTCGACCACCCAGACGCGTTTTTCGGGGTCGTAGGGGCTGATGTAGACCGAATGCGGACGGCGGAACAGTTTGTCCCATTGACTCCACACCTCGAGGATCTTGCCTTCGCGATTCACCACCACCAGGCAGTTTTTCCATTCGGCGTCGACGCCCAACTTCCGGTAGGGAGGCCCCTTGATACCGAGCGTCGCCGACTTCCCTTCCCAGGCGGTCATCCACTGGGTCATGTCGTTATCGGTGCCGCCAGTGCCGGGCAGAGAAGCAGTGGTGGCGTCGCGCCAGAAGCCCGCGACGGGGAAGTTGAGGCTGGGTCCCAACTGCGGCAACAGCGCGGCCTTGGGCGGATTCATCTTGGGCAGCTCGCCGCGAAACAGCATGTAGATGCGGTCGGGGCTTTCCGCGAAGACGCTTTCGCCGGCGCCGTAGGTCCACTTTTCGTTTCCGGGAAGACTGCTGATGTCCTGCGGCCAGTTCTTGACCACGTCGTAAGGACCCGTCAAGTCTTCGGAACCCATGGCTCCCGGCACCGCGGCGTATCCCGCTCCCGGCGCCGTGCGAGCTTCCACCGGCGCGAGCTTGCCCGAAATCGCGAGGCCGATCAGGACGCCGAGCGCGACCATCAATAGCATGATGCTGGCTTTTTTCATGCACACCTCCCGCGGCCATGTCCAGACGAATCGATATCGATCGCGGCCGCTCGGGAAACTTTAACATAGTCCGGCAATGGGAGGGGCTGGGCGCGGGGACACTGCGGGTCTGAAACAAGAGGTCAAGGGCCAGGAGGCGGGAGTCGGAAGACGAGGGGAGCGTTTGCGTCGAGCTGCCCCGTGACCTGGCCAGCAGGCTCGGCTCATTCATATTCGCGGTTCGGTTGTTGCTGCCCGCTCATTGGGCATTCGCGGTTCGGTTATTCTTTCTCCTCTCTCCTGACTTCTGTCTCCAGACTTACCTTCTACTTCTTCACCAACTCGTCGCCCTGTCCGGCCGCAGTGGTCTCCGCGCGGATCAGATACAGCACGAACGGGGTGACCTCGAAGGGCATTTTCTCGCGCGGCGAAAGCAGCGCGAGAGGACGGGCCTGGATGAGCTCGATGTGGTTGTCCCACGGGTTCAGCCTCACGCGCGAGCCGAGCGGCAGCGCGGCGATCTGTTCCAGCTGGTTCTCGTCGAGCGTGGGGGCTGCGACGGCAAACTCGGCTAAACGCGCCAGAGCCCGGGCATCGGCGATTTGATTGCCTAGATTCGCCTGCAGCAGGTGCGGCAGCACGGCGGTGTGCGCGGCTAGGGCCTGCAGGAACAGCCCGGCGTTGGCCGTGTTTCGGTAGGGGGAGGCGCGCACGATCTCGACGGTCTTCTTACCGGCCTCCAGCATTTCTTCCGGCGTGCGCTCGAAGCGCAGGCGCTCGAGGACCTCCGGATCGCTCAGCATAGTCTGGCTGGTGAAGGCGTACTGCGTCTCGGTGCGATGGCCGAGCGCGATGTGCGAGAGCTGGTCGGCCACCACCAGCGCGAGGCTCGCTTCATCCGGCAACACGTCGATCAAGCCGCGGCTCACTACGATGGTGTGGCCGATGGCGAACGACTCAAGGGGCGTGGTCAGCAACACGCGGCAATGGACCTCGACGGCGAGCTTCGCCGACACGATCAGATTGTTCGCCACGGTGTCCAGCACCTGGTCGACGGGTCCGCGCGGCGCGAGCAGCCCGCCTTTTTCGAGGCGGGCGATCAGGTTCTCCTCGGCCTGGCGCTCCCAGGAACGCTGGCTTTCCAGTGGCGAAACGTCTGGCGCGGCGTCCCGGCCGCCGGCCCCCACGGCGCCGTCCACCAGGATACTGGTCAGCTCGGCCAGCTTCGCTCCCGGCTTCGCCGCGTAATCCCAGATGCGGGATTGCGCCTTGAAGCGCGTGCCCAATCCGCTCGCTTGCGAGCCTTCTTCCTCAATGTAGATCTGCGCGGGCGCCCATAGAGCTCCGCCCACGTTTACGCGCCAGCTGTCGAAGTGGAAGTACAGCTCGGGCTGCGCTCCCTTCGGTGTGGGCGACGGAATATAGGTTCCGTTGAAGCGCACGATGGCGTAATCGCGATCCTCCACCCACAGGCGTCCAATGAACTTGCCGGGCTGGCGCCGGTTGACGGGCGTGACATCGAACACCAGGCAGCGCACCTCGCCCAGAAATTCGCGGCGGACGTACTCGAAACGGTAGACCTCGCGGTTGAACTCGCGCAGGTCGATCGCCGCCATCTGGGCGAAACCGCGCGGCAGAAATGTCAGAGGCGAGGCGGCGGGGCGGGCAGGCGCAGGGCGTAGCGGGAAGCGTGAAGCGGGCTTCGCGCTCGGGGGATCGGTGTGCGCAAGGAGAGGTTCATAGCCCACGGCGCCGGCCAGGCGGAACCGGCCGAGAAAGTAATGGTCCCGCGTGGGACGTTCGCCGCCCGGCGTTTCCTGAATATAGGTCTCGATCTGCGGGGTGCGCGGGCCCAGCGACTCAAGCAGCTGATGCTCGCGCTCGACGATGCGATCGAGCAATTGGTCGACCGCGGCCGTGGATATCCCCGGATTGGGGCCCGTTTCAGTGGTGCCTTGATGCACGGCAGTTTGACTGGCAACGGCCGGATTGCCGGCAGGCGGACGGGCGGGGCGATTTCCAGGCTCCTGGGCGCGCGATGATAGCGCAACGCGCGTCAACAGAAACGTGGTGAGAGCCGCAAGAATGAAACGCGACCAGCAGATGTTCATGATGGGGACCTTATCGGGTCGCATTCCGAAAGGATCGGTGCGATTTCAGAAAGTGATTTGAAACACGATGTGGACGACAGCCGTCGAGTCGGCCGCCTAGCCACCGCGCGTAGCGGGGCGGAAGCGGATGGACTGCACCGCGGCGACCGCGTTTTCGTCGAGCCCGTGGCCTAGGCCGCGCAATATCCGCAGCACGCGCGCGGGTCCCGAACGCGGAAACAGCACCTCGGCCACGACCTCGCCTTGGAGCCGCCGTCGGCGCGCCTCTTCGGTGTAGGCAGGCCGGGGCTTTTCCAATATTTCCACGGGAATTTCGACGGCGGGCCGTGGGGCGCTCACGGTTGCCGCAGACGCTGCGGCCACCGTCGCGTCGACGAAGCCGGCGCTCGAGGAGGGCGTTCGAGCGGACCTGGTTTCTGTCTCCGCGCGAGCGTTTCCGAAGGCCTCGGTCGCGATATGGGCCGGCTGCGGCGTAGCTTCGGCGACCGGGCGCGGAGAACCGAAGCCCGCGTTCTCAATCGCTCCGGTTACGGGAGCCATCGTGGCCCGCACAGCGGACGCCAGGTTGTCGGTCTTCAGCGGAGGGGCGGGCAGAACCGGCAAATGCGCGGCAGCGGCCGGCGGAGGGTTCAAAGGCAGGTCCACCGCCGCTGACGGAATCTCGACAGTGGCGACGGGAGCGCGGAACAGGGCTTGCGTGACCGGTTCGCGGAAGACGCGCGGGGTTCGAATGGGCGGCGCGGTGAGAGTGAATTCCCGGAAGCGCACAGGATTTTTCGGCATTCCCCTGGGCTTCGAAGGCGAGCGCGGCGCGAGCGTGGAGGGAGCCGCCAGCATGACCGCGTGGAGCTCCCGGGGCGCGAGAGGAGTGTACTCGAAATGAACGGCCGCCAGCAGGAGCACCGCCGCAGTGTGCATCAGAAAGCTCACCGCCCACGGTCCACGGCGTGAGCGTGGCACAGGTCCGTGAGCATGCGTTCTCAGCCCGGTCTCGAAGCCGAGGTCGATCTTGGTTGCGGGAATGGTCATGGAGTCGGCTGTATGACCGGCCGGGAGGGCAGCTGCAGGAGCGTGGAAACCCGGTCCGAAAAATGGTGGCGCAGTCTTGGTCGTCACGAGGTCTTATCGGCGCGAGTTTCTGAAAACCCGCCGGCAATGCAGGTGTACGGAACGCCGCGGATTCGTACGAATCGTCGTGCAACCGTGCGGTTTCATTCGCTACGGGTGCGATCCCCGTCCGCCACGCGCGGTTATAACCCGTGGCGCAGGCGCGGGAGCGGTAGCTTCAGCGCCACCGGGATCGAACAAATCAAGCGGCCGGAGAACTACCCCGTGAACGGCAACAGGTGCGTGAACATCCACCACAACAGGGCGGCTGAGATTCCCACGCCCATCAGCAGCGCCGCGAGCGCCGCGACGGGATTCGTCCGGGGGTCCTTGTTGCCGATCGGAATCGGAGAAAGGCCGAACCAGGCCTGCCGGCCGCAACAATCGTGGCACCGGCAAATGGCCGCCCCGAACGACGCCAGCACGCGCTCGAGCGGTCCGCGGCGGCGCGAACGGTGGACCCGCACCGATCCGCATTTCGGACAATGCCGTACATAAGTTTCCGTGGCGGTCATAGAGCCTCCAGGCGCACGTTCCGGAGGAGCAACGATCCTCTGGCCCGCGCCGTCGCCGGCTCGCGGCGGTATACCAGTCTGAGCGGCGCCCAAGTCTCCCGGGCCGCCGAAAAGCTCCACTGCGCGGAGCACCACGCGGAAGGGCAGGGTTCGAGGGACGAGGCCGCCTCGGCCGCGCGCTCCCAGTGAACGCCCGTGGGCGAGGGCATGTCGCGCGTCCGGTATTCGAAGCGCAGGCGATAGAAACGCGCAGCGAGCGGCAGCCATTGCTCGGCGAGCGGCGCCTGCTCGGGCTCCCCGCCCGCGAAGCGGAATTCGAGCACGGAGGGCGCCCACAGGCGCTCGACGCCGTCGGGCGGGCGGGCTCGCGCGGAATCGCCGGCGGGCGATCCTATACGCCAGTCGAAGCCGGCGTTGCGCGGCGCGCGGCTGAAATCTCCGTTGGTGAGCGACAGACCGCGCTCCGGATCGAGCGCGGCATAACCTGAATAATCGTTCCACAGGCCGACCGCCAGCGAGGCTCGCCCGGCTGCGATCAGACGGGTGACCAAGTCGTCGAAGCGGAGGATGTCGGAGGCGTCCCGATGCGTCGGGCTACGCATCGCGAGGCGCCGCGCGATAGTCATCGCGTCGTCCCACCGGCTCTGGCCGATCAGACCGTCAAGGTAAGCTCGTTCCATGGCGGGCGCGAATGGCGAGTTGGTTTTCGCCCCCAGACGGTCGAGCACCGCGGCGGGCGACGGCTCCATGCGGCTCGCGAGGTCGAGCAAGGGACGCAAGTCGGTCAAATTCGCGGAGCCGGGCGAACCCGAAGCGGAAGCTTCCTCCAGGGCGGGAGCCTGGGCAGCCGCGCGCGAGGCGGCGCCCCAGAAGCACTCCTGGTCGCCGCGCCGGAAGCAGAAATTCGCGAGCGCCCAGGCGGGCGCGTACTGACGATCGACGCGGAACGCCGATTCAAAAGCTTCCCGGGCACGGGCGAAATCGCCGGCCCGCCGCCCTTCTCCCAGGGGCCGCTTCGGGAGCCGTCCCTCCTTCTTTAAACGAACCTCGGTGGGGCGCTCCTCCACGTTTAAACGCGCCTCTGCGAGGCGCTCCTCGGACAAACCTAGCGAGATCCACGCCGAGGCCGACCTCGGATCGGAGCGCGCGGCCTCGCGCAGCACTTCGTTAGCAGCCAGTGGGTTGTCCAACGCGACGAGCTCCGCCAGCCGCTCGCGATACCGCGTGTCGCCGATCGAGGCGGCCGCGCGGACGGCCGCCGGAGTATCGCGGTAATACTCGGCCTCGGCCGCCGCCAGAACTATAACGCCCAGCGCGGCCGACGCCATGAGCGCCAGCAGCGTCAGGTCGAACGTCAGCTCGCAGGCCCTCCTCCACGCGCCGGGCACGCGGCGCGGCCGAGGGAATGTCGCAGGTGCCGTCGTCTCTCGATTCACTTTTCTTGACTCACCTCCGGGGGCTCCTCTTATGAGCCACATTTTGCGAACCGCTCTAGCGGCTCACCGTCGATCCGCCCGAGAGCGTTCCCGTGGCGGCCAGGCCGCCCACCACCGCCGCCGCAGCTACGCCCCCGATGATGGCGACCGTGGTCGCTGAAATTGCCAGACCACTTACTCCGCCGCCGGCCGCCGTGCCGCCGGCGCCGGCTGCCGCCGTCCCGCCCGGGAGCTTCGATATCGTGGTAGCCCTGATCACCTGGGTCGCATCGCTGACCGGCGTTGCGGCGGGATCGGAGTAACCCGACACTTCCACGCGCTGCCCCTCCAGTTTCTTGAGGCCGGCGCCAGTGATCTCGACGGTGACGTTGGTGGTTTCGTCGGTCAGCAGGTAATGCCCGCCCTTGCTCACCAGGTGCCCGGTGAGGCGCGTCGCTCCTCCTCCCGCTTGCGGCGAGAAAGCCAACGCCGCGCCGGGCAGAACCTTCGCGACGACCATGCGTTGGGCGTTGAGCACCCGGAGCGAGCCGGTCAGCGCAGCCACCTGGACGCCGGTGGCCGCATCGAGCGTAATGCGTCCCGTCGAGGCGCCGGTTTCCGGCTGAATGGTTAGCCCCCGGGCCTCGAAAAAGTATCCCGTGGCGCGATCGAGACGGCCCTGGCCCCGCTCGAGCACCACATGATCGCCGAAGAAACGGCCGCGCGACTCCGGCGCGAGCGTCACGCGGGCCCCGCTGCGCAGCTCCTCGGAGCTCGTCCCGGCGGCAGTCTCGATGATCGCTCCTTCAAATAGGGTAGCGTTGCCGCTGACTGTCGCGTGGTCCAGCCGGAAGGCGCCGTGCGCCTCCACGACCCCGATCACCGGCATCCCGGTGGCAGGGGATGCGGCTTGGACACTACTTAGATTGGCGGCCACGAGCACCGCCAGAACCGGATGAAGTCTTGCCATGTTCACGATAGTGTTCTCCTCTTTTTGTCTTGTTCAGTTAGTGTGCGCGGACGGATACTTTTCTCATTTCGTCCGCGCCCAACGCCCCTATGAGCGCCATTGTCCACGCGCTCACACCGAATCGCGCGAAGGGATAGTCCACGAGCGCATGCAGGAAGACGGCGATGACGCCGAGTCCCCAGATCGAGCGCGCCGCCGGCTTCGCGACCGAAACCGCCACGGCGAACCAGGCGAGTGCGTAGGGCACGCCTCCCTCGGCCGCCCATTCGAGCCAGTCGTTGTGCGCGTGCTCGACGAGCGCGCCTAGATCGAAATGGCCGTAAGCCGGATAGACACGCGAGTAAGTGCCCAGCCCGAACCCTCGTAAAGGCCGAGCGGCGATCATCTCGAGGGTCGATTGACGGATCTCGCGGCGGTAGTGCAAGGGGTCGGGCTCGCGCCAGCGGCCAGCCAGGGTCCCGGCCCCGGCGACCGCGACGAGCACGGCCGCAGAGGCCGCAAACTTCAGCACGGACGAGCGTGTCGCGCGAACCGCGAGGAGCACCACCGCTTCGGCGGCGAGCAATACCGATCCGGCGCGGGAGGCGGAGGCAAAACCCGCGGCCAAAAGCCACGCCGCGAGATATACGTAGGTAGCGCCGCCCGCGTGGCCACGCCGATTTCGCTCGTTGCGCCGCTCGCCGGGCGAGGATCGCACTGCGCCGTCCAATCCCAGCCATAGCGCGACGGGAAAAGCCAGTTCCAGAAACGCGGCGAAGTCGTTGCGGCTCAAGAAAGGTCCCCAGGTATCCGGGTAGGGGCTCGGGAACAGCCACAGAATTCGTGCCGACGACGTGAAGTAAGCCAGTACGCCTGCGCCGCTTACGGCCACAGCGAACCACGCGAAGGCGCACAGAAAATCGCACCGCAAACCGTGGTTCGCGAGCACCTCCCGCGCCACAAGGGCCGTTGCCACCAATGTGACCGTGTGGGTCCAGGCGTCGAAAGTGCCATAGCGGTAGACTGTAGCGCCGGTGAGCCACTCGACGGCGCCCCACGCCGCGATCGCGAGCATCGCGACGTTTCCCAGAACCGAGCCCCGCGCGCGTGAGTCAGGCGGGCGTAGCACGCCGGATGCCGGCGTATGCCGGTCGCGCGACCGCAGTGAATAGACGCTCCACCAGCAGGCTCCCACCAGAACGGCGAGGGCATAGGCCCAGGCGGCCAGGGGAGTAGGCACGGCGATGGTCAACGTCGCCGCCGCCGCAGCCAGGAAGATGCCGGTGGCCGCCAGTCGCTCGCCCAAAGGGGCAGACCGTACCGTACCTTCGACCCACCGGGTACTGAAGCCTGTTTGATTGAACGGTCTTGGAACCCCACTTACTCTCATTGTTAGGAAGAATCCCTGATGATTGACAGGAAAAATCTGATGCCTAAAATAACCCGAACTGTCGCTGCCGTGACCTTTACCCTAGTCCTTATACACACGAGGCCTGCGGCCAATGCCGCCTCTGCACTGAAGCCTTCAGAAGCTATCCTGCTTCCGGTGGCGCCGGATTCATTCCTGGGCGAGTCCTTCTTGAATGCGACTTCTTCAAACTTAAGTGCGACCTCTTCAAATGCCCCCGCTGTGGCTGGACTTGGATTCCGGCCGTTGCACCGCAGCGTCGCCCAGCTCGCGGCGGAAACCTTACAAGGTACTGCGGGTGAAGCCGCCGGGGAGCGCACATGGCGCACCCGGTGGCTGGTGAGCGTAGGGCCCCTGGTGGCCGCCCAATCCCTCGACGCCGCCAGCTCCTACGGGCTGCGCGAGATGAATCCGCTGCTGGCGTCGCCCGACGGCCGCTTCGGCATGAAAGCGACAGCGCTCAAGTTCGGGGTGATCGGCGGATTGGTGGGAGCCGAAGCGTTGCTGGTGAGAAAGTTTCCCCGCTCGGCCAAATTCTTCACGGTGGTCAATTACTCGACAGCCGGCGTCACGACGGGACTCGCAGTGTACAATTACCGGTTGCCGGGGCGCTAGACTAGCTCTTGTTTCTTGGCGTTTTCTCCTCGGACCGTTCGCAGTTTACATCTTTCCGGCTCACGGTCTTCCTCTACGCTGCCGAGCCGGCGGTCGCGGCGGCTTTTCCGGCTCCTTCCCCCAGCGCCAGGCGCAACACAGCGCCGCTTGGGTTATAGTCCGGGATCAGCTCCTTAAGCGACAGCACAGCGCGGCCCACATCGCGCGTTTCGACCGCCCTTTCGATTTGCCGCAGACCTTCCTCGAAAGCCTGTCCGTCGGCGGCGGGGCACGCAAAGATCCGGATTTGCGCGTGGCGCGTCGGGAGCGTCCGTTCGTCGAGAGCGTGCAGCTCCTCGGCGAGTTTCTCTCCGGGGCGCGCGCCGCAGAATTCGATGTGGATGTCGGCGTCGGGGCGGTACCCGCTCAACAGAATCATCTTGCGGGCCAGGTCCACGATAAGCACCGGCTCGCCCATCTCGAGGAGGAAAATCTCGCCGCCCGAGCCCATGGCGCCGGCTTCAAGCACCAATTGCGCGGCCTCCGGGATGGTCATGAAATAGCGGCGCATGTCCGGGTGTGTGACGGTGACGGGGCCGCCGCGGGCGATCTGCCGGCGGAAACGCGGAATCACGCTGCCATTCGAGCCGAGCACGTTGCCGAAGCGTACGGCGATGAAGCGGGTGGCGGCGGTTTCAAGAGCCGATGCGCCGGCCGTCTGGCACACCAGCTCCGCCACGCGCTTGGTCGCGCCCATTACGTTGGCGGGCCGTACGGCTTTATCGGAGCTCACCAGGACGAACGTATCGACTCGCTGGCGGGCGGCTTCCCGCGCCACCACGCGCGTGCCGAAGACGTTGTTCTCCAGGGCCTCGAATACGTGCGCTTCCATCATGGGAACGTGTTTATAGGCAGCCGCATGGAAGACGATCGACGGGCGGTGGCGGCCCATGACCTCGGCGATGCGGCGGCGGTTCTGGATGTTGGCGACTTCGGGGTGGAATGTCAGCCCTGGAAAACGATCCCGCAGGTCCTGCTCGATTTCGTACAGCGCTGTCTCGGCGCTGTCCAAGCCCACCAGCGCGGAGGGTTCGAAGCGGGCGATCTGGCGGCACAGCTCCCCGCCGATGGATCCTCCGGCGCCGGTCACCAGCACAGCGCGGCCGCGCAGCCAGCCCGCGATCAGATTCTGGTCGAGATCGACGGGGGCGCGGCCGAGCAGGTCCTCGAGACGAACCTCCCGGGCCTGGTGGACCCGCGCGCCGTTTTCGATCAGCTCGGCGAGCGGCGGAATCTTGCGCGTCCTCACGCGGGCGGCGCGGCAGGCGTCGAGGATCGCCGTAATTTCCCCGCCCGAGGCGCGCGGCAGCGCGAGCAGCATTTCGCCGACTCTATATTTCGCGGCCAGCTTCGCGAGCGAGGCGCGGCCGCCGAATACACGCGTACCGTGCAGACGGATGCCAAACTTGCGCGGATCGTCGTCGAGAAACCCGGCGACCCGGTAGCCCAGCTCGGGATGCGCGCGGATTTCGGAAAGCACGGTGAGGCCGGCTTTCCCGGCACCGTAAATAAAAATGACCTTGGGCGGCGCGGCACCCGGTCCAGGGCGGAGGCGACCTTCCCGAAGCATGCGGGCGGCCGCGTGCGCGGCGGAGACGAACCCGAAGCACAGCACGAAATCCAGAATGTAAACGGAACGCGGAAAGGCCCCGCCGATCGCCTCGTACAAACCTGCAGCGGCAAGCGCAGAGGCGGCCAGGTTGGCGAGGGCCATACGTCCCAGGTCCGCGAAACCCAGGTAGCGCCAGGCCACATCGTCAAGGCCGAACACGTGAAACGCAACCAGCTTGAGCGCGAGTGCGACCGGAAGCGCCGTGGCGAGCATGCGCCAGGCGGCGGGAGGCGGCGCGAATTCAAAACGCAGCAGGAAGCTCGCGCCCAAGGCCGCGGCGGCAAGCGACCCATGCGCGAGCTCCGAAGATAAGCGCCGGTGACGCTGCCAAAAGAGGAGGACGCCGGACCAGAACGCGATCATGCCGTACACCTATCGCTCGACGTCGCAGGAGGGGACGCCGCGGCGCGCGCAGGCTCGCGGTAGCGCTCGACAATGCGGGATGCGCCCGGCGGCGGAAAGGGCTCAAGCGGTCGCCGGCGCCCGGCCACCGCACATAATTTCGGATCGGCGGCCCACGAGCGCAGCAGACCTTCGACGCCCCCGAGCGCCCGGCGCCGCGAAACCAAGGCTAGCGCCGTCAACAGTACGATACGCACATCGGCGGTGAGGCTCGCGTGGTTCACATAAAGCAGCGCCAGGCGGGATTTCCAGGGCCGAATGACTTGGTTGTACCGCAGGTCCGGGTCGGAGCTGCCGGCGAGAATTTCGCCTTCATCGGCGAAGACAATCGACGCGAGGTCGGTGATGCCGGGACGGACCGTGAGCATGCGGCGTTCTTCTTCGGTGTATAGAGCCGCGTCGCGCTCCGCTTGCGGACGCGGCCCCACCAGGCTCATATCGCCGGTGAGTACATTCCACAACTGCAGCAGCTCATCGAGCTTGCAACGGCGCAGCACACGCCCCAGTCCGGTGACGCGCGGATCTTCGGCTGCGGTCGAGTTCACGCCGGTTTTCCAGGCGTCCGGGCGCATGCTGCGAAACTTCAACATGTGGAATACGCTGCCCCCGCGCGCCACGCGGACTCCTCGAAAAAATGGCGCGTGACGGTCCCCGATCCAAACGGTAAGCGCGATCGCGGCGAGCAGCGGCGCGAGCGCCACCAGCCCGATGAGCGAGACCGCGATATCCATCGCTCGTTTCATCCGGCCCTTCGGCCGGAGACGCGCTTCTTGCGGGGTCTCGTTTCTGGGGCCCGCCTCACGCGGCCCCCTTCGCAAAACGAGCTTCGGTGACGGCACTCGTGGCATCCGCCGGGCGCCTGCGCTGTTCGAGCGTGCGGCGCGCCGCCTCGGCGATGGCTCCGGCGCCGGGATAATAGACGCGTTCCTCGGCCTCGGCCGAGGGCGCGGGAGCGTCCGGGAGCGTAACGCGCTCGATGGGAGCCCGCAAGTCGAAAAACGCCCGTTCCGAGATTTCCGCCGCGAGATCGGCCGAGGCCCCCGCGGTTCTCCATCCCGGATCGCACACGACACAACGGCCGGTTTTCGAGACGCTCGCGAGCACCGTCGGGCGGTCCCACGGTTTCAGCGTGCGCAGGTCGACGACCTCGGCGTGAAGGCCGTCGCGCGCGAGCAGCTCGGCCGCCGCGAGGCTCAGCGGCACCATCGAGGAGACCGCCACCAGGGTGACGTCGGTGCCCGCGCGCCGCACGGCCGCTACGCCGATGGGGGTGCCGTAGGGCGGCTCGGGAACCTCGCCGGTCTCCGCATAGAGCGACCGGTCGTCGATGTACATCACCGGATGGGAATCTTCGAGGGCCGCCATCAGCAGGCCCTTGGCGTCGGCGGGCGTCGCGGGCATCACGACCTTCAATCCGGGCACGTGCATGAACATGGCGTGCAGGGCCTGGGAATGCTGGGCGCCTTGTCCGCCGCCGCGGTTGATCACGGCGCGGATCACCAGCGGGACGCTGCGCTGTCCCCCGAATAAATAGGACCAGTTGGCGGCCTGATTGACGATAGGGTCGGCGGCGAGCAGCATGAAATCCATGCGCGGATGGAAGACGATGGGACGGAGACCGGCGAGCGCGGCTCCGATCGCCAGACCAGTGACGGCGTTCTCCGATACCGGGCTGTCCACGATGCGCCCGCGTCCGAAATCGCCGTCGAGATTTTCCAGGCTCGCGCCCGCATACCAGGGACTCCACAGGCCCTGGCCGATCACAAAGACGCGGGAATCCATGGCCAGCAGTTGCGCGTGCGCCTCGCGAATGGCTTGCGCGTAGGTTAGCGTTCGCATGTTGCCTCCCGCCCGCCGCGACCGGTGTTGCAGAATTCGGCGCGGCCCGTATCGACACCGACAAACTCAAGCACCCGGCTCGGGGCAGGCGCGGGTGCGGCGCGAGCGGCCGCGAGCGCGCGAGCCACTTCAGCCCGCACCGCGGCGCGGCGCTCCTCGAAATCGGAGACGCCGCGCGCGGCGAGTCTCCGTTCCAGCGCCGCAAGCGGGTCGCGCGGGAGCCACTCGGCCAGTTCCCCGCGGCGCAGAACGCCGACGTCCCGGTCGAAGCTCGCGCCCACGTGGCCCCGCCAGCGGAAGGTCCGGCATTCGATCAGGGAGGGTCCGCCGCCCGAGCGGGCGCGCTCCACGGCCTCGCGGGCGGCCTGAAACACGGCTTCCACGTCGTTGCCGTCCACGCGCTCGCCGGGAACGCCGTGAAAGACGCCGGCGGTGTCGAGATTGTCGGAGACGCGCCGCTCGCTCCAGTGCATGTGGCTCGCGTACAGGTTGTTTTCGCAGACGAACAGCACCGGCAGCTTATACAGCCCCGCGAGATTGAGGGACTCGTGCACGTGGCCCTCTTCGAGCGTGCCGTCGCCGAAAAACGCCACGGCCACGGCACCGCTTCCGGTGAACTTCGCGGCAAACGCCGCCCCCACAGCCAGCGGAACCGTTCCAGCGACGATAGGCACAGTCCCCAGCAGGCCGGCCGCAGGCGCGATCAGGTGCATCGACCCGCCGCGTCCGCGGGCGCATCCCGTGGCCCGGCCCAGAATTTCGCCGAACAACGCCTCGAGCGATCCGCCCCGCGCCAGGTAGTGGCCGTGCGAGCGGTGACCTCCCCATACCGTGTCGCGCGCTTCGAGCGCCGCCGAAACTCCCGCGGCGATCGCTTCCTGCCCAATATAGAGATGACAGGGGCCGCCCGCCTCCCCCGATTCGACCAGTCCGGCGATGGCTTCTTCAGCCAAGCGGATGCGCGCCATGGAATGCCAGCGTTCGAGCAACCAGTCCACCTGGGCGGGAGGCGCGGCTCCGGCTGCACGCGGGAGGTCAGGGGTGTGTTCTTGCGCGGGGAAGGCTCCTCTAACGGCGGCGAGCGCGGCGGCTGGGCCAGGGGCGTGTGCCATGGCTTGTCGGGCGTTTGGCGTCATGACTGTCCTCCGTAAAAGCGGCGAATGGCGGCGCCGATCATTTCGATATCCTCTCCGGAAAGCCACGGATGCATGGGCAGGAGCAGCACGCGCTCGAACAGGCGCTCGGTCGCCGGGAGCGAGCGGCCCAGGCCGAGCGCCTCCCATTGATGGACGGCGCGGCCGCCCCACGGCAGAATCGTTCCGATCCTTTGGAGGCGCAGGAACTCCCGCAATTCATCGCGGCGCGCGGCTTCGATCTCATAGTTCTGATACACGTCGAAATGATCCGGATCGTCTGAAGGCCCGGGCGGGAGCACGATTTCCGCGACGGCCGCAAGCTCCGCCCGGTAGGCGCGCGCGAGCGCGCGGCGGCGCTCGAGGGTGGCACCGTAACGCCCGAGCCGGTCGTCGAGGATGGCGGCCTGCAGATTGTCGAGGCGCGAATTCAAGCCCCAGCCGGCGATGTCTCCCTCCGCGTTGCGGCCGTGGTCGCGCAACGCCGCGACGCGTTGGGCGATGCCCGCGTCGTTGGTCACCACGGCTCCGCCGTCGCCCAGGCATCCGAGGAGCTTGGCCGGGAAGAAGCTGATCGCCGAGGCCGCCCCAAACGTGGATGCGCACTGGCCGCGGAAACGCGAGCCGAGCGCCTGCGCGGCGTCCTCGACGATCAGCAAGGCGTGGCGGCCGGCTAGGCGCGCGAGCGCCGCCATGTCGGCGGTGCGCCCGTTGAGCTGGGTGGGCAGGACGATCGTGGTGCGCGGCGTGACGGCCGCGGCCACGGCGTCGCAATCGATCAGATGATCCGCGCCGCAATCGACAGGAATCGGCACCGCGCCCGCGAAATGAATGGCGGCCGCCGTCGCGACCATGGTGTGCGAGCTGAAGATCACTTCGTCGCCCGGCCGGACGCCGGCCGCGCGCAGGGCCATCAGCAGGCCGTCGGTTGCATTGGCGACGCCGAGTGTGTGCCGGGCCCCTAAAAACCGCGCGAGGTTTCGCTCGAAGCACCGGCCGTCTTCCTGCAGAATGAAAGCCCCCCTTCGTCCCACGTCCCGGAAGATGGCGATCAAGCCGTCTTCTTCCGACAGAAACGTCCGTGGATAAGGAAAGAATGGAATGGCGCGGGCGGCTTGCGCTCGCGCCACTAGGGCTGCGGTATGCATGTGGTCTCCTCGGAACGGTTCGCGCGGGCGAGCCTGCAAGCCACCACCGCGGCCGCCTGGCCGAGGCCCGCGAGACTCCCCAGGCCGTAGCCCAGGTGCAGGGATAAAAAGACCAGGGACATCCGGAAAAAGTAGACCCAACGCCTCTCGTCCGCGGGCGCATGCACGGCCACGTCGAACGACGCCGCCAGGTTCGCGAGCGTGTACGGGACCGCCACGGCGGAAAGCGGCAGAGCACCCCACGGCATCATCGCAGCGCCCAGCCCGAGCGAGAGCACGAACAGCAGCGGAACCAGGTGGCGCAGCGCGACGGGCACCACGGAGCTGTAGAGGAACGGCAAAATAGCCCATTGGCCGTTTGCGAAGTTATGCCGCCAGAGCGGCCCCATACGGCTGCGTGCGTAGTAATCGCTTGAGATCGCGGGCACCAGCAGCGTGCGCCCTCCGGCGGCCTTGAGCCGCAGGCTGAATTCCATGTCCTGGGAGCGGCGCAGGTTCGAGTTGAAACCGCCGACGCGGTCGAAAACCTCGCGCCGCCAGCAGCCTCCAAACACCGTGTCGACAAAACGCGGCTCCGCCGAGCCGATGCGAAAATAGGAGTTGCCGACGCCGAAAGGATGACTGAGGGCCGCTACGATGGGCCCGGCGAACCATCCGGGGTCCTGCGGCAGCGTCCGCATGACGCCGCCGACGTTGTCGGCTCCGGAACTGAGCAGGTGTTCGACCGAGCGCCGCAAGTAATCCGGAGCGATGGCGGCGTGGGCGTCGATACGCGCGATGATCTCGCCACGCGCGGCCGCGATGCCGCGATTTAGCGCGCATGGCGTGATGCGCTCCGGGTTCTCGATGAGCCGCACGCGGGCATCCCGGTATTGGTATTGTGCGATACGCTCGCGCGTGCTGTCGGTGCTCGCGCCGTCGATCACCAGCACTTCCATGCGTCCTGGTGGGTAGTCGTTGGAGAGAATGGAGTCGAGACAGCGATCGAGGAAGCGGGCCTCGTTGCGGCACGGAATCAGGACTGATAGAAAAGGTTTCATTGAGCGGCTCGTTTGCCGCGCGGTTCCGGTGGGAAACGCCGTTGGGGCGCGCGCGTGTCAAATCGCCGGCTGGCGGCGGGGCGCGCGTGGGAATCGAGCATCGGGCCGGCGGTATCCACCGGCCGCGCCACGGCCCGCCGAGCGCGGCGCTTCTGATAACAGGCGAAGGCGAGCGCGCCGACCGGGATCAGCGCGCCGTCGATCAGCAAGCCCTTGTATCCTTCCGGGCCCGCCCGGACCAGCGGAGCGACATTTGCGGCAAAGGTCCACGGAGCGACCACGGCGAACAACCGCACGAGTATGCCGCGGCGGCCTCCGCAGCGCCCGTGCGCGTTGAGGCACCACGCCCACACGAGGCCCAGCGCGATCGCGCCCAGCAACACGCCGGGATATCCAAAATTCAGATACCAGCCGGTCGCGTGATGCAGGGAGTAGCCCTGGTTCTGAATCGCGCCCACGCTCTCGCTGTAGTACAGATAAATGTCACGGGGCCTCGACGGCCACAGGAACCGCGGAACCACTGAGCACGCCAGACTGTAGAAGCTGTAGCCGAACTTCACCGGGGTGCCGGCAGCCAGCACGCCGTACATCGAGAAGTGCGCGGCGAAGGCTTCGTTGCTGGAGGCCACAAAGCGCCCCACGTCGCTCGCCTCGCCGAGCCGTTCGGTGACGGCCGCCCACAGGCCTGAAAGCGGCGTGCCACGGAACAGGTCGATGGTGTAGAGAAACCATACGCCCGCGACTGCGCCGAGGCCCGCGCGGATCCAGCGCGGGCGCTCGGCCGAGGCGACGTAGGCGAGGAAGCCCGCGACCAGGGCGCTGAGAACCTCGTTTTTGTTCCCCAGAACAAAGGTAAATGCGCACATGCTCCCCAGCAGAGCGACGTAAGCCGGCCAGGTATAGGCGCGCACGACGTTGACGAAATAACGCGACTGCGCGCCCGCCGCGAGCGACGCCGCGCCGATGGCCGGCGGAATCAGCGCCACGCGGTTCAGCACCTGGTGCAAAGTGAACCACTCACCGGGATCCGAGCGCGTGTACCAATACGCCGATGTATTCATGGCGTACGCCGTGCCGAGCTTCTCCCGCATGATCAACATGCTCGCGACCGCGGCGAGCGATCCCGCGAGCAGGATTGGCTCGTGCCGCAGCACCAGGCGTGGAAACGGGCGCACGCGCGCGGTCGAGACCGCCGCGAGCAGGGTCAGTTCGACGACGATAATGAACGCGCCGTAAAGCGCGATCGCGATGAGGTAATTGTCGTCGAGCGCGATCGGAAACATCTTGAATTCCAGATAGTGGTAGTACTTGCCGCTGAATCCGCCGCTTTTGTCGATCACCAGCGACCAGGCGCCATAGAGCGACCAGTAATACAAGGCGCCGATTCCCACCAGCAATCCGCAGTCCCGCCGCGCTTGGTAGAGCACGAGCGCGAGCGCGACGATGATGAATGTCGAAACCGCGAGTACCGCGTAGTATTCCATAAGGAACTTTCCATTCCGGCGGGTCGGATCAAGAAGCGACCTGACCCGAACCGCGCTCGCCGTTTCCCCGCCTTTGACCGGCCGCCAGCCGCCGATAGATGCGGGACAACTCGGTAGCGATCCCGTGGGTCGAAAACTGGTCGAGCTTGCGGCGCCCGTCGCTTCGTTCGGGCTGCGCGAGGAGCTCGAGCAGGGCTTCCGCCAGAGCTTCAGGATCGCGCTCGACAACGCGCGCGCGCCGGACATTTTGAAACCACTCGCGCACGTCACCGACGTCGACGCTTACGATCGGCAGATTCGAGGCCAGCGCCTCCTGCACCACCGTCGGGGAGCCTTCCGCGTCGCTCGTGAGCAGCAGGCAATCGGCGGCGTTCATAAGCGATGGAACCAGCTCCGGAGCAAGCCGTCCATCCAGGACTTCCAGCCGCACCTCGGGGCGTTTCCGCTGCGCCCGGGCCACGGCGGCCTGGGCCAGATCGAGACGCTTGACGCGGGCGCCGTTGCCCGAGTTGAACAGGATCACCGGGCAGTCCTCCTCCCAGCCCAGCCGGAGGCGGGCTTCCGCGCGGGATTGCGGATAGAAGATCTCGGCGTCGACGCCGGTGGGCAACACCACCGCCCGCTCGCGCCGCCACAACAGACGCCGTTTCAAGGGCCCGCTCACGCATACGATTTGCGCGGCCGCGAGCGCGGCAATCTGCGAGAGACCGCGGCCCAGGCAAGCGCGCAGGCGCTCGGCGGCATTTCCCGGCACCGGGTTCAGATCGCTGCCCTGGTAGGTGATCACCAGCGGTACCCCGCCAGAGGCGAGCGCCGAGAACAGCGCCGTCATGGTTCCAAAATGTGCGTGCACCACGTGCGGGGAGAGCACGCCGATTTCGCGCCGGAAGCGCCGGAATTCGCCGAAGAGCAAGACCACAGAGGTGCGCGACCGCAAGTGAAACAAATGCACGTCGTGGCCTTGCGCCACCAGCGCGGCGGCTTGGCGGTGGGCGAACACCATGGAGCTTCCGCGTGCCTCGCCCGGTACCACGAACAGAACTCGCAGAGGCGCGCCTCGTTCAGGGCGCTCTCCGGCCCAAGCCCTCTCGGACAAACCGGGATTCATCGGAAGCACAGCCGCCGCGCCCGGGGCGCCGTCAGGAATACCAACCAGCGGATCAACTTTCCCCACGCCAGGGCGTTCGCCGGATGACGCCCCAGCAGCGACCTGTAGGCGCGCGCCGCACCCGCGTAATCCCCGGCCAGCAGCCGGTGGTCGGCCTGCTTGAGCAGCGCGCCCAACCTCTCCCGGGGAACCCGCATGTGGCGGTCGGCTTCCTCGAGAGCCCCGCCGATATCGGCGTCCGCTCCCACACGCCGGGCCCCGGCGAGCGCTCGGGTGGCCCGGTGCACGCGCGCCTGTTCGGCGGCGCGTTGTTCGCTGACGGCACCGCGGCGGAAACGGTAGTGATAGAGCGGAGCCGCCAGATTCACCGCCCCGCCCGCGTCGGCCAGACGCCAGAAGAAGTCGTAGTCCTGGGAGCAGGCGAACCGCTCGCAATAGCCGCCGACGGCGCGGGCCGCATGGGCGCGAAACATAGTAGCGCCGTGCACGAAAGGATTGCCTCGCTCGAGCGCGCGTGCGATTTCGGCGCCCTGTTCCGGCAGGCGTGTCGCCCACAGCGGCGCCCCGTTCTCCTGGTGCATCCAGGCGTTCGTTCCGCACACGGCGATCTCCGGATGATGGTCCAGAAATTCCACCTGGCGGGCCAGACGGTCCGGCTCGCTCCAGTCGTCGGCGTCCTCGCGGGCGATATAGCGGCCCGCCGCCCCGGCTAGCCCCAGGTTCAATGTTTTCGTCAACCCTCGGGCCGGCTCGTGACGCAGCCGGATGCGGGCATCGGATTGCGCGTGGCGTTCGAGTGCGTCCCGGCACGCCCCGGCGCGGCTGCCGTCGTCGAGGATCAGAAACTCGAAGTCGGTGAAAGTCTGCCCGAGCACTGAGGCGACGGCCCCATCGAGCATCTCGACAGGCGCGTCGCGTACGCTCATCAAGACCGTGACGGCGGGAGCGGTGCCAGCCCCGGCTGTGTCCCGGCGGGCGTCCCGGTTAGTTCCGTCCTGATGGGCGATAACGCGCCCGTCGTCGTCGTGGTTGGCGGTATCTTTCATTCCGTACGTTCCCATGGGCTTGCGTTTTTTGGCTCGCCTTTTCTGCCTGCCCGCCCGATGCTGGGGTTTACCATCGCGCGCTCGAGCGGTGGGCCCAGGCCGAAAACATCATGAGCGTCCACAGGCGTTGTCCAGAGGCGCCGCGTTGGGCGGAGTCTTCAAGCCATGGGCACGGGACAACTGCGGCCGCCAGCTTCCTTAAGGGACCCTCCAGCCAGCGTTTCACGGGCGCTCCAAAACCGTGCTTGGCGCGGCTGAGCACTTCGGGTGGCAGCTCGCCCGCGTAGGCCGCTCGCAGCAGGACTTTTTTGTCGCGTCCGCGGACGAGCTCCCTCGCCGGCAATGCTTGGGCCCACGAGAGCACATCGTGATCGAGCAGCGGCGCCCGGCCTTCGACGCCGAAAGCCCCCAGGGCGATGTCCATCTTATAGGTAAGGCCGTTGGCGAGCGCCAGGTCCCGGTCGGTCCGCAGGGCGTGCTGCAGGAAGCCGCCCGCGGAGTCTGGGAACTCGACTTCGCGCGTCCACTTTGACGCGCCTCCGGCGCGGTCCCTTGGCGCGGCCTCGCGCGTCGATCTTGGCCCGGCTTCGCAACGGTCTTCCGGCGCGCCAGTGCCATCTCTGGGCCCCGCCATTAGAAGACGCTCGCGTTCCGCTGCCCGAAAGACGCTTTTCGATTGCACGTACACGCCCGTACGCCCTTCGCCCGCGCCGTCGCAGAAGCCGACCGCCGCCGCCGCGGCCTTGAGCGTCTGCTTGACGCCGATGTACTCGTAATGCCGGTAGCCGCCGAACGCTTCGTCGCCTCCGTCGCCGTCGAGCACCACCCGGTAGCGGCGGCCCACCGCCTCGGCGAGCGCGAAGCAGGCCAGCGCGGAACTGTCGGCGAAGGGTTCGTCGTAGTGAAACAGGATCTGGTCCAAGCGCGCCGCGAGATCGGCCGCGCTTGCGTCCACAACGGTGTGGGGCAATCCCAAGTGAGAGGCCACCCGGCAGGCAAAGGGAAGATCGATCCCGTCGCCGTCGAAGCGCACCGTGAACGCTTCAGGGCGGGCGCCATGGCGAACGCACTCCGCCGCGATCACCGAAGAATCCACACCGCCGCTGAGCGAGAGCGCCACCGGAACATCGGCCCGCAAGCGCAGGCCGACGGCCTCGCCCACGCGGCGCCGCAGGTCTTCAATCAGCCGCGGGCGCGGGATATCGCGCTGCTCGGGCGCCCGGTCCGGAAACCACCAGCGCTGGGATTGTGGATCTGGGCAAGGTTTCGTCCCGGCCGCGTTTTCGAGGGTCCGGAACCGAATCAGGTGGCCCGCCGGAAGTTTCCGGCAGTCTTTGAAAATCGCTAGCGGCGCCGGCACATAGCCGAGCGCCAGGTAGGCGTCGACGGCGAGCGGGTCGAGTCGCCGCTCATGAAAACCGGCCAGCGCCTTGAGCTCGCTCGCAAAGGCCAACGTGGATCCATCCCAGAAATACACCAGCGGCTTTTCGCCGAAACGGTCGCGGGCGAGCGTCAGCTCGCGCCGCAAGCGATCCCACAGCGCGAATCCGAACATGCCGCTGGAGCGCGCGAGCGTCGCCTCGACACCCCACGCCGCGCAGGCCTCGAGCAGCACCTCCGTATCGGTGGCGGTTCTGAATACGCCTCCCACCCTCTCGCGGAGCTCGCGGTAGTTGAAGATCTCCCCGTTGAACGCGATCGTCCAGCGTCCGTCGCGCGAATGCATGGGCTGGCTCCCCGCTTCGCTCAGATCGAGAATCGCCAGACGCCGGTGCCCCAGCGTCAGCCCCTCATCGGTCCATATCGAATTCGGGTGGGGGCCGCGATGCCGCTGGGTGTCGAGCATGTCGTTTACACGTTCCACGAACGGTGCACCTTGCGCGGGGCGGTTTGAAGCCGTCACATCCACCCGCACCGCTCCCGCCGCCGTCCACACGCCTGCAATTGCGCACATGGGGTGAATCGATCGAATCCTAAAGCGGGCTGACGCTCTGGCGGGCGCCCCCGGCCGCAGAGGCCGCGCGAGACGCCCGAGCGCGCAGCCAGTGTTCTCCGGCACTCACGAACCAGGACGGTGCCGCCGCTCCGGTCTTGTGAAACAAAGCCCGCCAAGCGGAGCCGGCGGCCTCGGGATGGCCGCTCCGCAACCGCGCTCGAACGGTCAGCAACAAGCGCAGGCGTACGTTGGCGCGCCATATTTCCGTCCACCACCGCCTGCGGAGAGGCGCATCGCCGTAAGCGCACGCGAGCGCCCGCTCGACGATTTCAAAAATCTCCTCCTGCATGCGCGCGCTGCCCAGCCGGTTGCTCCAGTTGCCGGGGTGACGGCGGTTGTTGACCCCGTAGCGTGCGAGCAACGCCACGGGAAACTTCCGGGCGGCGCGCACGAACCAGTCGGTGTCGGCGAGCGCATAGGACGGATCGAAAGGACCGGTCTCCCGCCACACGCGCCGCCGCATGACGATGGTGGAGGGATGAAACGGCCAGTCGTAGTAACGTGTCAGGTAGCGAAAGAGATTTCGGCCGTCGACCACCAGCGGCGCGCGGGCCCGCAGCGGGCGGTAGGCGACGGCGCGCCCCCCGGAAGTTTCCAGCCAGTCGACAAAGCCCGAGTGCACCAGCCCCACCCCCGGATGCGCTTCGAGATACGCCGCCGAGGCTTCCAGGTGCCCCGCCCGGTAGCAATCGTCGTCCGAGCACCACGCGATCAGCTCGCCCCGGGTGGCCTCGATGGCGCGATTCCAGTTGCCGACGCCGCCCGAATTGGTTACCCGGCGTAGGAGTTTCACGCGCCCGTCGGCGGCGGCCATTCTCGCGACCACATGCAGGGTATTGTCGGAGGAGGCGTCGTCGGAGACGATCACCTCCAGCGGCGCGCGCGATTGCGTCAATGCGGCCCGGATGGCGCCCTGGACTAGGGAAGCGCGGTTATAGGTGGCGATGGCGACCGAAATCGTCAGGCGCGGGACCGGGTGTGGCAACCGCGCCTCCGTCTGCATCAAAGGCGATTCCATGAGAGTCCGGAGGCCACCGTAACCACAGCCAGTCCCGCGCCCCACACGGCCACGGCGGACCGGTTCAGGCGAATGCCGCAGCGCGACCGCGAGAGCACAAACCCCGCCGCCAGATGCACCGCGTACATAGAGGCAAAGGCGGCGGCGGCGCTTTCGGCGCTGGTTCCCCATCGCGATAGTCCGAGCGAGAGGCCGGCGAAGGTCGCGTAGGCGGCCACCTCGAGCAGCAGGAACGCCCGCATGTCGGCTCGCGCCAAAAGCGGCAGCGAGAGAATCCAGCTTCCGATCTTGAAGTAGTCTCCCACGAGCGTCCAGCGCAGCAGCGCCGCCGCAGGGCGGAACGAAGGCGCGTAGAGCAGCTCGACGATCCAGGGCTTGGCGAGTGCGACGAAGGCGATCGTCACCGCCGCGGCCGGCATCGCAAGCGTCAGCACCCCATTGATATGGGCGCTCTGCTCGCGAGCTGAACGCGCGCGGGCTAGCGCGGGCAAGCAGTATGTCTGCAGCGAGGCCACCAGCAGCGAGGCCTGGTTCATACTGATGTTCCACGCCGCGTCGAACCACCCGGCCGCGTCGAGGCCCTGATGCACCACGATGCGCCCGCGCACCGCGATCAGCGTGGCCGAGGCGATCAGCCCGCTGATCAGCATGGCCGAGGAGACCGCCAGAAACGCCCGCGCCGCCCGGGGCGACCACCACCTACCCCCGCCCCGCAGCCAGTGCCGCCAGCGCGTCCAAGAGCGAGCCAGCAACCACACCCCCGCCGCGGCCGGAATGGCCGCCGTAATGGACAGGAGCATCGCGAACGCCTGCGGGCGCAGCGCGGGGCCGGTGTGCGCCGCCGGCCAGATTCCCACCGCAAGCGCCAGCGGAGCCGCGGCCTGCAAAGTCGCGAGCGCGCGAATTCTTCCGAGGGCGTTCAGCAGCGCCGTACAGAAAACGAACAGGGTGGAAAAGGTCGTAGCGGCCACCAGCCACCGGAACGCCGGCGCCGCTTCCGGCGGCATCCCCACGACACGCAATAGCACGCCTGGAAAGCGAAGCAGCGCCGCGGCTACGGAGAGCGTGGCCGCGAGCATCAAAACGACGGCAGTGCGGATATACTCCCGGCGCTGGTCGCCCACACGCGCGCTCGCCCCTTGCACCAGAGCGGTTTGCCCGTTGACGGTGGCCGCGACGATCGCCGCCTGGCGCACCTGCTGCAGCGTCGCGAGCGTGGCGAGGGCGGCTGGACCGCCCGACGCAGCCAGGAGCTTCGCGGCGAGCGCGCTCAGCAAGCCGCTCGCGAGCGCACCCGATCCCGTCGTGGTCATGGCTCCCGCCACGCGCCGCCCGGGGCCGTCCCAGAAGCGCGTCAGCCGGGCGCCGGCCACGCGGCATCGCTCACTCGTAAGGATGGGAGGGCTCATCGTCATGGGTGGAGGGGGCGTTTGTCAGGACCTTCTAGGCCGTATGCGCCTCGCCACGACCGGCGGCGCGTTGCGCAGCCGCGAGCGCGGCGTATTCGTCGGGATCGCGGATGTAATCCGCCGCGCGGTAGATATCGGAAGCGAGCACCAGCAGCACGGCGTCGGGTGAGTACTTATATTCGGTCGTCCACAACAGGGGCGGGACATGCAGCCCCAGATCCGGCCGGTCGAGGGTGATCTCCTCGCTGCGGTCGCCGTCGAACAGGCGCACGGTGCAGCTGCCGTGGACCGCGACCAGAAACTGGTCGAGCTCCCGGTGCGCATGCTCGCCGCGCACCTCGCGGCTGGGCACGCCGTACACCAGGAAGTAGCGGGCCGCCCGGAACGGCAGCGACTGCTGAATTTCGCCGAAGCTTAGCTCGCCGCGGGCGTCGCGGACGCGGGGCAGCTGATAGAGGCAGGCGTCTCCCATCAGCGGCGTCGCCGTGACGCGCTGCCCGGGACGGATCTCGCGCGCGAGCGCCGGGCGGGGCTGGAGCCGGGCTTCTCCTCCCGGGGCGCGCCGGTCCACGTACCCGGTGACCGCCGCCGGGTTGCCCACCACGATGGCCAGCGGCGGAACGTCGCGCGTCACTACCGCGCCGGCTCCCACCATGGCGCGAGCGCCGACGGTTACGCCCGGCAGAATGGTCGCGTTCGCGCCGATCGAGGCGCCCGCGCGGACCACCGTTCGTGCGAACTTCTCCGGCCGTCGCCGGCTGCGCGGAAACGGATCGTTGGTGAAGGTGGCGTTCGGTCCGACAAAGACGTCGTCTTCAAGCGTCACGCCATCCCACAGCTGCACGCCGCACTTCAGCGTTACGCGATCGCCCACCCTCGCCCCGCCTTCGATGAAGGTGTGGTCGCAGATGTTGCAATCGGCGCCGATCGAGGCGCCCGCCAGCACGTGCGCGAACGCCCACACGCGCGTCCGCGGGCCGATCGCGGCCCCTTCGACGCGGCTGTCAGGATGCACGAAATGCGGCGCGGGCGGCAACGCCGGAAGTGTCGCCGCGCTCGGCCGTTCCGGGCTCATTGTGCCGCTGGCCGTGGTGCTCATGCTGTTCCTCCCCGTAATACTCGCGATACCACTCCGCAAAACGCCCAACGCCGTCTTCGATCGTCGTCGCGGGCCGGAATCCCGCGAAGCGCCAGAAATCTTCGACGTCGGCATGCGTAGAGACCACGTCGCCGGGCTGCAGCGGTAAGAAACGCTTGCGGGCGCGCCGCCCCAGGGCGCGTTCCAGGGTCCCGATGAAGTCCAGCAGCCCCACCGGATGGCTCGCCCCCACGTTGAACAGGCGGTAGCCCGCCGGCTCGCGCTCCGCTACGCGTACGACGCCCTCGGCGATATCGTCGATATAGGTAAAATCGCGCTGCATGCGGCCATAGTTGTAGACGTCGATGGGGTCGCCCGCGAGGATCGCGCGGGCGAAGCGGAACGGCGCCATATCGGGGCGCCCCCACGGCCCGTACACCGTGAAAAAGCGCAACCCCGTCGCCGGCAGATCGTACAAATGGCTGTAGCAATGCGCCATAAGCTCGTTGGAGCGCTTGGTCGCCGCGTACAGCGAGACCGGGGTGTCGGCGCGATCGGAGATCGCAAAAGGCATCTGGGAACTGGTGCCGTACACGGAACTCGACGACGCGTAGATCAGGTGCCGCACGCCGGTGCGCCGCGCGCCTTCGAGAATATGCAGAAATCCAACCAGATTCGAGGCCGCGTACACGTGCGGATTGTCGATCGAGTGGCGCACACCGGCCTGCGCGGCCAGATGAATCACGGTGCCGAAGCCGGGGCCGGAGAACACAGCCTCCATCGCGGCGCGGTCGGCGATGTCGGCCTCGCGGAAGGTGAACAGAGGATGCCCGCATAGGTTCGCGAGGCGGTCCCGTTTGAGCCGCGGATCGTAATAGGAGTTCAGATTGTCGACGCCCACAACCGGCGTGCCGTGCGCGAGGAGCCGCGCGGCCACGCGCGATCCGATGAACCCTGCCGCTCCGGTGACCAGTGTTTTCATGGCTTTTCGACCCACCAGTTTCCCAGCGCCATGGCGCGCAGCCCGCTGCGCACGAAGACGCCGACCGCGTCGCGCGCCCCGTACACGATCGGCTCCCCATGCAGGTTAAAGGAGGTGTTTAAAACGATGCCTTCCCCAGTGCGTTCCTCGTAATGCTTCAGTAGGCGGTAATAGTCCGGATTGTGCGAGGCTACGACCTCCTGCGGGCGCGCCGTGAAATCGCAGGGATGCTGCGCGGCGCAGAAACGGGCGCGCGTCCGCTCCCGCGAGCGGAACGCGAGCATCATGTAGGGTGAGGCGACCGGTTTGGGCTTGTCATAGTAGTCGGCGGCCCGCTCGCTTACCACCGACGGGGCAAACGGCATCCAGAAGTCGCGGTTCTTGATCATGCCGTTGATCACGCGCACGGCCACCGGCGAATCCGCCCGCGCCAGGATGGAGCGGTTGCCGAGCGCGCGCGCTCCGAATTCCATGGGCCCCTTGGCGCGCGCCACGATTTTTCCCGCAGCGACCTGCCCGGCTGTCCACGCTTCGATGTCCGCGACGTAACGCGTTTTCAGGCGCTGGCTCCGTCCGGCCTCGGAGAGCGCCTGGTCGGCTTCGGCGTCACTGATTGCGGTCCCGAAATAGAGGGCGCCCAGCGGCTCGATCCGGTCGCCCGCGTGGGCGGCCCGGCAGCAGGCCGCGCCGATGCTGTTCGATTCGTCGCCGCAGGAGGGAAATACATAGAGCTCGTCGACCTCGTCGAGTTCGAGCACCGCCAAGTTGGCCTTGACGTTCATGAAGACACCGCCAGAACAGGCGATCCTGCGAATTCCGGTCTCGCGCACGGCGTTGCGAACCCACGCCGCGAGCATCTTCTCGATGAACCGCTGCGCGCCCGCCGCGATCGTGTCGAAGCGCTGGCCGGCGATGAGGCGTCCGAAGAACCGGTAGGAGGAGTACATCGATGGCACGCCGGGCCGGCGGCGCCAGACCAGCGGATTGCGCGTGAATGCGAACAGGTCGAGGAACGGCCGGGCGGCGGAGTCGGCGCGGAGCGGGTCGGAGACATAGGGCGCCAGGCCCATGACCTTGTATTCGTGCTCGAGCGGCGCCATCCCGAGCAGCCGCGTGATCACGGCGTAGAGACGCCCGATGGAATCCTGTTCGTTCACCTCGGCGATGCGGGTCAGCCGCCCTCGTTCGCCGATGCTCACAGTGGCCGCCAGACGGTCGCCCGAGCCGTCGCAGGTCAGGACCAATACCTTTTCGCCCGGCCAGGGACACGTGTAGTAGGCCGCCGAAGCATGGGCCAGGTGATGCTCGACCGGCTCGATCTGCTCGCGGCGAAAGCCCAGTGTGGCCACTTCGCGTTCGCGCCCGCGCTCGCGCCGGGCCTGGTACAGGCGATCTAGGAAGGTGCCTTTGAACGGCTGCTGCGCCCGGCTCGCGAGCGCCGACGAGCGCTCGTAGTCGCCCAGGACCGCCTCCCGCGACCATTGGCCGTAGTGCATGTAGCGGCCGTTCAGGGCGACGCGCACCGACGCGGCGCCTCCATTGACCAGATCCAGCGCCGCTCGCGCGGCCAGGCGCGGGAGATCGCCCTGATTTTTGACGCGCGTCAGGCGCTCTTCCTGAAGTGCCAGCTCGAGACGCCCGTCGCGCACCACGGCGACCGAGGCGTTGTGGCCGTCGTGAATGCCGATTACGGTGCTCATACGCCGGCCTCCGGACGCGCATGATAGTAGGAGCGATAGTAACCGTAATAGTAGTAGCTGTCGCTCAGGTCCCGGTGCACTTCGTTCAGCACCAGGCCAATCACCCTGACGCGCAGACGATGCAACGTCGTCAGCACGCTCGCCACCGCCTTGCGGCTGGTCTGGCCGGCGCGCGCCACCACCACCACGCCGTCGACGGCGGTCGCCATCTGCAAGGGTTCCGCAAAACCGAGCAGCGGCGGGGCGTCGAGAACGATCAGGTCGAACTCGGCCGACGCTTCTTCGATCAGCTCGCTCAGCCCCCGGCCTACCAGGTCGGAAGCGCGCCGCGTGGGCGGCCCAGCCGCAAGAATGCTGAGGTTCGGAATCTCCTCGACCGGGAGCAGCGCCTCGCGCCAGGGAAGCTCGCCAATCAGGACGTTGAACAAGCCCACCAGGCCCGGCAGATTGAAGTTGCGGTGGACACTGGGGCGCCGCAAATCGCCGTCGATCAGCAGCGTGCGCTTACCTTGGCCGGCGTGCACCGCCGCGAGGTTCGCCGCGGTGGTAGTTTTGCCCTCGCCAGGCGCGGCACTGGTGACCATCAGCGAGCGGTAGCGGTGGTCGAAGTTGGCGAGCAAGATCGAGTTGCGCAGCGTCCGCACCGATTCGCTGAAGCCCGAGGCGTCGGCTTCGGCCCCGGCCGCGGCGCTTTGGACCAGCGCCCGCAGCGCGCCCGCGTGCCGGCTCTTTAGCAGCGGCAGACTGCCGATCACCTCAGTGCGCAGTGTGCGCGCCACCTGCTCGGGATCGCGCACCGTCTTATCGAGAATATCGGCGACAATCGCTCCGCCGGCGGCGACGAGCGCCGAGAAAAGCAGGGCCAGTAGAACGTTCAGCAGCGTGTTGGGATACACCGGCTTCAGCCCCGGCCGGGCGGGATCGGCGATGCGCACGGCATTGCTCTGAAACCCCGCGTTGATGCCGGCCTCGTTGATCTTGCGCACCAGTTGCTCGTACAGCGTCTTGTCCCCCTCGGCCTCGCGCTTCAGCGCCTGGTACTCGAAGGAGCGCGAATTCACCCGGTCGAACTCGGCCTTGACGCCGGCCACCGCCTCGCCCAGCATCTGCTCGCGCCGCTGGCCTTCGGCGTATTCGATCCCCACCCGCTCCGCCACCTGGCGGCGCGTCGATTCGAGATCCGCTCCGACTTCCGCCAGCTGAGCTTCGGCCTTGCGGTACTCCGGGTGCCGGGGCCCATAGTGCGACTGCACCTCTGCGAAGCGTTCGCGGGCTTCGTTAAGACGCTGGGTCAGCCGGCGCAGCTCCTCGCCCTGGGGTGCGGCGAGCGCCGCCTCCAGACTCCCACCGGTCACCGATTGATAGGCCGCTTCCTGTTTGAGCCGCGCCGCTTGAGCATTCGTGAATTCCGCGTTGATCTGCAAGAGCCGTGCGGAAAGAATATTGGACTTTTCCTCGGGGTTAATGACGTTTAGCTCCTGCTCGAAGACGGCCGCCGCGTGGCCGGAACGCTCCATCTTCACTTTGAGCGCTTCGATCTGCCGCTCCATGAAGTTCGACACGCCGGCCGCGCTCCGCAAGCGAATCTCGAAGCTGTGTTCGAGATAAGACTCCGCGATGGCGTTGGCCGCGTCGGCGGCGAGCTGCGGATCTGCCGAGCGGTAGCCGATCAGCATCAGGTAGGTGTTCGGCGGGCGCGTGACGCGCAGGCGCTTCAGCATCACGGGGGCCTGTTCGTGGCCCGCGGCGAGCGCCGAGGCTTGCCCTTCGGAGCGGCGCAGTTGAAAGCGCTGGTCCACGGGACGCAGGACGCTGTCGGATTCCACCAGCTTCATCTGCGTCGCCAGAAACTGATCGGAATCGTTGAGGGCGCTGCGCGCAGCTTCGTCGCCGACGACGCCAGGGGGCGTCTGGCGGTCGATGTCGATGGTGGTGGTCGACTCGTAAATCGGCGTGAGCCGCGCCGAGATCAGGAAAGTCGAGGCCACCACAACTCCGATGAAGGCGAGCATCCGCCAGCGGTGCCGCTTTACGATCCACAGGTACTGCCATAAGGCCCGCTTGCCTTCTTCGGGCTCCTCTTCCTCGACCGAGAGAGGTTGCGTGTAAAAGAAGGGCGTGCGTCCCGTCTCGATGACGGCCGGCACGGTGGGTTGTTCCTGATCGATCATGTTGGTTCAGGATTTCCGATGGATTTAGCCGCGCTATTTAAAACCCCGGATGCGTTACGATGAGTGCCCCGGAGGCGGTGGCGGTGGCGAAGCCGATCACTCGTTCAAGCACGCTTAGCGCGGCGCGCCCGCTGCGGTTGTCCGGAATATAAAGGACGTCGTTGGCCGCGAGCGGCACATCTTCGGCCTTGCGGTCCATGATCTTGCGCAGCTCGACCGGGATTTCCGCGGGCGCACCGCCCGTGCGGCGGTAGATGTAGGCGAGCTTGGCCGCATCGGGCGCCAGCCCCTCCGACATCGCCAGGGCCTTCAGAACACTCATGCCGGCCGCTTCGTCCAGGCGAAAGTTGCCCGGATGCTTGACGTTGCCGACCACGTAGACGCGGCCGACCGTGGGAACGCGCACTTCTTCCCCGCCCTCCAGCCCCACGTTCAAGCCCGGGTCCGAGCCGTCGATCAGCCCCTTGACCGCGACGCGTTCGATGCGAGGGTCCGCGCCGTCCCTTCCCGGACGGCTGATCAGGATCTCCGCTCCCGCGTCTTCGGCCAGGCCTTGCGCGCGCGTGATCGCCTCCACCAGCGACGTCCGGCCGACGGCCTGGAACGTCAGCGGAGCCTTCACGGCTCCGATCACGCTAATGGGATGGCTGTGATACTCGGCAATCGATACGCTCACCGCCGGTTCGACCAGGATCTGAGCGCTCTCGAGAACCTCGGCGATGCGCGTCTCCAGCTCACCGGGCAGCAGGCCTAGCGCCGCGATCTTGTCGCGCAACATCGGCAGCCGGATCAACCCTTCCTCGCTTACGCGGACGGTGCGCGAAAACTCCGGCGCCCCGTATACCGAGATCGCCAGCAGATCGTTGGGGCCGATGGGCTGCGCGGGCAGGTTTGGACCTGTTTCAGCCGGAGCCGTTGGCGTAACAAACTGGCCGGAGACCGTCCTCGCTCCCCATAGGCCGGCGACCGCCGCCAGCACCGCGATGCGGCGCGGCCATGTGAGCGACAAGGCCCCCTTCTGGATCGTGGGCATGAAGACGTCCTCTCTTTTTTTCGGCTCTCGATTAAACGCCGGCTTCGCCGCAGTTTCAATGCCGGCTTGACCGCGGTGCCCCGCAGCTCGCGACGGGCGCCACCGCAGCCCCCTCGATCCGCACCGCAACGGAACGCTGCAGCATTTCGACGCCGACGATGAATTCCAGCGCGTCCTTTTCCCGGATCAGCACGCCTTCCACTCCCCGCAGGGGACCACGCTCGATCCGGACGCGATCGCCCGGCTTCAAGTGAGGCCACGGGCGCACAGGCAGCCCGGACGCCACAATCGACCGCAGCGCTTCGATCTCGGCATCGGCGACGGCGGCGGGCCGCCCGCCAAACTCCACGACGCGCCATATCGCCGGCGTGCGCAGGACCTGTGTTTTCGCCTCGTTGGGAAACCGGCAGAATGCGTATCCGGCAAACAACGGAAGCGCGATTTCCTTGGCCCGGTCCGACCACTGCCGGCGCGAGCTGTACGTCGGCGAAAAAGCCTCGAAGCCTTGTTCCACCAGCGCAGTTTCAACGGTGCGCTCGTGCTGATGCTTCACGCTGAGGGCGTACCAAGGGACCGCTGCCGGTCGCTGTTGATGCCCGCAGGGTGGATTCGCGCAAGCAGCATCCGCAGCCGAAGGCGCAATGCTGCCGAACGCACCACAAGGGGAATTTGGATATAGCTCACGCACTGTGAGTCCCATGAAGCCCTCCGAATCGCTCCGCAATTCTCTTCGGCCCGTCCCCCATCATTCGGAGACCAAGCGGTGAAATCCGGTAACGCTAGTTGTGTGCCTGGCGGGGGACAATCGTCTCCGCGGGAGGCCGAAGAATCGGGTGGGGCTCCATGTTCCAAGAAAGAGGGAGTTGCGAAACGGGAAGGCCTAGGCCACTAAGGATGCTCTTATCGCCATAGCTGATACCACTTGCGCGAGGGAGAAGGCGTATCCACCTGAGGCAGATCCACTGGATCGCCGGTCAGGGTAGCGCGAGGGTTAACGATACACAGGACTTCGGCAAGGGCCCGGCCATATTTGCTCTCCAGCCAGGCGAAAGCGGCGTCCATGGTGGGCGGACGGCGGTCAACGTCGTGGCCGTCGCTCGCAATGAAATGGACCAGCCCGCGATCTAGCAGCGTGCGCGCGAACTCCTGGGCCTGCTTGCCGAAGCGGCCGAGCAAACTCTGCGCAGTAACTTGAAGATAACACCCATCTTCGAACCACGAGGCGAGATCGTCGATGCGCTGGCGCAGCAAGCCGTTGCGTTCCGGATGGGTGACGATGGGGAACATTCCGGCCTCCAGCAGGCGCGCGAAAATCTCCTGCGTGTTCCGGAAAATCAGCAGATCCGAGAATTCCACCAGCAGATATCTGCTGTGATTAATGGTGTACTTGCGGGGGTTCGCCAGGGCGTCCTGAATATTCTCGTAGCTTAAGTGAAAGTCACAGCCGGAGTACAACCGCAGGACTCCACAGGCCGCCTCCTCGACCTCGCGCAACCGTTCCTGAACCAGCTCGGGTTCAAAACGATACATCGGACTCGCGTGCGGCGTCCCGACCAGGTCGGTAGTGCCGGCCGCGGCGGCCATTTTGACCAGAGCGATGGAATCCTCGAGTGTTTGCGCGCCGTCGTCCATGCCATAGAGGACATGACTGTGGATATCTACCAACTTCCAATTTTATCGCAGCAGCTGCGGCTTCCGCCCCAAAAATGCCGGCGGCCGTAATCCGTCGCTAAGAAAGAGTTCGGCCGGGAGGCCGAACGCGGGCGAGGCCGCCCGCCCTACGAGCGCCAGGTAGGGCGGATCGCCTGATCCGCAGCCGACGTCCTTCGTCGGCCACCCCACGGGTGACGCGGCCTCCAGGATCTCCGACAGCCCCGTGAGGCTCCCGCGCCGATTATGAATCCTTACCGACGGATTACGCGGGCGGTATTCCCCGTCGCGGTCCTATTACAGCTGGGCTAAGAATGTTATGGACGACAATAAATAGGAGCATGCAGATCCTTCTCCCAGCCGCGCTTGGACGCATCGTCGCAGAGCTGCGCGAGAGCGGCTATCGCGGGGTGGTGGTCGGGGGCGCGGTGCGCGATGCGCTGCTCGATCTCCCCGTAAAGGATTTCGATCTCGAGGTTTATGGGATCTCCTATGAGCGTCTGGCCGCGTTTCTCGCGAGCCGCGGCCGCGTCGATCTAGTCGGGAAAAGTTTCGGCGTGGTGAAGTTCACCGCGCCGGCGGCGCAAACTGAACCGAGTATAGAGGAAGCCGCCTGGGATTTCAGCATTCCCCGCCGCGATAGCAAGACGGGCCCCGCGCATCGCGATTTCAACACTCAGTTCGATGCGTCTATCACCCCCCGCGAGGCCGCCGCCCGTCGCGACTTCACGATGAACGCGATGGCCTACGATCCGCTCACCGGAGAAATCCTGGACTTCTTCGGCGGCCGCCAGGATCTCGCCCGACGCATCCTGCGCGCGACGAGCGAGGCGTTTTCGGAGGACCCCCTCCGTGTCCTGCGCGGAATGCAATTCGCCTGCCGGTTCGATCTGACGCTCGACGACGCGACCGCGGCGATGTCGCGCGCAGTCGCTTCCGAATATGAGACGCTTGCCAAGGAGCGCATCGCCGAGGAATTCATGAAGTGGGCGGTGAAGAGCCGCCGGCCCGGCCGCATTGCGGAATATCTGGCGGCGTGCGGATGGCTCCGCCATTTCCCGGAAATCGAGGCCATGGCCGGCGTCCCGCAGGATCCCGACTGGCACCCGGAAGGCGACGTCAGCGTTCATACGATGTACGTGCTCGATGCCGCCGCGCGCATCGCCGAACGGGACGGCCTCGAAGGCGACGACCGCGCCGTGCTCTTATTTGCCGCCCTGGGACATGATTTTGGCAAGCCCGCGACCACCGAGCGCCGCCCGCGCGAAGGCCGTATGCGCTGGACCTCGTGGGGGCACGAACCGTTGGGCGGTCCTATTGCACGGCAATTCCTGACGCGGATCGGGATTAAGAGCGCGATCGTGGACCAGGTGGTTCCCCTGATCGAGAATCATCTGGCGCATCGCAGTATTGGAATGGACACGACTCCGCGTGCGGTGCGCCGCCTCGCCTTGCGCCTGGCTCCGGCGAGCGTCGAGCAATTAATCCGCTTGATTGAGGCGGATGCCTCCGGGCGTCCGCCTAAAGACGCGAGCCTGCCTGCCGAAGCCGAGCAGATCCTGGCCGCCGCACGGGCGGAATCTGTCGCGCAGAAACCGCAGCCACCGTTGATCCTGGGGCGGCATGTGCTCCCGTATTTCGATAACCGCCCCGGCGTCCATATCGGGGAAGTCACCAACGCCGCGTATGAGGCTCAAGCCGACGGAAAATTCTCGACCGAAGAAGAAGCTCTGCAGTGGCTGGAATCGTATATGGTTCGCGTGCCAAAGTCCATTGAGTAGGTCGACACTCACATGTACGTGATACCGCCGTATAGGACCCGCGCAGGGGCGGCGCGTCCGTAAAACAATCACGGTTGAGCGTACGGTCCCTGCTTTTTAGCATTGAGCGGTTTAGGATTCAATCGGTGATAGGATCAAAAGATGTTCATTCGCCGTTTCTCAATCAGAAATTTCAAAATCCACAAAGACACGTCACTCACTCTCTTTCCGATCACGGTTTTCGTGGGCCCGAACAGCGGCGGAAAGTCGGCAATCTTCGACGCTTTGATCAATTTCTCGATGGTCTGTAGGGGTAACTTGTCTGAAGCTTTCAATCAGTACCCCTACTCGTTTGACGCTCTTCGTCATCACGGCGCCTCCTCGTCCGCACGAATCCGTTATGAGGCCGAGCTTACTCTTGACGCAAACGGCAAGGATTCGCTGGATTACATGATCGAGTTTTCCCAAAACACCGGAACAAACGACGAGCCAACGTACTCGATCCACAACGAAGAACTTAAATCCAAGGCTCACGTATACTTCAGCCGGAGCGAAGACATCTGCAACATACCGGGGATAAGCGCGCTCCATACCGAAGGTCGAACCATCTTCGGCGCGCTACGACGGGCAGCCGGAGCGGGTGAATGGAATGACACGTTCGCCAAAGGCGCGCCGCTCGTACTTCACTGTGCGACGGAAATCAGTCGAATCGGTCGCTACCGGCTCGACCCTACGCTTCTGGCGCAGCCAGGTAGGGTTGTTGATATTGAGCCGGGTGCTACCGAGGCACGATCTTATGCCCCACGCGTCGCCTACCGCGGCGCAGATTTGGCATCAGTGCTGTACTATCTCAGCGAAACGCAAAGCCCGATTCTCGACAGAATCGTCGAAATTGTGGGGGAGGCGATAACTGGTTTTGCGGGTCTTGAGTTCAATCATGTGGGCTCGGACCGTATAGGGTTCGCAGCTCGTTTCGTTGACAAACGTGGGGCGGTCGTCGCGCCCAATCTTTCTGACGGCTGTCTCTCTATGATCGGATTGGTTACCCTCGCTCTCACTGCGGTTAAACCAAGCGTGCTTTGTGTAGAGGAGCCCGAGAACGGTCTCACGCCGAAAGCAACTCGTATTTTTTACCGGACGATCCACGCACTCGCCCAAGCCGAGCCGGCTTCCGAACGGACTCAAGTGCTGTTGTCGTCCCACTCCCCGTTCGTCATCGTCGACGCATGGAATGGAAATGAGCGGGATTTCATATACCAATGCCACCCGTCCGAAGGCATGGCAAAAGTCGCTAAGTTTTCGGAAGTAGTAAAGGAAGGCGGAGTGCTCCGTTCTGATGGAACGCTTGGGTTGGCCCTGGCGGAGCAGGTTATGGACGGCTTCCGCTACCAGCCGTGAAATGCAGACGCCAGGACGCCAAGACAAAGGAAATCCGCGAACTATGCGAGGTACTTCCGACTTCGGATATTTGGCGCTCACTCGTAGACCTCCCGACGGTGTGCGATCCGGGTCACCGTGACGACTTTCGCCGTGTCGTCGACGATGTACACCACGCGCCAGTCACCCACCCGAACGCGCCACTGATCTTTGAAGCCCTTCAGTTTCTTGCATCCCGCGGGCCGTGGTGTGTTGCCCAGGGATTCGAGTTTGCGAACCACGCGGGATAGCACGCTATTCGGTAACGCTTCGAGCTCCTTCCGCGCGGGTGGCTTTACCTCGACGGCGTAGTTATTCACGCAGCCGGCCGCGTTTCACAAGGTCCGCTTTGATCTTCTCTAGCGGTATCCCCTTCTCCTTGCGGCGCGATTCCGAAATCAGCCCGTCCCAAAAATCCTGCAATGCCCCGCCGTATTTCTTCAGGTCAATTTGGACGGCCACCTTGCGGCCCTTCTCATCCGTCACGTACTGGATTCCGCTCATGCTTTCATTGTCCTTCAGGTGGCGGCATTCGCGCACTGTGCAAGACCTCCTCACGAATTCTAACTGAGGCTACTGGTGTCGGGAAATAGTAGAATCCAAGCATGGGCGCGAAGACGCTGTTGACTGTCGAACAACTCGAGCGGCTCCCGGAGACCGTCGGCGTCTCCTACGAGCTCGATCAAGGAGAACTGGTCGAAGTGTCTTCCGCCAGCTACCTGCACAACCGCATTCGCGACGAACTGATGTATCGTTTGCAGAGCCATCTTCGGAGCCGCAAGAATCAAGGCACGGTCATTGCCGAACAATGGTTCCGCCTTACCGGGGACACCGTCCGCGCCCCGGATATCGCGCTGATCTCGCCTTCACAGATTGCGCTCCTCGATCCCGAGCGCCGCATCCAGCCTTTCGCGCCCGCGCTCGCCATCGAGATCACTTCGCCGTCCAATACCTTCGACGAGCTGGCCCGCAAGACGCGGCAATACCTGGACGCGGGGAGCCGCTCGGTGTGGATCTTCGTTCCTGCAATGCGCGAAATTCACATCTATATCGCAGGCGCGCACCCTATCCTTCTTTCCGCTGAGGACTCCCTGGAAGACCCGGCCCCGCTGCCCGGTTTTTCGGCGCGCGTGGCGGACCTTTTCCAAATCTGAGCTCTTCGATTCTCCAGTTGCGCCGAAAGAGGGGACAGACCCCTCTGTCCACTCCCATGCTCATGCGCAAAATTGAAAGATGTACGGCAGGGGACAGAGTAGTCTGTCCCCTTTTTCGGCCGAACAGCTAGAATAGTCCCAGATGCGATCCCTTCCGTTCCCCGGCCCGAGCCGTGGTCTGACCCTTGGCTGCGCCACGCTCCTGCTGGCATCCTTTATATACGCCCAGAAACGCCCGTTCGACGTCGAGACGCTCCTTAGAGTCCAGCGCATCGGCGAGCCCGCGCTCTCGCCCGACGGCAAGCTGGTCGCCTTCACCGTGCAAAGCGTCGATTTGGATAAGAACACCAAACCCAAGCAGATTTACGTCGTCCCGGTGGAAGGCGGGGGACCGCCCCGGCAGCTCACGCGCGAGGGCACGACGAATGAATCGCCCCGGTGGTCGCCCGATTCCCGGCAAATCTATTTCGCGTCGGACCGGGCTGCTTCATCTCAAACGGCGTCACCTCAATCTGGGTCACTTCAGAGTGGAACGCCTCAAAATGGGACACCTCCAAGTGGGTCTGAGCAGATCTGGGTGATGGACGCCGACGGCCGGAATCCGCGACAGATCACGAGGATTTCGACGGAAGCCTCCGGCCCGCTCGTTTCTCCGGATGGCAAGCATATTGTGTTTCTGTCGAACGTCTATCCCGATTGCAGGCCGGTTGTGACTTCATTTGACGACGCCTGTAATAAGCGCAACCTCGACGCCGACGCCAAAAGCCCGGTAAAGGCCCGCACCTATACTTCCCTGCTCTATCGCCACTGGAACGAATGGAAGGGCAAGCGCCGTCAGCACCTGATGGTCATGGACACGGACGGCTCCGGGCTCATGGATCTCACCCCGTTCCCGTACGACGTGCCCCCGTTTTCACTGGGCGGGCTCCCCGGCTACGCGATTTCTCCGGATTCGACGGAGCTGGCCTATGTCGCCAATACCGACGCCGAGCTCGCCGTCAGCACCAACTCGGACATCTTCGCCGTGCCGCTCGCCGGCGGCGATTCGAAGAGGATCACGCTGAATCCCGGCGCCGACGACGGGCCTTTGTACTCGCCCGATGGGAAGTATCTGGCGTTTCGCTCCCAGTTCCGGCCCGGCTACGAGTCGGATCGCTGGCGGCTCAACGTTCTGGAGCGTGCGACCGGCAGAACGACCAACCTCACCGAATCGCTGGACCGTTGGGTCGAAGGCTTCACCTGGTCGCCCGATTCCACGCGCCTGTTCTTCACCGTGACGGATCGCGGGCGTACGGAACTGCAAATGATCGCCGCGAACGGCGGCGGCATCCGCACCATCATCAGCGGCGCTTCGACCCTGGACGACGTGCAGTTCACCTCCGATGGCCGCACCATGATTTATTCGGAGCAAAGCGGCTCACGGCCGACCGAGCTCTTTCGCGCGAATTCAGGAGGCGGGACCGGTGTCGCGCTCACACATATTAATGACGCCCTGCTGGCCTCGGCGACGCTCACGCCGCTCGAAGAGCTGTGGGTGGACAGCGCCGATAAATCCCGGGTGCATTCCTTCGTCGTGAAGCCCCCCAATTTCTCTGCGGCTCGCAAGTATCCGGTGCTGTTTCTGATCCATGGCGGCCCGGAAGGCGAGTGGGGCGAATCCTGGACGTATCGCTGGAACGCCCAGGTGTTCGCTTCGGCCGGCTACTTGGTCATCGAACCAAATCCTCGTGGATCAGTTGGTTACGGACAGAAATTCATCGATGAGATTAATGGAGATTGGGGTGGCCGCGCCTATGAAGACATCATGGCCGTCGCGGACTTGGTCGCGGCGCTGCCCTACGCCGACGCTACGAAAATGGCTGCGGCGGGTGGATCTTACGGCGGCTATATGATCGATTGGCTTCTCGGCCATACGACCAGATTCAAGGCGCTGGTTTCGCACGACGGCGTGTTCGACCTGGCCAGCGAAGCTCGCGAGACGGAGGAGCTGTGGTTCCCGCTGTGGGAATTCCACGGCATGCCAACCGATAGCCCCGACATCTATAACCGGTGGTCGCCGTCAAATTACGTCAAGGCTTTCAAGACCCCGACGCTGGTGATCCACGGCGAGCTCGATTATCGCGTGCCGGTTGGCCAGGGACTGCAATTGTTCACGGCGCTCCGGCTACAGAAGGTCCCTTCGAAATTGCTGATCTTCCCCGATGAAGGTCATTGGGTCCTGAAACCTCAAAACAGTGCGCTGTGGTATCACACCGTCCTCGATTGGATCGGCGAATGGACGAAGTAGCCCCTAACTTCAGCCTATCCTACAGGAGCTCCTCGAACTCGTCGGTCGTGTAACCAGCCTGTTCGATGACTGATCGCAACGTCCCACGCTTCAGATCCTTATTGTGCCACGGCAGTGTGACGCGCTGGCCCGTTTTTCCAGGATGTTTCAGCACATAGTGGCTGCCCGTAACGTGGTGCACCACGAAGCCCGCGCGCTCCAGCACCCGCAAGACATCTCTCGGTTTGAGCGCGGGAAGCCGGCGACTCATGCCCGCTCGGGCACCAGTACGTGGATCTCCTCTTTTACGGGCGCCTTGTCGGAGGGAACCGGCAGGCGATCCTTGAGCAGGCTTTCAACGTAGCCTCGGATGGCGTCCTCAGCCATGGCGCGCGCCTCTTCGAGCGTGTCACCCTCGGTAACCAGGCCGGGCAACGCGGGACAGGTTACGACGAAACCGCCTTCTTCAGCAGGTTCGAACAAAACGGTGTAGCTGTATTCCGCCATCGTTCGGGCTCTGTATCGATCATACGCCATCCCCCCCAATTGACGCCGGTCCCGCTAAGGCGCACACTATCTAGAGATGTCGTGAACGGAGGTGTTGTAATGCACGTGAGACTCCTGGCTGCGGCGTTCGCCGTCGCCTTGCCGGCGCTCGCCGCCGATGCCGCGGCGACGTTTCACAAAGACGTCGAGCCGATCCTGCAGAAGAATTGCCAGAGCTGCCACCGGCCCGGGCAGGTCGCGCCGATGTCCTTCCTCAGCTATCAGAACGTGCGGCCGTGGGCCAAGGCGATGAAGGCCGCGGTGATCGCCCGCAAGATGCCGCCGTGGTTCGCCGACGCTCAATACGGTCCCTATTCGAACGACCGCTCGCTGAAGCAGGCCGATGTCGAAACGATCGCGCGGTGGGCGGACGCCGGAGCGCCCGAGGGCGACGCGGCCGATGCGCCCGTCGCGGTTCAATGGCCCGAGGGTTGGGCGATAAAGCCCGACATCATCGTGGATGGTCCCGTCACCGACGTTCCCGCGCATCCCAAGAACAACGTCGTCGAATGGAGCACCGTCATCGTGCCGACCGGTTTTACGAAGGACACCTGGGTCACGTCCGTTCAAATCAAGCCGGAGTTTCCCGCGGTGACGCACCACATCTGCATCGGTTACATTCCGCATAATCCCAGCGTGAAGTACGGCGTCGCTTACTGGGCCGATAAGGAACGCGACGAGGACGGTTCCGCTCTTCCGGACAAGGGTCCGACCTTCCTCGGCAGCGGCACGCGCCACGCGAGCGATGGCGATGCGTCGGGCTTTCCCGATCGGGCGACCAATCAAATCGGCACCCGCGCGGAGGATTGTTACCTCCCAGGCAACTTCGCCGCCGATTATCGCGGGCTGCACGCCGCGAAATTGGTGCCGGCCGGCTTCGATATCTCCGTCGGCCTGCACTACACGCCGAATGGCACCGCCGTCACCGATCACGTAAAGATCGGTTTCACGGTGATCGACCAGCCGCCCGAGCGTCGTTACGTATCTTTCCTGACGACTTCTCCGACCGATCCCAAGCGGTTCGCAATTCCCCCCGGCGATGGCAACTGGGAAAGTCCCCCGGCGGAAGTGACGTTCCTCGAAGACGTCGAGTTGGTGTACCTGATGCCGCACATGCATTTCCGCGGCAAGGACATGACCTATAAGCTCGAATTCCCGGACGGCCGCGTCCAAACGATTCTGAGCGTCCCGCATTACGACTTCAACTGGCAGCTCGGCTATGACACGTCCATCAAGGTGCCCAAGGGAACCGTGATGCACATCGACGCGCACTTCGATAATTCCCCGAACAACAAGTTCAACCCGAACCCCGCCAAAACCGTCTATTACGGGACCATGACCTGGGAGGAGATGATGAATCCCTTCTACGGCGTCGTGGTGCCCAAAGACGCCGATCCAAACAAGCTGGTCAGGAGCAAGTACATCCAGGTGGGCGGCGGGGGCTGACGGCCGTGAAACCGTTCTCGTGGGGCGGCCCTGCGGGGCTGCAGCCGCGCTTTTGCGCGGCTTGCTTATCGACCCAGTGAGAATCCCCTACCTTCTCGCCCGCCAGCGCCGTCCCAGTGCCGGGATGATCGCCCCTCCTAGGTTCGCCAGGTTCAAATCCGGGAACGGGGCCCGTTCCGCCCGCGGATTGAGCGACCGGATAAATGTCCCCGCGAAGCGCTCCATCGCCCGCAGTTTATCTCCCCATGTGTAAGCAGGCTCGCCGCCATTGGCGCGCACGACCAGCACCGTGACATCGTCGTCGGATAAATTCTCCGGATACCGCTCGCCGATCTCCTGAAGGAGTGCGTCTATTAATTTCTCTGGAGCGACGTCTCCCAGCAGTTTCAGGATGCGCAGTACGCCCTCTTCGCCCAGCATCTCGCCGTCGGCATCGCAGGATTCAATGAGGGCGTCGGTATAGGTGACCAGGCAATCTCCCGGTTCGAGCTCGGCGTCGAAATGCTCGTATTCTGTGATCGAGAGAATCCCCAAAGGCAAGTTGAGCGGCCCGGGCGTGCGCGGCGGCCCTTCGTGACCCAGCAGCGTCCATTCTTTCTTCGACGCCCGGTACAGAATCGGCCGCGGATGACCGGCGTTGCACACCATCAGCCTCCGGCTGGGCGCGAAAAACGTGGTGACGATCGCCGTCGCGAAGGTTCCCGTCTTCGACATGGCCCCGAATTGCTGGTTCAACAGGCGCACGAATTCCGCCTGATCCAGGCGATTGACGAAGCGCCGCATCAGGGTACGGAGATCGGCGGCGATCGCCGCGACCGAGGTCCCATGCCCGGACACGTCGGCCAGCAGGATGCGGCTGATCCGGCCCGTCGCGCAGCTCGACGCGTAATAGACGTCGCCGCCGCGCTGAGCCTCGCCGTACGGCTTGCTGTAGACCCAGGCGTCCAGCCCTCCGAAGACCACGCCGCGCGCCGTGAGCTGGCTCCCGCCCCATACTTCCATGCATTGCATGTGCTGAGCGGATGGATCGGCCATGGCGAGATTATACGCGCTGCGAGGGTGCCGCGGCTATTTCTTGAGTCGCCGGTCAGTGTATCGGGGCGTTATATTCTTCAACGGTCGCGAATAGCGACAAAAGATTGGAAAGGCTCAGAAGGTGCCGAATCCGCGGGCCCAGGTTGATGAGCTTTAAATCGCAGCCGCTTGACCTGGCCGAAACGTAGAGACGCACGACCGTACCGAGACCCATGCTGTCCATGTGCGTGAGGTCCGTCAAGTCCAGCACGATTCGTTTGCTATCCGGAATCAATTGCCGAACCTTGGAGTACAGGACATCTGTCACGCTCGCCACTAATTTGCCATGGCATCGCACCACGCCGACGTCGCCGGCGCGGTCGATGTCCAGCGTAAGGAGAGTCGCGGCCGCTTCCTCAGACATTCGGCATCCTCTTGTCAAGACTATCGGACGGTTGAGAAACCGTACCGGATGATTTTCGCATATACCGGCCGGGAATGAAACGCGCTTCCGGCAAGTTGAGCGAACCCCTCTCGCCGTAACGTATGCTGGTGTGTAAATGTCGATCGAGTTTTGCGGTGTCTCCATCGGACCCCTGAAAGACTTCACCGCGACGGCTCCCGCGGGTGCGATTATCGGCTTGATCGGCGGCAAGAATTCGGGCGTTGCGGAGCTGCTCAAAGTCGCGGGGGGCGCGCTCGAACCCTCATCTGGCGAGATCGTGGCCGACGGGCATCGCCGCTACGTGGCCTTGGGCGAGCCTTTGAACCTGGCTCCGGCCGCCGTGCTGGCGCTTGACCAGGTGCTCGCGACGCAGGACGCCCTGGTGCGCGCACGGACGCTGCCTGGGCTCGACCGCCTGCGCCGCTCCGGTTCCACCGTGCTGCTCGCCTCCCACGAGGAACATCTGCTCGAAGCGTTGTGCGACGAGATCTGGTGGCTCGAAGCGGGCGAGCTCGCCGCCAGAGGCGACGCGCGTGAGACGTTATCGCGCTATCGCCGCGCCATCGCCGAGCAGGTGCGCGCTTGGGGCGAAACCATTCCGCCGCGCCTCGCTCCCTCCTTCCGCCGAGGCGACGGACGCGCCGAGGTGATCGCGCTCGAAACGCTCGGGACCAACGGCCAGCCGACCATCGTTTGGAAAAGCGGCGAATACGTGAGCGTGCGCGCTACCGTGCGCTTCCACGAAGCCGTTGCTGAACCCGTCATCGGGATGATTGTCCGCACCCAGATCGGCTTTGAAGTGTATGGAACCAGCACCGAAGCCGAGCGCGTCGCGATCGGCCCGCGCAAGGCCGGCGAATCCGTCAGCGTTGTGTTCGCATTCCTGTGCGATCTCTGCCCGCAGGCGTACACGCTGACGCTTTACTCGCAAGATCCCGACGGCTCCGTCCACGATTGGCTCGACGACGCCGTGGCTTTCACCGTCACCGACGAGCGCGCTACGCTGGGCGTCGCCAACCTGCGCGCCAAAGTGACCATCGAAGCCCCGCCCGCATCCTAACGCAACACCTCGCAAATGCGGCGCTCCCGGCTCGACCCCTGCTGTGGCGCACGCTCAGCGTGCCATGTCGAGACTCTTCTCGACACCACTCCGGGCCCGGCGGGTTGCTATTTGCCCGACTGATCCGCCAGCGGGAGCTGCAGCGTGACCCGTTCTTCGTTTCCCACGACCCTGGTGATGTGACCTTTGCCGGTGGTATCTTCCACCAGATCGATGTGCCCCGGCCCCAGCAGGATCTTTTTTCCTCCCGCCACCTCGACCTCTCCCTGTCCGCTGAGCGTGATCACGTATTGGCGGCGTGGAGCCGTGTGCCAATCGATCACCGTGCCGGGCTTTGCGCGCGTCAGTTGCGCTCCGGTGATCCCCAGCATCTTGTAGGCCTCGTTATTGCCGCTGGGCGCGAACTTGGCTTCGATCTCTTCGGCGTGCGTCTGGCCGTCCGGCCCGGTGTAGAGCCGGGTGATCTTCACGCTTCCCTTCTTGGCCGCTCCGTCGCTGTTCTTCTGCGCCGCCGCTGCCACAACCAACAGGCCCAGCACACCCGCGGCAATGAACCACGTGACTTTCGATCTCATCGTATTTCCTCCTTGCTCGTAAGAGTCTATCGCAGCCAAGTTCTGACGAGAAGCCCGCACCTGTTATGCTACAGTGCCAGTCATGAGAGCGCTATCCCTTATCGTGCTGCTTGCGCCGCTCGCTTTCGCTCAGAAGGTGACCGTCGAATTCGACTCCGCCATCGACTTCAGCAAGTACAAAACGTTCCTCATCCGCGACGGCCGCTTGAACAGCCGCAATCCCGCCCTCAACAGCGAGCTGGTCAGGAAGCGCCTCGATTCGGACATCGAAAGCGCGCTCACCACGCGCGGCCTCATGAAATCCGCCACGGTGCGGTCCGATCTCAATGTCCGCTACACGTTTGGATCGGTGCGCAAGCTCGAAACCGAGGCCTACCCCGCCGGATGGTACGGCTTCGGGACCCGCATCGTCAGGGTACCCTACGCCGAAGGCACGCTGGTGATCGATTTGCGCGATCCCACCACGCGCTCGCTGGTCTGGCGCGGCATCGCGCGAGAGGAGAAGAACGATCCCAGCAAAATCGAGGGCAAGCTCGAAGATATGGTGCGGAAATCCATCGAGAAATATCCGCCCAAACCGAAGTAGGCGCCGCGCGATTGCGCCGCATGATGCCATGATGGATCGTCGGAGATAGACTTATGACCGTCGCACCCGAAGCTCTGATCGTCGAGGCCTTGATCTTGGATCTCCTGGAATGGGTAGCCCGCCGCGAGCGAACCTACGACGAAGTCCTGGAAGCGTGGCGCACGTCATGCCCCAGGCTCCCGGTTTGGGAGGACGCGAACGATCGTGGACTGGTGCGCACGGAAAACGACGACGGCCGCTCCATCGTCAGGATTACACCAGCGGGTCTCGATCTTCTTCGGCAGCACGCGCGAGCCAATTCTTAGACCCAGACTCCGAGCCTTCAGCGACCGTCCCTCGCGGTTTGCCAAAAATTCCCCGCCCGGCGGCGAGCTTTGCCGATTTTTCTCGCATTACCTAACGTAGGCCGACCCCAGAGACGGCCTCATTTCTCCGTCGCGGACAGTCTCTGTCTTAGCAAGCAGTCGGAGGGGCGGTGGACATCTGGTGGAAACCGGATCGTTCGCCGCCCGAATTTTTCCGGGGCTCGGCTAGATTCATAGATAGCGTAGAGCGTTCTTGTGGGGCAGCTCTTCCGGGCTGCAGCCGCGCTTCTGCGCGGCTTGCCCGTTGTTCTTGGCGAATCGCCGGGCAGCCCGGAACGGGTCCGCAAACCGGAAAGCCATGCCCCAACGGACCACGATCACTGTGAAAATGCTCTAACCGCCATTCGACAGCTCTCCTCCTGCCTCGCGCCCATTCCGGCCCGCGGCCACCGGGAGCCCTAATTCCAAAAGCGCCCATTCCGAGCCGCGACAGCGAAGGAGCGGTAGTAACGCTCCCGGTCATCCCGAGCGGGAGTCGAGGGACCTGTTTTTATAAATCCGGATTCCTTCCGCCTCACCGAAAAAAATCTTCGACGCCCGGCAAATCCTGCGGATCTCTTACGCATTTCAAAGTGAGGGCCACCCCGATCAGACTGAAATTCGCCGCCAGAGACACTGGACCGTCGGAGGGTCGACGGGCGTCCTCCGTTCGAATCGGAGCCCGGATTGGTGTGCGGAATTGCGTCGGCTCGTTCTCGTTTCGACGGACCGCCAGCTCCGTCTCCTCACCGGGCATCGTTGAATACGGCCGATCTCCTGACCCGGGCATTTTCATTGGCCTCTTGGTACTCTCTGCTGCTTAGTTTGGGCTTCGACTGTTCTCGCGCGGGATTCCGGAAAACCGGCTCAAGCACCTGCGCGGTTCGGCATTCTGACTTCTGACTCCTGGCTGCTGACTTCTACTTCTCCCGTCCCACGCTATACTGTCAACTGCCTGCAATTCCGGGCATTCCCGAGTGGAGGAATCATAATGTCGAAGTTGTCCCGTTGCCGCGTGATGTCGAAGTTGTCCCGTTGCCACGTGCTTGCACTCGCGACCCTCGCGGTTCTCTTGCCGGCCCTGACGCGCGCGCAGAATCCGCGCCCCGCCGCGCCTCCTTTCAATCCGACGATCATGGAGATGCAGGCTCCGCCCCCCGCTGGCGTCGCGATCCGCGCCGGCCGCCTGTTCGACGCGCGCACCGGCAAGAACCTGATGAACCAGGTGATCGTCGTCAAGGGCGACCGCATCGCCGACGTCGGCCCCGCTGAGAGCGTGAAGATTCCCCCCGGCGCCCGCGTGCTCGATCTCAGCCGCGCCACCGTGCTCCCCGGCTTGATCGACCGCCACGTCCATCTGATGCAGGACCCCGAGCCCAACGACGGCCGCATCTCCTTCATCGGTCTGCATTACGCGCTCAAGGACATGTACGCCGGATTCACCACGCTCCAGGACATGGGTTCGCAGTACACCTACGCCATCGTCGAGCTGCGCGACGCCATCAACAAGGGATTGGTCCCCGGCCCTCGCCTGCAAGTCTCCGGCCCGCAGCTCGCGCCGCGCGGCGGGAGTTATTATGCGGCGCCTTCGATGGTGGTCCCCTTCGGGCGCGGCCCCGGCATCACGTCGTTTCAGAACACGGCCGACCTGAATTCCCCGTGGCTCGCCCGCGCGGCCGTGCGCGACCGGTCGCACTACGGCGTCGATTGGATCAAGGTCTACGAAACGGAAGATTACGAAGGCAGCGGCTATCCGGCCCAGGGCGGCGGCGCGTTCAAGCCCGACGGAACCATGATCAACGTCCCCTCGATCACGCTCGAGGAGAACCAGGCTATCGTCGATGAGGCGCATCGCCGCGGGTTGAAGGTCGCCTGCCACGCCTACGGAGGCGAGGGATTGCGCAACTGCATCGCCGCCGGCGTCGATCTGCCCATGCATCTCACCGTCGGCGTCACCGGCAAGCCCGGCCTCGACGACGAAACCATCCGCCTGCTCAAGCAGCCCATGCCCGATGGCACCATCCGCCCCGTTCAGCAGACCCTGTGGGACCTGATCGGCGAGCTGGAAGAAAAGGATCTGAAATCCTCCGGCGGCAAGTACTCGCGCATTTCTCTCACCGAGCTGAGCTTCAAGCGCCTGATCCGCGAGGGCTTCAAGGAGGTGTTCGGCAGCGGAGCCTACATCGAAGGCCACGGCATTCAGGCCTTCCAGTTCGCGATCTACAACAAGTGGGGCCTGACGCCCGGCCAAACCCTGCAAATGGCGACGCTCAACGCCGCCGAAGGCTTGAATTTCGAGCTCGGCAAGAACGTCGGCATCCTGGAGAAAGGCCGCTACGCCGACATCGTCGCCGTCGCGGGCGACCCCCTTATGGATATCACCGAAACCGAGCGCGTGAAATTCGTCATGAAAGGCGGCGTCGTCTATCGCAACGAATTGAAATAGTGGGAAGGCTACACAGACGCTTCCCCGACTTCGATTTCTTCCCCGAATCCGATAACCACCTTAAGGCAGAGGCGGCGCCGTGGGAAGTGGCGTACCCCGGTTAAATGTCGAGGCTGGAACGATACTGCAATGAAACGTGTCGGCGGGCAAGGGAGTGATCGTAACCTGCGCGGCGAGAAATGCGGCGTTCAATTGGCTGAGCGTCGTGATGTGGTTTGACGCAAATGCCACGTCGGTAAATAGGACCGCCGTAGGAACCCAGTCGATGTTGAAGTCCCCGGACGCGGGCGGAGACGGCGGCGCCGAGAAAATATGGTCGTGCCCCCAAACACCACTGGCGTAAACGGCCGGTTTCATGGCCTCTGCGAAGCCTGCGAAAAACGGACCGTGATCTGCACAATTATCCATCGGCTGATGTTGGCAGTTCATCGTACCCACGACCCCAGATACGGCGTTGGGATACACAATAAGGTAAAAGGGTGCGACGTTGTGGGCATTCGGGTGAACAGGCGGTTTGAAGGGCGTGAGGACATAGGTCAGGTTTCCGGTCAAGTCATCGTATCCGGGTTCTATGACGGTTTGACCGAGCTGTACCTCTCCGCTAGGCAAGGAGTCGGCGACTACGCTCATATGAGGAGCGGCCGCAATAAACGCGACGGCTAGAGCAACAAACGCGACGAGCCTGAGCTTTTCAAAAAATGTTTTGGGCATTGGTTGGGACCTCCTCTCACGATGTTGGGTATCCCCAAGTCATGAGGGATCCCACGTTGCTTACAACGCTCGCTCAGTATACAGCGATCGCCTCGATTGCGACAGGGTCTTGGCAGCCACCTCACCGGAAGCGGTACCAGTACCTATGGAAAGTGGGCGATTCCCCCTCCCTCCGGAAGAAATCGGTGTAAATCGGAAATCGGTCAAATCGGGGGAAATCGGTGTCAGAAACTGTCTCCGATTTCCACAACTGACCATTGACGCCGTTTGCCATCCGCCGAGCCGAAACGGGAAACCCCGTCGAGGGGTCTGCCTTTGCGATTCGCGAGTCGCCGGTTGTAGCCCGGCATCTCTATACAGCACCTCACAATATGTACTATAATGTATGTACGATATCGTCACTCCTGACGGATGCGCTACGAGTGGGATGAAGACAAGAACCGCGGAAATATCGCAAAGCACAAAGTCAGTTTTGACACTGCAATCGCGGTCTTCGACGATCCGCATGAGCTCAGCATTGTGGATCGCATCGTAAAGGGTGAGGAGCGGTGGCAGACGCTAGGAATGATTGCCGGCATCCTATTGATCGTGGCCCATACCTGGAGGGAGGAAGGAGGCGACGAGGTAATTCGTGTCATTTCGGCCCGGAAAGCGAACGCAATTGAGAGGCGAGCGTATGCAAAAAACTTACAGCGATCGAGATAGGGAAATCCGCGCTCTAAGGCGCATGAAGCACGCGGAGATCGACACCACTGACATTCCCCCGGCGCTCGATTGGAGCAAGGCGGTTGTTGGCAAGTTCTATCGGCCAATCAAGAAACCGCTGACGATCCGAATCGACGCGGATGTACTTGCGTGGCTCAAGCGACAAGGCCGGGGCTATCAGACCCGAATCAACGCGCTCTTGCGGAGCGCGATGGAGTCTGCCGGATCTCAAGCTCAGCGTCGGGCGTCTTCCGCTCAACCACGACGGTAACGATCGCCTGTCTTGCTCTCGGTGACTTTCTAAACTTAGCGGCCCACCCAAGGCATACTGGAGGGGGAAATCGGTGTCGGACGGAACCGTCCCCGATTTCCCCCGTCAGGCACAGCTAAGCTTCCGTGCCCACGGCAACTGGTGCGGCTCGCCCAGCGGCACGGATCGCGTCGGTAATCTGACCCCGGTGCGCCATTTGATGCAAAGCAAGCGTCAGCAGGGCCTTCCCGTACGTCGCGAAATGCTCCTCTAAGCCCTTCGGCGGACGGGCGACCGGCTTATCCAGCTCGATCTCGCTGAGCGAATCGAGAAATTGCAGATTCCTTCGCCGGAGCTGCAAATACGTTGCGCGCACCTTCTCGATGGACGGATACTTCGCCGCCTCGCCGGTGGGAATCGTCTCCGGAGCGAACAGGCCGGCCCAATCCGCCGCGGGGTTCTCTCCACCGGCGAGCATCTGGTGAGTAAGTCCTTCCACCAATGCCAGGTGGCCTACAACCCACAACGGATGGCATCCTCCTTTTTCAGTTGGAAACGTCAGCGGAATATCCTCGATATCCGCCAGGGATCTCAGCACGGCTTGTTCGGCCATATTGAGCGAGAATCGAATTGCATCTTTCGTATACATAGTGTTCTCCTGTTGGTGTTGTAACTGCGGACGAATCCGCGGGTTTATTTGTCTTCGGGCTGATTTTGCGGGCCGCCCTTCGGACCACGACCCGCTTGAAAGTCTTCTTTAATGCGGAGCAATGTGTCCGCCCAGCACCCTTCGTATCGGCTCACCCAGCGCTCGTAAATCTGCCGGATCGGTACCGCATTCAGCGAATTCACGCGCTGACGCCCCTCTTCGCGCGTATTGATCAAGCCGGCGTCCCGCAGCACGTCGATGTGCTTCATCACCCCAAAGCGAGTCAAGTGAGGAAACACATCGACGATCTCGGTGGTCGTTCGGGGGCCTTGACGCAGCAGATCCAGAATCGCCCGCCGCGTCGGGTCCGACAACGCTTTCCAGACGCCGTCCAGCTCTCCGGCCATCAGGCTCGCTGGGCCGTGACACCACCGGAGGCCCCGGCGGAACCGGCGAAGTCCTTGCCGACGCTGTCGAGATAATGCCGCCAGCCTTTACCCAAACCCTCCCGATGCGCCGCATCGAGTAAGCCGATCGCACGGTGCCGCAGGGTGACCTTGGTTCCCCCGGCGATCTGGTCCAGACGCAGCTCCACATGATTCAATGCCGGGTACGACATGAACATAGGACCGCTGAGCTCCAGCAGAACCGGCGGCTTGATCACCTGCACATGGCCCCACAGGTGGCCGATGCCATTGCCGCGGTCGCGGAACCATCGTCCGCCTGGCCACTGTTCCAGGATCATCTGCATCGACTCGCCATTCGGGTTGGTGCTGCCTTCGCCGAAGCGGTGCAGTACGCCCTTAAAAACATCGCCGATATCGGCCTTCACCTCGACGTGCTGTTCGAGGTCAAGCGTCATCTCTTCAAGTTTCATAGTTTGGTCTCCTCCATCACGTGACTAAATAATAACGTGACTTTATAGTAACGTCAAGTGTTTTTTTGGCGGGAGCCTTCGACGTGAAGAAAGCCAGCACATATGATGCCGCCCGTCTTCCAAGCTGCTTCCCTGAGCCACGAGACAATTGCCTATATTACTCAATAACTTACATAGATTCGTCCGGCGCCTCTATTTCGGATCGCGAGCCCCCTAGCTTCCTTAGTTTTCTTCCCGGCCAGGAAGCGTTGCCGTAGCTTTGAGATGGTGCCGAACTCTCAGAGGCCGTTGAACGCCTCCCACGTGCTCAAAAGCGCCAGTTAGGGGTGCGTCAGGCTGCGATCCGCGCCCATCCGCAAACCCGTTTCACTCCCACCCGCGGCCGCAATGATCTTGAGTTCCGGAGACGGCGCGATTATGATTGGACCGTTGTCGGGGGAAACTTTATTTATGAACCTGCTGAGAGGACTATTCGACACCGGTGGCTTCATGTCGCACGGGTACTGTTACCTATGGAACCGCAGCCTGGTAAGCCTCCATCTCTTTTCGGATCTCATAATCGGAGTTTCCTATGTAGCCATTTCATTGACGCTCCTGTATCTGGTGCGGAGAGCCAAAGAGGACATGCCGTTCCACTGGATGTTTATTGCATTCGGCGCGTTCATCATCGCGTGCGGGGGCACCCATTTCATGGAAGTGTGGACCCTGTGGACACCCGTTTATTGGCTCTCCGGCGCCGTAAAGGTGGTTACGGCGCTGGCGTCCGCGACGACCGCTCTTGCGCTGCCGCCCCTCATTCCCAGAAGCCTTTCGATGATTCACGCAGCCAAGCTCTCCGATGAGCGGGCGCGCAATCTCGAACGCGCGAATGCCGCTCTGAGAAGAGAGGTCGGCGAACGAAAGAGCGCCGAGGAGGAAGTGCGAAGGCTGAATGCCGAGCTCGAGGACCGCGTGCGCCGGCGCACGGCCGAACTTGAGCAGTCCGGCGAATCGGTGCGCCAGCTTGCCGCCGTCGTGGAATCCTCGACCGACGCCATCATCGGCAGGGATCTTTCGGGTGTGGTGACGAGTTGGAACCGGGCAGCGGAGCGAATGTTCGGTTACACAGCGGCAGAAATGAAGGGCACTGACTATGTGAGGGTGGTGCCTCCCGAATTAGAGCAGGAGTACCGGGATGTAAGGCGGCGCCTGGTTGACGGCGAACAGGTTCAGCCCTATGAAAGTGTTCGTTTCCGTAAGGATGGCACTCGTCTTCCGGTATTCTTGACGCTCTCGCCGGTGCGGGATAACGCCGGGAAGATCAGCGGCACGTCAACCATAGCGCGGGACATCACGGAACGCAAGCGCGCCGACGAGATGTTGCACCTCACTGTGGAGGCGGCCCCGAACGCCATGGTCATGGCGGACGACCATGGCAAGATCGTCCTGGTGAATTCTCAAACTGAAGCGCTTTTCGGCTATGCACGCGAAGAATTGCTCGGACGGCGGGTGGATATCCTGGTGCCCCCTAAGTATCGAGACAGGCATCCCGCTTACCGCGCGGAGTTCATGTCAGATCCGCTCGCCAGAGCGATGGGCGCTGGCCGGGATCTCTACGGACTTCGAAAGGACGGTTCGGAATTCCCCGTGGAGATCGGGCTGAATCCCATTCGCACCGCGCAGGGGACCTGGGTGCTCAGCGCGATTGTCGATATTACCGAACGCAAGCACATTGACGAACAACTCCGCGAAACCCAGAAGCTGGAGAGCCTGGGCCTTCTTGCCGGTGGAGTCGCTCACGATTTCAATAATCTCCTGGTGGGTATCATGGGTAACACCAGCCTCGCTCTGGAGACCTTGCCGGCGGCAAGTCCGGACCGTCTCCTCCTGCAAGAAGTCCTCCAGGCCAGCGAAAGACTTTCCGGTCTCACGCGTCAATTGTTGGCGTACGCGGGCAAGGGCCGTTTTGTAGTGGTTAAGATCGATCTCTCCGAACTGGTCCGCGAAATCAGCGGGTTGATTAGAACGTCGATTCCCAAACTGGTGCAACTCCGGCTTGAGCTCAATCCCCATCTGCCGGTGATCGAGGCTGACCCCAGCCAGATTCAGCAGCTCATTATGAACTTGGTCATCAACGGCGCCGAGGCCATCGGGGAGGAGAACGCCGGTACCGTTCTGGTTACCACCGAACTCCAGATGCTGGACAGCCACTACATCAGCCAGAACCTTGCGGGCGATCCGATCGCGCCGGGAGAGTACGTCGCTGTGGAGGTGCACGACACCGGTTTGGGAATGACGGAGGAGGTGAAGGCAAGGATCTTCGACCCCTTCTTTACGACCAAGTTTATGGGTCGCGGGCTGGGTCTCGCCGCCGTGCTTGGGATCGTGCGGAGCCACCAAGGAACGATTCGGGTGTATAGCGAATTAGGCAAAGGAAGTACTTTCAAGGTTCTTCTTCCGGCGGCGGATGGCCGTGTGACTCGTCCTGAACCGGAAGGCGCGCACGATCTGCGGGGCGTCGGAACCATTCTGGTGGTGGACGACGAAGAGATCGTACGCAGGCTGGCAAAGTCCGCATTGGAGAGATATGGATACACCGTGATAGTCGCGGAGGACGGAAAGACGGGGGTGGAAGCGCTCAGCCACAGGAAGAGCGACATCTCTCTGGTGCTCCTGGATATGACCATGCCGGTGATGAGCGGCGAAGAGGCTTTCCGGCAGATTCGCATGATCGCTCCGGAGGTTCGAGTGGTCCTCTCTAGCGGGTACAACGAAGTGGAAGCAATCAGAAGATTTACCAATAAGGGTTTGGCGGGATTCATTCAAAAGCCCTATACACCCGCGGAGTTGGCGCGGAAAGTGAAGACTGTCCTCACTTCTGAACGGACTGAATAGGGGAAACCGGAACGAAATCTGAGTCTCCCTGGAACTCATCGAGCGGCCGCTTCGGCCGGGCCAGCCTTCTCTCGCGAGACCGCTGAAAAAAGGGGACAGGGCCGCTAGGATACGGACAGGCCCATCTGTTACCGGTTTCGGCCCGGTTTCGGTTTCGGTCTTGGAAATCGGAGGAACCTAACGTTTTTACCGAGTCCTATGAAGGTTTTGCACGCTCAAACCCATCGCAGCGGCTGATAGGAGTGACTTTCAGATGCACGTCGGCATTTCTTGAAAGGCCGCAATCGTCGACAAAAGTCTCAGGCGCTTGGTGCTTGATTCGAATCTGGTTCAGTTGCTTGGTTGCCTCATGGGCTTCCCCAAAATGGGAGCAGAGGCCGCATTGTCCATCTTGCACGTGTAGCATAGGACCTCCCCGGCGAATTCGAGCAACTCGATATCCAGGCTGCGCGTCCGCCAGTCCAAACCCGGCCCACGCCTGCACGATGGTTCACAAGTTGCTAAGGCCCGTTCATGAAGAATAAATTTCCGTTGTTTCTCTGCCTTGCGGCGCCTGCCATGGCGCAACCGGTTTCCATCGGAGTGGAAGGCGGCGTCCCTATAACGGACGCGTTTCAAACATTCCGTGGCAATTCCGCGTTCTACGCCACCAACACCAAGCGGTACGAAGTTGGACCCGCCTTACAAGTTCATTTCCCCGCGCGCTTGACCCTGGAGGTCGACGGGCTGTACAAGCGCCTCGGCTACCAATATCAACAGAGCAGTCCGACGGTCATTACGAGATCCACGGTAGCCAATTCCTGGGAGTTCCCCGTGCTGATCAAGTACGACGTTCTGCCCGGGCCGCTCCGCCCATTCGTCGGCGCCGGTGGCGCGTTCCGCCACATCAGTGGAATCGACGAAGTGCAACATGCGATCGATGCGGCCGGCAACGTGGTCGATGTCACTCTCGATAATGCGCCGGAGTTCAACCGGCGAAACGACATCGGCTTGGTCCTGGGAGGCGGAGTCACCTTCAAACTCGGCCGGGTTCGCATCTCCCCGGAGTTTCGCTACACCCGTTGGGGCTCGGAAGCATTTCGCGATCCCGTCAACGCCCTCCTGAGATCCAGCCGCAATCAGGGTGATTTTCTGGTGGGCGTCACTTTTTGATGCGTAGCCGTAGCAAAGCCAATATTTCCGCACACCCTTGAGTCGTCCCTGTCTCACGTCATGTCCCCCGGTCCTCTGACCTATGTACCCTGGGAACTCAATGAGCGCCGCTTCCGTTGCCTCGATCTTTCCCTGAAGGAGCGCCGCGCCTCCAGCGAATTGCGCGGTTCAAATTCGGAGCGCACAGCGCAGCGTTGTGCGCGGATCAAAAATGACGCGCCTCCGCGTCCATATGCAGATGCATGGCGATCGCTCCCGCGTGAGCCAAAATCCTGGGGTCCTTCACGCCCACCGCGAGCGCTTTGCGGATCTGGACGTCGGCGCCGGCGTAATCGCCGCTTGCGGCGAGCGACCACGCGTAACAGTCCAACGTGTTGACATCGCGGCGGCGCGCGAGCTCCTGTACCGCGATTTTCAGCGCCTTTTCGGGCTGATGCGCGAAATCGGCGTAGTAGGCGATCAGCTCATGGTTGGAGTTGTCGCCGATCGTCGATTCCGCGAGCGACAGGCGCTCGAATTCGGCGAAGCTCTGGGCCGCTTCCGATTCGCGCCCCGCGCGCGATAAAGCTTCCGCCAGCGCGTAGAGATTTTCAGCATGCGGCGCTGCCGCGTATCGTTTTTGAAGTAGCGTAACGGCCTCGTCAAAGCGACCTTGCGCGCTACGCACTTGCGCCAGCGTTCCGAGCGCGTAGTGATAATCGGGAAACAGGCCGAGCGCTCCCTGCGCGTACTTCTCGGATTCTTTCAGATTGCCGGCGAGGAAATGAAGATGGGCCATCTGCGTGAGCAGCCAGGCGCGATCCTCGGTCTCCTGATAGGGAGTGGAATCGTAGGCCATCTGCATCAGCTCGAGCGCTCCGGAAATGTCGCCGTGCAGCTCCCGAAGATAGGCCGCGCGCGTGACGCCCGCGACATTGCCTGGCCTGATTTTCAACATCCATTGCACGGCCTCGACAGCGGCAGCGTAGTTTCCCAACTCGGCGTTGGCGTCGGCCAGATAGCCGTACACCGTCACGTCGTCGGGCGTGCGTTTGTTCAGCGCCGTCGCGGCTTCCAGCGCCTTCGCGAATTCGTGACGCCCCAGCAGCAGCCAGGTTTGGACTTTCATGGACTCGAAATCATTGGGTGACAATTCCAAAGCCCGTTTCAGCGTGTCTTCGGCTTTCTGGTAATAACGCACGTCGGAGGTCTCGCGAGCCCGTCGCGCGTACGCCATGGCGAGGCTGTTGTAATACGACGCGTGATCGGGCTGCTTAGCGATTTGCGCTTCGGCTTTTTGGATGCCGATTTCCGCCGGCGTCAGGCCGGCCGCCGGGGGCGCGGCTGGCGTAATCTGGGCGGCCGCGAAAACGCAGGGCAACAAGAGAAGGGCGATTCGGGATTTCATAGGTTTCTCCTTGGTGTGCTCGCGTCAATTGACCGGACAAATGCCGCCGGGCTGATTCGTGCAGCCGGGCTGGCCGGGACCCGCGTGAGCGCTGTCGCGTCCGCTATAGGCGGGAGCGAGGAACGGAAATGTCGTGAGCGTGGGCGCGCTGGGGACGTTTACGCCGTCGCCGATGCGCGTCCCAAACTTCACGGGGTCGGCGAGGATGCCCCCCACGGCCCGCGCGGCGATGTCGATCACGTCGTCATTCGGACGGCGCCCATTGGGGAAGCCCGACGTATCGCCCACTAGAAATCCGAGGCGCTTCGCGCTGGCGAAAGGAGTCGGCGGAACGCCCGTGTTCAGCCGCAGCAGATCCGCGATGGGACCGGCGTCGGCCGCCGCGCAGCCCGGGCAAATCGGCGCCTGATATTGGACTAGCGGCAGCAAATCGAGGCGTGGCGCGGGCGGGACGGGGATGCCGATCGACGCGAAAATCTGCGCCAGCAACGGATTTAGAAAGAAGGGGGCGAACTGCGCGTCGTTCGACGGATCGTCCATGCTGAAGCGATCCTTGGAGCCGGTGCCGATGATCAGTTCGTTGATCAACGGATTTCCGAGCCGCTGGACCTGGGACCAGCTGTTCGGCAAGTCGAACTCGAAACCGTTGGGGTCGCGCAGTACGGCGAACTTCGAACGCGAGGTCGTGCCGTAGGTGCCGATGACCGCATTTTTATCGCTGGCCGGATGGAGCTTCCCATCGGCTGTCAGCATCGTAATCGGAACTTCCAGCACGATGGTGTTCACGTTGAAGCCGGCCAGCGTGTTGGGAGCGTAATTGTTCTGGTCGTCGGCGTCGACACTCGCGCTCAGCACGCCGCCGCCGGCCGCCATCCGGAAATTCAGCGAATCGAAGGCCGCGCCGAGATCCACGAAGAACGGATCGGCGACGGTCCCGGCAAAAACGCTGATATTGTTCCCCAGATCATAGACGCCCTGCGCGCGCAGCGCGTTGTAATTGGGCATGGTGCGCGGGCCGACATTGGTCGGAACGGCAAACAGCGTCTGACCGTTTGTCAGATCGATCCGCGAATGGTTCGCCAGCATGGTGACGGTGTAGCTTTGGCGCAGATTCAGACCCTCCGAACCGGGGCCGTCGAGCGCTGTGATGGGCGGGATGCCCGCCAGTCCACCGACTAAACCGGTGAAAACGCCAGGCGCCCGGATTTCCGTCTTGAAGCGAAATTGGAAAGTGACATCCTCGACGCCGTCGTGGTTGTTATCGATCTTCATCTCGTACAGAATCCCCGGATCGAACGGGAAATAGTTCGGGCCGTTGGAGGGCTCCAGGAAGGGATCCACATTCAAGATCATGACCACGCGGTCGGGATGGCTGGGATCGACGAAGGCATACCAGTCCGTGATGTCCGCCTTCTGATCGAGCGCGGTGATGGGCGCCTCGCGGTGACTGGATGCCAGCAGCGCCGGTGCAGGCGCCAGCAGAAGCGACAGCACGGCAAGTGTTGTCGCGGCTTGAGATACGCTTCGCATGAGTTCCTCCGTCTGCAGGATTTGTCTACGGTCACTGGCGTATACGTAGACGGCCTGCTGTTTGGATGTACTCGTAAGAGTCAGTCGGAAATTGAATTGAACTATTTGTAGGGCGAGCGTCCCCGGCCGCGCCGGACCTCCCGGTCCGGCTGGCGAGGAACTGCGGAAAGTGCTGGAGGGCGATCTTTTCGCGTTTCAGAACAGGCCGACGAGGAGGTCGACCGCGGACCAGGAGGTCCGCCCTACGCGCTGACGAGCAATGAGTCTGCGCTTCCTCAACCGCCGAATGTTTCTCCGGCGTCGTTGAACCCGGAGGATTGTGTTGCGTACCCGATCGTGTAGTTGCCGACCCATCCGGCTGGGGTGGCCGGAGTGTACGCAGTCGTCATACCGGCGACGGTGGGGACCATGACGTTGGCGTTGGGACCGGCGATCCGGGCAATCAAGGCGGCTGCGGCCGCTGGATCGGAGCATTCCGCGTATGGATTTTCAGGCGTGCTGTAATTGTTCGCCAGGGCCTGCTGCAGAACCTCGGCAACGGTCATCGGAGCGTCGCTCGATGTCGGCGCGCCCGACTGGATCTCCGCCATTACGTTTTCCAGGTACTGGGCCGGGGTGAGAACACAGGAGAACATGGATCGTGACTGGGGCGAGGCCAGGGCGGCGGGCGCCGTTACGTTGGGCGCGGCGGCCGCGCTGCGATTCGCAGGAGCGGCGCTCGCAACGGTTGTCGATGGTGCCGCCGAAACGGAGTCCCGCGCCCCCCTCCGATCGACACGTGCGGAATTCACGGCGGTCGTCGCGATAAGTTGAGCGGAAACGGGCCGTGTGCTCGCTTTGCTGTCCGCCGCCGTACCAGCCGCCTTAGCACTAACAACGGGCGGGGCGGAACCGATCAGTCCCAGCGCCACTTCCGCGAAGCTGGCGTCTCCCGATCCGCTCAGCGTCGATCGCGCAAGAGGATTCGACACGCTGCGGCGGTCCTGGATGGCAGGAAAACCCGGAAAGATCATGGATCAGTTCCTCACGTTACAAAGAGTCGCGCGCTGTCAGGATCAGCATTTTCGTCGCCACTTCAAATCGAATGTTTTCAGTTCGCTGCGTCGACGGACGGCGTCGCTCAGTTTCATTTAGAACCGATCTGCGCCTCCTGGAATGCCAATCCGAGACAAGCTCCATGTCACGTATCTGGCGAACCGTTGTTGTATACTTGCCTTCAGCCTGGAGGTTAGGAATGAAAATTCTGGAAGCGGTTCTGACTTGCGGCGCTCTGATCTCGACTGGCGTCCCCGTCTCCGCGCAGTGGAGAACTCCCACCCCGGGCCTGCCGCGCATGGCGACCGGGAAGGCCAACTTGGCGGCCCCGGCGCCGAAAACGTCCGACGGCAAGCCGGACTTCTCGGGACTGTGGCAAGCGGCGAATGGAAAGTATCTGGAGAATCTCGCGGCCGATGCCGGCGGTCAGGCCCCCACGCTCCCCTGGGCGGAAACTTATTTCAAGAAGATCCAAGCCGGGAACGGCGCAGGCAGGCCGCAAGAAAAATGCCTGCCGCACGGCATCACGGACTACGACGCCCTGCCCATGCCGATCAAGATCGTCCAGACGCCGGGCAATATCCTGGTCCTCTACGAAGCCTATAACCATTTCCGCCAGGTCTTCATGGACGGTCGCGCACTCCCCAAAGATCCGCAGCCCACCTGGATGGGTTACTCGGTGGGCAAGTTCGACGGCGATACACTGGTGATCGACTCCAACGGCTTCAACAAGGAGACGTGGCTCGACGACGGCGGCCATCCTCACACCGAAGCGCTCCACGTCACCGAGCGCTTCCGCCGCCCCGACTTCGGGCATATGGAACTTCGGCTCATTGTCGAGGACCCCAAGGCGTACACCAAACCGTGGGGCGCTACGCTGCGTCTCAATCTGCTTCCCGACGACGAGTTGATCGAGAATATCTGCGAGAACGAAAAGGATTTTCAACACATCGTCGGCAGATAGCAGGGAGTTCAGCATGCAGGCCCTCAAATCGATTCTGCTTTTAATCCCAACCCTGATTTCCGTCTCGGCGCAATGGCTGCACTACCCCACGCCCGGGATTCCACGATTGCCGAACGGAAAGGCGAACCTTGCGGCGCCCGCTCCGAAGACCTACGACGGCAAGCCGGATCTGTCGGGAATCTGGAGGCAGCCCGAAGACAAATATTTCCGGGATCTCAGCTACGGAACTCAGGCTCCCGCCATGCTGCCGTGGGCCGCCAAGCTTTTCCAGGATCGCAAGGGGAACCTCGAAAAGGGCCATCCCTCCGAGCGTTGCCTGGGGCACGGCGTCACCGATTACGACACCCTGGCGACGCTGCGCAGGTTTGTCCAGACGCCCGGAATGATTGCGGTTCTTTACGAGGGATACAATCACTACCGGCAGATTTTTCTGGACGGGCGTCCTCTGCCCGCAGTCACGCAACCTTCTTATATGGGCAACTCGGTCGGCAAGTGGGAGGGCGACACGCTGGTGGTGCAAACCAACGGCTTGAACGACAAAGGCTGGATCGACATGGACGGGCACCCGCAGACCGAAACGACGATCATCACCGAACGGTACCATCGCCGCGACTTCGGGCACATCGATCTGGAATTGATCGTCGCGGACCCGGCCGCCTACGTCAAGCCGTGGGGCAACAAGGTAGTGCTCGATTACGTCCCCGACGAGGAACTGATTGAGGATATCTGCGAGAACGAGAAGGACCTTCCCCACATGGTCGGCAAGTAGCCCAGGAGGTTGATATGAAAGCCCTCGGATCGATTCTGCTGTTAACCGTAACCCTGAGCCCCGTTTCGGCGCAGTGGCTGGACTACCGCACGCCGGGGATTCCACGGCTGGCGAACGGAAAAGCGAACCTCTCGGCGCCGGCGCCGAGGACGGCCGACGGCAAGCCGGATCTGTCCGGAATCTGGCAGGGGACCGACGACAAATATTTCCGCGACCTCAGCGCGGATGGGGTGCAGATTCCCATGCTGCCGTGGGCCGAGAAGCTTTATAAGGATCGCAAGGAGAACCTGCAGAAAGGCCATCCGTCCGAGCGTTGCCTGGGGCACGGCGTGACCGATTACGACAGCCAGGTCAGCCTCCGCAGGGTCGTCCAGGCCCCTGGGGTCATGGCGTTCATGTTCGAGGGATATAATCACTACCGCCAGATTTTCCTGGATGGCCGTCCCCTCCCTCCACCCACGCAACCCTCCTATTTGGGCTACTCGACGGGCAGGTGGGAGGGCGACACACTGGTCGTCGAAACCAACGGCTTGAACGATCAGGGGTGGCTCGATATGAACGGGCACCCTCAAACCGAAACGACGCACATCACCGAACGCTTCCGCCGCCGCGACTTCGGGCATATCGATCTTCAGCTGACCGTCGACGACCCGGCGGCGTACACCAAGCCATGGAGCGCGAACGTGCATTGGGTGTACGTCCCGGACGTGGAGCTGATTGAATCCATCTGCGAGAACGAAAAGGATTTTCAGCACATGGTCGGCAAGTAGTTGGGAGTTTTGTAAGTCGAGGTCATTTTGTAGAAAATGGCAACTTATATCTCAGTCATTCCGACCGCAAATCGAGGAATCTGCTTTTTGCTCGCGTGTTGCCGGTGCCTGAAAAGCAGATCCCTCGACTCTCGCTCGGGATGACGGCGTCCGGTTGGTAGAAGGGAGGCGAACCTTATGGCTCAGAACATCAGATCGATTGTGACGAACGCCGTGATCCTTTCAGTGGCTATCGTTCCACTCGCCGCGCAATGGATCCACTACCCCACGCCCGGCATTCCGCGATTGCCGGACGGAAAACCGAACCTGACGGCCCCGGCTCCGAAGACGGCCGACGGCAAGCCGGATCTGTCCGGAACCTGGGCGGCTCCCGGCACCAAGTATTTCTTCGACCTCGCCGCGGATGGGGTGGAGGCTCCCTTTCTACCCTCGGCGGCTGAGTTCTATAAACAGCGCCTGAAGCAGCTCCAGAAGGGACATCCATCGGAGCGCTGCATCGGTCACGGTCCGACGGATTATGAGACGCTGCCCGCGCCCCGCAGGTTCATCCAGACGCCGCAAATGATCGCGGTCTTGTACGAGTCCTATAACCACTATCGCCAGATTTTCCTCGATGGCCGCGCGCTGCCCAAGCTCACGCAGCCCGCCTACATGGGCTACTCGGTGGGGCATTGGGAAGGCGACACGCTGGTGGTCGACACGACGGGTTTGGATTCTCGGGGCTGGCTCGACATGAACGGGCACCCGCAATCCGAAACGACGCACATTACCGAGCGCTACCATCGGCGCGACTTCGGCCACATGGATCTGCAGCTCATCATTGAAGACCCCAACCTGTATTCCAAGCCGTGGGGCGTGAAATTGGTCCTCAATTATTTCGCGGACGAGGACATGATCGAGAACCTGTGCGAGAACGAGCAGGATTATTCGCACCTGGTCGGCGGCAAGTAGCCGGGAGGTTTGAATGAAGATCGTTAAATCGATTTTGAGTAGCGCCGTGCTCTTATCGGCGGCCTTCGTTCCACTCTGCGCGCAGTGGATTCACTATCCCACGCCCGGAATGCCTCGGACGCCGGATGGAAAACCGAACCTCTCGGCTCCGGCGCCCAAGACTTCCTGGGGCGCCCCCGACGTATCGGGAATATGGGTGTCCGCTAACGTTAAATACCTCAATGACCTGGCTGCGGATGGGATCAACGTGCCCTTGCAGCCGTGGGCGCAGGCGCTCTACAAGCAGCGCGTGGCGAACAATGGCAAAGGCCGGCCGTCGGAGCGCTGCCTGACGCGCGGCGTGGTGGATTTCGACACCATCCCGATGAACATCAAGTTCATCCAGACCCCTGGAACCATAGCCGTTCTGTACGAGGAGTACAATCACTTCCGGCAGATTTTCCTCGACGGCCGCCCTCTTCCCAAGCCCACGCAGCCTGCCTATCTGGGCTATTCGATCGGCCGCTTCGACGGCGACACGCTGGTGGTCGATACCACGGGCTTCAACGATATCGGCTGGCTCGACAACAACGGGATGCCGCAGACGGAATCGCTGCACGTGACCGAGCGCTTCCACCGCCGCGACTTCGGCCACATGGACCTCCAGATCACCATCGACGATATGAAAGCCTACACGAAACCCTGGACGGTCACCGTGGGAGGCTTCAATTTACTCGCGGACGAGGAATTGATAGAAAATATCTGTGAAAATGAGAAAGATTTTTCTCACATGGTCGGAAAATAGCGCGAGGCTGGAACAGCGAAAAGAAGGCGACAGGATCACGCTCGCCGGTCGAGGCCCGCTGATTGGGTCCCGCAGGGCGGGACGGTTCGGTAAAACAGACACACTTCGTACACCAGGACACACTTATAGTGGGGGCGCCCCCTGCCGTTTTTTACTCTCTCGGCGGAGAGTCCGTCGTTTATCGCGCACGGCGCGCTGTCCGTCTTAACCCGCAGCGGCTTGGGGCCGGTTAAAGCACCGGCAAACTCTCATCGCACGCAGGCCCTCGCAGT
>DASYXM010000012.1:0-208701 GCA_035934795.1 Bryobacteraceae bacterium | reverse complement strand
TCTAGGAGGATGCTGAAAAACCCCTAATAACCGCTCCCTGTGGTCGCGGCTCACAGTGGGCGCTTTGTGTTTACAGCGTCTTGCCGAGCCGCGACCACAGGGAGCGGTTTACCTCGCGCGTTTTTCAGCAGCCTGCTAGGCGCTCCAAGCCATGTCCGCCGATTTATTGGGCCGGGATACTGAAGGTCTGGAGCGAGGTGAAGATGCCGCTATTCACATTGACTCTGACGCCCATGCCAGTCAGCCCCACCGCAGGACCGGACGGCGTGCCTTGAACTCCGCGGTATACCCGGACCTCGCCGCGCTGGCCCATAATCGACGCGCCGTAACGGGCGCCCAACGAAAACGATTCGTGCCGCAACGGCCCTAAAGTATGTGAGGAGTCGGTAAAGATGAGCTTGCCGGTCGTATCGTAAAAATAGAGATATTCAATGGCCGTGTCCTGGCCGTTGATGTTGCCAAGCGCGAGTCCCGTGTCGTAGCCCGGGGTTTCGTCGAAGGGCATGGCGAAGCCCTCGGTCGCCTGGACGCCCACTACGGTCGCTTCGGACGCCCCGGCCAGCCGGTACACGGCGGTCACGCCCAAGTGCGCGACGTGCTCGGCGACCGCGTAACCTACCACCAGGGGTCCCACGCCCGAACTCGCGAGGAACTTGCTGCTGTGCGCGGGCACGACGATGACGTATGTGGCGACCGGGTTCCCGCCGTTGAGCGAGAACGGCAAAAGATTGCCGTTCTCCCCCCAGATCGTGAGACGGCAGGTGATGGTGTCGCCCGTGGGGTTGGTGAATACGAAGGTGGTGATGAAACTGCCGCCATCGGCGATTTGCGGGAGCACTTTGATGTCATCGGCGAGCGGATCTGTCGAAACCGCGCCCATGCCGGCGAGCTGGCTTCGCAAAGTGCCGGTGGTGGCGCAGTTTGCGGCAGTGCAGATCCCTTCCGTTAGGGCGACAATATTGACCGTCCCTCCCGCGTTGGTGAGAGGGGCCCCGAAGATCGCCGTAAGGAAGTTTGTGGTTCCGGAGACAATGGTAGCGGCCGAGACCGTGTTGATGAAAACACTCCCTCCGCCAGCCGGACTCAGGTTGAAGTACGACGCGCCGCCGACTATGGCGCTGCCGCTGGTGGACGTAATCGAGATGGACGAATAGGTATTCGTGTTCGCGTCGTAAACGAAGGAGCCGAACGCGTGGGCGCCGTCGGTCAGAATGACATCCCTGAGATACCAGCGTTTGGGGGAGCTCGTTGAAACGGCGGTTGCCGTGCCGGAGACGATGGTCCGCTGAGAGGTAAACGCGGCGCAGGACGTGTTGGAGCACACCGACTCGCCGGCGGGCGAGACGATATTGACGGTCCCTCCGGCCGCGGTCAGCGCGGGCGAAAAGCCCAGGCCCAGCGTCAGGGTCGTCCCAGAGAATACCGGCACAGTCGAAACACCGTTAAAAAAGCCCGGCCCCGTGGCGTTGACATAGGACGCGGCCGTGGTGTAAAAACTGCCCGATGTCATCACCGACCCCGGAGTCGTGGTCAGGTCGATGTTGGAGTAGGTGCCCGTGCCGGCGTCGAAGTCAAAGCCGCCGAAGACCATTCCGCCGTCGCTGAACACGACATCGTTGAGCTGCCAGTGCACCGGGGCGGCGTGAGCCGCGCAGGCCACCAGGGAAAGGAGAAGAACGGAGCGTAGGAGCTGTCGCATAGCGATAGCATAAGGGAAGCCCGAGACGGCAGTCAATACACGAAAATATTGCCGCTTGGCCGGTAAAAAATGGGCCGGTCGGGCGGCGTCCACCTGGGGTTAGAGCAGCGCGCGCCGTAGCGCCCGCCGCAGCTCGCCGGGCGAGGTCTGGTCCTTGACCAGGTAGCCGGCGACGCCGGCCAGCAGACTGAATTCCCGCGACGTCTCCCGGTGATCGCCGGTCAGGATGACAACCGGGGAACTAGGGGCCACCGCGTGGACCGCAACGTGACTCTTGTATCCGCCGAGTTCGGGCATGCCCAGGTCCAGCAGGATCACGTCGACATCCGGCTCGGCCAGACGCTCCAGGGCTTGCAGGAGCTCGGAAACCCACTCGACCTTGAAGTTGCGGGTGGTGTCTCCGGTGAGCCAGCGTTTGACCAGGTCCGCGTGCTCCGGGTCGTCTTCGATATGAAGAACGCGAATCGGCCCTACGGAAGCCTTCGTGGTTGGCGATGACGTATATGTAGTGACTGCGTTTGCAGCCGTTGCGATTGAATACATACCTTCCATGGTGGCCTTATCGGATTTCACGCCGCCGGGTTGAACTTTTTTTTCAACCAAGCTCTTTCCGGGCCGCGAAAGCGGGCTTACCGCATAAGGTACTTCAACTACCGAGTGGATATGCCAGGAACATTTCCGGCCGCGCTCGTGCAGCGAGCGAATATTACTTTCCGACAACCTTATTTACCACCCTCATAAGTCCCCGACACGGCCGAAAAGAAAGCAATGGGGAACAATTCGTCCGGACCTTTCGACGACGATCTCCGCGAAGCTCTGGCGGCCGCCCAAGCCGCGAATCGAGCCAAGAGCGATTTTCTTGCCCGGATGAGCCACGAAATCCGGACCCCCATGAATTTGATCCACGGCATGAGCGAGCTTCTTCTCGAGAGCGAGTTAAGTCCCAAACAGCGGGAATATGTGGAGATCTCCCATCGCAACGTGCGCCGGCTGCTCCATTTGATCAACGGGATTCTGGATCTTTCCAAGGTCGAGGCGGGCAAGCTCACGCTCGAAAGCGTACCGTTCAATCTCGAGGACGTGCTGGTGGAGTGCGAGTCGACAATCTCGGCCGCCATCGAACAGAGCGGGCTGGAATTTCATCTCGACGTCGGCCGGGGCGTGTGGCCCTTCCTGATCGGGGATGCGGAGCGGCTCGAGCAGATTCTCCTGAACCTGATCGGAAACGCCATCAAGTTTACCGCCGAAGGCCGCATCGACGTGCGCGTCCGCGCCGTGGACGCTCCCGGGCAAACGGCTGCGGGAGCCGCGCTGGACACAGCCGTCCCGCCGGACCAGCCGCAACGCTTGCAGTTCGAGGTTTCGGACACGGGGTGCGGCGTCCCCGCCGGTAAACGGAGCGTGATTTTCGAGGCATTCCAGCAAGCCGAAGGCTCCCTGGAGCGGAAATACGAAGGCACCGGCCTGGGACTCGCCATCGCGAAAACACTGGTCGAGATGATGTCCGGCGAAATCTACATCGCCGATCGGGAGGGCCCCGGCACGACCTTCGTTTTCACGGCGGTTCTTCCACGGACCACGGAAGGGAGCGCGCGCCGGAGGGCGCCCGAGATCCGCGTGTCCGACGCCAAGAACCAGCTGCGAGCCGGAACGCGAATTCTGGTGGCGGAGGACAACCCGGAAAACGTGGTCCTTCTGCAAGCCTACTTGCGCGGGCTGCCCCTGGTGTTCGAGATTGCCGTCGACGGCGTCGAAGCGGTCGAGAAGCGCTGCGCGGGCGAATTCGATCTGGTGCTGATGGACATTCAAATGCCGAACATGGATGGTTACGCGGCGACCCGCGCGATCCGGGCGTGGGAAAAACGTAACCGCCGTCCGGCGGTGCCCATCGTGGCGCTGACCGCACATGCGCTGATGGGAGCGTCGCAGCAGAGCCTCGAAGCTGGCTGCGACGCTCATCTTTCCAAACCTGTGGAGCGGGATCGGTTGATCGAGTTCATCGCCAGGTTCGCGGCCCGCGGCGCGCTGCCGCGGGCGAACCCGGACGCATTCGCTCCCCGCGACCTTCCGTCGCGGCAGGCGCTGCCGCCGCGCTTGCCCGCCACAGTCGCCGGCCCGCCTCCGGTCATCGACGCGTCCATTCTTGAACTTCAGCCGCGCTACCTGGCCAACCGCCGCCGCGATCTCCTGGCGCTGCACCAGGCGCTGGCTGCGGGCGATTTCGAAACCATCCGCGGCATCGGCCACAACTGTAAAGGAACGGCCAAAGGCTACGGATTCCCGGAGATCAGTGCGGTGAGCGCGGCCGTGGAGCAAGCCGCTCGAGCACGGGATGCAGAGAGTTTGGAGACCGCCATCGGCGAGTTCGAGCGTCTCCTCCACGCTCGGGAATCCGCGCTTTAGAGTTAGTCTTGCCATTTTGCAGTCCAGAAGTCCGGTGGGAAGCCTCGCGGGATCGGTAGCGAGAAACGCGCTTGTGACCGTTTATGGCGTTTCCAGTCGGACGCAACGGCGTAGACCCCTAGCGCGACGGAAGAAACGCTCTCAGCTTTTTTATTTTGTGTGAGGGAAGGCGGTTGACGGCTTTGCGTGTGCGATGAACCTGGCTTTGGCGGTGCAGTGGTTTGTCCTTGTGCACGGAATCTACAACGGAGGTTGTCAACGGCCAGGCGCACAATTGATCCTTGATTGCCCGCGTGCTAAAACCGAGTCCCTATGACCGCGAATCCTGTCCCCATTGGCAAGCTCACCTTCGATCTTCAGACTGGCTGCCATGCCTTCGCTTTCAGCTTCGAAGGTCGTCCCGTTCCTCACGAGATCGACACTTTCCCGACACTAGAACTTGCAAAGCTCTGGGCAGATCCCTGGGATGGGCGCATCTGGGAAGAGCCGAGCGATGCGGACGACAGCGCGCTGCTCGTTTCACGAAGCAAGAAGCCCCGGGCGCTGCGGTAACGATCGCCCAACTACTGAGTCTCGCATAATATAGCGGATTTAATCGAACAAAGAAGCCTGCTTCCAGAAGGCGGGGATCAAGCGCGGACGGCGACGTAGGCGGGCCAAAGTGCGGCGCGCCCCTGCGCTGAGTTGCCAGAGATCACGCGGGCAGACAGTGGGGAGTTCGTGATGCTTCCAGTGGCCCCACAGGTATTCGACGGGGTTGAGTTCCGGCGCGTAGGCGGGCAAGTACTCCAGCACCATCTGTCCTTCCAGAAGCTCGACGAACTCGGCGACCAGGCGACTGCGATGAGCCGGAAGCCGATCCCAAACAATCAGCAGCGGGCCGGCCAGTTGTTGCACCAGGTGCGCGAGGAACTCAACGACTTGCTCTTTGGCGATCGCCTTTTCGAAGATCTGAAAATAGAAGCTCCACAGCGTCATGGCGGCCGCCACCGAGATGGTCTTCCAGTTGAAGTGATATTGGAGGACGGGGGTCTCGCCGCGGGGAGCCCAGGGGCGACAGCGATGCGGGCGCTGACTCCATCCGCTTTCGTCGATGAAGACGATCGTGCGGCCTTCTTTTTGGGCTTTTTTTAAGGGCGGGCCAGCGTTGCTGCTTCCATTGGCGGATGGCGTCTTCGTCGCGCTCCAGGGCGCGTCCCGTGGGTCGCTGCACACTCCAGTGCAGAGCCTTCAGCACCTTCCAGATATGTCCGGCGTGATAGGAAACGCCGAATTCCTGCTCGATCAAATGGGCCACTCGCCAGCAGGTCCATAGTGGCGTCTCGTAACCGAGACGCTCCGGACCTTGTTTCAGCAAATCCACCAGGCGTTCCCGGTCGGCAGCACTCAACCGGGGTTTGCGACCCGCCCGGCCAGCTTGGCCCAGAGCCGCCTTGCCCCCCACCAAATACTGTTTCCGCCAGCGGCTTACCGTTTGATTGCAAACCTTCAACCGCCGGCCAATCTCGCTGCTGTTGAACGCCTTGCTGAACAACTGGACCGCCGCCAGCCGTCGCTTCTCCAGAGCTGCGAAATCACGCCGAGCTCCTCGCGGGTTTTCCATACCCATCAGAACCCGAAAGGGCTGGAAAAGTTCCGCTATATTACGCGAGCTTCAGTAAGCATCACGCAAGGAATAGCGCCCCCCAACACCAGCAATTGTGGCGGCGGTGTGTTGAACACCGGAACATTGACTTTAGACGGCGTTGTCGGATCAGGTAACTCTGCCGGAAAACGTCGGCGGGGGATTGTATAACGCTGGCTCGATGACCGTGACCAACAGCACGGTTTCAAACAACTTGGCTCCTTCCGGCGATGGCCGAGGAATCTATAACGTGGGAACCTTGATCGTCAGCAACACCAGTTTTCCGGCAATACCGCAGGGGAGGTGGGCGGCGGGCTGACTAAATACTCCGGCACGGCAAACGTCAGTGGCAGCGTGCTGTCAGGGAACTCCGCCAGTTTCGGCGGTGGAGCAAATCTCGGGAGCCAACGGTGGCGGCACATTAACCTTAACCAACTCCACCCTATCGGGTAACACCGCGAGTACTGGGGGTGGCATCTGGGAGGCAGCCAGCACAGTCTTCGTAATTAACAGCACCATCGCAGCCAATACGGCGAACAATGGTGGCGGGGTCGCCGGACCAGGAGGGCATCTAACCTTAAAAAATACGATTGTTGCGAGCAACGCAGGCGGAAATTGCAGCAGCAACGGCCTAATCCTTACGGGCATAATCTCTCGGACTATACCTCCTGCTCACCATTTTTCGCCGCCGTCGGCGATCTTAACAACATATCCGCGCAACTAGATCCCAATGGTCTACAAGACAATGGCAGCACGACAACGAAAACGATCGCGCTCCTGTTAGCCGGCCCCGCCATTAACGCCGTCCCGATCAGCCCAACAAACTTTTGCACTGGGATAAACGGAATGACGCCGATCGCCACCGACCAGCGTGACATCTTGCGTCCACAGGATTTCGCTTGCGACATTGGAGCGTTTGAACTTGACGTCGATACAGATCGCGGACTGGCCGTCCTCTCTAAGCGGTTCAAATACATTCACTGGCAACCAGACGGTAAACGGCACGCTCGCTGCAACGGCGGTTACCGGCAATGGTTCGGGCCTGACAGCTATCTCGCCGGCCAACATCAGCCCCGTCACGGCTGCAATCAACATCACTGGTGCGGCAGCATCAGCGACGAACGCCACGAACGCGGTGAATGCCGCTACAGCTGGCAACGCGTTGAATCTTGGAGGCGTCCCCGCCGCCCAATATGCCTGGATATCGGGAACAGTTTCAACGGCGATCAGAGCGTCACAGGGAACGTGAGTGGTGCCGGCAACTTGAGGGTTGGCGGGACCACTACTATGGGCGGGGGCACCCCAATTGTCGAGCATCTCTCGGCGATGTTTAACCCCAGCTTTCCGGCTATACGCCTACTTCATGTGTGAGTCAAGTGATTTGTTACCCATGCAATGCTCAAGGCCCAATATTTACGGACCTCCTTTGAATGTTCAAAACTTATCCGTTATGCAACAACGGCAGGCTCCTATCGCTTGGTCACCCTAGATATGGTAGCGTGATTGAATCAGAATAGTGGCTGCGATATTAACGAACGTCCTTCCAGTGCTTGTCGTGCTGACGCTGTTTGGCGCGTCCGAATCATCCACACGTTTCGTGCACGGGCTATGCGTCTCGCCTCCGTCTCTTGACAAATAAAGTGACCCATTCCTATGCTTGTGAAGTAGCATGACGCGCCGGAGGCAAAGTAGTGGAAAGTTGTTTCTGGGCGGCCTGGTAGCGGCCGGCCTGATCCTGCTCTCCCCTTTCGTCTTCACCCTGTTGACGGGTCCGTTTGACGCCGTTCACGCCCAAGAAAAGGTATCTCTTCCCGCTACCGTAGCAGGCGGCGATGTCATTCCGCTGCGCCAGGTCTCCGACCCTTATCCGGTTTTCAACGGCCTCGCGATCGACACCGAGAATAACCTGGTCGCGATGACGGACGTGAATCGCAAGAGCCTGCTCAGCTACCCTCGATCAGCCGGATCGCAGGCCAAGGGCATCACGGCTCCCCGACATCAGATCTTCGGGCCGCTGACCAACGTCGGTTTCGTCGCCGGCATCGCGCTCGATAGCCGGCGCAAGGAAATCCTCGCGGTCAACAACGATATCGAAGACACCATGATCGTGCTGCCCTACGACGCCCAGGGCAACACCGCTCCGTCCCACATGCTGGCCATTCCGCATCAGGCCTGGGGAGTCGCCCTGAGCCGCACGCACGATGAGATCGCGCTCACGGTGGAGATCCAGGAGGCCGTGATCATATATAAGCGCGACGCGAAGGGCGTCGAAGCGCCCATGCGCGTGATTCGCGGCCCCAGCGCCGGCCTGGCCGATCCGCACGGCATCATTTGGGACGACCGGCACAACGAAATCACCGTCGCCAATCACGGAAACTATCGAGGCCTGGTGAAGGACACGGGCGGCGGCTGCGTGCCGACGGGCAACGCCGAGCCCGAAGCCGGCGCGGTTCTGCCGCCTTCGATCACAACTTATTCCGGCGACGCGAAGGGCGACGCCAAGCCGCTTCGCGTCATTCAAGGCGAGAATACGCGGCTCGATTTTCCGATGGGTTTGAGCGACGACGTCGCCAACGACGAGTTCGCGGTCGCCAACAACGGAGACAACTCCGTGCTGATTTTTTCGCGGACGGCGAACGGCAATTCGGCTCCCGTGCGAATCCTCGCCGGCGCGAACACAGGAATCAATCGCCCCATGGGCGTCGCGATCGATCCGGTGAACGACGAGCTGTGGGTCTCGAACTTCGCCGATCATTCGGCGCTGGTGTTCGACCGCAAAGCGAACGGCAATGCCGCCCCCAAGCGCATCATCCGCACGGCGCCGGCCGGTACGCCGAGCCCCGGATTCGGAAATCCCCAGGCCGTCGCCTACGATTCCAAGCGCGATCAGATTCTGGTCCCCAATTGAGTGGCCCAGCCGCGCATCGCGGCGTTCGCCCGGGAGGCGAACGGGACCATGGCTCCGGAGCGCGTGATCACCGGCGCGGCCACCAAGATTGCGCGCACAGTTCACGGCATCGCTTACGATCCGCTGCGCGATGAAGTCTACGTGACCAACGCGCTGGCCGACGCGGTGCTCGTGTTTCGCGGCGCGGCCGACGGCTCCGAGGCGCCCGTCCGCATGATTCTGGGGCCGTGCACGGGCCTGGTGAATCCGCACGCGGTCAGCCTGGATCTGGAGCATCGCGAGATCCTGGTGGCCAGTTTGAGCGCCCGGGCCATCGCGATCTTTCCTATGGAAGCGAACGGCAACGCGACGCCGACGCGTTATATCAAAGGTCCGAAAACGCGGCTGGGACACATCGTCGGCATGGGAGTGGATTCCCCAACGAACACTCTGGTGGTCGCGAACTCGGAAGAATTGCTGTTCTTCGACCGCCTCGCGAACGGCGACGTGGCGCCCACGGGCGAGATCAAAGGCGAGCGCACAGGAATCCGCGACGAGCCCTGGGAGCTTGAGGTTTACAAAGGCAAGATTTTCCTCGCCGCGTCCAACCATCTGCACTTGAATCTCTACGCGCAAGTCACGCTGAAGCCCGAATATCAGAAAGACGCGCGGATTCCGGAAGACCCGTGGCTCAATCCGGATCTGGGTTTTATCGGCGTGTGGAACGTGCGTGACCGCGGCGACGTCGCGCCGCGCGCCAAGATCGGCGGGCCGTTCAGCCAGCTCGCTCATCCGACGGGTGTGGCGCTCAATCCCAGGGATGGCGAGATCTACGTCACCGACGGCATCCGGAACGGATTGTTCTCGTTCCTGGTCCCGGATCTGCTGCGGTAGTTAGTTCCTTTATCAGAGGTGTCATCCCGAGCGTAGTCGAGGGATCTGCTTTTATATTGGTGACAACGAACGAACAGCAGATTCCTCGCTGCCGCTCGGAATGACGAGGTCATTGGTATTGCAAAACGTCATTCGATTTACACGTCGCAGAAATCACGAGACGTGTTTCTGAGACTGGACCTCAAAACGCTTCGGGGAAATGGAAGGTCAGCACCGCGTTCAGGCGCTTGTCGGACACCAGCATGTTCTTGTTCTTCACGTCGAGCGCGATGCCCCTCGGCATCCGCAGAATCCCGTGTGGTCCGCCGATGGTCCACTGCGGAGGGACGTCGCCGTTATCGGTGATCTTCCACACGCCGACGAAGGCCTCTTCCGACGACAACTCCGCGAAGGGACCCGGGCCGCGCACGCTGACGATAATCTCGCCCTTGGACGGATTCACGGTGAACGGCCCTCCAAAGTTATACAGGTGGCTCTTGGGTCCGCCAATCACCGCCTTGGGAGCGACGTTGCCCGCATCCGTGCGGTTGAAAATTAGCAATCGAATCTGGCCGCGCCCCGCCGATCCGCCCACCAGCAATAAATTGTTGACCGGGTCGACCGCGATGGGTGCATCGCCCGTGATCATCGTGTTGGGGCCTCGCAGAACGCGGATAGGCGCGACATCGCCCTTACCATCGCGCGGGAAAACTAAGACTGCGCCATAGCGCGTCGGAACAAAAATCTCGTTGTGGACCGGATCAACGTCCAGATGCTCGGGTGCGTCCAACCCGCTGTGCGGCCCCTGAATAACTCTGATGGGAGCCTCTTCGCCGTTGGCCGCGCCGCGATAAGTGAGAATCGCCTGGCCGAACTGCTGGGGCACCGTGAATTCGTCATGGATGGGGTCGTACGCGATTCCGTGCATGGTGCGGCCGAGCAGGCTGCCCTGCCCGTCCACCTTCCGAACCGGTTTCGCTCCATCCTTCGCCAGCCTGGCGAAGACCGCAATCTGCGGATGGGCCACTCAATTCGGAACCAGGATCTCTTCGCGCTTCGAGTCGTAGGCGATGGGATGCGGGTTTCCCAGGCCCGGCACGGGCTGATCCGGCCCGGCGCTCCGGATCACGCGCAGCGGAGCCGCGTTGCCATTGGCATCCGGACTATACACAGCGGCGGTGTGATTTCCGAAATTGGCGGTCCACAGCTCGTGATTCTTCTTGTCGAAATAGACCCCGGTGGGATTGCTGACCAGGCTCGCGCGGCCCGTGATCACTCGGATCGGAGCGGCATCGCCCGACGCCGAGCCATCGAACACGAGAATGGAATTGCCTCCGTCGTTGGCGACGAAAATCTGGTTGCGGTCCTCGTCGATCGAGATCGCCGTGGGCCAGTTCATCCGCGTCCGGGGCCCCTGAATGGTGCGCAGCGGCCGCGCGTCTCCCTTGGCGTCCTTCGCGTACACCGTGATGGACGGTGGACCCATTTTCCCGGAGCCTGGAACGGCATCGTCGCGATCCAGCGGAAATCCAGGCGAGCCTCCGCGGCGGCGGTTGGGATTCTCACGCACGCTGTGCGAGGAGCCGTGGTTGGTCACCCACAGGAGGCCGCGCTTGGCGTCGAGCGCCATCCCATGCGGATCGGCCAGCCCGGTGTCGTCGCCCTGCAGCACTCGGAGGGGAGCTTCCGTGCCCTTGGCCAATTTGTTGTAGACCACGATCGCGTTGTCGTGCTGCACGGTGAGGAACAGCTCCTGCTTTTCCTCGTCCACGGCGATGCCGAAGGTGCCGTGCGGGGTGTGCAGCTCGCGGTCGGGCTTCACGTCTCCCACCGCCTGGCGCGAGAAGATCACCAGCGTGTCGATGGTGTCGTTATTGACGGCGTAAATGTCGCCGTTCGCCGGGTCGATATAGAGTCCGCACTGAAACTCGATCTTCGTATTCAGGCCGCCGATGAGCCGCCGCAGCTCGGGTGGACTCTTCGCCGCGGGGCTGAACTTGCGGTCGTAGACCCAGATGTTGAACAGATTCTCGTCGGTCATCACGACTTCGTCGTGATTCGGATCGACGGCGACGGCGCTGTAGGCGGCATACGGGTCGCGGATCATGCGCTCGGGCGTGCGTTGGCTCGCGTCCTGCGCGGCGAAAGGCGCTTCGGTTCCCGGTGCCCCGGCGACGCGCGCCTGCATGAGCATATTCCGGAGCGGCAACGGCGTTGCCCCAAGCGTCAACGCTCCGCCCAGTTCAGAGGATGTCGCGGGGGTCGTGCATTCCTCCATGCTCCCCGGGTCGAGCTGATCGTAGGAGACAAGGCGGCCGTCTGGCCGGGAGTCTCCGGTCATGCCGAGCCACGCGATCAGGCATAAGCCGAAGGGAATGCCGGTTCGTAGAGAGCTCCGCTGCATGAAGGATCATTTATAACATAACCTGCGTGAACGGCGACACCCGTCCGGACGTAGAATGCTCGATGATGACCCGACTCCTCATCGCGTTCTCTGCGCGGGCGTTTACCCCACACGGGCGCGGCGGCGCTTACGAGGTGGCGCCGCTCGAGCGGCGTCGGCCAACACACGCAGCGCGCGGTTCACCGCCTCGCTGTCGGGAAACAGATCGGCAAGGTCGGGTTCGATGAGCGCCAGCTTCATTCCCTCAGTGGCGCGGTGGTAGTATTTGCCTCGCACGCCCTTCAAGCGCGACAAATCATACTCCCGCCGCAATCCGTCCCTACGTTTCACCGAACCGAGTTTACCGCGGGGCCCGGCGACGGTAGCAGCGTCCTCCTATTCGGCCCAGCCCACGCACGACGCCGGGGATTGCCGGCATGTCAATAGCGGCATAATTGGGTGTGGCCGATTCCGTTCTCGTCCAAGTTCTGCGCGGCTCGGCGGACGCGAACATCCGCTTCGGGGACTTGCCGAGCCTTCTCCTGCGGCTGGGGTTCGCGGAGAGAATCAAGGGGAGTCACCATATCTTCACCCATGAGTCGGTGCCTGAGATTCTCAACCTACAGCCCAAGAACTCCTTCGCGAAACCCTATCAGGTGAAGCAAGTGCGCAAAGCGATCGTCCAATATAAACTGGCGGAAGGAGCACTATGACGAGATATGAAGTCATCTTGTACTGGAGCGACGAAGACGAGACGTTCATCGCCGAAGTGCCCGAATTGGCCGGCTGCGCGGCCGATGGCGCCACCAGGCAAGAGGCGCTTGCCAATGTCGAGAGCGTGATTGCCGAGTGGCTGGAAACCGCGCGGGAACTCGGGCGTCCAATCCCCGAACCCAAGGGCCGGCTCCTTTTCGCCTGAGCTGTAGAGTGTGCGCTGCTAGACCGACCGCCGGTGATGCCGCATATTTGACCTCGAAGCCCGCCCGGACGTAGAATGCTCGATGATGAACCGATTTTCCATCGCCATAGCCGCGAGTGCGCTGTTCTGTGGGCTAGTCTTCGCCCAGCAGAAGCAGGACCCGAAAACCACAATCGCGGCCCTGGGCAAGATGTCGGCGGCCGGCAAGAGCCAGAAGGAGCTCGCCCAGTACGTGTTCGACAACCACGGCTGCAAGACCTGCCACACGGCGGGCGAGAACGGGAAGCTCGGGTTCACGGCGAGGGGCAAGCAACTGGGCGACGGATTCGAGGGCTGCATCCGCACGCTGACGGCGATGAACGTGATCGCGCAGGTGGCTCCGGCGCAGCGCTCCGCCGATCAGAAGAAGACGGCCCAGCGGTTTGACGAGTTTGGGTGCACGCTATGCCACCAGATCGTCCCCGGCAAGATGGGGTTGACGCAGTTGGGCGCGAAACTGACGCACATGCACCTGGGCTGCGTGGACGTCGAGAAGACGGTCGCGTCGAAGTAAAACTAGGCGGCATAGTGATTCGCGAAAACTCCACATCACCAAGCTAAAATCGCAATCCGTTCCCAGTCATTCCGAGCGCCAGTCGAGGAATCTGCTTCTAAAGCATTTGCGACACGCGAGCAAAAAGCAGGTGCCTCGACTTTGGTTGAAAGAGGGGACAGACCGCTCTGTCCACACCCGCGCTCGCGCGTAAAATCGGAGATTTACGAGAGGGGACAGAGTAGTCTGTCCCCTTTTTCATTCACTGAACCACGCACGGCGTGGGATTCCACTTGGAGCCGTCGGGGAGTTTCTTGAAGTGGTAATTCACGATGAACGGCTGGGTGAGGTACTCCGGGTCCTCGACGATTTGCACCAGCACGATCCAGGTAGTGCGGTCGGGCAGCTCGAGTGTGCGGTAGTGCTCGGTGAGCACGGCGTTCGCCGTGTAGGGCATCCCGTTCCTCCAATAATATCCGGGCTTCATCCGCGTGGTCACTACTTTCAGACTGCCGGCGCGCTCGGTGCCGCGATCCCCGCCGAGCGTCGTCCACAATGCGGCGGAATAACCCTGCCAACTCGGCTCGGTTCCCGGTGGCGCGTCCATACTAGGCATCTGTGGCGGGTTGTAAACGCTGCTCTGGTAACTCATCTGTCCCTGAGGCGTGGGGAGGATGTGGATCAAGCGGGTTTGCGATCCGTAGTCGGCGTCGATCTTAAGGGTGTTGTCGTCCTGCCAGGCGATGTGCAGGTGCGTCGGCTGCCGCATGATTCCCGGCGCGCCATACGCCTTGCACTGGTTGCCTTCGGCCTCGTCCTTGGCTGGATCCCACTGCATCGCCGCCTGCGCGCCCTTGATCTTGTAAGGAATGCTTCCGCCTTCCGCCGGATTCGGCCCGAGCCCATAGGGCAGATTACCCACGCGGACGATCGCACCCGGCGCGCCGACGCCGAAGTCGCCTTTCGGCGCCGTGAGCATGCGCAGGCGCCAATCCTCGGTGATGACGGCGGTCCAGTAGCCGGTGAGGTCAATCGGGGCGGACGCCTTCGCGGTGGGAGGCGGACCACCTCTTCCGCCGCGGCCTCCTTGAGCTTGCGCTGGACAGGGTGCAGCGAGCCACGCGGCAAACGACAGCGCCGCGGCTACGATCCCCAACAAGTGAAAAAGGGGACAGACTGCTCTGTCCCCGCTTGTAAAGCAGTGGTTCCTTGTGCCCCAGTGGCCGTGGACAGGGTGGTCTGTCCCTTTTTTCAAGCAGCTCACTGGAACGACTCGTTGGGACGGCCGCCCCAGGACCAGCCGTCGGAGGGGCGCACGATCCTGATCAGGCGCGCCCGAAAGCTGGTTATCATGCTGCGGGCCGGATTCGCGGTGATCTCCACGAGGTCGCCGACCTTCAGCGCGTCCTTGGTGACGCCCTGCTGCGCGAACTGGCTGGCGGAGGCGCCTTCGACGGACCATCTCCGCGGTGCGCCCTTTTCGTCTTCGTCCTCAACGAAAAAGAACGAGTGCGGCGAGCGCAGCGAAACCTCGACGATCTTGCCCTTGATCGTGATTTCCTTGGAGACATCGTAGGTCCCGGCGAACGAGTGATGGGCCGCGGCGGGCAGGCTGGCGAGCAGCAACGCCACGACGGCCGTAAATGCGAATAATACAAGTTTCATTTCCGATCTCCTAAGTATTTCCTGCGGCCATCTAGCAGCCGTCCCGCTACCAGCGAGATATTGAGTGGGGGCGGGTGCTGAACCGCTCCCTGTGGTCGCGGCTCGGCCCATGCGCTTCCTGTCTGTGATCGCGGACAAGGAGCCGCGACCGGAGGAAGCGGTTCAGCACTGCTATCGTCATGACCGGGACCATCCACTACTTGCCCTTTTTTTCCGTGAGGCTTCGATAAACGGCCTCTACGAATTGCGACGTGACTCCCGGCTGCCTGCCATACTCCGGATCGTAATCCAGCGTGGGCTTGGCGGCCTTGACCTGAGCGAGCGTCATCCCTTTGCCGATCATGTCCTGGATGCGGTCGCGGATGATGATGATCATGTCGCGGTACAAGCTGACGTCGGCCGCGTCGCTGAGCCAGCCGTGTCCCGGAATGACCAGAGTTCCGCCTTGCGACATGAACTCGGTCACGCACATATCCACCAGCTTATCGAGCGCCTGGATTTCACCGGCGATACTGCCGCCTCGCGCCAGGTCGATGGGCGGATACATGTCGCTGTTGTAGACGTCGCCGCTAGCGATCACATCCGAGCCGCGGAACAGGACCATGCTGTCGCCGTCGGTAATCGCGTTGGGCGTGTGAAAGAGCTGAATCGCCTGGCCGTTCAGGAACCGGTGGAGAGTGAATTTTTCGGACGAGTACGTGCTGGTGGGAATCGCCAGCTCCGGCGCTTTTTGCTCCATCATGCGCTCCTGCACCTGGCTATGAGCGACGATGGGCAGAGCGGCTCCGCCGCCGTCTTCGCCAAAGCCGCGAAACAGCGGCGACCGCCGCACATTGGCGTTGCCACCGACGTGGTCCGGGCTGTCGCTGGTATTGATGATCATGCGGATCAAGGGATCGCGGAAGGCGTGCGCGACTTGCCAGCTGTCGCCGGAGGGCGAAGCGGATTCGGTTCTTGCTGCGGGCCTCAGGACTTCGGAAATCTTGCGGATCGCCGCGAAAACCTGCTCGCTCGCCTCGGGCGCGCCTGAATCCACCATGATGATCCCATCGCCACCGGAGGAAACGGCGATGTTTCCGCCCGCTCCGCCGATCATGAACACGTTTCCGGCGGCGTGCACGGAGCCGACCTTGTCGTAGACCGGCGGACGTTTTGGCTGGGTGTCTGCAAGCTCGGCGATACGCGTGGATGCGTCCTTGTATTCGGGCTTGTAAGTGGGCGGAGCGGTGGGCACCGGAAGCTTGGCCGCGATCGCGCGCCACTCCGGATAGATCTTCTCGGCGCCGCCCCGCAACGTTTCGACCGGCATCCGGTACTTCACCGCGTCTTCGGTCAGATAGGGATTTTGACCCAACAAATAATGCGGCACCTTATATTCAGCGCCGGGAGGCTGTTCGTCGAGCGCCTGACAGGGATACTGGGGAAGCTGCAGGGTGGGCGCGCGGATGTAGGTGGCGCTTTTCACCAGCGGCTCCGTCAGGTAGTCCGGATCGATGATCGTCAGCACCCACGTCATGAAAGGTTCGTCGAGCGACACCTGCTCGATGACGCTCGCGCGGAAGCTGGTGGGCACGCCGTTGCGGCGAACGTAACTTTCTTTGATGTGGGTGGAGGTGACTTCCAGCGTGTCGCCCCTGAACTTGCCGATGGAAAAGCCCTCCCACGAATGCTTCGCATATTGCGAAGGACGCGGGCGGCCATCCAGCCAGATCATGCGCTCGCCGGGGGTCTTTTCGTAAGAAACGCGGTAGGCCAGAAGCTGGCGGTTTACCGGATCGACGAATTGCTCGATGCGCATCGGATCGAGCCCCAGGGGCTGGTAGGTGACGGACCGGGGCCGGCACTGCAGCAGTGGAGACGTGGAAACCCACTCTTCGCTGTAGGTATCCGCGCGCATGCGGGCCGCGTCGTTGAGCGGAAGCCCGGAATATTGACCTGGATCGGCGCCGGGACCCTGTCCGATCTCGTAGGCGTCCTCGTGGTGGATCCACCGCCACGTCCCAGTTAAATCGACTGGCGACCGCTCCTGGGCTCTCACCAGCGGCGCGGCGAACACCACGAGTAGTGTCAAGCCGGCCAAAACTCGCAGACCGCACAGCCGGGCGTCCCTGATGGAATGGTTCACTGTATGATTGCCTGCTTTCGACGGGCCCATTTTAAGCCCCTGTGCCCATGAGGTCAAGGTCCCCGATCCCGGGGTAGTGGTGCTCTCAAAGTAGCCCACTACCGATTTCCATCGAGGCTGGCGAGCGTGCCGGGCCGGGTCCAGGGGCGATTCGATAGGCCCCCAAAGAGATATCATTGAGATACGCTCCGAAGCCTATCGGGAAATGGCGGAGGGCGGGAGCTGTCTACCAACGTCGACCGATGAACATCACTGAAATCTTCATTCGGCGGCCGGTGATGACCGCGCTGGTGATGCTGGGACTCGTGCTGTTTGGCGTGGCGGGGTATTTCACCCTTCCGGTCAGCGAACTGCCCAACGTCGATTTCCCTACGATCCAGGTCCAGGCAGCGCTTCCCGGCGCCAGCCCGGAGACCATGGCGTCCTCGGTGGCGACGCCGCTCGAGCGCCAATTCGCAACCATCGCGGGCATCGATTCCATGACCTCGAGCAGCATGATCGGCGCCACCAACATCACGATTCAGTTCACGTTGGAGCGGTCGCTCGACGGCGCCGCGCAGGATGTGGAGAGCGCCATTGGAGCGGCCCTGAAGAAGCTGCCGCCGGAAATGCCCACCCCGCCGGTCATCCGCAAGGTGAACCCCGCCGACAGCCCTGTCATCATCCTGGATGTCTCCTCGCCGAACCTGGCGCTGTACGCCGTGGACGAGTACGCCGAGAACCTGCTGGCGCAGCGCATTTCTTCGCTCGCCGGCGTCGCCCAAGTGAACGTCTTCGGCGCCGCCAAGTGGGCGGTGCACGCGCAGCTCGATCCGAACCTGCTGGCCGCGCGCCGCATTGGCATCGACGAGGTGGAGCAGGCGCTGCAGAAGCACAACGTCAACTTGCCGGTGGGCACGCTGTGGGGCAACAACCAGGCCTTCACCATCAAGGCCAGCGGCCAGCTTATGACTGCCGCCAGCTATCGCGGCATGATCGTGGCTTACCGCAACGGCTCCCCCGTGCGCCTGGCGGAACTGGGGCAGGTGACCGATGGTATCCAGAACGACAAGAGCGCGAGCTGGACCGTGGGCCCAGGCGGGGCGCAGCGCTCCATCGTGCTGACGGTCCAGCGCCAGCCCGGCACCAACACCGTGGAGGTGACCAACCGCGTCAAGGCGCTTCTGCCCGCCTTGCGCCAGCAGATCCCGCCTTCAGTGAAGTTGAGCGTTCTGGTGGATCGGTCCGAGTCGATTCTCGATTCGGTCAACGACGTGAAATTCACGCTGTGGCTGTCCATGGGGCTGGTCGTGCTGGTGATTTTCCTGTTCCTGCGCAACCTCTCCGCCACCGTGATTCCCAGCCTCGCGCTGCCCATCTCCATCATCGGGACCTTCGCCGCGATGAGCCTGCTGGGCTACACGCTGGACAACCTGTCGCTGATGGCGCTGACGCTCTCGGTGGGGTTCGTGGTGGACGACGCCATCGTGGTCCTGGAGAACATCGTACGGCACATGGAAATGGGCCAGAGCCGGCTGGTAGCGGCCTTCGAGGGCGCCCGCGAGATCGGCTTCACGGTTCTGTCGATGACTCTGTCGCTCGCCGCGGTGTTCATTCCCGTGCTGTTCATGGGCGGCATCATGGGGCGGCTGTTCCACGAATTCGCGGTGACCATCATGGTGGCGATCGCGATTTCCGGCGTGGTTTCCCTCAGCCTCACGCCCATGCTGTGCAGCCGGTTCCTGCGGCCTCCGACCGACGAGCACAACGCCCTCTACCGCGCTTCGGAGAAGGTGTTCGACGCAATGCGTTCGGGATATGCGTGGGCGCTCCGGGGAGTCATGCGGCACCGTGTTCTCACCATGATCGGCGCGGCCGGGACGCTAGCCGCTACCATCTACCTGGCGGGACTGGTGCCCAAGGGATTCATCCCCAGCCAGGACCTCCGCCAGCTGTATGGCAACACCGAAGCCCGGCAGGACGTTTCCTTCGACGCGATGGTGCAACTGCAGCAGCAGGCCGCTGCTGTGATGGCGGCCGACCCCGACGTGGAGGAGTTCTTTTCCTCCGTCGGAACGGGCGGCGGTGGCGGGAACCAGCAATCCATCAACCAAGGCATGCTGTATGCCCGGCTGAAGCCGCGCGCCCAACGAAAATCGACGCCCGAACAGATCATGGAGCGGATGCGCCCCAAGCTCGATGCGATTCCAGGCATGCGCACCTATCTGAGCAATCCGCCTATGATTCGCATCGGCGGGTTCCAGACCCGCGCTCTGTACCAGTTCACGCTGCAATCGCCGGATCTCAACGCGCTCTACAGCGCGGCGGCCGAGTTCGAGAAACAGATGCGGACGGTTCCGGGCATCGCCGATGTCAGCAGCGATCTGCAGATATCCAGCCCCATGCTGAACGTGGAGATCGACCGCGACCGCGCCTCGACCCTGGGCGTTACCGAGGACCAGATCGAAAATGCGCTGTACGACGCCTACGGGCAGCGCCAGGTGTCCACCATCTACACTCCCATCGACAGCTACTGGGTAATCCTGGAGGCGAAGCCGGAATTCCAGCGCGACCCCGAGGCCCTGGGGTTGCTCTACGTCCGGTCGTCGAGCGGCAATCTGGTACCGCTCAATGAAGTCGCCAAGCTGAGCACCGGGGTCGGTCCGCTTTCGATCGCCCATCTGGGTCAACTGCCGGCCGTCACGCTCTCCTTCAACCTGCGGCCGGGAGTGTCGCTGGGTGAAGCGGCCGACCGGGTTCAGGAGCTGGCGCAACAGGTCCTGCCGGACTCCGTCAGCACCAGCTTCATGGGAGCGGCGGCGGCCTTCCAGTCCTCCCTGAAGGGGATGGGACTTCTGCTGCTGCTGGCGATCCTGGTGATCTACCTGGTCCTGGGGATTCTGTATGAGAGCTTCATCCATCCCCTGACGATTCTTTCGGGCCTGCCTTCGGCCGGACTCGGGGCGCTCGCGACCTTGCTGATCTTCCGCGACGAGCTGAACATCTACTCGTTCGTCGGAATCATCATGCTGATTGGGATCGTGAAGAAGAACGCGATCATGATGATCGACTTCGCGGTGGAATCCCAGCGGGTCCATCGCACTCCGCCCGCGGAGGCGATTTACGAGGCGTGCCTGATCCGCTTCCGCCCCATCATGATGACCACCATGTCCGCGCTCATCGGTACGGTGCCCATCGCGCTGGGACTAGGCTCGGGCGGAGAGGCGCGCCGTCCCATGGGGCTCGCGGTGGTGGGAGGACTGGTGGTCTCCCAACTGCTGACGCTGTTCATCACGCCGGTGTTCTACACCTACATGGAACAGTTGCGCGGGGGTTCCGGGAAGCCGCGGGCGCGTGAGAAGAAGCACGCTGAGCCGCTGGCTCCGCAAGAAGTCGCCCTGGAACGATGAGTCCATGCGCACGTAGTTCCTGCGGCGCTGTATACTGCGTTCATGACCAACGCGCGCAAACCCTCGATGTGGAGGCATGTCCTTTCAGGAGCGGCTGCAGCCGCGATCCTAGGGGTCGCATTCGTTGCCCCGGTTGCGCAAGGGCAGGACCAACCCAGCGCCTCCGACATTGCCGAGGGCATGCGACTGTATCAACAGAAAGGCAACTGCCAGGCGTGCCACGGCTGGGCGGGCGACGGCCACAAGACCGACAGCCAGATGCCCGACGGGGCCAACTTGCGTGAAACCAAGCTCAACCGCGCGGGTCTCGTCATGACCATCAAGTGCGGGCGGCTCAACTCGCAAATGCCGGCCTTCGACAAGTTCGCCTACACCGACCGGCGGTGCTACGACAAGACCAAAGCCGACCTGAAAGCGTACCCGACCCGCATGCCCGACCCTCCGGCCACGCTGCAGCAGCGCGAGATCGACCTGCTGGCCGACTTTTTGTTCGCAAAGGTTGTCGGGAAAGGCCCCATGGATCGAGCCAAGTGCGTCGAATTCTGGGGCTCGGAGGCGGACGTCTGCAAGGAATTCCCGAAATAGAGCCGCCGCAAACGCCAGCGGCTTCCTTCAAGTCTCCTTATCGAAAATGCCTCGGCTGCCGTCTTCGCCTCAATCTTATGCGCCGAGGCATTTCCGATCAAGGCTAGCGACTAAACGGCCACGTGAAACTTCCTGCTCTTGCCGATCTCGCTGTGGCGTCAGTTCGCCGTAATACGCTCTCCCGCAATTGTGCCCGCGCCAACCTGCGCAATATGGGCTCCGGGTGTGGCCGGGAATGCGCTGGAGTAGGGTGCGTAAATATCGGCGGTAAACGAACCGGTGAGGTGATTTCCCGCTTGATCAACAGTGACCTGTTCACGGATGATTACGATGACTGTGGGCGATGTGCTGCCCAGAGGCTGCAGGCTATAGTCCAGCGCAACGTGCTTCAGCGCATAAGTGGAAGGTCCCGTCTTCGTCCATGCGCCCATGCAGAAGTTCCCGGTCGCGGGACTGTGAACGCCGGAATTCATGATTTCCGTTCCGTCGCTGTGCCACTCCGCGTAGGAATCGTCGAACAGCCCACCACCGAAGTCAGCATTCTGTGTAAAGACCACATGCCAAAGCCCCACAACGTCGGCGCCCGGAGGGGCGTCTACGAGCACGAACCGCGCGGGACGGTAGGCAGCCCGCATGAACTGGATCTGTGGCTGTTTCCCGGCGGGAGCAGCCTTGCCCGGCATCTCGCCGCATCCTGCGAACACGCTGGGCGTGAGCGTCGCGGCCAAAAGCGCGAGCCTCAACGTATCGGTTGATCGTCTGAGTCTTGCTTTCATAAACATTCTCCTTTGGACCGGCTTCGGCCGGCGCAGGCAATGTTAACCGCAGCGGGGCACAAGCCGCTTTGAGTTCCCGCTGAGGACCTCCTCATGTCACCTGAGGGAGGTAAACTACTTACGTACAAGGGCATTGTCATGGGCGGCAACGGTGACCGATGTTTGCGGTTTGGCGAATACGAACTCGATTCCAGCTCCGGGAAACTCACGTGCAACGGCCAGCCGGTCAAAATCCAGCCCCAGCCACTACGGGTTCTAGCGCTTTTGGTTGAACACCAAGGCGAAATCGTCTCCCGGGAACAATTGCGCGAGCGCATCTGGGGCGCGGCCACCTTCGTCGAATTTGACCAGGGCCTGAATTATTGCATCCGCCAGATCCGGGTGGCATTGCGCGACGAAGCCTCAAAGCCAGCCTATGTTGAAACCCTGCCCAAACAGGGCTACCGGTTTATCGCTTCGGTAACCGGACCAGAACCGCAGGAGGCTGAACCTTCCATTGCAAACGAGGGCTCCGAGCTGGCGGTCGATTTGGGCCGCCCGCGTTTTCGCTGGAGGTGGGCCGTTCCCGCGGTCGCGCTTGTCCTCATCGTGGGCGCAATTGCGTGGCGGTTGTGGCCGCGGGCAGATTCTCACCACATTCGCTCAATTGCGGTGCTACCGCTCCGGAATAACTCCCGCGACCCCGATCAACAGTACTTCGCCGACGGAATGACTGAGGTGCTCACTACGGGATTAGCCCGGCTGAGCGAACTGACGGTGATCGCGAAAACCTCGGTGATGCGTTACCAGGGAACGCAGAAAAGCACGCCGGAGATCGCGAGAGAGTTGAATGTGGACGCGGTCGTGGAAGGTTCAGTTCAGATGTCGGACGGTCACGTTTTAATCACCGCTGAGTTGATTGACGGACCCACCGATCGTCACCTTTGGGCCAAAAGTTACGAACGCGACATCCGGGACGCGTTGGCTTTACAGAATGAGGTTGCGCAAGCGATCGCTGCCGAAATCAACGTAAGGCTGACACCGGAGGACAAATCGCGGCTTGTGCGCCGTCAGTCCACCAATCCCGAAGCTCAGGAAGCGTACCTTCGGGGATTGTACTGGTACGACCAGGGCAGGGATTGGGGCAAGTCCTTCGCGTACCTTTTGGACGCCACGAAGAAGGATCCCAACTTCGCCCCTGCGTATGCGGCGCTGTCCACCACCTATCCTTTCATGATCTATGAACAGAATTTGCCCATGAAAGAAGCTGTCCCGGAGTGGCGCGCGGCAGTAGCGAAGGCGATAGAGCTGGATGATGGTTCGGCGGAGGCACATGTTTCGCTCGGTTTTCTTCTCTTAAATCATGATTGGAACTGGACCGAAGCCGAGCGTGAATTGAAACGGGCGATTCAATTGAATCCTAATTCCGCGGAAGCTCATCTTTGGTATGCGGTTGATCTTGGGCAGATGGGACGCCTGGATGAGGCAATTGCGGAAAGCACGCGGGGCGTGCAACTTTCCCCTTATTCTCGCCTCGCTAACCTCTTATACGCCCAACACTTGATTTCCGCAGGGCAATTCCCCAAAGCTCTCGAACAAGCCCGGAAAATGCTCGACTTCGGCCCTAATGCGGCTCATGGCGTGATGGGCCTGGCCTACGAACAGATGGGAGATTTGAACATGGCGATTGCGGAATTCCAGAAACAGGTGAATGCCGCAAAGCGCAACTTTACCTCTCTTGCGAATCTGGCGCACGCCTACGCTATAGCTGGAGATAAGCCTCAAGCGTTGAAGTTGCTTGCAGAACTACAGGATTTGCGCAAGCGGCGGTCTGTGGACCCCTTCGAGATCGCCATAGTGTATGCGGGGCTCGGTGACAAGGATCGCGCCTTCGAGTGGCTGGAGAAAAGCTATGATGAACGGCCATCCAACCTTCCGGACATCAAGGCGGAACCCAGGATGAACCCTTTGCGCTCTGACTCGCGCTATCACGAATTGCTGCTGCGCATGGGGCTGCCCGAGTAGAGATCGCCTCAATGATGGGCATTGAGCGTTCTCTGGGAGGCTGTTGAAAAAGGGGACAGACTGCTCTGTCCCCGCTTGTAGAGCATTGGTTCCATGTGCGCCAGTGGCCGTGGACAGAGTGGCCTGTCCCCTATTTCAACAAGCTCCTAGATTACGCACTTGGCCGGATAACGCGCAAACCGGAAACTGACCCGCTACCAGGGGATCAATTCAGCGCAAACACGAACAGATAACTGGAATCCTGAAAATTGTCGTATTTCACGGGATGCAGGTGCCGGCCGCTGGCTTGCACCGCGAGATACTGCTTGGGTCCGATCGCATACGTCACCGGTGCGCCCTTGAGCGCGGTGCCCACGTTAAATCGCCACAGTTCTTCGAGCGTTTCGTCGTTATAAGCCACCACCCAACCGTCCTGCAGGGCCGTGAACACCACGCCGCCCGCGGTGACCGTGGCGCCCGAGCGAATCTCGATGTCCGTCACGGCTTTTGCGATGACCTTGTGGTTGATCGTGTCGAACGCAGTGATCGACCCGTAGTACAGGTCGCTGTTGGAAATGCGCTTCTCGCTGCCCTTTCGATCTAGGCCGCCGTTCGGCGAGAGGAACTTATACTCGGCGCCATTTTGCGAGAAGCAGCCTTCGACGCCCACGCCGTAGGCGATGTGCTTGACGGGATTATAAGCGGTAGGCTGGTGCGCGACGCCCCCGTGCCAGGTCGGACAGGTCCGCTTCTCCGGGTCGCCACGCAGCGCCCGAGCCACCGGATTGTAGACCTGCACATCCAACTTGGGATTGTATTCGACCGGCTTGCCGGTTTCCGGATCGATGCCCTTGGTCCAGTTCAGGTCGTTGACGTACTGAGCTCCCTTGATGAACTGTCCGTTGGTGCGGTCCAGAGAGTAGAAGAAGCCGTTGCGGCCGAAATGGCTGACGACCTTACGGTTCTGGCCGGCGATGACCGTGTCGTAGAGCATGTGGACGCCGATCTCGTCGTAGTCCCAGGAATCGTTGGGCGTGTATTGGTAATACCAGGCGAGTTTTCCAGTGTCGATATTGAGAGCCACCACGGAATCGGTGTAGAGGTTGTCGCCGGGACGCGATTGAGGATCGTATTGCGGAACCGGGTTCCCCGTGCCCCACAGGGTGAGCTTGGTCGCGGGATCGTAGGAGCCGGTCTGCCAAATGCCACCGCCGCCGGTTTTCCAGGAGTTGTTCTGATCCTTCCATGTCTCGCTGCCCGGATCGCCGGGCTTGGGGATCACGTACCACTTCCATAGCTCCTTGCCCGTTCTCGCGTCCATGGCCGCGACCCAACCCCGCGTTCCGGCGTCGCCCGCCCCGTTGGCAATCAGGACCTTGCCGTCCGCCGTGAGCGGCGCGGTATCGAAGAATTCCCGGGTGCCGAACTCGTTGGTGGAGGCCATCATCTTGTCCCACACGATTTCGCCGGTATCGCGATTGACCGCAATCACGCGGCCATCCGGAAGATTGGCGATGATGAGGTCTTCCCACAATGCGACTCCGCGCGTGCGCGACGTGTTGCCCTGGTGTTTCACGCCCGGGTCGGTGACCCACACGAACTGGCCCCGGTTGGGATCGCGCGCGTCGATTTTGTAAATGGTGCCCCACCCGTCGGAGGTGTACATGAAACCGTTGTCGATCAGCGGATTCAACTCGTTTTCCGGGCCGTTCTGCCCCACGTCCTGCATGCCGCCGAGCGCCAGCGCCCACACCATCCGAAGGTTCTTGACGTTGTCCCGGTTGATCTGAGTAAGCTTCGAGTAGCGGGTGGATCCGTAATCGCCGTTCATCATCAACCAGTTTTGCGGCTCATTCTGCGCGTTGAGCAAGCGGTCCTGGTTGACTGTCATGGTGTATCGAGCCTGGGCGAATGCCGCAACCGCGAGCGCGGCCACGAGCCCCCCGGCGAGAACCGCCCTTGTCAAAGGTCTCCGTACACTGGATCGCATGGTGATCTCCTCTTGATGAGGATAGGGATTTCGAGCGGGCTGGTCAAGCGAGGCACTTCGTGAGCGTCGCTTCACGAGACGGCGGGATTTGGGAATCGCATCAATTCAAGATCGTGTACGGCGCCCGTCAGCCCAGCGCGGGTATAAACGAGACTGTCCGGAGGTTGGTAGCTCAGCGGTCATGGATGGCCGGCAAACCGGGAGTCGGGTATGCTGGACCCATGCGAAACACGCCCGCGAGTCCTTTCTCCTACTGGGTGCCGGCCATTGTCGCGGCGGCTACCCTGCTTCCGCCAGCAGCCCTCGGCCAGCAAGCCGCGCGGCATCAGCTGATTCTCGAACTCGTCGATCAACGCGCGTCGCACTTTTCCGGGATTTCCAGGACCATATGGGAGTACGCCGAGCTGGGCTATCAGGAGCAAAAGAGTTCGGCGCTCCTGCAGCACGAATTGCAGGCGGCAGGTTTTCGTGTGCAAGCGCCGGTAGCGGATATACCGACGGCCTTCGTCGCCACGTATGGCCAGGGCGAGCCGGTCATCGGCATCCTGGGCGAATTTGACGCGCTGCCGGGCCTCTCACAAGCCGCCGCGCCGGATCGCAGCCCGGTGGTGGCTGACGCGCCAGGCCATGGCTGCGGCCATAACCTGCTCGGATCCGGAGCGGCACTGGCAGCCGTGGCGCTGAAAGAATACATGGAACGCAATCGCATTACGGGTACGCTGCGCTATTACGGGACCCCGGCCGAGGAAGGCGGCGACGGGAAAGTTTACATGATCCGAAGCGGCCTATTTCGCGACGTCGATGTAGTTTTACATTGGCATCCCCAGGACAAGAATGCCGTAGCCAACGGTGGCATGCTGGCCATCGATAGCGCCCGGTTCCTGTTCCATGGCGTGGCGGCACACGCGGCGCTCGCGCCGGAGCGCGGCCGTTCGGCGCTCGATGCGGTCATGCTGATGGGCAATGGGATCGAGTTTCTTCGCGAGCACATCCCCAGCAACAGCAGAATCCACTACGTGATCACGAACGGTGGCGCCGCACCCAACGTAGTTCCAGATACAGCCGAGCTGTACCTCTACGCCCGCAACCCTTCGTCCGTGGTGCTCGGCGGAGTGTGGGATCGAATCCTTAAAATCAGCCAGGGCGCGGCGCTGATGACGGAAACCACGCTCGCTGTCAAGGAAATCGGGGGCGACTCTAATGTGCTTCCTAATGACGCGCTTGCCAGACTGGCGCAGCGGAATCTGGAAGAGGTTGGCGGTTTTCGATATACGGCGGAAGAAAAGCATTTTGCCGAAGAACTGCAAAAGAGCTTGCCCGCGGGCGGAGCCGGCGAGCTGGATTCGATCGCGTCGATTCAGCCCCTTCGGCGGCCGGATGCCAATGACGCCGCCGCCTCGACCGACGTGGGAGACGTCAGTTGGAACGTCCCGACGATCGGTTTTTATACAGCGACCTTTGTGCCCGGAGTGGTCCCCCATACGTGGCAAGCGGCCGCCAGCGCGGGCATGAGTATTGGCCAAAAGGGCATGATCGTGGCGGCAAAAGCGCTCGCAGCCACCGGCGCGGATCTGTTTGCGGAGCGCCAATTGGTGTTGGACGCCAAGGCGGATTTCCGGCGCCAGATGGAAGGCAAGACTTATCAGTCCGTCATCCCGGCGGGCCAGAAGCCGCTATTGAACTACCGGAATAAATAAGCTTCTCCGCCTATCGCGCTTCTTCGTAAAATTTCTTCGCGTCGCCCGGAAGAAACTCCGGATTGTCCCAAGTTGGATACTTCGCTTTGAGCTCTTCAGTCAACAGCGCGGCGGCTTGCTCCGCGGATTTCCCTTGCCTCTTCAATTCCGCGCTTCTTGTCTGCATCTCTTTGAGGACGGCCGATTCCCTCTCGATGAGCGCTAGATCCTCCACACCGCCATGCCCTGGGACGACGATGCGGGGCTTAAGCGCGGCGAGTTTATCGAGAGCGGAGATCCAATTGCCGCCGTCGCTCCCCTGGATAATGATCGGGAAAAAGCGGTTGGTGACCACGTCGCCAGTAAACAGGACGCCGTTCGATTCTCCGGCCTCACTCACATAGATAAAACTATCTCCGCGCGTATGGGCTGGGCCCAGCGTAAACAGCCGGGCCGTGAGGCCCCCCAGATCGATCTCGACGGAGCGGTCGAAAACGATATCGGGCGCGCGATACTTCGCGTCCTTGAGCAGCTCGGCGTGGGCGGGAGACATCCGGCTGAAGTCGGCGATCATCCCTTGTAATTTGGAAATCACCTCTTGCTCCTGGACAGCGGGGCGAAGCACCTTGGCGGTGGCGGGGAACGCCAGGAAGCCGGTGACATGCTCGGGATGAAAGTGCGTGCTGGTGAGATAGAGGTTGCCGTTCCGGCTCACCTTCTGCACTTCGCTCAGGACCGCCTCGCCGTTGCGCGGGCCCATACCGCCGTCGACGACCAGCGTTGCTTTGCTCCCCACGATAATTCCGATGTTCGGCACCAGGTTTACGCGGCCGTCCGGGATCACCCAGATGTGCCCGGTGACCTTGATGGTCTTGCCTTCCTGCACGTACGGCGGAGCAGGCTGAGGCTGGCCCCACAAGACGGCCGTACCGAGCAGCGTGAGCGCGTACCTCATAGAGAACGATGACCCGCGGACAACCGCATAAACTGATCGAGCTAAGTTTACCAGAATCGGGAAACGGTTGGCGCCTGCCCCGCTCCGATTCAGGTAAACTACTCTCTCCGGTGCCTGTCTCCCAAACCAATTCGCGCATCGTCTACGCCGCGCTCAGAAGCTGCGGCGTCAGGCTGTGTTCGGCGCTTCCCGAGACCTGGCTGGTGCACCTGATCCGCTTGGCCGAAGAAGATCCGGAGATGATGCTTGTCCGCCTCGCCAGGGAAGAAGAAGGCGTCGGCATTTCCGCGGGCGCGCATTTCGCCGGCGTCAAATCCGCCATGCTGATGCAGAACCACGGCTTCCTCGCGAGCGTGAACGGCATTGTCTCCCTCGCCCAGCTCTACCGCATCCCGCTGCTGATGCTCATCAGTTACCGCGGCCACTTCGGCGAGCGCGACACTTGGCAAACGCAAGGCGGCGGCGCCACCGAGCCCGTGTTACGCGCGCTCGGCATCCCCTACGCCTTCCTTGACGATCCCGGAAAAGTCGCCCGCCGCGTCGCGGAGGCGCAGACCTTGGCCTACTCCAGGCTGCATCCGGTGGCCCTGCTGCTCACCCGCGAGCTGATGTGGGAGGAATCCTGAATGCAGCGCCTCGAATGCCTCCGAGCCATTTACGACCGCCTGGAAGACTGCCTGGTGGTCACCATCATGGGCGCCGTGGCGACGGAGTTATATTCTCTCGGCCATCGTTCCAACTTTTTCTACCTGCAGCATTCCATGGGCCTCGCGTCTTCGACCGGGCTCGGCCTGGCGATGTGTCTCCCGAATCGAAAAATCGTCGTCTTCGACGGCGATGGCTCCGTGCTCATGAATCTAAGCGGCCTTACCACGCTTGCACGCTACCGGCCCGCTAATCTCGTGCACGTGATCTTCGACAATGAATCGTTGCTCTCCGTCGGCGGCTTCCCCACCGCTACTTCCACCGGCAGCGATCTCGCAGCCCTCGCGCGCGGCGCCGGCATCGCGCGGGCCTCGACGGTCCACGTCATTGATGCATTCACCCAGAGCTTCGACGACGCCATCCACGCAGGCGAACTCGCCTGCATCGTCGCCAAAGTGGAAGCCGTCGGACCCGCAGGCTACGCCATGGAACTCGCCCTGCTGGAGAATCGCTTCCAATTCCAGCGCCACATCGCAAATCTTAACCGGAAGTAAGCCGTCATGCCCAACATTCTCGAAGAACTCATTTCCCGACTGCACAGCGGTGCATTGCGCGTCGTCGATCTTACCCAGCCGCTCAGTGCGCGGACTCCCCTGCTTCCCCTCCCGCCGCAGTGGCCCAACACACCGGCGTTTCGCCTGTGGGAGATCTCCCGTTACGATGAGCGCGGTCCCGCCTGGTATTGGAATGGCTTCGAAACCGGCGAGCACACCGGCACGCACCTTGACGCTCCCATCCACTGGGTCAGCGGTAAGGACCTGCCCGAAAACACTGTGGATACGATCAACCCGTCGAAGTTCATCGGCCCAGCCTGCGTCATCGACGTGACCGGGGATGTCGACACGAATCCCGATTTCCTTCTCACCGTCGACCGCGTCGAGCAATGGGAGTCCTTACACGGCCGCATTCCGTGCGGCGCCTGGTTGCTCCTGCGCACGGGATGGTCGAATCGAACGGACCCCGCGCGCTACATCAACCTCGCCGACGATGGCCCGCACACTCCAGGTTTCGTCAAAGAGTGTTCGGAGCTTCTGGCGCGCGATCGCGACGTCCTGGGCGTCGGCGTCGAAACCGTCGGCACCGACGCCGGCCGCGCCGCCACCTTCAACCCGCCCTTTCCGAACCATTACGTGATGCACGGCAGCGGCAAACTCGGCCTGGCCGGCCTATGCAATCTGGACCAACTGCCGCCCACCGGCGCCGTAGTCATTGCCGCGCCCTTGAAAATCGTCGATGGCTCCGGCAGCCCGCTACGCGTGATCGCCATCGCGCCATGGCAGCCGTTCTAAGTCTTTTATCGCGGACATCGATCCGGATCACGCAGCCGGGCGCTCAGTCTGGCTGCGCGCTTTTATCGGCCCGGTTGGGTGGATTCGCGCTGCTGGGCGAGCAGCTTGAGGCGCACGGCTTGCGCACACTCGTCTTCGATCTTGAAATAGCGGGCCACCGCGGCCGCACCGACGTCGAGAGGATGCGCCTCGCCGGGCCGCCGGTCGGCCAGCGTCCTGAGCTTGGTAGCCGCATTATCGAACTGAGACTGGTTGTTCATGATGATCGTGGCGCCGGCGGCAGCCGCGATGGCTGCGAACTTCCGCTCCGAGGCCAAGTAGGCGTCGAAATGCGGCACGTCGTTCTCGAAATTGAATTCGGTGCCGCCTGAGTATGCGACGGTCAGCGGCGTGCCGTGGTCATGCACCTGGAAGATTCCGGAAATCGTCCCGGGCGTATGGCCGGGCATCAAATAGATGGTTACCGTTCTGCCGCCGAGCGTGATCTTCATGCCGTCGCTGGCGACCATGTCGCGCTTGGGCTTGCCGTTGGGAAAACCATTGACGGATTCGGCGACCATATCCCAATCGCCCGCGCCCATGACAATATGCGCGCCATAGCGCTCCTGCAGCAGTTTCGCGCCGCCGACTTCGTTTCCATGGGCATGGGAAATAATGACGTATTTCACTTTGGCGGGATCGAGGCCAAGCTTTTTCAGGCCGCCGACAATGACATCCTCCGCGTCGTAAACGCCTTGAGTGTCGTACAGGATGATTCCGTCGGTGGTGGTTAGAGCCCAGGTCGAGCGCGATGGCGTACCCATCCAATACAAGTCGTCGAAAGCTCTTTTCGGCTCGAGATATGCGCTGGCCCGATTGGGGTCCATCCTGGGCGCCGGAGCGTCCGGCCGGACAGCCCCGTTCAGCGGAGCGACGCAGAGTGCGGTGACCAGGCCGTAGAAATCGGGCGTGTTGTCGCGGCCGCCCGCGGCGTTCTTGCCCGCTGCAAGATGACCTTCAATCGAATCCGGCGCGGGCCGGGCCGTCTGGGCATCGGCAGCCGTCACGAGCGCCAGGACAGCCAGTCCGCGGGTAATATTCCATTTTGCAATCCGCATAACGCTTCCCCAGGTATCGGCGGCGGACCTAAAAGGACCGGCACGGTGGAGCCTCTTCCATCTCCTGGAACAGGCGGACCGCGCCCTCCCCGTTCAGCGCCTGAATCACGTGCGGCTCGCCCGCTTCGACCGTGAGCTGTACGGCGAAGCCTTGGGCTCGAAGCTCGGCTGCCTGCCGCTGCATCGCGTCGCGCCAGCGCTCATCCATTTCACCGACGTGCATATGGATGCACATTCCGGAAAGCGCCTTCACGCGCTCCGGGCTCGCGTCCGGGAGGTAGCCCGGAAACCCCGTGACCGTCGAAAAGAACTGCGGATAGGACGCCGCGATGTGAAACGCGCTCAGGCCGCCGTTGGACATGCCCGCGATGTGAAACTTGTTGTCCTTGATTTTGTAGTCGCGAAGGAGTTTTTCCAGAAACTCGGGAAAGACGCGCGCGCCCTCTTGGGGGAAGGTACGCCCGTTCGGAGCTGCGGGAATCACCACGATATACCCCCGGCGTTGCGCTTCTCCAGCCCAATTTTGCAGCAGAGTGAACTGAACCATCTCCATGCTCTGGTCCCCTGGAGGAAACGCGAGCACTGCGGGGTAGGCCTTCTCCGCGTCGTAATCTTTCGGCAGGACGACCTTATAGTGGAGGGGCATTCCCGCAATGGTCGCACTTTCGTCGACAACCTTTGCAATCGTGACCTGCCCCACCGAAACCAGCAGGACGGCCACTACAGCGATGCTATTCCGGCGTATCCAATTCGCACGTTCCATGCGTGTGCTCCCTCCATCGGCGATCCACGGTCCATTCTACTCCTGGCCGTGGGCCACGGCGGGACACCATCACGGCCTTACCTTTTCCGTGGAGGTTCGCTCTACACTGGCTTCGCGCACCACCGCACTAGACCCCGGCGGCGGCGGCTGCTAGTATTCATGGACATGGCGACATTCCGTATCGCACTTGTCTACGGGGCCATGATGGCGTCACTGAGCGCGCCCGCCGTGGCGCAGTGGTTGAATTACCCGACTCCTGGAGTTCCCAAGACCGCGGACGGGCTCCCGAATCTCACAGCTCCACCGCCGAGGACTGGTGATGGAAAGCCCGATCTCTCCGGGTTATGGATGCCGCAGGATACGTTGAGACCTTCGCCTAACGGGCCCGTGAACGGGTTTCAAGGCACGGGCCAATACGCGGATATTGGAACTGGAATGAAGGACCCCGTCCCGTATCAACCGTGGGCCGCGGAATTGAAAAAAACGCGCATAGAGAACAATCATGTCGACCAGCCGGATGGAAAGTGCCTGCCGCTTTCACCCGTGCAACTCCATACGCATCCTTCGCTCAAAAGAATGGTGCAGACTCCAGAAATGCTCATCATGCTGGATGAGCGATGGACCAACTTCCGGGTGATCCACACGGATGGCCGGCCTCTTCCGGTTGATCCGGAACCAGCTTGGCTCGGGTACTCGACGGGTAAATGGGAAGGAGACACCTTGGTCGTTCAAACAACTGGTCTCAAAGACGACACCTACCTCGATTACATCGGCAGCACGATGACCAGCAGCGGGAAGATGACGGAGCGGTTCCGGCGCATCAATTACGGAAACCTCGAAATCGAGATCACGATTGACGATCCCAAGGCGTATACCAAGCCGTGGACCTTCACGGTTAAGCAGGCCATCATGCTCAATACGGATCTGATCGAATCATTCTGCGAAAACGAGAAGGACAAAGCCCACTTGGTTGGGAAGTAGCTACGGGACGTTGGCCTTTGCAGCGAGGCAGTCCGGGGACGGGAATCGCGAGGGGACTGTTCTTGCCGCCCGGATGCGCGATACGCGGCTTGGCTTCTCATCTACGACGAGAAGATATCCAGTTGATAGCCGGCTTGCTGGAATAGATAGTTGCGCGACTCGTCCACCTGTTGCCGGAATTTCGCCATGTTCACGCCGGCCAGTTTCCCCCTGAATTTCCGGATGGCCCCGCCGATGATGACGGTGTCGATGTTCCTGATATCGGCGGCCGCGACGACCGTGCCGATCGCGTTGTTGGACGGGTAGAGATTGATATCGTCCGTCCGGATCATGACGATATCGGCTTCCTTGCCCGGCGTCAGTGAGCCGCACTTCCGCGATAATCCGGCGCATTCGGCGCCGTTCACCGTGGCGCACTCCAGCAGATCGCGCACCGTGACCGGTTTCGGCGCGTTGTTGTCGCCGTTGAACCTTCGATTGGCCGCGAACGCGCGCTGAATGTTGAAGGCCACGCGCATTTCCGTGAACATGTCGGTTCCGTAGGAGACCTCGTTATCCACGCTGAGTCCCGGCCGAACGCCATGATCGAGGGCTTTCTGGAAAGCCGGGATTCCTTCGCCAATTCCATATTGCGGATCGGACCTCGGGCAGACGTCGACCGTGCCGCCGGATTCGCGAATCCTCTGCCACGCCGATTCCGGGAGGGCGCCGCAATGGTTGTAGGTGACGTCCGGCCCTAGCAGCTTCTCGTTCCAGAACTGCTCCATGACCGGCCCCATTTGCGGGCCCTGAAACTCCGAGGTGATCCGCAACCCAAGCTGGCGGGCCGCCGACCAGTTCGCCCGATCCGGGCCCGCGAACATCCGCAGCGTCACAAGCTGGTCGTCGGAAGAAAAGAATTGCTTCTGCAGGCGCTCCAGGTCCTGAGGCCATTGACGATCCCAGGTCCCGTTTTGCGGCGCGCCCGAGGCGTGGACCGCGCGGATGCCAACGTCGAAAAGCGCTTGAATCGCCGCGTCGGAATGAGCCGATGACCGCGAGTTGTGAGAGTTATCGATAATGCAGGTAATCCCCGCGTCAATACAGCCAAGCGCGGTGACCAGGTTGCCGACGTACATATCGTGCGGGCGATAGTGGAGGGCAAAGCCTTGATGGGTGGTCTTCATGTACTGCCCGATATCGCCATTCGGAATGATGCGCCGGAGCACGCCTTCCCAGGAGTGCCGGTGGCAGTCCACGAACCCCGGGATCAGGATCGTGTTGGAAGCGTCGATGACTTCGCCCGATCCCTGCAGACTCGCCCCGACGGCGGCGATCTTCTTGCCCTGGATCAGCAGGTCGCCCTTCACAAAGTCTCCGACCTTCGGATCCATGCTGACGATGGTGCCGCCCTTCAGCAGAATTCTGCGATTGGCATCTGGATTCCGGCGCGAGATGCGTTCGACAATTTCGGAGTCTTTGGATTGCGGCATGGCCTTGCCCGGTGCGGCGGCCGCGGCCAAGGCTGCGGCGTTCTTGAGGAAGCCACGGCGCGATTCAGCACCCTGTATTTCGATTCTCATGAAATCCTCCACGGGCGGACAGCGTCACCAACCGAAATGATATCCGAAGCTCTCGCGCGATGGGGGCCTCGGGCGCCGCGACCCGAGCCGGCTTTGGTTGGCTGGCAAACGATCGCTCTAGGAGGATGCTGAAAAAACCCTAATAACCGCTCCCTGTGGTTGCGGCTCACAGTGGGCGCTTTGTATTTACAGCGTCTTGCCGAGCCGCGACCACAGGGAGCGGTTTACCTCGCGCGTTTTTCAGCAGCCTGCTAGGCGTCCCGGCTAGGGCGGCGGGGATGCCCCTGGCAGCGATGTAGGCTGGAACGGCGCACATTCCCCTTCCCACTGGAGTACAATTTCGGCGAGGTGTCGTGATGAAGGACTCAAAACGATCGAGCCGCCGGAAACTGCTCCAGATTGGCGCTGCATTGGGCGGAGGGCTGCTCGCAAAACGCAAGGCGGCGCTGGCCGCGGAGAATACGCCAGGTCATCTGGGCATTCCACTCGGCCCTTATGGGGAACGGTCGCCATTCGAGAAAGCGGTCCGCTGGCGGCGGGACAGCAAAACACCGGAGACCGGTTCCAGTTTCACGCCCCTGCAGGACTCTGTCGGCACCCTGACTCCTTCGTCATTGCATTACGAACGGCATCACGCGGGGATACCAGCCATCGATCCCGCCCGGCATCGGCTGGTGATCCATGGAATGGTGGACCGGCCGCTCTCGTTGACCGTGGCGGAAATCCGGCGCCTGCCGTCAGTCTCTCGAACGCTGGTCCTCGAGTGCGGCGGCAACAGTGGATCGGAATGGGCGGCCAAGACGGGGCCGGACGTGCAGCGAAGCTACGGCTTGGCCAGTTGCAGCGAGTGGACCGGGGTCCCGCTGGCGCTGCTGCTCGCCGAGGCCGGTGTGCGGCCCGGGGCGTCCTGGGTAATCGCCGAAGGCGCGGACGCTTGCCGGATGGAGCGCAGCATCCCGCTCGCGAAGGCGATGGACAACATCTTAGTCGCGTATGGGCAGAACGGCGAAGCGCTTCGTCCCGCGCAAGGATATCCGCTGCGGCTGATGATCCCCGGGTGGGAGGGCAACACAAACGTAAAGTGGCTTCACAGTCTGAAGCTCACCGACCAGGCCTACATGGCCAGGGACGAAACCGCGAAGTACACGGACCTCATGCCGGACGGCAAGGCGCGGATCTTCACCTATCAAATGGAGGCGAAGTCGGTCATCACGTTTCCATCGGGCGGGCAGACGCTGCCCGGCCCGGGTCTGTATGAGCTGACCGGCTTGGCGTGGTCCGGGCGCGGAAAGATCGAGCGCGTCGAAATTACGACCGACGGGGGACGGAGTTGGGTGCAAGCGCAACTGCAGGAGCCGCGGCTTCCCATTGCGTTCACGCGCTTCCGGCTGCCGTGGCGCTTTGACGGTAGCGAAGCCACGATCGCCTCGCGCGCTGTCGACCAAAGCGGATACGTCCAGCCCACGCGCGAAGCTCTGATCGCCGCCCGCGGGACCAACTCCGCGTATCACTTCAACGGCATCAAGTTTTGGAAAGTACAAACTGACGGAGCTGTGACCAATGTGGAAGCGTAGCGTAATGCTGCTGACGGCCGCCGCTACCATAGCGGCGCAGTCGCCCAAGTACGGAGTGGGCCGGCCGGCCACAGCGGAAGAGATCCGCGACTTGGGTTCCGCGATTGCGCCGGACGGGAGCGGTCTGCCTGAAGGCTCTGGGACGGTCGCGGCAGGGCGGGAGGTTTTCGCCGCTCGATGTGCAAAATGCCACGGCGAAAAAGGAGAGGGAGCTGTGGGGCCGACGTTGGTAGGCGGGCAAGGCACGCTCGACTCGGCGAAGCCCCTCAAGACAGTGGGGAGCTTTTGGCCCTATGCGACGACTTTGTGGGATTACATCAATCGGGCGATGCCCTTCGATCAGCCAGGCCTGCTGAAGCCTCCGGAAGTATACGCGGTTGTCGCGTTTATTCTGAACCTCAACGGCATCGTCGGAAACGACCAGGTGATGGATGCCAAGAGCCTGCCGAAAGTAAAGATGCCGAACCGCGACGGCTTCGTGGCGGATCCTCGACCGGATGTGGGAAAGAAGGCCAAGCGCTAAGCGGCGGCGGATACCGCAAGAACCCCCGGAAGAACAACTTTCGTGAATCCGCGCGGTGGCTAACCAGCGGCGCGTGCGGCTTGGGCGCGTACAATTGCGATCGGGAAAAGGGTGGCCCGAACTTCTTCGCGCTATCTCAGCCCGTACACAAACAAGCTGCCGCCCGCCGAAAACGCGACGTATTGCTTCCCATTCACGGCGTACGTCATGGGCCCCATCGCCACTTCTCCTCCGGCGTTTACGCGCCAGAGCATCGTGCCCGTCCGTGCGTCGAGAGCTTGGAAGAACCCCTCGCGCCCGCCGGTAAACAGCAGATCCGTCACCGTGGTCAAGATTCCACTCTGAGTTACGTCGGCCATTTTGAACTCCCACTTCTTCTCGCCAGTCACCGGGTCGAGAGCTCTGACCGCGCCATAGCCGTCTTCTTCGCGTCTGTTCGTGACCTGTCCTCCTCGCAGCCCCGGACGCGTTGGCTTGGGCGCGCCACCGGTGAAACGCTCGCCTTCTTGAAACTCGACATCCGTTTTGTTGAACGTCGCATGCACGCCCTCCCACGCGTTCACGTAAAACAGGCCCGTGTGCGGGCTGAAGGAGGGGGAAAACCAATTGGTGCCGCCGCTTTGGCTCGGATAGATCTCCGTGCCCTCCGCCGAGGGCGCGACGCCATTGATGCGCATCGGGCGCCCCGCTTCGTCCAGGCCCTTGGTCCACGTGACTTTGACGAACGGAGTTCCCCTCAAATACTTGCCTGTGGTCCGGTCCAGCGCATAAAAGAACCCGTTCCGATTGCCCCACAGCATCACCTTGCGCTCCTGTCCTTGCCAATTCACGTTCGCCAGCACGGGAACCTGCGTCGAGTCGTAATCGAAATCGTCATGCGGGGTAAATTGGAAGTACCACTTCAGCTTGCCTGTGTCCGCGTCCAAGGCCACCACACAATCGCTATAAAGGTTGTCGCCGCCGCGCTTGTCGCTGTTGTAATCTGGACCGGGATTGCCAACTCCCCAGAAAGTCAAATTCGTCTCCGGGTCGTACGATCCCGTCACCCACACGCTGGCCCCGCCGTGCATCCAGGAATCGCCGGCCCAGGTTTCATTGCCCGGCTCGCCCTTTCCGGGAATCGTGTAAAAGCGCCACGCTTCCTTACCCGTCGCCGCGTCAAATGCCGCGATGAAGCCGCGAATACCGAACTCGGCGCCCGCCACGCCGGCGATCACCTTGTCTTTGATAACAAGGGGAGCGTGGGTCATAGCGTAACCTGCAGTGGGCTTGGCCACTTCGTGATCCCAAACGAGTTTGCCGTCACGGGCGTCCACGGCCACGATATGTGCGTCAATCGTCACCATGTAGAGCGTGTTGCCCGAGATCGCCACGCCGCGATTCACCCGCCCGCAGCACGGCCGGGCTTCCCGGGATGGCGAATGGGAGTAGACCCACTTCACTTCGCCGGTAGCCGCATCCATCGCCACAATATCGTTGGGCGCCTGCGTCAAATACATGACCCCATCCACCACAATTGGCGTCGCCTCAAACTTCTCGGTGGACCGTTGCTGAAACGCCCACTGCAACGCGAGATCCTTCACGTTTCCCGGCGTGATCTGCGAGAGAGTGCTGTATCTCTGGCCGCCAAATCCTCCGCCGTATGTCAGCCAATTCTCCGGCTCATGTGCGGCATTCAAGAGGCGATCCTGCGTGACCTGAGCCCGCACAGCGGCGACGCTGGCGACGATGAGTACAAGTGTGCGAAGCGGCATTGGTTTGGATTCCTTTCGGGATGGCCCTTGGGACATCATACGTCAATTCGAAAATGGGGAATGCACTCGGCGCTTGACGTGAATACGGCTCGCCCCGGGCGAAAACCGTTCACGAATTCCGCGCTCTCCACTATTTGCGCAGGTGGACCGCGTCTTTCTCGTTTTCACAGAACATTTCGAAGATGTCCGCGTCCGGCAGAAGGTAGTGCGGGATCTTGACGGTGAACGCCCGGACGAACGTTTTCGGATCGTCGATGGTCATTTCGATATCCAGGTTCCCGAAGTTTCGGCGATGAAATCGCTCGGTGACCCGCAGTGCGTCGCTATGAAAGTGACCCGACCAGTCGAGCGGGGTCTTATCGTTGAAACCGGCGGTTTCCACCACGAAGGTGTCGCCGCTCCACTGGCCCACCGAATAGCCCATAAAAGCCGGGAAATCGTATTCCTTCGGAAGCGTGCGGCCGTCCGCGAAGATCTGGCGATGCAAGTAGCCGGCCTCGTATAGAATGATCGTGAGCTTGGGCGCCTGCGAGATCTTGATTGGTTCGGACAGGAGATCGCCGAGAGGAAAGCCGAGAACTCCGGAGCAAACCCTGGAGGGGTCCTGCGCGGCCATCCTCTTGTGGTACAGCGCCACGGCTTCGGGCCGCATGGCCGATTCCGGCGGATGGAAGTCTGCCAGGATGTCTAATCCGTACTTGTGTTGGGTGCCGATCTCCATCCCGGCTATGGAACCGGCGATTTCGTCATCCCAGCGGTGGCCGAAGAGACGCTTCACTTCTTCCACCGTGGTGGTCTCATGCATCCACACGCCGGAAAGGTCCGGGTGGCCATCCGCGCCGCGCGGCGTGGCGGCGGCAAGGTTCGGCTTACCGTTGGGCAACCGGGGAATTCCCGGCGTGGGATAGTTCAGCCACTGCGCGTTTGCGCCGGAAATCAACAACACAAACGTTACCATTAACCGCGGCAAGGGCATGGGCTTATCTCCAGGCCCAATCCTAGCGAAGCGAGATGCAAGACTGCAAGCCTCTACCGATAGTAAATCTCCTAGTAGGATGTTGAAAGGACCAGGTCTGCGAGTGCAACTACGACGAGGTTCAGGACCGGATGGACCGAGGGGACTTCCATTGCGACCTGGAGGACGAAATCAATCCCAGTCTGGTCCATGAGATGGAACGGAAGCCTCCTTCATCCGTTGCGGATGCGCAGTCAAACACGCAGGCGCGGAGGTACCAATAGCCAGCAGTTCTTGCTGGAATGCGCCACTCAGTGTGTACGACACGGCCTCCAGACGCCGACGACTACCCCGCTGCAAACGAACGCCTTATTGTTTCAGCGTGCCGCTAACCTTTTACTCGCCTACAACGCCTAATCGTTTATAGGAGGGAAATATGTTTGCCAGCCTCGAAGAGCAGATGAAGCATGACGATGCGATAGCAACATCCCCCCGGCAACGCATGACAAAGTGGGCCCTGATCGGGTTTGTTGCTGTCGCGGTGTTCGGTGCGCTGTACTACGCGATCCAAGCACTTGCTTGAGTTCCGCGCGCCCTCGGCCACACTCCGCGGACATGAACGCGCGTGACTCCGCGAAATGCTTTGAGGAGATGTCAGTATCGCCGGGCTTTCTTGAGCGCGGTCTTCGATGGTCGCGAGCGGAAACAGCATGGATAACGGCGCGTCCAGCAGCGGCGCCGCGCCATAGCCGGTATACCGCTCCAGCAGATCGAGGACCCGCAGACTATCTCTCTCGGAGAACTGCACACGATCCGCCCCCTCGATGACGGCCTTGGCGGTGGGCGATGGCTGCTTCTAACATACTGGAGTCCGTGGGCCGGCCTTCCCTTCGAGGGCTGCGTCCTTGCAGTCTGCGCTCGCGGCCCCATCAGAGCCTGCACATCCCTTACGACGGATCGCCCGCTTTAATAAGGTTCACCAGCACGTCCACGATGGGACTCCAGGCGCCAGAGGTCTAGCTGAGTACTGGTACGTATGACAGTGCATTCCTCCGCGCCCCTGGGGTCCTCTCCGGATGGCATATGTCCCGGGCCACCAATATCCTCGTGATAGCTGAGTTATTACAGCCGCACTGGAGGGATGGGTTTCATGGACTCGGCGGAAGGAATCGCGCGACCTTAATTAAACAAATGTTGAACAATCTAAATCACGCTGTGGGGACCGCTAGCGCTGTCAAAGTGGCGGCGTCCTCGGAAGCGCCGGAGCGCTGGGAGCTCGAGGCGCGGCTGCGGGAAAGCGAAGAACGTTTCCGCAACATGTTCGAAGAAGCACCGGTCGCCTGCCACGAGATCGATCGGGAAGGATTCGTACTGCGCGTCAACCAGGCGGAGTGCGTGCTGTTTGGATTCGAGCCAAGCGAGATGATCGGGCGGCGGATCCAGGACTTCATGCCTCCCGAGGCACGGGAGCGGAGCGCCGAGCGGATGCAAAAAATGCTCTCGGGCGAGATCGTGCCCATCGTTTTCGAAGGCAACTACACGCGCCGCGACGGGACCGTTCTCGTTCTGGAAGTCTACCGGAAATTAATGCGCGATGCCACAGGTCACCCGGTGGGTATTCGCTCGTTCACGCTGGACGTAACCGAACAGAGGCGGGCGGAAGAGGCGCTGCGGAAGCGGACCGAGTCGCTAGCCCGGTCCAACGCGGAACTGGAGCAATTCGCCTCCATCGCGTCTCACGACCTCCAGGAGCCCTTGCGGAAAATCCGAGCCTTCGCCGATCGCCTGCGGACCAAGAGCGCGGACACCTTGACGGCGGAAGGCGCGGATTACCTGGCGCGCATGCAGAACGCGGCGGCGCGCATGCAGACGCTGATCGACGATCTGCTATCGTTGTCGCGCGTCACCACCAAAGGACAGCCCTTCGTGGCCGTAGATCTTGCCGAGGTCGTCCAGACGGTGCTGTCGGACTTGGAATCGCGCCTCACACAGACGGGCGGCCGGGTCGAGGTGGGCCCGCTGCCGATCATCGTCGCCGACCGTGGGCAGATCGCCCAGTTGCTCCAGAACTTGATCGGGAACGGCCTCAAATTTCATAAGCCCGGAGAGGCTCCCGTGGTGAAGATCCACGGGGAAGTGCAAAAGGGGACAGTGGCGGCCCCCGGAATGTGCCAAATCGTCGTCGAGGACAATGGCGTCGGTTTCGAGCAGAAGTACGCCGACAGAATTTTTCGCATTTTCGAGCGGCTCAACGGACGCAGCGAGTACGAGGGGACCGGGATCGGCCTCGCCATCTGCCGCAAAGTCGTCGAGCGCCATGGCGGGACCGTCACCGCGTGTAGCGCACCGGGCTCGGGCGCAACCTTCACCATCACATTGCCATCGAGGCCAGCCGCACAGGAGACCAAATCGTGACTAAATCCGCTCGCACCATTACGATTCTTTATGCCGATGACGATCCCGAGGATCGCATGTTGGTGAAAGACGCGTGGGAGGAAAGCCGCATCGCGAACCCGCTGGATTTCGCCGAAGACGGGGAAGATCTGATGGACTACCTGCATCGGCGCGGGAAATACGCGCGGATGGCTGGGTCGCCGCTGCCAGGTCTGATTCTGCTCGATCTCAACATGCCCAGGAAGGACGGGAGAGAGGCCCTGCAGGAAATCAAGGCCGACCCGAAATTACGGTCGATTCCCGTCGTCGTACTCACTACGTCCAAGGCCGAGCAGGACATCCTGGCGGCTTACGACCTGGGCGTCAGCTCCTTTATCGTCAAGCCCGTCACTTTTCAATCGCTGGTGGAGCTGACCGTGGTGTTGAACAATTATTGGTTTGGAATCGTGGAACTGCCTCGCCCGGAGGCGGTCGCCTAGGGAATCGGATTGCAATGGACTGCCAGGAATTACAAGTCCTGCTCGCCGAAGACGACGAAGACGATTACGTGTTCACGCGCGATCTCCTGCGGGAGATCCCCCGCATGAGCTTCCATTTGGACTGGGCTCCGTCGTATGAAGAAGCGCTGGAATCCATCGAATGTAACCGCTACGATCTGTGCCTGCTGGACTATCGTCTCGGGCCGGCCAACGGACTCCAGTTGTTAGACGCAGCCATCGCCCACGGCTGCACCGCTCCGATCATTTTCTTGACGGGGCTCGACGATTGGGAAACCGACTTTAAGGTCATGCAAGCGGGCGCCGCGGACTATCTGGTGAAAGGACAAATTGACGGGAAGCAGTTGGAGCGCTCCATCCGCCACGCTATTGAGCGCACCCAGACCCAGAAGGTACGATTCGAAACCACGGTTGAGCAACTGGAAAGCGTGGCGCGATTGGCGGAAACCGACGCGCTCACGGGGCTGGGAAATCGACGCAAGGTGGAGCGCACGATCGAGGACGCGATCAAGGCGTCCCGCCCGTTCAGCCTGCTGGTCTTCGACATGAACGGTTTCAAGCAAGTGAACGACCGGTACGGGCACAGCCAGGGGGATCAACTGCTCAAACTCGTCGCGCAAAGGATGAGGGATGCGGTGCGGGACGCGGACGTTGTGTGCCGCTGGGGCGGCGACGAGTTCGTGATCGTCATGCCCGACACTTCGCTCGCGTCCGCCCACCAGCGCGCGGAACGGATCGGGGCGCACGCATTTGGAAGTTTCAGCTTGAGCGCCGGCGGCCGCAGCATCTGCGTCGAGGCCAGCGCCGGCGCCGGCGCGGCTGAGTATTTGCCTGGCGAAACGGCCGCCGAATTCTTCGAACGGGCGGACCAGCTCCTCTTGGAAAACAAGCGCCGCAGCCGAAAGACCCCTGTGCCTTTCCCTCGGCGTGCGGGCTCAAGCCAATTCCACGCGGGACGGAAGGCGCATCGGTTGCAAATAAGATAGCGTATAGCCGGAAGCCGGCCGCGCTCCACAGGGACCGGTCAGCGCGTCTTGGTGTGGGACACCGCGTCGTCGAGTTCGCGGGCCTCACGGTCCGCTGAGAGAGACGCCTGACGGAAGCCGCTTTGACCGGCCTGCGTGCGACGCCACGTGAACACCGCCGTCATCCCGAAGTTCCACACTGAGCTGACGGCCATCCCGGCCAACCCGGCGAAATACCAGGGAGAACCGGACATCAATAAAAGCCGGGCCAAGCCGAAGTTGACTACCGCGCCGATCCCGCACGCGATAAAGAAGGAAAGGAACCCCAGCAAAACAGCTCGTCCGCGGAGGCGACGGTCGCGATAGGTGACCAGATTGTTCAGAAAGAAATTGCCGGTCATGGACACTACGGTCGCGATGGCCTGCGCCTCCAGGAACGGCATGGTTGTCTGAAAGTGCAGGAGACCCAGCACCGCCAGGTGGACCAGCAATCCCAGCAAACCCACGCCCACGAACATCGCGTAGCGCACGGGAATCACATGGCCCATGCTCTTGTCCGTCAGCAGCAACAAATACTCCACCGCCACTGCGGTATCCAATTTGCTCTCGCCTTGCAGGCGCTTTCGAAACGTGTACGGCAATTCCTCGAATCGAACGGGTCGGCGGCTGGAGGCCAGCAAATCCAGCAGGATTTTGAATCCGATACCGGAGAGACGATGATCCACCTCGTCGAAAAAACTACGGGTGAGCATGAAGAACCCGCTCATGGGGTCCTGGAGGTCGTGATGGCAGATCGCGCGGCTAAGCCGCTTCCCCATGTCGCTGAGAGCGACTCGCGCCGGGCTGAATTCACCCACGCCGCCACCCGGCACATGCCGGCTCCCGATGACTATGTCGAGCCCGGCGGTCTTGAGCCTTTCGAGCATCAGCGGCAGCAGGCGTTCGTCGTGTTGCAGGTCGCCGTCCATCACCGCGATGTAGGGCGACGCCGATGCGAGTATCCCCTCAATCACTGCTGACGAGAGGCCGCGCCGTCCGATCCGATGCACGATGCGAACGTGAGAGTCCCGCCGCGATAACTCCCGGACCAGCGCCGCGGTTCCGTCTCTGGAATCGTCGTCGACGAGCACCGCTTCCCAACTGATCCCCGGAAGGGCGTCGCGCAGGCGTTCCAGCAGCACCGGTACGTTCGCGCGCTCATTAAGCGTCGGGACGACGACCGTGAGCTCAGCCATTGAGTACTATTCTTACAAAGCGCACACGGGGGCCGGAGTCGCGGCTGAGAATCGTTCCCAACTACTTGGTGTGATCCTTCAGGAACGCAACGGTTCGCGCCCACGAATCCGAGGTCGCCGTGGGATTGCCGGCCAGATCCTGAAACTCGAGGAACCCGTGCGTGGCGTGCGGATAGATGTGGAACTCGAAGGATTTTCCGAGCTCCTTCATCTGCGCCGCCGTGGGTTCGGCCGCCGCCGTGACGCGCGCGTCGTCCTCGCCGTAGAAGGCCAGCACGGGTGCCTTGACCTTCATCAACAGGTCCTTATTCGGCGTCGCTCCATAGTAGGAAACCACCGCATTCACCTCGGGAACGTCGGCGCCGAAGCGGAAGGCGTTGCCGCCGCCCATGCAGAAGCCGATGCTCGCGGCTTTGCCGTTCCAGCGCGCCAGTTTCTTGCCCCATTCGTAGGCGGCCTTGTAGCGCGCCTGCTGCTCGTCCTGATTGATCCGGGCGGTGGCGCGCATCACCTCATCGGTGCCCCCGAAAGAGTCGTAGTTGCCGCCATTCGTACCGAGCCCCGAATGCAGATCCGGCGCGATCGCGATGAAGCCCTGCTGCGCGAGCTGATCGGCCAGCGCGCGCTGCCAATCGTCCATGCCGGGGCCGTGCTGCATGACGATCACGATGGGAGCCTTGGCGTCGCCGTCGGGATATTCCACCCAGGTGTGCAGCTTCAGACCGCCCATGGGGATGTCCACGAATTCCTTCTTCAGCTTCGAATTCGTGACGGTGGAATGAGCGGTGAAAGTTCCCGCGGGCAGCTCCGGCTGCTTGCCCATCGGATAGCCGCGCCCGCCAAATCCCTTCGCCTGATTGGCAGCCTGCGCCATGGCCATACCAGGATGGGCCACGCCAATATGCCCCATCGCCATATGAATGGCGTGATCCTCCGGCACATTCGGATTCGATCCCGCGATCGGATGATTGTTGGTCTGAACCGCGAGGAACGTCATGGCCTTCGGCCATTCCTCCGCGCTGAGAGAAAACGAGGCTGACCGGAGGCCGGCCAGAGGCGCATCGACATTTGCGATCAGACGGCCCGTGGCCGGGTCGAGCTCGACGCTCGAGGTCTGGCCGCTCGCGGCGGGAAGCGAGCTGGCGTAATCGCGCGCGGCTTTGACACGCTGGGCGATCTCATCGCGATCCATGCGATCGAGCGCTGCGGCGATGGCCTGCGCGCTCGCGAACGAATCGGCGTCACCGCCATTCGGAGCCATTCCGGATAGAAGATCGGGCACTACGGCGATGTAGCCTTCCATTGCCAGCTCGAGCGCGACGCCACGGCTCCATGCGCTGGCGCTCTCGCCCCGGGTGGTCACCACGACCGAGGCAGCGCGGTCCGATCGCCACGGATAGGCGACGAAAACGCGCACGCCCGCCGAGCCAACTTGTAAATTGACCCATTCACGATGCTGCTCAGTGGTGTTCAAAAGGGTCTTGGCGGCGCTTTCGGAGAGCAGCGTGGAGTGCACGGCGCGATCGGTGGGAGCAAAATGTGCCGACGGCCTCGCGAAGTGGTAGAGCGCCGCGCAGGCGACGATCGTTACAGCGAGCGTCCCGGCAAGAATTTTTAACTTCATGATGGCCTCCTGATAGCTGCTGGAACTCCTCAAAAAAGTGTAACGCCGCGGTGGGATGGACCCCATGTCGAACAATCTACGTCTGCGATTCCTCAATCCACCGATCGAGCGATGGCGCCCGATAGCTTTGCATCTTGGCGAGCAGCTCCTCAGGCTCGCTCGCCGCGATCACCAACAGACGATATTCCGGTTTGAGAAAGCCCTCGGCGACGGAGTGGTCGAACATCCTCAACAGCGGATCGTAGTAGCCTTCTACGTTGAGAATGCCGCACGGCTTCCGGTGCAGCCCGAGCTGCGCCCAGGTCAGGATCTCGCAGAACTCGTCGAAGGTTCCCCAGCCGCCCGGCAGGGCGATGAAGCCGTCGGAAAGCTCCGCCATCAGCGCCTTGCGCTCATGCATGGAGCCCACGATGCGCATATTGGCGACGCCCGCGTGTCCTACTTCTTTCGCGAACAGCGCCTCGGGGATCACGCCGGTCACTTCCCCGCCCGCCATGATCGCCGTATCCGCCAGGACGCCCATCAGTCCGATATTGCCGCCGCCGTAGACGATCCCGATGCCGAGCTTGACGAGAAAACGCGCCAGTTTTTCCGCGGCTGCGGTATACGCCGGACGGACTCCGCGATTCGACCCGCAGAAAACACAGACACGCTTCATCATGCGCGAGGCCGCCGTCACAGGTCGAACAACTCGCGCGCGGTGCCGGAATAAACGCGCTGGCGCTCCGCCTCGGTCATCGCGACGCTATCGAGCGCGTCGATGTTGTACTGCGGATCGATCCACGGATGATCGCTCGCGAACATCAGCTTGTCCACGCCCGCGAAATCCTTGGTGAACTGAATGCCCAGACCGATGCCAGTGACGGTATCGAACCACACGCGTTTCAGGTATTCACGGGGCGGCCGCGTGATCCGTCCGCCGCCGCGCTTGAGCGCCAGCACCTGATAATCCAGCCGCCCGATCAGATACGGCAGCACGCCGCCTACGTGCGGGCACACCAGCTTCAGGTTGGGATGCTCCTCCAGAACACCGCTCAGGATCAGGCGGCACAGGGCGATCGTCGTATCGAACATCATGCCGAGCGAGGCCACCATGTCGAAATCCGGCAAGAGCTCGAGCGTCACGGGACGCGCGGGATGCAGGACCACCGGAGTGCCACGCCGCTCGGCCTCGGCGAACAGCGAGCGCATGGGCTCTTGATCGGGGAAGCGGCCGTTGAGATTCGAGAACAGCAGAATGCCCTTGATTCCGGGCTTTGCGAGCGCGCGGTCCATCTCCTTCAAGATCTCATCGGGGGACCCGTACGGTAAAGCCGCGAGTCCGAAGAAGCGCGCCGGGTGCGCTTGCGCAAGGCTCGAAAGATAGTCGTTGTTCATCCTCGCGATGGCGACCGCGTCGGAGCCGAACAGCTCCGGCCCGGGATCGCTCATGCTCAACGCGGCCATTGAAATCCCGGCGCAGTCCATGTCGGCGAGCTTCATCGCGATGTCGGTGATCTTGGGCAGCACCGGCCGCCGCCACCCGTTCACGATCAGAATCCGCGCGCCATTCTGCGTCGCGATGTGCGGCGGATCGGGACGCTTTTCGAGGAAGGCGAGAAACTCCGGAGAGATCACGTGGCTTTGACAATCGACGCGCTCGCGTGCGGTGTTCATAGGATGGACGGGGACTCGTCCTGCTCATGGTAGCGCGCGACGGATCGCCGATGCGCCCCTCCGAAACGCCGGTAGTGTTGCCTTTGAGACAACATTACCGAAACGCCGATGCCCTCCGATGCGCGGTCAATAATGATAAGATCGTTGCCGCATGCAACGGAATAAACCTTGGCTCACGTCTTCGATTGGGATCGCGGCGGCCTGCGCCTTCCTGTTACCGGCCGGCTTACAAGCGGTCGGCTGCGGACAAATTAAACCGGACTCGGCCGACGCCGTGGCGGCGGCGCCGGAGAACCACAAGGTGATCCTGGAGAACGACACCGTGCGCGTGATCGAGGCCACCGTCCCCCTGCACTCCAGAGAGATTCCCCATACGCATTTCTGGCCGAGCGTGTTCTTCGAGCAAACCTCCGGCTTGCATGAGCCGTGGAAAACGGTGAACATCCGGTGGTCGGCGGGCGGTCCGGCCAAAGGCTATGCCAGCAGCGATCGCGACCGGCACAATCTCCTGATCGAGATGAAGAACGTGGATTGCCAGCCGGCGCCGCCCGTCGAACTGCCCGCCAGCGACCCTGTACAAATGCGCGACCCGAACATCTCCGTGGTTCTCGAAAACGCGTACGTGCGGGTGCTGAGCGTCCACGTGCCCCCCGGGGAGAAAGAGCCGTGGCATACCCACACGTGGCCGGCCGTAGTGGTGTATTTCCGGCTGCCTCCGTCCCAACGCCTCACGCCGGACGGAAAAAAGACGCCGCGGGCGGAGCTCAAAGAAATGCAGGTGACCTACGACGCCAGCAGCCAGCCGCTCCATTCGGTCGAGAATCTGGGCAATGTCATATACCAGGCTTATCGCGTCGAGATCAAGCCGACCACGAAAGCCGCAATGGCTACGCCGTTTCAGTAGCCGGACCCGCATGCGTTTCCTAATGCGGCGAAATCCCGTTTGATGGTCGTGTTAACCTTAAAACTTATGCCTACCGAGCACATCGTAGCGCTGCTGATTGCAGAACGTGACAAATTGAACCGGGCTATCGAGGCCCTCCAGGGCGCGAAGCGGCGGGGCAGACCGCCGAAAACTCAATCCGCGATGGTCGCCCCCGTAGCCGCTGCTCCCACGAGAAAGCGTCGACGCCAGAGCGCGGCGCAGCGAAAGGCGCAAGCGGACCGCATGAAGGCCTATTGGGCGGCGAAGCGAAAGAAGCCAGCGAAAGCGTAGCGCCTCGGCCTCGGCGTTTCCCGCCACTGTGCGCCGGCCTCCGTCGAGGTGCTGTCCCGCGGCCGTCTTGGGACAATCCTATAGAATGGTGTGCTATGAAACCGGATCAGACGCTCATTCAGTCCGCCTACGAAGACTTAGTCAAGCAGCTATACGCCAAACTTTTTCAGGGATACGCGGAATCGGGAGGCGACGCAACGCAGGAAAAGTTGGCGGATCAGCGTTTCACGGCCGGTGTCGGGCTCGCGCGAAGTACGCGTGACCGCGCCATCGCTTTGCTGGGCTGATCCCCCCGTGGTGATCCCCCACGGTTCAAAGCGCGTTTCTGCCCGCCGCCTACGAAATCCGGCCGTCAGGCCATGAAAGCGCGGTCCGCCAGCGCGATCCGGCTGTTATATACTCTATCCGGCTCTGCCCGTGCAGACCGGCTCGCTACGCCGCTCCTTGCGGCGCGTGTTGAAAGGACCACAACGATGATCCACCGCAAAAGGTCGTCCGTACTGCCGGCGATGGTATTGACCCTGAGCAGCCTGGCCGTCGCCGCCGATTCCGATGTCAATGTCCTGAAGAACAGCGGCTCTCTTGACCGGCTCTTCAAAAAGACGGGCGTATACAACGCATCGCCCGCCGGCAAGACACCGGGTTTCGTGGTGGACCCCTCCTGGCCGCAGCCGCTGCCGAACAACTGGCTGCTGGGCCAGATCGGCGGGCTGTACGTGGATCAGCACGACCACGTGTGGGTCTACAACCGGGCGCGCACCATGACCACCGACGAAGCCGGGCTCGAAGGGCCGGTGCCGGGCGCGGCCGATGAGAAGGGTCAGCCGGTCAATGGCCTCGGCCAGCCGCGCGCGTATGGCGCGGTCGCGGATTGCTGCAAGGCCGCCCCTTCGGTTCTGGAGTTCGATTCCGAGGGCAAGCTGCTCCGCGCCTGGGGCGGTCCCTCCGATCCCGGTTTCCTGGGCGGGAAATGCAAGGCGGAGGCGGGCTGCGTCTGGCCCAGCACCGAGCACGGTATTTATGTCGACCACAACGACAACGTGTGGCTCTCCGGAAATGCCGCGGCCAGCAACGGCCGGGGCGGCGCGGGCCGAAAAGAGCCGCCTTGGGCCACCAACAAAGAGGGCGGCGACGGCTTTGTACTGAAGTTCGATATGAACGGCAATTTCAAAATGAGGATCGGCGGAAGCCCGCAGGGACCCAACAGCAACGACACCCGTGGCGGTGCCAACGACACCCCGCTGCTATATCAGGCGGCGGACATGGTGGTGGATCCCGCAACCAACCGCCTGTACGTCGCCGACGGCTACGGAAACCGCCACATCCTGATCGCCGACGCCAATACCGGCAAATATATCGGCAGTTTCGGGGCCTATGGAAACAATCCCGTCGACGACAAAGCCGCCCAGGCCGCCGGGCCGTGGATCGCCGACTATACCAAGGGCAACAAGAAGCCCGCGTTCTTCCGGAACCCGGTGCATTGCGTGAAGATCGCGAGCGACGGCAAGATCTATGTGTGCGATCGCGGAAACGATCGCATTCAGGTGTTCGATAAGAACGATCCCGCGCTCGGCAAGCCGTGCAGCAATCCCAACGGCGAGGCCGGCAAATGCGGTTTCGTCGCCGAGCAATCCATCAGCGAGCACACCAACATCATCGGGACGGCCGTTTCGATTAACTTTTCAACCGACAAGACGCAGAGCTGCCTGTATGTCGGCGACAACGCCAACATGACCATCTACATCCTGAACCGCAGCAATCTGCAGGAGCTGGGCAGGCTTGGGCACAGCGGCCGGATGCCTGGGGACTTCCACTACCTGCATCAGGTCAGCGTGGACAGCAAGGGTAACATCTATACAGGGGAAGTGGATACCGCAAAACGCATCCAGAAGTTTCTCCGATATGGCGGGAACGGGTGCAGCGGAACCGGATCGGCGACTGTGGGCGGAGTGGTGGCCGCAAAATAGCTCGGGGCACCGATCACGAGTAGCGCAAAAGCGCCTTGAAGCCGTAATCCATGTGCTGTTGGATATGGCAGTGAAACAGCGTCAGCCCCGGCTGGTCGGCCGTGAAATCCACGCTCGCTCGCCCATAGGTGGGTACCACGACCGTATCCTTAATAACGCCGGACGTGGCTTTGCCATAAATCTCAGCAATCTCCAACTGGTGGCGATGCAGGTGTAGCGGGTGCGCGTCGTCGGTGCGGTTGTGAAATGTGAGCCGGTAGCGCGTGCCTTGTTTGAGCACAAACTCCTGATCGTGGGGATAAGACTTGCCGTTGACTGTAAAGGTGTTGAATTTGCCCGCTCCGCGCGGAATCTTTTCGAACAGCATGTCCAATTTTTCCATCGGCGCCGGTCCCGAGGGCGGCTTGCCAAAGATCGTATAGTCCCAATTAGATTTCGGCGGCGGCATCCACTGCGGTTGGCCGTGTTGATTGGCGTATTCGATGGCGATGCCCAGGCCCCCTTCGCGTACGGGGTCCTCTGGCGCACCCAGGATCCAAACTCCCGGACGGTTCATCTCGACCCAGGCGTCGACGCGCTCGCCCGGACCCAGCATCAATACGTCCACGGCCGCCGGCACCGGCACTGGATTTCCGTCCAGCGCAATCACGTTGAATTTGTGACCGGGCAGCGCCAGATGGCGGAGCTCGATCGCGCTCGCATTCAGAAAATGAAACAGCACGCGCTCGCCCGGCTTCACGCGGATCGGCTCGCCCGCGCCGAGCACCTTGTCGTTGAATGAATAAATATCGGCCTGCACCTCGAGGCCGGGCTGCCGCGTATCCATCACGGCCGGCCTTTCCGGTTGCGGGCCCGTGGCGTCGAGATCGTCGTTATCCATCGCCTGGCTGCTGAAGTAGGGCTCCCAATCGCGCAACGCCAGGTAGTGTTCCTGATCGTAGCGGCCGGGGTTATTCGCTCCCTCGACGATCAGAAAGCCGAACTGCCCCGTGAAGCTGCCGCGGTGCAGATCGTCCATCGACATGGTGTGCGTGTGATACCAGCGGGTGCCGGCCGGCGTGGGCGTGAACTTGTAGCTGCGCTTTCCGTGCGCGGGCACGACCGGGGTGCCTTCTTCCTCCGATCCATCCACGTCGGAGGGAATCAGCAATCCGTGAAAATGCACGAACTCCGGGACGTCGGTGTCGTTGACCACATTGACGGTGACCGGCACGCCCTCCTTCATCCGCAGGCGCGGCCCCGGCACGGCCCCATTGTAACCGACGGTGCTGAGAATGCGATTGGGCGCGAGCTCGACCGTGACCGGCCCGATCTGCAGCGTGAAATCGGTCTTGGCTACGTCTTCGGTGCCGGCGGACGGCCCTAGAAAAGATTGCTGCGGCTGGCCCACCAGCCCGCCGCTCGCGGCCGCTACCCCGGCCATCTTGAGAAAGTCGCGTCTGTGCATGATCAATCCCGCATCAGAGATGAACAAACCAGCCTTCGAATATGGTACCGCCCGCATCGCTTCTAGCCAAATGAGGCTCGTTCGCTCGGCGATGTGGCGCGGCACTCGCACTCTTGCGAAGGCCTCACCGCTGGAGATGCTGCCGCGGTTTTGATACTCTTCAAGTAACATCGAGGTACTTATCCATGAAGCTGGTGCGCCGCCTGGCGGCTCTTCCCCTCCTGCTCTCGCTCACGGTCGGGCTGTTTGCACTGCAATTTGGAGGCTACCGCCGCCGGAGTTACTACGACGGACCGGCCATTCCCTCGGAGTTTTATTGGACCCGCCTGATGTACAATTCAGCCGGTGGCGGCAGCGGATTTCGCTTCTTCGGGGGCGGTTGGTCCAGGGATTTTCCCAAGGCCGATAACGATTGCCTGATCGCCCTGCGGCGCTTGACCCACATCCATTCTCCATCGCCGCTGAATGTCACCGATACCGATAGCGACCACCTCTTCGACTATCCGTGGATCTACGCCGTCGATGTGAACACCTGGACCTTTACGCCCGAGGAGGCCAAGCGCCTGCACGATTACCTGATGAAGGGCGGTTTTCTGATGGTGGACGACTTCCACGGCACCGACGACTGGGAGCGTTTCATGGCCGGCATGCGCATGGTGCTGCCCAACGAGCCCGTGGAGGATCTCCGGGACGAAGATGAGATCTATCACGTCCTCTACGACATCAACGAAAAGTTTCAGATCCCCAGCGAAGTTTACGTCGCGACGGGCCGCACTTATGAGAAGGACGGTTACGTGCCCAAGTGGCGCGCCATCCGCAACGAACACGGGCGCATCATGGTGGCGATCTGCGCCAACATGCATCTGGGCGACGCCTGGGAGTGGGCCGACGACCCGAATTACCCCGAGAAATTCTCCGGACTCGCGTTTCGCATCGTCCTCAACTACATCACCTACGCTATGACCCACTAACGTAGTGAGTCAGAAATCGATTGAAGAATTATTTGTAGGGCGGGCGTCCCCGCCCGCGCCGGGCCCTCGCCTCCTTCGGCGAGCAGCCAGACGCGATATTATTTCAAACAGCGAGCGCGTCTCGCGCTGTGCGCTCTCCCTGCAATCCCCGGGCAGCCCACGAGCCGGTCAATGAGTCAGATGTTCGAGTTCTTCTTCAAATATCCGCGGTCGCTCTATGCACGCGGCCAATTTGCCCTGCTGGGCGCCTGGCCGAAGTGGATCCTGGTGCTGCTGATTATGGCGGCGGCGGCGGGTCTCGCCTGGCTGATCCGCTCCCGCATGGCCGAAGCCGCGCCGATCGTGCGTGGTTGGCGAGCCTGGGTGATCTGGAGCTTGCAAGCTCTGCTCGCCGCGCTTGTGCTCGTACTGCTATGGCAGCCTGCGATCACCGTCGCCGAGTTGAAGCCGCAACAAAACATCATCGCGGTGTTGGTGGACGACTCGCGCAGCATGGCCATCTCCGAGGACGGCGTCACCCGCGAAGCTCAAGCGGTGAACGCTCTTCAGAACGGCGTCCTCGCAAGCCTCAGCCGCTCCTTTCAAACGCGTCTATACCGCGTCGACGACGTGCCCGCCCGCGTCGACAGCTTCAAGGATCTGCAACCCAACGCGCCCTCGACGCGCCTCGGTGACAGCCTCAAGCAGTTGAGCGAGGAGACTTCCGACCTGCCCATCGGCGCCGTGGTGCTGCTCAGCGACGGCGGCGACAACACTGGAGGCATTAGCGCGGAGGCGGTCAGCGCGCTGCGCGCCCGCCACATTCCCGTTCACACCGTGGGCTTCGGACGCGAGCGCGCCGCACATGATGTCGAGATGGACGATGCCGTCGTCGCCCCGCGCGCCTTGGCCGGCTCCCGCATCGCCGCTAAGATCACCTTTCATCAACGTGGATACGCGGGCGCCAAGATCGCACTAACGGTGCGCGATGTCAGCACCGGCCAAGCCAAGGTCCTGGCCGCTCGCAGCGTCACGCTGGGGCCGGATGGCAACCTGCAGACCGAGACTTTGATGTTCGACATCGGAGGCGCCGGCGCGAGAACGCTTCAGATCGCGGCGGCCCCGCTCCCCGGCGAGGAGAACGCGGCCAACAACGCCTTAACCCGCGTGGTGAACGTCGGCTCCGAACAACGCCGCATCCTCTATATCGAAGGGGAGCCACGCTGGGAATATAAGTTCATCCGCCAGGCCGAAGAGGACGACCGCATGGTGGAGATCGTCTCGATGGTTCGCACCAGCGAAAACAAGATCTACCGTCAGGGAATCTCAAATCCCAAAGAGCTGGCCGAAGGTTTTCCTTCCCGCCCGGAGGATCTTTTCGCGTACCAGGGGTTGATCGTCGGGTCGGTGGAAGCCGGCTATTTCAATCCCACCCAGCAGGAATTGATCCGCGAATTCGTGGATCGCCGCGGTGCCGGGCTGTTGCTGCTCGGCGGCCAGTTCGCTATGGCCGATGGCGGCTGGAACGCTTCGAAGCTTACCGATCTGATGCCGGCGACGCTGCCAACCCAGGCGGGCACGTTTCATCGCGAGGCCGATCCGAAGAGCGGCACCACCCATGCGACGGCCGAACTGGCGCCAGCCGGCGTGGATAACATTATCACCCGCCTGGTGGACGATCCCACCGCCAACGCCGCCAAGTGGAAGCAGCTGCCCTACCTGATGGACTATCAAGATCCCGGCGCTCCCAAGCCGGGGGCGGCCGTTCTCGCGAACATGATTACTCCCGAAGGCCGCAAGTTGCCATTGCTGATCACGGAAAACTTCGGCCGAGGCCGCACCTCGATTATGGCCACCGGAGGCAGTTGGCGTTGGCAGATGAGCTCGCCGCTGGGCGACACCGCGCACGATTTGTTCTGGCAGCAGCTTCTGCGCTGGCTGGTTTCCGATACCCCCGGCCATGTCGTGGCGTCCGTTCCCGCACAGGTGCTGCTCGACAACGGCGCCGCGACGATCACAGCCGACGTTCGCGATCAAGTGTACAACCCCGCGCCCGACGCCAAGGTGGAAGCGCATATCCTGGGCCCCAGCGGCGTCACTGCCCTGGTCGAGATGACGCCGGTCGCCGATAGCCCCGGCCAGTTCCAAGCGACGTGGTCCGCTCCCAGGACCGGCGCGTATCTCACCGAGGTCACGGCCCAGCACGCGGATCCCAAGACCGGCAAGTTTCAGGAATTGGGACGCGACGTACTCACTTTTCAGCGCATGGACGGCGTCGCCGAGAATTTCCACACCGAACAGAATCGTGATCTGCTCGAACGCCTGGCGTCGCAGACGGGTGGGCAATATTGGAAGCCCGCCGACCTCGGCAAGCTCGCCGCCGGCATTCCCTTTTCCGAGGCGGGCGTGACGTCGCGCGAGACCAAGGATCTGTGGAATTTGCCGCTGGTCTTTCTGGTCTTGGTGCTCCTGCGTTTTTCCGAATGGTGGCTAAGGCGGAAGTGGGGGATCGTTTGAAAGCGGGTCGCGACGACGCGGGCTTCGTTCGATACTACATCACTAGTTATGTTGAAGCGTTGGAGAGCTTTCGGAGACGCTGACGGAATGGTTGGGAGCCGGGTGTCCGGTGTCGGGAAGAGGGGCCTTTTCCCGGGCTCGGTAACATATTTGTTACCATGAGCTGAGTGATCGAGCTTCGCGGCTACATTGACGAAAACGGAAACAAACGTTTCGCCCAATGGCTCGAAGGGCTGGCCGCGGCGGCTGCGGCCAAAGTAACGATTGCGCTCGCTCGGATGGAGCGAGGGAATTTCTCGAAGGTCAAGAGCGTTGGTTCGGGCGTCTTTGAATACGAGATCGATTTCGGCCCCGGCTATCGCGTCTACTTCGGCAAGGATGGCGAACACTTTGTGATTCTAATTGGCGGCGGTACGAAACAGCGGCAGCAGGCGGACATCGCGGCGGCGCGGGAATGCTGGGCCGCCTATAAACGAAGAAAGAAACAGGAGCAATCTTGGCCCTAACTCACGACTTCAAGGACACCATCCGGGCGCGGGCCCAGCGCGACCCCGATTTCCGTCAAGCGCTTCTATGCGAGGCGGTCGAGTGCGTCATCAACGGCGATCTTGAAACCGGCAAAGCCGTTCTGCGCGATTACGTCAATGCGACGGTCGGGTTTCCGGACCTCGAGAAGCGGACACGCATACCCGCCAAGAGCCTGATGCGCATGCTGGGGCCCAAGGGCAGCCCGTCTGCCGCGAATCTTTCCAACATCCTCACTGCGTTGCAAAAAACGGAAGGTGTCCAGTTCGAGCTTTCGCTGAGGCGGTAGCGCCGGGTTATTCAAAACCCGGAACGTATGATAGGCAACGTTCGCTTATAATCGGAGTTCTCTCGGGCATCGGGCGTTAGTGGCGGTGCCCATGGGCGGATAGCTGACAACGCACGGCACTTATGGAACAGCGCTTCCTCAATCCGTCCATTCTCGCTTGCGACGGAGATCGCAATTAGATGGGACTCTTCGCGCCCTGGTTCCTCGCCGGTCTGGCCGGGGTCGCTCTTCCGCTCTACTTGCACTTGTTGAAGCGGCACCGAACCCCGCCCAAGCCGGTGCCGTCGCTGATGCTTTACGAATCGCGCGTCGTCAGCTCGACGCGCCATCGCCGGCTCGACCACATCCTGCTGCTGTCGCTGCGGCTGCTGATGCTCGTCCTGTTGATTCTCGCTTTCGCCGATCCCTTCATCAACCGCAACCCGGCCGCGCTTGCGAGCAACCGGCTGGTGCTGTTAGTGGTCGACAACTCGTTCAGCATGCGCGCCGGGACCCGGTTGAACGACGCCAAGGACGCGGCCATGAACGTATTGGCGGGAAAAGGAGCCGCGCGGGCCCAAGTGGCGGCGTTTGGCTCGACGCTGCGGCTGATGACCCAACCCATTCAGGATCAATCGGCACTGCGGGCCGCGGTGCAAGCCATCCAGCCCGGCGATGGTCACGGGAACTTTGGCGAGCTGGCGCGCGCCGTGCGCGCCATGGCCGAGGCGGTCCACACTCCCATCGAGCTGCATCTGTTCAGCGACATGCAGCGCGCCGATCTGGCGGCCACCTTTTCCGATATGGCGCTACCCGGCAACGTCAAACTGTTGACGCATGCCGTCGCCACCAAGGCGCAGCCCAACTGGACCGTCGAATCGGTGGACGCCCCCGGACAAGTGTGGGGCAAGGACGCGAAGCCCGTTCACATGCAAGCCGTGATCGCGGGCTATGGCACACCCGCCGCGCAACGCATCGTGTCGCTGGTCGTGAACGGCAAGACCACGGCGACGAAGAACGTCGCGGTCCCCGCCAACGGACGCGCCACCGTCGACTTCCCATCCCTCGTCGTGCCCTACGGTTTCAGCCGCTGCGAGGTCAAGCTCGACAGCGCAGACGGTTTCGCCGCCGACGACCTGCGCCGCTTTGCCGTCCAACGCTCCGACCCGCAAAAAGTTTTGCTGATCCATAACTACAACGACACTCGTTCGCCGCTCTACGTCAGCGCCGCACTCTCCGCGGCCGCGCAATCGGCCTTTGCCCTGGAATCGATCAACGTCACCGAAGCCGCCGACCGCCAGCCGTCCAACTATGGATTCATCGTTCTCTCCGACGTCAACACCGTGCCCTCGCTGCTGGAAAATTCGCTCACCGTGTACGTGCGCTCCGGCGGCGGCCTCCTGATCGCCGCGGGCACCTCCGCCGGAGCCCGCTCGCAGATTCCCATCTTCGGCGCGCACATCATCGAAACCCGCGATTACAGCCGCGTTCCCGACCGCTACATGGCGGCCGGCGCGAGCGACTCCTCGCATCCTTCCGTGGCGAAGGCCAACGGCTGGCCGGGCGTGAAGTTTTTCTACGCGCTCAACGTCGATCCCGGCGCGGGTCCGGATGCCGCGCGCGTGATCGTGCGCCTGGGCGATCAGACGCCGCTGTTGCTCGAGAAGCGCATCGGCGAGGGCCGCGTGGTGCTGCTCACCTCCGGGCTCGACAATTTAACCAACGATTTTCCTTTGAATCCCGCCTTCGTCCCCTTCGTCGAGCAGACCGCGCGGTATCTCGCCGGCAGCGAGCGCCGGGGTGGCGCGCGCCCCGTGGACGCCTACCTCGAACTGCGCAACGCCAGGGAACAATCCGCCAGGGAACGCACGCAAGGTGTCGAGGTCACCGACCCCGAAGGGAAGCGCCCGCTTACGCTGACCGAGGCCGCTTCCGCGCAATCGTTCCAGCTCACCGAGGCCGGTTATTATCAGCTGCGCCTCGCCGACGGACGCCAGGATGAGGTCGGCGTTAACCCGGATCCCAAGGAATCGAACCTCGACGTGATCCCCGACGATGTGCTGGCCCTCTGGCAGGGCGGCCAATCTACCCAACAAGCTTCCGGACAACAAGCGGCAGCTCCCGGTTCCTCGCCCGGTCAGACCCCGAATCAGACGACGCCCGGTGCAACAAGCACTCCGACCAAGACTCCGCCGGCGCCTCAAAAAATACCGGAAACCATCTGGTGGTACGTCATGCTGCTATTGCTCGTTTCCGCCGTTGCAGAATCGGCGCTGGCGAGCCGCTACCTCGGAACCCAGCGCGAGGAATCGTAAGAGTTTGTCCAGGCACACAAGGCTTGCGACTGACCGTCTGTATATACAATTGTCTAGTTTCGTGCTACGATGAATTTACGAGTCAGCGGATTCGATTGGGATGAGGGCAATCGGGCGAAGTGTCAAAAGCACGGCGTCTCGGTCATGGAGATTGAGGATCTGTTCTGGCGTGGACCGCGCGTCGCGCCGGACCCACGGCGCTCGATGGACGAAGACCGCTTGATCGCGGTGGGAAGAGGGAACGCGGGGCGGTATGTATTCGTGGCCTTCACGATACGGACGAAGGACCAACGCCGCCTCATCCGTCCCGTGACGGCCCGGTACATGCACGCCAAGGAGATTGCAGCGTATGAAGAAGAAAGTGCCACGCCTGAAAACCGATCGGCAAGCTGAGGCGTTTCTCGCGCAGGACCTCTCCAATCTCGATTTTTCGCGGTTTAAACCGGCGCGGTTTGAATTCGAGAAAAAAGACGAGCAGATCAACATGCGCGTGCCGAAGCAGTTGCTGGAGGCGGTGAAGGCTCGGGCCAAGGTGCGCGGCATCCCCTATACGCGTCTCATCCGGGAAGCGCTCGAACGGGCCATGGCGGCGCCAAAGTAACAACTGCAAGGTAGAACAATGAGGCGCTGGACGCCTGTTGAATTAGCCACGATCTATGAGCGCGTAGCAGGACCACGCCTTGGCCTGTTTTTGCCAATCAACCCTCAAGTCCGGCCAACTACCGGCGCGGAAGTCATTGTTCCACTGACCTATGCCGACATCACTGGAGGCGCATCATCCGCGGGCCATCTGTACGACGACCTTCATGCAGCGGATTCGATCGAGACTATATATCGTTTAGCTGGCCTTAACATTCTGCTGGAGTCTCGGCCGGACTTCGGCGTGGAGCAAGCGGCTGTTGACCACTACGTCCGACCGGAGTTTAGTCCGCGACCTCCCAGCGATCCCTCGACGCCTCAGCCCACGTATTCTTTCATTTTCAATCGGGTCGGAGTTCTTGTAGCCCTGAAGGGCATGCTCGGAGCGGGCGGGCCCTCAGCGGCTCTTGGGCCAACGAGTGAACACCACGTTGGTGATTTGATTCTGCGAGCGAATGAATTCATCAGCGACAAGCGATTTCAGGCGCGTACATCGGCTCCTACCGACCTGGAGTTTGCCGCAGAGTTCATACCCACATGGGATTTGACCAACACTCGTGATCTCGCCTATGGGATGGCTCGGATGTACCGGATGCTTGAACATCTCGGGGGCGCGGATCCCCAGGTTGTGGCACTAAAGTCGGCGCTCGGGATTGTCTCTTCCGACCTTCGGTTCGGCGGTCTCCTCCTTAATGAATTTCTTGCCGCCGCGTTTGGTTTGTACAGCTACGCGAGAAACATTCCGGCCGACGTACTTCTAAGGAACAGCTCCGCCATTGCCGTGGACATCGATCAATTTCTAGCGGAGGTCAGATTTCCGCGTTTACTGCTTGAGCGGTTCTTCGTAAAGACGAGTCTTCCGCTCGCAGATTTACGTGATCGCCTGACGGGTGGCGGGCCTTGGACGCGTGATCGCTACGCAGATTTGATGAGTAGCTCGGAGTTTATCACCGATTTTGTGGCGCTTCGGGAGCATCCACTGCTATCTGTCGAAGCTGGCAGGTACATCGTCTTGGACCTACAGTTCCTCGCTGAACTGCTCTCTAGCGGTCTCTTCTTCGATCTCTTATTCACGTTCCCGCGCAATTTGCGCGAAGACTTCTTATCGCTCTGGGGGCGCATCTTTGAGCTTTCGCTTTTCGAGCTACTGCAGCACTTTTATCCTCCTTCTGCGCGGATACTTCAAACTGACATTCCGTTCGAAGGCGGACAACTTGACGCCTTACTCGATTTCGGAGATTTCATCCTTGTCTTTGAGTTCAAACACTTTCTACTGCCGCATAACGTCAAATACGCCCGAGATGCAACGCTCCTCGGTAAAGAACTGAAGAAGAAATTATTCAGTAACCAAAAAGGGAAACAGAAGGCCATTCGACAGCTCGCGTCCGCAACGGAAGCGATCCGAACCGGCCGGATCGCGACCCTCTTGGGAAGGACTGAATCCCGACCAAAGAAGGCTGCCGTGTACCCCGTGGTTGTAGTAGCTGACGCCAGCTTAGAGGCCCCTTTGGTGAATGCCTTCGTCAACGAATTATTTCAGGGGCAGATCGCCGGGCTTGATGTGAAGCCCCTTACCCTCATGTCGGTTGAGGAACTGGAGGAAACACTTCCGATTATCGCGACCGGCCCAGTGACGTGGAATGAGCTTTTTGATTCACGTTTTGAGAACAAGCGCGTATCGCCCTTCAGCGTTGGCCAGGCTCGATATGAATTAGCCCGGAGCAAGGGCATACCGTATGTTCGTAACCAATTCCGGCTAGATCAATTCGCGGCCGTCTTCGCCCACATTCGCAAAATGTATGAAGGTAGGGTGGAGTCGGGAAGCGCGGGTGCACCCTCATGAGAAACCGTCAGTGACGACGACCGTTCCCGAATCTCGTTTAGAGAGACTTCCCGAGGAGACGCTTCCCGGAGCCGCGGGGAATTAAAAATACGCGGAATCGTGATTAGCCATTTCCATTTGTAGGGGCCTAGGAGGCCCCAGGCTGCGTCGGGTCAGCACCCCTTACCTTACCCCTCGGAAGCGCTTAAAAGGGCCTTAAAACGCATCCCTTGGGAAGTCCTTGATCCTAAGGGCCTTATCGAAAAACACGCGTCGAGTTTGGCACACGGGCATTATTTTGCCAATGTCCGTGATCCAAAAAGGCTTACGGAGATACGCGCCTCGTGTTTTGCACATCGACATTTTGGTCATGAAATGTTTAGCGAAGGCTGGAGCTGCGGCCGGGCCATTCCAGTTTTGTGGTGGGCAGCCCACTCCTCTTCGCCGGTGCGATATCCTTTATGGTGTCAACGCTGCTGGTGGAGGTTCCATGAGTCTCCGCGAACAACTGCACGCCTACATTGCGGAACTGGAAAAACGTCTGCGGTTGAGCACCATGCTGCGCGGTGCGGCCATATTCACCGGCAGCGCTTTGCTCGCGACGCTGGTGCTGGTCTCGATCGCCAATGCGCTCGCCTTTTCGCATGGCAGCGTGCCCGCCGCGCGTTTCGTATTGATTCTCGCGCTGGCCATCGCCGCTGGTGCCGGATTGGCCCTGCCGTTGCGCCGCTTGACCCGCCGCCGCGCGGTGGGAACCGCCGAAGCCGCCTTCCCGCAATTCCAGGAACGCCTCATCACCTTCGCGGAGCGCGACGGTCAAGATCCATTTATCGAACTCCTGGCCGCGGATACTCTCGGCGTCGCTCAATCCGCCGAGCCTAAGCAATTGGTCACCGACCGCCAGCTTCGCTGGTCGCTGGGCGTGAGCGCCGGGTCTCTCGTCATCTTGATCTGGATGATTGCCGCCGGACCGGGCTTTCTCGGTTACGGCGCTTCGCTGTTGTGGACCGGCGAGCATAAGGACAAGCCCGCGATCTACGAGTTGCGCGTGACTCCCGGCGACGCTGTCGTGCGCCGCCATGCCGATCAGGTGGTTTCGGCGCTCCCCATCGGCCTGCGGTCACCCAGCGTCAAGCTGCACGCCCGCTTTCAAAGCTCCTCCAAGTGGGAAGAGATCGCCATGCAGGCGCAGGCGGCCGGCAATTTCGCCGGCGGCTATCAATTCCTATTCGCCAGCCTGCCGGAGAATGTCGAATACTACGTCACCGCCGGGGCGATGGAGTCGAAGCACTTCAACATTCGGGTCACCAATTTGCCGGAGGTGAAGCAGATTCGCGTCACCTATCACTATCCCGCCTGGACCGGTCAGCCGCCCGACATCGAGGAGCGCGGCGGCGATCTGCGCGCCGTCATGGGCACTGAGGCCGAGCTCGAAGTCTCGACCGACCGGCCGCTTCAGAGCGGCCAGCTCCAGCTCGATGACGGGCAGAAGATCCAGCTCGCGGAAATCAAGTCCACCGCCGGCCAGAACAACGTCTATCGGGGGACTATCAGCATGAAGACGGACGGCGTCTACCACGTCGCGGGCGTCGAGGATGGCCAGCCGGTCCGCGTGAGCGAGGATTTCTTCATCGAAGCCCGCAAAGCTAATCCGCCTCAGATTGCGATGGTGCGTCCGCGGGCCGATTTCCACGCCAGCCCGATCGAAGAAGTGACCGTCGCGGCCAAGGCCACCGGGGATTACGCGCTCAAGGACGTCACGCTGCATTATTCGGTGAACGGCGGCCCTGAGGTTGCAGTCGATTTGCTCAAGCGCAATGGCGAACGGCAGGCCGACGGCTCGGCCGTTATTGCTCTGGAAGATTTCAAACTAGTTCCCGGCGATCTGGTGAGCGTCTACGCCACGGCCAAAGACGCCAACGCCGAGTCACACACCGACATGCTGTTCATCCAAGCCGATCCGTTCGAGCGTGAGTTTTCGCAATCGCAAGCGATGGGCGGCGGTGGGGGAGGTGGCGGCGGCGGCGGGAGCGATCCGCAGATTTCGCAGCGGGAGAAGGAAATCATTTCCGCGACGTTCAAGCAACAGGGAGACAAGAACGCGACGGCGCAGCAGGCCGCCGATATCGCCAAGCTCCTGTCGCAATCCCAAGCTACCTTGCACGATCAGGCCATGACGCTTTCCGGCCGCTTGCAGGCGCGCGAGCTGACCGAGGAAGTGCAGGCCATCGGCGCGTTCCAGAAGGATATGATCGCGGCATCGAATGCCATGGCGCCGGCGGCGCAACAGTTGCAGCAGCAGAAGTGGAAGGACGCCATCCCGAACGAGCAGAAGGCTCTGCAATTTCTGCTGCGCGCCGAAGCGACTTTCCGGCAAATTCAGGTGGCGTTCGCAGCGGGCGGCGGTGGTGGAGGCGGCGGGGGAGGCGCGGCGCGCGACCTGGCGGCGCTGTTCGATCTGGAGCTCGATACCGAGAAAAATCAGTACGAAACTCACAAGGCCGCGACGACGAGCGCCGAACAACGGGCGCAGGAAATCGACGAGGCGCTGAAAAAGCTCGACGAGCTGGCCAGGCGCGAGCAGGATCTCGCCCAGCAGCAGCGCAATGGCGCGCAGACCGCCGAGCAGAAGTGGCAGCAGGAAATGTTGCAACGCGAGGCGCAGGAGCTCCAGCGACGGATGGAGCAACAAATGGGTCAAAAGGACCAGCAAGGGCAACAGGGTCAGAGCGGGCAGAGCGCTTCGACGTCGGGGCAGTCCAATGGACAATCGGGTGGACAATCGGGTAGTGCGTCCGGCAGCGGCGCCAATTCTCAGCGGCAAGCCGACGGCCGTCAGCAGGCCGCGCAACAAGCGCTCGAGCGCTTGCGACAAGCCAACGAGGATATGCGGCGAGCGGCTTCTCAGAATGCCAGCGCCGCCGATTCCCGCCGCGCCGCCGACCGCTTGCGCGAAGCCACCGACCTGTTGGGCGGCTTGCAACAACAGGACGCCGCCGGCCGCCTCGGTTCTATGGCAAAAACGGCCGAGCAATTGGCGGCCCAGCAGAAGCAGCAGGCGGATCGCGTGCGCGATCTGGTGGCGCAGCTGAATGCGGCGCGCGCAGCCAACCAGCCGCCGAAGTACCCGAGCGCCCAGGAAGTCGACAAAATGGTCGGCGATCGCCAGCGCGTGACCGACGACCTGGCGCGGCTCACCCAGCAAATGCGCGGGGCGGCGCGCGAGCTTGCGCCGACGCAGCCAGGGGCTTCCGGAAAGTTGCGAAGCGCGCTCCACGACCTGGACGAAAACAGTCTCGAAACGCGCATGCAACGCAGCTCGGACGGGCTGCGCAGCGGCAATTTCTCCGATCCGTTCGAAACCGCGCTCACCGGCGACCTGCAAAAGCTGGGTCAGCAGGTCGGCGAAGCGGCTCGCGCTTTGGGTGGCGCTCAGCACGATTCCAAGGACGCCGAGATTAACCGCGCGATGGACGATCTATCCCGTCTGCGCGACCAGCTCGATCGCCTCGGCGGACGGCCCAATCCTCAAGCGGGAGGTGGTCAGCGCGGTCCGGCCGGCCAGCAGTACCAAAGCGGGCAACTCGATCGCAATGGGCAACCCAGTCAGCAGGGCGGTCAGCAGGCGCAAAACGGCCAAGCCGGGCAACAGGGCGGAGCGAATCAGGCCGGCAACCGCTTTGGCGATACGAACCGTGGCGGCGGCAATCGCCAGGGCAACGTGTACGGCAACATCGACACCGGCAATAATGCCGGAACCTCCGGCCGGCCCAGGGAACCGGAGCGAGGTCCCACGCCGGGCGATACGCAGCGCGAGATCGATCAGGGATTGAGCCTCCTCAACCAGGTGGGCGCGGTGGTGCAGGATAGCCCCGAGGCGCGGCAGGAACTGCAGGCGCTGATCGATCAAATGCGCAATCTGGATCCCAAGCGCTTCCCTGGGAATCCCGCGCTGGTCGAGCAAATGCACCAGAAGCTGGTCAGCGAGGTCGACGCGCTGGAGCTGCAACTGCGCCGCCAGCTCGATGAAAACCGCAGCGGCACGATTCGCAACACCGACCCGACCAAGGTCCCCGCCGGTTATCAGGACTCCGTCGCCGAGTATTATCGTAAACTCTCGGCGGGCGGCCGCTAGCCGACACGTCTCCGATTATCCCGAGCTCCCGCCGGGCGTGAATTTCGGCGAGGTCCAGGGCGTGGCGGTGAACTCCCAGGGCCACGTCTTCTCAAGCAGTTCTCCGGCGCTCACGCGCTCGCGTGTCCCTCGGAAAACGAAATCTATGCCGCGGAAACTTCCAATTGGCGCGTGCAAAAGCTACTCTGACATCCGCAATCGAAATGACCATTGAAGCGCCGCCGCAACCGCGGAGCGCGCGAAGACCGAACACTGGCTGACGCCGACGATCTGCATCATTGTGTTAGTCGCGGCTCGCCATCACAGGAGCGCGGCGTGCGGCGCGGAGTCCGCCGGGCCACCAGTTCCAATCGCCGGCAACACGCAGGAGCGCGGGACCGATCACAATGCGAACCAGGGTCGCGTCGATAAACACGGCCACCGCCAGCGTGAATCCGAGCATCTTCACGACCAGGAAGTTTCCGAAGGTGAAGGCCGCGAAGACCACGATCATGATCGCGGCGGCGCTCGTGATCAGGCCCGCGGTTCTAGCCAGCCCCTCCGGGATCGCGTCCGTTTCACTCAGCCCGCTCCTCCGCGCTTCGAGGACGCGGGCGACCAGGAACACTTCGTAATCCATGCTCAGTCCGAAGACGATCGCAAAGGCGACGATCGGCACAATCGGAAACACGCTGCCGGTTCCTTCAGGAACTCCCAGAAGCCTAATTCCGTGGCCATCCTGAAAGACCAGAACCAGCGCTCCGAATGACGCCGCAACCGAAAGCAAATTCAGAGCGATGGCTTTTACCGCGGCGAACAGCGATCGGAACCCGCACAGAAGCGCCAGCAGCGTTCCGCCCACCACCAGCGCCATGACCGAAGCAATCCGGTCCCGGACAAGCGTCTGATAATCGGCATTGAGCGCCGGGATGCCTCCCACCCGCAGCGTGGCGCCGGGCACGCCCGTGAGAGCCGCCGCGCCGGTCTTCCGCAGCTCCCGCACCCAGTTGACCTGATCGCGCAGGGAAACAGAAGCCGCGGGCAACACCTCCAGCAGCGCCGCTTTTCCATCGCGGCTCAGGAACGTCCGGCGCGTCTCGCGCGAGAGACTGCCGAGAGAAGACCGCTTGCTCTCCGCCATCGTGGTGATCGAGAGCACGCGATCGGAACGAGGGTCGCTCGCAATCCGCTTGGTGAGACGATCGAGCGCATTCCACCCCGCTTCCGTTTCCGCAATGGAATCCGCAGGGAACTCGACAACCACGCGCAGGGATTGCACCATGCCGGACCGGTCCATCTTTTCCAGGGTCCGTAGCGCGTGCACGGATTCCGCCGCGGGCGGAAGCCAATCCCCTCGGGGGAGACTTGTATCGAGCCGCAGGGCCTGCCACGCGAGCAGGAGCAAAGGCGCGCCCGCCAGCAGCATGGCAAGCCAGGGATGCGCGACAATCACGTGACCCCACCGCCTCCAGCGTTGCCCCGTGTGCGCGTCCCATTGCGAATCGAGCCTCGGGGTAAAGGGCAAGCAGCCCGCGTTAATGCGCCGGCCGAGAATCGCCAGCACTGCCGGAACCAGCGTGTTGGCAAGCAGCACGCTCATCGCGGCGACCAGGAATCCCGCCACGCCGATGGAACGCACTTCGCTGATGGGAACCGTCAGGAGCGCGAGAAACCCGAGGGCAACGGTCGAGGCTGAAATCAGGAGCGTGTGACCTGCTTGACGCGCCGCGACCACCGAGGCTTCGCGGCCATGGCAGCCGGCGCAAATCGCTTCCCGGAAGCGGCTGACCATGAGCAACGCATAATCGATCCCCAAGCCCAGCCCTAGCATGGTAGCCAAATTCTGAACGAGGACAGACAAGTGCCAGCGCAGGGCCAGGAACCCCGCGATCGCCAGAGTGGTCGCGATCGCGAGCTGCCCGACGGCCAGTGGAATCAAGGCCGCCACCAGGCTTCCGAACGCCACCAGCAGAAGCGCGAGCGTCGCGGGAATCACGAGGCCTTCGCCGTGCTGCACGTCGTCGGCGCTCGCTTTCCGAATGTCGAAATTAAGGGGCGTCTCGCCCGTCAGCTCGAGCTTCACCGCGGGATAGCGGCCCCGCAATCGATTTTGAAGAGAACTCGCCCGCTCGTGCAGCTTGGGGACCAGCGATTCGACGAGACCGTCGGCGGACTCGAGTCCCACGACCACAAAGGTTCCCCCTCCCTTACCCAGGAAAAGCGTATCGCGCAAATCGAGACGGGAAACGACTCCGGACACTCCGGGTTCTTCTCGCAGCCCTTCCACAATGGTCGCCAACGCCTGCTCGCCCTCCTCGGAATCCGCGGGCGGGAGCCCCTGAATCACCAGGACCACGCGGTCGGCGAAGGGCGAACGAAAACGGGCGGCCAGCTCCTCGGCGACGGTTTCCGCTTCGCTCCCCTCGACGCGGGTGGCGGTCTCCAGATGCCGCTCGGCGTGAAAAGAAAATGGAAGCAGCGCAACAACGGCGGCAAGCACTACCCAAGCCAGCCAGAAACGGCGCACATGCACGAGATTCATGAGGTCATGCAAGGTCGTTACCAGGCGGGATACCCGGTGCGGAACCAGTTCGTCCAGTGTTGAGGATACACCTTACGGCGCTTACCTGTCCGCGCATCTAAATCTGCGAAAATTGGTGGAAGCTTCCATCGATTTTAGGAGGACCCATGCGCACACTCGCGTTGCTCGGGCTGATCGCCGCTCTTCCCCTTGGCGCCGCGGACCCCCGCATCGGCTCCTGGACGCTCCTCTCCGCGCAGTCTTCCATGGATCCGCCCAATAAAATCTCCATCACGCCTGTGCACGATGCAGTGCACGTGGTGACTTCGGGCGATACGCACTTCGATTTCACGGCGAAATGGGACGGACACGAAACGTCCGTGCAGGGCAGCCTGGCGTTCAATCAGATCGAGCTGCGCAAGATCGATAAGCATCAATCCGAGGTGAGAGAGAAGAAGGATGGAGCCGTCGTGGCGACGCTTCGGGACAAGCTTTCGACCGACGGGAAAGAGTTGACGATCACGACTTCGGAGAAAGGCAGGGCGGACAAGATCACGGTGTGGACGCGGAGCGGAGGCGCGCAGGCCGCCAACGATCCGTTCGCCGGAGAGTGGACGCAGGATCTCGGCAAGACTCGCTTGCGGCAAGGGCTGGCGCTCAAGATCGAGGCGGACGGAAACGATGGCGTCCGTTTCTCGGGCGATTTCGGCTACACCGCCCGTTTCGACGGCAAGGAATACAATCTGAGAAATTCCAACCTCGATACCGTGGCGCTTCAGCTGGTCGATGCCCGAACGGTCGATGCGATTTACCGGCGCGACGATAAAATCGCCCAAAAGGACCGGTGGGTTATTTCCGGCGACGGACAGCAGATGACGCTCACCACGGCAGGCATGCTGGAAACCGGTCAGCAGGTAAAAGAGGAGCTGGTATTTCGGAAGCAGTAACGCTGTACTACGCCTGCTGGTAGACGGCTACGGCTTTAGACTCGCGCGGCGCCACCGAAATGATGCCCTTTCGGTGCATGAATTTCAGAATGCCGCTGACCGTATCTTCGAGAGACGGATCCGGCCGGCCCCATGCGGAAGCGTTGCGGGCCGCTTGATAACAGGAACTGTCGTAGCGCTTGAATTCCATCGCCGTGATGTTGTCCACGGAGCCCACCAGAAAGTCCAGCAGCGGAAACAGCAGATCCTCTTTCCTGCATCTCCGGATCAGCTCGGGAACGAAGTCGGGAACGCTGAATATCTCGAATTGCCGTCCGGTCGACTTGGTAATCAGGCCAGTAATATCCAGCATATTGGCGTAATCGTCCCTGACGACGTGATAAGTGTTATTATCCGTGCCGGGAGTGGTAGAAATCGCGACGATATTGTTGGCTGCGATGTCCGCGGGAACGAAACTAACCTGGTTTAGCGCGTCGACTCCGATGCCGTGATTCACCATGAACGCAACCAGGCGAACGGCGATATCGAAGTTATTGCCTCCGCCCGTAATGGAGGGGCTTACCAGGGCGGGCCGGAAAATCCGGGTGGCCAGTCCCTGGCGGCGCGCGTCCAGAACCACTTGTTCGGCCACCCATTTGGACTGGCTGTATCCAAAATCGAGAAGCTCCATATTCTCGTTCAAGTCGGTCTCATACAGGACTTTTTTGACCGCCCAGCCGAACACGAAGGTAGTCGAGACGTAGTTAAAGCTCTTGGGCCGCCCGTCGAACGCCAGCCGCAGGATTTCGTTGGTTCCGAGCACGTTCGCGTCGCGCATTCGTTCGTAGTTGAAAAGGTAGTTTACGGTTGCACCGTTATGGAACACGGTGTCCACTTCATGGGCGAGAAAATCCCAGGCCTCCTGCGCCAAGCCCAGGTTGGCCTGCCCTAGATCTCCGCACACGGGAATCACGCGAGCCTCGAACATCTGCGCCAGCCCGGCTGAGGGTGACCCCATCGATTGCAGCGCCGCCCGCAGTCTTTGCCGGCCCTGATATTCGTCCGAGGACCTGACCAGAACATAGATCTTCGCGCGCGTCTGTTCCAGCAGACTCTTCAACAGAAAAGGTCCGATGAAACCGGTGCCGCCCGTGAGCAGCACATGATTCAAAATCGGAATCGCGGGCAAGGACGCGGGCGCCCGAGGCTCGAAGATGAGCTTCGTGTCGTTGCTCATCATCCGCTTTTCCGCGGCTTGCTGCTCCTCGCGGAAAGCCGCCAGAGAGCTCCGCAGGAGAACCAGCGCCTCTTCGGGAGAACGCTCCAACTGCTCGGCCAGCCGAAACAATTCGGCTACGCTGACGCGCTGGATGAGGCCGATATCCACTTGCCGCGCCAGCATCTCGGCGCCTTTATCCTTTAAAAGCTCCTTGATCTCGTGCATGAATACAACCAAGTCCAGGGAATCGAGGCCGGCTTCGACCAGGTTGTAGGATTCCGTGCCGGTCAGGTTGTACCGCGCTTTCAAAAGCCCGAAAGACGACTGGCCCTCGGAACCGGACGCGGAAGGTCCGGCGTCTTTTTCCCGCGAAAACTCCGAGAGCACGGTAAACTGACCCTCCAGCCACATGTGCTTGGTCTTGTGGCGCATGATCTTGCCCGAGCTGGTCCTCGGGATCGCGCGGGGTGCGATGAAGGAAATCAGCGCCACTTCGACGTTGAGGTAATTCCGGACCGCGGCGGCAATTTTCAGCGCTTCGGGAAGCGCTTTGGGATTTTTGACTTCGGCGACGATCGCGAGCGCGGGCTCGCTGTCTTCGTGAATCTGGAACGCCGCCACGCAATTGGTGCGGATCAGACCGGATGCCTTCTCCACCACTTCTTCGATGTCCTGCGGATAATAGTTCTGCCCGCGGACAATAATCATGTCCTTGATGCGGCCGCACACGAAAAGTTCGTCGCCGTGGAAGAAACCCATGTCGCCGGTTCGAAGGTAGCCATCGTCGTAGGGGCTGTCGTCCACCAGCCGGGCATGGAACATCCGCATCCCCAGTTCCGGATTGTTCCAGTAGCCTTGGCATTTACTGCCTCCGGCGACCCAAATCTCGCCGATACGGCCGGGCTCCAGAGCGTTGTGTCTCTCCGGATCCACGATCTTCACGGTGAGGCCGGGGAGAGGGGTTCCGCAACTGACGATCTGAGTGGCCCCGTCGATTTCGGAGACCTCGGTGGTCGTGCGGGCCTTCCCCAGCGCGATGGCGTGCTTGTTGACGGAAATGATATTGCGGCCGCCCTGCGAAACCGCCAGAGTATTTTCGGCCAGCCCGTAGGCCACTACGAAGCTCTCCGACCTCAATCCATGGGGTTGGAACGCCTGCAGGAATCGCGTGTACGTACCGGGTTTGACGGGTTCCGCCGCCGCCAGCAACAGCCGGAGTGAGCTGAGGTCGCAATTTTCCAGACTCTCCTGCGACAGCCGCCCGGCGCGCAGGCAATAGTCGTAAGCGAAATTAGGCGCCGCCGAGGCGCTGGCCCCGTACGTTTTTATCGCGTCGAACCACAGGGCCGGGCGCTGAATGAAATCCGTGGGAGCGAAGCCGTAGGTCGTGCCGCCTTCGAGCGCGGGATAAAGGTAGCACCCGATCAGCCCCATATCGTGATATTGGGGAAGCCAGGATACGACGACCGGCGCGGGATGGTCGATCACCAGCGGGCCGTTGTGCAGGATGTTTTCGTGCGTGACCATCACGCCTCGCGGATCTCTGGTCGACCCCGAGGTGTACTGCAGAAACAAAAGATTCGAAGCGCCGTTGAACGATTCGTCCGAAACCGCATCGACGAATTCTTCCGTCGCGATCCAGGGAAGACCGGAAATGTAGTCGACGTCGACTCCGGATGCCGAGACTCCGCTTCTGGCGAGATTAGTCTTCAGGGATTCGGAATAATCCAGGCTGGTTAAAATACCGCTGGCCTGGCAATCCTTCGCAATCTGGACCATTTTGTAGAGCGCGCCCTGAAAGCCGTGGGAACTGGGGGGATAGACGGGAACGGGGATCAAGCCCGCGCGCACGCAACCAAAAAACGCACAGATCATTTCGAGGCCCGGCGGGTAGGCGAGCAGAAGCCGGTCCTGCGCCGCGAAACGGCGCTCCCTGCGCAAATGGCTGGCGATCGCCTTGGTCCGGTGGAGAAACGACCCGTAGGCGTAGCCTTCGATCTGATTGCCGTTCAAGTCGAGGTACGAATAGAGGAGCTTGTGCGGGTGCTCATCTCCCAGCATGTCCAGCTTGTCTAAAATCGACGGCATCATAGATCGGCGCTGCCCTCCCGGGTCGAACGGAAACTCCGTACCAAAAAAACAACAAAGAAAATCCTGCTGCTCCCCGTGCGCAGGGGAGGTGAAAACGACTGAGTCTCGGAGGGCGGAACTATAGTGCAGGCCGACTTTGACAACAGGAGCACACCCATTCTACGCCTATGCGTCGCCCGGTCCGCTTGGGGGCGGGCTCCCCCGACAGCCGAACGCCTGCGACGGGGAGGTCTGGCGAGGCCCCGCCGGGCGTTGGAGCGCCCCATTCCAAGCGTCTTCGTTCCATAACATCCATCGGTCTATGGTAACAGAGCCGAAACAGTGCTACTGTCGCCGCTTCCCGGAACATGCCCACGCGCCAGCTCACTCTCGCCGCGTCCGATTACCCTTGATTGTTCTTGAGTTTTCGAGCTACCATGAACTGCTGATGCTGCCAGCGGCCGTGTGTGGGCGACCAATTCGCTGGCCTGCGCGACCCTCAGCGGCCGAGTGGGAATGCTTCGGGACAACGTGACAATTGTGGAGGCGCCGGTGAGGTCCGAGACCGCGGCGACGAACAGTCTGAAGCCGGACATTGACGATTTGGTGCCATCCGAGCCATTGCCGCACTCCGCTGGCGAGCCGGCCGGCGCGGATTCATTTCCGAAAGTATTGCGCCGGCGCCTCGACAATTTCTTTTCCGACAGGAGCCTTTCTCCCAAAGCCGACCGCGCGATGTGGATGAAAGTCGCCGTGGGTCTGGCCGCCCTCGCGGGCAGCTGGATTACTCTCTACGCGCTCCGGCCGGATTCCTGGACGTTTGTCGCCCTGTATGTTTTGAATGGCCTCGCCCAGACGTTCCTTTTGCTGAACATCGCGCACGACAGCAACCACAACGCCATCTCGCCGGTGCCGTCTGTAAACAAAATCCTGAACTATGTTTTCGATGTGTGTGGAATCAGCTCGTACATGTGGCGGATCCTGCATCATCGCGGCCACCACTCCTGCATCAATCTGCACGGCGAGGACGACGCGCTGTCGGGCCGCCGCATCTTCCGGTTTACGCCCCACGAGCGGCGCGCGCGCCTGCAGCGGTTCCAGCACATCTATGCGCTGTTCTTTTACGCGCTGTTTTCTCTCGATTATGTTTTCCTGCGGGACTTCGAGTGCTTTTTCTTTCCCTCCCACGAATATCTGAAGCGCACCAGGCATCCGGCGCGGGAATACGCCATCCTCTTTTTAGGCAAGGGATTCTACCTCACCTACATGCTGATTTTGCCGGTCGTCTACCTGGGGAAATCGCCGCTGCTGGTCGCGGTGGCTTTCTTGCTGGTCCATTTGATCGTCGGCTTGAGCGTATCTCTGGTGTTCCAGACGACGCACACGGTCGACAGCACTTACTTCCCCTCCCACCGCGGCGAGTTTGACAACGGCGTGTATCACATCTTCGCGACCACCGCCGACTATGCCACAGGCAGCCCGCTGGTGGCGTGGCTGGCGGGCGGGCTCAACCATCACATCGTCCATCATCTGTGCCCTTTTGTGTGCCACACTCACTACGCCGCGCTGACCCGCATCGTGAAGGAGACCGCTGAAGAATACGGCGTTCCCTACCGGCAACATCCAACAATGCGGCAGGCGATCGCGCATCATCTGATTCTTTTAAAGCGTCTGGGAAGCGAGGCGTAACCTTGCCCTCGACTGTGCCCGTGGTATCCCGCTCCCGCTCCTTCGCGGATTCACGCGCGATGGCGCGCAATCCCGTGCGGGTTCTGTCGAAGTACACCGAGCTCCTCGGCGGCACGTTCCGGTTCTATTTTGGCGGCGTCAGAGAGGCCATCGTAACCACGGATCCGGCGGTCATTCAGCACGTGCTGAAGACCAACGCGGAAAATTACCACAAGTCCGAGATTCAGGTGAAGCGGATGGGCCATTTCCTGGGCAAGGGTCTTCTCACCCACCACGGAGAGGTGTGGCGCACGCAACGGCGTCTCATCCAGAAGGGTTTCGATCGGAAGCAACTGGACGTGCTGTCCTCGATCATGCAGGACTCCCTTGCCGAGTCGCTGCGGGATTTCGACGAACAAGCCCGCGCCGGCCCCGTCGATATCTGTCCCCACCTGATGAGGATTACCTTCGGGATGGTCGGCAAGTCGCTGTTCGGCGCGTCGCTGAAAGACGAAGACATCGCCCTGATCAGCCGGACCATCTCGGTCATCCAGGAATTCATGGTTCGTCAAACCATTCAGCCGTACCTGAATCCCTGGTTCGCGGTCTCGGGCGACCTGCGCCGGCACGAGAACATGCGAGCCCGCGCCGACGGCATCCTGCTCGCCTACATCAAAAGGCGGCGCGAGCAAACGCCCGGCCACGATTTACTGCAGATTTTGCTGGATGCCCGTTACAGCGACGGCGAAGGCATGAGCGATGAGCTGATCCTGAGCGAGAGCATGCAGCTGCTGGTGGCCGGCCATGAGACGTCGTCGAACGCTTTATCGTGGCTTCTCTATCTTCTAAGCTCGCGTCCGGACTGTCTGGAAAAGTTGCGCGAGGAGTTCGACTCGGTGCTGAACAGAGCGCCGCTGAGCTACTCGGACGTTCCGAAATTCGAATTTGCGGTTCAAGTCATACAGGAGGCTCTGCGCTTGTACCCGCCGTTTTGGATGGTGGACCGAATGGCTCTCTCGGACGACCGTGTCGGGGATGTCGCCATCCCGCGAGGCTCCACTGTCGTGGTGTTCGTCTACGGCGCCCACCATTCACCCCGGCATTGGGAGAACCCCGAGAGTTTCGACCCGGAGCGCTTCAGCAAGGCGAATGAGAAGCTGCATACGCCCTTCGCTTATCTGCCGTTCGGAGCAGGGCCGCGGGGCTGCATCGGCGGCAACTATGCCACGCTGCAGATTCTCATGATTCTGAGCGTCGTGCTGAGGAGATACAACTTCCAAGTGGCGCCGGGCCAGACGATCGAAGCGCGCCCGATGGTAATCCTGCGGCCCGAGCACGGCATCCGTATGACCTTCACGAAAGCCATCGCGCGCGGCGTCGGCACGTTGTCCGGCTGCTTACCCTGACCGCTTTCCCCGCGGCGGAATTCAAAGTTGAACTATTTCCGCTTCCCGCGCTGGATGTTGTTCTCCGTATCGAAGCACATCGGCTCGCGATATTGCCTGGAGATCGTGAGCAACTTCGGATCCTCTTCTTTGAGCGCCTGAAATACCGGTTCCGTCGGACGCCACATCCCATTGCGGTCCGCGTCGTGATGGGCCGGAATGTAGACGGCCGGCTTGTACGTCCGCAGGTATTCCAGCGCCCGGCGCGAGGTCAGCGAATCGAGAACGTCCGCCGCCACCGCCGCCACGGCGATATCCACGCGCCCCACTCGCTGCATGGCGGCCCGTTCGTAATCCGTGACGCTCCCGCCGCTGTCGCGGTACATGATCCGGAATCCGTCGTCGAGCGTGATCAGATAGGCGATGGTCCCTTCCCCGATGATGCGCGGGTCGCTCGAGCCCCTCGCGCGGATCACGGATGAGGCGGCCGCTTCCTCCGGCGAAACCGGCGTCGCCACCGAGCGGAGCGCCTGGTTGAACGCACGCGTCACTTCGGGCGGCGGCTCGCCGTGGCGTCCCAGAATCGGTTCGACCTGGAATTTGCCGATCTTCAGCGTTTCGCCGCCCTTTCCGCTGACCGTGCGGATCTGCTTTTCGGCGAGGTTCTGGCTGCGCAGTTTGTCCGTCGTGATCGGCGCGCCGACCACCACAGCGCCCGTTCTGGCCGCCACCGAGGCGGCGTCCGACATGTGATCGAAGTGGGCGTGGCCGATCAGGATCGCGTCCGCCCTGGCGATATCGGCGGACTTGAATCCCAGGGGTGGATAAGTGCCGCCGCGATCGAAGTAGGCGTCCAGCAGAAGGATCTGCCCGCCATAGGCGAGTTCGAAGTTGGAGTACCCGGTCCACCGGATCGCCAGGGTGTGCGCCTTCTGGGGCGCGGGACCTCCGGTCGAAACCAGCTGGGGCGCCTCGCAGCCCGGATCGGCGGCGCGCACAGGCGTCGACGGCAGGACCGCCGCGATCGCGGCCGCGACGAAGATATTGATTCGCATGATTGATGGTATAACCGCGTCCGCTTGGCCGGCGATTTGGTAGCGCCGCCCGGTCGTGAGGACGGGTGTACAATGTTGGGCGTTTTCGAACTCACAAAGAAGTCCCGGCAACCTGCGCGAGACGTGGCGCTCCAGCCGGTGTTCCGGTCGGCAAAGGAGAAACGAAATGTTGTCCGCACGAGCGTTGCAAGATCGCCGCGCGTTTCTGAAGTTCCTCGCGTCGAGCCCGGTCATGGCGTCCGCGGGCTTCACCGGCGCCTGGATGCGGGATTTAATGGCGCAGGAGTCCGGCGCCGACGCGGCGGCGCTCGGGCGGCAGAATGAGGTGGTCATCAAGTCGGTGAAGGAAGCGCTCAACGTTTTCGACTTCGACGCCGTTGCGCGCACCAGGCTTTCCACCGCGCACTACACCTTCATCACCGACGGCTCGTTCAACAACGAAACAGTTCGCGCGAACCGCGAGGGTTTTTCGAAGTACGAGATCCGTTTGCGCCGGCTCACCGGAATCACCAAGGTCGACCAGTCCATCCGGCTGTTCGGCGCCACTTGGGAATCGCCGATTTTCTTTTGTCCCGTGGGCAGAATGAACGCCTATTACCCGCAAGGAGCGGTGGTCGTGGCGCGGGCCGCGAAAACCACCGGCACCCTCCAAGTCCTCGCGGGGTCGGCGGCAATCCTGGTCAATCCCAAAGGAATCGAGGACGTCATTGCGGCTCGCGGTGAGCCGGTCTGGTTCGCCGGCTTGGGAGACAGTCTGGACGATCGCCTGACCAAGCGGCTGGAATCCCTGGGCTGCCCCGTACTGGTGTGGACCGTCGACGACGGGGGCGCCAACACGATTGGCGCGAAATCCATCCAGCGCGCCGGCGTGCGGGACCTGGACCGAGCGGCCGATTCCAGGTGCAGCGGCTGCCATGACAACCTTCCCAGGATTACCCGGACGCAAGCGAACATGCCGATGGACGTGATGGGGTCGGTGGGCTCTCTGATGGGCGAGAATAGCGTCAAACTGAGCTGGGAGGACGTCAAGCGCGTCCGGGGATTGACGCGCATGAAACTGGTTCTCAAAGGCATCGTGACGCGCGAGGATGCGGCGCTCGCGGTCCAGCACGGCGTCGACGGCATCATCGTCTCCAATCATGGCGGTCATGAGGACGCCAGCGCCCGGGGAACCATCGAATGCCTCCCTGAAGTTCTCGCCGGCGCCGCCGGGAAAATACCGGTTCTTATCGATAGTGGTTTCCGCGGTGGAGCGGACGTTTTCAAGGCTCTCGCGCTCGGCGCGACGGCGGTTGGGATCGGCCGTCCCCACATCTGGGGACTCGCTTCCTTCGGGCAGGAGGGCGTGGAAACGGTGATCGCGCTTTTGCGTCGCGAGCTGCAGGTCATGATGGCTCAAACCGGCGCGGCGTCGATTGCCAAGATCCGGCGCGATTCGCTCGTGACCCGCGGCTGACGCTGGGCGGCCGGGCGAATCGAGCAGAGCGAGATCCGCTTGCGGAGCCGCGACGGTCACGGAGCGGGACTGAAGGATCCGTGGCGGCATCCCACTAGCCCATGCTCGCTAAGAATACTAGCTACGTTTTAGCTCGAACATAAGGTGCGTCCTCATTTGAATCGTGAATGTTTACGCATGGCGGTCTGAACGTAAAGGCCGCATAATCGCTCTTATGGATGAACGGCGCAAAGAACCGCGTTACCTCGTGAAAGAGGATGCCGTCGTTTGGGATCTGCACCACATGCGGGCGGGTTGCCATCCCGCGAAGATCGTCGACATCTCGCGTAGCGGGATGCGCCTCGAATCCACGGGCAAATTGACGCGGGGCCACCAGATCGCGGTCGATTACAGAGGCATGATCATCTGCGGCACGGTCCAGCATTCCGGGCGGATGAAAGACCATTTCGCCACGGGAGTCCTCATCAGAGACGTATTAGACCCCTTAGGGGAAGACACCGTCGGCCGCTCCGCGAACCAGGAGACCCCTGTGGAAGCCGGCGCGGTGGTGGGTTAACGAGAAGCAACTCGATAAGCAGACGGTCAAGCCGTCACCGGCGGTCCCCCCGGACCCGCTCCAAGGATCTCCCACAGCCGGCATTGTATCCGCCCCGCGTCGCCGCCGGTTCGCAACCCTGCGCCGGTTGGTGGAGCGGAAAATGGAGCGGACCCCCCGGTCCTCTTATCTTGGTTGTCGAGCAACCCACATTCTGTGCCGCCCTTCTTCGCGCTTGCGCAGTTTCCTGACCCGCGCCTGCGTCGAGCCGAACAGCGCGATGATCGCGAGGGCGGCAATGGCATATAAGGGAACAATTAATGCGAACTCCATGATCTTCTCCCTTCAAAATTCGAAAGTCTGCTCGAACTTGTCTGAAATTGAACGACGGCCATTCCCCGGATAACGCGTTCGACTTCGGGATATGTAGTAACAGGTGTCATGATTCGGCGGTCCCTTCCGCGCTTGCTGGAGTAGGTCTGGAATGCGACCAGAAAACGTCTTCCACGAGAACGCCGGCAACGTAGGAACTCCCGGCCTGGACGCAATATCGAATCTCGCCGAGGACGAACCCCCGGCTCAGTCTGATTTGAATTTCGGTGCCTGGCTGGATCGGCCGCTGGACCCGCAGCTTCAACCCTCTCTTCGATACATCCACAATCTGAGCTGGTGAGTATTCCGGGGTGAGTGGATTCAGCGAGTGGACCGATGCGGCCACGTTGGTGGTAAAGCGGGGATCGTGCCGTCGCTCAGCACGAGGCACTCGCGAACCGCCATTAATCGGACCGGCTCCCACGACCGCATCGGATGCCCAATGCTCTTTGATGTAAGGCCCGAGGTTCGGATCGTGAACGTACATCGTTCCCTTTCCGCTATAGGCTGATCGCTTACCGGGAGGAGATCGGTCAAGCGACCTAGCCTATTCGCCATTTAGTCGCGCGGTTGATTTTATCTGCATCACTGGGGATAAACAATCGCCAATTTGAGCTAAGATGACGCCCTAGTAGGCGCGCGGGAACGGTAATGAAGCTCAGGCTTTCGTCCTAGCAGGCTGCTGAAAAACGCCCGAGTTAAACCGCTCCCTGTGGTCGCGGCTCGGCAAGACGCTGTAAACACAAAGCGCCCACTATGAGCCGCGACCACAGGGCGGTTATTAGGGGTTTTCAGCGCCCTCCTAGGACGGAACAGATTCGGCCGCGGGCTCCGCTACCGCCGGTTGGGAAATGGATGCGGTCGCGGGCAGGCGGACTTCGAAGCGGGTACCCCGGCCGGCCGTGCTTTCCACACGCACGTTCCCGCTGTGTGCGGAAACGATCCACGATACAAAGCTGAGCCCCAATCCCAGCCCCTGAATCTGGTTGGTCTGCGCGCTCCGGACGCGATAGAAACGGTCGAAGATGTGGGGCAGATTTTCGGCCGAAATGCCGACGCCGGTGTCCTCGACGACGATGCGGGCCCAGCCCGAGAGTTCCGGGTCCACGCCCACCCGCACATTCACCGTCCCGCCCCTGGGCGTGTATTTGACGGCGTTCGAGAGCAGGTTGGAAAGCAACCGCTCCATCTGCGTGCGGTCCGCGAGCGCCACCGTGCCTTCCTCGAACAGCGCCGTCAGGGACAAGCCCTTTTCCTCGGCCGGGATCTGGAACTGATCGACGACGTCCGCCGCGACCTCGCCTAAGTCGAGCGGCGATTTTTGCAGCACCAGCTGCCCGGACTCGGCCTGCGACAGCAGCAGCAGCGCGCGCACGATGTTGGAAAGTTTTTCGACGTCTTCGAGCGCGTTCACCATGGCCTCATGGTATTGCTCGGTGGTGCGGGCCGTGAACAACGCCACTTCCAGCTGCCCCCGGATGGCCGTCAGCGGGGTTCGCAGCTCATGCGACACGTCCGTCGAAAACTGCCGCATCTGGTCGAAGGACTGGCTCAAGCGCCGGGTCATGCGATTGAAGCTGTCGATCAGGTTATCCAGTTCGTCGCCGGCGCCGCGGCTCGGAATCTGCGTGGACAGGTTCACGCCCGTGATTTCCTGGGCCGCTTGCGCCACCGAATTCAACGGCTGGATGGCGCGGCCCGCCAGCGCCCAACCCGCGAGGCCGGTCAGCGCGATCATGGCCGGCAGCAGCAGGAAATAGGTGCGCGTAAACCCATCCACGGTGCGCTCGTTCTCTTCGAGCGAGCGTCCCAGCGCAAAAAAGTACGGTTGCCCCTTTTCATCCGGCACTGCGCCCGCTTTGATCAGGTACGGGATGCCGCTCTTGTCGACGCGCACGTGAATCTCCGGCTTGGGAAGGCGCAGAATGCGCACAATCTCGTCGTGAGAATCGATACCGAGCGAATCGTAGGTCGCGGAGTGCTCCAGCAGATAACCGTTGGAGTCCGTCAGCAGGTACACGTGCCGCAGGCGCTCGACGATATACGCTTCCTCCGGATCCGAGGAATCCGCCACCCAGATGGGCCGCTGATTCTCGATGCGCAGATAGCCCTTCGCCGCGCCCCACTCTTCCTCGAGCAGCGCCTGCACGTCCCCGTTCATTTCCGCGCGCAGCGCCTGCCGGAACAGCACGCCGATCGCCACCAGCAAAACGGTGAAAAACAGGACGTAACTCAGCGTCAGCCGGAAGCGCAACCCGCGCACCACACGCACGGTCCGGTCGAGCACGGGCCCCACCCCGGCGTTCAGTGTCATAGGCCGGCCCGCTCCACGGTGCGTTCCGGCGTGTCCAGCATATAGCCGATGCCGCGCACGGTCTGGATCATCTTCTCCGGAAAGTGGTCGTCGATCTTGCTGCGCAGATGCCGGATGTAGACGTCGACGATGTTGGTGAGCCCATCGTAATCCATGTCCCACACGTGCTCGACGATCATGGTGCGGCTCAGCGGCCGGCCTCGATTGCGCATCAGGTACTCCAGAATGCTGAACTCCTTGGGGGCCAGATCGATGTTCGCGCCGGCGCGGGTGACCTTGCGGCGAATGCAGTCGAGCGCCAGGTCGCCCACCTGCAGCCGCTCCGGCAGCGGCTGGCCGCTCCGCAGGCGGGCGCGCACGCGAGCGAGAAGCTCCACGAATGCGAACGGTTTCACCAGGTAATCGTCCGCCCCGACTTCGAGCCCTTTCACGCGATCGTCGACGGCGTCGCGCGCGCTCAGGATCAGCACCGGCGGCGACACCTTGCGGTTGCGGATCTTCTTCAGCACCTCCAGCCCGTCCATATCGGGGAGGCCCAGATCCAGAATGATCAGGTCGTATTCGGCCGCGTGCACCATGTCGGCGGCCGCGCCGCCCGTGCCGGCCACGTCCACGGCGTAGCCCGCGCTTTCAAGGCCCCGCGACAAAAAGTCGGCAATCCGTTTTTCGTCCTCTACGACGAGGATCCGCATGCTTTGAGTTTAGCGCGCACCCGCGGCGCATACGTGTATGTAGAGTTCTGAAGGCATCAGCTCCCCGTGTGGCCGTTTGGCGCGAATTCGCTGGCGTGATGCAACCGCTCTCTTTGGTCACGGCTCCGTCGGACCGGTTTTGCAGAGCCGCGCCCGAAGGAAGCGGTAATCTGAAGAAATCCGCTCCCTGCGGTCGCGGTTCTGTTAGCGGCTCTAAATATAAACCACCCATTCTGAGCCGCGACGGTCAAGTAGCGGTACCGTGGTTCCGCCGCGACACGATACTCACTAGGGTGGACCGGGCACCGCGTGGAATAGTATAGAGTCGATTATATGCAGCGATTCGCGAAGGCGCTTAGCGCTATTTTGCCGCTCTTCTTCATGGCGCTAGTTCCGCTAATCCCCGCGGCCGACAAGCTCGATCCCGGGTTCGCCAAATGGTGGGCGAAATTTCAAACCGCCGTCGCCCGCCACGACGTCAAGATCATCGCGCTGAACGCGCAGTTTCCCCTGGATTGGGAAGTGAACTCCGAGATCCGCGCGATCCGCAGCGAATCGGACCTGTCGGCGAACTTCGGTCTTTTCTTCACGCCCGAGATCGTGAAGAACGTCGCCGCCGGCCACCCCGAGAAGCTTCCCAACGGCAATTACATGGTGGTCTGGAAGGCGCGCGGCAACCAGTATTCGCTGATCGTCCGTTCCTACGCGGGGACCTTCGCGCTCGATAGCCTGGGCGAAGGGCCGCCGTAACCGGCGCTACACGACCCTGAGAATCTCTCGTCCGCCCGAGACCCACAGATCCGTATAGCCCTTTATCTTCTCTTTCCACTCCGGGTTCGCCATGTATTCTTGCCACCGCACCTCGACGTCCGCCAGATTCGCGACTTCCGTTTCCATGATCACGCGGTTGAACTCGCCGGTGGCGTCCGTCAGCACGCGGCTTTTCCCCTGGGGCGCCGCTGTCTCCTTCAAGATCGCCGCCAGCTTAGCGGCGTGACCCGGCTTAGCGACAAAGTATTCTCGAAGTATGTACATGCACTTCCTCCCACCCTTAAATTAGCGCCCGAAGCCCGGGGCTCCGCTCGTCTCCCGAGCGCCCGTGTGCCCGCCGCGCGCGTTCCCGCGCCGGTGCCAACCGCCTTTAAAAGGTGGCACAACCGAGGCGATGAAGTATCCCGCACTAAGAGCGGATATCCACAGAATCGGTACCCGATACCGCACGCCGGACACGACGACATAGTACATCAACGGATAAATCAGCCAGACCACGGCCACGAAGCCAGCCACCGGGCTTCGTTTCCGGAACATTTGCACCAGGCCGGGAACCGACAGTATGGTGATCGCCCAAATCGCATACCCGGAATAGCGCGGCGTGGCCAGTGGGAACCAAAAGTCGAGGATTCTTGCGAGCGTCAAATGGAAAAAGCGCGACGGGTTTGCACGAATCCAAGCCAGCGCCTGCGCGGTCTTCAGGCGGTCATAGGCCGGCTCGCCCATGGTCTTGAGCGCCAGCGCCTCGGAAACGCTGTCTTCCGGGTGCGTGGCCTGGTAGCATCCGCTGCGCATTTCCTGGTCGAGACTGGACTCGGCGCAATCGTTATTGGAGGCGTACAAAGTCATCCCGAAATTCGTGCGCGTGGTCCATTCGCCCCAGGTCTCATAATTCCGGATGAGCCAGGGAACGTTCACCAGAACGGCGGCGAGCAGGAGGGATAGCGAGAATCGCACGGCGTCCCGCAACCGCGTCCGCCGGGCGAATAAAAGGAACGCGATCCAAGGTACGGCGACCAACGCCACGACCTGACTCAGCAAAAATAGAACGCCCGCCATCGCCCCGGCGGCGGCTCCCTGCAGAGCAACCGGCCCGTCGCGCCGGAGAAGTTTCCAGGTGACGAGGAAGAACAGAATCAGACCGACCTGCGTGTAGCTGGTGTCCCAATCGGGCTGCAGGCGCGACGCCAAAATCATAAGGGTGCCTCCCAGGATGCCGGGCGCGGATGTCCCCCACAACAACATGGAGATTCGCGGCAGCAGAGCGGCGGCAAATGCGTTCGCGAGGATGTTCGCGAGCATCACTACTCGCACAATCGCGATGGGACTTCCGAGCAGTTTCATGCACAACGCGAGAAACAGCGGATATAGGGACGGATTGACGGCCGTGGGTCCGGTTCTCATGGACTGGAACGGGTCGCCGAAAGTGCCGTGATCGATCAGACTTCTTGCGATCGCGACCATTTCGCGGCCGGGGCCCAGGCCGAGTCCTTGGAAGGGATGGAGGGCTTGGTAAAAACCCGGCAGTAGACCCAAGAGAAAGAGCGCCACCGGCCACTCGCCTACGACGGCACGGGAAGGTTTCGGGGAATTAGCGCGCCCGGTGTGCATGCGCTTTCCTCCCCTTTTTAGCCGCCCACCTTTCCATCAACGCCCGCGCGCGCGGTTCGTCTGCACGCGATAATCGTCCACCGCCGGCATCTTGACCACCCGGCACATTTCGAACAATCGCGAGCGCGCCCGGGCTCCGATCGTTTCTCCCAGCGCTTTCTTGTGCACCGCGACACCTCCCGCGCCGGTGTACTCCACCTTGCGGCCGGTGACGTCGTCGTCGGGAATATTGGTCGTCGCGATCAGCGGCTTCTTGTGATTGCACCGGTGGGTGATGATCGCGGTCACCGTATCTTCCACCCATTCCGTCACGCGATGCGCGCCCAGATCGTCGAGCACCAGCACTTCGGCGTCCAGCGCCGAGCGGTACGCTTCGCGATCGGCCGCGCCCGAAGCCGCGTCGTAGCCCGAACGAATCCGGTCCAGCAGATTCTGATAATCGAAGAACAGGCATTCGTGCCCGCGGCCCAGCAGCACTCTCATCGCGGCCACCGCCAGGTGCGTTTTTCCGGTTCCCGGATCGCCCACCAGCAGCAACCCCGGGCGCTCCCCCGCGGGGAATTCGCGAACGAAGCTGCGCACTTGCATCAGCACCGTCCCGAGCCCCTGCCGCGCCGCGGGATTATCCTGCGGGATCTCGAAATTCTCCAGCGACGCCTCCCGGTAGTTAGGCGGGATGTTCGCGTTCTCCACGAGCGCGCGCGTCCGGCTCGCGGCCGCGCAACCGCACCGCGTTGCGCCGGAAAGGCCGGCCTTCTCGACGATGATCCAGCCCGTGCCCCCGCATTTTGGACAATTTTCCATAACGCTTTACCGCCTGTTCATCGCTTCAATCCCGCTTCACTCTGAAAAAGGGGACAGACAAGCTCTGTCCACTTGGACGTCGCACGCGAAGTCGAAAAATCACGGCGGGGGACAGAGTAGTCTGTCCCCTCTTTCGCACTACTCAATCACAATCAGCGCGTCGCCCGCCGCTACGGCCGCCCCCGCCGCGGTCCTGATTTCGAGAACCTTGCCGGCCTTGGGCGATTTCATTTCATTCTGCATCTTCATGGCCTCGACGACAATCAACCCCTGGCCGGCTTCCACCGCCTGCCCGACTTCCACCAGCACGCGAATCACTTGTCCCGGCATCGCGGCCGCCACCGTTTGCCGCCCGGCATTTCTTTCGGCCGCTCCGCGCGCGCGCAATTTTCTGGGATCGCGCACTTCCATATACAGCGTCCGCCCATTCACGGCGATCGCGCCACGATCCGCAACGGTCACCCGGTAGCTCCGTCCCTCCACCAGCACCGAAAATCGTCCCGCGCCGGCCAGCTCCATCGAGAACGCTCTTCGGACGCTCTCGCCGTTCTCGCGCGTGTACGTGAGAATTCCCGTCCCGCCTTGCGTTTCGACGACGAGGGTAGCGGCTCGCGAGCCAGTCCCGCTTCCATGGATGACCACTTCGCAGGTCATCTGAGCTCGCTGCTTCTTCCCGCTTCCAGCCACGCCGATTTCTGAGCTTCCGTAGTCGCTGGCGCAAACCTTTGCGCTTCATCTTTCGCCGCCATCGCCGCGACCAGCGCCGCCACCGCTTCCATTTCGATGTCCATTTCTCGACCGCCGCGCCGCTCGAAGAATCCATCGAGGAACGCCGTCGAGAGCCGTCCGCTCCGAAAATCCCGGTCCTCCAGGATGTCCGCGAAGAATTCGCGATTCGTCCGGATGCCGCCGATCTCGTATTCCTGGAGCGCGCGATGCATTCTCGCGATCGCGAGCTCACGCGAAGGAGCCCACACCGCGAGCTTCGCGAGCAGCGGATCGTATTCCACCGGGACATTCCAGCCTTCGTAGACGCCCGAATCCACCCGCACTCCGGGACCGGACGGCTCCCTCAGGCGCGTGATTTTTCCGGGCGACGGCAGAAACTGATGGTCCGGGTCTTCGGCATAGATGCGGCATTCGATCGCCGCGCCGTTCCATTGAACAACCGGCCGAACATCCGGCCGAACATCCCCCTGCCGGACGGTCAGAGGCTCGCCCGCGGCGATCTTCAATTGCCATTGCACCAGGTCGAGGCCGGTCACCAATTCCGTCACGGGATGCTCCACCTGCAGGCGCGTATTCATTTCCAGGAAATAAAAATTGCGCTCGCGATCCACCAGAAATTCCACGGTCCCCGCGTTGCAGTAGCCCGCCGCGCTCGCGATCTTCAGAGCCGCCGCGCCCATTCGTTCTCGCAACTCCGGATGCTCGAGCATGAGCGGCGAAGGGCATTCCTCCAGCACTTTTTGATGCCGCCGCTGGATAGAGCATTCGCGCTCGCCCAGATGGATCAGGCGGCCGTGGCGATCTCCCAACACCTGGATCTCGATGTGCCGCGGCTCCGCGACCAGCTTCTCCACATACACTTCGCCGCTGCCGAACGCTCGCGCTGCTTCACTCGACGCATCGCGCAGCGCGGCCTCCAGGTCGGCCTCGCGATCCACGCGCCGCATTCCCTTTCCGCCCCCGCCGGCCGCGGCTTTCAGCAGCACGGGATATCCCAGGCTGGCCGCGATTCTCTTCGCTTCGGCGAACGTCTCGACGGCCGTCTCCGTCCCCGGCACCACGGGAGCCCCTGCCGCGATCGCGAGCTGGCGCGCGGCGGTCTTCGATCCCATGGTCCGGATCGCGGCCGCCGGTGGACCGATGAACGTCACGCCCGCCGCAGCGCACGCTTCCGCGAACTCGGCGTTCTCGCTCAGGAATCCGTAACCTGGATGAATCGCCTCGGCGCCATGCGCGCGGGCCGCCGCGACGATCTTGTCGATCGCCAGGTAGCTTTCGGCGGCGCTGGCCGGACCTATATACACCGCTTCGTCGGCCATCTGGACCGCGAGCGACGCCCGGTCCGCCTCCGAATACACGGCCACGCTCCGGACCCCGGCCTCCCGCAGCGCCCGGATCACGCGCACGGCGATCTCCCCGCGGTTCGCCACCAGTACTTTGCCGAACATAGTTCTAGATTTTATTTGAAAAGGGGGACAGACCGCTCTGTCCACCCCCCACGTCGCACGTTAAGCCGGGAAAATTGCATAGGGGACAGAGTAGTCTGTCCCCTTTTCAACGCCTCTAGATTTTAGCAGGCACAATTCAAGGAGACGGTCTTTTATGCAGCGTTATCACCGTCGCGCCCCAGCCTCCCGCCTCGGCGGGCGCATCGGCAAACCAGGACACAAACTTTGTCCTCTGAAGTACCATGCGCACCATGGCCCGCTGAAGGCCAATTCCCCGGCCATGGATGACGCGAATTTCTGTCAGTCCCAGCCGATAGCATTCATGTAGGTATTCTTCGACCACCGCCTCAGCGTCCTTTGCTGGAACGCTATGCAAGTCGAAGACATCTGTGATGGGTAGACGGACAGGCTCGTGGAGTTCCGGATCGTCTACGGATGGCTCGTCCGGGGATGGATCGTGGGAAGCGTCTATCGGAGATCGATCGAACCGAGGAGAATCGTTGGCCATGAAGTTCTTACCGGCTGCATCGTTGTTCTCGCGTCATCGGCCGGGAAACGGGAGCACCCCAGATGGGGTACTTCCTAGAGCTTACGCCCTAGAACTTATGGGTGCTGGGTTGCATGCCTCTAGGTTTTCTTTACTTAGAACGGCTCGGAAACGCTACGTCGCTGGTAAAATCGGGTTGCTAAGACCAGAGAGTGTTTAACTGATGCTTTGCTTCCTGTGTGGAAAGGATATCGGGTGGCTGCGGTCGATGGTCGACCAGCAATATTGCTCGGCCGAACACCGCCGCGAAGCGCGCCTCGCTTCCGCCCGCGTTTTGCGGGAGGAGGAGGACGAGGAACTGTGGTCCGTCGCGAGGAATCGCCGGCGGCAGCTAACCCGGTCGGGCGTCTACTCGAACCAGGCGTCGGCCGTCGCGTTTGTGACGCTCGCGGCGCTGCTGGTCGCCATGATAATGTTGCCGGGAGGCAAGAGCAGCCAGGGGACGGCTTTCCCGCCGACGACCGGGCCGGTCGCTGAACGAGGATTGCTCAGCCGGAGCAGCGACACGATCGGGGCCTTCGTGCGCAACCGCGCGCCCATCACCCTGCATCACGATTTCCGCAGCGGGTTGAACGAATGGGTCACCGTCGCGCTGAACGGCGCCAAAGTGGACGACCCCCACGATTGGAAGACACCGTCCGTCGTCGAACCCGGCAGCCTGCGGCTGTGGTCGCGCTCCCTGCCGCTGCAGAATTATCAGATGGAATTCCAGGGCCAGATCGAGCGCCGCAGCTTGAGCTGGGCCTTCCGCGCCAGCAATCCGGCCAACTACTACGCGGCCAAGATTCAGATCACGCGTCCCGGCCCGCAGCCCAACGCCGACCTGGTCCACTATGTCATGTTGAACGGGCACGAGTGGGATCGCGTACAGCTCCCGCTTCCCATCACGCTCGAGCGCGGCAGCGATTATCGCGTCCGCGTTTCGGTGCAGGAAGACCGCTTCGTGACGTATCTGAACGGCCAGGTGATCAGTTCCTGGAGCGATAAGCGCCTGAGCCGCGGAGGCGTCGGCTTCTTCGCCGATCAGGACGACCCGCAGCAGGTCGCCTGGGTCAGCATCTCCGAGCGCGACAGCTTCATGGGCCGCATGCTCGCGCACTTCGGATTGTTCATTCTCCCCACCAACCTGCAGTAACCGTGCGCTCGTAATCCGCCCGGAGGAATTCGCGATGGATTCGGGACCCTTACCGGGCAGTTCGTGACGCCTGAAGCAGCGCCACGCGTGGGTGGCCGACGGGGCCGTCGGCCGCGGATCGGGAGATCCGCCCTACCTGGCGTTCGGTGGGGCGGGCGTCCCAGCCCGCGTTCGGCCTCCTGGCCGAACTCTTCCTTAGCAACGGATTATGGCCGCGCCCCAGCGGCGGGGAGGCGAACTTCCCAAAACTCGGCGGGTGTATACTTCCTCTGACCGCGCCGTCTCACCTTCGAAATTGCCATACGCGCCGGGGAAGGATCGGCGTTCCATATGGGCGCTCTCAGCATCGCCTTCGATACCATCATCGTCGGGGCCCTCGCACTTTCCTGGTTAGCCCTGGTCGTCTATCTCTTTTTCTCGCGCGACGAAAAGGGCCTGCAAGGGTTTCTCGATTGGGTGAAAAAGCTGAATCAACCCGCGGCGGCGAGCGTGGTGTTGTTCGCGGGCGCCTATTTTCTGGGCTCGGTGGTGTCGCGGGTCGCTCAGGATTTTTTTAACGACGACGACCTTTACTTTAACGTCGGGCACTTGTACGAGACGCTGACCGAGGACAACATTCGGAGCGGCGCTTATTGCAGTACCGAACTGGAAAAGGATTGGATTGCCGCCAACGGCCCTTTCAAACTCGAATGCCCGAACGAGGCCCAGCGTATCCCGCAGTGGGTTCTTCTGCGACGCACCGACGCCTTTGACGAGGCCAGCCCCGCGGAACGCGCCGGCCGTCCCGGCAAGGCCAACGCGAGGAACACCGCCGCCCGCCGCGACGCCCTAAAGGCCAGGGCCGAGGAATTCGACGACAGCGCGCGAAACCTCTTTCATTACCAGGAAAGCACCCTGCTGATGAAGAGCGAGGACGCCACCGAGAGGCTCCGCCAGCTCCGCGATCAAATCAGCGTGCTCCGGGGCGCGGCGTTCAACGGCTTCCTTTCCTTCTCGTTCTGCTTGTTCGGCTGGCGCGCGATCCATCCGCGCAATCCCCGCTGGATGCGGGCCCGGGGCCCGGCCATTTCGCCGTTTCTCGTCGTGCCGGCCGCGTATCTGGCCGTCGCGTCGGTGGCGCTCTGGCACCACTTTTTGAGCCGCAGTCTCGCGGAACCGCCTTTCATGGAGTTCACCTTGTTTGTGCTTGGTTTTGCAGGTGTCGGCGTGCTATGGAAGGCGACCCCAGGGCATGGGGCGCATGAGGCGCACGCGAAGCCGGCTCCGCCCAAGCCGCGGGGCGTGCATGGAGGCCTTATTCTCGTTTCGATCCTGGTCACGGCCACGGCCTTTTTAGGGTGGTGGATGACCGAGGTGCTATATGACCAGCAGGTCATTTACTCCTACTACGCCGAGTCCCATCAGAGCGCCAAATAGGCCGTTCATTCCCCCGGGCGGCCTTTCCGGCTGGGACGCAATACATCTTCTATCCTGTTTGATCGAGTAAACTAGGCTGCATCTCTCATGGCGTTTTCCGCCGGCGACAAACTCGGCCCTTACGAGATCCTCGCGCCGATCGGTGCGGGCGGCATGGGCGAGGTGTATCGTGCGCGCGATCCGCGCTTGAATCGCGACGTCGCGATCAAAGTCTCGAACGCGCAGTTCAGCGAACGTTTCGCGCGCGAGGCGCAGGCCATCGCCGCGCTGAATCATCCGCATATCTGCCAGATTTACGACGTCGTTATTTCAAAAGACGCCCCCAACTACCTGGTGATGGAGTTGGTCGAGGGCGCACCGTTAAAAGGCCCGCTATCGCTCGAAAAGTCCGTTGAGTATGCCGGTCAGATTCTGGATGCTCTGGATGCGGCGCACAAGAAGGGAATCACGCATCGCGATCTAAAGCCCGCCAACATCCTGGTGACCAGGCAGGGAATCAAGCTGCTCGATTTCGGCCTGGCGAAGCAGGCCGGTCCGATCCGCGAGAGCGACTCGACGGTGACGCAGGGCTTGACCGGCCAGGGGCAGATCGTCGGGACGCTGCAGTACATGTCGCCGGAGCAGTTGCAGGGCAAAGACGCGGACGCGCGCAGCGATTTGTTCAGCTTCGGCTGCGTGTTGTACGAGATGCTCACCGGCAAGCGAGCATTTGAAGGCGCAAGCACGGCCAGCGTGATCGCGGCCATTCTGGAGCGCGAGCCAGCGCCGCTGAATCTCTCGCCGCCGCTGGAGCGCGTGATCAAGAAATCGCTGACGAAGGACCCGGAAGAACGTTTTCAAACGGCTCGAGATCTGAAGACAGCGCTGCTGTGGGCTATCGAGCCGCAACCCGACGGGTTCGTCGTGCAGCCGCGCGGCCGGCGGTGGATTGTCGCGGTGGCGGGGGCGTTGGCGCTCGCAGGCGCCTCGGCGTGGGCGGTTACGCGTCTTGCTCAGCGGGCCGCGCCGATCCAAGGCGCACTGCGCCTGGAAATCAACCCTCCCGAAGGTGGCCGCTTCGTATTCGGAGCATACGCCGGCGGCATCGCGTTATCGCCCGACGGCAAGACCGCCGCTTTCGTGGCCAGCGTCAACGGTACAACTGCGCTGTGGGTTCGGCCGCTGGATGGCACAGCCGCGCGCCTGCTCCCGGGCACCGAAGGCGCTGCCGAACCGTTCTGGTCTCCGGATAGCAAGACGGTCGCATTCTTAGCCGCCGGCAAATTGCAACGGGTGGATCTGGCAGGCGGCACGCCCCTCACTATTTGCGGTTTGCCTGGGCAAACGCTAGGCGGAGCATGGAGCGAAGAGGGCTATATTATCGTTGGAACTTTGTCGAGTGGTTTATTCCGAGTTCGCGCTGCGGGGGGTACGCCGTCGCCTCTTACTGAACTCGATACCTCGCGTAACGAAGTGAGCCACCGCTGGCCGCGAGTGCTCCCCGGCAGCCGTTTCCTGTACCTAACCCAGAGCGGAAACGCGGAAGTTTCGGGCATTTACGCAAGCTCGCTTGCCAAACCCGCCGAACGCGTGCAGTTGGCCATCCCGAGCGCGGCTGTATATGCACCGGGAGGGGACGGGAAAAACTACCTGCTGTGGCTGCGCGGCGACGCTCTGATGGCCCAGGAGCTTGACGTCAATGCGCGCAAAGTATTGGAAGAACCCCGCCCAGTGGCCGATCCGGTCAGTGGCGATCGAGTCACCGGTCAGATAAACGCCACGGCTTCGGCGAACGGGCTGCTGCTATACACTTCCACCAACGCTCTGACGCAGCTAAAGTGGTTCGACCGTACCGGGAAACCGCTTGGAGCGCTCGGTGATCCGGCGCAGTATGAAATGTTCCGTCTGTCTCCTGACGGCCGCCGCGTAGCCGTCTCTATACTCAGACAAGACGGCGCCGATCTCTGGTTAACGGACGTGGAACGCGGCGTAGCCAGCCGGTTCACCTCCCGCCCGGGCGTCAACTATTATCCCCTCTGGTCGCCCGACGGCAGAAACATTGTGTTCGGCAGCGGCGTGACCGCGGCGCGCGATTTGTTTCGCAAGGAGGTTAACGGCGCCGGAATGGAGGAGCTCCTGAAGCGCTCGAATGAGAGGGTCACCGCTGCGATGGACTGGTCGCGGGACGGGCGCTGGGTGTTGTATCTCGAAATCGCGGCGGGGACACAGCGGGACTTGTGGGCGATGCCAGTGACCCCCGATGGAAGGCCCGTTGCCGGCGCCCAGCCGAAGCCCTACCTGCAATCCGCGGCCAATGAATGGCAGGGCCGCTTCTCGCCCGAACCGAATCCCCGCTGGGTGGCGTATCAATCCGATGAATCGGGGCGTTTCGAAGTCTACGTCAGTTCTTTTCCGGAGCCACGCTCCAAGACGCGGATCTCGACCGCGGGAGGCGTGTATCCGCAGTGGGGTCCGGGAGGACGCGAGCTGTTTTACATGTCGCCGGATAACAAGTTAATGGCAGTGAGCGTCAAGCTGGGGACGGATTCGGTGGAAGCGTCCCAGCCGCGGGAGTTGTTCACGCTGCCTGTCTACGACAACGGCCTCGATGCTCCCTACGACGTGGCGCCCGACGGCCAGCGCTTCCTGGTGCGCGCGACCCCGCAGCAACAAGCCGGGCAGCCATTGACGTTGATCGTCAACTGGCCGGCGGGGTTGAAGAAATGAGTCTTTCCGCCGGCGACAAACTCGGCCCCTACGAGATCCTCGCTCCGATCGGTGCGGGCGGCATGGGCGAGGTGTATCGTGCGCGCGATCCGCGCTTGAATCGCGACGTCGCGATCAAAGTCTCGAACGCGCAGTTCAGCGAACGCTTTGCGAGGGAGGCGCAAGCCATTGCTGCGCTGAATCATCCGCACATCTGCCAGATTTACGACGTCGTTATTTCAAAAGACGCCCCCAACTACCTGGTGATGGAGTTGGTCGAGGGCGCACCGCTAAAAGGACCGCTGGCGCTCGAAAAAGCCGTTGAATACGCCGGGCAGATTTTAGATGCCCTTGATGCCGCGCACAAGAAAGGGATCACGCATCGCGATCTGAAGCCCGCCAACATCCTGGTGACCAGGCAGGGAATCAAGCTGCTCGATTTCGGCCTGGCGAAGCAGGCCGGTCCGGTCCGCGAAAGCGATTCGACGGTGACGCAGGGATTGACCGGCCAGGGACAGATCGTGGGAACGCTGCAATACATGTCGCCGGAGCAGTTGCAGGGCAGGGAAGTGGACGCCCGCAGCGATTTGTTCAGCTTCGGCTGCGTGTTGTACGAGATGCTCACCGGCAAGCGGGCCTTTGAAGGTGCAAGCTCGGCCAGCGTGATCGCGGCCATTCTGGAGCGCGAGCCAGCGCCGCTGAATCTCTCGCCGCCGCTGGAGCGCGTGATCCGGACGTGCCTTGCAAAAGATCCAGACGAGCGAATTCAAACCGCGCGCGATGTCAAGAAAGCGCTGCTGTGGGCTATCGAGCCGCAACCCGACGGGTTCGTCGTGCAGCCACGCAGCCGGCGATGGATGCTCGCCGTGGCGGTCGCGCTGGTGCTCGCGGGCGTCTCGGCGTGGGCGGTTACGCGTCTCGCTCAGCGGGCCGCGCTCATCGAGGGTGCGTTCCGCCTCCAGATCAATCCGCCCGAAGGCGGTCAGTTCGTGTATGGAAACACCAGCGGCGGCATCGCATTGTCGCCCGACGGCCGAACCGCTGCCTATGTCGCTTACGCGAACGGAAAGACCGCTCTGTGGCTCCGCTCGCTCGACGCAGGCTCCGCCCGCGAGCTCGCCGGAACGGAAAACGTTTATGATCCGTTCTGGTCCCCGGATAGCAAGTCCATCGGCTTCTTCGCGGCCGGGAAGGTAGAACGCATGGACTTGGCGGGCGGCGCTCCGCTGACCATCTGCGATGTGCCAGGAGGTAGCGGACGAGGCGCGGCTTGGACGAATGACGGCCGCATCATAGTAGGATCAATCGCGGGTGGGTTGTGGCAAGTCTCCGCGTCCGGCGGACCACCTTCGCCGCTGACCAAGTTGGATCCAGCGCATGATGAGGGATCTCACCGCTGGCCACAACTGCTTCCCGGCGGACGCTTCTTGTACTGGGAGCGAGCCGGAAAGCCCGAAGACACCGGAGTCTACGCCGCCTCGCTTGCCAGGCCGACCGAGCGGGTGCGGCTGGTGAATACCGACACCGCGGCATTCTATGGACCCGGCGGCGATGGGAAAAGCTATTTGTTGTGGGTGCGCGGTGGGACCCTGGTCGCGCAGGTGCTGGACGTGGCCTCGCTTCGACTCGCCGGAGAACCCCATCCGCTTGCCGATCCAGTCGCCAAAATCTCCATCATCAACGGTGCCAACGTTGCGGCTTCCGCGAACGGCGTGCTGTTTTACGGCACCTCCAATACTTCGAGCCGCCTCCGTTGGCTCGACCGTACGGGAAAGCTGCTGGGAGAAGTAGGGGAACCGGGCGAGTACAGCATGTTCCGTCTTTCGCCGGACGGCCGCAGTGCCGTGATCGCTCGTGATGTGCCCGGCGGCGTTGATCTATGGCTGCTGGAAGTCCAGCGCGGCGTCTCCAGCAGGTTCACCTTTCGTCCGGGTACTAACGCATACCCGGTCTGGTCTCCGGACGGCCGGACGATATTGTTTAGTGGCGGTTCCGGCGGCATGAATAACCTGTTGAGCAAGGAGTCCAGCGGAGCCGGCGACGAACAGCGCCTCACGCAATCACCAAACGTTCAAGATCCCAGCGACTGGTCGGCCGACGGACGGTGGTCGCTTTACTATGCAATCGCCCCGGAGACCGGGTTCGACCTCTGGGTGCTGCCGATGACTCCGGACGGGAAGCCCGCTGGGCAGGCCAAGCCTTATCTGCGAACGCCATTCAACGAGAACCGTGGCCGTTTTTCGCCGGGGCCGAGCCCGCGATGGGTGGCCTACCAATCTGACGATTCCGGACGGTATGAGGTATACATCCAGGCTTTCCCGGAGCCGCGCGCCAAGTTTCGGATCTCTACAGGCGGCGGCCAATATCCGCAATGGGGTCCCGGCGGGCGGGAATTGTTCTACGTATCGCCGGATTTGAAGCTGATGGCGGTGAGCCTGAAGCTGGGAGCGGATTCCGTCGAGCCTTCTACTCCGCGTGAACTGTTCCCACTGCCCATCGTGGACAACGGGTGGAGTCCGTACGATGTAGCGCCTGACGGCCAGCGTTTCCTGGTGCGTGCCGTGCCGCAACAGCAAGCCTCGCAGCCGCTGACATTGATCGTCAACTGGCCGGCGCTGTTGAAGAAATGAAGGCCACTAAACTGCTGGATTAGACTAAACGTATGGGCGCAACGACGAAGATCCTCCTGACAGCCGAGGAATTCGACAACTACCCGTTCGAGGAAGACAAGCGCTACGAACTCGACGAAGGGGAGTTGATCGAGATGACCAGGCCTGCGTATAAGCACAACCGCGTCGTACAAAATCTCAACGGCGAGCTGCTGTTCTATTTTCGAAAGACTCGCATTGGCGAAGTGCTGAATCCCGAAAACCTTTTCGCGATGTCGCCTTCGACGCGCCTCGCTCCCGATGTTGCCGTCATCCTGGGCGACCGGCGGGAGGAGTTGTGGAACGCCAAAGTGATCCATATCATCCCGGACATTGCCGCCGAAGTGCTTTCGCCGAGCGAGACCCCCAGTAAGATTCATCGCAAGTTGAAGCAATATTTCCAAGCCGGTGTCAAAGAAGTATGGCTCATCGATCCGGATGTCCAGGCCGCCGAGGTGTGGACCGGCCCGACCCTGCCCGAGCGTGCTCTTACGGGCGGGGATTCCCTAGCCTCGGCGCTTTTGCCCGGCTTTGCGCTTCCGCTCGAAGAGCTGTTCTCGTAATGCCCTGGTTCCGCATGCTAGCTTGTTGAAAAAGGGACAGACCGCTCTGTCCACTCTCACACTCGCACTTGGAAATCAGAAATTTACGGCAGGGGACAGAGTAGTCCGTCCCCTTTTTCAACATCCGACCAAAGTAATGGCGGCCCGCGTTTCTGGTACACTGATCGTCCAAGCCGGAGACGATCCGTTAGGAGGCGCAATGCAACAAACCATTCAAACACGCGTAGAAAACCTAGTGAGGCAATTTGAGCAGGGCGGGCTGACGCGGCGGCAACTTGTCCAAGGACTATTGGTGGCCGCGGCCGTACCCGTGGCGGCGCAGCAACCTCCGGCCGGTGCATTCCGGGCGGCCGGCATCGACCACGTGCAGATTACCGTCGACGATTTGAAAGGCTCGCAACAGTTCTACGAGAAGTTGCTGGGCGTCGCGGGCAGGAGCAATTCCGCCAGCCAGGTAAACTTCAACGTGGGAACCACCGGCAACTTCATTGCTGTACAAAGCGGGACCGGCCGGATCAAGCCGATCGACCACTTCGCGATTGCGGTAGAAAACTTTTCGCCGGAGACAGCCCTGGCGGCGATCGAACGTGCGGCGCCTGGAACCAAGGCGGAGAAGTCGGGGAACTCCGTTTTCGTGACGGCTCCCGAGGGCGTCCGCGTGCAAATCCAGGCTGCCACGCGGCCGCGGTGATGGCCCTGTCGAAAAAGGGGACAGACCGCTCTGTCCACCCCTGCGCTCGCACCTGAAATCGGAAATCTACTGGAGGGGACAGAGTAGTCTGTCCCCTTTTTCAACTCACGCATCCGCTTTTGAGTTAAACTGTGAGGTCGGCGCTACATCTTCTGGAGGTTCTTTATGAAGCGATTTTTAAAACGAAGCTGCATCATCGCCGTGCCGGCGCTCGCCATGTTGTTCTCGTTCGCGCTGCGGGCGCAGGCGCCGGAGGGGAAGGACCTATCGTGGGCGTACGCGGTGCCCAGTAAGGAGCAGCCGCCGGTCGACGAGAAGAAACTTCACCAGCTTCCCGGCAGCTCTTTGTCGCTCACCCAGCCCCAGATCGACGACCTGCTGAATCCGCCCGACTGGTTCCCCAACGAGCATCCCGCGCCGCCGAAGATCGTGGTGCACGGCACCGCGCCGAACGCGCTCGGCTGCGGCTCCTGTCATTTGATGAACGGCCTGGGCCATCCCGAATCGGCCACGCTCGCGGGTTTTCCGGCCAGCTACCTGATTCGCCAGATGGAGTATTTCAAAAGCGGCGCGCGCAAGGAACCGGCCCGCATGAACGTCATCGCCAGGCAGCTTACCGACGAGGAAATCCGCCAGGCCGCCGAGTACTTCGCGGCGTTGAAACCGGTCGCATGGACCAAGGTGGTGGAAGCCGACTCCGCTCCGAAGAGCCGCGTCACGCGCGGGCGGATGCGCCTGCCGGCCGAGGGCGGCGGCATGGAACCGCTCGGCAATCGGATCATGACTCTGCCGCTCGACGCCGAGCGCGTCGAGGAGCGCGACCCGCACTCCGGCTTCACCGCGTATGTCCCCAAGGGCAGCCTCAAGAAGGGCGAGGCGCTGGTGAAGAACTCCAATGGGAAGACCGTCCAGTGCGCCATCTGCCACGGCAAGGACCTGCACGGGATCGGCGACGTGCCGCGCATCGCGGGGCTGCATCCTATTTACATCGTGCGGCAGCTTTACAACTTCAAGAACGGCGGAGCGAACGGCGGTCTGGACCAACTGATGAAGCAGGTGGTCGAGAATCTCAACGACGACGATATCGTTAGCCTCGCGGCCTACGTCGCCTCGGTCGCGCCGTAGGGCGGAACAAGAAGTCAGGAGACAGGAGTCGGGAGACAGAAGACGGAACCGTGAATATGAATGGCGATTTCTGAACCTCGGAGGAAACAGCAGATCCCTCGACTTGCGCTCGGGATGACGTGACTCGTGTGTGGGTGGAGAAGAGGTGCTCCCCTGGCTGACGCTCGCGGTTCTTACGGCTTCTCGTCACACTGACGGATCGCTTCGCGCGACATTGCCCAGTCGCTTCGGGCGACAATGAACACATGGCGCTACAGTTCACCACTTCTTGTCTCGAAGACTCCTTGAGTCTTTTCCGTTATTACCAGCAGCTCTCGGAAAGAGCGATGGCCCAGGTCACCGACGAACAACTTCTCACGCTGATCGACCCGGAATCGAATTCCATCGGGTTGATCGTGAAGCACCTGTCCGGCAATCTGAAGTCGCGCTGGACGGATTTTCTGACGACCGATGGGGAAAAACCCGATCGCGACCGGGACGCCGAATTCGTGGATCCGCCGGCGACGCGCGAGTCTCTGCTCAAGCTGTGGAACGAGGGCTGGGATTGCCTGTACTTCGCGCTCGGCCAGCTCACCGACGCCGATCTCACGCGCAGCATTCGTATTCGCGGGGAGGCGCACTCGGTGACGCAGGCCATCCACCGGGCCCTGGGCCACTGCGCGTATCATTGCGGACAGATCGTGATGCTCGCGAAGCATTTCCAAAGCGACCGGTGGGAATCCATCAGCGTCCCGCGTGGAAAGTCTAAAGAGTTTGCCCAGAGGGTACAGAGCGGCCAGGCTTCGCAGCGTTAGCGGCGAGCAGACACACTTCTCCCATACCTACGGCTGCCCCGTTAAAAATCGTTTTCGGCATACACGGCACGACTGCCGAGTCGAATTCGAAAGCCGGCATGGATGCCGGGAGGCCTGGCGGCCCCGCGCCACGTCGGGTCGGCGATTTGTGCCGCGGCCGGTTATGCCAACTCCTGTCTGCTGTCTGCTGTCTTCTGGCTCCTTATATTCGGAAGCGCGCTTCCTGCGGTTGTTAACCCGCGCGATAGGCGGGCTGCGGTTTTGTTACGCGACAGGCGCAGCCGTTTATTTCCCCGCAACGGCGTGGGTTCACACTGACGCAAGTGACCCTCGGTACGCTGTAACGCTCGCGACGCTCGGCACGCACTAACGCAAGTGGCCGCGGTACCCACTGACGCAGGGACCTCGGTGCTGTAACGCGCGCAACTCTCGGCACATCGCTCTTGACGCAACGCTCGACGGTGACTCGAGTACTCAACGGCGCTACGTGGCCCGGTTTCCGATAGCTGAACCCGGTGCTCTCGATTACTGTGTACACCAAGGTCTCGCGGAAACCCGGAAGTTGAAACGGTAAGTGGCTGAGCGATGGGAGATTATTGCGCGGCGAGGAGTTGTGAGTGGCACACAGCGATGAGAGGGGATTACCCCCGTCGCATAACGTCTCCCGGAAAACTGGGAGCGGAGCGGCGCGTCTCGGCCGCGCACGCAGTCGGTAGCACGACGTCTTTAACGGCGAAGAGCGACGCCTCCCTTGTTCTCCCAAGCGAGACGGGCCCCTGAGAGCGCCATATTCGTCAACCAGGTGAGCGTGATGTGATCGAGGACGTCGTCGCGGTGACGCCCTCGGGCTGCCCGTCAAAAGTACGAGAGATCACGGCGTTATCGCTCAATTTCCGGACGGCACCTCCGCGTACGCAATGCCGGTGAGGTTTCCTTCAGCAAACAGCAACGTCCTCCGGTTCGACCCATCGAGATTGGCGCTGTAGACCGAGCCGCCAAAGTCGGTAATGAACATTCGACCACCCTTCAGGTCCAAAGCCAGGCCGATGCCTTCCATCAAATGGGTGAAAAGGATCTCAGGCTCCTTGCCATTTTCGGCATCCGGGTCCATGGGTGCACGGTTCACCGTGTTGCCACGCGGCGGGTCGCCGCGGTCGGTCCAATACAGCGTCCGATGAACCGGATCGAGGTCCAGATCGATCGGCTCCGGGAGATTGTCATAAAGAAGCTCAATGTCCCCGCGGTTCCCGACCGACTGACCTCGCGGAACCTGGATGTTGGCCCGAAAAATTCGACCCAAGCCCGCGTTGTTACCACCCTTCTGCGTCCAATAGAACTTGCCGCCGTCAGCGTCCACCGCAATGCCGACGCACCATTTCCTCTGATCCGAGCCCGGGCGCGAATCGCCCAGGCTGGTATCCACAAGAGTTTCGATTTCCGACCCGTCCAGGTTTGCCCGCATCACCCGCATGCCTTCCCGGTCCGACCAGTAAAGCTTGCCGCTCCTCTTCTCCAACTGGAGCTGCTTCGGCGTGAACGTGCCGCCCGGCGGAACGATGGTGATCATGTTCATGCCATTGAGATCCGACCGCACGATCGAGCCATCATTCCTGGTGGGATCACCCATATTCGTCCAGTAGATGTGCCCGGCGGCGACATCGAGCACTAAGCCATCGGGCAACTTCCGGCCTTCGTTGAGGATGGTCTTCAGATCGGAGGCATCGGGGTTTGCGGAAAGTATGCGGCCGCCGCTGAGGTCCAGGAAGAAGAGCCTACCGAACGTGGGTGTGAAAGCTATCGCGCTCATCCAACACAGCCCTCGCTAAATGTGTTTGTGTGGTCTCGAGTGAAAAGGTCAGAGACCGGCCTTCGCCGTTTTCGTGTCATCTTCGTCCGACCGCCCGAACTCAGGGAGGTACCGGCCGAAGTTCAGCTCGAAATCGCTCCGAACACCGTAACCGAGGTTACGAATCTTCGCACGGCGCGCCTGCGCATCTCGGGCGCCCAGCAGTGGGAAGAACAGGTCGTTGCTCGACTGAAGCTCGCTAGCTGTCGGCGTCCCGAACCGGTTGATCTGGGCCTTCGCCGCGCCCAGCGTTTCACGGTCGAACGAGGCCAGACGCCCGGCGAGAGTATCGACAAACGAGTCGAGGCGGTCATCGTCCAGCGTGCGGTTCACCCAGCCATAGCGCTCGGCGATATCAGCGTCGAAATCGTCGCCGCTGAGGACGAACTCAAGTGCGCGCGAGCGACCGGCCAAGCGCGGAAGCCATTCCAGTGCTCCGCCGCCCGGGACCAGTCCGACGCCGATCTCGGGGTTGCCGAATATGGCGTTTTGCCGGCTGGCGAAGCGCATGTCGCAGGCCAGAGCAAACTCGTTCCCGATGCCGCGCGTGCGGCCGCGAATCTTGGCGATGCTCACGACGGGCGTGGACGAGAGGCGCAACACAAAGTCGCGCCAAAGGCCCAGGGCCTCTGGCCGTTCGGCTGCCTTGGCTACGTCGAGATGGGCGACGAAAAAATCGGGGTTCGCCGACTGGAACACTACCACCTTCACGGAGGGGTCCGCCTCGAGGCCGGTCATGAGCACTCCCAATTCGACGATGGTCGCGGGAACAAAGATGTTGATCGGCGGGTTGCTGAAGGTGATTGTCCACCGCCCCGGATAGGTGCGGTCGATGTGGAACTGCGAAGAGTCCGACATGGTGCATCTCCCTCTCTTTTGAAGAACCCTACCGCAGCGATCGGAAGCCCGCGCGAACCTCTTCGGAAAAGAGCTTCGGCTGTTCCCAGGCCGCAAAGTGACCGCCCTTAGGCAGCTTGTTGAAGTGAATGAGCTTGGGATACGCGCGCTCCGCCCAGCTCCGTGGAGCCGGATAAAGCTCGTCGGGAAAGACGCTCACGGCCGTCGGGACCACGACGCCTTTGACGGCGAAGAACGACGCCCCCTTGTTTTCCCAATAGAGACGGGCGCCTGAGAGCGCGGTATTCGTCACCCAGGTCAGCGTGATGTTGTCGAGGACATCGTCTCGGGTGAGGCCTTCGCTCCCGCCGGCAAAAACACGCGCGATCATCTCGTAACTGCGCGCGTCATGATCGAGGAAGTAGGCGGCGAGACCGATCGGTGAGTCCGTTATCCCGTACAGCGTCTGCGGTCTCAATCCCATCTGAAAACCGTAGCCAATGCCCTTCGCATAGACGAAGCTCAGCCGCTCGTAAGCGAGCTTCTCGTCGGCCGAGAGATTCGCCGGCGCTGGCGCGCCGGAAAAGGCCAGCTTATCGATGTCGAGTGGAATCACGTTCGCCATGTTGGTGTGGATGCCCAGCAATTCCGGAGGCGCCTGCACGCCCATCAGTTCGGTGATGATGGCGCCCCAGTCGCCGCCCTGTGCCACGAATTTCGTGTAACCCAGGCGCTTCATCAGCACCGTCCACGCGCGTGCGATGTGAGCGGGCTCCCACCCGGTCGTCGTCGGCCTCCCGGAAAAACCGTAGCCGGGCATGGACGGAATCACGACATCGAACGCGTCGGACGCCTTTCCGCCGTGTGCGGTGGGATCGGTCAGCGGGTCGATGATTTTCATTTGTTCGGTGATCGAGCCCGGCCATCCGTGCGTGACGATAAGCGGCAACGCATTTTCGTGTTTCGAGCGGACGTGGATGAAATGAATGTCGAGCCCGTCGATCTCCGTGATGAACTGGGGCAGGGCGTGCAGTTGGGCCTCGATCTTGCGCCAGTCGTACTCTGTCGCCCAATAGCGCGCGAGCGCCTGCATTGTCGCGAGCTGCACGCCCTGCGTCGCATCTGGAACCGTTTCGCGTTCGGGCCACTTTGTCGCGGCGATGCGCCTGCGCAATTCAGCAAGTTCCGCTTCCGGAACATTCATATGAAATGGACGAATGGCGTTCTTGTCGGAGGCCTGCTGGGTACCTCGTTGTGTTGCGGTGGTTGGGGTCACGGTATTCTCCTTTGCTGTCGGCGTCGATCGGAGCCTGCGCAAGGGCTTGCGACGCTTCTTGCGGGCACGTTATAAACGAATGTCTTAAAGGATCAAGATGGTCGTACTTGCCCGGACGTTTCAGACCTTTTGACCTGGGCGCTGAGGGGCGCGGGCCGCGACGCCAGAACCCCTTTAGAACAACCGTTGCTGGCGGGGCAGGTTTCCAATCGATCCAATGTTGGAGATGCTGAAGGAAAACCGGAAAATGCTCTCGTCGCGGGTACCCAGATTGAACCGCAGATATTGCACGCTAAGGCCGCAGCAATCCGTGTTATACGTCACCTGCGTTTGCGAGAACTCCATGCTGCCTTTGTACGCGTCGTAATAGATGGCATACGCGCCGCCCCATCCGCGCCGGTTGGCTTGGCCATACCCGATCGAGGTTCGGAACTGGTTGGCCGTGGGAGCCAGCACGCGGTCGGTTTGCAGATCAGTGTGCCCCGCGCTGATGAAGTACTGGTTGAAGCGCCAGTCCACGGTAGTGCTGCTATTGACGAAGCGGCGAAACAACGGATCGTAATCGGCGCGCCATTCCATGCCGAAGCGGGTTTGTTGCAGCCGGATGACGCTGACCACCGGAGAGGAGCGCCGACGGCCGTCCAGGAAGCTGTAACCCGTAAGATCGAGGACGCTCTCGACGACATTGCGCGTGCCGGGGACCAGCGCGCCGCCGAAGGTGGGATCGAAGTAGCGGTCGTAGCGCAACTGCCAGCTGAGGAAATCGGTCACCGTGCCGTTCTTGTCCTTGGAGAGCAGGCGATTGGTCAGCGAGAACTCCACCTGATTGGTGTTGGACAGGATGTCGGTGTCGTCGAAACGGATGATCTGCGCGAAGTTGCCGATGCCGGAGACGTTCGTATAAGTGATGCGGGGCTCGATCACGTGCTTGACCTTGGAGCCCATCCAGGACGGGGCGTTGAAAATGCGCTCGAACGAAGGGAAGATCAGGTCGCCCGTGAAGTCCCGCGAGCTGCGCCATACATCCCGGCCGACGAAGTCTCCGGTGGAGTCGACGCTCGATCCGTAGCTCGTTTCCCGAACCCCGAAGCTGGGAACGAATTGGACGCCTCCCCAATGGAAGGCGGTGGTGATGTGCGGGGCGAGGTCCGTCCGAGGGACGAACTGGCGCGTCTGGAATTCCGGCTGGCTGCGTCGCAGCAGGCCCGACGCGGTTTCGAAGGAGACCCAGAAAGGCTGGCTGCCGAGGTGCAGCTCGTGGTCTCTTTCGAGAAACGATATCTCGGGGGTCTTGCGGATGGAGATTTCGTCACCGGGCGTGGCGCTCTGGAAATTGACGTTGCGCTGGGCCACCAGATACACGGCGAAGTCGCCAAAATGCTTGTCGAGGTAGCCGACGGAGTGGGTTTCGGAAAACACCGCCTCGTTAAACGACTCCGTGTAGTAGAGGCGAAAGGCGAAAGCCGACAGATAGTCCAGGTCGCCGCGCGCCTCCCATCCGTCGCCCAGAATGGATTTGCCACGCGCTTGTAACGAGTAGCCCGAAGGGGACGGCTGAATGCTGCTCGTGTCCTTGATGCCGTCGAACCGGATATCGAAGCTGGTGGTGGCGCTGACGTCCCCGCGAAAATCGATGTGGTGCGCGAGGCCGGCATTCAAGTAAGCCTGACCGCGGTACAGCAGGTCATAACTGCGATTGATGGCCCAATAATATCCCACTCCGAGCTCCGGACCTCGCAGCGAGCTATTCCCAAACATGGGGATTAAGAATCCACTCTTACGCGGTTCTTTTTCCAGGGACTTATAGAAAATCGGCGCGTACAGAATCGGCATCCGGGTCAGATAAAACCAGGCGTTATGGGCGATGGCGCGCTCGCCTGGCACGACATCGAATTCCGGCCCCTGCAGCCTCCACCACGGACGCGGCAGGAGGCAATCGGTCAGAAATCCGTCGTGCAGGATGTAGCGATCCTTTAGCCTTTCGGCCCATTGTGCTTCAAAATAAAACGGATTCTGGGTCGTCAACAGGCCGGGACGAGTACGAATCCTAGGCACTGAGGAGCCCTTCACTGTATAGAATTTTCCAGTCTCCGACTCGATGTTGTAATCGGCGCGGTCGCAATCGAGCTTTTCGCCGCGGACGAAGTGTTCAAAATGGACGTGGCCGCGCGCCTGGACGTCGCCGGTGTCGGAGTTGTAGTCGAGCTCGTCGGCCTTCAACTGCATGTCGGTGGTTTCGATGCGGACCATCCCGCGCAGATGGCGCAGGGGACCGTCGGCTTCCTGGGTGACGGATTCGATGAAGACGTGGTCGGCGTCGGGCGCGTTCGGACGGGGTGGACGAGCCGGCTGGTTGACGTTAGGACTTAGGGGCGGGGGCGCAGGGGCTGGACTGGACGGGGGAGGCGCCTGGGGAGCGAGTGAGGGGCGGAAATCCTGGCCGAAACACGCTGTCAAGAGTGTGGTTGCAAGGACCAAGCGAAATAGAATCAAACAAAATGCGTGACAAATGTCCTGAAGTATGTTAGCTAGGAATGAAGGCCTAGGACGTCGACTGGGTTGGCGGTGGAGCAAGGACCCTCAACCGAGAACCGTAGCAGAGGTGAATTGAGCGCGTCAAATAGATTGCGCGGAAGATCGCGCAAACGTTGACCGGGCGGGATTGCCGAGATGGAATGCCGATTTTGCAGAGCGTGGAACCAGGAAGATGAGCGCCGCTGCGTGCGCTGCGGTCGCCGCTTGCACGCGGCCGCTCCGCGGCCCGCTCCCGATACCTATCCGGTGATGACGGCGACGGCGCCGGCATTTGAGGCGTTACCAGGCGGCCGGCCCATGAGCGCGGCGCCGAATCCGGCGAGCGCGGCGCAGTCCGGCGCCCGTCCCCCTGACCCGTCCCCAGCTCAGTTGGGGCATCAGGGATCGCTGTTTCCGGGACCGAAAGTAGTGCCGCTGCCGACGCTCGCGCCAGTGCGGCCTCCCGGCGGTGCGAGGCGCGGATCGACGCGGCCGCCGGGTCCACGAACACCGCGACGCACCGATTCGCAGCAATCGCTGGATTTTTCGGATGTGAATCAGCCGCTCGATATGCAGGTGGAAGCGGTAATTTATTGCGATGCCCCGGTGGCAGTCCCGACGCACCGGCTGATCGCCGCGGCCGTGGACGCCAGCATGATCCTGATTGCGGTGGGCCTGTTCATGGGTGTTTTTTTGCTCTCGGGCGGCCGTCTGGTTTTCACCAAACAACTAGCGCCGCTGTTCCTGGGAATGGTGGGCGCGCTGTGGGTGATGTATCACATGCTGTGGTGCCTGGCGGACGGCGATACGCCGGGGATGCGCTTCGCAGGCCTGCGCCTGGTGAACTTCGACGGCCGGATTCCGGACCGCGATCAGCGCGGCGTGCGGCAGGCGGCGTACGTGCTAAGCGTCTTGTCCGCTGGCGTGGGATTGCTGTGGGCGCTGGTGGACGAAGAGAATCTGACCTGGCACGATCATATTTCGAAGACTTTTCCGACGCCGGGGTAACCGGACTCCGATCCCTTAAGAACCGGCGCAGCCTTTGAGTTCGAGGTTGTTCCAGTCGAGATTGCCTTTAAGTGTAACGGAAACGTTCCATCTGTCCCTGCGCTCGCGATGTAGTTGATCCAGACGATGCAAACCGTTCTCGATCTCGATTTGGACTTCTTCGTTTGGCCGCCCTTTCGACGTAGGCCGGAGGAGGCGCGGCTGCCAAGGTCCGAGTGGAAGCACCTGTCTTCGGAAAGCGAGGTTCGCTGGTTCCTAGAGAGGCAGTGCCACCTTTCAGCGCAAACGCCGGTCTCGGGGAACGAGGCCGAGGAGCATCAAGAGGCGTTTAAGTTGTGGCGCCAATGGATTGATGGCGGAGAGATCATGGCCCCTTTCAACGTTGTGCATGTCGACGCACATTCCGACCTCGGCTCGGGATGGGGCAATCGAAGTTGCACCTTCATCGAGACAGAGTTGCTCGCAATGCCGATTGAACAACGCAGGCATCCTGCCTTCGGACCTGACCACTTGAACTCCGGGAATTACTTATTGGGGGCGATTGCGAACGGGTGGATTTCGCAGCTGACATACGTCTATCCGGCCGATCGAATTGAATCTGAGCCAGGCGCTCCTGGTGGCCTTCCGCGATTTGAAGACGATATTCGAGAGGCGAGACTGTTGCGGACCGGCCAAGAGCCCCCGGTGAGCGATCTTCCCGCATGGATCTTTCAAAACGGTGACTGGAGGACAGGGCTCATCGAACTCAAACACCGTCCTGGATCTCAAGATGACAATCCTCCGGTGCACACCGAGGCCCCGGTTCCCTTCAAGTTGGTAGAGCAGCGTAAGTTCAGCTTTTCTGGCGTCACCCATATGTTTCTGGCGCATTCGCCTCCATACACACCGGTCGAAGCTGACAAACTCCTACCCGTCGTCCGAGAGTATTTCCATCCGGTCTGATATCGCTCGTATCCGGGCGTCTACTCAAGCCGGGATACGGGCGCGCCGCTTGCGACGTCCGGTTTCTTCCCTCTCTCTGCTTTGGTAGGCTGAAGTTGTGAGTGCTCCGCTCGCCCGCTACACTCCTTCCCGGCGGTATGCCTGGCTCGCGCTGTTTGCGATTGCGGGCGCGCTGTTCAGCGCGTGGATGGGCGAACGCTGGACGCCCAGTTGGATCGCGGCCGGGTTGTTCACGGCCTCGGCGATGGCCCTGGCGCTGATGGCGCTACGGCCAGCGGTCGAAATTTACGACACGCATCTGCGGATCGGTCGCCGCGCGATTGCGTGGAGCGAAATCCGGCGCGTGGATCAAGCCGGCTGGAGCTCGCCGCTGGCGCTCTATCTGACGCTGGTGCCCGGCGAGCGCATCCTGCTGCTGTATCCGGGCGACCTGGACGGTTGCGCGAGCCTGTTGCGGCACATCCGGCGCTTCTCGCGGAGCGCGCTGCTCGACGGCGTTCCGTATCGCCAGTTCTGGGGAGAGCCGCCCGTGTCCGCCAGGAGCGCGCGCGAAACCGTGCAGAAGTATCCGGTGCTGCCGCCCCAGGAAGAGGAAGAGATCGAGCGCATGCTGCAGCGTCTGAAGACGGTGGGCCACATCGATTCCCGTTCTTCGGACGAGAAATAAGCTTGCCGGCGTCCCGCGAGATTCTGCCTCTTGAAGTTCAAGACGTAGGGACCCATCCATGAAGTCGCGCCCATGAAAACTCGATGGACCGCTGTGTTGGCGGTTGCCACGGTCCTGGCATTCGCCGGATGGCTGGCGCACGACCGGATCTTGGGCGCGCTGGGCCGCTACCTGGTCGACGCCGCGCCGGCCGAAAAGGCCGACATCGCCGTGGTGCTGGCCGGCGATGCCTATGGCCACCGCATCCTGACGGCCGCGGATCTAGTGCGGAACGGATATGCGCCGCTGGTACTGGTGAGCGGCCCCGGCGGCGAATACGATTTTCACGAGTGCGATCTGGCGATTCCGTTCGCGGTGAAGCGCGGCTACCCGGAATCCTACTTCGCGCACTTCGAGCACGACGGGAGGTCGACGGCGGAAGAGGCCCAGGCGATCGTCCCCGAGCTGCGGCGCAGAAACGTGCACAAGGCGCTGCTGGTCACCAGCAATTTTCATACTCGCAGGGCGGGCGGCATCTTTCGGCGCGCCGCTCCGGATATGACGATCGTCACCATCGGCGCGCCCGACGAGTACTTCACACCGGGCGGCTGGTGGCACAGCCGGGAGGGTGAGAAAACCTTCCTGGTGGAGTGGGAAAAGACGGTCGCGTCGTGGGTAGGGCTATAACGCGCCGAAAAAGGGGACAGACCGCTCCGTCCACGGCCAGTCGCTGAGGATGGATGAAATCCTTAAGGGCGGAGACGGAGTAGTCTGTCCCTTTTTCCTAATACCAGTTGCGGATGCGGACGTCGATGCCGGTGCCTTTGAGCGCGGCGTCGAACACCTTCAGGTCGGACATGCCGTAGTGATACGGATAGACCACCTTCGGCTTGAAGGCCTTCACGCCCTCGGCGGCTTCTTCGGGGGTCATGGTGTAGGGCAGGTTCATGCACACAAACGCCACGTCGATGTTTTTCAGCGCGCGCATTTCGGGGATGTTCTCAGTGTCGCCGGAGATGTAAATGCGCAGGCCGCCGTAAGTAACCACGTAGCCGTTGCCGCGGCCCTTATCGTGGAACAACTGGCCGGCCGAGGGACCGCGCTTGAGGTTGTACATGGGGAGGGCTTCGAAGGTCCAGGCGCCGATGGTCTTGGTGTCGCCGTTCTTCATGACGACGCCATCCGGGACGTCCTTCTGCGCGGCGCCGGGGATGATCGTCACCGTGCCGGGCTTCTTGAGTTTGGCGATCTGCTCGGGAGCGAGATGGTCGCCGTGGATATCGGTGAGCAGGATCACATCGGCCTTGGGCGAGCCGGTGAAATCGCCCATGGCGGGATCGACCTGGATCACCTGGCCGCCGGCTTCGATAGTGAAGCTGGCGTGCATGATCGGCGTAATCTTCAAGTCGCCGGCCTTGGTCTTAAACACCTCGGAGGGTTTGGCGGCGAAGGCGGGGATCGCCAGCGCGAGACAAAGAGCAAGAGTGGAAGTCTTCATATGGAACATTATGCTCCATAGAGGCGCGTTCCGCTTCGATGGTTGCTCCCCTCCCTCCCTTATGGCCGAGGTTCAGAAACTGATTCTCAGCACACCAGCGTATGTCGACAACGTTATATTGACTGTAGATGCAGGGCTTCACGCGTTCCGTCATCATCGCCGCGACTGGCTGGGTCGCCACTCCGATCTTGGCGCAAACGCCGGTGGTGTCCGGGACGTGTTCGCAGGTGGCCGCGTGGTCGTCTTGCGATGTGACCTTCGAGCTGAACGCGCAGGAAAACACGCCGCAGGCGACGCTGCGGGCGGAATTCCGGTCGCCAAAACTAAAGACGATTCTGATTGACGCTTTTCACGAAGGCTCGAAGCTGGTGCTGCGCGTCACGCCCACCGAGGCCGGGACGTGGGATTACCGGCTGACCAGCAGCGTCGCGCGCCTGGAAGGGCAAGCCGGCCAGATCAAGGCTGTGGAGTCCAACGCGCCGGGGTTCGTGCACGCCGCCAACGTTCATCATTTCGCGACCGAGCGTTCTTCGAGCGAAGACCGCAAGCCGCATCTGTGGATGGGCGCGCCGGTGGAACACTTCACGACGATGCCCCGGGCGGAGTTCGACCGGCTGATCGACCAGCGCGTCAAGGACCGATTCACGCATGCCCAGGTGACGATCGAAGCGGATACGAAGCTCGACGAAGCAGCCGAGTGCATCCGGGCGATCAACGCCCAGGGATTGGTCGCGGATCTCGCGCTCGCATCGGTTCCGATCGACGCGATGGAGCGCCAACGCTATGTTTCCGATATCGTCGCTCGGTTTGCGCCGTTCAATATCGTGTGGGCCGGCGTCGCGAGCTTCGAGAATACGCCGCACAGCCGCGCGATCTTGAAGGAGACCGGCACGCTGATCCAGAGGCTCGATCCTTATGCGCATCCCCGCATGACGCTGGCGGCCTCGACCGCGGGTCCGGTCGCGGGCGATGGATGGGCGGATCTGTTAGGTTACGGCACGCCGAGCGCGGACGTCGGCGCGGTGGAACATCAGCTCTATCAACTCCCGGCCGTGAACGCGGGGATCAAGACTCGGGCCGACCTATGGAACGCCACGATGAACGGCCAGTATCCAGGCGCGGGCGATGGGCCGCAAATGAAAGTGTGGTTCGATTTTCTCTCAGCGAGCCGCTACTGGGACCTGGAACCTTACTTTGACGTCGAGGGCGGGCGGGCGCTGGCGCTCGAAGGCGTCGAGTATCTGGTGTATATCGAGAAGCCCGCGACAGTCACTCTCAAAGTGGAGAACCACGGTTACGAGGTCGCGTGGATGAATCCCGCGAACGGCGAGGCGATCAAAGAGAAGAAGGAGTACAAGGGCGAGCTTTTCACGGGCGACCCTCCCGACGCGTCGCACGACTGGGTGCTGCGCGTCTCGCGCGAAGGCCGCAAAGAGGGGATGCTGAGATCCTACAAGTTCGAATCGCGGCGCGTGCCCGTGCAGGAGGTGGAGACGCAGCCGGCCAAAATTCCCTTCGAGATCGCGGCGCCGGAGGGCGAGGAAATGTCGATGTCGCGTCCCGTGAAGTTCGCGCTGAAGCTGAAGCGTGAGAGCAAGGCCACCAGATCGCTGCTGGTGGAATGGACCCTGGAACAGCCGGGCGGATCGGCAGGTTACCGCGTGGTGGGGACGGGCGGGGAAGGCGAGTTCGCGTTTCCCCGCGCGCTTCTCGACAAGCCGGAGGGCGTCGTCAGCCTGAAATTGAACGTGCTGAACGCGCTGGGGAAGGCGTACACACTGGACAAAGTGTACCGGCTGATCCCGTGAGCGCACCGGCCACGCTGATCCTCGCGATCGACACAACGGGCGCGCGCGGAAGCGTCGCACTGGTGTCGAAAGCGGGCGTCATCGAAGAAGCGGAGCTCGATTCGCCCGACGGATTCGCGCACGTGCTGTTCGGCGAGATCGAAGCGCTGCTCGCGCGGGCGGGCGTCGCGATGGGCGACATCAGTGCGTTCGCGTCGGCGGCGGGACCGGGATCGTTCACCGGAGTTCGCGTCGGGCTGACGGCGGTGAAGGGACTGGCGGAGGCCACCGGGCGTCGGGCGGTCGCGGTTTCGAATTTGCAGGCGCTCGCGTCGTTCGGCAGCGGGCCGCTGCGCGCCGTGGCGATCGATGCGCGGCGCGGCGAAATTTACGGGGCCGTATACAACGCGGCTCTGGAGCCGGTTCACGAAGAAATCGTCACCAAGTTCGAGGCGTGGCTGAGTTCCTTGCCGAAGAGGGAGCTGGAGTTTATCGGCATCCAGGTGACGCGCGGCGCCGGCGGCGATCCCGTCGCGGAAGCGGATGTTCGCGCTCCGGTATTCGATCCTCCACGGGCGCTGGCCGGAGCGATCGGCCGGATCGCGCTGGACCGATTGGAGCTCGGCCTCGCGCGGGATCCCGCGGAAATCGACGCCAACTACGTCAGACGCTCCGATGCGGAGCTTCTATGGAAGGATCCGGCGCTCGAGAAGGGGTCGCAAGCGCGTTGAGGATGCCGGCCGCCATGCCTTCGAGAGGCAGCACGCGGCCGGCAGCGCCCAGTTTGATGGCCTCGCGCGGCATGCCGAAGACTACCGAGGTCACCTCGTCCTGAGCGAGAGTCCGAGCGCCGCTGCGCCGCATACGCAGCAGTCCATCGGCGCCGTCGCGCCCCATGCCCGTCAGCAGCACCCCAACCGCGTGCCCGGCCGCGGCCTCCGCCACCGACGCGAACAATACGTCCACGGAAGGGCGCTGATACTGCACCAGCGGACCCTCCTTCATGCGCACCGCGTAGCGGCCGGCGCGGCGTTCGACGAGCATATGCAACCCGCCGGGGGCGACCAGCGCGAGCCCCGCACGGAGCGTGTCTCCATCGGCGGCCTCGCGGACATCCAGCCTGGAAATGCGCTTGAGCCGCTCCGCAAAGGTCGCCGAAAACACCGGCGGAATATGCTGGGCGATCAAGATCGGCGGCATGCCGGCCGGGAGCAGCGCGAAGATCGCAGCGATGGCTTCGGTACCGCCGGTGGAAGCGCCGATGGCGATCAGCGCGTCGTCATCATAACCGGGAGGATGCTCGGGCGCGGCCAGTCCGGCGGTCGCCGGTGGCGGCGGGGAAGCCGCCGGACGCCGTAACTTCGCACCCGCGGCGGCACGAATACGCGCGCCCATGCCGTCGCGCAATTCTCCCACTGAATAGGGGCCGCTCGGTTTCGCCAGCACGTCGACCGCGCCCGAACGCAGCGCCTCCATGGCAGCGAGGCACGAGGACTGCGCGAGCGAACTCACCACAATCACGGGCAGAGGAGCCGATTCCATCAGCGCTTTCAAAAACGTCAGCCCGTCCATGCGCGGCAGTTCGAGGTCGAGCGTCAGCACGTCGGGCTTCAAGCGACGGATTTTTTCCAGAGCGACGATCGGGTCGGGAGCGGTCGCAAGCACTTCGATGTCGTCTTCCGCGGCCAGCGTTTCGGAAAGGATCTTGCGGACGATGGCGGAATCGTCCACGATGAGCACGCCGATTTTGCGGACGCCGGTCATTCCTCCGGTCCGAATTCGACGCGCAGACAGACGGACAAGGTTCCTCCGTCCAGAAGAAATCCGCGCCGGACGCCTTCCACCGCGGGCGCGTAGGCGAGCGGCCGCGAAACAACCGGCGTCTCCAGGTGGAAATATTCGACGCGGCCCAGGCTCGATAACGCCGAGCCGCACGTCATGTTGGCGAATTCGGCGATCACTTCGTCCACCTGCGAATCCGATACATCGCTCAAGTCCAGGCCCAGGAAGCTCGACGCCAGCGCGCGCGCTACCCCCGGGTCGGCATCCACTTCCAGGTTCCCGCTCGGCTTGCCGTTGAAGTGGAGCAGCGCCGCGACGCGCGGCCGGCCGCGGCATTCGGCGGGTTCGGCCGGACCGAGCACGGGACTGAAGAACATGGCCTCCAGCACCTGCGCGCAACAGGATTCCAACAGTGCGCCGACCAGCGCATCGGCATCTTGCGCTTCAGGCATCGGGAGTCTCCTCGCCGGCATACAGAACGCGTTCCACTTCACCGCGGAGCTGTTCGGGGCCAAACGGTTTTTGCAGATAGCCGCTGGCGCCCAACTCCAATAGGTTGCGAATGCGGTGCGCGGTGGCGTCGGTGGAGACCACGATGACGGGGGTCGCGGCGCCGGGGTCTGGGTCGGACCGCAGATGGCGGACGAACTCCTCACCGTCCATCACCGGCATGTTGATGTCGGTGAGAATCGCGTCCAGGCGCTGGACCGCGGTGATCTCCAGCGCTTCGGCTCCGTTGGCGGCCTCGAAGTAATTCTCGACGCCGAGCCCGCTGAGTTGCATGACGCGGCGGACGAAGGCTCGCATGGCCGGAGAATCGTCGACAATTAAAATGTTCAACGCCATTGGCCGCCTCCGTAGGCCCCGGCCGCGTGGGCCTTCAATTCCTGTTCGGCCGCACCCGTGGTCCGGATCCAAAACGTTCCTGTCGCGAGGTCGAGCCGCACGGTGCGCGACCCGCTGCCGCCCACATCCTCGGCGTGGATCATCAGGCCCGCTTTCCACAAGGCCTTGCGCATGGCAAGCTGGTTGCGCTTGCCGATGTTGAAAACGCCGCACTGGTCCAAGACCGAAGATCCGCCGGCCAGCCACACCCGCAGCCGGGCAGGCGCCGCTCCCAGCACGCGGCAGCGTTCCAGCAGCACCGGGAGGCCGGTGTCGGCGAAAGTGCACGGATTGTGCGCCGCTTTTGCGGCGTCCAGGCTGGCTTCGGGCAGCAGCACGTGCAGCAATCCGCCCACCGTCGCCTGGGGATCGAAAACTCCCAGGCCGACGCAGGATCCGAGCGCGTAGGTCACGAGGCTCTCGCGCGGATCGCGGGAGGTCTTGCAATCGGCGATGCCCACCACGAGGGAACTCATCGGCGGTTCTCGGGGAGCCGGTAAATCGCCGGTTTGATGTATTCGAGGGGATGCTCGATGCCCATCAGGCTTTCGGAGTGGCCGATGAACAGATGGCCGCCGGGCTCCAGCCGCCGGACCAATTGCCGCACGACTTTCTGCTGCGTGGGCTTGTCGAAATAGATCAGCAGGTTGCGGCAGAAAATCAAGGGATAGATTCGCGCATCGCGGATCGGCTCGATGAGATTGACGCGCTCGAATTCCACCGCGTGGCGCAGGTGCGGGGCTACCTCGAAGACTCCTGACTTCGCCGGCCGAAAATATTTCGCCCGCATGTGGGGGGGAACTCCGGCCAGGCGGGACGCCGCATAGACCCCCGCCCGTGCGGTGACGAGCGCCTTGGTCGAGATATCGACGGCGTGAATCGTAAAGGGCGGGCGGGGTACGGCGCCCAGCTCCTCGAACAATACCATCGCGATGGAGAACGGTTCCTCGCCAGTAGAGCACGGGGCGCTCCACACGTCGATCCGCGGACGCCGGCGCAGCGTGGGGAGCAACACCTCGCGGAGAAATTCGAAATGCGCCGCTTCCCGCAGGAACAGGGTATGGTTGGTCGAGAGAGCGTCGATCAGTGCGGTCAGCGATTCTCCGGTCTTGTCGGCCACCACCAGATCGTAGTAGTCGCGGAAGCTAGAAAGGTGCAGCTCGCAGAGCTTCTTGCCGAGCCGGCTGGCCACCAGTTCGTGCTTGGCGTCGCCCAGGGACAGGCCAAACTTATCGTGAGCCAAGGTTTGAAACCGCTCGAAATCACGCCGGCTGAGCGCGGGCAGGCTGGCTGAATTAGACACTGGCGGGTTCCCGCAAGACGCCGTTCAAGTCGAGGATCAGCCCGACGCGCCCGTCGCCCAGAATGGCTCCGCCGGAAACGCCGGCCACGTGACGGAATGTCTCACCCAGGCTCTTGATCACCACCTCCTGCTTGCCGAGCATGGCGTCCACCAGCAGGCAGAAGCAACGACCCTCGCTCTCGGCGACGACCAGCAGCCCGTCGCATGGATTCTGCACGGCGCACGGCACTTGGAAACGCCGGTCCAAACGCAGGACGGGCAGGAGTTCGCCGCGGATCATGGCCAACTCGGCGCGGCCTTCGATGGTAAACAACATATCCTCGGTGGGACGGAGCATCTCGCGCACCGAGGAGATCGGCAGGATGTAGCGTTCGGCGCCCACCTGGACAATCAGGCCGTCGATGATGGCGAGCGTCAAAGGCAGGCGCAGAAAAAACGTGGTGCCGCGGTCCGGAGCGGACACGATATCGACACGGCCGCGCAGTCCTTGAATCTGCTTGCGCACCACGTCCATGCCGACACCCCGGCCGCTGACTTCGGTTACCTGGTCGGCGGTGGAGAAGCCCGGTTCGAAGATCAGATGGTAAATTTCGGTTTCGCTCGGATTGTGCCCCTCGGCGATCAGTCCTCTCTCGCGCGCCCGGCGCAGAATCTTCTTGGTGTCGAGCCCGCGGCCGTCGTCGGACACTTCGATGACGATGCGTCCCGCTTGATGCGACGCCGTTAGCTTCACCACTCCTTCGGGCGGCTTACTCTTGGCGACGCGGTCCTCGGGGGTCTCGATTCCGTGGTCCAGGGAGTTGCGCACCATGTGCATCAAGGGATCGCCAAGCTGTTCGATGATGGTCTTGTCGAGCTCGGTGTCTTCGCCGGCGAGCTCCAGACGAACGCGTTTTCCGTTTTTGTGCGATAGATCCCGGACCAGCCGCGTCAAGCGCGCGAATAATTGACCGACCGGCGTCATGCGCAGGCTCATGGCCATGCGCTGAACTTCGGCCGTGATCCGGCCGAGCTCCTGCAGGTTCCGCTGCAGCCCGCCCCCGTCCCCCTGCGCAATATTGGGCGTGTGCGCGAGCAGGGACTGCGCGATCACCAACTCCCCCACCATGTCCATCATGTAATCCAGCTTCGAGGCATCCACCCGCAGCGTGAAGCCCAAAACTGCGGCCGCCTTTCCCACGGCCGGCCTGTCCGGCGGGGATGTAACGAGCGAGGGGTCCGGCGGCGAAGATCCGGCGGCGGGAAGCGCAACCTGCTCGCGGGCCGCCAGTGGCGGTGTGGATCCGGAGGAACCGACGGGAGGTCGGTCTTCGAGCGCCTGACGAACGCGCGCCAGAAGTACGGCGGTTTCCGGAGGTGCGCCCGCGTCGCCGCGCAGGCCCGCGTCCACCCACGCAACGGCGCGCTTCAAATAGTCGGCGCTATCGAGGACCACGTCGATCAGGGCGGTGGTCACCGGAAGCTCGCGGTTGCGCGCGCGGTCAAGCAGCGTCTCGACTTCGTGCGAAACCTCGCGAATATCGGCGAGTTCCAGAAACCCAGCCAAGCCCTTGATGGTATGGAAGCTGCGAAACGTCGCGTGCAGCGGATCGGCCGCGGCCGGATCCCGCTCCAGCGCAAGCACTGCGGCTTCGACCGACGCCAGATGTTCCAGGGCTTCGTTCACGAAGTCCCGGATCAGCTCGGGATCCTGGGCGAGGGAGACCGGCAGCGGGGCGCCCTGTAACGTGCGGCGTAGATTCTCGAGCCCGGCGGTGAGGATCCGCTCCACGTCTGATGTGGCCGCGTGGGAGGCTTGCTGCGCCAAGCTCCGAGCCACGTCTCCGGCCGGCGCCCGGCCGGCTGCCCGCGCCATTTTCTCGATTCTCGCGAGAGCTTCCAACGCCTCCGGTACGCCGGCGACACCTACGACGACCCTCAGCGCGAGGTCCTCGATATGCGCCAATACCTGATCGATCATCAAGATTCCCGCTGTGCTTTGGTCTCGTCCGTATTAACTTCCAGCGACTTGTTCGGGTGTGGAAAGATCCAGCCGGGTCAGCTCGCGAGCAGTCATCACCTGGTCGATGTCCAATAGAATCTTGACCTTCCCCTTGATCTTGGCCAAGCCCATGACGTAGGGAACAGCCACGTCCACGCCGAAGCTGGGCGTGTCCTCGACGTCGGCGGCGCTCACCTGCAGAACCTCAGCCACGCCATCGACCACCACCCCCATCAGCGTGGCGCTTTGCGCGGCGGTCACCTGCACGACGACGATGCAGGTGCGGTGCGTGTAGGCGATGGCTTCCATGCCGAACTTCAGGCGCAAGTCCACGACGGGAATCACTTTTCCCCGTAGATTGATGACGCCTTTCACGTGGGGAGGGGTTTGCGGAACGTGGGTGATATCCTGAACGCCCATAATCTCGCGGACCCTCTGTACCTGAATCGCGAATTCCTCCTTACCCAGGTGGAAAACAAGGTACTTTCCGGCGCGCACGTCGGTCATACCAACGGTTTCGGTCGAAGGCGCGAGAACGGCGGCCATTCATGATCCTTCCTTTGATACCTGGGCGGACGGGGGACGGCGAACCTGTGACGCCACACTGGTACTTAACGGCTTCGGGACTGGTAACGTGAGGCGGGAACTGAGAATCTCTCTCAGGTGCTTGCGTTGCTCCGAAGCTTGATCATCGCGGCGGCACGATGACGGCCCGCGGGCATTTTCCCTTTTTGCGCGGAAGGCGCGGAATGCAAAGCTGATGCACGAATAGAATCAGCTCGTTCGGACAATTTCCGCACCCGCCTGCCCGTTGAAAGACTGGCCCTCGCAACGGAGGCTCGCCCGCAGGGCTCTTCAACGTCTGGCACTGCCCGAAAACCAGAGGTCGCATCAAGCACTGACCTTCGATGCCGGCGGCCGAGTTTTTTCCGTATCCTACGATTAAGAATCGGTCGATCAAGATTCGACCGACCGCGATTCGGGTCGTCGGAGGGTTGGCGATGGTGATCCTACAAGCGGTCTCCGGTCCGGTGGCGGGGCGGCGCATCGAAGTGCCCTCGGGAACCATTGTGCGGATCGGCCGCACCGCGAAATCCGACAGCGCCCTCGGCGAGGACGCCTATCTTTCCGGGCAGCACTTTTGCGTGGAGTACGACGGCACGCACTGCCGCGTGCGCGATTTGGGCTCCAGCAACGGGACGTTTCTCAACGGCGATCGGGTGACGGAATCGGAGGTGCAGGAAGGCGATTCCATCGCCGCCGGCGGTACGAAGTTTACGGTCCATTTTGAGACCGCCGCCAACGCGCCCGGATCGCTCGCCTCCGATGCGCCTCCGTCCGATGGACCTCCGAAGAGTCCAACGCTGCGGTTTGCGGCACCGGGTAAGGCGTTGTCCGCCGCCGGACGGGCCGTATCTCCGGCTGAATCGTGGCCGGGATTCTCGCCCAGTCAAATCACTCTACTGAACGCCGTCTATCGCGAAAACATTCCGGTGTTCGCGTTCGTCGATCCGCTTCGGGATTCGCGCATCCCAGCGTTTCTCGATGCATCGGGCGAGCGCTATGCGCGGGTCGAGGAAACCTTGGCGCAGTCGCCTTACATGGTCATATTGCCGCGGCACGCCCGGCTCGTGGACGTGCTGGTGAAGGATGGCTGGGGCCGCGGCTGGGGATTCTGCTTCACCTCGGGCGCCGAGTTCGACGAACTCCGCCTGCACTGGCGCAGCTACGTCATGCTGCGCAGCGAGCGCGGCCGCGAGATCACGTTCCGATTCTGGGATCCGCGCGTGATGCGCGCGATCCTGCCGGCGATGCCTCCGGCGGAGGCGCGCGAGTTTTTGGGACCGGTCTCGCGCGTGATCGTCGAAGGCGACCGGCCGGAGGTCGCCACGGAGTTTTCGCTCACGCCGCGCGGCGTGCGGCAGCAGGCTTTGGTATTGGTTTAGCTCGTCGCGATAACGAAGGACGGGCGCGACGCGAGCGCTCCGGTGCCGGCTACGCGTTCCCGATCAGAATCCCGGCTACGAATACCAGTGCCCCGCCAAGCATCACCTGCACGGTCGCCGATATCCACGGAGTATCCATATAGCGATGCCGGATCGTGCTGATCGCCCCTAGTTCGAGCAGCACAACGACGGTCGCGACGGTCCAAGCCAACCGGAAATCGGGAATCAGAAACGGGAGCGTATGGCCGATGCCTCCGGCCGCCGTCATCAGCCCGCAGACCGGGCCGCGAATCCACGGGCGGCCGCGGCCGGTGAGCGATCCGTCGTCGGAAAGCGACTCCGCGAAACCCATCGAAATCCCCGCGCCAACCGATGCGGCCAACCCGACCAGGAATGCGTCCCACGAGCTCTTGGTCGCAAACGCCGCGGCGAACACCGGTGCAAGGGTCGATACCGATCCGTCCATCAAACCCGCCAGTCCCGGCTGAATCACTTGCAGGAGGAACAGGCGGCGCTGGGCTTCTTCTTCGTGCCGGCCCGCCGCCCCGGCGACGACTTCCTCTTCGAGCGCTCCGGCTCTCTCCGAATGTTTCACTTCCTCAGCGGCCAGGTCTCCGAGCAACTTGCGGATCGACGCGTCGGTGGTCCGCAGCATGGCACTTTCGTAGAATCGCCGGGTTTCCAGCTCCATGATCTCGGCCTGTTTGCGGACCACGTGAATCCCCAGCGGCCGGAACAGCCACACCGGCTTGCGCGCGACGAACCCGGAAACGTCGTGCCGCCGGATCAGGGGAATGTGCTCGCCGAATTTGGAGCGGAACAGCTCGATGAGCCGCGCGCGGTGCCCGGACTCTTCAGCCATCATCTCTTCGAAGACTTTCGCCGTGGCCGGATACTCCTCGCGAAGGCCGTCGGCAAAGTCGGCGTAGACGCGCCCGTCTTCCTCTTCGAGCGAGATGGCCAGCGCCAGAATCTCGCGCTCCGTCAGGTCTTTGAATCGTTTCGCCATGATCTAAAGTATAAGATCGCTCCCGCCGTAATTAGAATTGCCGCATTCGCTTCAGGAGCGATTTTGTTCTTGCCGATGATAGAGATACAATAGGTTGTCGGTACACCGCTTCACGCGTCTATGAATCCCAGGAGGACGTTTGCAAAGGACGAATACTGACGACCCAGGCTACTTTCACAAGGTCGTCGATTGCCAGTGGGCCTGCCCCGCTCATACCAATGTTCCCGAATACATCCGGCTGATCGCACAAGGCCTCTACACCGAGGCTTACATGGTGAATCGGGATTCCAATGTGTTTCCGGGCATCCTGGGCCGCACGTGCGACCGCCCCTGCGAGCCGGCCTGCCGCCGGGGCCGCGTGGATGAAAAGCCGGTCGCGATCTGCCGCCTGAAGCGCGTGGCTTCAGATTTAAGAGGTGAGATCGGCCACCTGCTTCCGGAGATTCCCAAGCGCAAGAACGGCAAGCGCATCGCCTGCGTGGGCGCGGGGCCGGCCACGCTGGCCGTGGCCAACGATCTGATGCCGCTGGGCTACGAAGTCGTCATTTTCGAGAAATTCGACAAACCCGGCGGGTTGATGCGGACGAACATCCCTTCGTTCCGGCTCCCAGCGAGCGTTCTGGACGGCGAGATCGATACGATCCTCGACATGGGCGTGGACATCCGCTACAGCTCGCCCGTCGAGAGCATGAAGGATCTGCTGGACAAGAAGTTCGATGCTGTTTTCGTGGGCAGCGGCGCTCCACGCGGCAAGGATTTGGAGATCCCCGGCCGTCACGATACGGACCGCATCCATTTGGGTATCGACTGGCTGGAGTCCATCACGTTTGGCCACGTCGATTCGATCGGCGAAAAGGTTCTGATCATCGGCGTCGGCAACACGGCGATGGATTGCTGCCGCTCCTCGGCGCGATTGGGCGGCAAGGACATCAAAGTGATGGCGCGGCGCCCGCGCGGCTACTTCAAGGCCTCGTCCTGGGAGCTGGAGGACGCCGAGGAAGAAGGCGTCGAGATCGTCATCAATCACGCGCCCAAACGCTTCGTCGTCGAAAAGGGCGTACTGAAGGGCATGGAATTCGAACGCCTGGAGTGGGACGCGCAAGCGAAGAAATCGAAGGTGGTCGAGACGGTTTTCTTCCCAGCCGACGACGTGATTCTGGCGATCGGCCAGGAAAACGCGTTCCCCTGGATCGAGCGGGATCTAGGAATCGAATTCGACAAGTGGGGCATGCCGGTGGTTGACGAGACCACGCTGGAGTGCAGCCGTCCCGGAATTTTCTTCGGCGGCGATGCGGCGTTCGGTCCCAAAAACATCATCTGGGCCGTGGCGCACGCCCACGGAGCCGCGATTTCCATCCACAATCACTGTCAGGGCGTCCCGGTGACGGAGCGTCCGCCGGATGGCATGAACCTGGTGACCACCAAGATGGGCCTCAGCGAGTGGGCCTATCACAACGATTACAATCCGTCGCCCCGTCAGAAGATGAAGCACGTCGACCTGACCCGTCGCTTCCAGGAACTCAACATCGAAGTCGAGCTCGGATTCAACGCGGAACAGACCGCCCGCGAGGTGCAGCGTTGCTTGAACTGCGACATCGAGACCGTTTTCACGCCGAAGCTGTGCATTGAGTGCGACGCCTGCATCGACGTCTGTCCGCTGCTGTGCCTCACCATTTCGCGCGATGGCGAGCATGACGAGGTCAAGGAGCGGCTCTCAGCTCCGGCCGTGAATCCGGAGCAGGCGCTCTATGCGTCGGCGCCGCTGCCGCAGACCGGCCGCCTGATGATGAAGGACGAGGACCTGTGCGTGCATTGCGGCTTGTGCGCGGAACGGTGCCCCACCGCGGCCTGGGACATGCAGAAATTCGAACTCCTGATTTCCTATGCAGGGAGAGAAGCGTGCAGCACGGTACCCGCGTAAACGATTTTGCGTTCAAGCTGGCGAATGTAAACGGAACCGGCTCGGCCAGCGCCAACGGCCTGCTGATGCAGGCGATTTTCCGGATGGGAATTCCGGTCAGCGGCAAGAACCTGTTCCCTTCGAACATTCAGGGTCTGCCGACGTGGTACGAAATCCGGGTCAGCAAGGACGGCTACATCGCCCGCGCCCTGGATTACGACCTGATGGTCGCCATGAATTCGCAGACTTACGCGCGCGATGTGCGCGAGGTTCGCGAGGGCGGCTATCTGCTGTACGATTCCACCTGGCCGCTCGACCCCAGCCTGCACCGCGACGACGTGACGTTTTTGGGCGTGCCGCTTTCGCGCATGTGCAACGAAGCCTTCAAGGACCCGCGCGAGCGCATCCTGATGAAGAACATCGCCTACGCCGGCGCGCTGGTGGCCATCTTGAACGTCGACATGGCCATCGTCGAGCGGCTTTTAGACGAAAAGTTCGCGGCTAAGAAAGCCCTCCGCGAATCGAATACCAAGGCACTGACGCTGGGCTACGATTACGCGAAATCGCACTTTATGTGCCCGCTGCCGTTCCATCTGGAAAAGATGAACGAGAACGCGGACAAGATCCTGATCGACGGCAATACCGCGACCGCTCTCGGTTGTGTTTACGCTGGCGCGACCGTTGCGGCATGGTATCCCATCACGCCTTCGACTTCCGTCATGGACGCGTTCAAGGAATTCTGCGAGCAGTACCGCAAGGATCCCGAAACTGGGAAGAACAACTTTTGCATCATTCAGGCGGAAGATGAACTGGCCGCGATCGGGATGGTGATCGGCGCGTCCTGGACCGGCGCGCGGGCGTTTACGTCCACCTCCGGCCCCGGCATTTCGCTGATGAACGAGCTGCTCGGCCTGGCCTATTACGCGGAGATCCCCGCGGTGGTGATGGACATCCAACGCGTCGGCCCCTCAACCGGCATGCCCACGCGTACGCAGCAGGGCGATGTGTTCGAGGCCGCCTACGCTTCTCACGGCGATACTAAACACATTGTGCTGTTCCCGGCGGATCCCGGCGAATGCTTCGATTTCGCGCGCAACGCTTTCGATCTGGCGGAACGCTTCCAGACCCCCGTCCTGATGCTCTCCGATCTCGATATCGGTATGAACGACTGGGTGGTTCCGCGCCTGGCGTGGGACGAACATTACCGCCCCGACCGCGGCCGCGTTCTGAGCGCCGAGGATCTCGAAAAGATTCCCAAGTTTCAACGCTATCATCCCGAGGACGAGAATCACGTCGCGGCGCGCACCCTGCCCGGCGTGCACGCCAGGGGAGCCTTCTTCACGCGCGGCTCCGGTCACAACAAGTTCGGCGGCTACACGGAAATCCCGGATGAATATCAGGAGGTGCTGGATCGCTTGCTGCGGAAGCAGAGGGCGGCAGCCCGCTTCATTCCCGCGCCGGTCATCAAGAAGCGTGCCGGCGCGAAAATCGGCCTGGTGACCATCGGCGGATGCGACGCGGCGGTGCGCGAAGCCGTCGATCTGCTTTCGAAGCGCGGCGTGGAGGCCGATTTCATGCGCATCCGCGGCTTCCCGTTCGACGAGACCGTTGTGAAGTTCCTGACAACTCACGACCTCTGCTTCATCATCGAACAGAATCGCGACGCGCAGCTCCGTGGCCTGCTGCTGCTGGAGACAAAAGTTCCCAAAGAGGATCTGCGCTCGATCCTGGTGTATGGCGGCTTCCCGCTCAGCGCCAAGCACGTAGTGGACGAGGTGGTCCGCCAACTAAGAAATCGCGCTATCGAACAGAAGCCGGAGTCGGTTGTCGAACTCGGTTCGTGGGAGGAATAGACCGTGCCGTCCATTGCCAAACCCGTCGCCACGCATCCCAGCCTGCATCGCAACCATATCGGTTTGACGTTGCGGGATTACGAAGGCGTCATGTCCACGCTGTGCGCGGGATGCGGCCACGATTCCATCACCGCGGCCATTATCCGCGCGTTATGGGAGCTCTCCGTCGCGCCGCATATGATCGCCAAGATGAGCGGCATCGGCTGCTCGTCCAAGACGCCAACCTATTTCGTCAACGGCGCGCACGGATTCAATTCCGCCCACGGCCGCATGGCCGCCATCGCCACCGGCGCGAGCGCCGCCAATTCCGAGCTCACCTACATCGGCATTTCGGGCGACGGTGATTCTCTCTCCATCGGCCTTGGCCACATGTGCCACGCCATTCGCCGCAACGTCAAGATGCTGTATGTCATTGAAAACAATGGCGTGTACGGCTTGACCAAGGGCCAATTCTCCGCGTCGGCCGACGTAGGGTCGAAAAGCAAGCGCGGCGAGGCCAATCGCATGGCGCCCATCGATCCCGTGATGCTGGGGCTCAGCATCGGCGCAACGTTCGTCGCACGCAGCTTTTCGGGCGATAAGGAACAACTGGTGCCCATCTTGAAAGCCGCTATCGCGCATCGTGGATTCGCGCTGGTCGACGTGATCTCGCCGTGCGTTACGTTTAACGATCACAACGGTTCGACGAAAAGCTACATGTACACCCGCAAGCACGCGCATCGGGCGACGGAGGCCAATTTCGTGCCTCCGGCGACGGAAATCCTGGCGAACATCACTTCCAATGGAACCACCGCCGTCACGATGCACGACGGGAGCGTGGTGAACTTCACCGCGGTTCCCGAGCATTACGATCCGCGCGACCGTCAGCAGGTCTATCAATATTTGACGGAGCACGCCGGAGAAGTCCCCACGGGGCTGCTGTTCCTGGATGAAAACGTTCCGGATATGCACGAGATGAACAATACGCCCGCCACGGCGCTGGCGAAAATGCCGTACGACAAACTGTGCCCCGGCTCGGCGGCACTGGATGAGCTGCAAGAGGAATTTCGCTAGCGCATTCCATCAAAATGGGAGAGCGGTAAATTGGGGCTTTCAGCAGGAGTGGTCAAGGAGACTTGTCCCGGCGAGCGCCGGGTCGCCGTGACGCCCAAGGTGGTCGATATGCTCACCAAGGCCGGCGTCGGAGTGTGGATCGAAAGCGGCGCCGGCGTGGAGTCCGGATATCCCGATGAAGAGTACGCGGCCCGCGGCGCCAAAGTCGCTTCGCTTGCCGACATTCGCGCCAGCGCGGGCGTCCTGCTCACGGTGCACGCTCCCGAGCCCATCGGCCTGAACAAGGGCCAGGTCGTAATCGGCTTCTGCGATCCGCTGAGCGAGCCGGACATCGCCGCCCGTTACGCCCAAGCCGGCCTGACGCTGTTTTCAATGGAGCTCGTGCCGCGCATCACGCGCGCGCAGAGTATGGACGCGCTTTCTTCCATGGCTTCCATCGCCGGATACAAAGCGGTGCTGCTGGCAGCGGTCGAGTTACCTCGGCTTTTCCCCATGATGACTACCGCTGCAGGAACCCTTCCTCCTGCGCGTGTCCTGGTGATCGGCGCTGGCGTCGCGGGACTCCAGGCGATCGCCACGGCGCGGCGCTTGGGAGCCGTCGTCAGCGGCTACGATGTGCGCGCCGCCGTCAAGGAACAGATCGAGAGCTTGGGCGCGAAGTTCGTCAGTATCGATATCGGGACAACCGGAGAAGGGCAGGGCGGTTACGCCCGCGCCCTGACCGAGGAAGAAATCCGCAGCCAGCGCGAGCAAATGGCCAAAGCGATCGAGGAGCAGGACGTCGTCATCACCACCGCTGCCGTTCCGGGCCGCAAGGCTCCCATCCTCGTGACGCGCGAAATGGCCCTGGGGATGAGTCCCGGTTCGGTGATCGTCGACATCGCGGCCGAGCGTGGGGGAAACTGCGAGCTGACGAGCCCCGGCGAGACGGTCGTCGAAAACGGCGTCCGTATCCTGGGACCCGTCAATCTTCCGTCGACCGTTCCCGGACACGCGAGCCAAATGTACGCGCGCAACATCGTCACACTGCTGAAGAACATGCTGACCAAAACGGGCGAACTTAACATCGACACGAGCGATGAGATCACGCGCGAGTCGATGGTGGTCCGCGACGGCGAGGTGGTGAATCCGCGGGTGCAGGCGCTGCTCGGCGCGGCGGTCAAGTCGTAAGGAAAACCGAGAGAAACGAAAAATGAGTACGGAAATCGAAGTCAGTCTCTATGTGCTCGTACTGGCCGTGCCGCTCGGCCTCGAGCTGGTGCGGCGCGTTTCGCCGCTTCTGCACACGCCTCTGATGTCGCTCACCAACGCGATCTCGGCCATCTCGGTGGTCGGCGCGATCGTCGTGGTAGGGGCCAAAGGGTCTCCCGTGCTGAGCGAAGCGCTGGGAATCATCGCGGTTGCCTTCGCCACCATCAACATCGTCGCCGGATTCCTCATCACTGATCGCATGCTCAAGATGTTCAAGAAAAAAGAGAGCGGCAAGTGACCCAAGCCTTCTGGCAAGTCGCCTACATCGTCGCGGCTCTGTGTACGGTCCTTGCGATCAAATGGCTCAGCTCTCCTGTCACGGCGCGGCGCGGCGTCTTCGCCGGTGAATTGGGGATGCTGCTGGCCGTCATCGGCACGCTGCTGCGGATCGAAGCGGTCAATATTCAGTGGATTCTCATCGCCATGGTGATCGGCGCGGCCGTCGGAGCGCCTCTCGCCTATCTGATGCCCATGACATCCGTGCCGCAGCTCACCGCGCTTTCGCACGCGTTCGGCGCCCTGGCGGCCGCTTTGGTCGGCACCGCCGAGTTTTACAAGGACTTGGCCGAGGGCCATCCCACCGTCGGGTTCAAGATGGTGGCCATCGTAATCGAAAGTTTGCTCGGATATTTGACCGTGACGGCGAGCGTTATGGCGTTCGGAAAATTGCAGGAACTGGTGCCTACGCGCCCCATGACCTACAAGGGCCAGAACGTCATCAACCTGTCGCTGTTTGCGATCGCCGCGGTGCTGGGCGTATGGATGATCGTGACGCCGGCGCCAGTCTGGGTCTTTCCCGTTTTCATCGCGCTCTCATTGCTGTTCGGTGTGCTGCTGATCCTCCCGATCGGCGGCGGCGACATGCCCACCGTCATCGCGCTGTTGAACTCCTACGCCGGCGCGGCGTGCGCGGCCATGGGATTCGCCCTCGAGAACCGCCTGCTTATCATCGCGGGCTCCCTCAACGCGGCCTCTGGCTTTATTCTCTCGGTGATCATGTGCAAGGCGATGAACCGGTCCTTCGCCAACGTCCTGTTCGGAGCCTTCGGGCAGGCGCAAGCCGGTGCCGTCGCGCAGGCGTCCGCGAAACCGGTAAAATCGGCGACGCCGGAAGACGCTGCCGAAATTCTCGCCAGCGCCCGGCGAGTGATTGTAGTTCCGGGCTACGGCATGGCCGTCGCGCAGGCCCAGCACAAGCTCCGCGAGCTCACCGACATGCTCACCAAGCGCGGCGTGCAGGTGGATTTCGCGATCCATCCCGTCGCCGGCCGTATGCCCGGCCACATGAACGTATTATTGGCCGAGGCCGACATTCCTTACGACCGCCTGCACGAAATGGAAGATATCAACCAGGATTTCGCGGAAGCCGATGTGGCGCTGGTCATCGGCGCGAACGACGTCGTAAATCCCGCCGCGCGCCACGATAAGACCAGCCCGATTTACGGCATGCCGATTCTCGACGTCGACAAGGCGCACACAGTCATGGTGATCAAGCGCAGTATGAACCCGGGCTTCGCGGGCATCGAAAACGAACTGTACTACATGGATCGCACGCTGATGCTGTTCGGCGACGCGAAGAGTTTCGTCGGCGAAATCGTCAAGGAACTGCCGAAAAACTAGAGCATTTTCACAGTTATCGTGGTCCGTTGTGGGGCATGGCTTCCGCCATGCCGCCGGGCTTCTGCCCGGCGATTCGCCGAGAACAACGGGCAAGCCGCGCAGAAGCGCGGCTGCAGCCCGGAAGGGCTGCCCCACAAGAACGGTCTACGCTATGAAAAGATCTGGCCCGCGTTTCTATGGGTGGAGCTTTTTCGCGGCTTCCGCAAACCGTTCCGCCTTGGGATTGCTTTCGTTCCACTTAGGCGGCGTGACCGCCGAAGCCAGCCTTAGGGCGGCGATCCCCACTGCCTGATCCACGCGCGTCATGTTGTCGTAGTCCAGCTTCTGCCATTCGTCGCCCACCTCGTGATAATCCGGGAATTCGTACGTGACGCTGACGGTGTGCGCCGGAACGCCCGCCTCCGCAAGCGGCCCATTGTCGGAGCGCCGGAAATATGTGTCGCTCGCCTTGTCGTCCTTGATCACGGCGATCTGCACGCGCCGCCCGGAGTCCACCAGCAGCGCCGGAATCGTCGAATAGTCGAATCCCGTGACGTTCATCATGTTGAGATGCGGGGCTTCAGGACTGTCGGTGCGCCCCATCTGCTCCATGTTGATCTGCGCAATGGTGCGTTCGAGCGGGACCACCGGATGGCTTGCGTAATAGCGCGATCCCAGGAGACCTTTTTCTTCGCCGCAGAACAATATCACAAGGACGCTGCGCTTCGGCCGCGGGTGGAGCGACGCCAGCGCATTGGCGATCTCGAGCACCGAGGCCGTGCCGCTCGCATCGTCGTTCGCTCCGTTGAAAATGCGATCCGATCCCGTCGGCGCCAGACCGATGTGATCGTAATGCGAGCTCAGGATCACGTAGGTGTCCTTCAGCATCGGGTCCGAGCCACGCAGAATCCCAATGACATTGTTGGCCGCCGCTTCGGGATCGCCGCGCTGCACGGGGACGGATTGGTAAAAGCTATCGCCGGCCACCGGCTCCAGTCCAATCCGCCGGAAATTCGACGCGATATACTCTGCGGCGATGTCGAGGCCGCGTGAAGGCGTATCCCGGCCTTCGAGCAAATCCGAAGCGAGGAAGGACACGTGGCCACGCAGCGAATTCGCTGTCATGTGATTGGTTACGACGCGCATCTCCGGCGTGATTCCCACTGGCTCGGCCGGAGCCGCGGCCCTGGCGTGTGCACCGGTTTTCGAGCGTGGATGCGTTGCGGTCGGTTGTTGCGCTAGCGCCGAAACGGATAAAGATAGAGCCGCGCACAGAGCGAATACGGTTGAGCCTGCCAGGGCAGGGAATCGAAGCGTCACTATTGATTGTCCCGGTACTCGTCGACCCAAGCCATCTGAATCGCTTCGAGCTTCGACTCGTTGGATTTTTTAGGATCGTCCTCGAACTGGTCCAGCTCGGTGATCCATTTGTGCAGATCCGTAAACCGGATAAAGGACGGGTCCTGTTCCGGAAACTTGTCGTAGAGCGCGAGCGCGATGTCTTCCAGATCGTTCCACGTCAGCTTCGGCATAACATTTCCTCCAACGGCGCTTACAGCTGCGTGCCTTTCAAGGCGCCGCGCACCGCCGTATTCATGATATTCTCCGCAAGCGTCCGTGTTGCCTCGTCCAGTTGATCGATCTTGGCGCGGATCAGCAAATGATCCTCGCTATGATACACCACCAATAGTTCGTTGATCGCGCGATCGATTTCGGCGCGCTCCTCGGCGCCGAGTTCTCCATAAGCCGCGCTTTGCCGGGCTTTTTCGGTCGCGGCGAGCATGCTGTCGGCTTCGATGCGCGCCTCGCGCACCTGGCGCTCGGCGAAATCGGCTTCGGCTTTGTCAAAGGATTCCAGAATCATCGCTTCCACTTGCTCGTCGGTCAGTCCGTAGGAAGGTTTCACTTCGACCCTCTGTTCGCGGCCGCCGCGCAGGTCGTGCGCCGTGACATTCAGGACGCCGTTGGCGTCGATCAAGAAGCGCACTTCGATCCGCGCCATGCCGGCAGGCTGCGGAGGAATATCTTTCAGGTCGAAACGCGCTAGGCTCCGGCAGTCCTTCACGAGCTCGCGCTCGCCTTGTACCACGTGGATCAAAACGTTCTTCTGGCCGTCCACCGCGGTCGTAAAGGTCTCGGTCGCCGACGCGGGAATCGTCGAATTGCGGTGGATCAACTTCGAAACCAGACCGCCCATCGTTTCGATGCCGAGCGAGAGCGGCGTGACGTCGAGCAGCAGCTTGTCCTCGACCTCGCCGCCCAGGATGCCCGCCTGCACGGCCGCGCCCAGCGCGACCACTTCATCGGGATTCAGCTCCGTATGCGGGCGCCTGCGGAACAGCCTCTCGACTTCGGCGCGCACCAGCGGAATACGTGTCGATCCGCCCACCATCACCACTTCGTCGAGCGCCTCTAGGGACACGCCGGAATCCTGAAGACACGCGCGGCAAGGCGCAAGCGTGCGTTCGATAACGGGCTGGATCAGTTTGTCGAATAACGCGACGTTGATTTCGCGCTGATAGCGTTTACCGGCGTATTCCAAATCGATGACCGCTTCGGGCACAAAGGAAAGCTCTTCCTTGGCCCGGATCACGGCGCGCCGCAGCAACTGCACGGCGTCGCTCTTCGTCGAGATATCCTCACCCCACTCGGCTTGAATATCCTCCAGGGCGATCTTCATCAGCAGATTGTCGATGTCGTCGCCTCCCAGGTGCGTGTCGCCGTTGGTGGCGAGCACTTCGAAGATGCCTTCGTGCAGGCGCAGAATGGAAATATCGAAGGTTCCGCCGCCGAAATCGTAAACGGCGATCACTCCTTCGTTGCGCTTATCGAGCCCGTAGGCAAGCGCGGCCGCCGTCGGCTCGTTCACCAGCCGCAGCACTTCCAGGCCCGCGATCCGTCCCGCGTCCTTGGTGGCCTGCCGCTGCGCGTCGTTGAAATAGGCGGGAACCGTGATCACGGCTTGCGTCACGGGCCCTCCCAGCGCGGCTTCGGCGTCGTTTTTCAGCTTGCGGAGAATATGCGCCGAAACTTCCGGCGGCGTCATGACCTTGTCACCAAGGCGAACTCTCAGCACCGCTTCATTGTCTCCGGCGCTGTCATCGGCAAGGCGAAACGGAAACAGCTTCAGTTCATCCTGAACGTCGGCGAGACCTCGCCCCATCAGCCGCTTGACGGAATAAATCGTGCGCTCCGGTCGCGTCACCAGTAACTCACGAGCCAGCGCCCCGGCAATCACTTCGCCGGATTGCGTGACCGAAACTACACTAGGCACGATGCCACTCAGGATGCGCGGGCCGGTCAATTCCATCACCGCGACCAGGCTGTTGGTGGTTCCGAGGTCGATGCCGACGATCCTCGAGGTTTGTTGCGGCTCCCCACCGTCGAAATCAATTTGCAACGTCGACATTCAGTTCCTTTTCTACGTCCCTGAGCAGGTTGGACACGTAACGTCGCCGGTCCAGCGCCGCTCGAATTTCAGACAACGTCGCGGGCTGTTCGGACACGTCGTAGCGCTGGAACAAATCGGACAGTCCTTCGTCAATTTCCTGACGCATCCTGAGAAAGCGCTTGTGCGCGTCGGCCAGCTGCGGCCGCGCGGTATCGTTGCCGCCACGCAGCTCCTCGATCGCCATATTCAGATCGAACACTTCCTCTAGCAGTTCGGGCGGAGGCGTTTGGGTCGGCGGCAGCCCGCGTTCCCCCAGAAAATATTCAGTGCGGCTCACAGGATCCCGCAGCGTACGAAACGCGTCGTTGAGCACAGCCGTCATCTCCAGCGACTTCTTCTGTTCCTCGGGACTGCGGCGGCTGAAGCGGTCGGGATGCCACTCCCGGCTGCGTTCATAGAAACGTTTTTTCAGGTCCTCGGCGTCCAGCGAAAGCTTCGGAGCAAGGCCCAGCGCATCATAAAAATGCATGGCAAAAAGCGGGATCAGGCGGCGAACCCTACGCCGTCACGCCGCAAATGACGTCCCGCAGCCGCAGCTCTTTTTCGCGTGCGGGTTGTCGAAGACGAATCCGGAGTGGATCAGCGAATCCTTCCAGTCAAGCGTCATGCCATCCAGGTACACCAAGCTCTTGGGATCGATGAAGACCCGCACCGGCTCGGCGCCTTCGAGCGGAAACGTCAAGACCCGATCGGTCGCCCGCGGCTTCGGATCGAACTTGAAGAGGTAACTCAAACCCGAGCAGCCGCCCCCCAGCACGCCCAGGCGCACTCCTCCGTGGACGCCTTGCTTAACGAAGGCGTCGTGGATCTTCTGGACGGCTTTAGGCGTGACTATAACCATGCTCGTAACTCTTGTGCCAAAATCTACGGTTATGCCGAACTCTACGATGCCAATCTTACGCGTGAGCCTGTTCCGGAACGCGCGGGGACGTCTTGTTCTTGTAATTTTCGATGGCCGCCTTGATCGCGTCCTCGGCCAGCACTGAGCAGTGGATTTTCACCGGAGGCAGGCTGAGTTCTGTGACGATGTCGGTGTTCTTGATGGCCAGCGCTTCGTCAACGGTCTTGCCGCGCAGCCATTCGGTGGCCAGAGAAGAGCTGGCGATGGCGCTGCCGCAGCCGAAGGTCTTGAATTTGGCGTCCTCGATGACGCCCGTTTCCGGGTTCACCTTCACCTGCAGCTTCATCACGTCGCCGCACTCCGGCGCGCCCACCATCCCGGTACCCACGTTGGGATCGCTCTTATCCATCGATCCGACGTTGCGCGGATTGTTGTAATGATCGATAACTTTATTCGAGTACATTCGTTGAACTCCTCGCCAAGATTCGAAATCTCAAACTCAAAACCTTTAGTGAGCGGTCCACTGGACCTTGCTCAAATCGACGCCTTCCTTGAACATCTCGTACAGCGGTGAAAGCTCGCGCAGCTTCTTCACCACGTCGATCACTTTAGCCGCCACATAATCCACTTCGTCCTCGGTATTGAAACGCCCCAGGCCGAAACGAATCGAGGAATGCGCCAGGTCGTCGCCTGCGCCCAGGGCCTTCAGCACGTAGCTCGGTTCGAGCGTCGCCGAAGTGCACGCCGATCCGCTCGAAACCGCAATGTCGTTGATGCCCATCAGCAGCGATTCGCCTTCCACATACGCGAAGCTGATGTTCAAATTGTTCGGCAGACGGTGCTCCATCGTGCCGTTGATGTAAACCTCGTCGAGCGAGGCGAGCAAACGGTCCTTCAACTTGTCGCGCAGGTACTCGAGGCGCTTGGCTTCCTCGGCCATCTCCTTTTTGGCGAGGCCGCACGCCTCGCCCAGGCCCGCGATGCCCGGCACGTTCAGCGTCCCGGAGCGCATGCCGCGCTCGTGGCCGCCGCCGTCGATCTGCGCGGTGAGCTGCACCCGGGGATTGCGCCGGCGCACGTACAGCGCGCCCACGCCCTTGGGCCCGTACATCTTGTGCGCGCTGATCGAAAGCAAATCGATGTTGTCCGCCAGCACGTTCACCGGAACCTTGCCCACCGCCTGCGTGCCGTCGCTGTGGAACAGAACCCCGCGTTCGTGGGCGATCCGGCCGATTTCGCGCACCGGCTGTAGCACGCCGATCTCGTTGTTGGCGTGCATGATGCTGATCAGGATGGTCTTATCCGTGATCGCGTCCTTGAGCTGCTCGACATCCACCAGGCCGTTTTGTTGCACCGGCAGATACGTCACCCGGAAGCCTTCCTTTTCCAGGCGCTTGCAGGTGTCCAGGATGGCTTTGTGCTCGGTCGCGGCCGTGATGATGTGGTTGCCTTTTTCGGCATACATCTGCGCGACGCCCTTCAGCGCGAGGTTGTCCGATTCGGTCGCGCCGCTGGTGAATACGATCTCCTTCGCCGTTGCGCCGATCAGATCCGCCACCTGCTTGCGCGCTTTTTCGACGGCGTCTTCGGCCTCCCAGCCGAAGCTGTGGTTGCGGCTTGCCGAGTTGCCGAACGTCTGCGTGAAGTACGGCTTCATCGCTTCGAACACGCGCGGGTCCACCGGCGTCGTGGCGTGATTGTCCATGTAGATCGGCAGTTTCATGTTAAGAACTCGCAAGCCTCGGCAATTGAATATTGGACAGCATGGGCCGGACCACCGGCACCGGCATGTCGTCGTTGCACAGATCCGTCAATGTGATGTTGGAAAGCATCCCCAGGATTCCCTCATGCACCTTGCGCAGAGGCTCCCGCACCGGGCACAGCGCGCTTTGATCGCAGCCGGTATGTTCTGTGAAGCACTGGGTCAGGATGATGGGTCCGTCGATGGTCCGGATCACTTCGAGCGCCGAAATATCCCGCGCTTCCCGCGCCAGCCGGTAGCCGCCGTTGGTGCCCTGCTCGGAGGCGAGCAGTCCGGCCCGCGCCAGCTTCTGCAAAACCTTCGAAAGCAAGGGCAGCGGGATCCCATAGGCTTCCGCGATGTCCTTGGCGGACGCACTTCCCCGGGGACCAGCACTCGCCAGGGCGAGATGCCGGAGGGCGATCAGCCCGTAGTCCGCTTTCTTGGTCAGCTTCAGCATTTTGTATCTCAGACCGGATCAGTCCTCTCAGACCAATTCAGTCCTAATTGATTATCCTTGACTGGGACCTCGTTGTCAAGGGAACACAGCTTCCTGAAAACAAGCATGTTACCAAACATCGATGCGCACCGAATATAAGGAGACTGTTGATATTTGGGATGCACAGCATTGTGGGAAAGGGACTTCGAAGCCTCCAGGACGGAAGAGGAATGGAACCAGACTCTCGCAGGGTCTAATCCAAGGCGCTTGGGGTATACTATATCCCCTGTGGCTTGAGCACTGAAATCCCAGACAATTACTGCATGGAGGATCCCATGAGTAGCTTAAGAGCGCGGTCGCTGGCGCTTGTAATCGCGGCGTTTGCCGGCGGCTGTCTGTTCGCCCAACCAGGCGACAGAACTAAAGTCTCGAATAACACTCCCGGCTTTATCGCAAAAGGAACCGACCTGGGACCGATCGATCCAACGGCGATCCTGACCGTTAACGTCTGGCTGAAGCTGCACAATCAGCAACAGTTGGACAAACTAGTCGAGGAGCAGACCCGCAAGGGTTCAGCCGGCTACCATCGGTGGATCACACAGGACCAATTCAATGCCGATTACGGGCCCGCGCAGCAGGAGGTCAATGCGGTTTCGAATTTCCTCTCCGCCCACGATCTCGCAGTGGTTTCCGTGGCGGAAAACAACCTGTACGTCAAGGCGCAGGGCACCGCGGCCGCGATCGAGCAAGCATTTAACACGCAAATTCATCAGTACAGCCTGAATGGTGCATTGTATCGCTCCAATACCGCCGATCCGTCGATCAACGGCCCGGCGGGAGGTTTAATTGCGGCGATCACGGGTCTTGATGATTATGGATTCGAACCGCAGATCGCAGTAGCGCATTCGCCTGAGGGCGTCGCTGTAACTCCCACGCCTCTTGGCGTGAGCCCCCAAGGCGTCTTCTTCGAGGCGCAATGCTTTCGCGCGCCCGAAGTCGACTTCTTTGCAGCGGGTGCAACAACTGCAACCTACACCGGAAACCGGTATGGCTCGGATATCACGAGCGGTCCCCCGGATCTCCCGCCGTGCGGTTACGCGCCGGCGGAGCTGCAGACAGCCTACAATCTTAATCCGCTCTATGCGGCGGGCCTCGACGGGACCGGCGAAACGATCGTGATTACGGACGCGTACGGCTCCCCCACCATCGAGCAGGATGCGGCCGCCTTCGCGGCCGTCTACGGGCTGCCGCCCATAAACCTGCAAATCGCGAAGGCTCCGGGGCTGTCCCACAATCCGGGAGACACCAAACGAAATTGGGACGTAGAGACTACGCTGGACGTCGAGTGGGCCCACGCCATTGCGCCCGGAGCGGCGATCGTTCTGGTGGTCGCGACGGATCGCGCGTCGCTCGACGAAGCCATCAACTACGCGGTGGTCCACCATCTTGGCAACACCATTTCGAATAGCTGGTCATCCGTCGAAGGCCTAGGAAATCCCGCCCAGTTCGACCGCGTCAATCGCGTCCTTGAAATGGCTGCGGCGCAGGGAATAGACGTGAACTTCGCCACGGGCGATTTCGGGGACGAAGTGGCACGCGTCGGGTTTCAATCGGTGGACTTCCCAGCCAGCTCGCCTTTCGCCACGGCTGTCGGGGGCACCAGCCTGGCGCTCAACCCGGACGATACGATCGCCTTTCAAACCGGCTGGGGGAACAACCTGACCAGGATCGCCGATACCAAAGCCTTGGGCAATCCACCCGTCAATCCCCCGCTGCATCTCGGATTTCAGGGCGGCGCCGGGGGAGGACCGAGCCTGACCTTCGCGCGGCCTAGCTTCCAGAGCGGTCTCAGTGTTCCGGGAAACACCCGTTTGGTGCCGGACGTTGCCATGGTGGCGGACGCGTTTACGGGCGTGGAGATCATCCAGACCGTCGGTGGGCAGTTGACCGTGAGCGTGATCGGTGGCACCAGCCTCTCCACGCCCATGTTCTCCGGAATCATGGCGATCGCGGCCCAGAAGGCCGGCCATGGCCTCGGACAGGCCGCGGCGTTAGTGTACAGTTTGCCAGCGGGCGCCGTCACCGACATCCTGGCGGTTTCTTCGCCAAATGATGTGATCGGCACCATCAATGCGACGCCCTACACGGCGAGTCAACTGGCGGCGTCGCTGGGGAATACGACGTCGTTTTACAGCGCCATTTACAATAGTCCGTTTTCGACGCGCTGGTTCGTCATCAGCTTCGGCACGGATTCGTCATTGGTTACGGGCCCCGGATGGGACAACGTTACCGGCGTTGGCACGCCGAATGGTATTGCTTTCGTCGACGCGATTGCGCCATAGGATCTGCAGAAAACGGGTGTGAGCGGTCCGGCTTGCGATCGGAGAGTAAACTTCGCACTGTCTTACTCTTAGGCTCGCGCAACATTCGCATCTTAAAACTCGCAGGATGTTCGATAAGACCGTCGAAGGACTACGATCCGGGGCATCCCTTGGGCCGCGCCGCCGGATCGAATCTGGCGGCGGGCCGGAACGAAATCAGGATTCAGCATGGACACGTCGAACCGTTTTGCGGCAAATTTGCCGGGGACTCTCCGGCGCTGCTCGGCGCGGCGGACCGATCGGGGCTTCAGTCTGGTGCTCCTGGCCGTGAGCGCGTTCGTGATGATTGGCATGCTCGGGCTGGCGATCGATCTGGGCAAGATTTTCATCACTAAGAATGAGCTGCAAACTTTCAGCGACGCCTCGGCGCTCGCCGCAGTCACATTCCTGGACGGCTCGAAGGCTGGCGTCGAGGCGGCAAACAGCGCCGCTCTGGCGGGTCCTCTAGGCTCAACCACTCCTAATGGTTACGACCTGGACACCAAGGCGATCGCCAATGCGACAGTCACCTATGCGACCGACTTCAGCGGAACATACGACAGCTTCGCCACCGCCGACGGCTCGCCCACGAACAATTACCGGTTCATTCGGGTGACGGCGGCGGCTACCGCTCCACTCAATTTCCTGCCGGTGATCCAGGGGATCCCGACGTCGCTTTCTCTGTCCGCCTCGGCGGTAGCGGGCCAGGAGGCGCTGAACAATATTTCGAACGGGGGGCTGCTTCCCTTCGCCCCGGACGCCCACAATCCGGCCGATACGCAACACTTCGGCTGGACGCCGGGCAGCGAGTACACGTTGAAATGGGGCAAGGGGAAAAACGGCGATTACACGACCTGCGCCGGAGACGTCAGCTTCACTCCCTTCGGCAATGCGCCCTCGGAACATGGTTTCGTGGATATTGGCGAGGGCAACAGCAACAACAATGTCCGGGCCTCGATTACGTCGGGCGGCTATCCGAATGCGAATTCCAATCCATCCTCGCTCGCCACGGGAAATACGCTGAGCGGCGTGCCGGGAAATCGCGGCACATCCATATTCGACGCTCTGCAAGCCCGCATGAACCAGGACACCGACACGACCTCGACCACGTGGGCGCATTATCAGGCGTCGGGCACCGGCAACGGACGCCGCGTCGTCACCGTGGCCGTCGCCGGAATGTGGGTCGGAAACGGGGCGAACGCCAACACACCGATCCTCGGATTCGCAAATTTCTTCCTGGAGACGACGTACTCCGGCACGGACGGCCCCATATGCGCGATTTACATCGGACCCGGAAATTTGACCGGAAATGGGTCGGGCGCCATGGACGCCACCAAGGTTTATACCGATGTGTTGTATCAATAGGCCGTGCTGTATCCATCGCAACCGCGGAAGGCCCGCCGCCCGCCTATCGGAACGGGGCAACGCGCTGCTGGAATTCGCCCTGGGATGGTGGTTTATCTGGTTGCTGTTTTCGGGCGTATACCAGATCGGCTACGCCTACTATGTTTACAACTCGCTGCTGACCTCGGTAACCAACGCCGCCGAGCTCGGCTCGAAGCTCGGCTACGACAACGGCAGCCCCGGCACGTATACGACGGCGCTGAAAAACATGGTAGTGTACGGCGACGAAGCTGCCGGTACAACACCGATCGTACCCAACCTGACTACCGCCATGGTGACGGTCAATGTCACCACGCAGGGCTCCGTCGGCGCTCCGAGCGACGTGACCATTTACATCAACGGCTACACGATCGACGCGCTCTTTTCCAAATTCAACCTGACTACCAAGCCGCGGGCGACGGCGGCGTATTTCGGACAATTCACCTGCTCCGCCGGCGGCAACTGCTGAGATACATCCAGGAAATTATTCTATGAAATTGGCTGAGGGAATAAAAATCGCGGGCGACCATGAAAGGGGCGGCGGCGCGCTGGAGACGGCCCTGGTTGTTTTGACGCTCATTTCCATGATCCTCTTCATCATGGAGATGGGACGAATCCTGCTGGTGCAGCAGTTCATCGGCGAACGCGCCCGCGCCACAGCTCGAGCCGCTGTGGTGAACAACTGGACCGCGGCGCAAGCGCAGAATTACTTGGTCTACAACAGCATCTCAGGCACCGGTGTGGGATACCTGGGCCTAATTCCCTCGCAGGTGAGCTACGCCACTCGGGGCTCCTCCGGGACGGCCGACTACCGGGTGCAGATCAAAGTGTCGGGGGTGCCCGTGCTCACCTGGATTCCCTATATCGCCGGGCAGTACACGCTCGCACCGATCGTCGCGACGATGCCGGCCCAGAGTCTGGGCGCCGCGAACTGATTTCCGGGTGTCCGTTCCGAGACATAGGTAACAGAACGTTGCGGAGACATGGGTTATACTTTTCGGCCCGAAGGGGGTCGGAAGAGTATGCCATGGAAGGAGCGTTCCTAGGCCATCCGCTCGGACAATGGCGTTCCCTTCGCTTCCCCGCATGGACTGTTTCAACCTTCCAAGCTCTCGGTGTGGTGGCTGCGGTTAGGAATCGCGCTTGAGCGTATCCGCCCCGGCCATCCGCAGCAGAACGGCCGCCATGAACGCATGCACTTGACTCTCAAGCAGCAAGCTACCCGGCGGCCGGCCGGCGCCAACGTCGTGCAGCAGCAGGCCAAGTTTGATGCCTTTGTCGAGGAGTTCAACCACGAACGCCCGCATGAAGCCCTGGCCATGCAATGCCCGGCCGAGTTCTATTCTGCTTCCCCGATACACACGCGCACCTTGACGCTCCTGAACCGGATGCGCTAAAGTCGCGGTATCCGCTAGGAAACATCTGAGGTACCACCATGCTGTACGCTCTCGGGCAACCCTTGAGCGGGGTTACTGTCTTACGCCTCTAGGGATTACTCTAAATCTCGCGGCAGTGTTTCGGCGCGTCTTCGCAAGTCCTAAGTTTCCTGTCCTCCCAGATCACGTCGACGAGCGTATGCCCGTTCAAATCGCCGTCTTCAATCGTCGTGATCGCTCCTGTAGGAACAAAGCGCGCGAGGTGGCGACCATCTTCTTCGAACATGGCAAGTGTCGGATCACTTTATGCGGTAACTGTCTTTTTGCATCGACTGTCTCTTTCCCCACTCAGTTGGAAGAGGAAGTCCAGGCCTCTGCGTGCGATGGCCTCTCGGAAGGGAGTGCTGTTCAAGTATACCCGCTAATGCTTACGCCGCTCGTTCGCCCGATTCATCAGCTAAAAGGAGGGCAAAGCGTAGCCCGGAGGTCAAAACCCAACCGATCCTGCTTCTTCGGGCTCTGCTATCTTGTGATCGAACGTGAAAGTGTTGTTCGCTCATGCCACCGCAATTTGATTCACCTGGCGTCCGTTTCCCGCCACCCTTGATCTTCGCCGCCGGTTTGTTCCTGGGATGGTGCGGCGGCATATTCTTTCCGACGCGATGGCTGCCGACCGGCATCTCTCAGACGACGGGATGGATCATTGTCGGCCTCGGCGTGGCTCTTGCCGGGTGGGCACTCGCTACATTCCGGCGCACTGGAACCACATTTCGCCCAGACCGGCCGGCAGAGAAACTCGCGATTCGGGGGCCGTATCGCTTCACGCGCAATCCGATGTACGTGGCACTGACGATGGTCTACTTTGGATTGGCGATCCTCTTGCAGCCCATCTGGGCGCTGCTGCTATTGCCTGTGGTCCTGATCGTCCTTGTTCGGCGAGTGATTGGCCCGGAGGAACGGTATCTTGAGCGGCGGTTCGGAGCCGAGTACACTCGCTACAAGGCCCAGGTGCGACGCTGGATTTGAGAGCGCTGCGGCCGATGGCCGCGCGCGGTCAGAAATCACCCCGTCCGCGCCGCCGCAATTCCGCCATCCCAAGCAGCACGAATCCGATAGGGATCAGTAGGCGCAGCCCCACGCTCCGTCCCTGCGCATCGGCCAAGGGCCAGTGGATTCTGTCATGAGATGTACGCCCCACTCGTAGCGCCGGCCATTCTCTCGCCGTTGCGCTACAAGCTGCGTTCTGCCACTGTCCAAGGCACCTCGAACCGGAGCCTCGTCGCATCCGTACGCGCAGGGCGCTCGTCTTTCTGCCAGGCAGGACCAGCTTATGAAAGTTCGAGAGGGACACCTTGCCATGACCACCATCGTTGTGATCGAAGATGACATGACCCAGCGGCGTCACGAGCTTGAACAGTATCCGTTCGGTAGCTTGTCGGATGTACTCTGCTTGTACTCTCACCCAATGGTAGGTATCCTGCTCAATCCAGACTTTGGCCCGAACTTTCTTGAAGAATCTAGCGAGGGGTTGCGCCGGGCGATAGCCGGACTTCGGCTCCGCCTCGATGACCTAGGTCGGCATTGCGAAATCGTCTCACGAAGGCTGCCGATTTCTTTAGGTTGTCCGTCAACGGTCCAGTTGCCACTAAGCCGCCCGTTGACGTTGCGAAGGATATCCTGGCGGCGAGTGAGTGGCCTTTCCCGCCTCTTGAAGGTGTCGTCGAGGTTCCCGTCTTACGAGCTGATGGATCGATCCGGGACCAACCACGTTATGACCGGGCGAGCAGGCTTTACTATTCGGGACTAGGCTTTGAGATTCCACCCGTACCTGCACACCCAAGGTCAGACGACGTAAAGGCTGCATGGGAACTAATCCACGAGGCAATAGGAGAGTTTCCGCATGACGATCAATCAGCCGCGCCAATGCGTTCGCCCTCCTGCTCACGCCCTTGGTGCGGAGTGTGATCGACGGTCCAGTGCCACTCGCTCCCCTGGACGCGCCGCTGCAGCGGACGGGAAAATCCCTGCCTCGGTTGTCGCGCTGATTGCAACTGGAAGAGACGCAGCGACGATGCCGGCCCAGAGTCTGGGCACCGCGAACTGATTTCCATGAAACACGGTGGAGCTGGCTCCACCTTATGCGCGCTAGCTTCGCCCGCTCCCGCGATTGTCCCTGAGAATGATCGCTCACAACCCTTTGAGAAATATGGAGCTGGCGGAGGGAATTGAACCCCCGACCCTCTGATTACAAATCAGATGCTCTACCTGCTGAGCTACGCCAGCCCTGCGAATTGTTTTCATTTTAGCCGATATCACGCCTGACCACGATTTCTGAGACTGCGTGATCCCGTGTCGCACGTTCGCGCTGTTGGATAATCGTCCAGCCTGAAGAGTCAGCAAAACAGCGTGCGAGTTCTCCAGGCTCGACGCGGAAGCGATGTTTTCCCGAGTCAGCAAGCAACGCGATCACGATGAGCGCGCCGTCCGGCGCGAGGCCGAGCTTCGCGGGCTCGAACAAATCGCGCTGCAGGTAGCGGCACATCAGGATCAGGTCCCAACTGCCCGGCGCGATGACGAACTCGTGGGCTTCGAGATCGGCTACCAGCGCGGTCACATGCGCACCTCGCAGCGCCGCCGAACGCCGTACGATTTCAATGGCCGCCGGCGACCGATCCACGGCCGTCACATCCCAGCCCCGTTCGGCGAGCCACAATGTGTTTGCGCCAGCCCCGCACGCAAGATCGAGCGCGCGGCCGGACTGCACTCCGCCCGCGATCTCCATCACCAAGGGGTCGGGATCGCCGGACGGCGCTTGCATGGCCTGGTAGCGCGCCTCCCAATCGTCGATGGCCATAGGAAGATCCGTGAATCGTTAAGGATAGCGGTTTTCCGCCGGAGCACAAAACAGAATTTGCTTGACGCGATTCTCTATTTCTGCACTTATAGAAGTATAGAACTTATGGCCACCACCGAAATCCTCCGCTACGCCGACCAGTTCGCCGCGATGGGTGCCGAGTCGCGCCTCCGCATCATGCAGCTGCTGCTTTCGGCCCATCCCGAAGGCATGGTGGTGGGCGAGATCCAGAGTGAGCTGGGGATTTCCGGTTCGACGCTATCGCATCACCTGGACAAACTCAAGAATGAGGATCTGGTAGAAGTCCAGCGGGAAGGGACGTACCTGCGCTACCGCGCGAGTACCGGCGCGTTGCAGGAATTGCTCGCGTTTCTGTACGCGGAATGCTGCACGCGCAACCACGCCATCAAGCCGCGCGACATCGTATAAATCTGCAAGTAAGGAGTCGTTATGAGCACCGAAGCAACCAGAGCAGCGGAAACGATCAAGAAAATAGTGAAAAAGAAATATGGGCAAGCGGCTCAGAGGGCCACCACCGGCGGAAATTCGTGTTGTGGGACGGCCGCCCGCGGCTGCTGCGACCCGATCTCCGGGGATTTGTACAGCGCTGATCAGACCGGCGCGCTGCCGGAGGCGGCCGTGCTCGCCTCGCTGGGATGCGGAAATCCGACGGCGCTCGCGGAATTGCATCCGGGCGAGATTGTTCTTGATCTCGGATCGGGCGGCGGCATCGATGTATTGCTTTCGGCCCGGCGGGTGGGGCCAACGGGCAAGGCGTACGGTCTCGATATGACCGATGAAATGCTGGCCCTCGCGCGGGAGAACCAGCGCCAGGCTGGCATCGCCAACGCGGAGTTCCTGAAGGGTGATATCGAAAATATTCCGCTGCCGGACAACTCCGTGGACGTGATCATTTCCAACTGCGTCGTCAATCTCAGCGCGGATAAGGATCGTGTGCTGAAGGAAGCCTTTCGCGTGCTGAAGCCGGGAGGCCGCTTTGCGGTATCGGACGTGATTACGCGCGGCGAGATTCCTCCGGAGATCCGGGAGAGCGTTCTGTTGTGGGTTGGCTGCATTGCCGGGGCCCTGGACGAACAGGAATTCCGCGGCAAGCTGACGGCAGCGGGATTCGAGGGGATCGATATCGAACCGACACGTGTGTACAAGACTACCGACGCGCGAGAGTTCCTGGCCGCCGCGGGGATCGACACGGACGCGATCGCTCCGCAAGTCGACGGCATATTCAGGGCCGCTTTCGTGCGTGCTACCAAGCCGGCGTCCGCTCGGGCGTGCTGCGGACCCGCTTGCTGTTCGTAATCCTGGTCTCTTGCGGATACTGGCTGGCAGGGCTTTTCATCCACGCCCCAATCGAGTATCCTATTAAAGCATCGGTTTTACGGAACCGCCGGGAGGATAGCGAATGGCATCCATCAAGTTCAATTTAAACGGCAAGACACAGACAGTGGACGCACCGGGAGACATGCCGCTGCTGTGGGTATTGCGCGACGTGCTCGGCATGACCGGCACGAAATTCGGGTGCGGCATGGCTCTGTGCGGAGCCTGCACGGTCCACCTGGAAGGCAGCGCGATCAGGTCCTGCCAGACGGCCATCCAGAACGTCGCAGGCAAGAACGTTACGACGATCGAGGGCTTGTCGGCGGACGCTAGCCATCCCGTGCAGCAGGCCTGGATCGAGCTGGATGTCCCGCAGTGCGGTTACTGCCAGTCCGGACAGATCATGACGGCGTCGGCGCTGCTGGCGAAGAATTCCAAGCCGACCGATGCGGATATCGATGAAGTGATGCGCGGCAACATCTGCCGTTGCGGAACGTATCAGAGCATTCGAAAAGCGATCCATTTGGCCGCCGACATCAAGGCCCGGGGAGGCAGAGCATGAAGACGCTAAGCACGAGCAACATGATCACCAACGTCAGCCGCCGCGGATTCTTTAAGGCCACGCTCGGCGGGGCCGCCGGTCTGGCGCTGGCATTCTCGCTGCCGGAGAAATCGGAAGCGCAGTTTGGCGGGCCGGGGCCCGCAACCAACAAGCCGAACGCGTACATCCACATTGGCTCTGACGACAAGGTGACCCTGACGACCATCAAAGCTGAGATGGGGCAGGGGCCGTATACCGCGATTCCGATGATTCTCGCCGAGGAACTCGATTGCGACTGGAAAAATGTCAGTGTGGTGTTCGCTCCGGTGGATCCGTCGGTGTACGGCGCGCTGCAAAGCGTGGTCGGAAGCCAGAGCATCCGGACGCTGTGGACGCCCATGCGCATCATCGGCGCGACGGCGCGTGCGATGCTGGTCGAGGCTGCCGCCCAGAAGTGGGGCGTTCCCGCGACGCAGGTGCGCACCGACGCCGGATTCCTGGTCAACACCTCCACCAACGCGCGGATCAGCTACGGCAGCGTGGCGGAAGCCGCCGCGAATCTGCCGGTACCGACCAACGTCGCCGTCAAGGATCCCAAGAATTTCCGCATCCTGGGGACGCCAGTCAAGCGTCTGGACACGCGCGACAAGGTCACGGGCCGCACGCAGTTCGGCATGGATGCACGTCCGGCAGGACTGGTCTACGCGGTCATCGAGCGCAGCCCGGTTTTCGGCGGCAAGGTCGCGACGCTGAACGCCGCGAAAGCCAAAGCGGTTCCCGGCGTGAAGGACGTGATCCAGGTTCCGGCCGGTGTCGCCGTGATCGCCAATAGCACGTGGGCGGCGCTGCAGGGACGCAAGCAGCTCGAGATCACGTGGGACGAAGGAGCCAACGGAGCGGTCAGCAGCGCAAGCATCAGCCGGATGTTCGCCGACCGTACTCAGCAGCCCGGCGCGAATGCACGCAAGGCAGGTGACGCCGCAGCCGTGCTCGCCTCCGGGGCGAAGCGGCTAGACGCCGTTTACGAAGCTCCGTACCTGGCGCATGCGGCCATGGAGCCGATGAATTGCACGGCTCAAGTAACGGCCGACCGCTGCGAAATCTGGGCGCCGTCGCAGATGCAGACCCCTTCGCGCGACGTCGCGGCGATGATCACGGGTCTCCCCAAAGATAAGGTCCAGTTCCACTCCATGTTCATGGGCGGCGGCTTTGGACGCCGCGGCCGCACGGACTTCGTCGAGGACGCCGTGCACGTCGCTAAGGCGCTGAACGGGACCCCTGTCAAAGTGGTGTGGTCCCGCGAGGACGATATCCAGCACGATTGGTATCGCCCCGCGTCCTATGTGAAGATGTCGGCGGCGCTTGACGCCTCAGGCATGCCGAGCGGGTTCCACGCCGACGTAGCCTGCCCGCCGTTCCCCAACGTGGGACCCAACGGCGTTTCCGGTACCGCCGTGGAGTGCTACGAACAATTCGTCTACGACATTCCCAACATCAACGTGGATTATCACCGTCCCGATACGCACGTGCCGGTGAGCTTCTGGCGCTCGGTGGGCTGGTCGCAGAACACGTTCTTCTTCGAGAGCTTCATCGACGAGCTGGCAGCGGCGAGCGGCAAGGACCCGGTGGATTTCCGCCGGCAGATGCTGGCGAAGTCCCCGCGCATGCTGGGCGTGCTGAACCTGGCGGCCGAGAAGGGGAACTGGGGCAAGGCCCCGGCGGGCCGTACACAGGGCTTCGCCATCACCAACAACATCGGGAGCTTCACGGCGCAGGTCGCCGAGATCTCCGTCACCAACGGGAAGCTGAAGGTGCACAAAGTAGTGGCGGCGGTGGACTGCGGGCACATCGTGAATCCCGCGATCATTCGCGCGCAGATCGAAAGCGGCATCGTCTATGGCCTGGCGGCGGCGCTGAAGGGCTCCATCACTATCGATAAGGGCCGTGTGCAGCAATCGAATTTCAACAATTACGACGTGTTGCGCATGGACGAAATGCCGGAGATCGAAGTCTACATTGTTCCGAGCACGGAAGCTCCCGGCGGCATCGGCGAGGCCAGCACTCCCGGCACTGCTCCGGCCGTCGCGAACGCGATTTTCAAGGCTACTGGCAAGCGGCTGCGGTCGCTGCCGATCCGGAATCAGAGTCTGGCATAGTCGTCACCCCATCAACGGCGATCTATCAAGCCTGCGCGGCTTTTCCGCGCCGATGAGGCGTGGCTGTGGCGAGAAGGCAGGTTGTCCGCTCAGAGCGTCACTTCAACGAGTTGGCGACCATGCGTCAAAGTGGATGTCTCTTCCCGACATTTTGAGCGCCCCGATCATTCTGACTTGAAGGCGACGACCAGCCAGCGTCCATTACGCTTCTCGACGTCGAAGCGATAGACTGGGCCGTCGCCAAGCTCGACGCTCTCTCTCCCGTTCCCCATTGGAGTCACGTGAATGGCAGCGCCGGCATAGACAAAAGGAGGCAGGTCGCGCATCATGCCATCGGCCACCTGCGCGGAACGGCAGTAGCCTAAGAGCGCAGCATAATCGCGCCGCTCTGCGTATTCGATGGCCTTGGCAACCGGCAAAAGGTCCGGCCGATTGTAAACCCGCGAGATGAACTTGACCTTGTCTCCTGAGAGATCGTAGGTATCCACCGCGCACATGCTGGGATTGTCCCAAGTGTCTATGGGGGAAAACCAACAATAAGGGAGCGTTACGCGCAGGCCTTCGGTCTTAAAATCGCCGATTCGCGGGAACCCCGGCACCTCCTCCAGACCGAAGGCGCCGGATTGCTTAATGATCTGGACGAAACCGGCAAACCGTTTGGAGTCCCATTCGCGGGCATCATACGCTATGCCCGTGCTGCCAGCGCATCCGACGTGGCCGAACTCTGCTAAGAACCGCACATTCCCGGAAGGGCCTCGGTGCAGAGGGAACAGACTCAGGGAGGATCGCGCAACCTCAGGGTAAGTCAACCCTTCTTCATCGGAGCCGATCTCGCTCCACGTCGCATGCGCCTTTCCGGGTGCTCCTTCAAAGATTCCGAAAACAAAAAACCGCTCGTGCGAACGAACGCCCATTTTTACGACCAAGGCCGGAGCGATATCAAGCAGTTCAAAATGAAAACGATTCTCTTCCGGCCATCCGGTATTGATCCGAGCGCTCTCGTCCTCAAGCCGTTTGAGCGCCGCGCTTGCACGGTCCTTCGGCTCTTGCGGCGCAGCGCTGTCGTTGAGTACGTCTGCGACGATGCCTTGAGCAGCGTCGAACAGCCGAGACTCGATGGCGGAAGTGTGCCAATTGTTTTCGTTGCCAAACGGCGGACCGCACGGGTCCGGCGAATAGGCGACCAACTCCTGCAGAGACTGGCGGAACACGTCTTGAGGCTGCGGCTTGGATGCAGCTTGCTGCGTCACCGCCGCTTGCGCCCAACCCGAGGAAGTCACCACTAGAAAGACGACAAAGATAGCCGCGGCGCGGATCATTTAATAGCGATTCTAACGCTCCTGCTATTCCGAAGATAGCGGCCGTACGGCCAACTTGACGGGAAACGCGCAAACCGCTAAGGCGGAACGCCAACCGCGACCCGACCCGCTTTCACGCGCCCTTCGTCGCGAAATACGACGGCTCGTTGCCCTTGCGCCATTTGATATTGCAGCCGATGCTGGATTTCTGATCCGGATTCACGGCGCGCCCGGCGAGCACGGCGTCGATGGCCGCTCGCAGATCGGCTCCCGTGACGGGCTTGCCGTTCGACGGACGGCTGTCGTCGAGCTGCCCGCGATACGCCAGCTTGCGGGCTTTATCGAACACGTAGAGATCGGGCGTGCACGCCGCCTGATACGCTTTCGCCACGGCTTGCGATTCGTCGAAGAGCACCGGATACGTCAAGCCCCACTCGGCGGCCATGCGCTTGAGTCCTTCCGGCGAATCGTCGGCGGACACGGCGGGATCGTTCGAGCAGATCGCGACGAGCGCGGCGCCCCTAGACGCGTAATCGCGGCCCAGATTCGCAAGCTCCTGCTTCACGTGCTGCACGAAGGGACAGTGGTGGCAAATGAACATGACTACCAGTGCGTCCTTCGCGCGGAAGTCCCCGAGCGAAACACTCGCGCCGTTGCGCACATCAACAAGAGAGAAGTCGGGCGCCGGGGTGCCCAGTTCGAGCATGGTGGATGGAGTCGCTGCCATAACTCGATCCTACCAATTCACAGGCCAAGCGGCCATCCCCTATGCAGGGGCGATCCCGCCATCGACGAGCCGGTTAGGGAGTCACGTCCGCTTACCGACCTAAACGCGCAAACCCGTGTAACGATTGGGCCTCGCGCGGTATCTCAGAGGTTGTCACAATAGGGAGGGACGCCATGCACACAGAGCGCGCCATGATTCGGGTGTTGGTGGTCGACGATGAGGAAAGCCAGCGAACGGCGCTCGCCACCATGATCGCCCTGTGGGGTTACTCGGTCGAGACCGCCGCCGACGGCCAGGAGGCGCTGGAGAAGCTCGCGTCTTTTCCGGCCCACGTCATCGTCACGGATCTCATGATGCCCCGCATGAACGGCCAAGAGCTTCTGCGCCGCCTGAAGGACCAGGGCAACCCAGCGGCGGCGATCGTGCAGACGGCTTTTGGAAATCTTGAAACCGCGGTCGCCACCATTCACGATCTGGGAGCTTTCTGGTTCCTCGAAAAGCCGGTTCAATCGCAGGCTCTGCGATTGCTTATCGAGCGCGGGGCGGCGCAGACCAGGATGGCCGAGCACGCCGAGCGTTTGGAGCGCGAGCTAAGCTATCACGGCGTGCTGGGGGAAATGACCGGCACGTCGAAAAAAATGCAGGAAGTGTTTACTTTGATCCAGCAGGTGGCGCCCAGCCGCGCAGCCGTGCTGATCACCGGAGAAAGCGGCACCGGCAAGGAACTGGCCGCGCGGGCGATCCATGCGCTGAGCCCGCGCTCGGCGGCCCCTTTTGTCGCCATCAACTGTGCGGCCATGCCCGACACGCTCATGGAGAGCGAGTTGTTCGGCCACGAGAAAGGCGCGTTCACCGGAGCTCTGGAACGCCGCGCCGGATGTTTCGAGCTGGCCCAGAACGGCACGGTGTTGTTGGACGAAATCGGCGACATGCCGGCCGCCACGCAGGCCAAGCTCCTGCGCGTCCTCGAAGACCAGCGCGTGCGGCGCCTCGGAGGAAAGAGCGAGATCCAACTCGACGTCCGCGTGATCGCCTCCACGAATTCACCGCTCGAAACGGCCATCCGCGACGGGCGCTTTCGGGAGGATTTGTTTTACCGCCTGAATGTTTTCCCGATTCCGATGCCGCCGCTTCGCGAGCGCAAAGACGACATCCCGGCCCTGCTCTCCGCGCTCCTCGCGGGGATCAACCAAAAGCAGGGCACGCGCGTGACGGAAGCGTCGCCGGAAACCGTCGAGCGTCTGCTGGCCCATTCCTGGCCCGGCAACGTCCGCGAGCTGCGCAACGTCGTGGAGCGCGCTGCGATCCTGGCTGCAGAGGGTGACATCCGTCCTGAACATCTGCCGGCGAGTCTCTGTGGAGCGGCTGGCGTTGCGCCGCGTCCTGCCACGGCGGCCTCCGATGGTAGCGAGCTTCGGCTGCCGGTCGGAGCGACCATTGAACAGGCCGAGCGCGCGCTGATCGAGTTGACACTGGAGCACACGAAAAACAACAAGACCCGCGCGGCGGAGATCCTCGGAATCAGCCAGAAGACGCTCTTCAATAAATTGAAAGAGTACGGCACCCAGAACGGCACGGCGGCGTAAATGTCTCTGCGGGTACGGCTGGTCATCCTGATCGTTCTGGTCGTCACCCTGGTTTCCACCGCGCTTTCCGCCCTGTATCTGGATCGCCTGGTCAATTCGCTTTCCGCAAGCGCTATTGAGCGCAGCGAGCTGGCCAGCCGGGAGGTGAACGCCTTCATTATCGATCACATCAATCGCAACGCCACCGCACAGCCCGCGCCGGCGGATTCGGAGAGCGCCGAAGCCGAATGGACCGCCGTCGTCAGCCACGACAAGGACATCGCGGCGATGCTGGAACGCACCATGGCGCTTTCACCGGCGCTGGTGGAGATCAACGTGGCGGACGTCAAAGGGACGATCCTGGCGTCCTCCAACCCTTCGCGCGACGGCACGGCGCTCGCGCCCATCGAAATGCTGAGATATTGGCAGGCTCTGCCGTTTTACCGCCGCATAATGGGTCTGATCGTTCGCAGCCGGGATTACCAAGTGGTCGCTCCGCTGGGGATCGCCGGGCAGGCGAAGCCGCTGTTCACCGTCCAGGTGGTAGCCTCGAGCGTGCTGCTGCGGAGCGCCGTGCTCCCGGAAGTGGAAACACTGGCGGAGGTATCGGGCGGGGCCCTGCTCGCCTCGCTCGCCCTCACGGTCTTGGCCACCAGCCGCGTCCTGCGTCCTCTGCGGCGGATCGAAAACACCATCGATCGGATCTCGCAAGGGCAGTTCCACATGGGAGAAGCGGGCGCGCCGGAAGGTCCCAAGGAGTTCGCGGCCCTCGAAAGCAAGCTGAATATACTGGGACAACAATACAGCGGAGCGCAGCGCGACGCGACCAAAATGAAGCAGAGTGTCGACGAGATGATCGAGCGCATGGCCAGCCAATTGGACGTTGCCTCGCGCTTGGCGGCCATCAGCCGCATCACCGGCGGCGTGGCGCATGAGATCAAGAATCCGCTGAACGCCATCGTGCTGCGCCTGGATGTTCTGAAGGCTCATGCCGGCTCCGGCGTGCCTGAAGAGGAAATGATTCCCGAGATCGACGTGCTCTCGAGAGAGGTGCGCCGTTTGGATCGCGTGGTAAAAACGTTTTTGGATTTCTCGCGGCCCGTGGACGTGCACTTCACGGAGATCGATCTGGCGGCGCTGGCCCGCGAGGTGACGGATTTAATGCGGCCTCAGGCCGAGCGGGCCGGCGTGGAGCTGGTCTGCAATATCCCGGCGGAGCCCGCCCTCATGCGTGGCGATGCCGACATGCTGAAGCAGGCCATCTTGAACCTGGTGATGAACGCGCTGGAAGCCATGAAAGGCGGCGGCCACCTGCGGATCGACGTCGCCGCGAAATGTGATCGGGGTGGAGATTACGTCGATCTCGCCGTGGAGGACGACGGTCCCGGAATTCCGCCTGAATTACGCGAGAAAGTGTTCCAACTGTATTTCACGACCAAGGAAAGAGGCTCCGGCATCGGCTTGGCCATGACCTACCGGGCCGTGCAATTACACAATGGCACTGTCGATTTCGTGAGCGACCACGGTCGCGGCACCGCTTTCCGGCTTAGATTCCCAGCGCTGGCGGTGCGCCATGCGTAGTTCGGTAGTGCTGGTGGTGGCGTTGGGGATGGGGTCGGCATCGTGCTGGTTCCGCCATCCGCCGCGGGCTTTCGTGCCCCCGCCGCCCCGGACCCGTCCATTCGTATTACCGCCGATGCCAGAGTTGCCGGAGCCGCCGCTACTTGAGGTGAAATCGGATGCGGAACTGCCGCCGGAGGTCGCTTCCGAGATCCCCGTCCTTCCGCCGCCCCCCGCGCCTCCCAAGCGCCCGCCGGTGGTGGCGACACCGAAGCCAGTTCCACCACCGGTTCCAGTGGAGCCACCCCCGAGCCCGCGGTTGGGCCAGATCTTCACGGCGGAGCAGTTGCGAGATTACAACCGCGCACTGGACGAAAGTCTGGCTCGAGTACGGGCGGTCCTGGCCATAGCGGCCAACAAGTCGTTGACGGCGCAGCAGGCTGGCATGGTCACCCGCATTCGGACCTTCGTGATGCAGGCGGAGCAGACGCGCCAACAGGACCTAGTGACCGCGGTCAGCCTCGCCAAGCGCGCCGATCTGCTCGCGCAGGACTTGGCCGAGCGTCTTCCTTAGCAGAGGTTGGCCGGGCCGGAGGTTCTCGTCCGGCCGCGGCCAATCGGCAAGTTCAGTTGCTCGCGGTGGTCGTCGCGCTGGCCACTTCCGGCAGCAGCAGCCGGACTTCGACCTTGCGGCTCATTTTGCGCTCTTCGCGGGTCTTCTGGTCGCCGGAAGCGACCCCGGAACCGAGCAAGGTGATGTTGTGGAGCGGAATGTTGTGCTGGTTGGCGAAGTAGCGGGCGACGGCTTCCGCGCGCTCCTGGCTCAACGCCTCGTTGAACGCCAAATCGCCCGTCCTATCCGCGAAACCCTGGACCTCGATCACGAAGCGATCCTGCCCATCCACGGACCTGGCAAACTCATCCAGCTCCATCTTGGCGTCCGCATTCAACGTCTTCTGGCCCAACCCGAACAGCACCATACCGGTCTTGCTCATCTTGAACTTCACCATGCCGTCGACGTTGCGGCCCAGACGATCCACATTCTGTTGTGCCTGTTGCGCAAAGCCCTTGGCGCCATCCGCCGCCAGTTGCGCGCCCTGGGCCTTGCCGTCGGCCGTGAGGGCGGCGTCATTCGCATTTTTGGCGGCAGTGTTGGCGGCGATCGCCTTGGCGTCCACATCCGTGAGCCGCTCCTTGGTGCGCGACAGATCCCGATCCACAGCCTCCAGCTGACCGGCTTGTGCCGTAAGCTTTTGGTCTTGTTCTGTGTTCTTTGTCTCCGTCCCCGAGACGCGTTGCTCAACGGGAGCAATCGTCTTCGCGACGTATTTGTGTGTAGCGACACAACCGGTGCTGGCGAGACTGAGCCCGAGCGCGGCTGCGATATACATTGTAGTTTTCATAACCCTTTCAATTCCCCCATATCGTTCATGCGTCTTGTGAGCCAGGTCGGCTTGATCTTGTTGGGTCCAAATGCCTTCGTGAAGACTCCCGAGGTCAGGAACCCTCACGTACGCGATGCTTAAAAACCTGCTTGAAACATTATACGACGTTTTTAGCACGGCATTTTGCCCTTGGCCAAGCTGCCACCGAACCGTTCTTACCGTCCGGAACGGTAAAAACTTCCGGAGCGTTCCCTCTAAGCGCCTGATTCCAAACCGACTCTTCTTTCACGGTGGCCCTAGGGTGCAAATTCGGGGCCAAAGTCGCCGCAGGCTAGGCTCTATACTGTACGGCGCGAACGGTCGGGGCTCGCAGCAGGGGCGAAATTTTTACCTGCTTGGCTCGGTGTGGCAGCACACCAGCCTCGCAGCGGAGTATCCAACGGTTCCCGGTCCGTCAGCAAGAAATTTAGACACGAATGTTCTTTTACGAAGTTCCACTGGAACTAAGGCCGCAAAAGGTTAATAATAACGGGTAACGTGGGTGCAGCTGCGGAATTAAAACCGGCATGATTCAGGTCCTTTCAGTCGACGATCACGAATTAACGCGCAGTGGGATACGGCAGATACTCGGACAGGAGCCTGATTTTGCGCCTATTGATGAAGCTTCGGACGATCCTGAAGCCCTGCGGAAGATCGAAGAGCGCGCTTATGACGTGGTGCTCCTCGATATCGACATGCCGGGACGCAGCGGCCTCGAAACGCTGGCGGAAATTCGCCGGCGGTACCCGGCCTTACCGGTGCTTATTTTGAGCCGATATTCCGTAAAGCAGCAAGCCGTCCGGGCCCTTCGCGCCGGCGCCAACGGATATCTGGAGAAGACGGCATGCGCGGGACAACTGGTCAGGGCGATCCGTCAGGTGGCGAGCGGGCGGCGCTACATCGGCCCCGAAATCGCCGACACGCTGGCCGCCGTTGTCGGGGGACGGACGCCCTCGGTCGTGCCGCACGACGCCCTGTCCGGCAGGGAGTTGGAAGTGATGCGCTGGATCGCCACCGGTAAGACGGTGTCGCAGATTGCAGCCGAACTGGCGCTCTCGGTCAAGACGGTCAGTACCTATCGAGCCCGGGCTTTGGAAAAGATGTCGATGCAGAGCAACGCTGAATTTACCCGCTACGCAATCCGCTTCGGGTTGGTCGATTGACCTGGAGGCGAAGGCCTTCCGGACTAATGTACTCCCGTCAGGCGGCGGTGAATGCCGGTTTTCGCGGGACTTGTCTCATGGTCAATTCCACACCGTCGGGTCCGGCAGTGGCGGCGCAGCGTGCCAGGGCCCGCGATTTGTACAGCCTGAACTGGGTTGCAGTAAGCCCCATTTCCTCACAAATCTGGGCGGGCTGCTGCTCGTTAAAGTAGAAGCGGACCAGCAGGTTGCGATCGCGCGGCCGTAAGGTTTTCAGGAGCGAGCTCAAGTGTTCCGCTTCTTCTCGTCGGGCGATGAGAGCCTCCGGGGATGGCTCGCCGGTGCCGGGGAAATCGTACTCGTTGAACAGCGTGCACCGGCGTCCTTTGATGCTGGCGCGGATATGGGCCGCGACGCTCCTTCTAGTGACCGTCCGCACGAATCCCAACAGCCGGTCCGGATGCCGGATGGTTCCACTTGAAATCGCTTCTAGCACCGTCACGACCACGTCGTGAAATTTGTCCTCGACCAACTGCCGGTCGACCTTCCGAGCCAGCTGGCAGCGTGCGGCCCCTTTCAACATGGCGCACAAAATCTCGATGCTCCCGGTTTCACCGTGCCGGATTCGCTCAACTAGTTCCGCGGAATGGGAGAACAATTCCCCAGTGAAGAACTTGGGAATAGAGTCGCACTCGGGGCTGAAGTCCTTTGGCGAGAAGGACCGATCAACGTGATTTGCGGCCGAATACACCAGCTTGGCCCTCCGCCATTACCTAGCATAGGCCAGGCTACGACCGGATTAAATCGGACGCCAACCCTATTTTTTGTAGGACGGCGCCCTACTTTACCTAGGACCAGCTATGACTTGAAGCGGCGCCTCAGCAGCTTCGTGTGTAGCCGAGCGCGCCTCTTGTGCATCTGAGAATTGATCATTACCGCCGGCACCGCCCCATCCCTAGCGGAGCGGCCACGCCGAGTTTGAAACAGCGCAGAGTACCTCACACGTGGAGCGGGGTATCGGATAATTGATTCGTATGCCCTTCCCAGCCCACCGCAAGCGACGCCTCCGGGTATCGGAACCGATGCGCCGGCTGGTTCGGGAGACGCGACTCGAACCCGCTCAATTTGTGCTTCCCTTGTTCGTCTGTCCGGGCGAAGGCGTGCGCCGTGAGATTGGATCGATGCCAGGCAACGCCCAGCTTTCCGTCGATCAACTGGTAAAGGAATGCGAGGAGGTGCAGGCCCTGGGGGTCGGAGGTGTGATGCTGTTTGGCATTCCGGAAACCAAGGACGAGCACGCCTCGGGGGCCTACGCCGACGACGGCATCACGCAACGCGCCGTGCGCGCGGTGAAGGCCGCGACGCGGGACCTGATCGTGATGACCGACGTGTGCAATTGCGAATACACCAGCCACGGACATTGCGGCGTCGTAGTGGGTAACGATGTGGACAACGACCTGACCTTCGAGTGGCTAACGAAGACGGCGATTTCGCACGCGCGGGCCGGCGCCGATATGATCGCGCCTTCCGACATGATGGACGGTCGCGTCGCTGCAATCCGCACGGCGCTCGACGCTGCTGGGTTTTCCAACAAGCCGATCTTCTCCTACGCCGCGAAGTTCGCGTCTGTGTTCTACGGACCCTTTCGCGAGGCCGCGGAATCCACGCCGCAGTTCGGCGACCGGCGCAGTTATCAGATGGACCCCGCGAATGGCCGCGAGGCCGTACACGAAATGGATCTGGATTTCGAGGAAGGCGCCGACATGCTGATGGTGAAGCCGGCGGGTCCCTATCTCGATATCATCCGCGCCGCGCGCGAGCGCTTTCCCGTGCCCATCGGCGCCTACCAGGTTTCCGGCGAATTCGCGATGATCATGGCCGCGGCCTCCAACGGCTGGATCGACCGGGATCGCGCCATGATGGAAACGCTGACCGCCATTCGCCGCGCCGGAGCCGACATCATCCTGACGTATTTCTCCAAGGATGCCGCGCGTGCGCTGGCCTGAGCGGGCTTCCCCCATACTGGCAGTTCTGTGCCTGATGTCGCTCATTCTGGTGAACGGGCGGCCTTATTTCACGAATGCCTCGCGGCCGCCGCGCGGCATCCTGGACCCGCACGTGGCGCTGCAGATGGCCCGCAGCGTCCAGGAGGTCGACGCGATCCTCAGCGACGCCCCCAGTCCCGATCGCGAAGCGATGCGCGTGAAACAGTACATCGACTTCGCGTTTATCGCCACGTACGCCGGGCTGTTCGTCGTGATCAGTTGGGCGCTCGCCCGGATGAACCGGTGGGGTTGGCTCATCGGCATTTTCAGCGTACTGGCAGCGTTTCATGACGTCAAGGAGAACCTTGACATCTTAGGCATCCTTGACAGGCCGTTGAATGGGACGACCCAGGGCATGATCTCCCATCTGCACCTGATGAGCGTCGGAAAATGGGGATTTGCGGCGGCCGCGATCATGGCGCTGGGTGTATTTGCGTGGCGCTCCCGGCGATGGTATTTGAAGCTGATCGCGGGCGTGGATCTGGCGGCGGCGGCGCTGATCCTCGGAGGCCTGGTGGATAACGCTTGGCTGGTGTGGGCCGGGTTAGCGCTCGCTGCCGGGGCGATCGGGAACGCTGTTACGCTGAAATTTCTGGTTGCCGATATCGCCAGCCGTTGAGATTATCAACCCATGAACCAGCTCCTCGAAATTCAATTCCGCGTACCGTTCGACAAGATTCAGCCCTCTGACGTCGAGCCGGCGATCGACGCGTTGCTGGCGGATGCAGCGAAATGCCTCGAAGCGGCCGCCGCGAGCGCCGATCCGTTGCACGCGCTCGACGTCATGACCGAAAAGCTGGATTTCGCCATGGGCGTAGTGCGGCATCTGGAAAGCGTTGCGACGACGCCGGAGCTGCGCGCCGCCCACAACGCCGTGCAGCCCAAGGCCAGCGCGTTTTACTCCAGCATTCCTCTGCACGAGGGCTTGTGGAAGGCGATCCAGCGCTACGCGGCGACGGCGGAGGCCAACGCCCTCCGCGGAACGCGACGGCGTTATCTCACCAAGACCATCGACAGCTTCAAGCGCCACGGCGCGGATCTCGATCCGGCGGGCAAGGCGCGGCTGCAGCAGATCGATGTCACCTTGACGGAGGCGACCACGAAGTTTTCCGAGCATGTCCTCGATTCCACCAACGCCTGGGAGCTGATCCTCACCGAAGAGAATCAGCTTGCGGGATTACACTCTGCCGCCATCGCCGCCGCGCGTTCCGCAGCCGAATCGAAAAGCAAAGCCGGCTGGCGCTTCACGCTGCAAGCGCCCAGCTACCTGGCCGTGATGACGTATCTGGACGACGCGGCCATTCGCGAGGAAATGTGGCACGCCTACGCGGTCCGCGCCACGTCCGGGCCCTTCGACAACGCTCCGCTGATCGTCAAGATCCTGGGACTCCGCAAGGAAAGGGCTCGCCTGCTGGGTTTCCGCGACTTCGCCGATTTGGTGATCGAGGACCGCATGGCGCGCACCGGCGGGGCCGCGCAAACTTTTCTCGACAATCTGCGCGCGAAGACCGAGCCGCGTTTTCGGGAGGAAAATGCCGAACTGGAGAAATTCGCCGGCCATAAGCTCAAGCCTTGGGACATCGCGTACTGGGCGGAGAAGCAGCGCGCGGCGTTGTACGATTTCGACGAAGAAGCGCTCCGTCCTTACCTTCCGTTGGAGCGCGTGACGGCAGGCATGTTCGATATCTTCGGGCGTCTGTTCGGCATCCGGGTCGAGGAAGAGAAAGGCGTTCCCGCATGGGACCCCGCGGTGCGCTCATACGGACTTATCGACGCCGTGACGGGGCAGCATCTCGGTTCGTTCTATACTGATTGGTATCCTCGCGAGAACAAGCGTGGCGGAGCTTGGATGGACGCCCTGATCACAGGCGATCCTGCGAAGAACAAGCCCCACCTGGGATTCATTTGCGGGAATCTGACGCCGCCTGTCGATGGCAAGCCGGCGTTGCTGACGCATCGCGAGGCCGAGACGATCTTTCATGAATTCGGCCACTTGCTGCATCACCTGCTAAGCCGCGTGGAGGTACGGTCGCTCGCCGGAACCAGCGTGGCGTGGGACTTCGTCGAGTTGCCGTCCCAGATCATGGAAAACTGGTGCTGGGAGCGCGAATCGCTGGATTCGTTGGCCCGCCATTGGGAAACCGGCGAGCCCATTCACGAGGATCTCTTCCAAAAGATGAAGCGCGCGAAGACGTTTCGCGCCGCCAACGCTCAGATGCGGCAGCTCGGCCTCGCCACCCTCGATCTGGCGCTGCATCGCGTGTGGGACGGCTCGACTGACGTTTTGCAATATTCACGGGAGATCCTCGCCCCGTTTGCTGCGACCGACTTGCCCCCCGATTACGCGATGATCGCGGCCTTTACGCACCTGTTCGCGAATCCCGTGGGCTACGGCTCGGGCTACTATTCGTACAAATGGGCGGAGGTGCTGGAAGCCGACGCATTCACGCGCTTCCGCAAAGAAGGAGTGTTCAACCAAGACACCGGCCGCGACTATCGCGACAAAATCCTGGCGCGTGGCGATAGCGAAGATCCAGCCGTTTTGTACCGGTCCTTCATGGGCCGCGATCCGGACCCTAATGCGCTGTTGGCGCGGGCGGGTTTAATTTAGGCTGGGGTGAAAAAGGGGACAGACGGCTCTGTCCACCGCAGCTGCTCGCGAATGAAGTCGAGGTATTACGTAATGGGACAGAGTCGTCTGTCCCATTTTTCACAGGACGTCGGCGAAGCCGCGCTTCAGGTGGCGAAAAAATAATCCTCCCACCACGAAAACGATCGAAGAGTACGCCGCCAGTATGCCCACTTCCTGGAAGGTCGGCCAGGTGGCCAGGAACAGCCGCTCGCGATATGCGCGCACGATCCAGGACATCGGATTCCACAGAATCACCGCTCGGAATCGCGGGGGGATTTGCTGCTCGTTGATCATGATCGGCGTGATCCAGAACCACAGCGTCATGACCACGGCCAGCACCTGGGCGGTGTCGCGCAGATAAACGTGGAGACTCGCGGCGATCCATCCTACGCCCACGCCGAGCAATCCGATAAACAGCATGTACAGCGGCAGCAGCAGGATCATGGGGCTGACCGTCCTGACTGTGACTGCGGCGGCCGCGATCACCAGCACGAGTGCGATCAAATGCTGGATCAGCGAGGAAAGAAAGATGGACACGGGAACGACTTCGGCCGGGAACACGGTTTTTGTGATCAACATCGCGTTTTCCACCATGCTGGAAGCCGAGCGCGTCACTGTTTCGCTGAACAGCAGCCACGGCAGCACGCCGCAAAACAGGTACATCGTGTAGTTCTGCGTGACGGCGCCGGGCGGAAGCTTCACCTTCAGGCACACCTGGAAGACGAAGATGTAGCTCGCCAACAATACGAGCGGATGCACCACGCCCCACAGCCACCCCGCCGCCGATCCCACGTAGCGCTGCTCGAAGTCGCGCCGCACTAATTGGGCGAGCAGCGCCCGCCGTTCCACCAGGTTGCGCAGGAAGAGCCGTCCAGGAATGCGGTTCACGAATAAGAGTGTAAACTGAAACATGTGCGTCATGTCCTTGCCTTGATGGCCACCCAGGCGGTTTTGTCCCTGCCCGGAGCGGGGGCGGGACTCTTCGACTGGGACAAGCTGATCTATCGCGTCGAGTGGCGCCTGGTGCCCGCGGGCACCGTCGTCGTCGAACCGGGCGCCACGGAGGGACGCATCCGGCTGCAATCCGGCGGTGTGCTCTCCGCGCTTTTCAAGGTCGAAACCAAGTATACGGTGCATTACGCGGACGATTATTGCGCCACCGGCAGCACTTTTGATGCCGTGGAAGGCAAGCGGCATCGGCAGACAATCGTTACTTACGACCGGGATCACCGGCAGGCGAGCTATGTCCAGCGCGATCTGGTGAACAACGCCGTTCTCCGCAGCGGGCAGACCGAGATTCCCGAATGCCCGCACGACATGCTCGGCGGGCTGCTGCTGTTGCGTGGAGGGCGACTGGAGCCAGGGCAATCCACACACGTTACGCTCAGCGACGGACGGCGCACGGCGCAAGTTAAGGTGGAGGCGCAGGAGCGCGAGGAGATCACGACGCCGGCCGGGATGGTCAAGACCATCCGTTACGAAGCGGACATTTTCAACGGCGTCATTTACATGCGCAAGGGCCGGGCGTTTATTTGGGTGACCGACGATGCCGAACGAATCCCGGTCGAAATCAAGCTGCGGCTGGCCTTTCCCATCGGGACCGTGACGCTCGATCTGGAAAAGCAGGAGCATCCATGAATCGATTCTGGAAGCGTGCCTGCCTTCTTCTTTCCGCAGTCGCGGTTCTTGCCGCGCAAGCGCCCCCTCCACCCGCGGCCTTGCTGACCAACGCGGAAGTCAATCAACTGTGCGGACGCCTGACGGAGCTGATGGAAGCCGAAGGCGTAGCGATTTCCGATCTACAGCGCGCCGCTGCTCCGGTGATCGAGGCGACGAAACAGAATTGCATCCAGCTCCAGATCCGTCCCGGGCGCGCTTCGCACACCTACACGCTGCTCGCGAATTTGCGGGCGTTTCTCGCGCTTTCCGACGCCGTGCCGAAGCCCTTCCCGTTTCCCGAGGCCGCCGAGCATCAGTTCACCGAGCTGCGTACCGACGCGACGCGCTTGGATTCGCACTTTCGGGCTTTGACGGAATCCGTGGACGGCCGCCTGGTCAGCCCCGACCCGGCGAATCTCACCCGCTACGCCGACGCCAACCGGAGGCAGGCGGCTCCCGATCCGGCCAAGCCGCGGGTGGTCTTTTTCGGAGATTCCATCACCGATTTCTGGCGGCTGAACGAATATTTTCCGGACAGCGATTACGTGAACCGCGGTATCGCCGGCCAAACCACGGGGGAACTGCTGCAGCGCTTCCAGGCCGACGCCGTGGACGCCCATCCGCAGGCCGTGCTGATCCTGGCCGGCACCAACGACCTTCCGCGCGGCATTCCGGTGGCGGCCATCGAATACAATTACCAGGCGCTTGCGACACTAGCGGGCGCGAACAAGATCAAGGTGATTTTCGCGTCGGTGACCCCGGTCAGCGACTATCACAAGGATCAGAATCCCGCTTATGAGCGCACACCAGGCCGTCCGCCGGCGCGGATTCGGGAGCTCAACGAATGGTTGCGAGCTTACTGTTCCAAGCAAAACTACGCCTTTGTGGACTACTATTCCGCCCTGGTCGACGAAAACGGGCAACTGAAGGCCGACATGGGCGACGACGGCCTGCATCCCAACGCCAAGGGATACCGGGTGATGGCGCCGCTCGCGTCTGCCGCCATCGAAAAGAACTTTGGCCCGTCCGCAACGCCCGAAACGCCGAAACCTCGCAAGCGGTTTTTCCCGTCTATTCTTAAGTAAGAGCCATGAGGTCTTAAGGAAGAGCGATGAGAGCCGTTCGCCACTTCTACCTTCTTGCCGTTCTGGCCGTGGCCGCTCGCGCCCAGATGACGATGACCGTTCAGCAGTTGGTCGGCTTCGTCAAATCCTCCATCCAGCTCAAGCACGACGACCGCAAGGTCGCCGACTACGTCAAGAAGATCAAGCTCTCCGATAAGCTCGACGCGCGCACCGTCGAGACGCTCCAGGGCATGGGGGCGGGTCCGCAAACCGTCGGCGCGCTAAAGCTGCTGATCACCGAATCGGCCACGCTCGCCGTGACGCCGCCTCCGCCACCGAAGCCGGTGGTGGTGGGTCCGCCTCCGCCGAATTCCGTCGAGCAGAAGAAGGTGCTGGAGGAAATCACCGAAGCCGCGCTGAATTACAGCCGCAGCCTGCCCAACTTCATCTGCATGCAGGTGACGCGCCGCTTCTTCGACGAGACCGGTATGGACAACTACCACCTGATCGACACCATCGCCGAGCGCCTCAGCTACTTCGAACAGAAGGAAGACTACAAGGTCGTCTCGAAAAACGGCATTCCGACCACCGGCATGAAGCACGAACAGATGGGCGGCGCGACGTCTTCGGGCGAATTCGGCAGCATGCTCTACGAGATCTTCTCGCCCGCCACGCAGACCGAATTCGACTGGGAGCGCTGGGCCACGTTGCGCGGCAAGCGCATGCACGTCTACACGTTCCGCGTGCCGCAGGCGACCTCCAAGTACACCATCTATGCGGATTCGGTGAAGCGCCAAATCGTCGCCGGATATCACGGGCTGATCTACGCGGACCGCGACACGAAAATGGTGATGCGGATCGTGATGTCGGCCGACGACCTGCCAGTGGATTTTCCCATCCAGAAGGTCGATCTCGACCTGAACTACGACTATACGAGCATCTCCGGACAGGAGTTCCTGCTTCCGCTGAAATCGGAATTGCACTCGCGGGAAGGGAAGTTCCTGGTCAAGAACGAGACCGAATTCCGGTTGTACAATAAGTTCGGCGCGGACACCAGCATCCAGTTCGACGTGCCGGACGCGCTCCCCGAAGATCAGACCAAGGAGCAGCCTGCGAAGTAGCGCGGCTACTGCCGGACGCGAGCTTAGCGGCGCGTCAAGCCCGCTCAGTCGGCCCGCCTCTCGCGCACAATTTCGCCGCGCGGTAAAATCGAGAGCATTCATGCCGAATCGAGCGGCCATCGTCTCCACGGCGATCGTAATTTTAGCCGCGGCCGGGCTTTTGAGCCTGTATCAGGTGGTGGACGCGCAGGCGCGCCAGGGCGATCCCTACCAGATCGACACACAGCTGTCGCGGCTCCAGCAGGCCGTCGCGGCGCTGCCTCCACGAGCACAGGCCGGCTATGTGTCCGATATGGATCTGTCCACTGCCAGGGGTCTGCTGGCGTTTAACGCGGCGCGCTACGCGCTGGCTCCACGCCTGTTGACGCGGGATGCGATGGCGGCCGACACCGGCTGGGTGCTCGGAAATTTCTCCCAGGCCGTCGACTACGCGGGTTTCGGCGCGCAGCGCGGCTTGACGTTGGCGCAGGATTTCGGAAACGGCGTGGTGTTGTACCGGAGGGCAGGGAAGTGATCGCGCTCGCGTCCCTGGTTCTGCCGATCGGAACGGGATGGGTCTGGTGCCGCGCGGTGGGAGCGTTACTGGCGGAGCGGAGCTGGATGGCGCGGATCCTGCACGCGGGTCTCGCAGTCGCTCTGGGTTTCGGTGCGTCTTCGGCTTTATTCTTCCTGCTCAGCTGGGCCGGCATCGCGAGCCTGCCGGTGATCGCCACCAGTGAAATCACCCTTCTTGCGGCTGGTGCCGCACTGATGACACGGCGCCGCGAGGCGGATCTCACGGCTCCGCAACGGCTCACGTATTTCGATTTCATGTTGCTGGCAGCACTCGTGGCGTTGATGTGCCTGGCAGGAGCCGTCGCCGCCCGGACCTATGCGGGCGCGCCCCACGGCCGCTGGGACGCCTGGGCGATCTGGAACCTGCGGGCCCGGTACTTCGCGGGTGAGGGCACCTGGCGTAATGCGGTCTCGCCGCTGCTCGCGGAGACACATCCCGATTATCCGCTCGCGACTTCCAGTCTGATCGCGCGCACGTGGCTCTATGGAGGGCGCGAGTTCGATACGGCCGTTCCACTCGCGATCGCCGCGCTCTACGCATTGGCGACCCTGCTAATACTCGTCGGCGCGGTGGGCACAATCCGCGGCCCGACGCTCGGCCTCCTCGCCGGTTGCGTCCTGCTGGGCGTCGGAAACTGGGTGGCGGAAATCGGCTCGCAATACGCCGACGTTCCGCTGAGCCTCTACTTCGTGGGGGCCGTATCGCTCCTCGCGACCGCGATCGCCACGGATCGTCCACGGGGCGCAATTCTGGCAGGTGCCCTTGCCGGGCTGGGAGCGTTCGTGAAGAACGAAGGGCTCGCGTTCGCCGCCGTCGTGCTGATCGCTCTGGCGCTCACGGCGCAAGGGCGGCGCCAGTGGCCGGCCTTCGCGATTGGTCTCGCGCCCGCGCTGGCTCTTGTCGCGGCTTTCAAATTCTTTGTCGCGCCTTCCGATCCGGTGTTGTCGCAGGGCTCCGGCTTGATGTTGTCGAAGGTGGCCGACCTCTCCCGCTGGAGTGCTATCGCGAGCGGATTCGCCAGCCGGATCTGGACATTGAGCGATTGGTACGCGCATCCCCTGCTGCTCGCGGGCGCGGTTTTATTCTTCTTCCGGCCCAACCGCGAGACCCGGATGCAGGCGATGACGCTATGGATCGCTTCGGCGTTGATGCTGGCAGCTTATTTAACCGCATACGTGATCACCCTCAGCGACCTGAAGTGGCAGATCGATACCTCGACGGATCGTTTGCTGGTGCAGATCCTGCCTGCGGCGCTGGTAAGCGTCTTCATCGCGGCGGCACCGCTCGCGGTGCAGGAGATGCCAACGGCGCCGAAACTCCAAGCCAGTCGCAAGGCAGGGAAGAAACCGGTGAAGGCGGGTAGGGCGAATCGGTAGCCGAGATCGAGAAATGGTCTAGTTCTTCCGTCTCGCGGAGAAGCCAGGAGCGTCTGGAGCGGGAGACGGGAATCGAACCCGCAACCAACAGCTTGGAAGGCTGTGACTCTACCATTGAGTTACTCCCGCCCGTTCCCTCTTATTTTACATCGCGCCGGTTCCGGACAGCGTGCAAGCGGTTACACCTAAATCGAAACAAAAGGCCGTTTCTTAGGACACTACGGACCGCGTTGTGCTGTGACGCGCGCTGCGCTAGGCATCACGATGCGGCATTCGGTATGTTACCCTCTAGGATCGCGTCCGCAAAAAAGCGCGCATCAACGGAGGACTGCCGAAGGAGGCTTACGAGCTATGCGATTCTTATTTAAGATTTCCATGCCGGTCGAGGCCGGCAACGCCGCCGCGCGGAAAGGTTTCGAAGCGATGCAGAAAATTCTGGCCGAGCAGAAGCCGGAAGCCGCTTATTTCCTTGCCGATGCCGGCAAGCGCACAGCGATCATGATTCACAACATGACCGACGCGTCGCAAATTCCAGCGATCGCCGAACCATGGTTCCTGGCGCTGAATGCGAGTATCGAAGTGACACCGGTGATGACGGCCGAAGACTTGGCAAAAGCCGGTCCTGCGATCGGTCACGCCGTAAAGACCTACGGGGGCTGAAGGCGGCTGGCGCCATCGAGGCCGAGCGGGCCGGTCATTGAGCTCCGCGGCCCAGCAGCACCGTCTTAACGGTGTGGAAGACGATGTAGGCGTCGAGCGACGTCGCCATGTTCTTGATGTAATACAGGTCGTACTCCAGTTTGGTGATGGCGTCCTCGATGGTGTCGCCGTACTTGTGATTGATCTGCGCCCAGCCTGTAACTCCGGGCTTCACACACAGACGCTGGCGGTAGTAGGGCGTCCTTTGTTCGAGCATTTCGACGAACTCGGGACGCTCCGGGCGGGGACCCACGATGGACATGTCGCCCTTCACGACGTTGAATAATTGCGGCAACTCGTCGAGCCTCATTTTCCGCAGCCAGCGGCCCACGGGCGTGACGCGTGGATCGTCCTTCACCGCCCATACCGCTCCAGTCGCGGCTTCCGCGTCCTGGTACATGGATCGGAACTTATACAACGTGAATAACCTTCCGTTGCGGCCGACGCGCGTCTGCCGGTAGAGCATCGGTCCCGGCGAGGAAAACCTGACCGCCAGCGCGACGATCAGCATCAGCGGCGACGTGATCAGAATTCCGATCAGTCCAAGGATCCACGAGTATAACGATTGAAAAATCACCTTGCCGATGCGGGGGCCGAGTTCGGACGAAAACACCAGCTCCGACGGGCGCATGTCGCGCGTCGATATGCGGCCGAACACGGACTCGTAGAGCGAGGCGTCATCCTCCACGTGAACGCCTTTGAATCGGAGTTCGAGAAGCCGATCGACCGGCAGCGTCTCGCGCCGCTCCCGCAGCGCCACCACCACGCGATCGGGATGCTGTTCCGCCACCACGCCATCGAACTCCGCGAACGTTCCCAGGCGCGGCGCGCCTTCCGGATCGTGGTCGCCGGACTCACGCTCGGCCAGGTAACCGACGGGCAAAAGGCCGAGTTCCGGCCGCTCCCGCAGATTTTCCATGATCTCGCGGGCCGCCTGCGAGCAGCCCAGAAACAGAAGCCGCTGCGCGCCGAAGGCGCGTCCCATCGCCCCGGCAAAGATAATGCGCCATGCTGGCACCAGCAGCAGGACGCCGAAGCTGCCGTACACCATCATCCATTTGGGCAGAATGACATCCCAGCGGCCGTAGCTCAAGATCGCTTGCGCCAGGAACGCCACGCCCAGCACCAGGCAGTATTGTTGCAGCAGTGCCAGCCGGGAGCGGATGCGGAAGCTCTCGTAAAGATCGTTGAAATACAGACCCAGGACGATCAACGTCGCGACGAGCGCGATGCGCCACAGTCCGCCGGCCTCAAGTAAGAAAATGTCGGCGGAGAAATCCAGCACCCAATACGCGGCCACCACGTAGCAGGCGAACACCAGGGCCGCCTCGGACAGAATCAGCGCCAGCACGCTGCTCGGCACGGAAACGTTGAAAAGCCGGATCATGAGGCGTCAACAGAGACGTGCGCCACACCAGCTTCGGTCACGGGGGAACCGCCCCATTTTCTGGTGCCAGGCCTTGGAATTTTACCGCCTCCTCAGTTTAGGATATCTCACGGCTGCAGTGAGAACCGGGTGTTTCACTTACGACGCAGCACGCAGCGCCTCCGACAACTTCTCAAACGTAGTTTCCAGGTCTTCCGGCAGGACCCTGGTTTCGCCGGTCGTGGTGATGAAACTGGTATCGCCGTGCCAGCGCGGCAACACGTGCATGTGGATATGCCCGGCGACGCCCGCGCCAGCGCATTCTCCGATATTGAATCCCAGGTTCAAGCCCCCCGCGCGATACACGCGACGTAGAACGGCCTCGGCCCGCTGGCTCAACCGGATCAGCTCCTCGAGCGTTTCCCGGCGCGCGTCCTCGAGAGTCGCCACGTGCTCGTAGGGCGCGATCATCAAGTGACCGGCGGCATACGGGTAGCGATTCAGCAGGACGAAATTCCGTTCGGCGCGTTCGACGATATAGTTGGCGCGGTCGTCGGACTGCGCCGCGACGCGGCAAAACAGGCATGTTTCTCCGGGGGACGTACGGTCGGACGCTACGTCGATTGACGGTTCCTGCGGCGTCGAGGTGACGTAGCGGTAGCGCCACGGACTCCATAGATAATCCATTCCATTTCCACGAAATGCGTTAAGATTCCGCGCGCGCCGGGATCGCGCAAACGCGGCACCGCACTAGTCGGCGGCCGGAGCCGGCGGGGCGGCGCTTTGCGATTCGTGATTCACCAAATCCTTCAGTTCCTTACTGGGCTTGAAGTAGGGGATGCGCTTGGCGGGCACATCCACGCGCGCACCGGTTTTCGGATTGCGGCCGACGCGCGGCTGGCGCTGGCGCGTGCGGAAGCTCCCGAAGCCGCGTATTTCGATCTTGTCGCCGTTCCGCAGGGAGCGGACCACGCTATCGAAGATCGCCTCCACGATCACTTCGGAGTCCTTCCGCGTCATTTCGACGACCCGCGAAACTTCCTCGATCAGTTCGGCTTTGGTCATTTACCGGTCCTCCCCTTTTCCCCGTATGTTCATGGCTTCCTCAATCGTCATCGTAGCGGCCGCAGCCTGCCGTTGGTAGTCCTCCAGGCGAGTGCGTTCCTCGTCGTCCGCCACGGCACGGAGACTCAGGCCGATCTTTTTCTCCGCCTCATTCATCTTAATGATCTTAAAGTCGTACTCGTCGCCCATCGGCAGCCCCGCGTCATCGGACCGGTCTGGCATGGGAGGAATCTCGGATTTGTGGCATAGCGCCTCTACCCCGGGCGCCAGCTCGACGAACACGCCGAAGGGGGCCGCCCGGCACACTCTTCCACGCACCACGTCGCCCGCTTCGTGCGTCCGGAAGAAGCTCTCCCAGGCATCCGGCTGGAGTTGCTTGATGCCCAGGGACAAACGCCGGTTGGGGGCGTCGATGTTGAGGATTACGGCCTGCAGCACCTGCCCTTTTTTCAAAATCTCCGAGGGATGCTTGACGTGCTTGGTCCAGGAGATATCGGAGACGTGCACCAGTCCGTCGACGCCTTCTTCGATCTCCAGGAACGCGCCGAAATCGGAAAGCTTACGCACACGTCCCTCCACCACGCTCCCGACGCTATAGCGCTGCGCCACGGTGGTCCACGGATCGGCCTCCAGTTGCTTGATGCCGAGGGAGACGCGGCGGTCGCGGGGCCTCACTTCGAGCACCACGGCCTCCACCTGGTCCCCCACCTTCACCACTTTGCCGGGATGCTTCATGCGCCGGCTCCAGGTCATTTCGGAGATGTGGATCAGGCCCTCTACGCCGGGCTCGATCTCGACGAAGGCTCCGTAATCGGTGACGCTCATCACGCGCCCGATCACGCGCGTCTGCGGAGGGTAGCGTTCGGCGAGCGATTCCCAGGGGTCCGGGTTTAACTGGCGCATGCCGAGCGAAATACGCTCCCGCTCGCGGTCGAACTTTAGAACTTTGACGGTGACTTCGTCCCCCGGATGCAGCACCTCCGAGGGATGTGAAATCCGGCCGTGCGAAATATCGCTGATGTGCAGTAATCCGTCGATGCCGCCCAGATCGACGAAAGCTCCATATTCCGTCAGGTTCTTGACGGTGCCGGAGACGACCGCGCCCTCGAACAGGTGCTCCAGGGCGGCCTGCCGACGGCCCTTGACTTCATCCTCGACTGCCAGCTTGCGGGAAACCACTACGTTGCCCCGGCGGCGATTCAGCTTGATGATCTTGACCGGAATATCCTGGCCCGCAAACTGATCGAGGTCGTGGATCGGGCGCACGTCCACCTGGGAGCCGGGCATGAAGGCGATCACGCCAACGTCTACTTTCAGGCCGCCCTTGGTCCGTTCCATGACGTGTCCGGAGACCAGCAACTGATCCCGCATGGCCTGCTCCAGCGTGTCCCAAATCCGCAACCGGCTGGCCCGGGAGTGCGACAGCAGCACGTATCCGTCCGGTTGGGGGCCATGCCGGTCCACCATCACGTCGATGGTGTCGCCGGCCTTTACGGTAACGGTTCCATCGGGCTGCCGCACTTGATCGATGGGTACCAGGCCTTCAAGCTTAAGGCCGACGTCGACGATAACCTCCTGTGGCGTGACCTTTACGACGCGTCCCTCCAGCACCTCTCCTTCCGAAGGCGGAGCCAGGTGGCTATAGTCCTCGATGAGGTGCTCGTAGTCGTCTTCTGGCGGGAAGGTCAAGCCCGGTTCTTTATCGTCTGCCGTGGCCATTGTCGAATCCTCGACAAATCATGAAAGCTCAAGTATTTCAGAACTATACAGGACCTTTGCGCCCTTGTCAACTCAGCGCTCGATGGCGGCACACAACGGCAAAAACGGCCGGGCTTGGGTCGCTCGGTCCTCGAAAATGGGCGGGGCGATCCGAACCGCCGGTCAGAACGTGAACCGCGCTAGCACCTGTCCATAGCGCGCGTTGCTCGGGAAAAACTGCTGGTACTGTCCGAACAATGAGTTGCTTGGAATCAAGAAGTTACGGTTAGTATTCCGCTCTTGCAGAACATCGTTGGGGTAGCCCCCTGTAAACTGCGGATGGTTCAACAGGTTGAAGAATTCGACACCGATCTCGAGATTCAGACGCTCGCGAAATGCGAGGCGCTTTCGCAGGGAGGCGTCGAAATTGTTGATGGGATCAAGCGGAAACGTATTCCGGCCGCCGTCGGAGATAGCGCCGACACCCGCCGCGACATAGCGCGCGTTAGGGTTCTTGGCAACATAGGCGACGATGTTGGGCGAACTTAAGGACACTTTGGCCCCAGTCACGTCGATGCCGTAAACGCCGCTGCCGACGGTTGCAGTTCCCGTCGGGTTGACGATCGCGCGGTCCGAAATGCTGTCGCCGTTAAGGTTTGAATCGACACCGCTCTGCACTGTCGCGTACTCGGGCGATTCGTAGATGTAGGTGAACGCGACGTTCCAGTTGCCCGCCACATTACGCAACATCCAGGATCGCGCCCGAATGGGATTGACATCGATGACAGGAGAGAACGTAAAGCGTTGCCGCCGATCCAGCATCGAAATGCCCCAGTCGGCCGCGATATTGTTGAAGTCCTGGGGGCGGCGTGGTGTCAGCAGCGTGCTGTTGACGGTCGCAGTGGAATCGTCCATCAGATGGCTCCACGTATAAGCTGCAATAAACGAAAGATTGCGTGAGTAGCGGCGCGTCGCCTGCAATGCCAGACCGTGATACTGCGAGTTGCCGCGCGGAGCGTAGTCGGTGATCGGGTTGCCGAATCCGTAGGCCGCCCAGGGATTGTTCGAAATCGCCTTCAATGTTCCGGTCGTGAGAGTGAGCGGAGCAAGCTGCGCGGCGGTCGGGGCCGTCAGAAACGTCGGGATGAACCGTGCCGGCGTCACGACCGCGTTTCGATTCAGCTGCTCCTGGACCAGCAGGTGATCGCCGCGCGATCCAAGATAGCGCGCTTCCACCGAATAGTCCCGGCCCATGCGGCGCTCGACTGCGAGCGTATAGTTGATGGCATAGGGACGGGCTTGATCCGGCGTGTAGCCGGAAATGGCGGCGCGGGCGGCCGCCACTGACGAGAGCGCGTCGGAAGCTCCCGTCAAGCCGCCACCGCCGAGAAAGTTCGGCGAGGCCGCGTTGACGTTCACGCTGGCTTGGGAGCCGTAAAAAGCGGGCGCGGTGTTGGAGGCGCTATTCGCGAAAGGCACGTCGAAGGCGCGGCTGAAGCCCCCGCGGATGGACCAGACGCCGCCGGTTCCCGGCGAATACGCGAAACCCACGCGCGGCGACCAGTCGTCCTTGGTGGGCTGCGGCTCGTTGAAGGCGATGACGCCTGGGACGTTCGCCGGCGCGCTGAACTGCTGCATCCGCGACATGACCGGCACGGTGACATACTCGTAACGCACGCCGAGATTCAGCGTGAGGTTGGGGCGCACACGGAAATCGTCGTTGAAATAAGCCGCATTCTGGAGGAAACCGGCGGGCATTCCGGCCACCAACGGCCCCGTGGTTCCCAGCCATCGCGCCCCGAAGAAGTCCGGGCTCATATCTTCCAGGTACCGGTCGAGGGTTTGGTAAATGTAGTACCCCCGCGGGTAGGAGACGAATGAGGTGGTCATGATGATGTCGTTGAATTCATAGCCGGCCTTCAGGGCATGGCGTCCCATGACGCGCGTGACCATGTCGGTGGCCTGCAGGGAGCCTTGCACCGTTCCCTGGGGCACGTTGGGATTGGGACCGAGCTGCAGGGCGAGCTCATCGAAGGCGATCGTCGGAAAGGCGTCGAGCCCCGGAAAGGTGAAATTCGAGGCCGTTCGCCGCGTATTGCTGTGGCTGTAGCCGAGGCGGAGTTCGTTCTGCGTGGTTGGCGAAAACGAGTGGTATTCCGAAAGCGAGACCAGGTGCGTGTCGCTGGGCTGCGTAACGAAAAAAGCCGGAAACGTTGCGGTCGTGTCAATCCCGGAATATCGGCTATACATGTAACGACCCCGCACGCGATCCTGGTCGTTCGCGTCCCAGTCCATACTCCCGACCCCGCGATACCAGTTGGCGTAACTGGGAGCGGTGATCGCCAGCGGCCCGACGGGAATCGAGGTGCCCGCCACTGTAACTTGGCCCGCCGCCTGAGGCGCGACCGGCACGTATTGCTCGAAAACTTGAAGATTATTTTTGCTCAGGCCGGGCAGGCTGTTGAGCACGGAATATCCAGCGGCGGTAGGAGCAGAGACTGTTTGTGCCGGTGAAAACGCGAAACCGATCGGGTTGTACTCGAAGTTTCCGAAGTAGAAGAGTGAATTTTTGCGGATCGGCCCGCCGGTAGTGGCTCCGAGCCGATTACTGTCAAAGCGGGGCGGGGAAGTCAGACCCTGGCGCGCGTATTGTGCGTCGAGCGCGTTGAGATCGCGATTTTGGTTGTACTCGTAGGCCGATCCATGCAGATCGTTACCGCCGGTCTTCACCACCGCATTGAAGATGCCTCCTGGGCCCCAGCCGAATTCCGGGCCGAAGTGGTTCTGCAGCAGTGTGAATTCCTCGATCGCTTCGTTAGAAATGTAACCCAGCGGTGACGGAGAAAAATAGCTGTTGTTATCGGCGCCTTCCACGTAAAAGCGATTGCTGGTGGGACGCTGACCGCCGACGCTCGGTCCCGCGCCGAGTCCCAGGCCGCCGGGCGAAGCGACGCCCGCGCTCAGCAGGCTCAGGTTTATGAAGCCACTGCCGTTGGCCGCGACTGGAATGTCGATCAGGGACTCGGTGTTGAAATTGGTCTGCAGCTGCGCGGTCGCTTCGTCAATGGGCGCATTCGCTTCTACCGTCAATCTGCCGATGGAGCCAGCCACCAAGAGGTCCAGGTTCACAGTCGTGATACGATTCAGCGCGACGACAACGTTCGAAATCGGCAGCGGTGCGAATCCGGGCTTCGTGGCCCTCACTTCGTAGACGCCCACTGGCACGTGATCCATACGATATTCGCCTTCGGCCGTCGTGTTCGCCGTGTATTGAACGCGAGTGGCCTGATTGAACGCGGTCACAGTGGAAGCCGGAACCACGGCTCCGCTGGGATCGCTCACGATTCCGGTCAGTGTGCCGTCGACGGACTGAGCGGGGGCAAAAAACGCGAAAGCGAATATCGCAAATGCCACGCGCGAATAGATGGAAATAGACCCCATAGTACTAAGACCTCATACTGTACTTCGTCTGGATTATTTCTCAACTGTAATACGGCTAGCACCGTATAAGAGGCCTAGGCGGAACAGACTACGCGGAGGGAGAAATTACTGATTTTATACCAGCTTACTCTGACGAAAGCAACCGAAGTCGGGAACCGTTGGTAGCCTCTCAACGTGGGGCTATGGGGTAAGGAGGAGGTAAGGAGTCAGTTGTCTGCTTTGGGAGCCGGGGGCGTAGTGGACTGTGTCCGGCGGATCTGATCGAAGTAGCGCTGGACGAATTGCTCGTATTCGAGTGGGACTTCGTCGCGGTGAATCTCGCTGCCGGCCTCGGCATGGGAAGCGTCCCGTTGCGCAAGCGGCGTCTTCAACTGCTGGCGCGTGGAGCCGACCTCGATCATCACCGCGCCGGTGACGTTTTCGGCGCGCTTGCCGAACAGTTCGGTGATCTTGCCCATGGCCTTCAGCGCTTCCGCCTGGCGAGCGGACTTGTCGCCCTCCTGCGAGCCAATGCCGCTATGCTCGTTGTCGTCTTTTTCGCCTTCGGCGCTGAGGCCGCTGTTATCGACATCGCTGCCGCGATTGTGATTTTCGGAATCCGCGTTGTCGCCGGGATTCTTGTCGTCCATATCGCTGGATTTTTGCTGGCCTTCGCCGGCCTGGCGCTCGCCGTTTTTGCCCTTCTGATTCTTCTGCTGCTGTTTGTTGCTGGAGGGCTTCATCTTGCTCATCATGTCGGAAACCGCGTCCTTCAGCTTGTCAAGCAGCGATTCCTGCTGCTTTCCGTCCTGTTCGCGTCCCTGTTCCGGCGATTTTTCGAGATTCGAAGGATCCTGCTGCGGCTGCGCATCGGCGGCCTGGTCGCCCTGCTTTCCTTCGCCTTTCTGCTGCTGGCTCTGCTGGGCTTCGGGCTGATCGGCAGTCTCGGGCGCCGATTCCTTGGGCCCCTCGGGCTCGCCGGCGTAATCGCGGTTCTTGTCGAGTTCCTTGGTCGAGTCGTTGCTCGTGCCGGGTTCCTCTCCGGGGCCGAGTTGTTTTTCGGGGCGAGCCTGCTTGGCAGCGGCGCTCAGGAGAGCCTTCAAAGGCCCTTCCACCAGTGACGCCCGCGGATCGAACGATCCCGTAGCGGCGAAGCGGAGCAGGAAAACTCCGGCGACGACGAGAGCGAGAATCGCCGCGGGATACAACGCGAAGGGTCGCGTGAGAGGCAGCGCCCGCCTCAAATCTACGGTACGCGCGGCTTCCTCCGCACGCGTCCGTTGCAGGTCGCGTAACGCGGGATCGACGCGGCGGCGCGGATCGGGAGCGTCGGAAAAATAAGCCGCCGTCGAAATCGTATCGAAAAGATGCAAGCGTTCGTCGATGCGCTGGGCGATCGAGTACGGGGAAGGCCGTTTCCGGGCTGCGAGGATCAACCGGATCGCCAGAGTCGCGAACGCGATGAGCGGAATCCAGTACGCAGCGAGCCGTGAGGTTCCTACCAGCAACACGACGGCTGCGACGGCAAGAGCTACGGCGGCCCCGAGAATCACCTCCCGCAACAAGGCCTGACCGACCACGCGGCGGCGTGCCGCGGAAAGAAGTTCGCCCAATGATCGGTGGAGATTCAACGAGGCGCTCAGATCCTGCATCCGATTATGCCACGGGAAGATCGCGAGCGGGGACGCGCGATAAAACGGCGGCATCCCAACCGATATTTTGGCGCGCACACGGATTTCTGGATTTGCCAAGCAGCTTCAACGAGATAGCCAGTCGGAGTGCAGGCAAGGCTATAAAGGCGACATAATATCTGTTATCGGAGCTGATATTTGAAAGCTCTGGATTCCTTCCCGATGCACAAGATTGAAGGAATACGGGAGTTTCGGTAGGTTTATGATTCGGCCCACTCTGGCTCTTATGAAGGCGAGGAGGTACGCCAAGACAAAATTCTGGATGTGACGATACCGACCAATCGAAATCAAACAAAAACGTCCCGTAACGTTTTTGGTGATGCAGGTCGCGCCGGCTCTCCACGACGTCGCGCGTTATAATTTTTATATGATCAAGGCCAACGAAAAAATCTGGCACAACGGACGGTTCGTCAATTGGGCGGAAGCGACGATCCACGTTCTGGCGCACGTCACCAGCTACGGAAGCTCGGTGTTCGAGGGGCTGCGGTGCTACGCGACGCCGCAAGGTCCGGTGATCTTCCGCCTGCGCGAGCACATGCGGCGCCTGCACGATTCCGCCAAGATTTACCGGATGGACATCGCGCACCCGATCGAGGAGCTGTGCGCGGCTGCGGTGGAGCTGGTGCGCGTGAACAAGCTGGAATCCTGCTACATCCGGCCGCTGGTGATCCGCGGCTACGGCGGCATGGGAGTGTACGCAAAGGATTGCCCGATCGAAACCTACCTGGCGTGCTGGGAATGGGGCAAGTACATGGGCGACGAAGCCATCGAACAGGGCGTGGATGTGTGCGTGTCCAGCTGGACGCGCCTCGCTCCGAATACCCTGCCCGCCATGTCCAAGGCCGGCGCCAATTACATGAACTCACAGTTGATCCGCATGGAGGCCGCGATCAACGGTTACGCCGAAGGCATCGCGCTCGACGCCGCCGGCTACGTGAGCGAAGGGTCGGGCGAAAACATTTTCGTGGTGCGGGACGGCAAGCTCCACACGCCACCGCTCGGCGCGAGCGTCCTGCCCGGCATCACGCGCGATTCAGTAATTCAACTGGCGCACGGTCTTGGAATCCCGGTCGTTGAAACGCTGGTACCGCGCGAGATGCTGTACATTGCCGACGAAGTGTTCTTCACGGGAACCGCTGCCGAGCTGACGCCGATTCGCTCCGTCGACCGGATCACGGTTGGCGCAGGAAAGCGCGGGCCCGTCACCGAGAAGCTGCAAAAGGAATTCTTCGCGATAGTCGAGGGGCACAAGCCGGACCGCCACGGATGGCTGACGCCGGTAGGGCAGCCGGTGGAGGCCCGGTAGAGGGAGCAAATCGCCCGGTAGGGAGAAAGCCGGAAACCGGCGCAAGCACGACGCGGGACGCGTTCCCCGGTGGTGACGAGGAAGGCTCGCGTCCCGGGACGCCGCGCGCAGGTTTCATCACGAAATTCTACGCGGGAACCGGCTCATGGCCACCTCCCCCGAGACTGACACACTCGCCAGTTCCGCGCGAGAATCTGTAGTTGTTTGTACCAGGAGTCCGATGCCGCCGCCAGCTTTATGTTTCGATTTTCAACAAATTGTTTCCCGCGTGAAATCCCGCACTTAGCGCGATGTTCTGTGGGTTTGCTGTGCATAAACCAGAGGCCTGATGAATTGTAGTGGACGATCCGCGTTGAGCGGTGAAGCGATCGTCGTCGAAGCGGATGCGCACGGGCTGATTCGCCACGTCGATCCTCTCCTTAACGCCAACGACGCCGACGATTTGTGGATTGCTCCGGGATTCATCGACCTGCAAGTCAACGGCTTCGCCGGGGTGGACTTCAATTCGCCCAGCTCTTCATCAAGAGAAACCAGCCAGGAATCGATTGCTCGCGCGATTCTCGCCATCGCGTCCACCGGCGTCACGCGTTTCTTTCCAACCGTTATTACGGGCGCTCCCGATGCGATGTGCGCGGCCTTGCGAAATCTGGCCGCAGCTCGCGAGTCACTGCCATTTGGACGCGCGATGGAGGCTTTCCATGTGGAGGGGCCCCATATTTCTCCTGAAGACGCGCCGCGAGGGGCGCATCCCAAGGAGTGGGTTCGTCCGCCGGATTTCGAGGAATTCCTCAGGATGCAGGACGCCGCTCGCGGACATATCCGGCTGGTCACGCTGGCTCCGGAATGGCTCGGTGCGCCGGATTTTATCGAGCGCCTGACCAGCGGGGGCGTGGTGTGCGCGATTGGCCATACCAGGGCTACGCCGGCGCAGATCCACGACGCGGTTTCCGCGGGCGCGACGCTCTCGACGCATCTCGGCAACGGCGCCGGCAGCCGGACGCGCACCGAAGACTTCATCACCGCACAACTCAATGAAACAAGCCTGGCCGCGAGCTTCATCGCCGATGGCCACCATCTGCCGGACGAGTTTCTGCGCCGCGCGCTCGAAACCAAGGGGCTGGAGCGCAGCATATTAATAACGGACGCGGTCGCGCCTGCCCTGTGCCTGCCGGGCTCCTACAAACTGGGCGGCGTCGACGTCGAATTGCGCCCAGTCGTCGATTCAAACGATACCGGCCGCGTCACGTTGCAAGGCGGAGATCGGCTGGCGGGCTCGGCTCTGCGCGTGGATCGGGCCGTCGAAAATGTGATGCGGATCGCGGGGCTTACTCTGGCTCAGGCGATCACGCTGGCGACGACGAATCCGGCGAGAGTGGGGAAGGCTCCGGCGAGGTTGAAAGGCCTACAGCGCGGCGAACGGGCGGACGTCGTGAGGTTCCGAATGATGGATGGCCGTGTCGAAGTGGTCGAGACGTATCTCAATGGCGAGCTGATATTCGCGACCGCCTCCTAATTGTCACTCCGGACGATGTTGCTCGCAGGTTTGCTTCTGTACGCGGCGATCGCCTCGACCAAACCCTCAATGGTATGGGGTTCCGCTTCGGCATCGACGGTCAAGCCCATCGCCCCCGCGGTTGCCGACGTGATCGGACCGATGGAGGCGATCTTCCCACCGCCTCGTTGAAATCCGTGCAGGACTTCCCTGCCCGCTTCATCCCTACTTGCTTGGCCTTCTCCCAAAGCCGCGACAAAATTCTGGACCGTGGATGAGCTGGTGAACGTGATCCAATCCGGCTTGCGCGCCAGCGCTTCCCGTGCACGCGCCGGAGCCTCGGCCGGCATGATAGTGCGATACGCCTCGACTACGTCGACGATCGCGCCGCGTTCGGCGAGCGCGACCGGAACCAGATCGCGGGCGGCCGCCGCGCGCGGCAACAACACCCGTTTACCGCGCAGATCTTCGGCAGCCAGCGCCTCAACCAGGCTTTCGGCGACGTATTCGGCCGGCATCACGTCCACACGCAGATGCAGGGCTTCGACTGCGGCGCGCGTGGCTGGACCGATGGTACAGATTTTCGCGTGCAGCGCCCGTAGATCGCGATCGGATTTGTCCAGGGCTTCCACGAAATGCCGGACGCCGTTCGCGCTGGTGAAGATCAGCCAGTCGTAGGAATTCAAGCGCTCGATGGCCTGATCGAGCAGGCTCGATTCCGCCGGGTCCGCGATCTGGATCACGGGAACGAAAAGAATTTCCGCGCCCAGTTCTTCAAGCGGCTCGGCCAGCAGTGGCGACTGGCCCCGCTCGCGGGTCACCACGATCTTTTTCCCGAATAAAGGGAGGCGCTCGAACCAGTTGAAGCGCTCGCGCAGCGAAACGACGTCGCCAATGACGATCGTAGCCGGAGGTTTCAGAGCGGCATTTTCGATCAGATCGGGCAGCGTCTCCAAAGTCCCGACGATGGTCTTCTGGTCCGGGCGCGTGGCCCAGCGCACGGCCATGGCGGGTGTATCGCGCGACCGGCCATGCGCGATCAGTTCGCGCGCGATCTCCGGGAAATTCACCAGCCCCATGAACAGGACGATCGTCTCGACCGAACCCACGCGGCTCCAGTCAATCGCCGCGACGTTGTGGCCCGTAACGAACGTTACCGCTGAAGTGTGGTCGCGATGCGTCAGTGGCACGCCGGTGTAGGCGGCCAGGCCGAGCGGCGTCGTCACTCCGGGCACGATCTCGAAAGGGATGCCCGCCTCCGCGAGCGCCTCGACCTCTTCCCCGCCCCGGCCGAAGATGAACGGATCGCCGCCCTTGAGCCGCACGACGGTGAGGCCGCGACGCGCGCGCTCGATCATCATCGAAGTAATTTCTTCGAGTGTGTGCTCGTGCTGGGATCGCTTCTTGCCGACGTAAATGCGTTCGGCGGTCGCCCTAGCCAGATCGAGAAGTCGTGGATTCGCGAGATGATCGTAAAGAACAGAGTCGGCGCGCTCCAACGCCTTGCGTCCCTTCACGGTGATGAGCCCGGGATCGCCGGGCCCGGCGCCAACAAGGAAGACCTTCATCCGTTCAGAATCTCCCGCGCGCCTGCTTTCAGAAGCCGCTCGCCCAGCGCGTGTCCCAAGGTGACCGGCTCTTCGCCCGTCACTGAATCGCGCACGACGTGCGACCCATCCGGCGACGCCACGATCGCACGCAGATGAATCGCCGAGTCTTCCAGGCGCGCATAAGCGCCGATGGGCACCTGGCAGCCGCCTTCCAGCGTCGCCAGCAGCGATCGCTCCGCCGTCACTGCCTTGCGCGTCGCGGCGTGATCTAACTGGGCGGCGATTTCATGACCTGCACCGCCATCGTCGCGCGTTTCAATGGCGAGCGCTCCCTGACCCACCGCCGGGCACATGACCGCCGGATCGAGCAATTCGCGGATCCGGTCCTGCCATCCGAGGCGTTGCAAGCCCGCTGCCGCCAGCACGATCGCATCGTACTGCCCTTCGTCCAATTTGCGAAGCCGCGTGTCCACATTGCCGCGCAGGTTCTCGATCACAAGACCCCGGCCCAGTGCCCTCAGTTGCGCCGCGCGGCGTAATGAGCTGGTCCCGACCTTGTCGCCCGGTTTCATCTCCTCGAACGGTGGTCCGATCCAGGCGTCGCGAGGGTCTTCGCGCTCGGGAAAGGCGGCAAGCGTCAGCCCCTTCGGAAGCGCCGTGGGGACGTCCTTCAGGCTGTGCACGGCTAGGTCAATTGAGCCGTCGAGCAGCGCCTCCTCGATTTCCTTGGTGAAGAGGCCTTTACCGCCGACGGTCGCGAGCGGGACGTCGGTGATCCTGTCGCCAGTCGTTTTGATGATTTCCAGGCGCGTCTCCACGCCTAACGACGCTAAAGCCGCCGCTATGTGGCGGGCCTGCCACAGGGCCAGCGCCGAGCCACGCGATCCGATCACGATGGTTTTCTGGCTCAATTCGGTGTGCGCCCCGCGCAGTTCGCGCCGTTTATCCTTCGCCCAGCCGGAATAGCTTGCGGATGGCGGTCATCAGGGCGATACCTTCCGGATCGTCGGCCTTGCGGCGCAATTCGACGATGGGGGTGTGCGCGATCTTGTTGATGATTCCGCGGGTGATCGCCTCGATGGCTTCTTCCTGCTGTGGCGAGAGCGTACCGAGCCTCCCGCGTAGCCGCTCAATTTCGCCCGCGCGGACCCGCTCCAGGTGCTCCTGCAGAACGGCGATCGTCGGCGCGACCTCGCGCGTCTTCAGGCGCAGCAGCATGCGCTGCACCTCCTCGTCGATGATCTCTTCCGCCTGCTCGGCGACGTTTTTCCGCGCCGCCAGGTTGGATTGAACCACCCGGCCCAAATCGTCGATGTCGTAGACGAAGACGCCTTCCAGTTCGTTCACGGCCGGTTCGATGTTGCGCGGCACCGCGATGTCGATCAGGAACATGGGGCGGTTGCGCCGGCGGCCGATGACTTCGCGCATGGCGCCCGTGGTCAGTACGTAATGCGGGGCGGCGCTGGAAGCGATCACGATATCGATCTCCGGCAGCACGCCGAAGAAATCCTCGTAACCGACTGTCTGCCCGCTGAAGTCCTCGGCCAGAAGATCGGCGCGCGAGCGCGTCCGGTTGGTGACGAAAAGGTCGCCCGCACCGGCCCGCCGCAGATGCCGCGCGGCGGATTCCGCCATCTTGCCCGCGCCCACCAGCAGGACGCGCTTGCCCTGCAGCGTCCCGAAAATATCGCGTGCCAGTTCCACGGCAGCGTAGCTGACCGATACCGCGCTCGACCCGATTTCCGTTTCGGTGCGCACTCGTTTGGCGACGTTGAAGGCGCGCGTCACCACCTGATCCAGAAAACCGCTGAGCGTGCCACATTCCTTCGCGAGCGAATAGGCCGACTTGAGCTGGCCCAGGATCTGCGGCTCCCCGACCACCATCGAATCGAGGCTGGAGGCCACGCGAAAGAGGTGACGGATGGCATCCTTGTCGTTGTAGTGATAAAGGTACGGCGAAACCCACGCCGGCTCCACGCTGCGCGCCTCGGCGAGGAACCGGTCAATGGATTCCTCGGCGGATTCTTCGGCGTCGCCCGGCCCGTCGGCGGTCACGGCGACCTCCACGCGATTGCACGTGGAAAGGATCATGCCCTCGATCATTCCGGGACGCCGCTTCAGGCGGTCCAGCGCCTCCGGCAGAGTTTTCTCCTCGAACGCCAGGCGCTCGCGCACCTCGACCGGCGCCGTGTGATGGCTCAAGCCGGTGACTACCAGTCTCAAGCGGCCATCCTCATTTCCAAAGCGAGCTGCATCCCCGGAAGAGTTCTCATCGGACGGGTTCTCATGGCGTGAGCACCGGCCTCAATCCGGCGTGCGCGATCCAGGTGAGCGCGCCGCAGCCTAAAACGACCAGCGCCATCATGGCCGCCTTGCGCCCGCGCCATCCGGCGGAAACGCGCATGAAGATCATCAGCAGGCACATGCCCCAGGTAATGAACGACAAAGTGATGCTGGCGTTCCCCAGCCAGCTAGTACCCAGCTCGATGAAGGCCCATAGCACTCCGAAGATCACGCCCAGGGTAATGAACACGAATCCGAATCCCATGGAGCTGCTGATCACGTGATCGAGCGTCCCCAGCGGAGGCAGTTTATCCAACAGCGCCGGCGTCTTCTTGGATTTGAGGCGCCGCTCCTGAACCAGATAAAAGAACGCCGAAACGGCCGTCAGCAGTAGCGCGGCGTATCCCGCCAGCACCAGTACGATATGCACGATCAGCCAGGCGTCGCGCACGCGGGCGCCCGGCCACGCCGATACGGGCCGCTCCATTTGAGCCACCAGCGTCATCAAAAACACCAGTGGGAACAGCGCCACGGAGGTACTGGCGAAGCGGTATTTCCAGTCCACGAATAAGAAAACCAGCGCCACCAGAAACGCACACAGGTTCAAGGTGCCGTAAAAGTTGTCGACCGGCAGCCGGCCGCGCGCCATGGCCAACTCCACGATGGCTACCCCGTGCAGAACCACTCCCACGCGGAACATAGTGAGCGCAAATCCGTAAAAACTTACCTTGCGGCCCACGGTCGCCAGCAGCGAATGCACCAGCCCGAACGCGTACAGGAGCGCTGTTACCCGGAGCCAGAAAGTACTTGTGTCGGCCATTGTTCCTTCCCTAGTTTACGATTCCGCAGCGCCTCGCGGATTCCCCGTATCCTTGAATGAGAAGACACACTAGAAAGACATGGAATCTCACCCCCTAAAAGACAAGCTTTGCCTGATTACCGGCGGTTCGCGTGGCATCGGATTCGCAATAGCCCAGATGTTGCTGAGAGAAGGAGCGCGAGTGGCCATTTGTGGCACCAGTCGGAAGACGCTCGATTCCGCCGTGGCGCGGTTAAACCAGCTCGCGCCCGGTAAAGTCGGCGGCAAAGTTGCCGATGTAAAAGACTGTGAACAGGTTCGCGCACTATTCGAGTACGTCGATGCCGCCCTGGGCGGACTGGACGTGCTTGTCAATAACGCCGGAGTTGGCCGGTTCGCCAAAATCTCGGAGCTTTCGATCGACGATTGGGCAGCCACCATCGGAACCAATCTCACGGGCGCATTCAATTGTTCGCGTGAAGCTTTGTTCAGATTCGTTACCCGCGGCGGGGGCTACATCGTCAATATTAGTAGCCTGGCCGGCAAACATCCATTCGCGGGGGGCGCGGCTTACAATGCATCGAAGTTCGGCCTCAATGGGTTCTCCGAAGCTCTCATGCTCGACACGCGCTACGACAACGTGCGGGTTTCGACAGTCGCGCCAGGTAGCGTCGAAACGGAATTCGGCGGCCACGGCGCACCAGCCGAATGGAGAGTTCAACCCGGCGATGTTGCCGAAATCGTTCGTATGCTGCTGTCGATGCCGGCGCGCACTATGGCGAGTTACGTCGAAGTGCGGCCCTCAAAGCCCCCGCGAAAATAACGATAAATATATCTTCATGATTCAAGGTGGACGCGTCACGCAACCGCTGCGGGCGAGGAGCATCTAAAGGTATGGCACTCGGGTTGCCTGAGGAATATTGGAAGGGGGACCCAATCCGGGTCCCACGAAGTGCGAGAAAGGCGGCTAATCCTATGGTTCGGCTGAACATCCCTTTGGATCCGGCCAAAACCGGGCGCGAGGCCGTGTCTCTTGAAACCAACCTGCGCCGGATGATTGTTGGACAGGATGAGGCGATCGACCAGATCGTCAACATCTATCAGATGTATCTGACAGGCATGAGTGCGCCCGGCCGTCCGATCGGTAATTTCCTGTTTCTGGGGCCGACCGGTTCCGGCAAGACGCGCACTGTCGAAGCGACCGCCGAGGCCTTGCTGAAGAACCCGCGCGCGGTCATCAAAATCGATTGCGCTGAGTTCCAGCATAGCCACGAGATTGCGAAATTGATCGGCTCGCCTCCCGGATATCTCGGTCATCGCGAGACGCATCCGCTGCTGTCGCAAGAAGTGCTCAATCAATATCACACCGACACCGTGAAGCTGAGCTTCGTCTTGTTCGACGAAATCGAAAAAGCGTCGGACGCGCTGTGGAACCTGCTGCTCGGCATTCTGGATAAGGCCACGTTGACTCTGGGCGACAATCGCAAGGTGGATTTCAGCCGCGCGATGATTTTCATGACGTCGAATTTGGGCGCGAGCGAAATGAGCGCTCTGATGAATCCGCGGCTGGGCTTCCAGGTTGGCGACGCGCAGGCGAAAATCGCGGCCGGCGAAGTGGATCCGGCAATGGCCGGCAAGATGGCCCGCAGCGGCCTCGAAGCCGCCCGCCGCAAGTTCACACCCGAGTTCATGAACCGGCTCGACAAGGTCGTGACGTTCCAGCCACTTGGCAATCCGGAGCTCAAGAAGATTCTGGACATCGAGCTGAATCTGGTGCAGCAGCGGATCTTCAACACGTCCCCGGAGCGCGCGTTCGTATTTACCATCTCCGATTCCAGTAAAGATTACCTACTCACGGAAGGGACCGACTTGAAATATGGAGCCCGACACCTGAAGCGCGCGATCGAGCGCCTCCTGGTGCAGCCGATGTCGAACCTCATCGCGACCGATCAGGTGCGCGGAGGCGACTGGGTCCGCGTCGATTTTGACGACGATGGACGGACGCTGCTGTTCGCCCGCGAAGCCGAGGGGCTGCCGGTGGCCGAAATGGCCCGCTTGGTGGATACCTCCATCACGATGCCGGAACTGGTATCGGCGAACGGCGCGGTAGCCGAAACTCCTCGCATTCAGACTGCGAGAAGCTCGAAGAGAAGTTAACCGAACCGCACAGCGCGAAGAAAAAGCTAAAACGCGAAACTGGACGATCAAACGCCCCGGGGTCGAAAGACTACCGGGGCGTTCTCGTTCCAGGTCCGGGCGTAAATGGGCAACGGCCTTCTCTCAGTCAAATCCGCGATACTCCAGACGCGTGGGTGACACCGCCGTGGAGAAGGGCGATCACGTGGATTTCCTGATCCGTCTCCCGAAAGAAAACGTTATACGGAAACCGCAAAATGACGGCGCGCCGGATACGCGCCCGAAGCGCCGGGAAGGCTTGGGGATAGAGCTCTATCAGAGTGAGCGTCGGCTCGACTTCTTCCAGAAATTCGTCGCCGAGCCCTTGGCGGCGGGTCTCGTACCAATCATGGATCTCTTGAATGTCCCGCTCGGCGGCCGGTCGTAGAACGACCGGCTTCACTTCGGGTGTTTCCGGATTTTCTTCAATGCTTCCCGGAAGGGAGTTCCTAGCGGCGTGACGCCGTTCTGGATCTCCCGATCAAGTTCCTCGATCCGGCGGTCCAGTTCCTCACGCTGAGCCTCGGTCAGCGCGACCGCTTCAGGCGATTCGTAGATGCTCTCCCAAAGCTCGTCGAGTCGCTCCCACTTCTCCTCGATGCTGAGCTGGCTGATGTCAATCGCGGCCACACCTGCATCGTACGGCTGCGGCGAACAGAAAAGGACTTACGCCGCGCACTCGCCGCGGCCGAGCTTCAAGCTGTACTCGACGTCGTCGCCCCAATCGCGGAACATCTCGGGAACGTCGATGGGCGGTTTCTGCAGATCGGCGAGCAGCGTTCGGAACGTCTCCACCCGGTGGCGCAGCACATAAGCACGGAAGGTCTCCCCTTCCTGGCGATTCTGCTTGTAGTGAGCGATTACGCGCTCGACGGCCACGGGAGCGAGGCGCGCCGGGATGCTCTGGATCTGCACGCCGAACTCATGCTGCGTGCCGCCGAGCATCATCTGATAGTGCGGCACTTCCTTCTTGCCGCCCTCCGGCACGTCGATCTTGCGTGCGTTCCCATAGAAGCCGATGTCGGCGATCCAGTGTTGCCCGCAGGAATTTGGACAGCCGCTCGCGTTGATCCGAAGATTGCGAACCAGGCGATCCGTTTCGCCGGCGACGATGTTGGCGATCGCCGGTCCCAGTCCCATGGTCTTGGTGAGGCCGAGGTTGCAGCTATACGCACCCGGGCAGGTGATGACGTCGCTGATTTCGTTCGCGGCGCCTCGGGCCAAATCCAGTTTCGCCAGCGCGCCGTATACTTTCTTGACCGCCCCGTCCGGAACCCATCCGAAGATCACGTTCTGGTTCATGGAGAAGCGCAGGAACCCGTCGCCGGCTTCGTCGGCAATCTCCGCGAGGCCGCGCATCTGGTGACCGGTCAGGTTGCCCTCAGGCGTGGTGACCGTGACAATGTTGTAGCCCTTCTGCTTCTGCGCGAGCGTATTGGTCTTGCGCCATTCCGCGAAGGCGGTAGAGGCGGGCTCCCACAACGGCAGCAACGCGCCCGAGCCGAGCGGAGGCTTGTGCGCGCGGAATCCGCCGAAACTCTCCGGCACTTCTTCCGGCATGGCGATTCCGCCGTTATTCAGGATGTCCTGATACTGCTCTTCGACGGTGTCGCGCAACCACTCGAAACCGCGCCCGCGCAGGACGAACTTCAGCCGCGCCGTGTTCTTGTTCTTGCGATTTCCATGGACGTTGAAGACGCGAATCACGGCTTCGATGCGCCGCACCAGATCCTCGGCCGGAATGAACTCGTGCAGGAGCTTCCCTTCGGTCGGCAGCGGCCCCAGGCCTCCCGCCACCGTCATGCTGAATCCACGAACGCCATCGCGAACGATGCCGCGCAGTCCGACATCGTTGATTGCAGTCGCCATGCAATCCTCGGGGCAGGCCGAAAACGCGATCTTGAACTTGCGCGGAAGATTATCGGTAAGCTCCTTATGCAGGAACGCGAACGCGACGCGGCGCGCGTAGGGCTGCACGTCGAATATTTCCTCGGGATGAATGCCGGCCAAAGGACACGCCGTCACGTTGCGCACGGTGTTATAGCAGGCTTCTCTCGTTGTCAGGCGAACGTCGGCGAGCATGTGCAGCAGATCCGCCACGCGCGGGAGCGGAACAAAGTGATACTGGATGTTCTGCCGCGTCGTCAGGTGGCCTTTGCCGCCTGCGAATTCGTCGGCGACGCGGGCCATTTGCCGCATCTGCTCGGAGGTCAGCAGCCCGCCCGGTACTTTAGTCCGGATCATGTGGACATCGGGCTGGCGCTGGCTATAGACGCCACGCCGCAAGCGGTGTGGCCGTAGTTCGTCGTCGGTCAACTTACCCGCGAGACGCGCCAGGGCTTGCGACCGGAAGAGTTCAATGTCCTCGCGAACTACTTTGTCGTAATCCTGTTCCAGGAGTTGTTCGGTCAAGACCTCGATGGCAACCATACTCCTCCATCCCTATAGAGAATATCATGGATTGCCCGGACCTTCAAGAGATAGAAGAGCTTTTGTACCATGCACTTGAGGTCTAGATTCACCAGTTGGCGCGCACGACGGTATTTCACGAGCAGTATAGTAGTCTAGTCCATATTCCCACATTCGTCGGGTTGGGCCGAGGCAGGACCCTTCCAGTTGCTTCCGATTGGCGGTCCAAAAAGGCCGTACGGAAACCGTCCGATCGAGCATCGGTAACGTAGCGATCTTCAGATATACGATGCCCAATCCGGCGGCGAGGGCGACAGCGGCCACGGCAAGCTCGGTCTTTTTGCGCCACGCCAGCCACGCGACCGCGGCGGCCGGGACCAGGAAAGCCAGGCCACCCGGAGAGAATTCAATGTTCGTCCTGCGCAGTCCCTCCACCAGCGCCTGGGGAAGGATTCGGCCCGCGGTGGGCAGCAGGACCAGCAGCAGAGCGCACGCGGCCAGCCACCCCGCCTTCGAAAAACGTCCGGGAGCTTTCTCGATCGCCACCGCGAAAATAATCGCAATTGCGGGCAGGAGCGGCAACAAGTAACCCGGAAGCTTATTCCGAGAAGCGGAAAAAAAAACCAGACCGTAGATCGTCCAGGCGGCCAGTATCCGCACGCGCACATCCTCGTACAGTTTTCCGCGCGCGAGCAAGGCAACGAGCGGCGTCCACGGAAACAGGCCGGCCAGCAATACGGGCACGTAGTACCAGAACGGTTGAACGTGCTCCAACTCCGGCGTCAGAAACCGGGCCACCTGCTGCTTCCAAAAATAATCGTTCCAGAAGGCGCTCCCGTTGCGTATCCAGCACAAGACGTGCCACGGCGCGGCGGCGATCAGCATCCCTCCGAGAATCGGCAGCCGCTTGCCGCGCACGATCAATATTACGGGCGCGAACAGAATCAGCGGGACGAACCCCTTCCCGAGGACCGCCACTCCGAGCAGAGCCCCCGCGATCCAGCCGCGATTGAGCTTCTGGTCGATCCGGAAGGGCTCGAACAGAGCGATCAGCATGGCCGCCCCCAGCGCGGCCGACATGGGTAGATCCGTCAGCGCGGCAAAACTGTACGCCACCCAGCCTGCCGACGTCGCCAGAATCGCCGTCGCCACGGCCGCGATGCGCGACGAAAACTCCCGTGCCAGAACATTGCCGAAGAAAATCAAGAATGCGACGCTCGCGAGCGCCACCGGCAGCCGTGCGGCCCATTCGCCGGGCAAGCGCAGCCAATGGCTGAGTGCGACCATCCAGTAAAGTAACGGCGGCTTTTCGAACCACGGATGACCGTTCAGGCGCGGCGTTACGAAATCCCCCGATTGCGCCATGGCCCGTCCTACGGAGGCGTAGCGCGGCTCGTCGGGTCCCAACATTCCAGCGCTCCCAAGCTGCAACAAGTACAGCACGAGCACCGCAAGTATGAGCCAAGGTCGCGACAAGATTTCAGTATAGTGTCCAGCTCTGTCGCCGCGGTAGATTGTCGGCGGCTCAACTTCGGTTGCTGAGCTCCACTAAGAGCCACGCCCGGGCGAGTCTCCAATCCCGCATGACGGTATCCGGTGAAACCTTGAGCACTTCGGCCGTCTCCTCCACACTCAAGCCCCCGAAGAAGCGCAGCTCGATGACCCGAGCCTTGCGCGGATCGACTTCCGCCAGGGCGTGGAGCGCGTCGTCGAGGGCGATGAGTTCACGGGCTCGCGCGGAGCCGACGTCCGGGATCTCGTCCAGATTGACGCGCGGCTGTTTACCGCCCCGCTTACCCGCCCCACGTTTGCGCGCCCGATCCAGCAGAATCCGCCGCATCATAGTCGCCGACACCGCGAAGAAGTGAGCACGGTGCTGCCAGTCGACGTTCGTCACGTCGATCAGCTTCAAGTAAGCTTCGTGGACCAGAGCGGTGGTCTGCAGCGTGCGGCCGGGGCGCTCGTTCTGCATGAAATGGCCGGCGATGCGGCGAAGCTCTTGGTAGACCCGAGGCGTAAGCCGGTCGAGAGCGGCCGGATCGCCATCCGCCCAAGCCCTTAGAAGTTGAGTTGTTTCAGAGAGTTGGGCTTCTGGCATCGCATTGCCCTCCAAGATTGTACTCCCCTTCTAAGAAAAATTGAGGTCCTTTTCAAGTTTTGCCCTCCCGTTCGCGCCTTGGGAGCGACTGACGGGAGGGAATCATGAAGACCACGGCGAAGATCACGGCGATGACGGCGATGGCAGTGATCGCGGGAATGTCGGCCCAGGCTGCCGAACTGGGCGAGGCGGCGGGGCGAAAAGTGACCGTTTGCATGGAAGGCGCCTCCCTTGACCCGTCCGTCGCCCTGCGCGCCAGGGAGATGGCTTCCAAAATGTTCTCCGGCGTCGGCGTGACGCTCGACTGGCGTCACAATTGTCCGGCCGACAGCATCCGGATCAGCCTGTCCGACCAAAGCTTGGCAGGGCGGCTGCCCAACGCATTTGCGTACGCTCTGCCCTACGAAGGCACGCACATCGTGATTTTCTATGACCGTGTGGAGCACGTGAGCCAGCCATCCCGCCGGCCGAGCCTGCTGGCGCACGTGCTGGTACACGAGATCACGCATATTCTGCAAGGCGTCGAGCGGCATTCGGCTGAGGGCGTGATGAAAGCCAACTGGGATGGTGGCGACTATTCGGCGATGACGTGGAAGCCTCTCGCCTTCACCCCCGAAGACATTGTCCTGCTTCACAACGGTCTGGCGCGCCGCTCGGCACAGGCCAACCTGCCTCGCTTGACGGCCAACCTGGAAAATAACAGCGCCTCCAGCGCAACATTGCAGTAATATTGGCAGTAATATTGGTTGATATCCTCACGGGATGGTCGTTATGACCCCGGAACGCTGGCGGCAGATCGAGGAGTTGTACCACGCGGCTTGCGAGCGCGACCCGAAAGGGCGTGAAGCGCTGCTGGCCCAAGCTACCGCGGAAGCGCGCAGCGAGGTCGAGGCGCTGCTGGCGCAAGACGCCTCGGGCAGTAAGATCCTGGACCGTCCAGCCGCGGAACTGCTGGAAGAATCCACCGTGACCCAGCTAGGCGCGGGCGCGCAACTCGGGCCATATAAGATCGAAGCTTCGATCGGCGCTGGAGGCATGGGCAGCGTTTATCGGGCTGTCGACACTCGCCTGGGCCGCGCGGTCGCCATCAAGATCGCCGCGACGCAGTTCAGTGAACGCTTCGAGCGGGAAGCTCGGGCGATCTCCTCGCTGAATCATCCGCACATTTGCGCCCTGTATGACGTCGGGCCCAACTACCTGGTGATGGAGCTGGTGGAAGGCGAGACGCTCGCCGCCCGCTTGAAGAAAAGGGCGCTCTCCCTCGACCAGGCGCTGCAATATGGCTCGCAGATCGCCGACGCGCTGGCAGCGGCTCACGCCCAGCGGATCGTTCATCGCGATTTGAAGCCCGGCAACGTCATGGTGACGAAATCCGGAGTCAAGGTGTTGGATTTCGGTCTTGCGAAATCGGACCGGGATGCAACCTTGACCGCCACCAACGCTGTGATGGGCACGCCAAAGTATATGGCTCCCGAACAGAGGGAAGGCAAGGACTGCGACGCGCGGACCGATATTTATGCTCTGGGTTTGGTGCTCCGCGAAATGGCGATAGACCCGCCGTCGCATGTTGCGCATGTGATCGACCGTTGCCTTGCGACGGATCCTGAGAACCGGTGGCAAACAGCTCGGGATCTGAAGGCGGAACTGGAGTGGGTGCCGCCGGCACCGCTACAGGTTAAAGCCCGTGTCACTTGGCCCTGGATTGCGGTGGCGGCGGTCGGGGTGTTGGTCGCCGCAGTGGGCTGGTGGTACGCCACTCTTCCCGCCGCGCCACGCCCGGTCGCGCGTTGGACGACAACACTGCCGGTACCCGATTCTATCGGCGCCTCTGCTGTCGCTATCTCCCGCGACGGTACGCGCCTCGCCTACGACGGGATGTCGGGCAGCACGCAGCGCATCTGGGTCCGCATGCTGGATGAGCCCGAGGGGAAGCCGATTCCGGGAACCGAGGGCGGTGTCCGTCCCTTCTTTTCACCGGACGGCAACTGGCTCGCCTATTTCCAGGGTGTGTGGGGACCGCTCAAGAAGGTTCCGGTGACTGGTGGCTCCCCGGTTACTCTTTGCGAAGATGCGTTCTTTAGGCAAGGGGCTTGGGGCGAGGACGACCGCATCGTTTTCCCCGGAAGCGACGGATTAATGCGCGTCTCTGCCTCGGGCGGCGGGTGCGAGAAGCTCACGACGCAGCAGAAGGGGGATTTCCACAGCTGGCCGCAGATGCTGCCGGGCCACCGGTCGATGCTGTTTACGATCGTCTCACTCGGTTCGGGCGATAGTTCGCGCATCGCGGTCTTCGATATGAAGACTCGCCAGTATCGTGTGGTGGTCAACGGAGGAGCGTCTGGGCGCTATGTCCCCTCCGGCCACCTGGTGTATGTGCGCAGCGGCACCATGTTCGCAGTTCCGTTCGATCTGAAGCGGCTGGCCGTGACGGGTTCGGAGAAGCCCGTGATCGAGGGAGTCTATTATATCCCTGCGGGAGGCTATGCCGACTACGCCTTTTCGGATTCCGGGCTCCTGGTGTACAGGACAACGGAGACGAGGAACCTCAAGACCCTCGAGTGGCTGGATCGCAAGGGGACGCCGCAGCCCTCTCCCGCGCCACAGCAAGATTACGGGTCCGTGCGTCTGTCGCCGGATGGACAGAGGGTAGCCGTGGAGGGCGGCGACGACGTCTGGGTGATTGAATTGGCGCGCGGCGCACTGACTCGTCTGACGACCGGGCGCGATTATGGGTCGCCCACCTGGACCCCCGATGGCCGGCACGTAGTTTTCGGTTATGGGGCTTATGGAACCGGAGGGCTTTTCTGGGCGCCGTCGGACGGTAGCAGCAAACCCGAGCCGCTCCTGGTAGGCCGGGGAGGACTCCCGGACTCGTGGGCGCCAGATGGCAAGACCCTGTTGTACGAAGCCCACCAGGGACCCGCCCGTATCTGGAGCTTGCAGCCGGCCGTGAGCAGAGGTGACGGCAAACCTCGGCTGCTGTTTGAAGCGAGTTCGCTCAATGAAAGCGATGCGCAGATTTCGCCGGAGGGACACTGGGTTGCCTACACCTCCGACGAGTCTGGAAAAAACCGCGTGTACGTGCGGCCATTCCCGGGTCCGGGAGGAAAGACGCCGATTTCGATTGAAGCCGGGCAGGAGCCGCGCTGGCGCCGCGATGGGCAGGAAATGTTTTACCGCGATCCGGAGAAAAACCAGTTGATGGCTGTGGATGTTCAGACCGGTCCCGAATTTCGCGTTGGGCAGCCGCACGTGCTTTTCGCGTTGGGCATCACACCCTGGGATGTTGCGCCGGACGGCAAACGCTTCCTGGTGGTGAAGGAGCCGGAGGCTGCGGCCGGTGAAGCGAAATTGCAAGTGGTGGAGAACTGGTTCGAGGAGCTGCGGCAGAAGGTTCCGGTGGGGCGTTAACCCCTCCCCCCGTTCGTCGTTTCATTTGTTTCCGGGATGGTCTCGGTTCCCTCGCCGGAACGAGCTTCCACGCGTGTGTTATACGTTATGTATAACAGCATGCGCTTCGAATGGGATACGGAAAAGAACCGGTCCAACCAAAATAAGCACGCCGGCATCGATTTTGAAACCGCATCGCGCGTATTCGCGGACCCCAGTCTGATGCTTCGCAGAGACCGCGTGATCGACGGTGAACAGCGTTGGCACGCGATCGGCGCCGTACGGAAAGCTGTGCTGCTGGTTGTGCACGTGTATCGTGAGGAGAACCCAAATGGCGAAGAAACTATCCGCATCGTCTCGGCCCGGGAAGCAGATCCGCGCGAGCGCCGAATCTATCTGGAACAAGCCCCTTACTGAACGCCAGAAGGCGGCGCTAGACGGCGTTGCAAGGAGGCAGAAGCGCGCGGACGTTGCTCAGATCGACTTTTCCGATATTCCGGCGCTCACTGAAAAGCAGCTCATCCAGTTCCGGCGTCCCCCCAAGAAACTGGTGGCCGTGCGTCTGGACGCCGACGTGGTCGAATGGCTTCAGCAATACGGTGCAGGCTATTCCACACGGATCAATCACGTTCTTCGGGTGGTGATGTCTCAACGACGATAGTGGCGCTGATCCACTGGGACGTAAGGTCCGCGATCCGTCGATGGGCAAGTTGCTCCGACCGTGATACCTTCGTCAAATCATCCCGAGTCTGTAGATATAATTAATATGGATACAAACTCTATGAAACTTGCCCTCACGCTCTTGCTGGCCGCCTTCTCGCTCACGGCCCAGACGAAATCCGCGTTCGACAAGCCCACATTGGAGGCTTACCTGCGCTACTCCGAGCTGTGGATCCCTCAGGTCACAGTCAAGATCGACGAGCCTCAGCCATCGACCGTGGCCAAGGATTACTTCGACGTGTGGGTGCACCTCTCCTACAACGGGCAGATGAAGGACGAGTTGTACTACATATCGAAAGACGGCGGCACCGTGTTCAAAGGCCTGGCTTTCAACCTCGCCAAGAGCCCGTTTCAGGCCAATCTGGATCTTCTGAACGAAGCGAAGCAGCCCAGCTTCGGCGCGGGCGACAAGGCTGCGGTCAACCTGGTTGTGTTCGGCGATTTCCAGTGCCCGGTCTGCCAGAAGGAAGAAACCGATCTGCGTAAGAACCTGCCGGGCGCGCTCGGCGACAAGGTCCGCGTTTATTTCAACGATTTTCCGCTGACCACCATCCACCCGTGGGCGATGAAGGGTTCCCTTATGGGGCGCTGCATGTATCGCGAAAGTCAGGCCGCGTTCTGGGATTATCACGATTGGATCTATGCAAACCAGGAGCAGTTGACGCTGGAGAATTTCGACTCGAAGACCGCCGAGTTCGCCAAGTCCAAGAGCCTGGACGCGGATAAGCTCAAGGCCTGCACCGAGGATAAGGCCGCGAAGGCCGAGGTCGATAACACCATCGCCATGGGCCGGAGCCTTTCGGTGAGCGCCACGCCGACCCTTTATATCAACGGGCGCAAAATCGAAGGCGCCGTGGAATGGAACATCCTGACCCAGTTGCTGCAGCTCGAAATGGATCATCAGGCGCAGGCCGCCAAGGCCGCCCCGCCGGCCGACGATAAGTGCTGCACCGTGGAGATCCCCACGCTGGGCGGGAAGAAGTAGCCGAAGGCAGCTCGCCGCCGTCAATCGGAATGGGGCCACGGCCGTCAAAGAAGGAAGGCAGGCATACTGACATGCGTAAAGCCGCTTGGATCGCGTCGATTTGCTCGCTGGCGCTCGGCACGCTGGGTCTGGGCCGGCTAGGCGCCCAGAGCATCGATCCCAAAACCTACTGGGACGACGTGAAGTACCTGGCCTCTCCCGAATTGAAGGGCCGCGCCACGGGATCGCCGGAACTTGAGGTCGCGGCCACGCACATCGCCGGACTTTTTCGCGGCTTTGGGCTCAAGCCCGTCGACGGCAAGAATTTCGAGCTCGCCTTCCCCGCCGAAATCGGCGCGCACCTGGGCTCGCGCAATACGTTTTCGTTTTCCGATGGCGGCTCGCAGCAGAACTTGAGGTTGGGCCGGGAGTTCGAGCCGTTTTCTTTCTCCACGGTCGGAAGGTCGTCGGCGAGCGTGGTGTTCGCCGGTTACGGCATCACCGCGAAATCCTACCATTACGACGATTACGCGAATATCGACGTCACCGGCAAGCTGATTCTCATCCTGCGCCATGAGCCCCAGGAAAACGACCCCACCAGCGTTTTCGACGGCAAAAAGCTTACCTCCTACGCCGCGTTCGTCGACAAGATGGCCAATGCCAAGGCGCACGGCGCGCGCGGCGTGATCCTGGTCAACGACGTCGCCGCCCATCCCGGCAAAGGGGACGATCTCGAGGAGTTCGGCTCGACGGGCGGGCCTCGCGACGCGGGCATTTTCTTTATTCAGGTGAAGGAGGCGCTGGCCGAAGAATGGTTCCGCGCCGAAGGCCGCGACCTGCGGCAGACCGCCGCCGCAATCGACGGCGATCTCGCGCCCCGATCCTTCGAGCTCGCGAAACTCAAGGTCGATCTGGAAGTCGATTTGGTTCACGAGCAGAGGACCGTGCACAACGTCGCGGGCTTTCTGCCGGGGGTGACGTCCGAATACATCATCATCGGCGCCCATTACGATCACCTGGGTCTGGGCGACGAGCACTCGCTCGCGCCGAATCTCAAGGGGACCATCCATCCAGGCGCGGACGACAACGCCAGCGGCACCGCCGGCGTCATCGAGCTGGCACGCTGGTTTTCGACGCATCCCAAGCCCAATCGGGGCATTTTATTCCTGACGTTCGCCGGTGAAGAGCTGGGCCTCCTGGGCAGCGCCTGGTACGCGAATCACCCTTCCCTGCCCCTGGGAAACGCTGTCGCGATGATCAACCTCGACATGATCGGCCGCATCCGCGAGGGGCGCGTGTTCGTGAGCGGAGTGAGGACTGGCACGACGCTGGAGAAGCTGGTGGCGGATTTGAAGCCTCCCACGCCGCTCACCATCGACCAGACCGGCAAGAACTCCGGCACTAACATGAGCAACGCCAGCGACCACGCGTCCTTCAATTCCAAAGGCGTGCCGATTCTGTTCTTTTTCTCCGGCCTGCATGCCGACTATCACAAGCCGGGCGATACGGCCGATAAGATAAATGCCCCCGACGCGGCGAAGCTTCTCGATTATGTGGCCGAGCTAGCGACGCGGCTGGCAGACGCTCCCGACCGCCCGAAATATGTCAAGGCCGCGCCTGAACGCGAGCCGGTGGCGGGAGGAGGCGAGCGTTCCGGATACGGGCCCGATTTCGGCAGCATTCCCGATTTCGACGAGCCTCCCCAGGGCGTCCGGTTTGCCGATATTCGCGAGGGGAGCCCTGCCGCGAAAGCCGGGCTGAAACCGGGCGATATCATGATCGAGTTTGACGGCAAGCAGATGGGCAACCTCTACGACTTCACTTACGTCCTCCGTGAACATCGGCCTGGGGATTTAGTACTAGTGAAGGTACTAAGGGACGGCCGGACAATTGAGGCCAAAGTACTGCTTACAGAGCGCCGTTGATTTGGCATACTTTGGCTAAAACCGGATGAACGGCCTGAAACTGCCCCCGCTGATTCTGCACCCTTTTGCCGATAGCGGCGGACCGGATAAGCTCGTGGAAAGCTCGCGAGCCAACCTCATGTTGCAAGGGCTTTTGCCCTCCGGCGAGCGCAGTTCCGAGGATCTGGAACGCGTGCTTCTGGACGGCCGCTTCTGCGAAATCCGCATGCTGTTTTACGTGGGCAAAGACCTGACGCGCTGGATCGAACAGTGCCTGGAACACGTCGACCGCCACCCGGAATCGCGCGATTCCGGGATCCGCTATCAGAGCTTCGCCGCCTACCTGGTGGAACACACGCCGCTGGCTGTTCAGGAGAAGCTCCGCAAGTGGGGCGTCGCCGATTACAAAGCGATTTTCGCCCGCGCCCTGGGACTATGCGCCCTGCTCGGCGCGGCTCCCCACCCCGATACTCTGGCTCACGAATTTATCCGTAACTACTATCGCTACGCCGATCACATGTTCCAGGTTCGGCAATCGGAGGCCACCTTCACCGATATCTCCGGGCTGGGCTTCGATTTCGAGATCTTCGCGTCCGGCGAGTATTCGCGCATGCTGGAGCGCGAATGGGCCGAGAACTGACCGAGCGGTTTTAACTTCCCCGCCCCGATCCCCAATCGCACCATTCGCCCCTTCTTGCGCTGGCCCGCATCGCGCGCTGGTAAGATAGCATCTAAAGGTTCACCTTGAGATCCCGGTCCCGATTCTGCGTCCTGCTGGCGGCTGCCGTAGTCCTTTGCCTGGTCGCGTCTGTGCTCGCCGCCCCGTCCGATCCCCAGAAGGCTTTCTCCGGCGAGACGAAGATGCGCCTGATGCTGGAGAGCCTCAACAACGTCGGGAGCGTCATGATGATCGCGGCGCATCCCGACGACGAAAACAACGCGCTGCTGGCGTACCTGGCTCGCGGACGCCATGTTCGCACGGCGTATCTTTCGCTGACCCGCGGAGAAGGCGGGCAAAACCTGATTGGTCCCGAGCAAGGCGACGAGCTCGGCATCATCCGCACGCAGGAGCTGCTTGCCGAGCATCGCATCGATGGATCTGAACAATACTTCACGCGGGCCATCGATTTCGGATTTTCGAAAACGTCCGACGAAACCCTCAAGAAATGGCCGCGCGATCAGGTCCTGGGCGACGTCGTGTGGAACATCCGCCGTTTCCGCCCGGACATCGTCATTCTGCGTTTCACCGGCACGCCCCGCGACGGCCACGGCCATCACCAGGCTTCGGCGATCCTCGGCAAGGAAGCTTTTTCGCTGGCCGGCGATTCCTCCCGCTTCCCCGAGCAACTGAAGTACGTCAAGCCCTGGCAACCCCTGCGCCTGATGACCAATATGGCGGGCATCACCGAGGAGCAGCGCAAGGAGATCGAAAAAATTCCGGACAAGTTCGAGCTCGATCTGGGGGCCTATGATCCCGAGCTGGGCTATTCGTGGGGCGAGATCGCGGGCATGAGCCGCAGCTTGCATCGCAGCCAGGCGCAAGGCAGCCCGGAGCGCCGCGGTGAGAACAAGAACTACTTCGTCACCAATTCGGGCGACAAACCGACCAAGGATCTCCTCGATGGAGTCAATACCACATGGACTCGTTTGCCGGGCGGCGCCGCGGTCGCAACCATCGTCCGGCAGGCCGCCGATTCCTACGCGCCCGCGCATCCCGAAGCACTGCTGCCTCAGCTCGCGAAAGCCCGCCCGCTGATCGCCTCGATCGACGATCCCATCGCGAAACGCAAGCTGGTCGAACTGGATGAGGTGATGGCCGCCGCCGGCGGCGCGTGGGTGGAGGCGCTGGCGGATAAACCCGCGGTCACGCCCGGCGGCAGCGTCAAGGTCACGCTCAGCGCGCTCAATCGCGGATCGAGCGAGGTCATGCTGCTGGGGGCCCGATGGATCGGCATGCCCGAGCTTGCCGCACCGTCGATCGCCCGCACGGTGCTCGTGCTGAACAAGCCCAGCGAGCATCCCATTACCGTCAAAATCCCCGACTCGCATCCGTACTCACAGCCCTACTGGCTGGAGCTTCCTAAGGAAGGCAGCATGTACTCCGTCCGCGACCCGGAACTCATCGGCATTCCGGAAAATGCACCGGTGCTTTCGGCCGAGTTCCGGCTGCGCGTGGGCGGCTCCGAAGTCACGCTGACGCGTCCCGTTGAGCGCCGCTACGTGGATCGCGTGTACGGCGAGCTCACGCGGCCCCTCGCCATCGTGCCGCCGATCGGGATCGAATTCGGTGGATCGGCATTGGTTTTCGCCGACACCAAGCCCCGGCGCATCGAGGTCCCGGTGCGTTCCATCACTGGCAAGGTGGCGGGCGACGTGCATCTGGAACTTCCAGCCGGATGGAAATCCGAGCCTGCGTCGCAGCGCTTCGAGCTAACCGGCGCCGACGAGCAGGCGCTTCTGACGTTTGAGCTGACGCCACCGTTTGCCACATCACAGGGAACGTTGCGCGCGGTCGCGACAGTCGACGGACGCGCCATCTCGAGCAACGTTCGGGTGATCGATTATTCGTATTTCCCGGCGCAAACGCTCTTTCCCGCGACCGAAGCTCGCTTGGTGCACGCCGATATCCGTACGCTTGTCCGCAATGTCGGTTATGTGATGGGCGCAGGGGACGAGGTCCCCGAGGCGCTGCGCCAGATCGGCTGCGACGTGACGCTGCTGTCGAAAGACGACCTGATGCATGGCGATCTGAGCCGTTTCGACGCCATCGTCACCGGCGTACGGGCTTGGAACACGCGTGCCGACCTCCGTGCGAACTATTCGCGCGTGTATAAATATGTGGAGGACGGCGGCACTTTGGTGGTGCAGTACAACGTGCCCGACGGCATTCCCGGGCAGGCTCTGGGTGGCGCGCCACCTGCTCCGGCCGGTGCCGAACCCGCCGCAACAGCTCTTAATGCAGGGCCTAATGCAGGAGGGAATGCATCATCTAATACAACGACGGCTCCAGCGGCGCGCGCCGCTGCCTCCGATTCCACGACGCTCGAACACATCGGCCCTTACCCGATCAAGGAAAGCCGCGACAACAAGGATCGCGTGACCGTGGAGGAAACTCCCGTGACTTTCCCGAATCCTCAATTGTCGCTTTTGCACACGCCCAACGAGATTACCGAAGCGGATTTCGACGGGTGGATTCAGGAGCGCGGCCTCGATTTCGCGGTCGAATGGGACCCGCGTTATCAGACGGTCTTGGAATCGCACGATCCCGGCGATAAGCCCATGCCCGGCGGCGAGCTGTTCACGCGCTACGGCAAGGGTGCCTATATTTTTTCGGCGTATAGCTGGTTTCGCGAATTACCGGCCGGCGTACCCGGCGCGTACCGCCTGTTCGCCAACATGCTGAGCGCGGGGAAGGCCGCGCAATGAACAAGGCCGCGAGCAAGCGGCAGTGAGCGATCCAAAAGTGCCCGAGCCGCGGGACGAAAAGCCTCCCATCCTCGGCGCCTGGCCAAGGGTTTACACGTTCGTCTTGATCTATCTCGCCGTCGTCATCTTTCTCTTCTGGCTCTTTACCCGCCACTACGCGCCCGATTCCTAAGCGATGAGCGCCCTCGATTGGATCGTGCTCTTCGGCTGGCTCGTCTTCCTGGTCGGCTACGGCCTGTGGCGCGGACGCGGTTCGGATAGTGTCAGCCAATTTCTGCTCGCCGGGAAAACCATGCCGTGGTATGCCATGGGGCTTTCCATCATGGCCACCCAGGCGAGCGCGATCACCTTCGTCTCCACCACCGGACAGGGCTTTGTCGACGGCATGCGCTTCGTGCAATTCTATTTCGGTCTGCCCATCGCGATGGTGATTCTGTCGGCGACGGCAGTACCAATCTTCCACCGCGCGAAGGTCTATACCGCCTACGAATACTTGGAGCAGCGCTTCGACGCAAAGACACGCTCGCTGGTGACCGCGATCTTTTTGGTCGGACGGGGCCTCGGCGCGGGCATCGCGCTTGCCGCTCCCGCCATTGTGATGTCGGCCGTACTCGGCATGCCCTATCGCTGGACCACCGTCATCATGGGTGGCCTGGTCATCGTTTACACAACGAGCGGCGGCATCAAGGCCGTCACCTGGGCCGATGTCCTGCAAATGGGGATGATCATGGGCGCGCTGTTGTTGGCCCTGGGCATCGCGATCTCGATGCTGCCCGCCGGTGTTTCGTTTCTCGACGCCGTGCGTCTGGCGGGCGCGGCCGGTCTCTTGAACGCCGTCGATACCCACTTCGACTGGGGCAGCCGTTACAACCTGTGGAGCGGCCTGATCGGCAGCACGTTTCTGATGCTCGCCTACTTCGGCACCGATCAAAGCCAGGTGCAGCGATACTTAACCGGACGCTCCATTGGCCAGAGCCGCCTGGGCCTGCTGCTGAACGCGATGGCGAAAGTGCCGGTGCAGTTCCTGATTCTCTTCATCGGGACCATCGTTTTCTCTTTCTTTCTGTTCGTGCGGCCGCCGCTGCTGTTCCATCCCCTCGAAATGAAGCGCCTGCAGCAATCGTCCGAGTATCCCGCTCTTGAAGCCCGCTACGAACACGCCTGGGACGAGCGCCAACTCGCCGCACGCCGTATGAAAGCCGGCGCGTCCATCCGGGAATTTCAAGCGGCGGAAGCGAAGCTGGAGGCAGTTCGCGCCGACGCGCAGAAGGGCTCCGAGGAGAACGACACGAATTATATTTTCCTGTCGTTCGTCACCCACTACCTTCCGCGGGGCGTCGTCGGATTGATCCTCGGCGTCATTTTCACCGCCGCGATGTCGGCCAGCTCCGGCGAGATCAACTCGCTCGCCACCGTCACCATGATCGACGTCTACCAGCGGCACGTCAGCAAAGGCCGCCTCGACAGTCATTATCTTTTGGCGTCGCGCGTCGCTACCGTTTTCTGGGGAGCCTACGCCGTGGCCTTCGCGAATTTCGCCCAGGGCTTCGGCGCTCTGATTGAAGCCGTCAACCAGGTCGGGTCGCTGTTCTACGGGAGCATGCTCGGCGTATTCGCGGTGGCGTTCTTCATGAAAAGAGCGGGCGGTACCGCCGCGTTCTGGGGCGTGGTGACCGGCCAGGCGGTAATTTTCGCCGTCGCGCGTTTCACGCCGATCGCCTACCTTTGGTACAACGTCGTCGGAGCGCTGGTCGTGATTGTGGTGGCGTGGACCATTTCACGGAACCGGCCACGAGGTATACTATACACATGAGACGTACAAATCTTGTGTTAAATGGGGAGATCCTCGAAGAAGCGAGACGCGTCTCCGGCGCCAAAACGTATTCGGAAGCGGTCAATAAGGCCCTTGCGGAGCTGGTGCGCTTGCATAGAGTCCGCAGCATCCCGGAGTTCTTTGGGAAAGGATTATGGAAGGGCGACCTTTCGGAAATGCGTGAGGACCGGCCGCGGAAAGCTCCGCGACGCCGTAAGAGGCCCTCTTGATCCTTGTGGATACGTCGCTGTGGATCGACGCCTTGATTGATCCCGGGCGCCTTCCGGAGACGGCCGCGCGCATAGCGGATTTTGCGGTGTGCGGACCGATCGCGCAGGAAGTTATGCAGGGATTGGACATGCGCAACCCCGCCTCCGCCGCTTTGAGCTACGCTTTTTTGGCGCTTCCGATATTAAGCGATCCACTCCCTTTGGAGCTTTATCTAGAAGCCGCTAGCATCTACAACGATGGACGTCGGCGCGGGTTGACAATCCGGTCTGGCGTCGACTGCTTGATCGCCGCGATTGCCATCCACAATAAGGTGGAACTGTGGCACCGGGATCGCGATTTTACGACGATTGCCCGTTACACTCCGCTTCGGGCCGTCGGGAAGTACCTCACTTAAGCACCGCGTTCAGCGATCCCTGCCGGTACCCGTCCAGATCGAGCGTCACGTAGTGAAACCCCAATTGCTTGAAGATCGCGCTGAACTTCGGCGCCATCTCCGGCGTCATCGCGCACGCTAGTTCGTCTGGCGCGATCTCGATCCGCACGATGTCGCCGTGAAAGCGCACGCGGAACTGCCGGAAGCCCAGCGCGCGAATCGCATCCTCGCCCCGGTCCACCGTGCGGACGTTCTCGATCGTCACCGGCGTCCCGTAAGGAATCCGCGAGCTCAGGCACGCCGACGCCGGGCGGTCCCACGTCGAGAGCCCGGCGCCCTTCGACAGCTCTCGAATCTCAGCTTTGGTCAGCCCTGCGTCCACCAGCGGAGCTTTTACTTGATGCAGCTTCGCCGCTCGTTGGCCGGGACGATAGTCGCCGAGATCGTCCACGTTCACGCCGTAAACCACGTGCGCGATGCCTCGTTCTTTGGCGACTTCCTCCAGACGGGTAAACAATTCATCCTTGCAGTGGAAACAGCGGTCGGGATTATTGGCGACGTAATCCGGATTGTCGAACTCATGCGTCTCGATGTACTCGTGACGGATGCCGTGATCGCGCGCGAACTGCACGGCGTCGTGCTTATGGGACTCGGGAAACGAGGCTGAATCGGCCGTGATGGCGACCGCATTATCGCCGAGCGCCTGCTTCGCCGCCCACGCGAGGTACGCCGAATCGGCGCCCCCTGAGTACGCCACAATCACACTGCCTATGTTCCGGAGCGCGTCGATCAAGGCGCGCTCTTTGGAGTCCATGATCCTATTGTAGCGGCAGATCTTCCTGATTCCCGTTCCCGTTCGCTTCCGTATCCGGGATCAGACTCGCCGCGGCCACCTGATCGCCCGCCTCCAGCGTCACCAGCTTAACGCCCTGCGTCGAACGCCCGGTCTGCCGAATAGTCCCCGAGTCGATGCGCAGAATCTGGCCCTGGCGCGTGATGATCATCAGCTCGGAGTCTTCCTTCACCGAAAGAATGCCGACCACTTTGCCGACCTTGGACGTCGTCTTCATGTTGATGACGCCCCTGCGGCCGCGCCGCGTCAAACGGTACTCCTCAATCGGCGTGCGTTTGCCGAAACCGTTTTCGGAAATGGAAAGCATCAGGCCGGTTTCGTCCACCACTTGGGCGCCCACCAGATAATCGCCCTCATCGAGCTTGATCGCCGCCACGCCGTGAGCGGCGCGGCCCATGGCACGCACTTCCTTTTCCCTGAACCGGTTCGCCATGCCTTCGTAGGTCGCCAGGAAAATGTACTGATTTCCATTGCTCAATCTCGCCGCCAGCAGCTCGTCGCCGTCTTCCAGTAGGATCGCGTTGAGGCCGCTGGGGCGGGGATTATCGAACTCCGTCAACTCGGATTTTTTGATGACGCCGTGTTTGGTCACCATGGCGATGTACTGCCCGGCGACGAAATCCTTCACCGGCAGGAACGCGGTCACGGTCTCGTCCGGTTGCAGGTTGATCAAATTGGAAATGTGTTTTCCTTTGCCCGTGGTGGCCGCGTCCGGGATGCCGTAAATCTTCAACCAGTACACGCGGCCCTTACTGGTGAAGATGAGCAGATAGGCGTGCGTCGAGGCGATCAACAGGTGCTCGACGACGTCCTCCGCGCGCGTGCCCATGCCGATGCGGCCTTTGCCGCCGCGCGTCTGCCGCCGGTACGTATCCACCGCAGTGCGTTTCAAATAGCCGCCGCGGCTCACCGTCAGCGCGACGTCTTCCACCTGCACCAGGTCTTCCAGCCTGATCTCGCCGGTATCTTCCACGATCTGGGTACGGCGCTCGTCCCCGAAATCCTTCTGGACTTCCTTCAGCTCTTTGACGATCACCTGCTTCAGAGCCTTCTCCGATCCCAGGATCTCCATGTATTCGGCGATCTGCTTCTGGATCTCCGCTAGCTCGTCCAGGATTTTCTGCTGCTCCATGCCCGTCAGGCGCTGGAGCTGCAGCTCGATGATGGCCTGGGCCTGGCGCTCCGTGAAGCGCGCGGCATTCGCCCACGTTCCATCCGCGACTAATAGCTCTGCGGCCTTCCGCGCCACAGGATCGCCGTACTGGTTAATAAACCCATCTTTTTCGCCTTGTGAATCAAACGCCATCAATGCCTCGCGCGCTTCGCGAGGAGTTTTCGCCGCGCGGATCAGCGCGATCACCTGATCCAGGTTCGTAAGCGCGCGCTGGAACCCCAGCAGCAGATGCTCCCGATCGCGGGCCTTGCGCAATAAATAGTCGGTGCGGCGGCGGACCACGTCGGAGCGATGTTCCAGAAAGCGCTTTATCGCGTCGATGATCGGCAGCTCGCGCGGCTGGCCGTTGACGATCGCCAGCAGAATTACACCGTAATTCACCTGCAACTGCGTGTGCTTGTACAGGTTGTTGAGGACCACCTCGGCCTGCTCGCCGCGCTTCAGCTCGTAAACGATGCGCATGCCTTCGCGATCGCTCTCGTCGCGTATCTCGGAGATGCCCTCGATCCTTTTCTCGTTGACCAGCGCCGCGGTGTACTCGATCAGCTTCGCTTTGTTGACCTGGAATGGAATCTCAGTGACGATGATCGCGTCGCGGTCCTTGCCCAGCTTTTCGCTGGCGGCTTTGGCACGCAACCGGATGATCCCGCGCCCGGTCTTGAAGTAATCGACGATGCCCTGGCGGCCCAAAATGAGCGCGCCGGTCGGGAAATCCGGTCCCTGCACGATCTCCATGATCTTGGCGAGCGGTGTCGCCGGATCCTGAAGCAGCGCGATACAGGCGTCCACGATCTCGGTCAGATTGTGCGGCGGAACTTTCGACGCCATGCCGACCGCTATCCCCTCGCTGCCGTTCACCAGCAGGTTGGGCACGCGCGTGGGCAGAACCTCGGGCTCCACTTCCGTGTCGTCGTAGTTGGGCTTGAAATCGACCGTTTCCTTATCGATATCTTCGAGTAAAGCGGCGGAAATCCGCGCCAGGCGCGCTTCCGTGTACCGCATCGCGGCCGGCGGATCGCCGTCCACCGACCCGAAATTCCCCTGCCCGTCCACCAGCGGATAGCGCATCGAAAACGGCTGCGCCATGCGCACCAGCGCGTCGTATATGGATGCGTCCCCGTGTGGGTGGAGCTTCCCCATCACGTCGCCTACCACGCGCGCGCACTTTTTCGTGGGCCGGTTCGGCTGCAGGCCCATCTCGTGCATCATGTACAGCGTGCGCCGGTGCACCGGCTTCAGCCCGTCGCGCACGTCCGGCAGCGCGCGGCCCACGATCACGCTCATCGCGTAGTCGAGATACGACCGCCGCATCTCGTCTTCGATGTTGATTGGGATCAGGTTCTTGTTCGCGCCGTCGCCACCGCCGAGCGGCATCTGCCCGCCCGGAGGGCTGCCCGGCGGCGGTTCGGAAGGCGGTCCTGCCGGGGGCCCTGGGGGAAGCCCTGAAGGAGGAATGTTCGGGTCTTGCGGATCGGCCAATGTCGAGACTCCTTGGGTCGTCTACGCCCACAAATCGGGCCTGCGCGAGGTCGTCGAAAGTGTTCCAGAACGGCCCGGGGGAATGACCGCTAAACCTTTATTTTAGCACGCCGTAGACTGAAAATGTAATGTGGCCTTTTCGACGAGACACCGGCCCTCCGTTGGAAAAGTTCCAGGCGACCGAGATCCGTTTCCTCGGTGAGCAAGACGGCCCGCCGGAGCGCCAGCTTAAAGCCGTCTTGCATGACCTATTTCGTAACCGCCGGAACGTCGAAAGAGCCTATCTGGCAATAGTTTCCTAACCCAACACAACAACTGCCGCAGTTGCTCTTTGCCTCCGCACAAAATTCGGTGCTGACCCGGGATTAGTTCGAGAAATCGGCGAGGTCTTTGGGCCGATTTTCGCAAGCCGAGTTCCTCTGGACATCATGTTTCTGAACGGCGGCCAGGAGAACGATCTTGCCAAGGTGTGTTGCGCCTTTTACGAGTTGACTCGGTGAGGCGATTCGAATAGCGTCCCGTCTTCCAGGATTGCTACACGCTCCGTCCCTTCAAACCGAAGTGCCCCGCAGCGGCGAGCAGGTGGCGGTCGTTGGTCCAGATTTCATCGAACCCCGCATCGAGAGCGCTGGCAATGTGAATCGCGTCGCCCGCGCGCAACGGTATCGTTTTGGGCAGAGTCGCCGTCAGACGCTCAACCTGACGCAGGATTCGCTCGGACACAGGTACCAGGATCCAAACCTCCTTCTCAATGTCTTCAAGGAAGAACTGGCGGATCTCCCGCGCGCCTTTCGCGGTGAGAAAACCCTCGCGCATCTTGCGATGAAAGGCACAAGCGACCTCGGCAATGCAAAGGGCGGAACTGGTAACGCCACCGGAGGCTGCTGACGCTCGAACAGCCGGCCCGTCCGCTTCGTTGACATAACACTTGCCAACGTAAGCCGAATCGAAGTATAGGCCGTTCAGAGCCTGTCCTCCTCGAGGATCTTACCGACATCGGTCCCCCCTTTGGGCAACGTCTTGATGAATGCTTCACGATTCGGCAGGCCGCTTCCCTTGCGCCGCTCGGCCAGCGGCCGCAATTCGGCGACCGGAACCCCCCGGCTCTCGATGATGTAGGTCTGCCCTTGCGCGACGCTCTTGATCAGCGCGCTCGTTCTCAGGTGGAGTTCGCGGACGCTCGTTTTCTCCATGTGTCACATTGTGACACATTGCGGAGCCTATTGGGCAACTCAGCAGGAATTTCCGCAATCGCAAACAGCCCGCTGGACTCCTCGCCACGATCTTCGTAAACTATTCCCACTATGCTCTCTCGCGTTCTTGCTCTCCTCAGCCTCTCCGTCGCGGCGTTCGCCCAGCAACCCAGCGCCAACGCGCAACGTAATCCCGATTGGTTCAAGCCCTTCCCGCCCTTCAAGATCATCGGCAACATCTATTGGGTGGGCACCTGGGATCTCTCCACCTACCTGATCACCACGTCGCAGGGTAACATCCTGATCAACACCGGATTTCCGGAAACCCTGAAGGACATCAAATCCGGCGTCGAGCAGCTCGGCTTCAAGCTCTCCGATACCAAGATCCTGATGTCCACGCACGGCCATAGCGACCACGTCGCGGCGATGGCCGAACTCAAGCGCATGACCGGAGCGAGGATGCTCATGATGGAGCAGGACGCCGTGCTGCTCGAGGACGGCGGCAAGAGCGATTTCCGCTTTGGCGACGGCGTGCACCAACTGTATGAGCCCGTCAAAGTGGATCAGCGCCTGAAGAATGGCGACAAAATCAAGCTCGGCGACGTGGAGATCACCGCGCATCATCACCCCGGCCACACCAAGGGAGCCACCAGCTATAGCCTCACGGTGCGGGAAAATGGCCGCGACTATCGCGTGCTGATCGCCAACATGCCCGGCATTAACCCCGGCGTCACCGTCAGCGGCATGCCAAAATACCCGGCCATCGCCACCGATTACGCCCGCAGCTTCCACGATATGAAAGAACTGCAGGTCGACGTGTGGCTCGCCTCGCACGCCGCCCAATTCAATCTGCACGATAAGTACAAGCCTGGCGACGCCTACGATCCCAACCGCTTTGTCGATCCCCAGGGCTACCGCGCCTCGCTCGATCGCCTGGAAAAACTCTACCGCGATCAATTGGCCCAGGAGCAGGCCGGCAAATAGAGTTCGCTGAATAAGGGGACAGACGCTTCTCATTCAAGGCAAGACGTCCATCCCCTTCCCTGGCTCTGTGGCCAGTTATCGTTGCGCCGCGACGGTCTGCCGCGGAGCCGTGGCCGCTCCGAGCTGTTCCAGCATGGTCAGCAGGTTCCAGTCGGCGAACTGCTCGATGATCTTGCCGTTCTTGATGCGGCAAATGGAAGTTCCCGTCACCGATGCCTGACGGTGCGTGGGCACCACTCCGAGGAACTGGCCCTGTTGCGTGCCGGTGGCGGTCCAATGAAGCACCACTTCGTCTTTCTCCGCGATGATGTCGTTCACCACGAAGCGCAGGTCCGGAAACGCACTGCGGCACATCTGGATATGCCGGCGCATGCTCTCGGCGCCCGCGCCCATTTGCGGAAACACCGGGTCGTGGAACGTGCAGTCCTTCGAATAAATTTCGTCCACCAGGTCGAGTTTCCCTTTGCTAAAGCACTCTTCGTACACCTTGCGCGCAAGCGCTTTGTTGTCTTCAAGCATCGTTCTGACTCCTTTTCAATGGTTAAAATCGGCCAGACACACCTGTGGCGTTGAGAGTTACGAACTGCGGGGATTCAACGATCTAAGGCAGGGACCACTCAGCCTCTGCCGCCTTCAACTGCTCAGGCGTATCGGCCATGGTCAGTATACACCTGCGATACAGTCGGGCAAGAACGCAATTTCGCGGCCAATAAACGCGACAAATTTTCCTGGCTTAAACCATTTCTTGAAGGATCACCACGAAACTCTCGTATCGAGGACGGGCAAATAACGGCACGCGGTCGCCGATGACTGTCGATCGGTGAAACAATTAAGGTAGAATTTACCCCTCGACGGCGGGCATCTGAGGGCCGCCATTGCCTTCGCCCCCGGACGACGTCGTTTCGTCTCCGAACTAATTTCCGTTCGAATGGCGGTCTTTCATCTGGCGGACGTATTGTTCGTAGCGTTTCTCACCATGTGCGTCGACCGTCGACGTCAGCCAGATGTATGCGATCGCCAAGGCTCCCAGAAGCATCACCGCTCGGCCTGCATAGTTCATATATTCGCTTAACGGCCGGGACGACCGATCTCGCTATCCGTCGCCTCCCTATTTGCCTGAACGGGCTTACCCTAGTACGACGAGCCTCTAAGTCCCAGTGGCGATCGTGATGCCCCCTTTCCGACAGAGACGCGACCCACTTGGCGGAAGCGGCTTTCCATCGACGGCGTGACTGAGTCCCGACCACAGAGTGGTATTCTCTAACAACCTCAACGTGCGGTCACCACAATCCCATCGCCTGAATTTCGAGCATCCTCAATTACATCGCGCATTCAATTCACCCCTCACGCGCACTTCCTCTGCTACTTTGTAGTCGAGGAGTTCGATGCGCTCTCTTATCGGAGGGCTCGGACCGGCCAGGAACGGTTTTCTAGATAAACTGCGAGGGCCTGCGCGCGATGAGAGTTTGCCGGTGCTTTAACCGGCCCCAAGCCGCTGCGGGTTAAGACGGACAGCGCGCCGTGCGCGATAAACGACGGACTCTCCGCCGAGAGAGTAAAAAACGGCAGGGGGCGCCCCCACTATA
>DASYXM010000018.1:0-4211 GCA_035934795.1 Bryobacteraceae bacterium | reverse complement strand
TGCGCGATAAACGACGGACTCTCCGCCGAGAGAGTAAAAAACGGCAGGGGGCGCCCCACTCTAAGTGTGTCCGAATTGTGTCTTGTTCAACCGCGCCGGTTGACGTGGCGCGGGCCGCCAGGCCTGCTGAGCCGAGAGTCGTCTCGGCTTTTCGGGCCTGGCGAATAGCCGCTGGTGAACGCCGCGGCTTACTTCGCCGCCTGGCTGTAATCCGCCGCCAGCCGTGCCGAACCGGTCAGATCCAGGATGTGCATCCCGGTATTGGCGCGGTCCACCGCATAGATATAGCCGCGATCGTCCACGTCCACGTTGTTGGTCTGGATCGCGATCTTGCAGTGCCCGTCCTTCTCGTCGCCGACGCAGCGCTTGTCCGTCTTGTCGGTGATGGCCGGAATGTAGTAGCCGATCTCCTTGGGCTTGTACGGATCGCGAATATCCAGCGCGCGCACGCCCGCGTTGAAATGTGCGACGAACATCACCCGGTTATTAAAGACCGGCGTCATGTTTTCCTGCGACGAATGCGTGCCGAAGCGCCCGCCCGCCGTGCAGAAATTGCCGCTGTCCTCCGGCACCGTCCAGGTGGAAACGCCCACCGGCATGGTCTCGGTGGTGATGTCGAAAATGCGCACCATCTGCCGGCTCTCCTGGCACTCGTTGGGCGTCGTCTCCCCGATCAGCAGCATGAAATCCTTCACCTTGCTGAATTTTTGCAGGCCGAATTCGGGAAGCTGCATCTTCAGGAATGGATAGATGTTGTGCGCGCCCATATCCTGCGGCAGATCCATCCGCTCGATCACCGGATACTTCAGGTTCTCTTCGGTCGGTTCCTTCGGCCCGTGCAGCAGCTTGTCGCGATCCAGAATCTCGACCACGCCGTTGCGCGCGTTGTCGTAGGCCGCGTACACGCGATTGCCTTTCGGTCCCGTGGAAAACGCTCCGTGGATGCCGCCGGGAGTGGCCCCCTTGGCGCCGGGCTCCTGGCCGGGCAGCCCGAAATTGCGGATGAATACGGGCTTGGCGGGATCGCTCAGATCGTAAATCTGCATCATGCGGGGCACGCGCCAGCCCACCGGACCGCTCACCAGATACGCGATGCCGCTGTCGCATTCCCACCAGTTCTTGTGCGTGTCGCGCAACCCGTCGACGATCACGTTCATCATCGCGGGCTTCGCCGGATCGGTGACGTCCCACATTTCGTGCCGCGTGTTGCCGTAGGCGCGCAGCAGATAGTACTTGCCCTTTTGCCCGTGCGGCAGCTCGTCGCCGCTGCACACGCGCACCATGGACGCGCCGCCGAACTCGCCCGTCTTTTCCTTCGGCTCGCCGGGAATGTGCACCAGGTACTTGGGTTTCTTGGGATCGGTCACGTCGATGATGGACGTCCCGTTCGGCTCCATCTTGCCGGTTTGCGGGTTCATCATTTCCCCGCCGTGATGGCCCACGTAGGCGATCCAGCGATTGCCCTGCTTCTGCACGATCGGTTGATAAGCGCTGCGCGCCTGCAGATCGTTATAGCCGACTAGAGCCATGTTGCTCGCGCGCGGCGTCTTCTGCGCCGCCGACGGCGGAATCGTAGGCTGATCGGCCGCCAGCGTCCCGCACAGGGCCCATCCCAACGCCAGCACTCCACAACCTGCAATCACTGAACGACGCATACGTCCCTCCATGGCCGGGGCCTTGGACCCGGATCTATTGAAAATCTGCCCAAGGTGAAGAATACACCAAAACGAGGATACACCAGACTTGCGGTCCGCCGCAGCGCGTGCAGGGCCGAAGCGTTGCCAAGGACTCGCGGCTGGATTTCGTACTGTTAGCCCCGAGCGATCACCAGGCGGCGTTATGCCTGTTTGTCAACTCTACATAAGTCTCGTAGCCGTTTCGACGATCGACCACGCCGCCACCTGCTTCCAACGCCCGAATGCGTTCTTGATGCTCCGCCCACGTCTCGGCCATGGTACCCGCGTGACAATACGTCACGATCCCGGGCCCCCTGGGAAGTGGGTCGTCGTAGTTACCGGAGACCAGTAGAGCGCCCTCGTGAAAAGCGGTTAAGAACTTCACGTGAGAGCCGTCGAGGTGGGCAAACGTTGGCTTGATCCTGAACACGAGGATCGGATACCCGAGGACGATCGCTCCGCCCCGCATTGAGATGGGCGTGCGTTCGCACGCGGCGTCTATCATCACGACGGCAGGCAGCACGAGGAGCAGACGAAACACCGGGAAGCTCTCCCCGTCCGAACACAGGTAGTTAAAGCCCAGGCCAGTCAGCTGGTCGATCTCGGACTGGTGTCTCGCACGTACCCGCTGGTCCAGCTCCGGGATCGGGGCATGCTCAATGGTCCCGACCACCGAGTGGACGAAGCGCAAGAGCTTTCTCGCGTCAGGCTGAGCTGTTTCCATCATAATTTACGATCGGTATTCGACGAGAAAACGATTACAACCGCCTCACGACGGATCATTCATGAAAGATGGTCCCGCCCTCTCAGGCGGGGGGACGCCGCCCGATGATGGCCATCACCAGCATGCTCATGACGACCTGATCGTTCTGATTCAGCGCCTCCATGCGGGCCCGCACGATTCCCCGATCCGGCTTCGAGCGCGAAAGCTTCGCTTCGAGATTCGTAATGCGGACGCGCAGCGTGTCTCCCGGACGCACGGGCACGGGCCACCGGACTTCGTCTACTCCGGGCGACGCCATCGCGGCGACGTCGGGTAAGTAATGATCGACCAGCAGCCGCATAGCCACCGCGATGGTGTGCCAGCCCGACGCGATCAGCCCTCCGAAGCGTCCTTGAGCCGCCCTTACGGGGTCGACGTGAAACGACTGCGGATCGTAGCGGCGCGCGAAGTCGACGATGTCGGCCTCGGTCATCTTCACGCTGCCGAACTCGTAAATCAGGCCGGGTTCGTAGTCCTCGAAATAACGGTCGGCGGCCGGCACGGAAAACCCGGAGAGAATCATTCCTACCATTCTCACCGAAAACAGGCGCCGGGAACCGTGACGTGCAGATCGTCACTCGCGTCATTCCGAGCGCCAGTCGAGGAATCTGCTTTTTGTTCGTGTATCGGCTACTTCCACACCCGCGCGACCGGCTTGCCCACCAGGAATTCCGGATTCGCGCCGGCCCGCGGCTTGAACTTCTGCACGCGCCCGCTATCCACTTCGGCGACGTAGAAGTTGCCTTCGGTATCCACGTTGATTCCGTGCACGCCCCAGAAGCCGCCGGGGAAATCTCCCCACGTTCCCCACGAATACAGGAAGTGGCCCTGCAGATCGTACTTCAGCATCTTGGAGGTCCCGCGGTCGAAGGCCCACAGCGTGCGGTCGGCGCCGATGTAGATCAGGTGGATGTCCGAAGGCGCCTCGCCGAAGCTCCATTCGTAAAGATACTTGCCGTTCTCGTCGAAAACCTGGACGCGGTGGTTCTGCCGGTCGTTCACGAAAACGTGCCGCGTCTGGATATCCACGGCGACGCCGTGCACGGTGTTGAAATATCCGGGCCGCTTCTCGGGCGGGGTGCCCTTCTCGCCCCACGCCAGCAGGAATTTTCCGTTCTTGTCGAACTTGACGACCCGCGTGTTGACGTAGCCGTCGGCGACGAAGAAGGTCCCATCGGGCAGCCAATCGATAAACGTCGGACGGTAGAAATGTTTGTCGTCGTTGCCGTGCACGTTGGGGACCCCGATGGTCTGCAGGAGCTTCTTGCCGTCGTTGGTGAAAATGAAAATCGCCTGCCGGTAATCGTCCACGATCCACACGCGCTTTTCGGGATCGTAGGGGCTGATGTAGACCGAATGCGGGCGGCGGAACAGCTTGTCCCATTGATTCCACACTTCGACGATCTTGCCTTCTCGATTCACGATGACCAGGCAGTTCTTCCACTCCGCATCCCGTCCGAGTTCCCGGTACGGGGGCCCTTTGATGCCGAGCTTCGCCGACTTGCCTTCCCATGCCGTGAGCCACTCGCTCATCGGATTGTCCGTGCCGCCGGTGCCGGGCAGCGAAGCAGTGGTCGCGTCGCGCCAGAAGCCCGCTACGGGGAAGCTGATGCTCGGGCCAACCTGAGGCAGCAGGACCGTCTTCGGCGAATTCATCTTGGGCAGCTCGCCACGGAACAGCATGTAGATGCGGTCGGGGCTTTCGGCAAAGACGCTTTCGCCCGCGCCGTAGGTCCACTTTTCGTTTCCGGGCAAAGCGCTGATATCCTGCG
>DASYXM010000076.1:0-38249 GCA_035934795.1 Bryobacteraceae bacterium | reverse complement strand
TCTGCGGGACCCGCTGCTCCGCCGAGATATAGCTGAACACTCCACTTTGTTGTTGGTCGTCGCCTCGCATAAAACATAGACGACGCAGTCTGTTCCGGCGTCACGTCGGAATCCGCCTTTTTTCCGCAACCTGCTAGGGTCGTCTTGCCATTTCGCGAGATCCCGGGCCCGTTGTACCGCAGCTTCCTGGGGTGACGCTTTCGCAAGTTCCTCGTAGATGGCCTTGCGCTTCTGTATATTTCTTGAGAACACTCCACGCAGAACGTTGCCTTCCGACAACGCGATCGTAGGATTCTCAGCCTGAAATGCCTCTATAAACGCTTGACAGGCCCACAGCTCGATGTTGGCCAGATCGCCTTTAGTCGCGGTGTTGAAATCGACGAATGCCCATCTCGTCCGAGCCGCTTCCGTCTCATTTTGCAGAACGTCCTTGTAACGGCGCATGAACAACGACTTGCCCGCACCCACGGGCCCTTGGATAATTTGCAACTGCCCGACAGCCGGCCGCTCCTGACCGAACGATGCAATCGCGCGCGCAACATTCACTTCCCCATGCTTCGTGGGTTGCAACGGCCGGACAATAGTGTCTTGTCTCAGCGCCAATCGATCCTTAAGCAGCGACTCGAGAACCCGGTCGTACTCGGTTATCTCGTTCGACGAAACATACGCCTTTTCGGCGATCTCATGAATATTCTCCTGGGGAGTTGAGGAAAAATAGAGACGAAGTATTGGCGAGAGGTCCGCGGCAAAGGAATTAAGCGCACGCTTGGCGTTCAAGACTGGCTGGCCGCCAATCCGTTCATAAGGAAGTGTGACGCGCGGGGAACGAAGCGAATCCGACAGCAGCTTGGCGACCGCATCAAGGACGTTCCCAGAGCAGCGGGACTGCAGCTCTTGCAGTCCCGCCGCGCCAATCCTAAGATCTTCGACCGAGAGGTTCAGGTCGGGTTCGCTATCCCATGGGCCGAAGAGCCATCTCTTCCCGTTTGTCGCGAGGAGGTAGTTGCAGGGATTAATGTTAGTCGGGTACTTCTGATTTAGGTGCCGGGCGTACAGACTGGCTTCGCGATATCCAACCTCCGGCTCCACATCGGGCGCCTTCGCCTCGACGATCAATGTCGGAAGGCCGCGATACCACACAGCGTAGTCAGGCACATATGACCCAATCTTGCCGGCTGCCTTATCGAGCGCGGCAGGCGCCATGTATTGCTTCGTGTATATATTTGCGAGAGGGATCTTCAGGTACGATTCGCCCGTCAGGAGCGGCATGACGAGCTTTTGTTCCACGTCGCTCTCATTTGCCAGCGCGATATCGTTTCCCTGGAACATCCTTACGCGCCATTGTCGCACCTGCACCGGCAGACACGCATCTGGCCGCGTAACTCCCGTCGCTGACATGTCGTGGGTCGACCGATAGATCTCCGTTCACGGCTGCCGATGGCGCCCGAAAGTTAGGGTCCAACGCCAGCATTTGCTAGCATAGTAAGTTGTCAGGCTCCGGGCTTCGTGCAACGGGCGGCTGCAAACCCCGCCAGGTCCGGAAGGAAGCAACGGTAGCGGTTTAACCCGTGTGCCGCGGATCACCCGGGGTCTGGCATATCTCCCTCGCCATGTACCAGGTCCTCGCCCGCAAGTATCGTCCGCAGACCTTCGGCGAGCTGATCGGCCAGGAACACGTCAAGACCACGCTCGAAAACGCGATTGTGCAACGCCGCATCGCCCACGGCTACATCTTTTCAGGGCAGCGCGGCACCGGCAAGACCACCGTCGCGCGCATCCTCGCCCGCTGCCTGAATTGCATCCAGGGACCCACGGCCGCGCCGGACGGCGCGTGCTCCAGTTGCGTCGAAATCGCCTCCGGCTCCGCCATCGACGTTATCGAAATCGACGCGGCTTCCAACCGCGGCATCAACGAAATGCGCGAGCTGCGTGAGAGCGTCCGCTTCCGGCCTGCGCGCGATCGCTACAAGGTCTTCATAATCGATGAAGCGCACCAGATCACCAGCGAAGCCTTCAACGCCCTGCTGAAGACGCTCGAAGAGCCGCCGGAGTGGGTGGTTTTTGTCCTGTGCACCACCGAAGCGCACAAGATACCGGCCACCATTCAGTCGCGCTGCCAGCAGTTCACGTTCCGCTCGGTCGATTTCGCGGAGCTGGTCGCGCGGATGGAATGGATCGCGCAGCAGGAGGGCATCGCGGCCGACGCCGAAACGCTCGGCGTGCTGGCGCAGGCGGGCGAAGGCAGCGTGCGCGATTCGCTTTCCGCGCTCGATCAGGCGATCGCCTGTTGCGGGACTACATTGAACGCCTCGGAAGTTCGTGCGCTACTGGGGATGTTTTCGCTCGATTCGCTGGAGCAAGTCTCGCAAGCTCTGGCGGCGGGCGATTCCCGGCGCATGTTCGAAATCGTTGCCGAGCTCGAATCGAACGGCCGCGGCCTGCAACATTTCGCGCGGGAGCTGGCTCGATACTTCCGCAACCTGCTGGTGACTCGCATCGCCGGGGGGCCGACGCGTCTGGTAGGTGCGACGCCCTCCGAGCAGCAGCGCCTGGCCGAGGCCAACGCGCCGTTCAGCGAAGAGGATCTGACGCGGTATCTGCAATTGACGCTCGAACTGTTCCGAGATCTGCAAAGCTCGCTGCAGCCGCGCTTCCATCTGGAAATGGGATTGCTGCGGATGGTGCACGCCAGTCGGCTGCAGTCCATCGAAGAGGCGCTCGCGGAACTTGGGGGCCAGGGGCCCGGGGCCGGGGCGGGCAGTTCACGTGGACCGGCGGTTGGATCGACTGGCGCCCGAATGCCGTTGGAACCACGCTCTCCGGGTTCGCCGGCCAAGAGTTCCGCGGCGAAGCCCCCGGCTGCCGCAAGTTTAGCGCCAGCACCAGAGCCCGCGGCCGCTCCGCTCACAGGCGACGATTTTCGATCCCGGCTGCACGCCGCGCTGCTGGAAGAGCGGCTCACGCACATCGCCGACGCGGTCGAACATTCGGAGGTTGCAGAGTCTGCCGGCGAAATCGTGATCACGACTTCGAAGATGTATCAAATGTATTTGAAGCCGCAGGATCTGGACGCTACGGTCAAGCGTGTGGCCGGGCGTCCGGTGCGCATTACGGTCAAGGCCGTCGAACCGGCTCCGACATCTTCCCCCGCAGTGCGATCGGTTCCCGAGACGGCGATTGCGGAAGACGAGGTGACGGCCCGCGCGATGGGGAATCCAGAAGTCCAGCGCTTTCGGGAGATGTTCCCGGATAGCCACATACGGACCGTGCGCGACCTGAAGGATCGGTAGGGAACGGGCGGATTGCTTTGTAAAGAGGCCAATGCCGTAACAGGACACCGGCCTCGGTTGCGATCCGTGGCACACTCCTTCGCGTCCGAAAGGGGCAGCCCGACTGCCTAGTCATAATGCACGACCGCGATGCTGGAGGTCGAGCGAAAACGCAGCTTTTCCTCAACAATTTAGATCGCGGGGAATCAATACGTTAACGGTTTGCCTCTGTGAAAAACCTGTGCAAAAGTGGTCGAACCGCGGAAAAGTGAGGGAGGGAATGGAAGTGACGGCACTGTGGGGTTGCGCGCCCGCCCACCTCAGCCCCGCCGGTGTGACAATGGATTTACCTATGAAGATGCCCGGAAATATGCAGGCCATGATGCAGCAGGCGCAAAAGATGCAGCAGAAGATGCAGGAGGAAATCGCGCTGATCCGCGTCGAAGGCTCGGCGGGCGGCGGCATGGTGACCGTCAAAATGGACGGCCACAAGAACGTGACCGGCGTGAAGATCGATGCGGAGGTCGCGGGCGACACCGAGATGCTGCAGGACCTCGTGCTCGCCGCCTGCAATGAAGCGACCAAGCGCGTCGACGACGAGACCAAGCAGAAGATGAGCGGCATGCTGGGAGGAATGGGGCTGCCTCCCGGATTGTTCTAGAGCGTCTTCATGATTTCTGTAACGTCTGATCGTGAGGCAGGGCGGCCGGCTGGAAAGCCGGCTGCAGCCCGGATGGGCTGCCCCACAAGAACTCGGAAGATGCTCTAATCCCGGGGCCGCGATCCGGCCGTTTGCGGACCTAAAAATGGACTTTGCCGCTCCCCTCCAGCGCTTGATCGACGAATTCCGCCGCCTTCCCGGCATCGGGCAGAAGTCCGCGCAACGGCTGGCGTTTCACGTGCTGCGATCCGCGCGGGAGGACGCCGCGCGCCTGTCGGAGGCGCTGCTGGACGTGAAGGACAACCTGGGTTTGTGCGCCGAATGCAACAACATCAGCGACGCCGAACTGTGCCCCTACTGCCGCGACCCCCAGCGCGAGCGCGCGCAGATTTGCGTGGTGGAGGAATCCCACAATATCCTGCCCATCGAAACCACGCGCACCTATCACGGCCTGTACCACGTACTCCACGGATCGATCTCGCCCTTGCGCGGCATGGGTCCCGAACAGTTGAAGATCAAAGGGCTGCTGGACCGTATCGCGCGCCGCGAAACGCAGGAAGTGATCCTCGCCACCAATCCCACCGTGGAGGGCGAGGCGACCGCGGTCTACCTGTCGCGCCTGCTCAAGCCGCTGGGGCTGAAGGTGACGCGCATCGCCATGGGCATTCCGGTCGGCAGCGATCTCGAATTTTCCGATGAAGTGACGATTTCGAAGTCGCTGGAGAATCGGAGAGAGATGTAGCGCCGAGCGAAGCCTAGATGCGCGCGGTAATCACATAGCCGAAGCGCCGCTGCGGCCTCCCGCCGGGCCACGACTCGCGCGGGATTTTCAACACTTCAATGGCGCGCCAACCCTGACGCCGCAAAAGAGCCCGATAGTCGCGGGCTCGATATCCGGTCGCCAATTTGAGGGCCGCGCGCTCCCACCAGCGCTCGCTGTGAAATTCGCAGAGCACGATGTGCTTGCGGGCTATCCTCCGAATCCGGGCTAGCTCCTCCTCAATCCGCGCCACGTAAATGAGGACCATGTCGGTCAGCACCACGTCCGCGCATCGATCGGGAAATCCGGCCTGCGCGAGGGTGCCGACCCGCAGATCGCCGTTAAGAAATTCGCGCGCCGCCTCGATGGCCTGCGCGTTCACGTCCGTCCCGCTAAGCCGCACCTTTGGAAAATCCCGGTGGATGCGAAACAGGTTCGCACCCGCCGCACATCCGACTTCGAGGACGCTATCAAACTGGAATCCGCTTAGCGCGTCCACGATCATCTGGCGATGCGGATGCTCCCAGGTGTCGAGGTAACCGGATTTCCAGTCCATCTTGCGAGCAGACCAGTAGTCCAGATGCTGTTGCTCGGTCTTATACATGCGCGCCTCATGGTTCTAGTGCGAGCGGGCGCGACATGTTCTCAAAGGCCCCTAGGTTTGCCGGGACTCTCGTGACCGGGCGGCCTGGGAGGCCGCCGCAGGCCGAGGGCCCCCCACATCAAACCTAAGGGTGCTTTAGGCGATGACCGGCAACGCACCCACTTCGCACACGCCATCCGAGGTCAGCCCGGCGACGCGGATTTCCTCGATCCGGTTGGCTTCCCGAGGCCTCGCCAGCGCAACTTTGAGATAGTTACCACTGAGGGCGTTGCCGTCGCCGAGCGTCACCACGGGAAGCGTCTTGCCGATCATGGACCGGCGGAACTCCAGGCTCTTTTGCGCGCCCAACTCGCGGAGCACCCGGGTGCGGTCGCGCCTGACTTTGACGGAAACCTGCTCCCATTCCGCCGCCGACGTTCCCGGCCGTTCCGAATACGTGAAGACGTGCAGATAGGTGAACGGCAGCCTCTCGATGAACCGGCGATTCTCTTCGAACTCGGCGTCGGTCTCACCGGGGAATCCGGTCATGACGTCGGCGCCCACGGCGCACTCCGGCATCAGCGCCCGCGCCTTCGCGATGCGGTCCGCGTAATGGTGCGGCCGGTATTTACGATGCATTCGGCGCAGCACCGCGTCCGACCCCGATTGCAGCGGCGCGTGGACATGCTGGGCGATGCGGGGCGAAGCCGCCATCAGTTCCAGCAAATCGTCGGAGAAATCCATCGGCTCGACCGAGCTCAACCGCAGGCGTTCGATGGATGTCTCGTCGAGCAGCCGCCGGATCAAATCAATCAAACGAGACTTGCTCTTCGGATCCGATGCCGCTAATTCCCGGCCCCAGCGCCCCAAGTTGATCCCGCTGAGCACCACCTCGCGGTACTTCCCAGCGAGCGCGCGAACTTGCTCCACGACGCGATCCGCGGGCGCGCTGCGGCTGCGTCCCCGCACAAACGGGATGATGCAGAACGAGCAGCGGTTATTGCAGCCGTCCTGAATCTTCAGGTTCGGCCGCGTGCGGTCGCCCAGGGCGTCCTCAACCGGGGCGGAAAGAAAATCCGTTTGCGCAAAAATATCACCAACAATGACGTCGCCGATTTCGATCAGCCCGTGATAGGGAATGGCTCGTGGCCGACCATCTGCAGCCGCGTTTTCGCTCCCATTCCCGAACCGGCCGGCGACCAGCTCCGGGATCGCGGCCTTGTGCGAGTTTCCGACCACCAGCGAGACGCCCGCGAGCTTCGCGATCTCCGCGGGCGCCCGCTGCGCGTAGCAGCCGGTCACGAGGATGCGGGCCTCGGGACGCTCGCGGTGGACGCGGCGCACGGTCTGGCGCACTTCGTCGTCGGCGGTGGCGGTAACCGTGCAGGTGTTCAGGACCACCAGATCGGCGCAGTGCAGCTCCTGGACCGCGGAAAATCCCCGCGCGGAAAGCCCGGCCTCTATCGCCGCGCCGTCCGCCTGCGACGCGCGGCACCCGAAATTCTTGACCAGGAATCGTTCCACTTACACCCGATTGTATCCCGCCCGGGATGATCCGATCGCCGGATGAACAAAATATGTCCGATAGAGGCGCATGGCCAATCGCGTCCTCTCCCAACTGGAAATCGACAACGTATTCAAAAAAGTCCGCGAAGGGGATGACGACGAGTCCAAGAAAGCGCAGGTCTACGATTTCCGCCGTCCCGACCGCATCGCCAAGGATCAGCTCCGCGCCATCCACCTGCTGCACGAAAATTTCGGGCGCAACCTGGCGTCCAGCCTGTCGGCCTATCTGCGCGCCTATGTCGCGGTGAACCTGGTCTCCGTCGAGCAGCTTTCCTTCGCGGAATTCACGCAGGTTTTGCCTTCGCCCACCAGCCTGGTCGCGCTCGGCATGCAGCCCTACGACGGCAACGCCGTGCTCGAAATCAACCCGGCGCTGGTGTTCCCCATTCTGGAGATGCTGCTGGGCGGCTCGGGCAAAACCGTGAAAATCGTGCGCGAGGTCACCGAAATCGAGCAGAGCATTCTGGAAGGATTGCTGCGCATCGTCCTGAACGACCTTCGCACGGCGTGGGGCGCCGTCGCCAACATCCAGTTCTCCATCGAAGCCCACGAGACCGAGCCGGCGCTGCTCCAACTTCTGGCGCCCAACGAGGCGGTGGTCGCCATCAGCATGGAAGTGCGCATCGGCGAAGCCTCCGGGATGATGAACATCGGCATCCCTTCGATCGTCGTCAAGATGCTGCGCCAGAAGTTCGACCAGCAATGGAGCGTCCGCAAGACCCAGGCCACCGAGGACGAGCACGCGCGGGTGTTGCGCCTGATTCAATCCTCCCTGGTGCGCCTCGACGCGCGTTTGCAGGGAGCCACGGTGGGCCTTCAGACGCTGCTCGATCTGCAAGACGGCGACGTGCTGGTCTTCGATTATCCTACGGAGCGGCCGGTCGATTTCACGGTGAACGGCCGCCTGAAGTATCACGGAGAAATTGTCGTCACCGGGCGCAAGCGCGCGTTTCAGGTGCGGCAAATGGCGACGGAGCCGTAGCTACTTCTCGCCGGTAGCCCGTCTTTTGTAGCGGGTCAGCGCGTAATCGAGAGCCTCGTTCGCCGCATCCGATCCCGGAGCGTACACCATGGTCTGCTGATACGCGTGCACCGCTTCCTTGCGGTTGCCCTTCAGATCGTAAATCTGCCCCAGCCGCAGCCACGCATAAACGCCCGTGTTCAGATCGAGCGTGTTGGATTTCGCCGTAACAGCTTTGATGTCGGCGAGCGCCCGGTCCAAATCGTTGTACCAGAACAGCAGGTTGCCGCGCGTGTAGAGAATGGTTTCGTCCGGAACCCGGTCGTAGCCGGAGGCGCGCGCCTTTTTCAATTGATCCACCTGCGAAATCACCTCAAGAGCCTTGTCCTTCTCGCCGAATTCACCGTACATCTGGACCAGCTCCAGGCGCAGCAGGTAATTGCGCGGATACTTCTCGATCAGATCGAGAAGGTAGGGCACCGTCTCCCGGGGGCGCTTCTCGCGCCGCAGGAGGGCGCATAAAATCACCGCCGCGTCCGTGCGATTGGTCTTACCTTTCTCCGCGACTAGCCGGAGCGCCTCCATGCCGCGGTTGCGATCGCCCACGTATCCGGCCAGGAATCCGAGTGCTCTCCACAGCGGCGGAAGGCTCCCGATGACGTAATCGTAAACACCCTGTACCAGCCGCGCGTCGACAATCGACGCATCCAGCCCGGTAACGCGATTGTGCGCCTTGCGCGCCGTCGTCGCGTCGCGCAGCGCTTCCGTCCAAGCCTTGTGCACCAGGAAGTGGTAGTTCGCCCGCAGTCCATAGCTGACGCCCAACGCATAGAGCGCGTTTACGTCGTCGGGAGCTTGCTGCAGTCGGGCCTCGGCGAGCGCGATGGCCTTGCTGAGAGAATCCAGGAACTCCTTGTCATCGGCCGGCGCGATCTTCATCTCCGCGCGGCGCAGAAACGGGTTGTTTCCCGTGACCATTTGGGTTTCAAGCGCGCCGTTGCGATACATCTCGCGATACAGAATGGTTTGCGCGATGTGATTGTACGGTTCCGGCGAGTTCGGATTCGCCGCCGCCTCGGCGTGGAAGTTCTCGAGCGCCCGATCGTATTCCAGGTTGTAAAAATGATCGAAGCCGGCGGCGGCGGAAGCATCCTGGGCGGTGGCGTCCTGTCCGGCGGCGCTTTGCGCAAGTGCGGACGCGGGCACAAGAGCCACAAGCGCCGGAATCAGGAATGCTAGGTTGCGATGCATTCGCTCATTCGCTCCGTGCTTGGCTGTTCCACGTTAATACGGTTCAGCGCCCACCGGGCGTGCTCGGCGACGATCGGGTTCGCGCTCCGCGAGAGATGTTCGAGGGGCTCCCGAAACCGCTCCTCGCCCGAGGCTCCCATGGCGACCGCGACATTCCTCAAGAACCCATCGTACCGGGGACGTGTTACGGGCGTGTTTCGGTACCGCGCGCGAAATTCATCCTCCGTCAAGTACGCCAACGAATCGAGCGGTGGCGCGGGATCGAAGGCGGGTTGGAGCGCGGCGTCGGCCGTCTCGGGCGCGCGCGAGTTCCAGGGACAAACGTCCTGGCAGATGTCGCAGCCGAAAATGTTCGTGCCCATAGACCGCCGATGCTCGTCCGGGATCGATCCGCGCAGCTCGATATTCAGATAGGCGATGCAGCGGCGCGCGTCGAGCGTCCACTGCTTCGATCGATGCTCGGACGGAACGATCGCCTGCGTAGGGCACGCCTCGATGCAGCACGTGCACGTCCCGCAGCGGTCGGCGGGCGGTGAATCCGGCGCGATTTCGAGCGACGTCAGCAGCTCGCCTAAGAAAAACCACGACCCCAGCGGCTCGTTGATCAGGCACTGATTCCGCCCGATCCAGCCAAGGCCGGCCTGGCGCGCGTAGCTGCGTTCGAGCAGCGGCGCCGTGTCGACGCAGGCCTTCCATTCGTGAGCTTCCTGTGCGCCGATCCGCTGCGCCAATTCTTCCAGGCTCTTGCGTAAAACGTCGTGATAGTCGCGCGTCCATGCGTAGCGGGCAATCACGGCGTCGCCGGTATCGATTTCCGGGGAAAGCTGGTTATAAAGCTTGCCGACGCAGATCACCGAACGCGCGCCGGCCAGCAGATTTCGTGGATCGCGACGGAGTTCCGCGCGGCGATCCGTCAGGTAGCCCATTTTGCCGGCCATCTCCGCAGCCACCCAGGATTCGTAGCGCGCGAAGTCGGCGGGAATCGGCTCCGCTGGGGCGATCCCCGCCAGCTCGAAACCGCACTCGCGGGCCAGTTGTTTTACGGTCGCCGCCTGCACGATTTCATCGTAACTCTTGTAGCCCGCGCGGAGCCGCCGCTCGCTTGCGCGACCGTCGCGCGCGTGCCCGGAATCGCCTGCCCCGAGGTGTTATTCTCGGTGACAGAGAGGTCGGAAACGGTGAAACTGCGCGGGATTCTGGCTGCGCCCGGATGTGTGCTGCTCTTCTTCGGAACGCTGTACGCGTTCCAGAAGCCGTGGCGCGAATATCCGGCCGTGGAATACAACAATTTCCCCGTGCCGCCCGATTACAAGATCCCCAGCGAATGGGTCTTCGCGCGCATCATGTATCCGCCGGGACCTCTTGACGGCTATAGCACCACGGGACGGTTCATGGGCGATTACCGGCTGGGCGCGTCGCTGTGGACGCAGGATTATCCGCGCGCCGACCGCCATTTCGCGCGCGCCATCCGCAGGCTTTCGCGTGTTGACACGCGTTCCGTGGAGCAAGTCACCAACCTCGACGACGACGACGTCTTCAACTATCCGTGGATCTACGCGGTGCAGGTGGGCGAGTGGGGCATGACCGAAAAGGAAGGCGCCAAGCTCCGCGAGTATCTGCAGCGCGGCGGTTTTTTCATGGCCGACGATTTCCACGGCAACGAGGAATGGGCGGAATTCGAGCGCCGCATCCGCTTTGCGTTTCCGGATCGGCCGATCCTTGAAATGCCGGACGACGATCCTTATTTCCATACGATTTTCGACGTCGACGACCGGCCGCAAATCGTCGGCGCGGATCACTTGGGAGCCGGCTGCAAGTTTTGCAGCGGCGGAGGCAAAGGAGCCCATTGGCGGGCCATCTACGACGACCGGGGCCGCGTGATGGTGGGAATCTCCTTCAACTCCGACATGGGCGACGCCTGGGAGTTCGCCGATTCACCTTACTATCCCGAACACATGAGCGACCAGGCGATCCGCATCACCGTGAACAGCGTCGTGTACGCGATGACGCACTAGTGTGCTGAGTCAGAAGTTCGTTTGTGAAATCGGAGGTGAGGCGGTCCCCCTGGACCGCGGCCGACGCCCGCGTCGGCCTCTGCTTCTAGTGTGTTGAGAAAGCCGGACCAGGGGGTCCGGCGCGGACGAGGGCGTCCGCCCCACTCCGACTTGTATCGCGAATTATTGACTCAGGACACTAGGACGTACTCGAACTTTAGAAGCAGATCCCTCTCCCACAGGGCGGGATCGGAATGACAAGCGCGAAAGCTAAGCGACGCTCCAGCCCTTTTCGGCGAGCGAGAAACGGGGCGAGGGAAGCTCGCGAACGTCACGGACCCGCGAAGTCTGGATGATACCGAGCTCGGGATGGATGAATTCCATCTTCATGCCGCGCCCGATGAAGCGCACCTTGATCATGGGCGTGCCCCACGTGGAGCCGGCCAGATGGACGCGTACCGGATCGGGGCAAAACTCGGGATGCCCGGAAATGGTCATCTCGCCATCGCAGTGGTATACCACCTGGTAGGTGTGATACTGGGTCTCCACTTCGAGCAGCGCGCCCGGCGGAAGCTCGTTCACGTTCACGCCACCCTCGATCTCGGACTGGCAGATCGCGCGATTGATGCCGTCGTCGAAGTTCGGGTGCGGCCTGAAGAAATCGTCTTTGGTCAGCAGGTCCATCTATTTCTATAATGCCCCAAATCGATAGGGACTTGCATCCCCGTTCGGAGGGCGGGGTTTGCCCGCCGGATACCGGCCATCCGTTGTCCATCCGCGCGCAATTACCCGCACCAAATTAGACTCATCGGAGTGGATCGGAGACAATGATAGCTTATGCCGCACGCGCCAAAATTCCGGATCGGCCTGGTCCAGATGAGCTGCGCCGCCGATCCCAACGAGAACCTGGCGAAGGCGCAGTGGCGGATTCGCGAAGCGGCCGCGCAGGGGGCGCAGATCGTGTGCCTCGAGGAATTGTTCCGCTCGCGCTATTTCTGCCGCGAAGAAAATCACGAACTGTTCGCGCTGGCCGAGCCGATTCCCGGTCCCTCGACGGAGTGCCTGGGAGCGCTCGCCCAAGAGCTGAAAATTGTCATTGTGGCGTCGCTGTTCGAGCGCCGCGCCGCGGGACTGTATCACAACACCGCGGCGATTCTCGGCCCCGACGGCAAGATCCTGGGCCTGTACCGCAAGATGCACATCCCCGACGATCCGCTGTACTTCGAGAAGTTCTATTTCACGCCGGGCGATCTGGGTTTTTTGAATTTCGATACCCCGTTCGGGCGCATCGGCGCGCTGGTGTGCTGGGACCAGTGGTATCCCGAAGCGGCGCGCTTAGCGGCGCTCGCTGGCGCCAACGTTTTGTTTTATCCCACTACGATCGGCTGGCATCCCAGCGAAAAAGTCGAATTCGGAGCCGCGCAACTGGACGCGTGGAGGACCATACAGCGTAGCCACGCCATCGCCAACGGAGTCTATGTCGCAGCCGTGAATCGCGTGGGATTCGAAGGGCCCGCTCAAGCCAATCCAGGCGACGCCGGCCTGGAATTCTGGGGATCCTCCTTCATCGCCGATCCTTTCGGACAGGTGATTGCGCAGGCGTCCACGGATAGAGAAGAGATTCTGGTGGCCGAATGCGATCCGGCGCGCGTCGACGAAGTCCGCCGCCACTGGCCTTTCCTGCGCGACCGCCGCATCGACGCCTACGGCCCGATCCTGAACCGATGGCGCGATCAATAGCTCGCAAGCTTGATTCCGCGCCCACGCCCCGGAAGGTGGGATTTCGCATGCCCGCCGAGTGGGAGCCGCATCGGGCCACCTGGCTCGCCTGGCCGCACGAGAAATCTGACTGGCCGGTGAAATTCGCGCCGATCCCCTGGCTGTACGGGGAAATCGTGCGTCATCTGGCGCGGGTCGAGCGCGTGCAGGTCCTGGTGGAGGGTCCCGACGCCGAGCAATCCGTCCGCCGCGTCCTCAAGAAATGCCACGCGGATCTGCGCGCCGTCGATTTCTTCCATCGGCCCACCAATCGCAGCTGGACGCGCGACTATGGCCCGATTTTCGTGAAGAGCAAATCCGGAGAAATCGCGATCACAGACTGGGAGTTCAACGGCTGGGCCAAATACGACGATTACGAACTCGACAACGGCGTGCCCGCGGCTCTTGCGGCGGCGCTTCACCTCCGGCGTTTCGAGCCGGGGCTGGTCCTCGAAGGCGGCAGCATCGACGTCAATGGCGATGGGAAACTGCTAACCACCGAGGAATGCCTGCTCTCCCCTGTCCAAGCGCGGAATCCCGGACTCTCCCGGCGTGAAATCGAACGTGCGCTGAGGGATTTTCTCGGCGCGACGGAAATAATCTGGCTGGGGCGCGGGATCGAGGGCGACGATACGCACGGCCACATCGACGACATCGCCCGGTTTACCTCGCGCGATACTGTGGTCGCGGCCGTCGAGCCGGATAAATCCAATCGCAATCACGAGCCGCTGAAAGAGAATCTCGCACGTCTCCACGCACGCGGCGATCTAAGGGTCGCAACCCTGCCTTGCCCGGAGCCGGTTTATTTCGCCGGTCAGCTCCTGCCGGCGAGCTATGCGAATTTCTACATCGCCAACCGCATGGTTCTCGTGCCCGTGTTTGGGGACCCGCACGATCGCGGCGCGCTGAATACGATGGCCCGCCTCTTTCCGGATCGCGAGGTCGTCGGAATCTATTGCCGCGATTTGGTGCTGGGCCTGGGGGCACTTCATTGCATGACGCAGCAGCAGCCGGAGTGACCCGCTCGGGCGACCCGGGTCCGCCGAAGAACCCGCTCTTCGCTATCCTGCCCGGGCTCTCGCGGCAGGAATTATGCAATGAGGCGGCGATCATACAATGAATATGTTGACCCCCGCTTTCGAGCGTCCTCCCGGACCTAAACCCACGCGCTCCTTTTTTGGAGTGCGGCGTCCCGCCAGGTTCGGATTCGGCGTCCTCGGCCCGTTTCGCAAGGACCCTCCGGGCTTTCTGCTCGGTGCCGCGCGCGAATTCGGCGACCTGGTGTATCTGCCGCTGGCGCGGCAGCACGGCTATCTGGTCAACCGGCCGGATTGGATTCGCGACATCCTGGTGACGCACCAGTCGAATTTCGTCAAGAGCAGGATTCTGGAGCGCGCCAAGGTTCTGCTCGGCGAAGGATTGCTGACCAGCGAAGACGAATTCCACACACGCCAGCGGCGCCTGGTGCAGCCGGCTTTTCACCGTGATCGCCTGGCGCATTATGCCGCCGAAATGGTCGCTTGCGCGGCTCGTTTGCGGGATCGATGGCAGCCCGGCGACCAGCTCGACCTGGTGCCGGAGATGACGCGGCTGACGCTCGCCATCGTCGGCCGGACGCTGTTCAGCGCCGACGTGTCTTCGGACGCCGACGGCATCGGCCACGCGATGACGGTGATCTTTTCCCTGTTCGACACGCTGCTGATGCCGTTCGCGGATTGGATTCAGAAGCTGCCGTTGCCTCCGGTGCGGCGTTTCGAGCGCGCCCGCGCGAGCCTGGACAAAGTGATCTACGGTCTGATCGCCGAACGCCGCGCGAGCGGGCACGACGCGGGCGATCTGCTCTCGATGTTGCTGCTCGCCGTGGACGAAGACCGCAGCGCGATGACCGACCGGCAGGTCCGCGACGAGGCGCTCACCCTGCTGATCGCCGGGCACGAAACCACGGCAAATGCGCTGATCTGGTCCTGGTATCTGCTGTCGCAAAATCCGGAAGCGGAGGTGCGCCTGCACGCCGAACTCGAACAGGTCCTCGGCGGGCGCCTCCCGGTGTTCGATGATGTCCCGAAACTTCGTTACACAACCGGCGTATTATCCGAAGCGCTGCGCCTCTATCCGCCCGCGTGGGCGATCGGACGCCGTGCTAAACAGGATTATCGGATCGGAGAATATCGCATCCCGGCCGGATCGATCCTGCTGATGAGCCCGTGGGTTTCCCACCGCGACCCGCGCTGGTTTCCGGAGCCCGAGAAATTCGATCCGGATCGCTGGCGTCCCGAGATCGCGGAAAAACTGCCCAAGTTTGCCTACTTTCCCTTCGGTGGAGGCGCGCGCGTGTGCATCGGCGAGCGGTTCGCCTGGACCGAAGGTGTGCTCGTGCTGGCGACGCTGGCCCAGCGATGGAAACTGCGGCTCGTGCCTGGACAGGTCGTCGACACGCGCGCGGTGATTACGCTACGCCCCCGCAATGGCATACGAATGGTCGTAGAACGCGCTCCGTGAGATGTCCAGAACTCCAGTACGTGCCGTAAACTCGGTTCCCTACCTTATAGCCCTCCAGAATAAATTTCCAGTACGAAGCGGAACCCAGGTCCCTCAACGGAAACCCTAGGGCCTTGCCTTATATGCATTAGCCGTGTTCGAGGTGCAGGAAATCAGGTTTATTCTGGCCTCACCATGAAAACCACATTTCTCGTCAGCACGTTTCTCGCGGTGGTCTTGACGGCGAACGCAGGGAATTTTAGTCCTACGCTCGACACAGGCTTCTGCCCATCACTTATGAATTGTTCCGGTTCATTCATGTTCACCTTCGATGACCTTAACCCTGCCTACCAGTACGAGTGGACACTCATGGATGCCAGTGGGGCAATTGTTGATAGCGGACAGGTTTCCGCATCGGCGCCAAGTACCGGGGGCGAAAGCTTCTTGAGTTCCGGCGCTAAATACGAAGTCACCTTGGTGGAAATTCACAAGAACGGCAATTTCGCGAATAGGCTTCTAGTCGATGTAACGTTCACCGTGGCCTAACCCAAGCGGACTGATCTAGGGCAGGCTTACGATATCCCCCTTCGCGCCCGTGAAACCCGCGCGAGGCTCATAAGCCTGCCCTGCCCCACCTGCCAGCGATCCCTCTAGGAGGATGCTGAAAAACCCCTAATAACCGCTCCCTGTGGTCGCAGCTCACAGTGGGCGCTTTGTGTTTACAGCGTCTTGCCGAGCCGCGACCCCAGGGAGCGGTTTACCTCGCGCGTTTTTCAGCAGCCTGCTAGACCATTTTCTGATTGTGGGGCGGCCCTTCGGGGCGGCAGCCGGGCTTCGCCCCGGCCGTGGAAGTGTTTCATCTTCCTGAACGCCGCGCGGAAGCACGGCAGCCGGGCAAAAGCCCCGCCCACAACTTAAGCCTCTCGAGAACTCAGAAAATGCTCTAAGAACATTTCGATCAAGCCGCCTGACGAATCATTTCCACGTCGATGGTGATGTCCACTTCGTCGCCCACCAGGAATCCACCGGCTTCCAGTGCGACGTTCCATTCCAGGCCGAAATCTTTGCGGTTGATATGCGTCTTGGCGGTGGCGCCGCGCCGCAGATTGCCCCACGGGTCCTTGGTTTCCGGCGTCACATCTTCCACTGAAAGTGCGACTTTGCGAGTATTTCCGCGAATGGTCAGGTCGCCGGTCACCTCGAAACTGTCGGAACCGCTGGCGACGACCTCGGTGGAGGCGAAGGTGATGGTCGGATGCCGGGCGGCGTCGAAGAAATCGCCACTCTTCAGGTGCTCGTCGCGCTGCGGCTCGCGCGTGGTGAGGGTGGAAACGTCCATCTCCGCGTCGATTCGCGTGGCAGCCGGGTTATCCGGATCGAAAACGACGCTACCCGTCACCTTCGAAAATTCCCCCCGGACGTTGGAGATCATCATGTGGCGCACCTTGAATTGCGCGTGGGTATGCGCCGTGTCGATCTGATAGGGTATCGCAGCCATTCGGTTCTCATTCCCTCCTTGCGTGGTCCGCTCCTTCAGATGCCGGCGCGCCCCGTGCGGTTGCGGCGAAGCCTTATTGCCGCTCCGGATTCATGACCCCGATGCAGCCAAGATTGCGATATAGCTGCTTGTAATCCAGGCCGCAGCCCACCACGAACCGGTCGGGGATTTCAAAGCATCTAAAATCGACGGGCACCTGCACGATGCGGCGCACGTGGCGGTCGAGCAGCGTGCAGATGCCGAGCGAGCGCGGTCCGCGCCCCGCCAGCGTCTGCAGGAGATAGCGCGTGGTCAGGCCGGTGTCGACGATATCCTCCACCAGCAGCACGTCCTCGTCTTGAATCGGATCGTCCAGATCCTTGGCGATCCGCACCATGCCTTGCGCGGCGCGGCTGGATCCGGCAAAGGAGGAAATTGCCAGGAAATCGATCTTGACAGGCACGGCCAGCGCGCGCGCCAGGGCGGTGAGGAAAAATACCGAGCCCTTCAGCACGCCGATCAGTTTCAGGTCACGCCCCCGATACTTATCGTCGATGGCCGCGGCGACTTCGAGGACCCGCGCGGCCACCTGCTCCTCGGTGAAGAGCACCCGCTCGATGCCCTCGGGCAAGGTCATGACGCTTTTAATCCATACTTGAAAATCAGGTCCTGGTAATCCTTCTGGTAGAAGACCTGAATGTTGACGTGCGGATAGATCGCGCGCAGCAGCTTCACCTTGCGATTCTTGCGCGTCACCAGCGACTGTTTCATGGTGGTGAGCTCCACGTACAAATCGAATTCCGGCAGATAGAAATCCGGGGTGAAGGCCTCGGCCACGTTGCCGTCCTTATCCCATTGCAGCGGGAAACTGCGCGGCTCGTACTCCCATGGGATGCGGTAGAAATCCAGCAGGTTGGCGAACATTTCCTCGCTCGGATGGCCGAAGGCGGCGGGTTTGAGGCCGGCGCGTCCGGCCGGCGCGATGTGATCGCGCGCCAGTTGCAGGCGCGTCGAGAACTGAATGCGGTCGGCCACGGCGAGGGATACCAGGCCCTGCTCGGGAAGGTGATGGGCCGCCGCGACGGCGGCCACGGCTTCGGCGGCTTGCGCGGTGTCCAGATGCACCAGACTCAGGATGACGTCGAAATCGTTGCGATCGGCGGACGCGCGTCCGAATCGCGATTTGCGCAGGCGCTTGCGCTCCTGCTCCAGCTTGGCCAGCAGCGCGAGAGCTTCGTGCTTCTCCAGACGCTGTTCCAGCATCAGATGTCCGCTGCGGCGCGCCTCCGGAGCGGCGATGTGAACGGTCATCAGCAAAGGCATGGAATCGAACAGGCGCTCCGCGCCTTCGACGGCAATCAGCAGATGATGCTCGGCGGCGAAGCGCGCCAGAACGCTGGTGGCCGCGGCCTTCCAGGCGCGTCCTGGAATGATCCGGTCGCCGAACTCCTCAGCGATCCACTGCGCCAGCCGCGTTTCGGTCACCAGCTCGAAGCCCATCAGCGAGGCGGCCCCATGCGCCACTTCCTCCCACCGCGAGGCGGTCTCACCCGAAATCGTCAGCAATGCCATCGGCTATCTTGCAGGATAGCGCGCTACGCGAGAGACCAATTCGAGCGTTCGGCCAAGACGCATTTCTCGCAATCCGACGTGGCGCGGGCCGCCAGGCCTGCTGAGCCGAGAGTCGTCTCGGCTCCTCGGGGAAACGCTTTCGAGGTCAAAATCCGCCGTGCGGGCGATAGCCGGGACGCGCCTGGACACGATACTTCTTGCCCACGTCCGAAGTCACTTCCACGGCGATTTTGCGGAAGCCCTCATTGGGATTCGGCTGCGGATAATACGTCACGGTGTAGGAATTGCCCAGATCCTCGCGGATCGCTTCAAACGCTTCCACCTGCTTCTGCCAGGTCTTGGCGAAATACGATTTTCCGCCCGTGCCCGTGGAGATGCGTTTGAAGACGCCCGAGGAGACCTGATCCTTGGTGACCTCATTCGTCGAGATCACGTAGATGGGGATGCCTTCGTCCTCAGCCACGGCGCGGACGTCGTCGGGAGCCACCATGCTGGCGTTATCGGGGCCGTTCGAAAACACGATCACCACCTTGCGTCCCGGAATGTGGGCGGCGTCGCGTAGCGTCAGCAGCAGGCAGTTGTAGAGCGCCGAATCGTCCCCGGCGACAGCGTTCCGCAAGCCGGAAACCGCCTCGTTGCGCTCCTTGCCGAGCGGCGCGACGCGCGTCAGATTCCGGCTATAGGTGTACACCGCGACCGAATCGGTGCGATCCAGCCCGCGGATGAAATCGGCGATCGCGTCGGAGGCGTACACGAATCCGCGATACATGTAATTGCTGGTGTCGAACAGCACGAAGACGTTGGTTCCCACGAACGCGTCGCTGCGGCCCTCGATCTTGCCGGATTCCGTCACCGGGATGGGCTTCAGCGAAACCCCGTCGGCGGCCACGTCCGCGGGCGGCTTGGTGCCCTCGGCGAAGGTCGCGAGCTTCTGCGGAATGCCGTCTTCCAGAATCTTGAAATCCTTGGGCTGCAGGCCGTTTATGTAGTGGCCCTTGCTGTCGGTGATGGTGAAGCTGAGCACCACCATGTCCACCTTCACGCGGAACGTTGGCCGGTCCTGCGCCACCGCGATGGCGACCAGCGCAAATACGAGACTCAATCTGCGAAGCAAGGTCGTATCCTCCTAAACATTCCGCTCTAATTGGCCGCTACCACCTGTTTGCGCGCCTTCTGGACCACGTCGTCGCCCACCTGCCGGAGCGAGCGCAGCAGCGCCGGCCAGTCCTCCAGATGCGTCGCGAAGATCCGCTCGACGGTCTGCTGGGTCCATCCCGGCACCAGCAAATTCAGCTCCGCCGGGTGGATGTGCACCTGATCGGCCAGCGCGGCGTAGAACAGCAGATTGGATTCCCACGTTTCGGCGAGAATCCGGCTGGAGTAGCCCATCAGCGTCGGGAAGGCCCGCAGGTTCAGCAGCTCCGGCTGATAAGAATTGGTCAGGACGGGCTTGGGCGTCCCGAATGCGTGGGAAATCACGCGCGGCGAGAGCTCCTCGGGAGCCTCGGCGGCGAGCTCCCGGATCTCCCCGGCGATTCCGGAGTCGCGGTCGGCCGGCGCCAGCACGCTCGTGATCAGATACATTTCCGAAGGAACCACGTGATCGAGCGCGGCGCGCACGTCGCCGGAAGCAAGCAGCGTTTCCACCTTCCTCAATCGCGCGGGTGGAACGTAGGGGTTCAGCGCCGTGACGACCCGCTGCCGCGCGGAGCTATCGAGCGCCGCTTCCGCAAGCGCGGTTTCGGCGTAGGACATGTGCAGGCCCACCCAGTGGAGCTGCGCCGGCGTCACGTTCCAAAAGCGCGGAATGACGGCCGCCTGCATCATTTGGGGAACCAGGTCGCCCCAGATCAGCGCCTGCTCGCGCGAAGGGATCAGGAAGTTCTGCTCCGCTTCGGCGAGCGCGTAGGGCAGCGCCGAGAGCGACCCCACCAGCCTGCCGCCCGCGTTCGCCGGCCACCCGTTGCCGAAAACGTCGGTGGGACTCCAGGTGCGCTGGCGATCCGGGGCGCCGAAGAAATCGTGATTGCGGACAAACAGAGGATTCGTGTACAGGATCTGCGCGCCCGGCGGCGCATAGTGGATGTACACCAGGCCCACCAGCGTGTCGCGCAGGTGAGGCGCCAGCGCCCCGCGCACGTCGCGCAGCTTCTGGGGATCGGAGCCGGCTTTATCGATCAGCGCCCGCAAGTTGGTTTTGCGCTCGAAGTCGATGTGACGGTCGTTCCAGTAGCCCACCGACATTTCCGTGCGTTCCCGGATGGTGAGAGAGCCGCGCGGAAGCTGGATTTCGGAAATGCGCGCGGCCAGTTTTGCGGTCTGGGCGGGGTCGGTCTTCTGATCCGTGCCATCCAGCCGGTCGGCGAGGGAGAACAGGGTTTCGAGCGAAACCAGCCTCTGCGCCTCGAACGCGCGGGTCATGTCCTGCAACATCTGCTGCTGGGCCTCGGAAAGATCGGCGCCTGCCGTCGGCTTGGTGCCGGCCAGCAGATCCAAGACATGATCCTGCGGCGATCCCGTGGCCGGGGCGTGCGCCGCGTCCAGCAGCGCGCGGACGCCTTTCTCTCCGGCATCGAAAATCTCGCGTGAATTTTGGATTTTGGCGAACGGCTTGAGCACCGCCGCGAAAGCCGCATCCGCTTCAGTGGGCGCGATGTTTCCCTGGCGCGCGAAGATCTGCCAGAACGCGGCCAGCGCCTGCAGCGTTCCCGCGGCGTCGGTTCGCAAGCTTATATCCTTCATCTGTGCGTTCGCCCGCGCGGCTTCGAGGAACGCGAGGATGGTCGAGTCGGAGAGCGCCGGCACATCCGCCAGCAGCGAGTATTGCGAGCCTAGCAGCCTGTAATCGCGCACCAGCGCATCGACGGTGGCCGCTTCGAGCGGCTTCGTCCGATTGCGCTCCACGTCGGTCAGCGCCATGAAGATTTTCAGCGGCTCGTTGTCGGCGATCTTCTTGGCCAGCCCGAAGAAGGCTTCCACAACTTCTTCCGGCTCCTTCCAGCCCAGCGCCGCTTTGGCGAGCCTGGGATCGTACCTGGACGCCGTCTTGCCCGCGAACATGTTCTTCCAGACTTCCAGCCCTCCCGGCAGATGCGGCCGGCCGTCGGCGTTCAGACGGAGCCGCGCGGTCAGCAGCACCAGGTCCGTGCTGGAGCGGAACACGGGACGCGCGGGGCCGGGGCTGGTGACGCGTCCGCGCAGCGCAGCATAGTAGCGCTTCAGACGATCCGGCTCGGTGAGATAATCCTGCACCGGCCCGCCGATGCGCGCGAGCGCATCGTAATACGACGCCAGCCACCCGTCGTCCTTGGCGAAAAGCCGTTCGATAAATGCCGCGCCGCGCTCGGGAGGGACGCCCACCAGGTCCGCCCACGCTTTTTCAGAGCGCGCGCCACCGGGCGGGGTGACTTTGCCGCCGCGGATCTCGAACATCCCGCCGAAGAAATCCAGTACGTGCGCGTAGACCTTGGCCTTTTGCGCCGGCATATCCTTGCGAATCTGGTCGGCGGTGTCGGGGTCCAGCGCCGACATGGCCGAATACAGGCGGCACAGCGTCGGGTCGCTCAGGAAATAATCGATGAACTCGGCGTTGTCTTTCTTGCCCGCGTCCTGCGTCCAATATTCCGTCCCGAACAGGATCGGAATGCGCGAGCGGTGATAGTCCAGCGAAAACGGGCGATTCGTGCGCAGCGCCTGTTCCAGATCCGAAAGAGGGAAGCCCGAATCGATGGTGATAAATGCACGCGACGCGTTGACCGTTTCGAGCACCACGTCCGAGCCGCAGCCGCCGCGCATGCGGTAGCCGAGGACGCGCAGCACGTCGCCGGTCTCGGCCGATTCGCACATTTCGATCCGCACAACCTGGCTCGGGCCCGCGAGTTTTTCGATTTCCCGGGCTTGCGAGAGATAGCGCTGCAACAGCTTCAGGTACTCGGTGGGCTCCAGCGCGTCCGAGCCGTGCGTCGCCGAATATCCGTTCAGCATGATGTTGCGGGCCAGCGCGGCGAGCAAATCCTCGGGCGGCGAATCCGGCGTCACGGCGGCCATGCGTCCGAAGGAGCGCAGCGGTCCGGGAATCTCGATGAAGGCTTTCGGGGCGGGAGGCGCCGCGCTCGCAAGCGTCAGCCCCGTTCCGCTGGCCGACCGGTAATCCTCCAGGTGCCGAGCCGCCGCGTCGCGATCGCCCGCGATCAGATCGAGCGTCGCCAGGCGCCGTGCGATGCGCGCGCGTTCGCTTGCGCTCGCGCGATTGCGAGCCAGCAAGTCGCTGAGTTTTTGGTACACCTCCCGCGCCGCGGGGTCGCGGTGGCGATCGAGAAAAACCGCGTAGGACTCCACCGCCAGCGGATCGTTCGGAGCGTTCTCCGCCGCCCGGCGCAGTTGGTCCCGAGCCACGGAGGCGTCGCCTTTGGCCTCCAGTTTCCAGGCCTCCCCGTTAAGGTCCTGACCCGCCAAACGCTGGCCCGTGAAACTCAGGCCCACACCGGTCACCACGCTGCACATGGTGACACTCATCCGCAGTAGCCGCATCGCCCGTCTCCTTCGGCTCGCGATCAGACGAGTAGGCAGCCTTCACCCAGGGTCCCCGGCCCCCGCCGCGTCGTCCGCTGTTGCTTGGCTACCTACTTTATCACTGCCTGCATCCGGCGTGGGGACCGTCACGCCACGTTAGGGATGGATTGGCTCCCTGGAATTGTTACACTGGGATTAAGACGATTTGCTGTATGATCGTTCGAGTCACGCTCCGAAAAGGCCGCGCCCTCGTCCGGAATCGGAGAAAGAATACCCAGTTGGCGCTCGCGGGCAGCGCCCTTCTCTATCCGATCTCGCTGATGGCGTATGTCCTGGGATTCTGGCGTCTGGCCTCCGACATGAGCCTGGTGGGCGAATTCACCATGCGCGGCGTTTTCTCGCACTGGCAGGTGTGGGTGGGCATGGGCGCGCTGCTGCACGCCACGGCGATCCTGCTCAGCCGTTACGGGCGGGGCGAGGAGATGCCGGATTATCGGGCGTTGCGCTTCGGTAAGCCTCGTCCAGAATCTCGATGACGTGCGCGACGCGCTGGCCGCGTCCGAATCGCTTCACGCCCGCCTGCAATTGCAGCATGCATCCCGGATTCGCCGTCGCGATGCGGCCGGCGCCGCTGGCGTTGACCGACGCCATCTTGGATTTCAAAACTTCCATGGACATCTTCGTCTCGACGACGTTATAAATCCCCGCGCTGCCGCAGCACACGTCGGCGAGCGGCATTTCGCGCAGGGTCAAGCCCGGAATGCGCCGCAGCAGCTCCCGCGGGGCCGAGCGAATCCCCTGCCCGTGCGCCAGGTGGCAGGAATCCTGGTACGTCACGGTTTCGCGAACCTCTCCAAGACCAGCGGCAAGCCCGGTGGGCGGTTCAATACCGGCCAGAAACTCCGTGACGTCCTTGACGCGCGCGGAAAATTCCCGGGCGCGATCCGCGTAGGCGGCGTCGTGCTCCAGCAGCTCGTGATACTCCTTGAGCGTCGATCCGCAGCCGGCGGCGTTGGTGACGATGGCATCGAAGGAGCCGCTCAGGCATGCATCGATATTCCGCCTCGCGAGGCCGCGCGCCGCGTCGCGCAATCCCGAATGGACATGCAGCGCGCCGCAGCAGGTCTGCCGTTCCGCAATCGTCACTTCGCAGCCGTTGGCCTGGAGGACGCGTACGGTTGCCTCGTTGAGGCGGGCGAAAGAAACGTTCGCGACGCAACCCGCCAGGAACGCGACACGATAACGGCGTTCGCCGCGCGCGGGAAACACGCGGCCGATCTGCTCGAAGAAAAACGGCGTTTCCGCTCGCGGGGCCAGGCTCTCCATCTCCCGCAGCCGTGGGAAGAAGCGCGGCGCCCTTAACCCCGTGGCTTGATAAACGCGCAGCAGCGAACCCGCCAGCCGCATCCAGGATCGGCTGGGCAGCAGCGTTTCAAACACGAATCGACGCAGCAGGCGCTCCAGCCACGAACGCCGCCGATGCGGTTCGATCTGCGATTTCGCCCCTTCGATCAACCTCCCATAAGCCACGCCGGAAGGGCACGCCGATTCGCACCCCCGGCACGCCAGGCACAGATCCATGTGCCGGATATAGCTTTCGGTGACCGGCGCGCCCGCGGCTACCTGCTTCATCTGGAAAATCCGCCCGCGCGGCGAATCCATTTCCACGTGCAGCTCGCGATACGTCGGGCACGCGTTCAGGCACAGGCCGCAGTGGACGCACTTATCGAGATCCGCCTGTTGCGGAGCGTCCGCCGATGACGGAATGTTCACCGGCGCCCTCGTATCAGAGGTAGCCATACAGGCGCCCCCGATTCAGAAGGTTTTCGGGATCGAACATCCGCTTCACTCTCTTCATCATCTCAGCGTCGTCGCGAACGGCGACGGCCGGCGGATCGTCCGCATAGTGAGCGTACGTCACTCCGGAGCCTGCTCTGGCGATGAAAGGCATGTTCAGGGCTTCAGCCACCTCGCGCATAGAGCTCAGCGAAGAGGGTATCGCCACGACCGCGCCATATGGATTCGCGTCTAAGAACTGCCGCGTGAATTCACGGATTTCGCGCCACAGCGCCGTCTGCTCGTCGCCATCGAGCGCCCGAGCATGGGTGAACTCGCGTGTGAATCGCTCGACCACGGCCGCCGTGCCCATCGCGCGCACCAGCAGACGAAACGCCTGCTTTTGTTCGAATGGGCCCCAATTCACGATGTCGATGGCCGCGGGCGGCAATTGGCCGCGCAGGATGCGGTCGCGCTCGGCAAACGCATCCGCGGCGGCCCCGAATTCCATTACGAAGGTTCGCGATGCGGGTGGGATCGGAAACACCTTGAAATTGACCGCCGCGATGGCCGCCAGCGTTCCGAACGACCCGGCCATCAGCTTGCCCATGTCGAGGCCGGCGACGTTCTTCACTACGTTGCCGCCTGTGCGAATCTCGCGGCCGTCGAGTGTGACGAACGTCATCCCGATCACCATGTCTCGCGCGGTTCCATACTGACGGCGCAACGGCCCGCTCTGATTGGCCGCGATCACGCCGCCAACCGTGGCTCCTGGATCTTCCAAGCAAAAAGCGGGGTCGAGCGGCAACATCTGCCGTTGCTCTGCGAGCGTCCGTTCGAGGTCGGCCCACGGCATGCCTGCTTCGACGGAGATGGTGAGATCGCGGGGCTCGTATTTCAGCAGCCGCCGCATGGCCGACGTCGAGACGGTTTCGTCGGCAGGGCAGATCGGACCGCCGATACGATCCTTCGTGAAATTTCCGCCCAGGCGGATCGTTTTACGCGCCTCCGCAAGAGTTCGCAGAGCGTCGGCCAACTGAGCGACTGTTTCGGGACGGATCATCTTATATACCGATCCACTTTCCTGCAGGATGGCGCTGAGGGTTTTCGGTTGTGTCGAACGGCTCGCACTCCTTATGATCGTACAGCGACGGTGACTGTATAGATGATCGAGTGCGTCCCCAATTTCTCCGAAGGTCGCGAGACTGGCGTGGTCCGGGACATCGCGGCAGCTATCGCCAGCGCAGCGGGCGTGACCGTGCTCGGATGGGAAGCCGATGCCGATCATCACCGCAGCGTGGTGACCTTCGCCGGGCCCCCGGACGCCGTGCGGGAAGGCGCGATCCGCGCGGTCGGCACGGCCGTCGAGCGCATTGATTTGAACAAACATCATGGAGTGCATCCGCGCGTGGGTGCGGCCGACGTGGTTCCGTTCGTGCCGCTCGAAGGATCGACCCTCGAAGACTGCGTCGAGATCGCCCACCAGGCCGGCGAGGCCATCTGGGAGCGCTTCCGCGTGCCCGTGTATTTCTACGAAGCGGCAGCCCGCATTCCTGAACGGCGGCATCTTCAGAACATCCGGCGCAAGGGCTTCGATGGCCGGCCTCCAGATATCGGCGATGTTGCTGAGCATCCCACGGCGGGAGCAGTGATGGTGGGCGCCCGTCATTTCCTGATCGCTTACAACGTGAATCTCAAAACGTCCGATGTCGGTGTTGCCCGCCAGATCGCACAAACAGTCCGCGAATCCTCCGGCGGATTCCGCTTCGTCAAAGCCATGGGGTTGCACCTGGCTTCCTCGAACCGCGCCCAGGTGTCGATGAATCTGACCAATTTCGCGGAAATCCCCCTCGCCGAGCTTTACCGCACGATTCAGGAAGAAGCCGCGCGGCAGGGAACATCGGTCGCCGAAAGCGAGCTGGTCGGCTTCGTCCCCAAAGCCGCGTTCGAGAAAGCTCCCGAGTTCTTCCGGCGCACGCGCGGGTTTGACGAATCGCGGATTATCGAGAATCGGCTGGGAGGCCTGTAGAAGTCGTCGCCGTCCGGCTAGAGCATTTTCATAGATAACGTAGACCGTTCTTGTGGGGCAGCCCTTCCGGGCTGCAGCCGCGCTTCTGCGCGGCTTGCTCGTTGCTCTTGGCGAATCGCCGGGCAGAAGCCCGGCAAGGCGGAAGCCATGCCCCACAACGGACCACGATAACTGCGAAAATGCTCTAGTAAACGCTACGCCGTTAGGCTGGAGAAGACTCTCAGTATCGCTCGAAGACTCCCATCCATAAGCCCTTTCCCGCTGGAACAGGGCGAAGTACTTCGTGTACGATTCGAAACCCGACGCTAGCCAACTTCCACTGAAAGCTGATGGGGGCGACCAACGTGAAGTTGTGTTTAAGGGTCAGCATTGACGAAAAATTGGTTGAGCCTATCTCCTGCTCTGCTTGACTGGGTAGCTGAAGCACTGCACAGAGGGCACCGCCGCCGTCTACCAGAGACACCGCATTCTCAAGGCAGCGATCGATTCCGGCGTGTTCAAAGACCAAGGCAGCGTGGACCAAATGTACCGGTTCCAGTTCAACCCGCTCTTCCGCCAGGTCAACGCAATGGAGACTGAGGTTGCACGTTCCACCGTACCGTTTTCGGGCTTCATCGAGATAGTTCTGGTTCAAGTCCAGCCCCACAACACGCTTGGTGACCCTGCTATCGATCCGGTCGAGTCCGTTTCCCCCGCCCACTCCTAGTACGGCAACGGACGTAGGCTGACATCGCTCAAGTGCGGCGGCGAAGAGTTCCGACAGCGCGTCCAGTTGCTGAACTTCGTCGGATCGCATGTGGCCTTCGTAGTCGGCAAGCGGTATGTTCAGCCAGGGATTGGACATAGTGTTGATTCTAAAACCTGCTGAGGCGATGGTCCTCAACTTCTCCCGTCGCGTTTACCAAGTCTTCAAAGCGCCCGGGAAACGACTTCATCGCACCGCGCGAACATCGGTTCTGGCAAAGTCATCGCCCTTATACAAGAGCGGCTCGTTTAGGGCCTTTGCCAGTGCGTATGGAAAACAATCGCCCAAATTCAGCCGGGCTCGATGGCGGCCTCTCCCGAAGTCGTAGTAGGCCTGGCGCGCCAGAATGCCTTGCTGCAACGTCACCGGCTCGATGACGATGGATGCGGCGCGCAGGAACGCCTCCGCCTGCCGTGCGGCCTCCGGCCTCGCTTGCCGCTCCAGCACGATGGAGAGCTCCAGATGGGTCACCACGCTGATGCGGCAGACATCGGCTTGCAGAATCAACCGCGCGAACTTCTCCGCCTCCGGTTCCTCAAAAAGGACCGCCACCAGCGCGGAAGTGTCGAGAATCACTTCGGCAGCCCCCGCTCGTCATAGAGCAACTCGCAATGGTCCACGTAGGGACGCTTCACGGCCCGCGAAGCCCGCTTTGCGATAGCCATCAGCTCGCCTAAGCTTGCCTTGCTTTTCCGCTTTTCGAGCCTTGCCTGCCGTTCGCGCAGGGAATCAATGACGACCTTGGTAAGGCTCTCGCCGGTTTCCACGGCAATCGCCTGGGCCAGGCGATGCGCTTCCGGGTCCTTGACGTTGAGACTCAACGCGTTCTCTCTTTCTAGAAGATTCACTACCATTCTACCATTCGCCGAGTTCAACTGAGAGGCCCTGCCATAGCAAGCTCCCCCGACGCAGATCCGCAATCCGTCGGTAAGGATTCATAATCGGTGCGGGAGCCTCACGGGGCTGTCGGAGATCCTGGACGCCGCGTCACCCGTGGGGTGGCCGACGAGGGCGTCGGCCGCGGATCAGGCGATCCGCCCTACCCGCGTTTTGTAGGGCGGCGTCCTCGCCCGCGTTCGGCCCCCTGGCCGAACTCTTTCTTAACGACGGATTACGGGCAGATCCGGAGCGGGCAGGCCGCGCGCCTTAGTACAGGAGATACACTGGAATTACCGTGCTGGTCAGCATCGAACCCAAGCCCCTTCCCCGCCCGTCCTGGCTGCGCGCGCCCGCGCCGGTCGGGGAAAATTACGACCGCTTGAAAAAGCTCGTCCGGCGTCTGGACCTGCACACGGTTTGCGAGAGCGCGGCGTGCCCCAATATAGGCGATTGCTGGAACCGGCGCACCGCGACCTTCATGATTTTAGGCAACATGTGCACGCGGCGCTGCGGATTCTGCGCGGTGCAGAAGGGCGCGCCTTTGCCCGTGGATTATGACGAACCCAGGCGCGTCGCCGAAGCCTGCGCGGCGCTGGGATTGAAGTTCGCGGTGATCACCAGCGTCAACCGCGACGATCGCAAGGACGGCGGCGCGGAGCTGTTCGCGCTGACGATTCAAGCCATCCGCGAGCGGCTTCCCGAATGCGGCGTTGAAGTCCTGGTGCCGGATTTCCAAGGCTCACACGAGGCCATGGAAACGGTCCTCGCCGCGCGTCCCGATGTTTTGAATCACAACACGGAAACGGTTCCGCGGCTCTATAGAACGGTCCGGCTGGGCGCGCGCTATGAGCGTTCGCTCGACATGCTGGCGCACGTCAAGCGGAGCCGTCCGGAGATCCCCACGAAATCCGGCGTGATGCTCGGCCTCGGCGAGACCATCGAGGAAGTGCACCAGGTGATGCGCGACTTGCGGACGTCGAACGTCGATATCCTGACGCTCGGCCAGTACCTGCGGCCGTCCCTGAAACACCTGCCGGTGATCCGCCACGTGACGCCGGAAGAGTTCGCGGATCTGAAGCGCTTCGGCTATGAGCTGGGCTTCCGGCACGTGGAGAGCGGTCCGCTGGTGCGCAGCTCCTATCACGCGGCGGACGCCTTGGCCGCGCCAGTTTCCGCGAACTGAAAGAGGGCCGCTCCGCGAACCGCTCGTCACGCGTTCGGCCGGATCAGTTCCGCGGTGAGGAAGCTCTGCAAGTCGGCCTCATCGACCGAAGGCTCGCCGGGCGCCACGTGATTGAGCCGCCCCTCCCTCATCCATCGCTCCAGGCAACCCACCAGGCCGAAAAGATGGTCGAACGAATCCACAACGAATAACAGCGGCTGGTAGTGGTCGATCTCAAAGCTCTGGTTGATCACCCACTCGAGCCGCATTGGGTAACGCTGCACGTCCGGCGATTCGACGGCGTGTTCGATTTCGCCGTAGGAGCTCAACAGCCCGCTGCCGTACACTTTGACGCCCTCCCGCGAGGCCATCAACCCGAACTCGATGGTGAACCAGAAGAAGCGCGCCATCGCCCGGTAGATGCTGGTGAGCGTTCGGGCTCGTTCATGCGGGTCGCGGATTCCGGCCGCCAATTCCGCCGCCGTGTGGGCGCATTCTCCGAACCGCACCAGCGTCTCGGCGAAATTGCGGTCCGTGTGCATGGGGACGTGCCCGGCGACATCGTGGAAAATATCCGGTTCCGGCAAATAATCGAGCTGGTCGGAGCGGCGGATGGTGATGGTGGTGGGAAACTCCCGGTTCCTCAGGCAATCGAAAAACACGAACGCCGGCACGTAGCCGCTGACCGCCTTGGCCTTGAACCGCGTTAGGGGCCACAAAAATCGGTTGACGTCTTCCAGGCGGGGCACGCGGTCGTGGGCCAGGCACAAAGCATCGATGCCGGCCAGGAAATGCCGGTTCGCGTAGCGCTCCCACCGGGGAATCATCCGGCTGTAGAGGCGTCGCCAGGCGTCGTGGTTTTCGTCCGTGTAAAGCTCAAACGGCTGGTGGATATACAGATCGCCGTGGGAGCGCGCCCGCTCGACGAAAGGGGCCTCGTGCGTGGTAAGGCCCGACATTGGTCTCCATCCACCCACCATCATACTCCCCCGGCCAGGCGCGGGAGCCTGCCCGGACGCTCGGCTAACGTTCAGCGGTCGCGGTGTTGCGATAAGCCGCCAGCACTTCCTGCGCCGTCCCAATCTTGATCGCGCGCCCGCGTTCCAGCCACATCGCGCGGTCGCACAGCGACGCGATCAGATCCTCGGCGTGCGAGGCAAGCAGAATGGTGTGCCCGGCGCGCCGGAGCTCCTGGATCTTTTGATGCGCCTTTTCCTGGAAGGCCTGGTCGCCCACGCCGATCATTTCGTCGATCAGCAGCACGTCGGGGGCGGCGCCCACTGCGACTGCAAACGCCAGGCGCAGGATCATACCGTAGGAATACGTCCGCAGCGGCTCCCCGATGAATTCGCGAACGCCGGAGAACTCGACGATTTCCTCGAATTTCTCGTGCGTTTCACGGCGCGACAGGCCCATCAGGACGGCCTGGATGCGCAGGTTTTCGGCGCCCGTCAGATCGAGGTGAAAGCCCGCGCCCAATTCCAGCAATGCGCCGACCCGCCCGCCCGCCTCGATAGTTCCGGAGTCAGGCTCCAGCACTCCCGCGGCCAGGTTCAGCAGCGTGCTCTTGCCCGCGCCGTTGGGGCCGACCAGGCCCAGGCTCTCGCCGGGCGCCACCGCGAACGATACGTCTTTCAACACCTCCAGACGGCGGCGGCGCGAGGGCGACACCATATCGGCGATGCGGTCGCGCAGCAGCTTGCGCCCGGCGTGCTGCACGAAGCTCTTGGTGACGCGATCGAAGCGAACCGCGCCGTTCGCGTTGGCCGGCCCGCTCATCAGATGTGCTCGTAAAAGCGCGGCTTGAGGCGGGAGAAAATCAGCAGCCCGAGCGCGGCTGTGAACCCGGCGACCACCACCAGATTCGAGACCAGCGAAAGCGGCGGAGCCTTGCCGTCCAGCAGGATATTGCGGGTCGCCAGCACCATGGCCGCCACCGGGTTGAACTGATAGATGGCGGCATAGCGCGGCGGGATAATCGAGAACGAATAGAAAATCGGTACCAGGTAAAACAGCACCATGTTAAAGGATTCCACCAGGTAGCGCGTGTCGCGGACGTAGACGTTGATCGCGCTCGAACCGAGCGACAGGCCGCACAAGAAGATCACGTACAGGATCCACACGACGGGCAGCCACAGCCACGCCGCCGACGGACGCAATCCATAGCCCAGCGCGAACGCGATCAGCAGCGCCACCTGGATCAGCAGATGCACGACGTGAGAGAGCACCGCGACCACCGGAATGATTTCGCGGGGCACCGGGACGCGCTTCACCAGCGGCGCGCTGTTGACGATCGATAGCGTCCCCGACAGGAACGCCAGCGTGAAGAAGTTGTAGGGCACCAGCCCGCACAAAACGAACACCGGAAACAGCGGCGGACGATCGCCGCCGAAGACCCTCCCGAAGATGAAGGTGAGCACGCCCATCATCACCAGAGGATTGATCAGCGACCACAGCACGCCCAGCGACATATTCCGGTAGCGCACGCGGAAGTCCTTCAGAATCAGGTTTTCAAGCAGGTAGAGGGAATCTCCGGTCCAGCGCTGTCGCGGGCCGCGCGCGGATGTGCTCATGCGAGCTTCATTATATACACGAGCCTCGGGATACAATGGACACGAGAAATGTCTTATCCTTCCGCGTATCGCGAGCGGCTGCTCGAGACCATAGCGTTGATCGACGCGGCCAAGGTAAACCAGGCCATCGCCTGGATGGCCGCCGCCCGCGACGCCGGGCGCGCCATATACGTCGCCGGAAACGGCGGCAGCGCCGCCACCGCCGCCCATTTCGTCTGCGACATGGTGAAGGGAGCGAGCTTCGGCAAACGCACGCGCTTTCGCATTCAGGCGCTGGGCCAGAATCTGCCGACCCTCACCGCCTACTCGAACGACGTAAGCTACGCCGACGCGCTGGTCGAGGAACTTCGGAATTTCGCCCAGCCTGGCGATGTTTACATGTCCATCAGCGGATCGGGCCAGTCGCCGAACGTGGTGCGCGCGATGGAGTTCGCCAACACTCTGGGCTGCCGGACGCTGGCGCTGACGGGACGCGACGGCGGAAAGCTCGGCGCGCTGGCCCAGTTGAATATTCGCGTGCCGGAACCGCACATGGGAAGGATCGAGGACGCCCACCACATCATCTGTCATATGATCTGTTATGCCTTCATGGATCAGCTGGAGCCTCCTGCTGCGGGTTAGGCCAGGCAGCGTGGTCCAGCCAGGGTATGGCGTAAGGAAGAACTGAAGCGGATAATCCAGCGCGCGCGCTATAAAAGCCGCCCGATGGGTCGATACTAGATTCAAGAGCGGGTGCAGCCCGCCGGACCATTCATGAAGGTAAACGATCCGAACTCCACCTCGCTGGGCGCTGCCGCTGCTGCCAGGGCTCTGCAAACGGGACGTCCAGAAGTCCCCGCCCGTGGAAATCCGAACACCGGCGCGGCGCCGTCCGGGCCATCCGACGATGTGCGCCTTTCCGAACTGGTGCGCAGCCTGCGTTCGCTCGCGGCGGATTCGCCGGAGCGGCAAGCCAAGCTCGAGCAGCTCACGCGCGCTTACGCGAGCGGCACGTATACCGTCGATGCGCAAGCGACGGCGGCGGCCATCCTCAACGACGCTGTCAAGGAATAGGCAAGAGGGATAAGAATGAACATGCAGGCCAGCGTCGAGGGCACGCGCCGGCAGCTTGATCGTATGCGCGTTGCGCTGGTCTTACCCTTTCCGCGGGAAATCGAAGAAGCTCTGCCGGAGCTGGAGCAGGCAGTCGCATCGATGCGAGAACTGGAGCGGGCGCTCGCGAGCGGAACCGCGCCGGCCGGGAGCATGGCCGTGGACCTGGCGGCGCTGGCGCGGGAAGTCGGCGTCGTCGAGCGGCTGACCGAAGGCGGCCGGGAGCTCACGAACGGGTGGGCGGCGATCCTGGCGACCGCAGCCGGCGGCTACGTCTCGTCGGGAAAACCCGCGCCGCTCAACGCCGCATCCAGCATCCGGATCGACGGGTGACCGTATGGGCAGCCTGTTAACGTCGCTGCTGAATTCGGCGGGAGCGCTGCGGGTCTACGACCGCGCTTTCAACGTCATTGAAAACAACGTGACCAACGCGAACACGCCCGGCTACGTCAGCCAGGATCAATCGCTGGTGGCGATGACGTTCAACCCGGCGGCGGGGCTGGGGGGCGGGGTCATGGCTGGAGACCTGATCAGCGCTCGCTCCGCGTATCTCGACCAGGCCGTGCGCAGCCAGACGGAGCTGCTCGGCGGTGCGCAGCAGCAGGCTTCCGACCTGGCGCAGATCCAGCCATTCTTCGACACCACGGGCGCGAGCGGCGTGCCCGGCGCCCTGACCGCGTTCTTCAACAGCGTCTCGCAGTTGAGTGTGAATCCTAACGACGAAGTGAGCCGGCAGGGCGTGATCGACGCGTCCCAGACGCTCGCCCAGCGGTTCAACCAGAACGCCGGCGGCATTCAAAAAACGGCCGCCAACGTGGGCATCGAAATCCGCAACGCGGTGAGCTCGATCAACGATCTGGCGGCGCAGATTGCCGGCATCGACGAACAATTCCGCGCCAGCCCCGACGCCTCCCACAATGCCGGTCTCGACGCTCAATTGAACGCCGCACTGGAGCAGCTTTCGCAATTCGTCCACTACACCGCGCTCAAGTCTCCGGACGGAGGGTTCACCGTCTTCGCGGGCGGGCAGGCGCCGCTGGTGATCGGCGCCCAAGCTTATGCCCTTTCCGCCGATTTCTCCGCGCCCCAGACGGCCGTGCGGGACTCCCAGGGAAAGGATATCACCGCCCAGCTGCAAAACAATGGCGGGACGCTGGGGGCCTTGTTGCAGACCGCGAACGTCACGCTGCCGGGCTACGTGACTTCTCTGAACACCGTCGCCCAAAGCTTCGCCGATGCCGTGAACAATCAGCTATCGCTCGGCGTCGACCGCAACGGCAATCCGCCAGCGGTAAATCTCTTCCAGTACAACGCCGCCCTGGGAGCCGCCGCCACGCTGAGCGTTACGAACATCGCGCCGGATCGGATCGCGGCGGCTACGGCGGCCGCTCCGGGCGGCAACGGCAACGCGCTCGCGATCGCGCAGCTCGCCACCCAGCCGCTCGTCAACGGGTTCACCGTCACCCAGGCTTACGGGAACTTGGGCGGGCAGGTCGGCCGCGACATCGCCGACGCGCAGCAGGAGCAAACCGCCCAGCAGAACCTGCTCGATCAGGCTCACCAGCAGAGAGCCGCCGCGACGGGCGTTTCGCTCAACGCCGAGGCCGCCAAGCTCCTCGAATTCCAGCAGGCCTATCAGGCGGTCGGCAAGCTGGTCACCACGCTCGATAGTTTGACGCAAACCGTCATCGACATGGTGAAGTGATCGAGATGGGGAAGTGAACAGGCATGGCCGAGTGAACAGGTGACGAATCGGCATGGGGAAGTGAGGCGGCTCTAATGATCAGCACCCTGAATCCGTCCGCACAGCAGTTCCTGGATAATCTGAACCGCATCGGCGACGCCATGACCAGCGCCCAGCGCGAGGTCTCCACGGGCTTGAAGATCACCCAGGTTTCCGACGCGCCGGACTCCATCTCTCTGCTGCTCGAAGCGCACGCGGACCTGGCTTCCACCCAGCAAGTGCTGACCAACCTGGGCCGCGTCAAGACCGAGGTGGATGCCGGCGAGCAGGCGCTCCAGAACGCCGTGCAGACCTTCGAACAGGTGCAGACGCTCGCCGCGCAGGGAGCGACCGATACGCAGACGGCGGCCGCCCGCGTGGACATCGCCCAGCAGGTTGACGCACTACTGCAGCGGACGGTGGGCCTGGCGGCAACCAGGATCGAAGGGCGGTACATATTTTCAGGCGATCGGGACCAGCAGGTTCCTTACACTTACGACGCCGCTCAGATTCCACCCGTCAGCGCCTACGGCGGGTCGGCTTCCACGCGGCAGGTGCAGTCCCCCGGGGGCGCCACCTTTACGGTAGCGCTGACGGCTCAGCAGATTTTCGATTCCGCGGACCCCACCACCAACGTCTTCACGTCGATCGAGAGCCTGAGCACGGCCCTCAAGAATAACGATTCGGCGGCGATTCAGACGTCCTTGGACGGCCTGGCGAAGGTCGGCGAGTTTCTGAACAGCCAACTCGCGTTTTACGGTACCGCGCAGAACCAGGTGGCCAGCGCCACCACCGACGGGCAGACGCTCGAAACCCAGCTGCAGACCGAGGTCGCCGGCTTGCAGGACGCCGACCTCGCGAAGTCGATCCTGGATCTCACGCAGGCGCAGACCCAGCAGCAGGCCGCGCTGGGGTCGTGGGCGCAGCTTCCGCGCAAGACCCTGTTCGACTATATCGGCTAGTGTAGGTGGGAAGAGCCGAACCGGGGGTCCGGCGCAGGCCGGAAGGCCTGCCCTGCTGGCAAGCCTACGGAATTGTGCTGCGCATTTCCTCTGACGGACCCGCTCCGGCTCATACGCTCCTACCGCATTTCGCCGCGCTGTAGGATAGAATCATTGCAAACTACAACGTGATGGCATAGGAGGACATATGGATTTGAAGAAATCTCCTCGCCGCCGTTTCCTGAAAGGCGCAACAGCGCTGGCCGGTGTGGCGGTGGGAGCGAAGCAATCGGCGAGCGGCCAGACGCCTGGTCCCGTGGGAACGTCCGAGGCGCGCTCGAAAGATAGCCTGCACGCTCATGGCGAGCGCTCCCGCTTCGTGAAATCCTCGCGCATCGGGAGCCTGGGTCTGTGGCCTCCCGCGCTGGGGCCGATGCGCGACTACGGATTCCGGAGCCCGCTGCAGGATTCGGTGGGGACCATTACGCCGGGCGCGCTCCACTTCGTGCTTTCGCACGGCTACGATCCGCCGGATATCGATCCCGCCGAGCATCGCCTGCTGATCCACGGGATGGTGGACCGCCCGCTGATCTTCACCATGGACGATCTGCGGCGGCTGCCCTCGGTCTCGCGGCTCCATTTCGTGGAATGCCACGGCAACAGCGCGACGTCGGGTCCCAACCGCGCAATTCGAATGTCGGAGAACGCGACGGTACAGGATACCCACGGGCTCACCAGCTGCAGCGAATGGAGCGGCGTGCTGCTCTCGACGCTGCTCAAAGAGGCCGGCGTGCAGAAGGGCGCGACCTGGATCCTGGCTGAAGGCGCGGATGCAATCAAGCATTCCAAAAGTATTTCGCTCGACAAGGCCATGGACGATTGCTTGATAGCCTACGGCCAAAACGGCGAGCCCATCCGTCCCGAACAAGGCTACCCGCTGCGGCTGCTGGTTCCCGGCTGGCAAGGCATCAGCAACGTGAAATGGCTGCGGCGCATCAAGCTGGTGGACCTGCCCTACATGGCCAAGATGGAAAGCACCGCGTACCCCAGCCTGAGATTGGACGGCACGTCCCGCTGGTTCGAATCCGAGCACGGACCGAAGTCGGTGATCACGCGGCCGTCGGGAGGGCAGAAGCTGAACGGACCCGGGTTTTACGAGATCACCGGCCTCGCCTGGTCCGGCGGCGGGACGGTCAAGCGCGTGGAGGTTTCGACCGACGGCGGGCGCTCGTGGAAAGACGCGCAGATTCAGGAGCCGGCCGCGCGCAAGGCGCATACGCGATTCAGGATGGATTGGAATTGGGACGGTTCGGACGCCGTGCTGCAATCGCGCTGCACCGACGACCGGAAGCAGGTGCAGCCCGCCATCCAGGAGATCGCCAAAGTCTGGAAGGTCGACATGGATTACTTCAAGCTTGCGGGAACCCTGGACATGGGCAATTTCAACGCGATTCATTCCTGGAGAGTGAACCGCGACGGGAGCGTTCGCAATGTGGTGGTCTAGAGGATTGTGGAAAAAGGGGACAGACTGCTCTGTCCCCGCTGGCAAACTAGCGATCCCACGTTGGCTATCGGCCGTGGACAGAGTTGTCTGTCCCCCTTTTTCCTCGCGAGGATTCCTCGCGCTGACCGTCGTGGTGGCGTCGACGCTCGCGTGGGCGCAATCTTATAACAACGTCGGCAGGGCGCCCACCAAGGAAGAAATTCAAGCCTGGGACATCTCGGTAGGCACGGAGGGCAAGGAACTTCCGCCCGGCAGCGGCACCGCGAAAGAAGGCGCCGAGATCTTCGCCAAGAAGTGCGCGGCGTGCCACGGGCCCACCGCAGAGGGAAGCTCGCTCGGTCCGCGTTTAATGGGCGGGAAAGGCACGCTGAATACTCCGCAGGCGGTCAGGACCATCGGGAGCTACTGGCCGTTTGCGACCACTATCTGGGATTACATCCATCGCGCGATGCCGCCCAATCAGGGAGGATCGCTCGCAGCGAGCGAGGTTTACGCGCTGACCGCGTTCCTGCTGTTCCGCAACGGCATTGTCCAGGAGAGCGACATCATCGACGCCAAGAGCCTGCCGAAAATCCAGATGCCGAATCGCAACGGATTCGTACCGGTGAAGCTCGAGGATATCGGCGATCTGCAAAAGCGCGGTTGCCGGGCGGGACATTGTCCGTGATTGCAAACAGGAGACCAAAGACAGAAGGGTGAAATCGGACGTTGCCGAGCACACCCATGCCGTGAAAAACACTACGAGTGTGAAAATGCGAGTGCCGTTGCTGGCGGCCTGAGAGGCCGCTGCAGGCCACGGGCCTGCCCCACAATAAAAACACTTCGGGCGTTGCGGGCGGCCGGGGCTTCGCGGACTTATCGCCGTGCGTGTTGGCCGCCCATGATGTTGAGCGCGTGTTCGCCCGAGGGGACTGGGGAGTCGCTGGATGGCGTCCCGGGTTTGCTCGTCTTACTACCACGCTCTCTGATGACCTGGTGGCCAA